>NZ_CAQI01000034.1 GCF_001046895.1 Pseudarthrobacter siccitolerans
GGATGCCTGGGGAGCCGGCGTCATCGATTGGCCAGTTCCACGGCCCTAATGTAACGTTTAGGTCACTGGTTGGCGCACACGCCGTGGGGGGCATTCTGAATGCACGTTCGTGTGATAAGTCCCAGGCCTCGCGCCTTGCGTTTCCGCAGACCGTGACCATTCCGGGTGGGTGACCTCCGCGTCGCTGCCCCGTTCCGCACTCCCATGAAGAGGCTTAGTTTTCCATGCGCAGAAATAGTCTGCTGGCTGCCGGCATGCTCTCGGTTCTACTCGCCACCTCGGCGTGTGGCGCCGTGACCGGCTCCCCAAACTCATCCGCACAATCTTCGGACTCGGCCCTTGCCGGCATTGAAGCCAGCGCCAACGACACCTCATCCGCCGAGGTAGGCGCCTCCCAGCGCGCCGCCGCCGAGAGGGCTGTCAAGGCCGCCGAAGCCAAGAAAGCTGAAGCTGCTGCCGCGGCTGAAAAGGCTGCGGCAGCCGCTGCCGCCGAGAAGGCCGCCGCCGAGAAGGCAAAGGCTGACGCTGCTGCACAGGCGGCGCCCGCCAGCCCGGCGCCCGCTGCCCTTCCCGCCAACATCGCCGCCGCTGCAGTGGCTCCGGCGCCGAAGGCCGCTGCTCCGGCCCCCGCGCCCGTCCTGCCGCAGGCGACGAACGAGCAGATCGTCACCACCACGTACACCACGGCCTACACCTGGTACGACAACACCCCGGCAGGCTCGGCGGCGATCAGCCACCCTGTCCTGCACCAGACTGCCGGCGGCACGGGCACCTTTGACGACCCCATCACCATTGCCGTGGGCCACTCCCTCGCTACCGGAGAGGACGTGCTCGACTTCCCCGCCGGCACGAAGATCTACCTTCCGGACGTCCGCCGCTACTTCATCGTCGAGGACACCTGCGGCGACGGCGATGAGCCCCAGGGTGGACCCTGCCACCAGGGCGTGAACGCCAACGGAACCAACTCCACCATCTGGATCGACATGTGGATCGGCGGCCAGAGCATGAGTGCCTCCGGCGCCAACGAATGCGCCAGCAGGGTGACCAACGTCAACACCGCCGTCTTCAACCCGGCCAGCAACTACGTTGTGGCCCCGGGGGCAGGAGTCATCCACGACGGCAAATGCGATGCCGGCTATGGCAACGCACTTGTGAAGCAGTAACCACAACAAGACTGGGCCGCCGGATCCAACCGGAGGCCACCCAACGGGGGCCGGCAAAACTCTGCCGGCCCCCGTTCCTGTCCCGGCGTGACAAGCACCCCGTTTGGCCGTAGCTTTGCGGCAACTGACGGATGGGGAAACGTATGGGCTTTCTTGACGAAATCATGGTTCCGTTCAGGTGGCTTGTGTCCGCGATCATGGTTGGTTTCCATGACGGGCTCAGCGGGGCCGGTATGCCGGCCGCAAGCGGCTGGACGTGGACGCTGTCCATCATCGGGCTAGTACTGGTCATCCGCGCCGCCCTGATTCCCGTGTTCCTGCAGCAGGTGAAGGCCCAGCGCCGGATGCGGCTCCTGCAGCCGGACCTGATGAAGCTGCAGAAAAAATACCAGGGCAAAAGTGACGCCGCCTCCCGCCAGGCGATGGCCCAGGAGCAGATGGAATTGTACAAAAAGCACGGCACCAACCCCTTTTCGGCGTGCCTGCCCATGCTGATCCAGGTGCCGTTCTTCCTTGCCCTGTTCCAGGTCCTGTCCGGCATCAGCGCACTGGCCCGCCAGGACCAGGGGATCGGTGCCATGAGCCGCGACCAGGTGGTGCAGTTCGACCAGTCCGGCATCTTCGGCGCCCCGCTCACCGCAGCAGTGCTGCACGGCGGCGGCAACCAGACTGCGGTCGTTGTGCTGACGGTCCTGATGATCCTTGCCATGACCGCGGCGCAGTTCGTCACGCAAAAGCTGATCCTCGCGCGGACCGCGACCTCCGGCGCCCCGGAAGCGCCCTTTATGCGGCAGCAAAAGATCCTGCTCTACAGCCTGCCGCTGGTGTTCGGCCTGGGCGGGATCCTGTTTCCCATCGGCGTCCTGGTCTACTGGACGGTGACCAATATCTGGACCATGGCCCAGCAGTTCTTCGTCCGGGACCGGCAGCCCGCCGGCGGTGGGGGCCGGCCGGACGCGGCGTAGGGAAGTCCTGCCCTTACGCAAACCCACCCGCACGGGCAGAATGGGCCGATGGGCCATCTCATCTACACCGGCATCACTTCCTTGGACGGCTACCTCGCAGACAGCCAGGGCAACTTCGACTGGAGCGCGCCGGACGAAGAGGTCCACGCCTTCGTGAACGACCTGGAGCGCGACGCCGGCACGTACCTTTTCGGGCGGCGGATGTACGAGGTCATGTCAGTGTGGGAAACGATGGGCGGGGCCGACGATCCGCCGGTCATCCAGGACTTCGCCCGGATCTGGCGAGGGGCAGACAAAGTTGTCTACTCCTCCTCGCTCACCGCCGCCGCCACCGCACGGACCCGGGTGGAACGGAGCTTCAACCCCGAAGCCGTGCGGGAGTTGAAGGCCGGCACGGAGAGCAGCATCGGCATCGGCGGGGCCACCCTGGCGGCGGCTGCGCTCCGTGCCGGGCTCGTGGACGAATGCCGGATCTTCCTTAACCCGGTGGCGGTAGGAGGCGGCCTGCGGTTCCTGCCCGACGGACTGGGCCTGCGTCTTGTTCTCCTTGACGAGCGCCGCTTCAGCAACGGCGTGGTGTACCTCCGCTACCGCTGCCTTGCATAAGGGGCAGAATGGGGCCATGACCCGAATCGCAATCATCGGCGGCCACGGAAAAGTGGCCCTCCACCTGTCCGCCCTGCTCACGGCGGAAGGCCACGCCGTCACCTCGTTCATCCGCAACCCGGACCATGCCGCCGATGTCGCGGAAACCGGCGCCACGCCGTCGGTCCTTGACGTAGAGAATTCGACGACGGCGGCCATCGCCGGGGCGCTGCAGGGCCACGACGCCGTGGTGTGGTCTGCGGGCGCGGGCGGCGGAAACCCGGACCGGACGTACGCGGTGGACCGGGAGGCGGCCATCCGCTCCATGGACGCAGCAGCCCAGGCAGCAGTCAGCCGCTACGTGATGGTCTCCTACCTGGGCGCCCGCAAGGATCACGGGGTGCCGTCGGACCATGGCTTCTTTGCCTACGCCGAGGCCAAAGCAGCGGCTGACGAATACCTGCGGGGGACTGGCCTTGCCTGGACCATCCTCGGCCCAGGAGCCTTGACGGACAAGCCGGGAACCGGCCGGATCGACGTCAATCCCTCCCGGGAGGGCGGAACCGAAACCTCGCGGAGCAATGCCGCCAGCGTTGCCGCCGCCGTCCTTGACCTTCCGGAGACGGCCGGCAGGACCATCGAATTTTGTGACGGAACCCTGCCCATCGCCGCAGCCTTGGAGCCGTAGCCCGGACTACGGAAGCGGGGCCAGTTCCAGGTCCAGGGAGTTTTTCTCCACATAGTCCAGTGCCGCGCGGACTGCGCCCACCGTCACCATCGCATCACCAAGGGGGGAGACGGCAATCCGCGGGGGAGTTGCCGTGTAGTCCGGCAGGCGGGCCGTGATCGGTTCCAGAAGCACCCCCGCGGAGTTGGCCACGGCACCGCCAATGACCACAAGCTCCGGGTTGTACATGGTGGCAACAGTTCCGATCACCCGCGCCATCCGGTCCGCCAGCCGTGCCAGGATGTCCTGCGCCACGGCATCCCCCTCAGCTGCCGCGGCGAAGACATCCTCCGCCTCGGCACCCGTGCCGGCCAGGGCACGCAGGGATGTCTCGGCATCCCGGGCAACGGCCTCCGCCGCCCAGGTCCGGGCGAGATGGGCAATGCCGTAGGTGTCGCCCACCCCTTGGACCAGGTCCAGGAAGGCAAGCTCGCCGGCGCTGCCCCGGCTGCCGTGCAGCAGCCGCCCGCCGTCGATGACGCCGGAACCGAGCCGCTCACTGGCAAGGATGACCACCACATCGTCCACGCCCGCAGCAGCGCCCAGCCAACGGTCCCCGAGCGCCGCGAGGTTCGCGTCGTTTTCCAGCAGCACCGTCCAGCCGCGCAGCTCCTTCAAGGACGCGCGCAGGTCGATGTCGAACAGGCCCCAGAATTCCTGCGTTGCGAGCACGTCACCCCGCCGGTCCACGGGAGCGGCAACGCCGGCGCAGGCAGCAAGGACCTGGTCCGGCCGGGCAGCGGCCTCCTCCAGTGCGGTCATGGCCAGTTCGTCGATGAACCTGATGCGCTGCTCCGCTGTCAGGTCGGCGACATCAAAGGGAAGGCTGGATTTCGCCAGGGTGTCACCGCGCAGGTCCGAGACCACCACCGTGACCTTGAAGTAGCCGATGTCCAGGCCAAGGACCACGCCGGCCCGTGCGTTGAGTTCAAACCTCCGGGCCGGGCGGCCCTTCTGGTAATCACCAAAAGCCCGCTGGTTTTCCAGCTCCCGGATCCACCGCCGGTCCTTCAGGTCCTCGCACACCGCGATGGCAGTTGCCCGGGTCAGGCCGGTCGCTTCCATAACCTCCGTGACCGTCACCGCAGCCGAGAGCCGCATGAATTCCAGCACGGCGCCCGCACTGACCCGCCTGAGGAGGCTGGGAGTGGCAAGAGGCACTTCGGGCATGCTGTTGACCTTTCCGCGGACTGCACCAGATAATACTTGAGGAAGTAAATTTAGATTCAAAATAAATATACGCCGACAAGAAGAAAAGGATCACCCCTTGTCCACCACTGCCACCTTGGCAACCCTGTCCGATTCCGACCGTTTGGCCGATCCGAACTGGTGGCGCCAGGCCGCCGTCTACCAGATCTATCCACGCAGCTTCGCCGACTCCAACGGTGACGGCATCGGCGACCTCCGGGGCATCACCGCCAAGGTTCCGTACCTGAAGTCGCTGGGGATCGACGCCGTCTGGCTGAGCCCGTTCTACCCCTCGGCGCTCGCTGACGGCGGCTACGACGTGGACGACTACCGCGATGTGGACCCCAAGCTGGGAACCCTGGCGGACTTCGATCAGATGGCCAAGGCGCTCCACGAAGCCGGCATCAAGCTGATCGCGGACATCGTGCCCAACCACTCCTCGAACCGGCACCAGTGGTTCCAGGAAGCGCTCGCCTCGCCCAAGGGCTCACCCGCCCGGGACCGTTACATCTTCCGCGACGGCAAAGGCCCCAACGGCGAGTTCCCGCCGTCGGACTGGGACTCCGTGTTCGGCGGTCCGGCCTGGGAGCGCATCACGGAACCGGACGGCACCCCCGGCCAGTGGTACATGCACATCTTCGCCAAGGAGCAGCCGGACCTGAACTGGTCCAACCGGGAAATCCGCGAGGACTTCCTCAAGACGCTGCGCTTCTGGTCTGACCGCGGCGTTGACGGCTTCCGCGTGGACGTGGCCCACGCGCTCACCAAGGACCTTACCGAACCGCTGCTGTCCAAGCTGGAACTGAGCGCGGCCAACACCGGTGTGGACGGCTTCGACGACGGTTCCCACCCCTTCTGGGACCGCGACGAAGTCCACGAGATCTACGCCGAATGGCGCGAGGTGTTCAACGAGTACAACCCGCCGCGGACCGCCGTCGCCGAAGCGTGGGTCCACGCCACCCGCCGGGCCCGCTACGCCAGCCCGCAGGGGCTTGGCCAGGCCTTCAACTTCGACCTCCTGCAGGCCGACTTCGACGCTGCCGAGTACAAGGAGATCATCACCCGCAACCTCGCCGAGGCCGCCGCCACCGGCGCCTCCTCCACCTGGGTCTTCTCCAACCACGACGTGGTCCGCCACGCCACCCGCTACGGACTGCCCCAGGTTTCCAAGGGCAAAGCCGGCACCAAGGGCCAGGACGGCAAGGACTGGCTGCTCGCCGGCGGCCCCAAGGAGGAGCTGGACGTGGAGCTCGGCGAACGCCGCGCCCGCGCAGCCACCCTGCTGATGCTTGCCGTGCCGGGCTCGGCCTACCTGTACCAGGGTGAGGAACTGGGCCTCCAGGAGGTCGCCGAGATTCCCGAGTCCGAGCGCCAGGATCCCTCCTTCTTCCGCAACAAGGGGGTGGAGATCGGCCGCGACGGCTGCCGTGTCCCGCTGCCCTGGAACGTTGAGGGAACCTCCTTCGGCTTTGGCGATGGCGGCGCGCACCTGCCCCAGCCCGACTGGTTCAGCAAGTATGCAGTCGAGGCGCAGGACGGAACCCAGGGCTCCACCCTGGAGCTCTACCGCAAGGCCCTCAAGCTCCGCCGCGAACTGCAGACCGGTGAAGAGCTGGAATGGGTGGAGAACGGCAGCCCGGAGGTCCTGCACTTCCGCCGGCCCAACGGCTGGCAGTCCGTGACCAACTTCGGGGACACCGCCGTCGACCTTCCCGCCGGCGAGGTCCTGGTCAGCAGTGCGCCGCTTGAAGACGGCAAATTGCCCGCCAACACCACGGCATGGCTGCGCTGATGCCGCCACGCCGCAAAGGCTCGCCAAGCCGCGAACGGCGGCACGCCTGATGCAGGAACTCATCTACGGGTGCATGGGCCTGGGCGGCAGCTGGTCCGACGAACCGCATTCCGGTGAGCATGTGGAGCAAGCCGCTGCCGCCGTAGAGGCTGCCCTGGATGCCGGGATCACGCTGTTTGACCATGCGGACATCTACCGCAGCGGCAAGTCCGAGGCCGTGTTCGGCGAGGTGCTGGCTGCTACGCCCGGTCTCCGGGACCGGATCCGGCTGCAGACCAAGTGCGGCATCAGGCTGAATGAACACGGCCTGCAGACGCACTATGACCTCAGCCGGGAGGCCATCCTGGAACGGGTCAACGAAAGCCTGAAGCGGCTGCGGACGGACTACGTGGACATCCTCCTGCTGCACCGCCCGGACCCCCTGGCGGACCCGGTGGAGGTGGCTGCCGCCGTCGGACAGCTGATGGCGGAAGGCAAGGTCCGCCAGCTGGGCGTGTCCAACATGTCCGGGGCGCAGATCGAGGCGCTGCAGGACCGGCTGGAAACTCCGGTGGTGGCCAACCAGCTGGAGATGAGCCTGCTGAAGCGGGCCTGGCTGGAAAGCCAGGTGCTGGTGAACCACGCCGAGCACCTGGACTACAGTTTCCCGCACGGCACCCTGGAGTACTGCGTCCGGAACGGCATCACCCTGCAGGCCTACGGCTCGCTCGCCCGGGGCCTTTATACGGGCGCGGACCCGGACAGCGCAACGTCCGCAGAGGGTGCCACCGCTGAACTGGTGGCGCAACTGGCGGGGGAGTACGGCAGCTCGGGGGAGTCCGTCCTGTTGGGCTGGCTGATGAAGCACCCGGCGGGCATTGCACCGGTGATCGGGACGGTTAACCCCGGCCGCATCCGGGCCTGTGCAGATGCTGCACGCGTGGCCGCAACCATGAGCCGGGCGGACTGGTACAAACTCTGGGTCACTGCCCGGGGCAGCAACATCCCCTGACCTCCCAACCGGGCGGCAGCAAGTGCCGTGATGCGTCCCGCACGGCACTTGCTGCTCCCTGCATCCGCAGAGGCAACAGTCATATCGCGTTTAGTTCGTATTGATCCTCGCGAGCTGGCCGTTTTCTGCCTCGTGCTGCTTCCAAGAAAGATACGGTAGATACATGACGTCTACCATCGCCACCGAGACCATAAGGCCGGAACGCAATATCCCAGCAGAGATCGCCCGCTCCTGGCTCCTCGTGAATGCCATGAAGCAGGAGTTGTTCGACCAGTCGGCAGTGTCCCGCGCCGACTCGATCATCCTGGATATTGAAGATGCCGTGGACCCGTCGCAGAAGGGCCAGGCGCGGAACAACGTGATCGACTGGCTGACCGGAGGCGGCAAGGCCTGGGTCCGCATCAACGACGCCACCAGCCCCTTCTGGGCGGACGACCTCGCGGGCCTGCGCGGCACACCGGGCCTGCTCGGCGTCATGCTCGCCAAGACCGAGTCCGCTGACCAGGTCACCGAATCCTTCCACCGCATGGACGGCAAAACCCCCGTCATCCCGCTGGTGGAATCCGCCGTCGGCATCGAGGAAGCCAACCACATCGCCAAGGCCCAGGGTGCGTTCCGCCTCGCCTTCGGCTCCGGCGACTTCCGCCGCGATACCGGCATGGCCGCCACCGCCGAAGCGATGGCCTACCCGCGCGCCAAGCTCGTGGTCGCCAGCCGGGTGGGCAACCTGCCCGGCCCCATCGACGGCCCCACCGTGGGTACCAACCACCCCATCCTGCGTGAGCAGACCGGCATCACCGTGATGATGGGCATGACCGGCAAGCTCTGCCTGGCCATCGACCAGACCCCCGTCATCAACGAGGTCATCAGCCCCACGCCGTCCGACGTCGCCTGGGCCACTGACTTCATGGCGGACTTCGAAGCCAACGGCCGGGTCATCCGCGACGGATCCGACCTGCCCCGCCTGGGCCGCGCCGAAAAGATCATGAAGCTCGCGGTAGCCTTTGGAGTGCAGCCCGCGCTGTAGCACCCGCAGATTTTGCTTCAGGAGACCCCGTGACCGATACGTCCTATCTGGTCCACGGGGTCTTTTGGCCTGCGCAGCATAAGTCTCCCGATGGTCCTGCAGCCGCTCCCGTCCTGCGGCTGCAGTCCCCGGACGGCACCTTCACCGAAACAGCGCTCGACGACGGCACCCGGCTGGGCTTCCGGCTCGCCGCCGAAGGGAAGTCCTGCCTGGGGCACCACCGGGTGCACGGCCCCGGCCGCCGCGACCACATCGGTGCTTTGTGGCGGACGACTTCCGGCTCATGCACGACTTCCACCGCCGCGGCGGCGTCCCGCCCGGGCTGCGCAGCTACCTGATGCAGCCGCACTGGCTGTACGTCGCCACGTTCGCCAGCGGGGCCAGCAAGGTGGGAACGGCATCCGATCTTCGCAAGTGGCAGCGGCTCGCCGAACAGGGCGCCGTGGCCGCCAGTTACATCGCCCGCGCTGCCGACGGCCGCGTGGTGCGGATCCTTGAGGACCTGGTGACGCGCGACGGCGGGCTGCCGCAGCAGGTGCGCTCGGCGGCGAAGGCTGCAGCCCTGGCTGCGCCGGCACCCGCGGACCAGCTCCATTCCCGCAACGCCGCCCTGGCCGACGACGCGCGCCGGCTTCTGCCCGGGGCGGATGAAGACGGCTTTGAGGTTGTGCATGAGACCTGGACCAGGCCGCGGCTTGCCGGGCGGCTGTGCTCAGGAACTGCCCGGCACGCCTACCCGCACGCCTTGGACTCGGGCGCCCACGGCTTCACCATCCGGTCCGTCTGCGGCAGCTTCGTGCTGGCCACCCTGGACAACTCTGACCTGGAGTTCGTGCTGGACCTGGGCCGGCTCAAGGGCCGCACCATCGAACTGGGCAGGCACTCCTCTGAGGTTCCCGCGGTCCAGGAAGCGCTGTTCTGAAGCCCGGTAGACTGGCAAGGTGCTGAACGAATTCTGGGCCACCGCGCCAACCCGCTACAAAGTCCTGGTTTTCAGCGCCATGGGACTGATCGCCGTCGGCATCATCCTGAACCTGATCGGCAACACCAGCGGCAACCAGGGCCTGGCCATGGCGTCCCTGCCGCTGATCGGTCTGGGCCTGGTCCTGCACATCGCGGGAATCGTGGTCCGCGGCCAGGCCATCCGGAAGAACCTCCGCCGGTAACAACTCGGGCCGCACTCCTTTTCTGCCGCCCAACAGGCTGACGATAGGCTGGAGCCCATGACTATCAATCCGGACCTGCAGGGCCGTAGCTACCCTGCCGCAGAGGTGTACGACGTTGGCCGCGAGAAGATCCGCGAGTTCGCCCGCGCCGTAAAAGCCACGCACCCTGCGCATTTCGATGTGGACGCCGCGAAGGGCCTTGGCCACGCCGATCTTGTTGCCCCGCCGACGTTCGCCATCATCATTGCCCAGCGCGCCGACGCCCAGCTCATCGAGGACCCGGAGGCCGGGATCGACTTCTCGCGCGTGGTCCACGCCGACCAGCGCTTCATCCATCACCGCCCCATTTTCGCCGGCGACCGGCTGGTGGCTGAACTGCACGTGGACGGTGTCCGGGCCATGGGCGGGGGAGCGATGATCACCACCCGCTCCGAAATCTTCGCCCTCGGCGCCGGTGACTCCCGCGAGCCGGTCACCACCACCACGTCATCCATCCTGGTCCGCGGAGAGGGACAGTAGCCATGAGCCTCAGCATCCACGAACTCAGCCCCGGCCAGGAGATCGGCAGCCGCACCGTTGCGGTCACCCGCACCGACCTGGTCAAGTACGCCGGTGCATCCGGCGACTTCAACCCCATCCACTGGAACGAGGCCTTCGCCACCGGTGTGGAACTTCCCGGCGTGATCGCGCACGGCATGTTCACCATGGGTTCCGCCGTGCAGCTGGTCACCGACTGGGCCGGTGACCCTGCCGCCGTCGTGGACTTCCAGACCCGCTTCACCAAACCAGTCCTGGTCACCGACACCACGGGCACGGACGAACCCGGCGCCACCATCGAGGTCAGCGGCCTGATCGGAAAGCTCGACGCCGAGGCCAACACGGCCCGGGTCGACCTCACCGTTGTTTCGGCGGGCCAGAAGGTTCTGATGAAGGCGCAGGCCGTCGTCCGGCTCAGCTGAGCCGGGAAGCGCGTCCAACTTTCCCGATAGGGTTGTGTGGTGACTTCCACCCTGCTTTCCCAGCTCACCACGGCCGCCGTCGGAGGCCCCGCGGGCACCTACATCGAGGCGGCCACCGAGGCTGACATCATCGACGCCGTCCGCGCAGCGGACGCAGCAGGTGAGCCGCTGCTGATCATCAGCGGCGGCTCCAACCTGCTGATTTCCGACGACGGGTTCCCCGGCACCGTGGTCAGGATCGCCTCGGAAGGGTTCACCGTCAACGCCGAGGACTCCTGCGGCGGGGTGGCCGTGGTGGTGCAGGCCGGGCACAACTGGGACAAGCTGGTGGAGCACGCGGTCCGCCACGCCTGGTCCGGGATCGAAGCACTCGCCGGGATCCCTGGCTCCACCGGGGCAACCCCGGTGCAGAACGTCGGCGCTTACGGTTCCGACGTGTCCCAGACCATCGCCGCCGTGCGCACCTGGGACCGCGAGCGGAACGCCGTCAAAACCTTCACCAACTCCGAATTGAAGTTCGGCTACCGGGACTCCATCCTCAAGCAGACCACGGTCAACGGCTCACCCCGTTATGTGGTGCTGACAGTGGAGTTCCAGCTGCCCATCGGGCGCATGAGTGCTCCCATCCGCTATGCGGAGCTTGCCCGCACGCTGGGTGTGGAGCAGGGCAAGCGCGCCTACGCCACGGACGTCCGCCGGGAAGTCCTTCGGCTCCGGGCTTCCAAGGGCATGGTCCTCGATCCGGCGGACCGGGACACCTATTCCACCGGTTCGTTCTTCACCAACCCGATCGTGCCGGCGGAGGTGGCCGAGGCCCTGCCGGAGGGTGCACCGCGTTATCCTGCCGGCGAGGACGGGCTGGTGAAGCTCTCCGCTGCCTGGCTGATAGACCAGGCTGGCTTTGGCAAAGGTTTTGGACTGGAGCCGGACAGTGTGAGCGGGGGCCGGGCATCCCTGTCCACCAAACACACCCTCGCCATCACCAACCGCGGCTCAGCCAGGGCCGCAGACGTGGTGGCGGTGGCCCGTGAGGTGCGTGCCGGCGTCGAACGGCGCTTTGGCATTGAGCTGCACCCGGAACCGCTGCTGATCGGCCTGGAGCTCTAGCCCCGTCCCGGCCATAGGATGGGGCCATGGCTGCGAAGGTGGGGGTCCGTCTTGACCGTCGAACGCTGGGCAGGCTTCGGCTGGTGTCCCAGCGGCTGCTTCCGGCTGTTCCGCGGCGACCAGACAATTCCGTAGCTGACACGGTCCGCTGGATGACGGCCATGCAAGCCCAGGACCTGCAGGCGGCCATGTGGGCCGTGGGGGCCAGGGTTCCCGCCGCAGGTCTGGCTGATGTCCGCTCTGCCCTTGATTCCGGTGCTGTGGTGCGGTCGTGGCCGATGCGCGGAACGCTGCACCTGGTGGCGCCGGAGGACCTGCGCTGGATGCTGGACCTCACCGCGGAACGGCTCACCAAGGGCATCGCGGGCCGGCACCGTGAACTCGGGATCGCCTGGGCGGACGTCGAGAAGTGCCGGGACCTGGCCCTGGACCGTATCGCCGGGGACGGGCCGGTCAGCCGCCAGGAGCTCTTCGCGGTTTTCGACGCCGCCGGGCAACCCACCCAGGGCCAGCGGGGAATCCACATCCTCGGGACGTTATGCCGGCACGGCTGGCTGGTGCAGGGGCCGCTGGCGGGAAACCAGCAGCTGCTGGTCGACTTCGAAAGCTGGATCCCGGCCTCCCGCCGGCTGGAGCGCCACGAGGCCATCGCCGAGTTTGCGCTGCGCTACTTCCGGAGCCACGGCCCCGCCACCCTCCGCGACTTCGCCTGGTGGACGCAGATTCCGCTGACCGAGGTCCGGGCCGCCTTCGAGGACATCAAGGACCAGCTGGCGGAGCTGGAGTTTGAGGGGACAAGCTATTGGCTGTCGCCGGAGACCGCATCATTGCTCGACGCCGGTGTGCCGGGCCAGCGCTCAGTCCTCCTGCTGCCGGGCTTCGACGAATTTGTGCTCGGCTATACGGACCGGAGCCTTGTCCTGGCGCCGGAGCACGCCAACAAGATCGTCCCGGGCGGCAACGGCGTCTTCAAGAAAACCGTGGTGGCCGGGGGAGAGGTGATTGGCACCTGGGCCCGGGAAGGCACGGGCGCGGGTGCCGGCGTCGTGCCTGAACTCTTTGATGACGGCAGGCCCCTGGGGCCTTCTGCCCAGGCCGCCTTCACCCGTGCAGCCCAACGCTACCTGGCCTTCCTTAAGGCCTGAATCCCTACGAGCGGCCCTGGGCCGCATAAACGGTGCCGGGCACCACCGGTTGAGCGGGGCACGGCCGCTGCTGCCCATTCAGCGTGCAAAAGTTGTCCACACCCGGCAGCCCGCGGCTTCCCACCACACTGTCGGCGGACGAAGTATTGGTCCATGAAGCTTGAGAGCACCCGGCAATTGATAGAGGACCGCTGGCCGTCAAAGCACCTGGCGTCCACCTCGCAGCTTGACGAGGCCGGTATTGGGGACCGGCTCCTGACATCAGCGGTGCGGCAGGGAGTGGTAATTCGAGTACGTCGTGGCGCCTACGCCCGGAGCTCGTATTGGAATGGGCTGAAGCCGTGGACACGGGACGGACTGCTCGTGCATGCCCACCACCTCTCCACCGGCGGGACTGCGCTGTACAGCCACGTGAGCGCAGCGCGGCTGCATAGGTGTCAGGTCTGGAATGCGGGACCGCTGATCCACGTCACCACCAGCTACGCGAATTCGCGTGCGAGCGCAGGACGGGACGTCAGGACGCACCGGGCTCCGGTCCCCGAAAGGGACACCATCACGTCCTTGGCCCCCGGCGGAAGAATCTTCAGGGCAACCAGCCTGGAAAGGACAGTGCTGGACTGCGCGCGGATCCTGCCGCTCGAACAGGCAGCTGTAATCGGCGACCACGCGCTGCGCAAGGGGGCTAAACTCGCTGAAATCCAGCGGCTTTTGAACACGGGACCTGAGAAAAGGGGGAGCCGGCGGGCCCGAGTCCTCCTCGATGCACTGGATGAACGGTCTGAATCTGCAGGTGAGACCCGAACCAGGCTGTTGCTGCGTTCCTTTGGCATCCACAGCTTCATTCCCCAATGGGAAATTCCAACTGCTTCCGGGCTGTTCCGGGCGGACTTCGCTGACCCGGAAGCGAGGATCATCATCGAGTTTGACGGCGCCGGGAAGTACACGGATTACCGGCCCACGGAACAAGTTCTTCTCGCCGAACGCCACCGGGAGAATGCGCTGATTGAAGAGGGGTGGCTGGTCCTCCGGCTGAACTGGAAGCACCTTGACCGGCCCGCAGAGTTAGAGCTCCGCCTGCAGTTTATGGCGGAGCGCTCCCGACGAATGTCCGCCTGACACGAGAGCGGCCCTGGACCGCATAACCGGTGCTGGGCAGCAACGGTTGTGCGGGCCAGGGCCGCTCCCAGTGAACCGGCCTACAGGTTCCCGGTGGCGATGTTGAGCATGCGGCGCAGCGGCTCGGCGGCGCCCCAGAGGAGCTGGTCGCCCACGGTGAAGGCGCTGATGTACTGCGGGCCCATCTCCATCTTGCGGATGCGGCCCACCGGGATATCCAGGGTGCCCGACGCTGCCACGGGGGTCAGTTCCGCCATGGACGCTTCCTTGGTGTTGGGAACCACCTTGGCCCACTGGTTGTCCTCGGCCAGGAGCTTCTCAATCTCGGCGACGGAGAGGTCCTCGCGGAGCTTGAGGGTGAGTGCCTGGGAGTGGGAACGCATGGCGCCGATGCGGACGCAGAGGCCGTCCATGATGACGCGGTTCTCGTCTGAGGTGCCCAGGATCTTGTTGGTCTCGACCCCGGCCTTCCACTCTTCCTTGGACTGCCCGTTGCCCAGGTCCGCGTCGATCCAGGGGATCAGGGAGCCGGCCAGGGGAACGCCGAACTGGGTGGCGTCGATGTCCGTGCGCTGGTGGGCCAGGACCTTGCGGTCAATGTCCAGGATGGCCGACGCGGGATCGTCCAGTTCCGTGCTGACCTCGGCATTGAGCGTGCCGAACTGGCTGAGCAGCTCGCGCATGTGCCGGGCGCCCCCGCCGGAGGCCGCCTGGTAGGTCATGGAGGTGCCCCACTCCACCAGGTTGTTCTTGAACAGCCCGCCGAGGCCCATGAGCATGCAGGACACGGTGCAGTTGCCGCCGATGAAGTCCTTGGTGCCGTTGACCAGGCCCTTATCGATGACATCGCGGTTGATGGGGTCCAGGACAATGATCGAGTCGTCGTTCATGCGGAGGGTGGAGGCGGCGTCGATCCAGAGGCCGTCCCAGCCCCGGCTGCGCAGATCGCCGTGGACCTGCTTGGTGTAATCGCCGCCCTGCGCGGTGACGATAATGGGCAGCTTGGCCAGTGTGTCGAGGTCGAACGCGTTTTCGAGCTTGCCGGCGCTGCCTTGTGCTGTACCAGCAAGCGACGGCGCGGCACCTCCCGCGTTGGAGGTGGAGAAGAACACCGGGTTGATGTTGGCGAAGTCACCCTCGTCCTGCATGCGCTGCATGAGGACGGAACCGACCATGCCGCGCCATCCGACCAGGCCGACGGAAGGGGTAGCTGCTGTAGTCATTCGTATAGTTTAGACTTCGGAACCGGCACGGCGCAGTCGGTTACGTCACGCGCCCCACAGGTTCGGCTCAACCGACCACGCCGCGTGTGCGGGCTGTCCTACCTGTCGAACTGGCGTGCGGTGGGCTCGGGGATCCCACGCTCGGCGCGCAGGCGCTTGGCTTTGGACGCTATACCCGCCATGCGGACGGCATACAGCACGCCGCACGCTCCGGCTACCGTCAGGATCAAGGCGCCCCACAAGGGATCCTGGCCCCGGCTGGTCGGCCCCGCCACCAGCAGGATGGAGAACACCGTCAAAGCAGCGAAGAAGGCAGCCAACACGAGGAATCCGACGGCGGACCGCACCTGTGGGTGGGAGCTCGCGGTAACCACACCGAGCTCATCCTTGGCATAGCTGTGCAGCCTGCCGTCCACGGTGCGAAAGAGGATACGTTTGTCACCGCGTGCCAGCGCCTGGTCGTGGTAGGCCCGGACCTGGTCATCCGGTGTGGGGCTGCTGCCCGGGGTGTTGCCTGGAAAGCCGTTTTGCACGCTAGTCCTGTCGGATCGATCGGATGTGGTCCAGGACCTGGCCGTCAGTCAGGCCAGTGAGTTCCTGGATCGGTTCGGACGGGGCGTCGACGACGCCATGCCCCACTGCCCAGCCCTGGCCGCTGCGCTTGACCAGAAGTTGCTTCGTGGCACCGTCCTGCAGCAACCGGATGGTGGCCCCGCCGGTCGGATTGTCTTCGAGGTGCTTGCGCACAATGAAGAAGTTGGCTTCCGCCGGCGTGGAATCGGGGCGCTGGGCCATCGCAAACCAGCTGAGGTAGGCGCGGGGCTGCAGCAGAATCCGGTACTCGGCAGATTCTATGGAGAGGACATTGTCCACTGAGTCCGCCGTCAGGAGATTCACCTGGACCCGCTTGGTTGCCTCGGTCAGGGCATGGGTGACGGCAGCGACCGGGCCGGCGACTGAAAGTTCACCGCCCGGTCCAACCGCGGCGGCGCCCCGGGCCACCAGGGAGGAAGCACCGGCGGAGAGCAGGGATGCGTCGTCCAGTTCATCCTGAAGCCGAAGCGCTGCGGCCGAGGCCTCCGACGCCGGGCCGCGCTTCAAGTTCAGGAGCACCAGGAGTTCGGCGAAGCCGAAACCGATCGCATCCGGGTAACCCTGGCCGGACGTCGAGGACGGGGCTGTCGTTGTTTCAGTCACTGGTTGTTCTCCTCAGTTCTCAGAAGCCAAAAAAGTCACCGACGGCGTCGACTCCGTCGCTGATGGCGCCGCCAACGGCTTCCGCTCCATCGGCGATCTTATCCCCGACGTAGTTCACGGAATCGTGGATAACGGGGACGTTGTCGTAGAGGGCCAGTGCGCCGCTGGCCACCATGCAGGCCGTACCAGCGGGCGGGGGCAGGAACGAACCGGCACCGAGCAGCGCCTTGGTGGTGGAGTAGGCAGCCGAGCCGTAGTCCCCCTCCTGGAAATTGTTGAATGCGTCCAGGGTGTCCAGGCCTACGCCCAGAACTCCCAGGCCCTTGCTGAAGCCGTCAATGTACTTGAATGCGTTGGACCCCTCGGCGAGGTTCAGCACTTCATGGAATTTGCCTTCAAACAGGTTGTTGGACAGGTTGAAGAATTTGCTGAACTCATTGGAGTTCTGGAAAGCCCGCCAGGCCGCGGGATCCAGGAAGTCGCCGATACGGGATTTATGCAGCATGGCACCGAGGTCGAAAAGGCCAGCGCGCAGGTTGGGGAACGCCTTGGTGAGGCCGTAGATGTCCCAGCCATCGCGGAATGGGGAGTCAGGATCGGCAAGCCAGTCCGGGCCCCAGGGGTTATTGCTGCCCTGTCCGGGGACGGGGCCATGCCCTCCGGGGCCTGCCTCTACGCCGGGGCCGGTTCCACCGGAACCCGTGCCGGCGTTACTCGCCTTTTCCTGCTGGTTCGCGTTCTCCAGGAGCTTTTTCGACTCCTGCTGCAGCGCAAAGGCAGCCTGCTGGAGCATCGCCCGGTGGCTGCCGTTCCATTCGGAGCGGAACGCCACGGCGTCCTGGCCCTTCCACGACGTTGTGCTGTTGATATGGCTTGTCAGCTGCGTGGACTGCTGCAGCAGCTGATCGGCCGTCTTACCGAACTGCTTCGCCAGCGTCCGCAACTCGGCAACGTCCGCGCCCCACAAATTTCCTGCCACCGGCAATCCCCCCGATAATCGACCAGCCGTCTTTCAAGCTGAACCCAGCTCAGCCTACTGGCAACCTGCAGCGGCCGCGATGGGGTGTCCTCCCCATGCGCGGCACAAGGTCCTAACTGCGCTCGGAATCCTCCAGCACCGCTGCCTTGCGCGCCCGCAGCGCGAAGAAGGCGCCGAAGGCGAAGACCTGCGTCACCACCACCAGCACGATGGCCCCGGCGATCTTGTTGCCGCCCAGGATCATGGTGAATCCTACGATTGCGGACAGCAGCGCCAGCAGGGGGAGCAGCATGTAGCCCAGCACAAAGAGGGTTTCGGGTTTCTTTAACATTCCTAGCCCTCAGTCCGTGACCATTTGGTGAATCGGTAGCGTGTGCCGTTGGCGGCCGTCAGCCAGCCGTCCGGCGGGACGGAGGCGGAAGCCTCCCACCCGGTGCCGAGCTCGGGGGCGAAAGTGTCGCCGTCGGCCTCGACGTCGATGGTGGTGACCACCGCGACGTTCGCGAGTTCGGTGGACTGGCGGAAAATCTCCCCGCCGCCCAAAATCCAGACGGTTTCGCCGCCGTCGACGAACTGGGACTCAAGCAGCGCGTCATCAAGTGAAGGAACCACGACGGCGCCCTCCGCCTCGGGCGTGTCGGCCCAGCTTTTCTGCCGGGTGATCACGATGTTGGTGCGGCCGGGCAGCGGACGGAACTTGTCCGGGAAGGAAAGCCACGTCTTGCGGCCCATCACCACCGGGTGGCCCATGGTGAGGCGGTTGAAGTGTTTCAGGTCTTCAGGCAGGTGCCAGGGCATGTCGCCGTCCTTGCCGATGACGCCGTCGGGCGTCTGCGCCCATACCAGGCCCACACCGGTCACCGAGGCGGCCAGCTCTTCGGTAAAGGATTGCGGATCGGTGGAGTTCTCCGTGCTCATACTGCGATCGGAGCCTTGATCGTGGGGTGGTGCTGGTAGCCCACCACTTCGAAGTCCTCCAGCGTGTAGTCGAAAATCGAAGCCGGCTTACGGTTGATCTTCAGCTGCGGGTATTCGTACGGCTCCCGCTCCAGTTGCTTGAGGACCTGGTCCATGTGGTTCTCGTAAATGTGCACGTCTCCGCCGGTCCAGACGAATTCACCCGGCTCCAGCCCAACCTGCTGGGCAACCATGCAGGTGAGCAGCGCATAGGAGGCGATGTTGAATGGAACACCCAGGAACATGTCCGCGGAGCGCTGGTACAGCTGGCAGGACAGTTTGCCGTCCGCCACGTAGAACTGGAAGAACGCGTGGCAGGGTGGCAGGGCCATGTCGTGCAGTTCGGATACGTTCCAGGCAGAAACAATGTGGCGGCGGGAATCCGGGTTGGACTTCAGGTTCTCCACCAGCTCCGCGATCTGGTCGATGTGCCCGCCGTCGGGGGTGGGCCAGCTGCGCCACTGGACACCGTAAACAGGGCCGAGGTCGCCGTCGGCGTCGGCCCATTCGTTCCAGATGGTGACGCCCTGGTCCTGCATCCACTTGATGTTCGTCTCGCCCCGCAGGAACCACAAAAGCTCCACCGCCACGGACTTGAAGTGGACCCGCTTGGTAGTGATCAGCGGGAAGCTTTTCGAGAGGTCAAAACGCATTTGGCGCCCGAAAACGCTGGTTGTTCCGGTCCCGGTCCGGTCCGATTTGTGCGTGCCGGAAGCCAGGACTTCGCGCAGGAGGTCTTCATAAGGCGTTGGGATGCTCACGCCACAAGTCTACTTTGGATGATCCAGGGAACAGCCCAGGCAGCGCTAGTCGTCGAAGGGCTTGAACTGCTCCACGGCCACGATCCTGTTTTTCGCGCCCGGGGCCACATGGCACACCACGAGTTCGCCGGGGGACAGGTATGGCTCCTCCGCCGGCAGGAGTGCGGCCAGGTGCCGGGGCATGTGCTGGGCCAGCTGCCCGAATACAGTGGGCAGCGCCGGGCGGTGGGTGCACACAACCACCGGCCGCTGCTTATCAAACAGCCCCTCAACCACTGCCGCGGTCTTCTTCGGATTCCGCTCATGCCGGTGTTCGGTCAGGGCTTCCGAGAGTTTTACCTTGGCCCCGGCGGCCTTCGCGTAGGGTGCCACCGTGGCAACGCACCGGAGCCACGGGCTGGTGACCACCCGGGGCGGTTTCCACGCCTGAAGCAGCCGGCCCACAGCCTTCGCCTGGCGGGTTCCCGTGGCCGCGAGCGGCCGTTCCCCTTCGGCCTTGGACCAGGACGAGCGGGGCTTCGCCTTGGCATGGCGGAGCACCAGGAGCGGCCAGGTGTTCAGTTCGCCGCGGTCATGGGCGTCCTGCAGGTATTCCAGGGGCGCTACGTCGGACGGGTTGGACAGCAGCCGGGCGGCCTTGTCGGGGGCGCACCACATCACGCTGTCCACTTCCTTGCCGTCGGGCACCAACTTGTCACCGTTGACCCTGACGGCCCAGTAGTACACCACCTTCAGGCCTGAAGCCACGTGGTAGTGGATCGGGGGCAACGGAATGCCCAGCGCGCCGGTCAGCCCAATTTCCTCCGACACCTCGCGGACGGCGCACTCAGGGATGGTTTCGCCGTCGTCAATCTTTCCCTTGGGCCAGGACCAGTCGTCATAGCGGGGCCGGTGGATCAGCAGGACCTCAAGCTGGTCCTTGTTCAGACGCCAGGGCAGCGCGCCGGCAGCCGTGACGGCTACCGGTTCGCCTGGGTGGTCTGTCTGGTCTGCTACGAGTGCGTCGCTGGACAAAACCGCGGCCCTTACCGTCGGCTCAGGCTGCGTTGCCGTGGCCGTGATGCCAGCAGGAAGGACTGCACATCCTCAAGCGGACGGCCGTCGTCCGCCAGGTGATGGCGCGACCACCTGCCCTCGTTGTCCAGGTGCCAGCTGGCGGTCTCGGGCGCCATGTACCTGGCCATCAGGTCCAGGACATACTGGATGTCGTCGGCACTGGCCAGCTGCACCAGGGCCTCCACCCTGCGGTCCAGGTTGCGGTGCATCATGTCCGCCGAGCCGATGTACACTACCGGGTCCCCGCCGTTGGCGAAGGCAAACACGCGGGAGTGCTCCAGGAACCGGCCCAGGACGGAGCGGACGGTGATGTTGTCGCTGAGCCCCGGCACACCCGGGCGCAGCGAGCAGATGCCGCGCACCACCACGTCCACTTTCACGCCCGCCTGCGACGCCCGGTACAGCGAGTCGATGATGGCCTCGTCCACCATGGAGTTGACCTTGATCTGGACCCGGCCCGGGAGCCCGGCCCGGGCGTTGCGGATCTCCGTCTCAATCCTGTCGATCAGGCCGGAGCGTACCGAACGCGGGGCCACCAGGAGGCGCTTGAACGTTGACTTGGGTGCATAGCCTGAGAGCTGGTTGAACAGCTTGGACAGGTCCTCGCCCACCTGGTCGTTGGCGGTGAGGAGGCCGAGGTCCTCGTAGTAACGGGCAGTCCGGGGGTGGTAGTTGCCGGTCCCGATGTGGCAGTAACGGCGCAGCCCGTCCACTTCCTGGCGCACTACCAGCGAGAGCTTGCAGTGCGTTTTCAGGCCCACGATGCCGTACACCACATGCACGCCGGCCTGCTCCAGCTTGCGGGCCCAGGAGATGTTCGCCTGTTCATCAAACCGGGCCTTGATCTCCACAAGGGCAAGGACCTGCTTGCCGGCCTCGGCCGCATCGATCAGGGCGTCCACAATGGGCGAGTCGCCCGAGGTGCGGTACAGGGTCTGTTTGATGGCCTGCACCTTGGGGTCCGCTGCCGCCTGTTCCAGGAACGCCTGCACGGAGGTGGAGAACGAGTCGTACGGGTGGTGGAGCAGGATGTCCCGGCGGCGCATGGCCGCGAAAACGTTCGCCGCCTTGGACGTCTCGGACTCGTTGAGATACCGGGACGTGTGCGGCACATGCTTGGGGTAGTGCAGGTCCGCACGGTCAATGCCCGCAATGACCGACAGGCCGCGAAGGTCCAGCGGCGCGGGGACCGAGTAGACCTCTGATTCCTCGACCCCCAGTTCGCGGATCAGCAGCGCCCGGATGTTGGGGTTGATGTCGTTGGTGACCTCAAGGCGTACCGGAGGGCCGAAGCGGCGGCGCAGGAGTTCCTTCTCCAGCGCCTGCAGCAGGTTCTCGGCGTCGTCCTCTTCAACCTCCACGTCCTCGTTCCGGGTCACCCGGAAGGTGTGGTGCTCCAGGACTTCCATGCCGGCGAACAGCTTGTCCAGGTGGACGGCGATGACTTCCTCCAGCGCGATGAAGCGGGCCACCCGGCCGGCCACCGCACCGGCACGCGGGCCGTCAATGGAGATGAGCCGCGGCAGCTGGTCCGGGACCTTGACGCGGGCGAAGAGCTCTTTGTCGCTCACCGGGTTCCGGACCACCACGGCCAGGTTCAGTGAAAGGCCGGAAATGTAGGGGAACGGGTGCGCCGGGTCCACCGCCAGGGGCGTCAGGATGGGGAACACCTTTTCGGCGAACATTTGGCTGAGCTGCTGCTTGGCGGCGTCATCGAGTTCATCCCAGTGCATGAGGTGGATGTGCTCATAGGCCAGGGCCGGGCGGATCTGGTCCGCGAAGACCTGGGCGTGGCGCTGCTGGAGCCGGTGCGCTTCCTCGCCGATTTTTTCCAGCACCTCCACCGGGCTCAGCCCGGCGGGGGAGGGGACGGCCAGTCCCGTGGCGATGCGCCGCTTCAGGCCTGCCACGCGGACCATAAAGAACTCGTCCAGGTTGGACGCAAAGATGGACAGGAAGCTGACGCGTTCCAGCAGGTGCAGGGTGGGGTCCTCGGCGAGCTCCAGGACCCGGGAGTTGAAGCTGAGCCAGCTCAGTTCACGGTCAAGGAAACGGTCCGGCCGGATATCCCCTTCGGGCTCAAGGTTGGGCGCGAAGTCCGGAATATCTATCCGGTCCTGTGTGGCCCGCGACGCCGGAACCTCCGAGGAGCCGAAGCGCGCGCGCACCGGGACTGGAGCCTCTTGGGACGTGGCTGCTCCGGAAGGTTCCGGGTTCATGGCATCTCCTTTACCTGGCGCTTGATGCTGCCGTTTCCGGCCGGCGCGGTTCTGTTTCAACCTTACAAGCATTCAGTGGGCGGCGGCCCTTGATTTAGCCCCCGGGACCCCATGCGTCAGGTGACTGGACTAACCCGCTGCCGGGCCGTACATCACGTCCATGTCCCAGCGGGAAAAGCCCAGGCGCCGGTAGAGGGCAACCGCCGGTGCGTTATCGGCGTCCACGTACAGCATGACGGCGTGCAGCCCCAGCGCCTGCAGGTGTTTGATGCCCGCCACGGTCAGTGCCTTGCCCAAGCCTGATCCCTGCGCTTCCGGGGTTACGCCCACCACGTAGATCTCCCCGATGGCGGGGTGGGCGCCGTGGCGGGGGTGGACCTTGGTCCAGTGATATCCCAGCAGCCGGCCGTCCCCAGCGACTGCCAGGAGGAAGCCTGCAGGGTCAAACCAGGGTTCGGCCATGCGGGCGTCCAGGTCCGCGCGGGTAAGGCTGCCCTGCTCCGGGTGGTGGGCGAAGGCGGCGCGGTTGGCCGCCAGCCAGGCGTCCTCATCCTGCCCCGGCACAAACGCCCGGATGGCTACCCCGTCCGGAAGGACGACGTCGGGAAGGTCAGCCGCCGCCGTCGTCATCCGCATCTTCCACAGCTCACGTACAGGCACGTAGCCGTAGCGGGCGGCAAGGTCAGCGGCCGCCTCATGGTTGCCGTGGGACCAGGCCATCAATCCGGTAAACCCCCGGCGGTCCTGAAGGGCGCCCACCAGGCGGTCCGCCACGCCCTGGTTGCGGTAACTGGGGTGCACCGCGATTTCCAGGACGCCGGTACCATCAGGCTCTTCCACCACCGCCGCGAACCCGGCAAGGTCCTGGCCGGAGGAAGGATCGGAGTCCTCGTCCGGGGCGTACAGGGCGAGGGTCAGCAGCTGGTGGCCGGTGGTATCCCCGGCACGCATGCTGATCAGCGTCTGCTCGGAGATGGACGGGTTTCCGTCCGACTCTTCGGCCGCGGCCAGAAGGTCGCGGCAGTCCTTCAGGAGCTGCTCGTCGACCCCGCCTTGGACTGCATGGACGGGCCACTTCTCAGGGTGCGCTGGAGTCATGAGGCAAGGCTATACGGGAAGGCCGGATACGGCCCGCAGCGGAGCCGGCTCAGGCTTCGGTCAGCTCGTCTTCCTGCTGCCGGACCAGGGTGAGTCGGTAACCGACGTTACGCACAGTGCTGATGAGGTTTTCATGGTCGGCGCCCAGCTTGGCCCGCAGGCGCCGGACGTGGACGTCCACGGTGCGCGTGCCGCCGTAGTAGTCGTAGCCCCACACCTCGGTGAGAAGCTGCTGCCGCGTGAACACCCGTCCCGGGTGCTGCGCAAGGTACTTCAGGAGCTCGAATTCCTTGAAGGTCAGGTTCAGGGGCGCGCCGTTCACCCGGGCCGTATAGCTCGCTTCGTCGATGATGACGCCGGCAGCCCGGATTTCGGAGGGAGCATCCTCCTGCTCGGGGACTGCCCGGGCGACGGAGAGCCGGATGCGGGCCTCCACCTCGGCGGGGCCTGCTGACTCGAGCACGATGTCGTCAACGGCCCAGGCCGAGGAAACGGCGGCCATGCCGCCTTCAGTCAGGATCAGCACCAGGGGTGCGCTCAAGCCGGTGGCCTTGAGGAGCTGCGTGAGGGACCGGGCGCCCACGAGGTCCTTGCGTGCGTCGAGCAGCACGATGTCGCAGGGATCGGTCTCCAGCAGGGCCGTCGGCTCGGCGGGGAGGATGTGCACCCTGTGGTTCAGCAGTTCCAAGGCAGGCAGGATGTCCACCGAAGAACCGGTGCTGTTCGTCAATAACAGGATGTGCGACATTGTTCCTCCAAGGGCCGTCCGCGCATCGTTGGGCGACTGAACCGGATTTTCACCGGCCGGTACTGGCTCCCTGCCACGGTTTGGGGGCCACTGCGAACCGCAGTGATCCGGCGTTCCTCAGCAGGGAACTTAGCTGAGCCTCGAGTATACCCGGCGGGCCTCAAAGTGGCATGGATTAGCCTCGGAGCAATGTACGTTTTGCGACATATGCCGTTCACATAGGGCAGGATTGGGGGCAGGGCTGAATTGCCCTGGCACTGAGGGCGGGCGCCGCCTTCCAACGTCAACGCAGGATGGGATGCAGCGCAGTGAGTGCACAGACTAGGCCCCGGCCGGGATCCGAATGACGGCGGAACTTCAGGCTCCCGTCCGCTCCCTGGGCTCATGGACCATCGGTGTGGTGGGCATTGCCGGACTGGCAGCGATCATCGGCGGGGTGTATGCGTCCCGCGAAGCCCTGGTGGCCGTTGCCGTGGTCATTGCGGCTGCTGTTGGCATCGGCTGGCCGCACTTCCTCCGCATTCCCGCCAAAAAGACCCTCGCCACCGTAATCGGCCTCGCCGGAGCCGGCTCAGCCGTCGCCGCCGCCTACGCACCCGCCCCCGGGTTCCTGGACTGGACGCCGCCCTTCATTGCCCTTGGCATCATGGCCGTGTTTGTGGTGCAGCTCATCCGCGGGACCGGGCAGGCGCAGCGGCTGGAGTCCACCCTCGGATGTTCCGTGGGCGTGCTCCTCTCCTGCCTGGGCGCCGGGTGGATCGCCGGTGCCAGGTTCAACGGGGTCCGCGAAATGCTGCTCGTGGCCGCCATCAGCGCCGCCGTTGCCCTGCTGGCGGGACTGATCCGCTGGCCGGACAGCATTGTGGCGCCCCTGGGGATCGTCCTGGCCGGACTCGCGGGGCCGCTTGCCGGGCTGGTGCTCTCCGACATCGCCGTGCTCCCGGCCGCGATCTTCGGAGTGGTGGTGGGCGCAGTGCTGGTGAGCTTCCGCCGCCTTGTAACGCTCCGCGGGGCTCCACTAAATGTTCCCGCAGCCCTTAGCATGGGGCTGGCGCCTGTCTCCGCGGTGGGTTCGCTGGCCTACTTCATAGACAAACTACTCATCTACTAACGGTTAGGATGGCATCATGTCCGTACTTGCTTTTGAAATTTTCTTCCTTGTCCTGCTCGGCATCGCCAGCCTGTCCATGGCCTGGTTTGCCGGCTTTGTCGTCTACCGCCTCTTCAAAGGCCAGAAGTAGACCCTTTCCGGAGCTAGCCGTTTTCCGAGGTAATTGCTGTGCCGATTGACATTCCCACAGACCTGACTCCAGAACTTGTCCCGCTTTCCTGGCTCATTGGTGAGTGGGAGGGCCGCGGCCGGCTGGGCAGCGGGGACGAGGACTCGGAGCACTTCCTGCAGCACGTATCGTTCACGCACAACGGGCTGCCGTACCTGCAGTACCGTGCGGAGAGCTGGCTGACGGACGACGACGGCACGCGCCTGCGGCCGCTGACGGTCGAGACCGGCTTCTGGGCACTGGAGCGCAAACAGCTGGATGCCGACGGCGGCCCCGGCCTGATCCCGGCAGACATTGTGCCTGCGCTGAAGAGCGCTGACGAGGTGGAGGCCCTGCGCAACAGTGAGGGCGGCTTCGATATCTCCGTGTCCATCTCCCATCCCGGGGGAATCTCCGAGCTGTACTACGGGCAGATCAAGGGCCCGCAGATCCAGCTCACCACGGACATGGTGATGCGCGGGAGCCACTCCAAGGACTACAGTGCTGCCACGCGGATCTTCGGCCTGGTGGACGGCAACCTGCTGTGGCGCTGGGATGTGGCGGTCGGGGGCAAGGAAGGCAAGGGGCTCGAAGCCCACGCATCTGCCTTCCTCAAAAAAGTTTCCTGACCGCACCAGGTCCGGAGGAACGAAAAGAGGGGCGCGGCCATGGAAGATCCCCGGAACCTGCCGGCGTCGCCGAACGGGCAGGACTACAGCGGCCTCAAAGCCCTCTTTTTCAACGGCACCCTGAAACGGTCGCCGCAGACGTCCAACACGGACGGGCTGATCACCATCAGCCGGCGCATCATGGAAAAACAGGGTGTCAGCACCCGGGTCATCCGCACCGTGGACCACGATATTGCCAGCGGCGTCTACCCGGACATGACCCAGTACGGCTGGCCCACGGACGAATGGCCGCAGCTGTACCCGGCGGTGCAGGAAGCGGACATCGTGGTGGTGGCCGGGCCCATCTGGCTGGGCGACAACTCCTCCCAGACCAAGAAGCTCGTCGAGCGCCTCTACGCCCATTCCGGTGAAGTCAACGGCAAGGGCCAGTGGGCGTTCTACCCCAAGGTGGGCGGCTGCCTGATCACGGGCAACGAGGACGGCATCAAGCACTGCTCCATGAACGTCCTGTACAGCCTGCAGCACATCGGCTTCAGCATTCCACCCCAGGCGGATGCCGGCTGGATCGGTCCGGTCGGTCCGGGACCGAGCTACCTGGATGAGGGCTCCGGCGGTCCCGAAACCGACTTCACCAACCGGAACGTGACGTTTATGACCTGGAACCTCCTGCACCTGGCCCGGATCCTCAAAAACGCCGGCGGGTACCCCGCCTACGGAAACCTTCCCAACGAATGGGCCGCGGGAACCCGCTTCGATTTTGAAAAACCGGAATACTCCCCACCCGCGCCCTAGCCTTGCAAGGCCGCACCGGCTCCCTGCCCTCGCAAGCTCGGGCCGGGGCACTCGCCGGAGCGGTTCCACGGCCAGGGAACCCGGCGGGCGTGGCCCCACTGCCCAGCCGGACCTAACGGGGATGGAATACTCACTGACTTAAGGACGTTGCCCCCAGTATGACTACTCCCAGCCCTCTTTTGTCGCGCCCCGGAGCCGTTGAGGCGGCCGGTGCCGACGCCGGCGTCGCGGCCCACTACGGCGAGCCGCTGCGCGAGCAGCGCGCCCTCGCAGCTGGAACCGCCGTCGTCGACCTCTCCTGCCGCGGCGTGGTGACTGTCACCGGGCCGGACCGCCTGAGCTGGCTCAACACGCTGTCCTCCCAGCAGGTCACCGGCCTGCAGGCGGGGGAGTCCAGCGAACTGCTCCTCTTGAGCGTGCAGGGCAGGATCGATTTCGACGCCAGGGTCATTGACGACGGCGGGACCACCTGGCTGATCGTGGAGGCTGCCGAAGCTGCCCCGCTGGCGGAGTTCCTCAACAGGATGAAGTTCATGCTGCGGGTAGAGATCGCGGACGTCTCAGCCGACTGGGCTGTGGTGGGAAGCACCAAGGCCGTCCCCGAGTGGTCCTCCTACCTTGCATGGCAGGACCCTTGGCCGCATGTATCCGCTGGCGGATACTCCTACGCAACGGTTGCGGAGCAAAACCATCCCGGCCTCGAACGCCCGTGGTTTGAGTACCTGGTCCCTGCCGCCGGGCTGGAAGCAGCGGTGGACGGGCGGCCCCTGGCCGGGGTCCTCGCCGCAGAAGCCCTTCGCGTTGCTGCCTGGCGTCCCCGCATCGGTGCCGAGACGGACGACAAGACGATCCCGCACGAACTGGACCTCCTTCGCACCGCAGTGCACCTGGCCAAAGGCTGTTACAAGGGCCAGGAAACCATCGCGCGCGTGCATAACCTGGGCCACCCGCCACGGCGGCTCGTGTTCCTCCAGCTCGACGGCTCACAGCACACGCTGCCCGACGCCGGCAGCCCGGTGCTCGTGGGGGAGCGGAAGGTCGGCGCGGTGACCTCCGTGGCCCAGCATTACGAGATGGGCCCGGTAGCCCTGGCGGTCATAAAGCGTTCCGTGGCGGCGGATGAAATACTGACGGTCCTGGACGGGGACGAGCCGTACCCTGCCGTCCAGGAACTTATCGTTGCCCCCGACGCCGGCCAGGTGGTGGGGCGCCAGACCGGATTCCTCAAGGGGCCACGCTGATGACTGACAACGCCGCCGTACCGAACAACAACGCCGACGTACCCTCCAATTCCGACGACGAGGCGGTGGCCCTGGCACACACGCTCTTCCAGGCCGCCAGGGAGGGGAACTCGGCTTTGCTGGGCGCGTATCTCGACGCCGGCGCTCCCGCCACCTTGACCAATGCCGCCGGCGACTCCCTGCTGATGCTGGCCGCCTACCACGGCCACGCAGAGGCTGTGCAGCTGATCCTGAAACACGGCGCCGAAGCCAACGCGGCCAACGACCGGGGACAGACTCCGCTGGCCGGAGCCGCGTTCAAGGGTTACACCGATGTTGCCCGTGTCCTGCTGGACGCCGGCGCGGACCCGGACGCGGGGTCACCCTCGGCCCGCGCCGCCGCCCAAATGTTCGCCCGTACGGAGATCCTGAATCTCCTGGGCTAGGCTCACCGGGTCCCGCCGGCAGCAGCAACCTGACGAAGGATGACCCAGTGGAAAACGTAGCAAAGCCGTGGCCGGCCCTTTGGTCGCTGGTGATCGGGTTCTTTATGATCCTGATCGACAGCACCATCGTGTCCGTGGCCAACCCGCGGATCATGGAAAGCCTGGACGCCGACATCAACTCGGTGATCTGGGTGACCAGCGCCTATCTCCTGGCTTATGCCGTCCCGCTGCTGATCACGGGCAGGCTGGGCGACCGGTTCGGGCCCAAGAAGCTCTACCTGCTGGGCCTGGTGGTGTTTACGCTGGCCTCGCTGTGGTGCGGACTCTCCGCCGATGTCGAGACGCTGATTGCGGCGCGGGTGCTGCAGGGCCTTGGTGCGGCCATCATGACGCCGCAGACCATGGCCGTCATTACGCGGATCTTCCCGCCGGACCGGCGCGGGGCGGCAATGTCCATCTGGGGAGCAACTGCCGGCATGGCGACTCTTGTGGGGCCCGTCCTGGGCGGCGTCCTGGTGGACGGCCTTGGCTGGGAATGGATCTTCTTTATCAACGTCCCGGTGGGCGTTGCGGGCTTTATCCTCGCCTGGCGCAACGTCCCCGCCCTCAGTACCCACCCGCACCGGTTCGATATCCCCGGTGTCCTGCTCAGCGCCGTCGGACTCTTCCTGCTGGTTTTCGGCATCCAGGAAGGCGAGACATACAACTGGGGCACCATCACCGGGCCCATCAGCGTATGGGGCCTGATCGTTGCGGGAATCGGCGTCCTGGTCCTGTTTGTCCTGTGGCAGCGCTTCAACAAGGGTGAACCGCTGTTGCCGCTGGCACTGTTCCGGGACCGCAACTTCTCCCTCGCCAACCTTGGAATCACCCTGGTGGGCTTTACGGTGACTGCCTTCACCCTGCCGCTCATTTTCTATTACCAGCTGGTCCGCGGGCTCACGCCCACCCAGTCAGCCCTCCTGATGGTGCCCATGGCGCTCATCTCCGGTGGCCTGGCGCCCGTGGTGGGGAAGATTGTGGACCGCGTCAACCCGAAGTATCTTGCCGCTGGCGGTTTGACCCTGATGGCTGTGTCGCTGGTGTGGAACGCGGTCCTGATGCAGCCGGACACACCCATTTGGATGTTCCTGCTGCCCAGCGCCGTCCTGGGACTTGCCAACGCCGGCATTTGGGCGCCGCTGAGCACCACCGCCACCCGAAACCTGCCGCCGCGGCAGGCCGGTGCCGGTTCGGGGGTCTACAACACCACGCGGCAGTTCGGGGCGGTCCTGGGCAGCGCTGCCATCGCCGTGCTGATCCAGTCCCGGCTGGCTGCCGAGCTTCCCTCGGGCGGACCGGGCGGAGCCGCCGGCGAGGGCGTAGCGTTTTCCGGCAGCCTGCCGGAGGCCCTCCACAGTGGATTTTCGACGGCGATGAGCCAGTCCATCCTCCTGCCGGCCGGAGTGATCCTGGTTGGCGCTGCCGTGGCATTGTTCTTCGCCAAACCCCAGCCGGTTCAGGGCTGGGGCGTCGCTACCCCGTCAGCCAAGGTGGACGCTGGTCTGGATTCCGCCGGCTGACAGGCCGAGCTTCCGGGCCAGCGCCAGGGATCCGGTGTTGCTGACGTCGGTGCGCCACTGCAGCGTCAGCCCCGCCGCTAAGGCTTCGTGCGCGGCGATGGACACGGCGAGCGAGCCCAGCCCGCGGCGCCGCCATTCCGGGTCCACCAGTACCCCGAGGTGCGCCAGTAGGCCCACCCACTCGGAGTAGGCGCCGCAGGCCAGGGGCACGCGGCGGCCTTCCACCTCGTGGACGATCGTGTAGCGGTTCTCGAGGTCGGACAGGCCCACCTCGTTGACGTCGTCCGGCGGGCAGCGTCCCTCCAGTTCGATGGCTTCCGGATTGCCGTGCGAGACCGTCATTTCTTCCGAGGGCTGCTTGAGCGGCAAGTCGTCTGCGAAAAACAGCGCCGCCGCACCCAGGCTGTGGCCGCCGTGGGAGCGGGTCAGTGTCAGGAGCGTGACGTGCTGGGCCAGCTCCTCATCCGGGATGCCCGCAGCGGCGTCGATCACCCACTGCGGACCCACCAGGGCCGAACTGCCAAAGAGCCGGACGAACTCCACGGTCCGGGCTGATTCGTCTGCACGGACAATCCGCTCGCCCGAGGCCAGGGCAGAACCGAAAGCGTCGTCGTCGAGTCCCAGGCGCCGTGCCCACGCAAGCTGGATGATGGCGGCAGAACCGGGGTCAAGTGTCATAACTCCAGCCTAGGGCGGTCAAGGGGCGCCGCCGGGCAGGACACCTCAGCTAAGCAGGACACCTCAGCCGAAGAGGACGGCGGCTTCGTCGTAGCGCTTCTGCGGGACGGTCTTGAGCTGGCCCAGGGCTTCCTGGAAGCCCACGTGCTCGATGTCCGTGCCCTTCAGCGCCACCATGGTGCCCCAGTAGCCTTCCACCACGGAGTCGATGGCGGCCATGCCCAGCCGCGTGGCCAGGACACGGTCGAAGGCCGACGGCACGCCCCCGCGCTGGATGTGGCCCAGGATAGTGGCGCGGGTTTCGATGCCGGTGCGGGCTTCCAGTTCCGGGGCGAGCTGGTCTGCGATGCCGCCCAGTCGGGGGCGGCCGAAGGTATCCAGTCCGCGTTCGGAGTGCGGGGTTTCCATGTGCTCGGGCACGAAACCTTCGGCCACCACTACCAGCGGCGCGCGGCCGCGGGCGTGGGCTTCCTTCACCCATTCGGTGATCTGGTCGATGCTGACCTTCTGCTCCGGGATGAGGATGGCGTGGGCACCGGCGGCCATGCCGGCGTGGAGGGCGATCCAGCCGACGTGCCGGCCCATCACTTCGGCGATCATGCAGCGGTGGTGTGACTCGCCGGTGGTCCGGAGCCGGTCGATCGCTTCGGTGGCGATCTGCACGGCGGTGTCGAAACCAAAGGTGTAGTCGGTGGCGTCGAGGTCGTTGTCCACGGTCTTGGGGACGCCCACGATCTTCAGTCCTGCGTCGGTGAGGCGCTTGGCCGCGGCCAGGGTTCCCTCACCGCCGATCGCGATGATCGCGTCGATGCCGAGGCGGTCCATGTGGGCTTTGATGACCTCGGGCCCACCGCCGTTTTCGAACGGGTTGGTGCGCGAGGTGCCAAGGATGGTGCCGCCCTGTTTGGCGATGCCGCGGACCATGGTACGGGGGATGTCGATGATGTCGCCCTCCACCACCCCGCGCCAGCCGTCAAGGAAACCCACGAATTCGTGACCGTGGATGGCAATACCTTTGAGGACGGCTCCGCGGATCACGGCGTTCAGTCCGGGGCAGTCGCCACCGCTGGTGAGAATTCCAATTTTCATGTCTCTGGCTCAAATCCTGGGGAGAAGTTATACAGGCAGAGCGCCACGCTGAGCTCACATAGAGTCTAGTGGGGGGTGTGGGGTACGACACAAACCGGTTACATTGGGGCACGGTCTTTACCGGGTCGCTTGGCCCCGTCACCCTCCACTTCACCGCGCAAAGACTCCCGCTCCAAATAGGAGCGGGAGTCTTTTACTGCGCTGTTACGGGCGGTTGATGGACCGCCGGTCCAGGAAGGTCTGGAGCGGGATGCTGTTGCGCTGGTCCGGCAGGACCACCCAGGCCAGGAGGTAGAAGATCACGGCCGGACCCGGGAGGAGGCAGAAGACCAGGAAGGCGATCCGGACGAATGCGACATCCACGTTGAGTTTGGCTGCGATTCCTCCCAGCACCCCTCCGAGCCACCGTTCCGGTCCGCGTTTCAGGCCAAGGCCCCTGACGATGCTGAAAAACTTGTCCATGGCGCTAAGCCTTCCGTGTTGAGGGGCTGTTGTCACGTTTCCTGGCGGAGAGAAGTCCGCCCACCACCAGGGCGGCGCCGGCCCCGATCATCAGGCCGATCAGGACGTAGGTCCCGTTCAGGGTAACGATGCCCAGCTGGGCGATGATGATCAGTGCGGCGAGAGCCAGGACGATCAGGCCCCACACGATGGTGCCCACTCTCGCCCCTGTTGCTGGGGCACCAGAGGCGCCTGCCGCCGTCGTGCTTCCCGGGACGTATGGATCCGGAACATAGGGGTCCGGTGCCGGAGTGTTGGTGCTCATTTCAGTTGCCTTCCTCAATGGTGACGTTGCTGAAGGCGCCGTCGATCTCGATGATCAGGTGGCTGCCGGGCTCGTCGCTGTTGTAGCTGCTTTCCCTGGTGGTGATGCCGCCGCGGTTGCCGCCGCTTTCGTGGATGTTCCCCATGGCCATGTCCGCCTTGATGTCCACGGGCACCTTGTCAGGGATAACGATCGTCACGTTGCTTGCCGCGATATCGAGCGGAACCACGACGTCGGACGTCAGCGGGGCGTTGGTGTCCAGTTGGGTGAGGTCCACCGTGCCGCGGCTGCCAGCCACATCAAGGCCGTTGCGCGCGTCCTCGATGCTTATCGGGGCCCAGTCCAGCTCCTGGAACCGCATCCGGTCCCCGTTGTTGCCCACCACGTTGAAGATGCCGCCGACGATGAGCGCCGCCACCGCGAAGAATGACAGGATGCCGGCCGTTTTGCCGCGGAGGCCCATGAGGAGGATCCCCAGGCCCAGGACCGCCGCCGCGCTGGCCCATGCAATGGCGTTGGTGGAGTCGCCGAGGTTGATGACGTTTGTGACATCCAGCGCCTTGAGCCCGGCACCCACCAGCAGCGCGCTGCCGGCAATGATTGCGACGGCGGGAGCACCCGGACCGGCGGGGCGCACCTTCGGCGTCGGACTCTGGGGCGGCAGGGCACCGCCGGACCGGCGGTTGTCCCAGCCGCTGCCACCGGATCCGCTGCCTCCGTAGGCGCCGCTGGAGTAGCCGCTGCCGTTATAGCCGCTGCCGGACGGGGTGCCGGAGGATGTACCCCCGTAGGGGCTTCCGGTGAAGGGGCCGGTGCCCGCGACGTCGGAGTAGGGCGGAGTTGTTGCGGTGGAGGAACCTGCTGCGTAGGCGTTGGTGCCTGACGCTGCCGCTGCTGCGCCGGCCGGAATGCCGGCTGCGGCCTTGTTGCGCTGGACCAGGTAGTAGATCAGGTAGATGGCGCCGCCTACCCAGAAGATGGTCCAGAGGAAGGCGCCGAAGCCGTGGTTGCCCCAGCCCCAGAATCCGCCGCCGAGCCCGCTGAAACCGAGGATGGTGGCGATCAGGGAACCAGTCATGCCGCTGGTCCAGCGCCCTGCTCCGGCTTCCTGGACGTGGATCCTGCCGTCGGGTTCCGGGAGGAATGCCCACGCCAGGCCGTAGAGGAGTACGCCGATGCCGGCGAAGAGGGTGAGGACGATGAAGACGCCGCGGACGATCAGCGGGTCGATGCCCATGCGGTGGGCAATGCCGCTGGAGACGCCGCCGATCCAGCGGTCCTGTCCGCGGCTGATGCCCTGGCTGCGGACCCAACCGAAGAAGTCTGCCTGCCGGCCGGGCATTCCGGCGTAGGCGTAGCTGCCGGCGTTCGGTGCCGAATAAGTTCCGGCCGACGGGCCGGTATAGGGGCCGGTGTAGGCACCGCTGGAGGTGTCCTCGCCGGGTGCGCTGGTGGATCCGGGGCCGGGTTCACCGGTGGAACCGCTGCTGGATTCCCGCACCGGCTCCTGGTCCTGCGGGGACGGGGAGGCCGGCGGCAGGGGCTCCGTGGGGTGTGCGGTGTCCCGTTCGGGGAGGGGCTCCGTTGGATGGCCGTCATCAGGGGTGGGGGTTTGCGAGTTCATACCTCGATCCTTCCGTCCGCGGCGCTTCCGCTCTACTGGGGGACACCCTGAACGGCCCCTGAGTGGCCCCCGGTTCAGGCCCGAACGCGGTCCGGGCAACCCTGATCCGTGTTTGGATTGATCCATGACAACCGCCCCCATCCGGCCCCCGCTGGTCCGGCGCAGCGACCGCTTTATCGCGGGCGTATGCTCCGGCCTTGCCGCGCACCTGGGCTGGCCCGTCCGCAACGTGCGGGTGGGCATGGTGCTGGCTGCGCTTGCCGGCGGGGCCGGTGTCGTTTTTTATGCCTGGCTGTGGATCATGGTGCCCACGGCGGACGAAAGCGCGCGGCGCCAGGCCCGCCGCCCGGCGTCGCCCATTGCGCCCGCCGTGAGCCAGGGTCCTGGCCACGCCCCGGGCCGGACCGACGTCCCGCAAAGCGTCCCTGCCTCCGCCCGGGCGGCCGGGCCGGGCCTTCCTCCTCCAGGCGGCGTCCCCAACGCTGGCCCCGGCGTGCTGCCAGTTTCCCCGGGCGACTCTTCCTACGCCGGGCCGGGCGACGCCGCAGGGAACGCATCTGCGGCGGCGCGGCCCTGGTTCCGGGACATGCGGTACGGCAAGGAAATCCTGCTCGGCGCCGGGCTGCTGCTCGTCGCGGGCATCCTGATCGCCCAGCTCCTCGGCGTGGATGTGCCGCTGGGCACCCTGATTCCGGCGGCGGCAGTTCTGGGCGGAGCCTCCATCGCGTGGATGCAGCTCGATGAGACCCGGCGCGCGGGCCTCGTGGACAAGACCAAGGCGGACCAGGCCGGCGGCTGGGCCCGGCTCGCCGCTGGCCTGGCACTGGTGGTGGCGGGGGTCCTGGTGATGGTGTCCGGCTCCGGCTCCTGGGAACAGACCTGGCTGGCGCTGCTGGCTTCCGTGGCCGTCCTTGGCGGCGTGGTGCTGGTCCTGCTTCCGTGGGCGCTGAAGTTCTGGCGTGACCTTGAAGCGGAGCGTGCCGGCCGGATCCGGGAAACCGAGCGTGCGGAAATCGCTGCCCATCTCCATGACTCGGTGCTGCAGACCCTGGCACTGATCCAGCGGCGGGCGGCCAATGAGCACGACGTCGTCCGGCTGGCCCGTGCCCAGGAGCGGGAGCTGCGGGGCTGGTTGTTTGCAGATCCGGAGAAGGACGCCGGGCAGCTTTCGGACCGGATCAAGGCTGTTGCGGCCGAAGTGGAGGACCTGCTGGGCAATGCCGTGGAGGTGGTGAGTGTGGGGGACACCGCCGTCACTGAGGGCCACGAGGCCCTGATCCAGGCCAGCCGTGAGGCAATGCTGAACGCGTCCCGGCACGGCGGCGGGACCGTTTCGGTATACCTGGAGGTTTCCGGCGGACGCACTGAAGTGTTCATCAAGGACCGCGGCCCGGGCTTCGAACTGCAGCAGGTGCCCGAGGACCGGCTCGGCGTCCGCGAATCCATCATCGGCCGAATGAACCGCCATGGCGGGACGGCCACCATCACCAGTACCACAGACGGCACGGAAGTGCGGCTCGGCTACCCGGCCGCCGCTCAAGCTGACAAGCCATCACAGAGCCCGGAAGGCAAACCATGAACACCACGCAGGGATCCGGTACGGGCCCCATCCGGCCCGCAACACCCGTCCGGGTGGTGATCGTCGACGACCACGCGATCTTCCGCTCCGGCCTGAAGGCAGACCTGGATCCGAGCATCCACGTGGTGGGGGAGGCGGCGACGGTGGAGCAGGCCATTGCCGTGATCGCCCAGGAACGGCCCGAGGTTGTGCTGCTGGACGTCCACCTGCCCGGCGGGATGGGCGGCGGAGGGCGGGAAGTCATCGCCGGTTCAGCCCCGCTGCTGTCCACCACCAGGTTTCTTGCGCTCAGCGTCTCGGACGCCGCCGAGGATGTTGTGGCTGTGATCCGGGCGGGAGCCCGCGGGTACGTCACCAAAACCATCTCCGGGGCGGAAATCACGGATGCGGTCTATCGTGTGGCCGGGGGAGACGCAGTGTTCTCCCCGCGCCTTGCAGGCTTTGTGCTGGACGCCTTCGGCACCGCCCCGGCCGACATCGCCGACGACGAACTGGACAGGCTCTCGGCCCGCGAACTCGAGGTCATGCGGCTGATCGCCCGCGGCTACAGCTACAAGGAAGTGGCCAAAGAGCTCTTCATCAGCATCAAGACGGTGGAGACCCACGTTTCCGCGGTCCTCCGCAAACTCCAGCTCTCCAGCCGCCACGAACTCACCAAGTGGGCCGCCGAGCGCCGCCTCCTCTAACCCATCCAACGCTCTCTCACTTAACGCGCCTTTCCCCC
>NZ_CAQI01000035.1 GCF_001046895.1 Pseudarthrobacter siccitolerans
CCGCCCCCGACGCTCTCTCACTTAATGCGCCTTAAACCGGAACGCTCTATCACTCTCCTCAAGAGAGTGATAGAGCGTTCGGGATTTTCCCGCGTTAAGTGAGAGAGCGTCCTACTGGGCTTTGCCGAGGAAGTCCTGCAGGCGCTGCACGCCGGTGGCGAGGTCCTCGTCGCCCAGGGCATATGAAAGGCGCAGGTAGCCGGAAGGCCCGAATGCTTCACCCGGCACCACTGCCACCTCGACCTCATCCAGGATCAACGCAGCCAGCTCGGCGGAGGTCTTCGGCGTGGAGGTGCCGGACGCCGTCGGGAATTCCTTGCCCAGCAGCGCGCGGACGTCCGCGTACACGTAGAAGGCACCCGTCGGCGTCGGGCATTCCACGCCTTCGATGGCGTTGAGCCCGGCAACGATGGCCTTGCGGCGGCGGTCGAAGGCAACCTTCATCTCGTCGACGGCGGTCAGCGGCCCGGACACAGCCGCGAGGGCGGCGATCTGCATGATGTTCGAAACGTTGGAGGTGGCGTGTGACTGGAGGTTGGTGGCGGCCTTGATGACATCCGCCGGGCCGATCATCCAGCCCACCCGCCAGCCGGTCATGGCATAGGTCTTGGCCACACCGTTCAGGATGACCACCTTGTCGCCCAGCTCAGGGGCGGCGGTGGCGATGGAGGTGAAGGGAACGCCGTCGTAGGTCAGGTGCTCGTAGATCTCGTCCGTGACAACCCACAGGCCCTTGGCGGCGGCCCACTTGCCGATCTCCGCCACCTGCTCCGGCGAGTAGACCGAGCCGGTGGGGTTGGACGGCGAGACGAACAGCAGGATCTTCGTTTTGTCGGTAACGGCGGCCTCAAGCTGCTCGATGGTCACCAGGTAGTCCTGCTCGGGGCCGGCAAAAACCTCAACGGGCACACCGCCCGCGAGCCGGATGGCTTCCGGGTAGGTGGTCCAGAACGGGGTGGGGACGATGACTTCGTCACCCGGGTCCACAAGGGTGGCGAAGGTGTTGTAGACGGCCTGCTTGCCGCCGTTGGTCACCAGGACCTGGGAAGGGTCGACGGCGTAGCCTGAGTCCCGGAGCGTCTTCTCGGCAATGGCTTTCTTCAGCTCAGGCAGCCCGCCGGCGGGGGAGTAGCGGTGGTACTTCGGCTGGCTTGCCGCCTCGATGGCAGCCTGGACGATGTAGTCCGGGGTGGGGAAGTCCGGTTCGCCGGCGCCGAATCCAATAACCGGCCGTCCTGCTGCCTTCAGCGCCTTAGCCTTGGCGTCAACGGCAAGGGTTGCGGATTCGGCAATTGCGGATATGCGCTGGGAAACGCGGGCGGCAGACATGGCAGGTCCGTTCTTCGCTTGCAGCCCGAAGGCTGGAATGTGGGATTCGACGAGTTCTACTCTATGCTGTTCACCGGACCCTCCGGGTTGCCGGTTTTGAATGTGACTGCCCTGCAGCCACGGTTATGACAAGGCAGCGCGAGGGGCCGGAATCGGGCCGGTTCGACGAACGCGAAGTTGTTGCGTAGACTGGTTCACCGGTGTTGAAAACACGGATGATGGCGTGCGCCCCAGTGCAAGCTGGCGGTTCGTTATGGTCAGGGTGAAATTCACTCCATAGGGTAGTGGCGCAATTGGTAGCGCAGCGGTCTCCAAAACCGCAGGTTGCAGGTTCGAGTCCTGTCTGCCCTGCGCAAGCTGCCCCGGGCTAAAGGCCCGGGGCACGCGCAGCAACCATGGTTCTGATCAGGGCCGGGTAATCCAACATTGCAAAGATGAGCGAGGACCAGGTGACCGAAACAGCTGCCAGCAGCTCCAAGGGCCGCCCAGCTAAGAAGGACGCCAAGGCAAACTTCTTCGCCCGCATTGCACTCTTTGTCCGCCAGATCATCGGCGAACTGAAGAAGGTTGTTGCACCAACCCGCAAGGAACTGATCAATTACACGCTCGTGGTGCTGGTGTTCGTGGCCATCATGATGGTCATCGTCAGCCTGCTGGACATCGGTTTCGGAACTGCTGTCGGTTGGGTCTTCGGCGGTACCGGCCCCACGGACAGCTAAGGCTGAACCATCCGCAGCTGAGTGTTCCGTCCGGGAAACCGGAGGGAAACACCGGTGTGCGGAATTGAGCCATTTAAATAGGCATGTTAGGCAATGAGGAAGCAGGAGACCAAGTGTCTGAGCAGGAGCTCGAGGTAACCGAGACTGAGCTGGAAGAGTCCGCGGACATCACGGCAGAAGCCGGTGACGAGTCTGAGGTTGAGTCCTCCGCGCCCGAAGCCAGCGACGCCGATTCCGATGACGACGCCGAAACCGCTGACGACGCCGAAGCGGACGACTTTGACGCAGAGTCCGATGACGAGGCCGGGTCCGAGGAAGAATCGGCTGACGCCCTCGCCGCTGCCGCAGCCAAGGCAGACGTTGACCCCGCCGAGGAATTCAAGGCCAAGCTGCGCCGCCAGGAAGGTGACTGGTACGTCATCCACTCCTACGCCGGTTACGAAAACCGCGTGAAGGCCAACCTGGAGACCCGCATCCAGACCCTGGACATGGAAGATTACATCTTCGAAATCCAGGTGCCCATGGAAGAAGTCGTTGAGATCAAGAACGCCCAGCGCAAGGTCATCAACCGCGTCCGCATCCCCGGCTACGTCCTGGTCCGCATGGACCTGACCGACGCCTCCTGGGGCGCCGTCCGCCACACCCCCGGCGTCACCGGCTTCGTGGGCAACGCCCACAACCCCGTGCCGCTGCGCCTGGACGAGGTCTTCTCCATGCTCGCGCCGGTCTTCGAAGAAGAGCAGGCCGAGAAGGGCAAGCCCGTCAACAAGCAGAACCAGGCTCCGGTGGCTGTCGACTTCGAAGTCGGCGAGTCCGTCATCGTCAAGGAAGGCCCCTTCGAGACCCTTCCGGCCACGATCTCCGAGATCAAGCCCGAGTCCCAGACCCTCGTGGTGCTGGTTTCGATCTTCGAGCGCGAAACGCCGGTGACCCTGGCGTTCAACCAGGTCACCAAGATCTGACAACCCAAGAATTCGTCCCGGCGCTGTCCGCTTTAGCAGCACCGGAACGGCCGGCCGCCTTGCCATGGCGGCCAAAAACCTGAGGCACGCTCCTGTGCCCCAGGACGTTATTGAGAGAAGGACCCTACATTGGCTCCCAAGAAGAAGGTCACCGGCCTCATCAAGCTGCAGATCCAGGCAGGTGCCGCTAACCCGGCTCCGCCGATCGGTCCTGCGCTTGGCCAGCACGGTGTCAACATCATGGAATTCTGCAAGGCGTACAACGCTGCGACGGAAGCCCAGCGCGGAAACGTCATCCCCGTGGAAATCACGGTCTACGAAGACCGTTCCTTCACGTTCATCACCAAGACCCCGCCGGCTGCAGAGCTCATCAAGAAGGCTGCAGGCGTCGCCAAGGGTTCAGCTACCCCGCACACCGTCAAGGTTGCCAAGCTGACCCAGGCCCAGGTCAACGAGATCGCCTCCACCAAGATGGAAGACCTCAACGCCACCAGCCTGGAAGGCGCAGCGAAGATCATCGCCGGCACCGCCCGCTCCATGGGCATCACGGTCGAAGGCTAACAGCAGCTTTCCACTACCGGGCAACCGGTCAACAAAAACATTGAATTGTCGCAGGATCCACGCCGGATCCTCGACTGTGGCAGGGCCCAGCGCGGTCCGCAGACCACAACTGCACAAGGAGAAATAAGCAGCATGGCAAAGCGCAGCAAAGCATATGAGGCAGCAGCCGCCAAGATCGACGCGGAGAAGTTCTACGCGCCGTTCGAGGCCGTAACGCTGGCCAAGGACACCAACCCGTCCAAGTTCGACGCCACCGTTGAGGTTGCATTCCGCCTCGGCGTCGACCCCCGCAAGGCTGACCAGATGGTCCGCGGCACCGTCAACCTGCCCCACGGCACCGGTAAGACTGCCCGCGTCCTGGTTTTCGCCACGGGTGACAAGGCTGAGGCAGCAATCGCTGCCGGCGCCGACTTCGTTGGTTCCGATGACCTGATCGAAAAGATCGCCGGCGGCTGGACCGACTTCGACGCCGCCGTCGCCACCCCTGACCTCATGGGCAAGGTTGGCCGCCTCGGTAAGGTCCTGGGCCCGCGTAACCTGATGCCGAACCCGAAGACGGGCACCGTGACCCCCGACGTCACCAAGGCCGTCAACGACATCAAGGGTGGAAAGATCGACTTCCGCGTCGACAAGCACTCCAACCTGCACTTCATCATCGGCAAGGTGTCCTTCGACGCCGTCAAGCTGGCCGAGAACTACGCAGCAGCTCTGGAAGAGGTGCTTCGCCTGAAGCCGTCCGCTTCCAAGGGCCGCTACATCCAGAAGGCCACGGTTGCCACCACGTTCGGTCCCGGCATCTCCGTCGACCCGAACGTCACCAAGGTTCTCGTCGAGGCCTAAATCCTCGCCTGAAGCTCCCGCCGCGGATTTCCGCGGCAAACAAAACCGCCCGGCACCTGCCGGGCGGTTTCGTTTTTAAGCCACAGGAATCATCCCGCAAGTGCAGATTGCTGCCTAAGCTGGGGAAATGGCCGAACCGGAACCGGGTCCCTCTGCAAGCGAAGACGCAGCGCTGTCCATAGAGGCCGTGGAGGTGCCGCCGGCCGGCGGGCCCGGACCCGGGGGAGCGGAACCCGGTGCCGGGTTCCGGGAATGCCATAACCTGCGGGTGGCGCACGAGCTTTCCGTGTGGGGCAACCTGGACCGCTGCCCCACCCTGCCGGAAGCCTTGGAGTACTGGCGCGGCAACGAGTATGAGGAACGGCAGCTCTTCCGGGCCAGGCTGGGACCGGAAACGGTGGGCACGTGCTCCGTAACGCTCCCGTTGCGCGAGAACACCCACACTGCCGGCATCGACGTCCTGATCGCCCCTGGCCGTCGCCGCCAGGGCCTTGGCCGCGCCCTCCTGGCCTACGCCGAAGGCGTTGCCAGGGTACGCGGCAGGACCTCCCTGGACGCCTACCACGAGGTTCCGCTGGACCGGAGTGACGGCGGTGCACTGCTTCCGGCCAAATCCGGGGCAGGCGGCCTGCCCCTGGATGACCCTGCCGTGGCCTTTGCTGTCGCCGCCGGCTACGAACTGGAGCAGGTGGAACGGTCCAGCCGCCTGGACCTGCCCGTGCCGACGGACGTGCTGGACCGCCTCGAAGCCGAAGCCTCACCGAAAGCCGCGGGGTACACCATTACCGGCTGGGATGACACCTGCCCCGAGGACCTCGTCCAGGCCTATGCCCGGCTCAAGGCAACCATGAGCACAGACGTTCCCATCGCCGGACTGGACTGGGAACGCGAGGACTGGGACACAGCCCGCGTCCGCGAGGAGGAACAGGCTCTGATCCGGGGCGGGGTCCAGTCAGCCGTGACGGCAGCAGTTCACGGCAGCACAGGGGAACTGGCGGGCTACACGGTGCTGAACTGGCGCCCGGCGGTCCCCGGATCAATCGCGCAGCAGGACACCCTGGTGACGTCGGAACACCGCGGCCGGCGCCTTGGCATGCGCATCAAAGTGGCCAACCTGCGAAGGGCGCACGCCAGATGGCCGGCGGCACGATCGGTCCTGACATGGAATGCCAACGAAAACCAACATATGCTGGCCATAAATATCGCACTTGGATTCAAGCCTGCAGGTTATGAAGGCGAGTGGCAGAAACGGCTGGGATGATGCGCCTATGGCAAGAGACGTAAAGATCGAGCAGCTTTGGATTCCCGACTCAGTGGACGCTCCGGACGCAGCTGACTTCCTGGCCGCCGTCGAGGTGGGCAGAAAAGTCCGGATGCAGACCTGGGGCAGTGACGACCTCGCCTACGGTCCGCTGGAGAAGCTGCTCGAATTCCAGGACCCTTACGAACGGCAGCTCATCCTCGTGGCCAAGGTGGACGGGGAGATCGTGGGCACGGTCGATATTGCCCTGCCCCTCACCGACAACCTGGACCTGGCGGAGTTCACCCTTGACATCCTGCCCGAATTCCAGCGCCAGGGTGTTGGCCGGCGGCTGCTGCAGGCAGCGGAACAGCTGGCCCGCGAGGAGGGCCGCACTATGATCCTCGTGGACACCAACCATCCCGGCGCATCCCTGCACGAATTTGAGCGCGCCCAGTTGGTGCCCGGGACGGGACAGGGCTTCGTGCCGCTGGAAAGCCGCGAGGTCGAGTTCGCACAGCGCACCGGTTACACACTGCAGCACATTGAACAGTTCAGCTCCTGCACGTTGCCGCTGGACACCAAGCTGGTGGCCGACCTCCAGGCAGAAGCGGACGAGGCGAACAACGGGCGCTACCGGCTGCACCATTGGACGGACCGCTGCCCGGACCAGTGGCTGGAAGCCGTCGCCGTCCTGGAGAACCAGGCGGGCGCCGACGTCGATCCCGCCTTGGATGCGCCGGTCGAGCAGGAGATGGTGTTCGACGGCGCCCTCCTCCGGGAGGCCGAAGAGGTGGCCATTGCGCAGGGCCGGCGGACCGTGGTCACCGCCGTCGAGCACCTCGCCACCGGAACGCTGGTGGGCCTGACCACCATCACCGTACTGGCGCACCGCGCCGACGTCGTTTTCCAGGACGACACCCTGGTCCTGCAGGAACACCGCGGCAATAAGCTCGGGCTGCTGATCAAGGTGGCCAACATGGAGCGGCTCACTGAGCAGTTCCCGGACGCGCGGGTCATCTACACCTGGAATGCCCCGGAGAACCGGTACCTCCTGACCGTCAACCAACAGCTGGGATTCCAGACGGCGGGAGTCACAGGCATCTGGCAAAAGGAGCTCCCGCACCTGCACACCAGTACCAGCTAGGGCCTCGATTTGGCGGTCTCCGGGGCTCTCCCGTAGACTGGGATGACCAAAGACCGTCGGTTGTTGGAAATCCACTCTCCTGAGCATTGCTCAACTCTGCAGTTGTGCGCGGGAGATGCAGTGGGTTTCTGGACGAAGGACCCTCAACGCAGGGCGGCCGGCGCAGGTGAACGAAGCAAAGCTCCATGGACTGATCCGTGTTGAGCCAAGCCCCGTGCATCTGCGCGGGGCGTTTTTAGTTTTAGCTCTCTTGAGCGGGGACCGTCGCATACCGGCACTATCCCCGGAAGGAGGGTTATGGCAACGCCTACCAAGGTTTCAGCAGTAGCTGAGATCACTAACGATTTCAAGGAATCGAACGCCGCTGTCCTGACCGAATACCGCGGGCTCACCGTTGCACAGCTCAAGCAGCTGCGTGTTTCTCTCGGCCAGGACACCAAGTTCACGGTCGTCAAGAACACCCTGACCGCCATTGCAGCCAAGGAAGCCGGCGTCGAAGCATTCGACGGCCAGCTTGCCGGCCCCACTGCAATCGCGTTCATCAAGGGTGACGCAGTTGCCGCTGCAAAGAGCCTGACGGATTTTGCCAAGACCAACAAGCAGCTGGTCATCAAGACCGGTTACTTCGAGGGCAAGGCACTGAACGCCAGCGAGGTTGCCGCACTGGCAGCGCTCGAATCCCGTGAGCTGCAGCTCGCCAAGGTTGCAGGCGTCCTCAAGGCACCTGCCGCAGCCGCTGCACGCATCATTGACGCACTGCGCCTCAAGCTTGAAGAAGAGAACGGTGCACCGGCAGCTGCCGAAGCGCCTGCCGCTGACGAAGCTCCCGCCGCTGAAGCAGAGGCCCCGGCCGAAGCTCCGGCTGCCGAAGAGAACTAATTCTCTTTACCCCACCAGACTCCGGTGTGATGCAAGGTTTCGTGCCGCGCGGACACCACAACAGGAAGGACGCCTACCATGGCGAAGCTCACCAACGAAGAGCTCATTGAAGCTTTCAAGGAACTGACCATCATCGAGCTCTCCGAGTTCGTCAAGCTCTTCGAAGAGACCTTCGAAGTTACCGCTGCTGCTGTTGCAGTTGCCGGCCCTGCCGGTGGCGGAGCTGCTGAAGAGGTTGAAGAGAAGACTGACTTCGACGTTGTCCTCGAAGCAGCCGGCGACAAGAAGATCGCAGTGATCAAGGAAGTTCGCGCCATCACTTCCCTGGGCCTCAAGGAAGCAAAGGACCTGGTTGACAGCGCTCCCAAGGCTGTCCTCGAAGGTGCGACCAAGGAAGCTGCCGAGAAGGCCAAGGAGCAGCTCGAGGCTGCAGGCGCCACCGTTACCCTCAAGTAACAGCGCTTTTCCGCAAAAAGCCCGTCCACGGTTGTGGGCGGGCTTTTTGCTGTCCTCTTTCGGCAGGGTCAGGCGGGGTCGCTGATGTCCGCCACGACGGCGCCCAGCGCACCGGTGAGGGCATCCGCGTCCACGAACGCGCTGTAGCCGTGGGCTCCGGCGCCCATCGAGATCCTCCGGCCGGTGATCGTTGCGTCCGCGTAGACAGGCCAGCTGTTGGTGCTGCCGAGCGGCGTGATGGTGCCCCGTTCGTAGCCGGTGGCGTCCAGCGCCACGTCAGCGGGAGGCAGGGAGAGCTTGTTGACGCCCACCAGGTTGCGGAGCTTGGGCCAGGAAATCTGGCGGTCGCCCGGAACGAGGGCGAACAGGAAGGAGCCGTCCTTGTGCTTGACCACCAGGGATTTCACGATGTCCGACGGCGTGATCCCCAGGATGCCGGCTGCTTCCGCCAGGCTTTTGGCGGCGGGCCGTTCCACTACTTCGACCTGCAACCCGCGGGCCGCGGCGTCGGCAAGGAATCTCTCCCTGCCGGCGCCGGCGGCTGCGTCCGCCATCAGTCGCGGTACAGCAGGAGCGCTTCGCCCTGCCCGCCGCCCCCGCACAGGGACACCGCGGCCTTGCCCTTCCCGCGCCGCTTGAGCTCGTGCGCTGCGTGCCCTGCCAGGCGCGCACCGGATGCCCCGATGGGATGGCCTAGGGCGATGGCCCCGCCATGGATGTTGCACTGCTCCAGGGGGTAGTCCAGGTCCTTCAGCGACTGCACCGCCACGGAACCGAACGCTTCGTTGATCTCGATGAAGTCAAGGTCAGCGGCGGACCAGCCCGCACGGCCCAGGGCATTCCGGATGGCGTTGGACGGCTGGGAGTGCAGGGAGTTGTCCGGCCCGGCAACCTGCCCGGGCTTGCCCACTACTGCCAGATACTCCAGTCCGTGTTCTTCCGCGTAGGCGCGGGAGGAAAGGACCAGCGCCGCTGCGCCGTCGGACAGGGGAGAGGAGTTGCCGGCGGTGATGGTGCCGTCAGTAACGAAGGCTGCCCGCAGCCCGGCCAGTGATTCCACGGAAGTGTTGGGCCGGACGCCTTCGTCGGTGGAGACCACCAGGGGATCACCCTTGCGCTGTTTGACGCTGATCGGCGCGATTTCGTCGTCGAACGTTCCGTTCTTGGCGGCCAGCGCGGCGCGCTGGTGGGATTGTGCGGCCACGTTGTCCTGGGATGTCCTGTCGATGCCGAGCGCGAGGTTGCGGGTTTCGGTGGACAGGCCCATCGACTGGCCGTCGAAGGCGTCGGTCAATCCGTCGTTGGCGGCGACGTCGAGGGCCTGGATGGAACCGTAGGTCCAGCCCTGCCGGGAGCCCGGCAGAAGGTGGGGTGCCCGGGTCATGGATTCCTGGCCGCCGGCCACCACCACGGAGGCCTCCCCGCCGCGGATCATCCGGGCGGCGTCGATCACGGCCGTGAGGCCCGAAAGGCAGACCTTGTTCACGGTTACGGCCGGGACATTCCAGCCGATGCCGGCCCCGATGGAGCTTTGCCGCGCCGGATTCTGCCCGGCGCCGGCCTGCAGCACCTGCCCCATGATCACGGCCTCCACCTGGCCGGCATCCACGCCGCTGGCCTTGAGCGCTGCCTTGATGGCATGCGCCCCGAGGTCGACGGCGGTGAAGCTCGCCAGTTGCCCGTTGATCCGGCCCTGCGGCGTGCGCGCTGCTGCGAGAATGACAACGTCAGTGTTGTCCGTGGAGTTGCCCATGTTTATCTCTCCCGATCTTTTTCCGGTGGTAGGCCACCTAGGCTACCGTGACGCTGCTCACTCAACTATTCAAACGCCCGGGCACCTGCAGGCATTCCGAAGGATGGTTGGCGCACCGCCCGGAATTTACCGTCTGTCCAGGCCGACGACGGGCGCGCTCACTCCGGAGCCGGAAAAACCAGTGCTTGCAATCGCGCCGGATGTGGGGTAGACATGTAGGTTATTTTGCCGTATCGTAGATATTTGCGTCTTCCCTGTTTACCTTCAGCCTTCATATAGCGGTGGGCTTTCGCCTGGCAGCTGGCAATCAACGTGCCGTCAACAACGTCACAGTATGGTCAGCACCGGCCCCGGGTCATATAGCGGAACCGGATGGTAGCACTGCGGAGTCATTCCGCAGGGTGCAGCGGGGGAGATCTGAAAACGCCTGAAGGTCTGTGGAAGGATCCCTCTTGGTCGCCTCGAGCACCTCTAATAACGAAACCGCTAACACCGCCGACAGCACTGATGGTGCCACTCGCCGGCTTTCATTCGCAAAGATTCACGAACCTCTTGACGTTCCGAATCTGCTTGCCCTCCAGACCGACAGCTTCGACTGGCTGGTCGGAAACGAGCGCTGGCAGGCCCGCGTAGCGAAAGCCGTTGAAGAAAACGATCTTAGCGTCGCCACCACGTCCGGCCTGTCGGACATCTTCGAAGAGATCTCCCCGATCGAGGACTTCCAGGGCACCATGTCCCTGAGCTTCTCCGATCCGGAGTTCGCTGACCCCAAGTACACCATGGCCGAGTGCAAGGACCGGGACGCTACGTACTCGGCTCCGCTGTACGTCAAGGCCGAGTTCATGAACAACAACACGGGCGAAATCAAGCAGCAGACCGTGTTCATGGGCGACTTCCCGCTGATGACCGAGAAGGGCACCTTCGTGGTCAACGGCACCGAGCGTGTCGTCGTCTCCCAGCTGGTCCGTTCCCCGGGCGCCTACTTCGAGCGCGCCGCTGACAAGACCAGCGACAAGGACATCTTCACCGCGAAGATCATCCCGTCCCGCGGCGCCTGGTTCGAGCTCGAGATCGACAAGCGCGACCAGGTGGGCGTCCGCCTTGACCGCAAGCGCAAGCAGTCCGTCACGGTGCTGCTGAAGGCCCTCGGCTGGACCGAAGGCCAGATCCTCGAAGAGTTCGGCCAGTACGACTCCATGCGGGCAACCCTGGAGAAGGACGCCACCGAGACCCGCGAAGACGCGTTGCTGGACATCTACCGGAAGCTGCGCCCGGGCGAGCCGCCCACCGTCGAGGCTGCCCAGTCGCTGCTGGACAACCTGTACTTCAACTCCAAGCGCTACGATCTGGCCAAGGTTGGCCGCTACAAGATCAACCGCAAGCTTGGCATCGACCGCTCCCTTGGCGACAAGGAAGCTTCGGTCCTGCACGTTGAAGACATCGTTGCGATGATCAAGTTCCTCGTTGCGCTGCACGCCGGCGAGAAGACCATCAAGGGCACCCGCGATGGCCAGGAAGTGGACCTGCGCGTCGAAATCGACGACATCGACCACTTCGGCAACCGCCGCATCCGCGCCGTCGGTGAGCTCATCGAGAACCAGGTCCGCACCGGCCTGTCCCGTATGGAGCGCGTTGTCCGCGAGCGTATGACCACCCAGGACGTCGAGGCCATCACGCCGCAGACCCTGATCAACATCCGCCCCGTCGTGGCAGCCATCAAGGAGTTCTTCGGAACCTCCCAGCTGTCGCAGTTCATGGACCAGAACAACCCGCTCTCGGGCCTGACCCACAAGCGCCGCCTGTCCGCGCTTGGCCCCGGTGGTCTGTCCCGTGACCGCGCCGGCATGGAAGTCCGTGACGTGCACCCGTCCCACTATGGACGTATGTGCCCCATCGAAACCCCTGAAGGCCCGAACATTGGTCTGATCGGTTCGCTGGCATCCTACGGACGCATCAACCCGTTCGGCTTCATCGAGACCCCGTACCGCCTGGTCAAGAACGGCGTCGTCTCCGACGACGTCCAGTACCTGACGGCCGACGACGAGGCCGAGGTACTGATCGCCCAGGCCAACGCGCCGCTGGACGAGAACAAGAAGTTCGCCGAGGACACCGTCCTGGTGCGTGCCCGTGGTGGTGGAGGCGAGCCGGTCCTGGTTCCCGCCGAGGACGTCGAGTTCATGGACGTTTCCCCGCGCCAGATGGTGTCCGTGGCTACCGCCCTGATCCCGTTCCTCGAGCACGACGACGCCAACCGCGCACTCATGGGTGCCAACATGCAGCGCCAGGCAGTGCCGCTGGTCCGTTCCGAGGCTCCCTTCGTGGGCACCGGCATGGAGCGCGCCGCCGCCGTCGACGCCGGTGACGTTGTCATCGCGAAGAAGGCCGGTGTGGTCACCGAGGTTTCCGCCGAGCTCGTCATCATGCTTAACGACGACGGCACGGAGACCAACTACCGCATCAACAAGTTCGCCCGCTCCAACCAGGGCAACTGCTACAACCACCGTGTCCTGGTGAACGAAGGCCAGCGCCTGGAAGTTGGCGGCATCATCGCCGACGGCCCGGCAACGGACCAGGGCGAGCTCGCCCTCGGCAAGAACCTGCTCGTGGCATTCATGTCATGGGAAGGCCACAACTTCGAGGACGCCATCATCCTCTCGCAGCGCATCGTTGCCGAGGACGTTCTTTCCTCCATCCACATCGAGGAGCACGAGATTGATGCCCGCGACACCAAACTTGGTGCCGAGGAAATCACCCGTGACATCCCCAACGTGTCCGAGGAAGTCCTGGCAGGCCTGGACGAGCGCGGCATCATCCACATCGGTGCCGAGGTTGAAGCAGGGGACATCCTGGTCGGAAAGGTCACTCCGAAGGGTGAAACCGAACTGACCCCGGAAGAGCGCCTGCTGCGCGCCATCTTCGGCGAGAAGTCCCGCGAAGTGCGCGACACCTCGCTGAAGGTGCCCCACGGCGAGTCCGGCACGGTCATCGGCGTGCGCGTCTTCGACCGCGACAACGACGACGAGCTGCCCCCGGGCGTGAACCAGCTGGTCCGCGTCTACGTCGCTGCCAAGCGCAAGATCACCGACGGCGACAAGCTCGCCGGCCGCCACGGCAACAAGGGTGTTATCTCCAAGATCCTCCCCGTTGAGGACATGCCCTTCCTTGCCGACGGCACCCCCGTTGATATCGTCCTGAACCCGCTGGGTGTCCCGGGCCGTATGAACGTGGGCCAGGTGCTCGAGACGCACCTCGGCTGGGTCGCCAAGACCGGTTGGAAGATCGAAGGCGAGCCCGAGTGGGTCAAGCAGCTGCCGAACCTGCCGCGCGAGAGTGGCCAGACCACTGTTGCCACGCCGGTGTTCGACGGTGCCCGCGAAGAGGAAATCACGGGCCTGCTGGACTCCACCAACCCGACGCGTGACGGCGAACGCCTGATCAACTCCTCCGGCAAGACCCGCCTGTTTGACGGCCGCTCCGGCGAGCCGTTCCCGGATCCGATCTCGGTCGGCTACATGTACATCCTGAAGCTCCACCACCTGGTGGACGACAAGATCCACGCGCGCTCCACCGGCCCGTACTCCATGATCACGCAGCAGCCGCTGGGTGGTAAGGCACAGTTCGGTGGCCAGCGCTTCGGTGAAATGGAAGTGTGGGCGCTCGAAGCTTACGGCGCCGCCTACACGCTCCAGGAACTCCTCACCATCAAGTCCGATGACATCCATGGCCGCGTGAAGGTCTACGAAGCCATCGTCAAGGGCGAGAACATCCCCGAGCCGGGTGTTCCCGAGTCCTTCAAGGTCTTGATCAAGGAAATGCAGTCGCTGTGCCTGAACGTGGAAGTCCTCTCCACGGACGGAACCACAATTGAAATGCGTGACTCTGATGACGCAGTCTTCACGGCTGCGGAGGAACTGGGTATCGATCTGTCCCGTGCAGAGCCCAGTTCCGTAGAAGAGGTCTAGCAGGTGCGGTACGACGGCGGGTGACCGCCCGCCGTCGTACCTTGCCTCCCTCCTCCCCGCACCCAAGACTTCAGAATTTAGAGAACAAGAGAGAACAGGGACCATATGTCCAGCGAATCCTCCTTCGGCCTCATGCAGATCGGCCTCGCCACCGCGGAAGACATCCGCGGCTGGTCTTACGGCGAGGTTAAGAAGCCGGAAACCATCAACTACCGCACGCTCAAGCCCGAGAAGGACGGCCTCTTCTGCGAGAAGATCTTCGGCCCCTCCCGGGACTGGGAATGCTACTGCGGCAAGTACAAGCGCGTGCGCTTCAAGGGCATCATCTGCGAGCGTTGTGGCGTTGAGGTCACCCGCGCAAAGGTACGCCGTGAGCGTATGGGCCACATCGAGCTCGCCGCTCCCGTCACGCACATCTGGTACTTCAAGGGTGTTCCCTCCCGCCTGGGCTACCTCCTTGACCTGGCACCGAAGGACCTCGAAAAGGTCATCTACTTCGCCGCCTACATGATCACCAGCGTTGACGAGGCCGCCCGCCACGAGGAACTGCCCAACCTTCAGGTTGAGCACGACATCGAGAAGAAGCAGCTGATCGACAACCGCGACTCCGACATCGCGGCGATCGCCCGCGACCTCGAAGGCGAGATCGCCCGCCTTGAGGGTGAAGGCGCCAAGGCTGCCGACAAGAAGAAGGCCCGCGACTCCGCCGACCGCCAGATGGCCAACGTGCGCAAGCGTGCCGACGCCGATATCGAGCGCCTCGAGCAGGTCTGGGACCGCTTCAAGAACCTGAAGGTCGCCGACCTCGAAGGTGACGAAGGCCTGTACCGCGAGCTGCGCGACCGCTACGGCATGTACTTCGAGGGCTCCATGGGTGCCGAAGCCATCAAGAAGCGTCTTGAAAGCTTCGACATGCAGGCCGAGTCCGACCTGCTGCGCGACGTCATCGCCAACGGCAAGGGCCAGCGCAAGACCCGTGCCCTTAAGCGCCTGAAGGTGGTCAACGCGTTCCTGACCACCAACAACAGCCCGCTTGGCATGGTCCTTGACGCCGTCCCGGTGATCCCGCCGGAACTGCGCCCCATGGTCCAGCTGGACGGTGGCCGCTTCGCGACCTCCGACCTCAACGACCTGTACCGCCGCGTGATCAACCGCAACAACCGCCTCAAGCGACTGCTTGACCTGGGTGCTCCGGAGATCATCGTCAACAACGAGAAGCGCATGCTTCAGGAAGCTGTTGACAGCCTCTTCGACAACGGCCGCCGCGGCCGTCCGGTCACCGGACCGGGCAACCGTCCGCTGAAGTCCCTGAGCGACATGCTCAAGGGCAAGCAGGGCCGTTTCCGCCAGAACCTCCTCGGCAAGCGCGTCGACTACTCCGGCCGTTCGGTCATCGTCGTTGGCCCGCAGCTGAAGCTGCACCAGTGCGGCCTGCCCAAGCAGATGGCGCTGGAGCTCTTCAAGCCGTTCGTGATGAAGCGCCTGGTTGACCTCAACCACGCCCAGAACATCAAGTCGGCCAAGCGCATGGTGGAGCGTTACCGTCCGCAGGTTTGGGACGTGCTCGAAGAGATCATCACCGAACACCCGGTGCTGCTCAACCGTGCACCTACCCTGCACCGCCTCGGCATCCAGGCGTTCGAGCCCCAGCTTGTTGAAGGCAAGGCCATCCAGCTTCACCCGCTGGTGTGCGGCGCGTTCAACGCTGACTTCGACGGCGACCAGATGGCAGTCCACCTGCCGCTGAGCCCCGAGGCCCAGGCCGAGGCCCGCATCCTGATGCTGTCCTCGAACAACATCCTGAAGCCTTCCGACGGACGCCCGGTCACCCTGCCTTCGCAGGATATGATCATCGGCCTCTACCACCTGACCACCAAGCGTGTCGGTTCGGCTGGAGAAGGCCGCGTCTTCGGTTCGGTTGCCGAGGCCATCATGGCGTTCGATGCCCGCGAGCTGCACCTGAACTCGCAGGTCAAGATCCGCCTCGAAGGCTTCGTCCCGTACGCCGGCTGGGAAGCTCCAGAAGGCTGGGAGCAGGGTCAGCCCGCGCTCGTCCAGACCTCCCTGGGCCAGGTCCTCTTCAACGAGACCCTGCCCGAGGACTACCCCTGGGTTGAGGCTGTTGCCGACAAGGGCGAACTGTCCCGCATCGTCAACGACCTCGCCGAGCGCTACCCGAAGGTTGTCACCGCAGCAACGCTGGACAACCTGAAGGATGCCGGTTTCTACTGGGCCACCCGATCAGGGGTCACCGTCGCCATCTCCGACATCGAGGTTCCGGCTGCCAAGCCGCAGATCCTCGCCGGTTACGAGGAGCGGGCCGCCAAGATCCAGGGCCAGTACGACAAGGGCCTGATCGACGACGACGAGCGTCGCCAGGAACTGATCGAGATCTGGAACAAGGCAACCAACGAGATCGCCCAGGCGATGCGTGACAGCCTGTCCCCGATGAACACCATCAACCGCATGGTGTCCTCCGGTGCACGTGGTAACTGGATGCAGGTCCGCCAGATCGCGGGTATCCGTGGCCTGGTGGCCAACCCGAAGGGTGAAATCATCCCGCGTCCCATCAAGTCCTCCTACCGCGAGGGCCTGTCGGTGCTGGAATACTTCATCGCCACCCACGGTGCCCGTAAGGGTCTGGCTGACACCGCGCTGCGTACCGCCAACTCGGGTTACCTGACCCGTCGCCTGGTGGACGTCTCCCAGGACGTCATCGTCCGCGAAGAGGACTGCGGCACTGAGCGTGGCCTGGTCACGCCCATCGCCGTCGCCGATTCCAATGGCGAGCTGGTCCTGGACGAGAACGTCGAGAACAGTGCCTACGCACGTACGCTCGCCGTCGACGTCGTGGACTCCGAGGGCAAGGTCCTCGCAGCTGCCGGCACCGACTGCGGTGACGTGGTGATTGACGAGCTCTTCAAGGCCGGCATCACCGAGGTCAAGGTCCGCTCCGTACTCACCTGTGAGTCCAGCGTCGGCACCTGCGCCCTGTGCTACGGCCGTTCGCTGGCCACCGGCAAGACCGTGGACATCGGCGAGGCTGTGGGCATCATCGCCGCACAGTCCATCGGTGAGCCCGGCACGCAGCTGACCATGCGTACGTTCCACACCGGTGGTGCTGTTTCCGCCAGCGGCGGCGACGACATCACGCAGGGTCTGCCCCGTATCCAGGAGCTCTTCGAAGCCCGTACTCCGAAGGGTGTTGCCCCGATTGCAGAAGCAGCCGGCCGCATCACCATCGAAGAGTCCGAGCGCCAGATGCGCCTCGTCATCACTCCCGATGACGGAACCGAAGAGATCGCCTACCCGGTCCTGCGCCGTTCACGCCTGCTGATCGAGGATGGCGACCACGTCACCGTCGGCCAGAAGCTGATCAACGGACCGGTCGATCCCAAGCAGGTCCTGCGCATCATGGGTCCGCGTGCGGCACAGAAGTTCCTGGTGGACGAAGTCCAGGGCGTGTACCGCAGCCAGGGCATCGGTATCCACGACAAGCACGTCGAGGTTATCGTCCGCCAGATGCTGCGCCGCGTCACGGTCATCGAGTCCGGCGAATCGGACCTGCTGCCCGGCGAGCTCGCCGAGCGCAGCCGCTTCGAGGAGGCCAACCGCCGCGTTGTATCCGAGGGCAAGACTCCGGCCTCCGGACGTCCTGAGCTCATGGGTATCACCAAGGCGTCCCTGGCCACCGAGTCCTGGCTGTCCGCGGCTTCCTTCCAGGAGACCACCCGCGTCCTGACGCAGGCGGCCATGGAAGGCAAGAGCGACCCCCTGCTCGGCCTCAAGGAGAACGTGATCATCGGTAAGCTGATCCCGGCCGGCACGGGTCTCCCGCGCTACACCGAGGTCACCGTGGAGCCCACTGAAGAAGCGAAGGCCAACCTGTTCACCGGCCCCAGCGCGTTCAGTGACTTCTCGTACGACACCCTGGGCGGCGACGGAGCTCCTGAGTTCCACGCCATCCCGCTGGATGACTACGACCTGGGCAACGACTTCCGCTAACTGTCAGGGCGGGCCCTTTCGTGTCGCGTTCCGCGCCACGTAGGGACCCGCCGCCCTGCCCTTAGGAGTCAAAACGGATTGGTCCTTCACCGCAAGGTGGGGGACCATCCCCGGTTAACCCCGCCGATTAAGGCATGGAGGCCGTCCATGCTAGACTTGTTACCAATTGTTATTGTGGCAGTGGATGAGTGCGCCGGTTCCAGCTGAAAGGCTGAACCAGAGCGACGTTTCCGGTTTGCAGGGTTCTTGTGCAACGTATGCCACATTTTTGCATGCCTAGGGACTGCTGGCCGCGCGCCAAGCCCCAAGAATGCGATCCGACTATTAAGGCTTCGCCTTCGCCGCCCTGGAGATCTTCTTCGAGGCCCGGGCGGCGGGGCAACGCAACAAGAGAGTGGCCGGAAGCGGCCACTCCGGATAAAACGGAGAACACGAGAGTGCCTACGATTAACCAGCTGGTCCGCAAGGGCCGCACGCCTAAGGTCTCAAAGACCAAGGCTCCCGCGCTTAAGGGCAGCCCCATGCGCCGCGGTGTTTGCACCCGCGTCTACACCACCACCCCGAAGAAGCCGAACTCGGCTCTGCGTAAGGTGGCACGTGTGCGCCTCAACGGCGGCGTTGAAGTAACCGCCTACATCCCCGGTGTGGGACACAACCTGCAGGAGCACTCCATTGTGCTCGTCCGCGGCGGTCGTGTGAAGGACCTCCCGGGTGTCCGCTACAAGATCGTCCGTGGCGCCCTCGATACCCAGGGTGTCAAGAACCGTAAGCAGGCCCGCAGCCGCTACGGCGCAAAGATGGAGAAGAAGTAATATGCCTCGCAAGGGTCCGGCCCCCAAGCGGCCGCTCGTACTAGATCCCGTTTACGGCTCCCCGCTGGTCACCCAGCTCATCAACAAGGTGCTCGTTGACGGCAAGAAGTCCACGGCAGAGCGCATCGTCTACGGTGCACTCGAAGGCGCACGCGCCAAGTCCGGCGGCGACCCCGTAGCAGCCCTCAAGAAGGCCATGGACAACGTCAAGCCTTCCCTCGAGGTCCGCTCACGCCGCGTCGGCGGCGCCACCTACCAGGTTCCGGTTGAGGTCAAGCCGGGCCGCTCCACCGCACTCGCCCTGCGCTGGCTGGTCGGCTACTCCAAGGCCCGCCGCGAGAAGACGATGACCGAGCGCCTCCAGAACGAAATCCTGGATGCCTCCAACGGTCTCGGTGCCGCTGTGAAGCGTCGCGAAGACACCCACAAGATGGCCGAGTCCAACAAGGCCTTCGCACACTACCGCTGGTAATACTCCCCGGGCGCCGCCGGCTCAACCGAGCCGGCGGCGAACGTGTAGTCCATCCCAAAAGGAGACCCCGTGGCACAGGACGTGCTTACCGACCTTAGTAAGGTCCGCAACATCGGCATCATGGCCCACATTGATGCCGGCAAGACCACCACCACCGAGCGCATCCTGTTCTACACGGGTGTGAACCACAAGATCGGCGAAACGCACGACGGCGCTTCGACCACCGACTGGATGGAACAGGAAAAGGAACGCGGCATCACCATCACGTCTGCCGCCGTGACCTGCTTCTGGGAAAACAACCAGATCAACATCATCGACACCCCCGGCCACGTGGACTTCACCGTTGAGGTTGAGCGCTCCCTGCGCGTCCTCGACGGCGCCGTTGCGGTGTTCGATGGCAAGGAAGGCGTTGAGCCGCAGTCTGAGACCGTTTGGCGCCAGGCTGACAAGTACAACGTTCCGCGCATCTGCTTCGTCAACAAGATGGACAAGCTCGGTGCCGACTTCTACTTCACCGTAGACACCATCATCAGCCGCCTCGGTGCCAAGCCGCTCGTTATGCAGCTGCCGATCGGTGCCGAGAACGACTTCATCGGCGTCGTCGACCTGCTCTACATGCGCGCACTGGTATGGCCCGGCGATGCCAAGGGCGACGTGACCATGGGTGCCAAGTACGAGATCCGCGAGATCCCGGCTGACCTCAAGGAAAAGGCCGAAGAGTACCGCGCGAACCTCGTTGAGACGGTCGCAGAGTCCTCCGAGGAACTCATGGAGAAGTACCTCGAGGGTGAAGAGATCTCCATCGACGAGCTCAAGGCCGGCATCCGCAAGATGACGATCAACTCCGAGCTCTACCCGATCTTCTGCGGTTCCGCATTCAAGAACCGCGGCGTGCAGCCCATGCTCGACGCAGTTGTGGACTACCTGCCGAACCCGCTCGACGTCCCGCCGATGGTCGGCCACGATCCTCGCGACGAAGAGAAGGAACTGACCCGCAAGCCTTCTTCCGAAGAGCCGTTCTCCGCACTGGCCTTCAAGATTGCTGCGCACCCGTTCTTCGGCCAGCTCACCTTCATCCGCGTGTACTCCGGTCACGTGGAAGCAGGCGCCCAGGTGGTCAACTCCACCAAGGGCAAGAAGGAGCGCATCGGCAAGCTGTTCCAGATGCACGCCAACAAGGAAATGCCCGTCGAGGGCGCTACCGCCGGCCACATCTACGCAGCCATCGGTCTGAAGGACACCACCACGGGTGACACCCTGTGTGATTCCAACAACCAGATCGTCCTCGAGTCCATGAGCTTCCCGGAGCCCGTGATCTCGGTTGCCATCGAGCCGAACACCAAGGGTGACCAGGAGAAGCTCTCCACGGCTATCCAGAAGCTCTCCGCTGAGGACCCCACCTTCCAGGTGTCCCTCAACGAAGACACCGGCCAGACCATCATCGCCGGCATGGGCGAGCTCCATTTGGACATCCTGGTGGACCGCATGCGCCGCGAATTCAAGGTCGAAGCCAACGTGGGCAAGCCCCAGGTTGCTTACCGCGAAACCATCAAGCGCGCCGTGGAACGCCACGACTACACGCACAAGAAGCAGACCGGTGGTTCGGGTCAGTTCGCAAAGATCCAGATCGCCATCGAGCCGCTGGACACCGCCGAGGGCGAGCTGTACGAGTTCGAGAACAAGGTCACCGGTGGCCGCGTTCCGCGCGAGTACATCCCGTCGGTTGACGCCGGTATCCAGGATGCACTGAACGACGGCGTCCTGGCCGGTTACCCGGTTGTGGGCATCAAGGCAACGCTGATTGACGGCGCCTACCACGATGTCGACTCTTCGGAAATGGCGTTCAAGATCGCCGGCCGTATGGCTTTCAAGGAAGCCGCACGCAAGGCGAACCCGGTTCTGCTCGAACCGCTGATGGATGTCGAGGTCCGCACCCCTGAGGAATACATGGGTGAAGTTATCGGTGACCTCAATTCCCGCCGTGGCCAGATGCAGTCCATGGAAGATGCACAGGGCGTCAAGGTCATCCGTGCGCACGTCCCGCTGTCCGGCATGTTCGGCTACATCGGTGACCTGCGTTCCAAGACCCAGGGCCGCGCTGTGTACTCCATGACGTTCAACAGCTACGCCGAGGTCCCGAAGGCTGTTGCCGACGAGATCATCCAGAAGACCCGCGGCGAATAGTCTTTTACGACTTTCGCAGCGAACAAATTCGGGTGCGCTTGCCGGTTTCGGAAAGCACAGCCGGTGCAGGTGGCCGGAGACGGTCGGATTCATCCGGTCAAGCCGGGTTCCGGCCATCTGCACGAACAGGCTTTGGGGACTAGTATTAGTTCCTGAATCTGCAATTTCACCAATCCAAAGCCCCCCAAGTAGACTTACCTGAGTTTCTGCCGCGACAAGCGCGGTTGAAGGGTATGTCATTTGAAAACGTTCTAGGAGGAACCTGTGGCAAAGGCAAAGTTCGAGCGGACTAAGCCGCACGTTAACATCGGCACCATTGGTCACGTTGACCACGGTAAGACGACGTTGACGGCCGCCATTTCCAAGGTGCTGTACGACAAGTACCCGACTCTCAACGAGAAGCGTGACTTCGCGTCGATTGACTCTGCTCCCGAAGAGCGTCAGCGCGGCATTACCATCAACATCTCCCACGTTGAGTACCAGACCGAGAAGCGCCACTACGCACACGTAGACGCTCCGGGTCACGCTGACTACATCAAGAACATGATCACCGGTGCTGCACAGATGGACGGTGCAATCCTCGTGGTTGCCGCCACTGACGGCCCGATGGCACAGACCCGCGAGCACGTTCTGCTCGCCCGCCAGGTTGGTGTTCCCTACCTGCTGGTCGCCCTGAACAAGTCCGACATGGTTGACGATGAGGAACTGCTGGACCTCGTTGAAATGGAAGTTCGTGAGCTCCTGAGCTCGCAGGGCTTCGATGGCGACGAAGCACCGGTTGTCCGCGTTTCCGGCCTGAAGGCCCTGGAAGGCGACCCCGAGTGGGTCAAGTCCGTTGAGGACCTGATGGCTGCTGTGGACGAGTCTGTTCCGGACCCCGTACGTGACCGTGACAAGCCGTTCCTGATGCCTATCGAGGACGTCTTCACCATCACGGGCCGTGGCACCGTTGTTACGGGCCGCGCCGAGCGTGGAACCCTCGCCATCAACTCCGAGGTCGAGATCGTCGGCATCCGCCCGGTCCAGAAGACCACGGTTACCGGTATCGAGATGTTCCACAAGCAGCTCGACGAAGCATGGGCCGGCGAGAACTGTGGCCTCCTGCTCCGCGGTCTGAAGCGCGATGACGTAGAGCGTGGCCAGGTTGTCGTCAAGCCGGGTTCCATCACCCCGCACACCGACTTCGAGGCCAACGTCTACATCCTCTCCAAGGACGAAGGCGGACGTCACAACCCGTTCTACTCCAACTACCGCCCGCAGTTCTACTTCCGTACCACGGACGTAACCGGCGTTATCACCCTGCCCGAGGGCACGGAAATGGTTATGCCTGGCGACAACACTGAGATGACCGTTGCGCTCATCCAGCCCATCGCTATGGAAGAGGGCCTCGGCTTCGCTATCCGCGAAGGCGGCCGCACCGTTGGTTCAGGACGTGTTACCAAGATCATCAAGTAATTCTTGTTGAACTGAAAAACAGCCCCGCTGCATCTGCAGCGGGGCTGTTTTTGCGTTAACCGTCCCCTGATAAGGTTGCTGGACCGAAAGGAGTTCACCATGGGATGGCTTATCTTCCTGATCATCGCGGTTGCGGTGGTGGCCGGCGTGTTCTGGGCCAAAAAGCACTTCCGCTACGAGATTGACCGCGCCAAGCGGATCAACCGGGCGAACAAGAACCAGTAGAAGGGCGCGGCGGCTAGCCGTGCAGCGCCCGCCGCGCCTTGCTCAGCTCCTGGTACCAGTAGAAGGACCGCTTGGGTGTCCGCTCGAGCGTCTCGAAATCCACGTGGACGAGGCCAAACCGCTGCGAATACCCCGCAGCCCATTCGAAATTATCCATCAGGGTCCACACGTAGTAGCCCCGCAGGTCCACACCTGACGCCGGGCCGCCAGGGGACGTTGCGTCCAGCGCGGCCCTCAGATGCGACGAGATGTACTTCACCCGCTCCTCGTCCTGAAGGGGACCGGATACCTGGTCAGGTTCCGGGAAGCTTGCTCCGCCTTCTGTGATGTACACCGGCGGCAACGCCTCCCCATACCGGTCGTGCAGTTCCTTCAGCAGGACGCCCAAGTGCCCGGGTGCCACCGGCCAGCCGAACCCTGTGCTGCTGTATTCGGGGTATCCCACTTCATGGAAGGGCAGCCGGGCTACGGCCTTATGCGTGTTCGCCGGAATAGGGGTCACCCCGCGGCCGAGGGCCACCTTCACCGGGAAGTAGTAATTCAGGCCGTAGAAGTCCAGCGGCTGATGGATGGTCCGCAGGTCGGCGTCGGAGATCCGGCCGATGGAACGCAGCCACGGCCGGGCGTACAGCGGAAGGCTGGGGTAACGGCCCAGCAGCACGGGGTCGGCGTAGATCCTGTTCATCAGCAGGTCGTACATCCGTGCCACCAACCTGTCCCCGGGCTTCCCTGAAGCGGGCCGGATCGGTGAATGCAGGTTCGTGACACCCACCTCCCCCTTGACGCCGGCGCCACGGAGGGCCTGCGCACCGAGCCCGTGGGCAAGGAGCTGGTGGTGGATGGACGGAAGGGCGTCAAACATCAGGGTGTGGCCCGGGGCATGGACTCCCAGGGCGTAGCCGTTCAACGTGACGGAGACCGGTTCATTGAGCGTGACCCACTGGGCCACGCGGTCCCCGAAACGTTCCCCTGCGCCGGCCGCGTAGTCACCGAAGCGCTCGGCCGTTTCGCGGTTCATCCAGCCGCCGCGGTGTTCCAGGGGCAGCGGAGTGTCCCAATGATAGAGGGTGGCCATGGGGGAGATCCCGGCCTCAAGGAGCTGGTCGATGAGCCGGTCGTAGAAATCCAGCCCTTCTGCGTTGAAGCTTCCCCGGCCCTCCGGCTGGATCCTTGGCCAGGACAGGGAAAAGCGGTAGGAGTCCACGCCCAGCTCCTGCAGCAGGCCGATGTCCTCCGGCAGGCGGTTGTAGTGGTCGCAAGCCATGGCGGGGGAGTGTCCGTCCATGATGGCGCCCGGCTTCTCCGCGAAGGCGTCCCAGCCGGACGGTCCCCGGCCTCCCGCAGTAAGGGCTCCTTCAATCTGGAAGGCGGCCGCGGCAACCCCCAGGGTGAACGACGGCGGCATGCGGCCGGCCAGTTCGGTCACGGACTCAGTGCTCTCCAGCGTCATGCCCCTATCATCCGTTCCGGCGTAGCCGTTGGCAATGATCCCGCCCGGGGCCGCCCGGAATGGCCCGATTCGCTTCTGGAGCCAAATTCCGGCATACTAGATGAGTTGTTCAAGCGCTTCTTCGTGTCCCGATCCGGATAATGCCGGGTGCCAGGGTCCAAGTGGAAGACCAAACATAACCCACCCCCATGGAACTGCGGATTTGTATGCGTGCCAAGCGCGACACGCCCGACCGCGGGGGTCGGTTGCGCCGGCAAGGTGAGGAACCCGGATTCATCCGGATTCAGTTTGTGCGGCGGGTGGTAGTTACGACTTCAAATGCTTCGGCAGCCATACAACACGTAAGTAAACAGAGCAGCATTTACTGAAAGAGAGTCAGGCGACATGGCGGGACAAAAAATCCGCATCCGGCTGAAGTCTTACGACCACGAGGTCATTGACACTTCAGCACGGAAGATCGTTGAGACGGTCACGCGCGCAGGCGCAACGGTAGTGGGCCCCGTGCCGCTGCCGACGGAGAAGAACGTGTACTGCGTGATCCGCTCTCCGCACAAGTACAAGGACAGCCGCGAGCACTTTGAAATGCGCACGCACAAGCGTCTTATCGACATCATCGATCCCACGCCCAAGGCTGTTGACTCGCTCATGCGTCTCGACCTGCCGGCTGACGTGAACATCGAAATCAAGCTGTAGGGAGGTGCTGAGAGACTATGACCGCAACCCGTAACGTAAAGGGCCTGTTGGGCACGAAGCTCGGCATGACCCAGGTCTGGGACGAGAACAACAAGCTCATCCCCGTCACTGTGGTCCAGGCAGATTCGAACGTCATCACCCAGCTGCGCAACGCAGAAGTTGATGGCTACGTAGCCGTTCAGATCGGCTACGGCCAGATCGATCCCCGCAAGGTCACCAAGCCGCTGGCTGGTCACTTTGAAAAGGCAGGCGTCACGCCTCGCCGCCACGTCGTCGAACTCCGTACCGCAGATGCTGCTGAGTACGAGCTGGGCCAGGAGCTCTCCGTAGAGGTCTTCGAAGCCGGCCAGAAGATCGACGTCATCGGCACCACCAAGGGTAAGGGCTTCGCCGGTGTTATGAAGCGTCACGGCTTCCACGGCGTTGGAGCTTCCCACGGTGCCCACAAGAACCACCGTAAGCCCGGTTCAATCGGTGGCGCATCCACCCCGAGCCGCGTCTTCAAGGGCATGAAAATGGCCGGCCGCATGGGCGCCGTTCGTCACACCACGCTGAACCTGACGGTCCACGCGGTTGACGTCGAGAAGTCGCTGCTCCTTATCAAGGGTGCCGTTCCCGGCGCCCGCGGCCAGGTCGTCCTCGTACGCACCGCCGTGAAGGGAGCCTAGTTCAATGGCTAACACTGTCCAGGTTGACCTGCCTGCAGAAATCTTCGACGTTCAGACCAACGTGCCGCTGCTGCACCAGGTTGTCGTTGCTCAGCTTGCTGCTGCTCGCCAGGGTACCCACAAGACCAAGACCCGCGCTGAAGTTTCCGGTGCAGGACGCAAGCCGTTCAAGCAGAAGGGCACCGGCCGCGCCCGTCAGGGTTCCATCCGTGCTCCGCACATGACCGGCGGTGGCATTGTCCACGGTCCCACCCCGCGTGACTACAGCCAGCGCACCCCCAAGAAGATGATTGCTGCTGCACTGCGCGGCGCACTGTCTGACCGGGCACGCAACGGCCGCATCCACGTTGTCGCCGAACTGGTTGAAGGCGACAAGCCGTCGGCCAAGACTGCGCTGGCAACGCTGCGCGGCGTGTCCGACCGCAAGAACCTGCTGGTCGTCATCGAGCGCGCCAACGATGTTGCTGCACTGTCCGTGCGCAACCTCGCCGGTGTTCACGTTCTGTACGCAGACCAGCTGAACACCTACGACGTTCTCGTGTCTGATGACGTTGTCTTCACCAAGGCTGCCTACGAAGCATTCGTTGCCGGCAAGGCAGTGGCAAAGAACGAGGAGGATGCCAAGTGAGTGCAGCCACCATCAAGGATCCCCGCGACGTCGTGCTTGCACCCGTCGTGTCGGAAAAGAGCTACGGCCTGATCGACGAGGGCAAGTACACCTTCCTGGTGGACCCCCGTTCGAACAAGACCGAGATCAAGCTGGCCGTGGAGAAGATTTTCTCCGTCAAGGTCGAATCGATCAACACCATCAACCGTGCCGGTAAGCGCAAGCGCACCAAATTCGGATGGGGTACCCGCAAGAACACCAAGCGTGCGATTGTCACCCTCAAAGAAGGCACTATCGACATCTTCGGCGGTCCGCTCGCGTAGCGGAGACCACTTTAACGAGGAAATAAATTATGGGAATCCGTAAATACAAGCCGACTACCCCGGGCCGTCGCGGCTCGAGCGTAGCGGACTTCATCGAAATTACGCGGTCGACGCCGGAAAAGTCGTTGGTACGTCCGCTGCCCAAAAAGGGCGGCCGTAACAACACCGGTAAGATCACCACCCGTCACAAGGGTGGCGGACACAAGCGCCAGTACCGTCTGATCGACTTCCGTCGCCACGACAAGGACGGCGTTGACGCCCGCGTTGCTGAAATTGAGTACGATCCGAACCGCACGGCTCGCATCGCCCTCCTGCACTACGTTGATGGCACCAAGCGTTACATCATCGCCCCGAACAAGCTGTCCCAGGGTGACTTCGTAGAGGCCGGCGCCAACGCTGACATCAAGCCTGGCAACAACCTGCCCCTGCGCAACATCCCCGTGGGTACCGTTGTTCACGCGGTGGAACTGCGTCCGGGCGGCGGTGCCAAGATGGGCCGCTCCGCAGGTGCATCCATCCAGCTCGTCGCCAAGGAAGGCCGCTTCGCCCAGCTGCGTCTGCCCTCCGGTGAAATCCGCAACGTTGACGTGCGCTGCCGCGCAACCGTCGGCGAGGTCGGCAACGCCGAGCAGTCGAACATCAACTGGGGCAAGGCTGGCCGTATGCGCTGGAAGGGCGTCCGCCCGACCGTCCGTGGTGTCGCCATGAACCCGGTTGACCACCCGCACGGTGGTGGTGAGGGTAAGACGTCCGGTGGACGTAACCCCGTCAACCCGAACGGTAAGCGCGAAGGCCGCACGCGCCGCCCCAACAAAGAGAGCGACAAGCTTATTGTGCGTCGCCGTCGTACTGGCAAGAACAAGCGATAGGAGCCTGGACACATGCCACGCAGCCTGAAAAAAGGTCCTTTCGTTGACCAGCACCTCTTTGTGAAGGTAGCCAGGGAAAACGAAAAGGGCACCAAGAACGTCATCAAGACCTGGTCCCGCCGTTCGATGATCATCCCCGACATGCTCGGGCACACGATCGCCGTACACGACGGACGCAAGCACATCCCGGTGTTTGTCACTGAGTCGATGGTCGGGCACAAGCTCGGCGAATTCGCTCCCACGCGGACATTCCGCGGCCATGTCAAGGACGACCGTAAGGGCAAGCGCCGCTAGGCGCCTGCACTTACGTCAAAGACGAGAGAAGGAAAGCAATGGAAGCCAAGGCAATTGCGCGCCACATCCGCGTAACGCCTATGAAGGCCCGGCGCGTCGTCAACCTTGTTCGTGGTTTGCAAGCGAATGAGGCTCTGGCAATTCTGAAGTTTGCCCCGCAGGCAGCTTCGGAGCCGGTATTCAAGGTAGTTCAGTCGGCAGTCGCCAACGCCCGGGTCCTCGCGGACCGCGACGGCGTGGCGTTTGACGAAGGCGACCTCATCATCAGCGAAGCGTTTGTTGATGAAGGCCCGACCATGAAGCGGTTCCAGCCGCGTGCCCAGGGTCGTGCATTTCAGATCAAGAAGCGCACCAGCCACATCACCGTGGTAGTCGCTACCCCGGAGAAAGAGGAGGCTCGCTAAGTGGGACAGAAAGTAAACCCGCACGGGTTCCGACTCGGCATCACCACCGATCACGTATCGCACTGGTTCGCTGACAGCACCAAGGCAGGCCAGCGGTACAAGGACTTCGTTCGCGAAGACATCCGCATCCGCCAGCTCATGTCCACGGGCATGGAGCGCGCCGGCATCGCCAAGGTCGAGATCGAGCGCACCCGTGACCGTGTCCGCGTGGACATCCACACGGCCCGCCCGGGCATCGTCATCGGCCGCCGTGGAGCAGAAGCAGACCGCATCCGCGGCGAGCTCGAAAAGCTCACCGGCAAGCAGGTCCAGCTGAACATCCTCGAGGTCAAGAACCCCGAGATGGAAGCACAGCTTGTTGCCCAGGGCGTTGCTGAGCAGCTGACTTCACGTGTGGCATTCCGCCGCGCCATGAAGAAGGCCATGCAGTCCGCGCAGCGTGCAGGTGCCAAGGGCATCCGTATCGCCTGCTCGGGTCGACTGGGTGGCGCTGAAATGTCCCGCTCGGAGTTCTACCGCGAAGGCCGTGTGCCCCTGCACACCCTCCGTGCGAACATCGACTACGGCTTCTACGAAGCCAAGACCACCTTCGGCCGCATCGGCGTGAAGGTCTGGATCTACAAGGGTGACGTCACCGCCAAGGAACTGGCCCAGCAGGCCGCTTCCGCCCCGTCCCGCGGACGCTCCGGCGACCGTCCGGGCCGTCCGGGTGGCGCTGACCGTGGTGACCGCCGCCGTCGCAACGACCGTCCGGCCGCTGAAGCAGCTCCTGCTGCAGAGGCTCCGGCAGCTGAAGCTGCTGCTCCCGCAGCAGAAGGAGGACAGGCTTAAATGCTTATCCCACGTCGAGTCAAGCACCGTAAGCAGCACCACCCGGGTCGTTCCGGCGCTGCCACGGGCGGCACCAAGGTCACTTTCGGTGAGTACGGCATCCAGGCCCTGAGCCCGGCATACGTCACCAACCGTCAGATCGAATCCGCCCGTATCGCGATGACCCGCCACATCAAGCGTGGCGGTAAGGTCTGGATCAACATCTACCCGGACCGTCCCCTCACCAAGAAGCCTGCCGAAACCCGCATGGGTTCCGGTAAGGGTTCACCGGAATGGTGGGTCGCAAACGTCAAGCCGGGCCGGGTTCTCTTCGAGATCTCCGGCGTCGAAGAATCGGTAGCACGCGAGGCACTGCGCCTGGCAATCCACAAGCTCCCGTTGAAGGCACGCATTCTGCGTCGCGAAGGTGGTGAATAGAAATGGCAGTAGGATCCAAGGATCTGGCTCCCGCACAGCTGGACGGTTTCGACAACGAGCGTCTCGTTGAAGAACTCCGCAAGGCCAAGGAAGAGCTGTTCAACCTGCGTTTCCAGTCCGCCACCGGACAGCTGGAGAACCACGGCCGGCTGCGCGCGGTAAAGAAGGACATCGCCCGCATCTACACCGTTCTCCGTGAGCGCGAGCTGGGCATTCGTGCTGAGGTTGCCGCACCTGTTGTGGAAGCCAAAGAAGAGAAGAAGTCCAAGAAGGCTGCAACCAAGAAGGCCGAGAAGGCTGAAACGGTTGAGACCGAGGAGGATGCCAAGTGAGTGAAAAGGACCAGAACGTGACGGAAACTGCTACCGCAGCCACGGCTGAGCAGCGCGGTTACCGCAAGACGCGTCGCGGCTACGTGGTCTCGGACAAGATGGAAAAGACCATCGTTGTCCAGGTTGAAGACCGCGTGAAGCACGCGCTGTACGGCAAGGTCATCCGCCGTACCTCCAAGGTCAAGGCACACACGGGAAGAGAACACCGCCGGCATCGGCGACCTCGTTGTCATCGCCGAGACCCGTCCGCTGTCCGCCACCAAGAACTGGCGGCTCGTGGAAATCCTCGAGAAGGCCAAGTAGCACCTGCTGCTTAGCCGGAAGCCCCCGCTCCTTTGGAGCGGGGGCTTCCTCGTTTAAGCAGTCCCGCGGTCGTCCCCCTTCGACGCTCTCTCACTTAATGCGTGTTTCTGGCCGACGCTCTCTCACTTCTCTTAGGAAAGTGAGAGAGCGAACGCCCAAAAGGCACGTTAAGTGAGAGAGCGTCAGCCGAAAGGGCACGTTAAGTGAGAGAGCGTGCCAATGTCGGGGAGGGCTTGGTGGGCGGACGACGGCGGTGGCGTGCCTTTGCGGGGGAGTGGCACACAAGGTGGGCCAAGAGGCTGCCGTGCGTGACGCCGTCGTGCGCCTTGCGGGGGAGCCCCAGGCGGTGATATGGGGATGGGCGGAAAACGTGCTAGGATATTGAGTTTGTATGGCGCCTTTCGCGCGCCGTCATCAAACTCGTAAACAAGCGTGCCACGGCATAGTGCCCCCTTGCGCCCAGGACCTGTCCTGGACCGGATGGAGGCAACTGCTTCTGGCACGGGCGTTTAGGCCTGGTCTGGCAAAATCCAGGCAGGTCAAGAGACACCCCGATCAACCGTTCCGCAAGGCTCATTCCGTAGGAAGATTTTCGGTCTGAGAACCGGCGCGACGCAAGGAGTAAATAGTGATTCAGCAGGAGTCGCGACTCAAGGTCGCCGACAACACGGGTGCTAAGGAAATCCTTACCATTCGCGTTCTCGGTGGATCCGGCCGTCGCTACGCAGGCATCGGTGACGTCATTGTCGCCACCGTCAAGGACGCAATCCCGGGCGGCAACGTAAAGAAGGGCGATGTTGTCAAGGCAGTCATCGTCCGTACCAAGAAGGAACGCCGCCGTGCGGATGGTTCCTACATCAAGTTTGACGAGAACGCAGCTGTGATCCTGAAGGGCGACGGTGACCCCCGCGGTACCCGTATCTTCGGACCGGTTGGTCGTGAACTCCGTGACAAGAAGTTCATGAAGATCGTTTCTCTGGCTCCGGAGGTGCTCTAGTCCATGGCTGCAAAGATCAAGAAGGGTGACCTCGTTCAGGTCATCACTGGCGCCAAGGCTGAGCGCGGCGGCGACCGCGGCAAGCAGGGCAAGGTCCTGCGCGTGTTCACCGACACCAACCGCGTGCTGGTTGAAGGCATCAACCGCGTCACCAAGCACACCAAGGTCGGTCAGTCGCAGCGCGGCACCAAGACCGGTGGCATCGAGGTTGTTGAAGCTCCGATCCACATCTCCAACGTGGCTCTGGTAGACCCCTCCACCAAGAAGCCCACCCGCGTCGGCTTCCGCACTGAAACCGTTGAGCGCAACGGCAAGCAGCGCGAAGTGCGCATCCGCGTGGCCAAGAGCTCAGGGAAGGACATCTAATGACTGAGACTCTCGAGACTCCGGCAACGAAGATCGTTCCTCGTCTGAAGACCAAGTACGCCGAATCCATCAAGAGCACGCTCATTGAGGAATTCAAGTACGAAAACGTCAACCAGGTTCCCCGTCTGGTGAAGGTCGTTGTGAACATGGGTGTTGGAGATGCCGCCAAGGACTCCAAGCTGATCGACGGCGCTGTCCGCGACCTCACCCAGATCACCGGCCAGAAGCCGCAGGTAACCAAGGCCCGCAAGTCGATCGCACAGTTCAAGCTGCGCGAAGGCATGCCCATCGGTGCACACGCTACCCTGCGTGGCGACCGCATGTGGGAATTCCTGGACCGCCTGGTCACCCTCGCACTGCCCCGTATCAGGGACTTCCGTGGTCTCTCCGGCAAGCAGTTCGACGGTAACGGAAACTACACCTTCGGTCTGACCGAGCAGGTTATGTTCCACGAAATCGACCAGGACAAGATCGACCGCACCCGCGGTATGGATATCACGGTTGTTACCACTGCAAAGACCGATGACGAAGGCCGCGCGCTGCTCAAGGCGCTTGGTTTCCCGTTCAAGGCCGAAGACTAATCTAACTACGTAAAAGGTCCGGCGGCACGGCTTCGGAAACGAAGCGATACCGCGGAAACCGTTATGAGGAAGGGCAAGAGCCCACAATGACAATGACAGATCCTGTCGCAGACATGCTTACGCGTCTGCGCAATGCAAACTCGGCATACCACGATTCCGTGTCCATGCCGTACAGCAAGCTCAAGGCACGCGTTGCTGACATCCTCAAGGCAGAAGGCTTCATCGCCGGCTGGAAGGAAGAAGACGCTGAAGTTGGCAAGAAGCTGACCATCGAGCTCAAGTTCGGACCGAACCGCGAGCGTTCAATCGCTGGTGTTCGCCGTATTTCCAAGCCCGGTCTGCGCGTTTACGCAAAGTCCACCAACCTGCCGCACGTGCTGGGTGGCCTGGGTGTCGCAATCCTGTCCACCTCTTCCGGCCTCCTGACTGACAAGCAGGCCGGCAAGAAGGGCGTGGGCGGCGAAGTCCTCGCTTACGTCTGGTAACGGGAAAGGAAGAGAATAATGTCACGTATTGGACGTCTCCCCATCACCGTTCCTGCCGGCGTTGAGGTCAAGGTTGACGGCTCTGTCGTCAGCGTCAAGGGATCCAAGGGAGAGCTGAACCACACTGTGGCCAGCCCGATCGAGGTCACCCTGGATGCAGACACCCTGACTGTCGCCCGCCCGAACGACGAGCGCGCCTCCCGTTCACTCCACGGCCTGACCCGCACCCTGATCTCCAACATGATCGAGGGCGTTACCAAGGGCTACGAGAAGAAGCTTGAAATCGTCGGTACCGGTTACCGCGTTCAGGCCAAGGGATCTGACCTTGAGTTCGCTCTCGGTTTCAGCCACCCGGTCAATGTCTCCGCACCGGAGGGCATCACCTTTGCAGTTGAGACCCCGACCAAGCTCTCTGTTTCAGGTATCAACAAGCAGCAGGTCGGCGAGGTTGCTGCCAATATTCGCAAGCTGCGGAAGCCGGACCCCTACAAGGGCAAGGGCATCCGTTACGCCGGCGAAGTCATCCGCCGCAAGGTCGGAAAGGCTGGTAAGTAACCATGGCCATCTCAATTAACAAGAAGCGTACGAACAAGAGCAAGTCTGCTTCGCGCAGCCGCCGCCAGCTTCGTATCCGTAAGCGCATCTCCGGTACGGCTTTACGTCCTCGTCTGGTCGTCAACCGTTCCGCACGCCACGTATTCGTCCAGGTTGTCGATGACACCAAGGGCCTGACCGTAGCGAGCGCCTCCACTCTGGAAGCCGACCTTCGTGCATTCGACGGCGACAAGACTGCCAAGGCCAAGCGCGTTGGCGAACTCGTTGCAGAGCGTGCCAAGGCTGCCGGTATCGAAGCTGTTGTCTTCGACCGCGGTGGTAACAAGTACCACGGCCGGATCGCTGCCGTCGCTGACGGTGCACGTGAAGGTGGACTGTCACTGTGACGGAAGCAAACAAGGAAAAGGACACTGTGTCTGCAGATCAGAAGGCTACTGAAGCCGTAGCTGCCGCTGAGACCACTGCCCCCGCAGCTGCCGACGACCGCCGTGGCGGCGCTCGTCGTGGCGAGCGTGGCGACCGTGGCCAGGGCCGCGGCGAACGTGGTGGCCGTGGTGGCCGCGACGGTGGCCGCGAAGCCGAGAAGAGCCAGTTCGTAGAGCGCGTTGTCACCATCAACCGCGTCTCCAAGGTGGTCAAGGGTGGTCGTCGCTTCAGCTTCACCGCCCTGGTCGTCGTCGGTGACGGCAACGGCATGGTCGGCGTTGGCTACGGCAAGGCTAAGGAAGTTCCTGCCGCTATCGCGAAGGGCGTAGAAGAGGCCAAGAAGTCCTTCTTCCGCGTTCCCCGCGTTGGCAACACCATCCCGCACCGCGTACAGGGTGAGGCCGCCGCAGGTGTTGTTATGCTGCGCCCGGCTTCCGCCGGTACCGGTGTTATCGCCGGTGGCCCGGTCCGTGCAGTACTGGAGTGCGTGGGCATCCACGACATCCTCTCCAAGTCGCTCGGTTCCTCCAACGCCATCAACATCGTTCACGCGACCGTTGATGCCCTCAAGCGCCTCGAAGAGCCGGCAGCAGTGGCAGCACGCCGCGGCCTGCCCCTCGACGAGATCGCTCCGGCGGCACTGGTGAAGGCCCTCCTGGCTCCGAAGGCAGGTGCGTAGCCATGGCTAAGAACCTGGTCCCCTCCGACGCACAGTTGGAGATCACTCAGATCAAGTCCGCCATTGGCGGCAAGCAGAACCAGCGCGACACCCTGCGGTCCCTCGGCCTGAAGCGGATCGGACACACCGTTGTCCGCACCGCCGACGCCGTGACCGTTGGAATGCTCAACACGGTTCCGCACCTGGTTCAGGTAGAGGAGGCGAAGTAACAATGGCAGAGAACACTCCTGCAAGGGCTCAGGACGCCGCTGCTGACAAGCAGAACGCCCTGAAGGTTCACCACCTGCGTCCCGCCCCGGGTGCAAAGACCGCCAAGACCCGTGTTGGTCGTGGTGAAGCATCCAAGGGTAAGACCGCTGGTCGCGGTACCAAGGGTACTGCAGCCCGCTACCAGGTAAAGGCTGGCTTTGCCGGCGGCCAGCTGCCGCTGCACATGCGCCTGCCCAAGCTGCGCGGCTTCAAGAACCCGTTCCGCGTTGAGTTCCAGGTTGTAAACCTGGACAAGCTCAACGAGCTGTTCCCGGAAGGTGGCACTGTCACCGTCGAGAACCTGGTCGAAAAGGGCGCCGTTCGCAAGAACCAGCCCGTCAAGGTGCTGGGCACCGGCGACATCACCGTCAAGGTCGACGTCACCGCCCACGCATTCTCGGCCAGCGCTGCTGAAAAGATCGCTGCAGCAGGCGGAAGCACCACCGCTCTCTAGAGCCGGTGGGCGCCAAGCCCGTTGTTGAACTCCCGGTATCGGGGCCCAGGCCCCGGTACCGGGAGTTTTTCACATCCGTCGGGCGTGTTTTTCCCGCCACCGGGCGCACGTGGGCTTCCCCGGATTGTTCGCATGGCGCATCCAACCGTTAGACTCGGTTGTTGGGATTCTTAGATCCCCATCACACACTCTTATCCACATCACCAGGAGGACGCTTGCTTAGCGCATTTGGCCGGGCCTTTCGCACGCCTGATCTGCGACGCAAGTTGTTGTTCACGCTGGGAATCATCACCATCTTCCGCTTGGGTGCCTTCATTCCCTCGCCCGGTGTGAACTACCAGAATGTCCAGCAATGCTTGCAGAACGGTCAGACCGCAGGCGGCCTGTACCAGCTCGTTAACCTGTTCAGCGGCGGCGCGTTGCTCCAGGTGTCCATCTTCGCCCTGGGCATCATGCCGTACATCACGGCGAGCATCATCGTCCAGCTGCTCCGGGTGGTCATTCCCCGGTTCCAGGAGCTGTACGAAGAGGGCGCAGCCGGTCAGTCCAAGCTGACCCAGTACACCCGGTACCTCACCATCGCCCTCGGCCTGCTCAACGCCACCACACTGGTGTCCCTGGCGCGGTCCGGCCAGCTGCTCCCCGGCTGTAACCTGCCGATCATCCCTGATGACAGCGTGATCACCACCATCCTGCTCATCATCACCCTGACGGCCGGCACCGGCCTGATCATGTGGATGGGCGAGCTCGTCACCGAGAAGGGCGTGGGCAACGGTATGTCCCTGCTCATCTTCACCTCCATTGCGGCAACGTTCCCCACCTCCCTGGGCGCCATCTGGAGCGCACAGGGTCCCGGCACCTTCTTCATCGTTCTGGCCGTGGGCCTGCTGACGGTGGCCCTGGTGGTCTTCGTCGAGCAGTCGCAGCGCCGTATCCCGGTGCAGTACGCCAAGCGGATGATCGGCCGCCGCACCGTGGGGGGTACCAGCACGTACATCCCCATCAAGGTCAACATGGCCGGCGTTATCCCCGTGATTTTTGCTTCCTCGATGCTTTACCTGCCTGGACTGATCTCCCAGTTCAATCAGCCGAAGCCGGGCGAGCAGCTACAGCCGTGGGTCGAATGGATCAACAACAACCTGACCCGCGGTGACCACCCGATCTATATGGCGATTTACTTCGCCCTGATCGTGTTCTTTACCTACTTCTACGTCGCGATCACCTTCAACCCTGAAGAGGTCTCGGACAACATGAAGAAGTACGGCGGCTTCATTCCAGGTATCCGCGCCGGTAAACCGACCGCTGATTACCTGCAGTACGTGCTCTCCCGGATCACGCTGCCCGGTGCCCTTTACCTGGGCTTCGTGGCGCTGATCCCGCTGGTGGCACTGGTACTGATCAACGCAAACCAGAACTTCCCGTTCGGTGGCACCTCGATCCTGATCATGGTGGGCGTTGGCCTGGAGACCGTCAAGCAGATTGATGCGCAGCTACAACAACGTCACTACGAAGGGCTTTTGCGATGACGAGAATGCTGATTATTGGACCTCCCGGTTCCGGAAAAGGAACGCAGGCGGAGCGGATTTCAGAGCGCCTCGGCGTTGTGGCGATCTCCACGGGAGATATCTTCCGTGCCAATGTAAAGGGCGAGACCCCGCTTGGCATCGAGGCCAAGAAGTACATGGACAACGGCGACTTCGTTCCGGACAGCGTCACCAACAAGATGGTGCGTGACCGCCTGAGCGAGTCCGACGTCGAAAACGGCTTCCTGCTCGACGGCTACCCGCGCACCACTGCGCAGGTGGACTACCTCGACGAGATCCTGGCCACGGGCGAGGAGAAGCTCGACGTCGTCCTGCAGCTGACGGCCGACGACGAGGAACTGGTGCACCGGCTCCTGGGCCGGGCCAAGGAAACGGGCCGGAGCGACGACAACGAAGCCGTCATCCGCCACCGCCTTGACCTGTACCACGAGCAGACCGAAGCCGTGGTGGCCAAGTACGCCGAGCGCGGCATCCTCACCCAGGTGGACGGCATCGGCCCCATCGACGAAGTGACGGACCGCGTGATGCAGGCCATCAAGGCCGCACAGGCAGCCTGATCCAGGCATGTTTTTCCGAGGCTCCTCCCGGTACACGGGAGGAGCCTCAGCCATTTGAAAGGAAATCCCCATGGCCTTTGGCCAGCCCCGCATCGAATACAAGACCAACGCCCAGATGCGCACCATGCACGAAGCAGGCCTGGTCCTGAGCCGTGCCCTGGATGCCGCTGTTGCAGCGGCCGTTCCTGGCGTCACCACCAAGCACCTGGATGACGTCTTCGCCGCCGTCCTCAACGAGGCCGGCGCCAAGTCCAACTTCCTGGGCTACCACGGGTTCCCCGCCACGATCTGCACCTCCGTGAATGAGGAAGTGGTCCACGGCATTCCCGGCAGCCGGGTCCTGAAGGACGGCGACATCATCTCGATCGACGGCGGTGCCATTGTGAACGGCTGGCACTCCGACTCGGCGCGGACAGTTATCGTGGGCACGGCCGATCCTGCGGACCAGCGGCTTTCCGACGTGACCCATGCCGCCTTGTGGCGGGGGATCGCGGCACTGGCCACCGGCAAGCACGTAGGCGATATCGGCGCCGCCATCGACGACTACGTCTCTTCCGTCCCGGGCAAACCGCTGGGGATCCTCGAGGACTATGTGGGCCACGGCATCGGATCTGAAATGCACATGGCACCGGACGTCCTGAACTACCGCACCAGCCACCGCGGCCCGAAGATCCGTCCGGGCCTCTGCCTGGCGATCGAGCCCATGCTGGTCCGCGGCGGCATTGAGACTGCGGTCCTGGAGGACGACTGGACCGTCATCACCACCGACGGTGCCCGCTCCTGCCAGTGGGAGCACTCCGTGGCCGTCCACGAGAAGGGCATCTGGGTCCTCTCAGCGCCCGACGGCGGTGCGGAGCATCTGGTGCCCCTCGGCGTCACTCCGGTGCCGATTCCGTAGGTTCCCGGAACAATGGGTGCCATGGGAGCGATCACCGATGTGCCCGGGATCCGGGTTGGCCACGTACAGAAGACCGGCGACGGCTGGCTGAGCGGGGTGACGGTGGTCCTGCCGCCGCCGGGCACCGTGGGATCGGTGGACGTCCAGGGCGGCGGACCGGCCACCCACGAGACCGACGCCCTGGATCCCACCACCCTGGTCAGCGCCGTGGACGCCGTGGTCCTCACCGGCGGCAGCGCGTACGGCCTCGCCTCCGCGGCCGGCGCCCAGCGCTGGTGCGAGGAGAACAATCGGGGCTTCGCCGTTCCCGGGGGAGTGGTACCGATCGTCCCGGCAGCCGCCATCTTCGACCTTGGCCGCGGCGGCGACTTTTCAGCGCGTCCGACGCCGGACATGGGCTACGCTGCAACCGCCGCCGCTGCTGCTGAAAAGGACGGGCACGACGTCGGACGCGGCAACGTGGGTGCCGGCACCGGAGCAGTCATCGCCCGGACGTATAAGGGCGGGGTGGGTACGGCATCGGCGACGCTCGATAACGGCGTGGTGGTGGGCGCGATCGCTGTCGTCAACGCTCTTGGTTTGCCGGTGGTTGACGGCGGGCAGGCGCCGCGGCCCTCCGCGCGCTCGGTCGTTCCGCCCCACGAGCCCCCTAGCCTCGCAAGCTCGGCCAGGGAACCCGGCTCGCGTGGGCCCACCTTAGACGCGCGCTTCCGGGCCCCGGAACCTGCCCACCTAGACGCGCCCCTGAACACCACGCTTGTCGTCGTCGCTACCAACGCCGTTCTTGATGTGGCCGAGTGCAAGCGGACTGCTTCTGCCTCGCATGCCGGGATTGCGCGGGCCCTAAACCCGAGCCACACCTTGGCGGATGGGGACACGGTCTTCTGCCTGTCCACCCAAGCTGTGGCACTTGACCGCTCCGACGAAGCTGCCCGGCAGATTGGCCTGATCACGCTGCAAAGTGCGGCAGCCGACGTCGTCCGCCTGGCCATCCTTGACGGCGTGGCCAGCGCCCGGGCTGTGAGCACTCCGGCCGGTGATTATGGTGTGTACGGTGCCGGGTAGGTTACTATTGCCGATTTAACTTTTACGGCCAGACAGAGTAGTGTTGTTTGTTGGTTGTCTGGACTGCCACGCCCTTTTGGGGCCTGGAGCCGGCAATCGATCCAACAAAAACGTTCGTGGTCATGCCCGGTGCAATCCGGCGGGACTGCGGCAACAACAGTTAGCGGAGGGTATGGCCAAGAAGGACGGGGTCATTGAGATCGAAGGCGTTGTGACTGAGGCGCTGCCTAACGCGATGTTTCGCGTTGAGCTGACCAACAAGCACATCGTACTGGCACACATCTCTGGAAAGATGCGTCAGCACTACATCAGGATTCTCCCTGAGGACCGCGTAGTGGTGGAGCTGAGCCCGTACGACCTCACCCGTGGTCGTATCGTCTACCGCTACAAGTAAATTGCTGGGCGGCCTCAGTGTGAACTGAATGCCGCTCCAGTTGACCAACTGTTACACGCAAAGGAATGCCATGAAGGTCAAGCCGAGCGTCAAGCAGATCTGCGAAAAGTGCAAAGTGATCCGCCGTAATGGCCGGGTCATGGTGATCTGCGAGAACCCGCGCCACAAGCAGCGCCAGGGCTAATTCCCTTCATCGGGAATTCCTGGGTTGCTAACCCACGCAAGTAAATAAAGGCAGCACAAGCTGATCTGGGACGTATGGAGCCCGGACAGCTAACCCCCGGTCGGAGGCTGGGGCCGCATGGAACATGCGGGTGTACTGCCTACGACCTCCGGTTTATCAAGGAGTACTGCCACTATGGCTCGTCTCGCTGGCGTAGACATTCCCCGCGAAAAGCGGCTGGAAATTGCGCTTACTTACATCTACGGCGTGGGCAAGACCCGTGCACACGAAACCCTGGCTGCCACTGGCATCAGCGCTGACGTTCGCGTCAAGGACCTGACTGATGCCCAGCTGGTTGAGCTGCGTGACTACATTGAAGGCAACTACAAGGTTGAGGGTGACCTTCGCCGCGAAGTAGCAGCAGATATCCGCCGCAAGGTTGAAATCGGCAGCTACGAAGGCCTGCGCCACCGCAAGGGCCTGCCCGTACGCGGACAGCGTACGAAGACCAACGCCCGTACCCGCAAGGGCCCGAAGCGCACCGTCGCCGGCAAGAAGAAGGCACGCTAAACCTCCCCACTTGCTCCCTAAAATCGCTGGCGCGATTTCAAGGAACCCTGCAAGTGTGGGCCCAGGTTAACGGCCTTCCCCCAATAAACTTTCTGTAGGAGAAATAATGCCCCCGAAGACTCGTGGCGCGGTTCGCAAGCCGCGTAAGAAGGACAAGAAGAATATCGCGCTTGGCCAGGCGCACATCAAGAGCACGTTTAACAACACCATCGTTTCCATCACGGATCCGACCGGCGCTGTTATCTCTTGGGCTTCCTCAGGTGAGGTTGGCTTCAAGGGCTCGCGTAAGTCCACCCCGTTCGCTGCCCAGATGGCTGCTGAAGCTGCTGCAAAGCGCGCCCAGGAGCACGGCATGCGCAAGGTTGACGTTTTCGTGAAGGGCCCGGGCTCGGGACGCGAAACCGCGATCCGTTCGCTGCAGGCTGCCGGCCTCGAGGTTGGCTCCATCCAGGACGTCACCCCCGCCGCCCACAACGGCTGCCGTCCCCCGAAGCGCCGCCGCGTCTAAGGCTTTCGATGCCGCATGAGCTTGCCCGGACCGTTGATGGTCCGGGCAAGCCCAGCGCGTTAAGTCTTCAGACCGAATTTCCACCACCTGTGTTGCGTCATATAGCGGATGCTCGCCGAAAGGAAACCTAAGTGCTCATTGCACAGCGCCCCACCCTCTCCGAAGAGGTAGTCTCCGAAAACCGTTCGCGTTTCATCATTGAACCGCTGGAACCGGGCTTCGGCTACACCCTCGGAAACTCCCTCCGCCGTACCCTGCTCTCCTCCATCCCCGGTGCTGCTGTAACCAGCATCCGGATCGATGGCGTGCTGCACGAGTTCACCACGGTTCCGGGTGTGAAGGAAGATGTCACTGAGATCATCCTGAACATCAAGAGCCTGTCGGTTTCCTCCGAGCACGATGAGCCGGTTGTTGCTTACCTGCGCAAGCAGGGCCCCGGAGTCGTCACCGCCGCGGACATCGCTCCGCCGGCCGGCGTCGAATTCCACAACCCGGATCTGCACATCGCCACGCTGAACTCGAAGGGCAAGTTCGAACTCGAACTGACCATCGAGCGCGGCCGCGGCTACGTTTCGGCAGCTCAGAACAAGTCCGGCGACGCAGAGATCGGCCGCATCCCGGTCGACTCCATTTACTCGCCGGTGCTGAAGGTTACTTTCCGCGTGGAAGCAACCCGTGTTGAGCAGCGCACCGACTTCGACAAGCTTATTGTCGACGTCGAGACCAAGCAGGCTATCGCCCCGCGCGATGCTGTTGCTTCCGCAGGCACCACCCTGGTGGAGCTCTTCGGTCTGGCACGTGAGCTGAACACCGCAGCTGAAGGTATCGAGATCGGCCCGTCACCCACCGACGCTGCCCTGGCAGCCGACATGGCACTGCCGATCGAGGATCTGGACCTCACCGTCCGTTCCTACAACTGCCTCAAGCGTGAGGGCATCCACACCGTGGGTGAACTCGTTGCCCGCTCCGAGGCTGACCTGATGGACATCCGCAACTTCGGTGCCAAGTCCATTGACGAGGTCAAGGCAAAGCTGGTTGAACTGGGCCTGTCCCTCAAGGACTCGCCTCCCGGTTTTGACCTCGCAGCACGCGCCGCAGCAATCGAAGAGGACGACGCCGCCTTCGGCGACGACGAACTCTAAACCAGACCTTGGCCGGCGGGCAGCACCATGGTGTGCGGTCCACGGCTTCCACATGAGGAGAAACAATTATGCCTACCCCCACTAAGGGTCCGCGCCTCGGAGGCGGCCCGGCTCACGAGCGCCTCATGCTCGCGAACCTGGCAGCATCCCTGTTCGAGCACAAGCGGATCACCACCACGGTGACCAAGGCCAAGCGCCTGAAGCCGTATGCAGAACGCCTGGTCACCTTCGCCAAGCGCGGCGACCTCGCTTCCCGCCGCCGCGTGCTCGGCCTGATCAGCAACAAGGGCGTCGTCCACGAGCTGTTCACCGACATTGCCCAGGCAGTGGAGAACCGCGACGGCGGCTACACCCGCATCACCAAGATCGGCAACCGCAAGGGCGACAACGCCCCCATGGCTGTCATCGAGCTCGTTCTTGAGCCCGTTTCCGCCAAGCAGGCTGTAGTGGCCGAGGCTACGCAGGCTGCCGCCAAGGCTGCTCCGGCTGCCGAGGAAGCTCCCGAGGCTGAGGTCGCCGAGACCGAAGCTGCGGAGGCTCCCGCCGAGGAAACCACCGAGGCTCCTGCTGCTGAAGAAGCTGCAACCGAAGAGGCTCCGGCCGCTGAGGAAGCTGCCGAAGCTCCGGCTGCTGAAGAGAAGGACGCGAAGTAATTCGCTGATTTTCTTCGCATAGACTTAAGTCTATGAACGACCAAAAACCCGCGGCCCCCGTTTTGGGGGGCGGCGGGTTTTTGCGTGTCCGGCTGGATTTGTCGTACGACGGCGGCCCCTTCAGCGGGTGGGCCCTGCAGCCGGGCCTGCGGACCGTCCAGGGCGCCCTCGAGGAAGCCCTGCAGCTGCTGGTCCGCCGCCCGGTCCGCGTGACTGTTGCCGGCCGCACCGACGCCGGCGTGCACGCCCGCGGCCAGGTGGTCCACCTGGACCTCAGCGAAGCCGAGTGGCTGGGACTGCCGCGGGGGCACGAACTCGATCCCGCCGTCGCCATGCTGCGAAGGATCCGCGGCGCCCTCAGCCGCGTGCTCGGGGACCTGACCGGGGCGGTGGAGGTGCACCGGATTTCGCTGGCGCCGGAGGGGTTTGATGCCCGGTTCTCGGCGCTCTGGCGGCGCTACAGCTACCGCATCGCGGACGGACCCGCGCTCTGGGATCCGCTGGGCCGGTACTCCACCCTGTGGCACAAAAGCCCGCTTGATGTGTCCCTGTTGAACGAAGGCGCCTCGAAGTTGCTGGGGCTGCAGAACTTCCTGTCCTTCTGCAAACCGCGTGAAGGTGCCACCACCATCCGTGAACTGCAGCGCTTCGAGTTCGCACGCGCGGAAGACGGCGTCATTGTGGCTACCGTCCAGGCCGATGCCTTCTGCCACAACATGGTGCGCGCCCTGATCGGTTCGGCCCTGTATGTGGGGGAGGGCGTGGAGGAACCGGGGTGGCTGTACGAACGGCTGCTCGCCCGGAAGCGTGACGCCAAGTCCGTGCTGGCGGCGCCGCACCCGCTGGTGCTGGAGGAAGTGGCCTACCCGTCCGACGACGAGTTGCTGGCACGCGCGGAACTCACCCGGGCGCTGCGGGAGTACTAGAAGGCCGCCGGCGGGCCCTCTGCCGGCAGTGTCAGGGTGAAGGTGCTGCCCTTGCCCTCACCGCTGACGCACGAGATCTGCCCGCCGTGTCGCTCGACAATCATCTTGGTGATCGACAAGCCGAGCCCGGCGCCGGCGATGGCGGCCTCTCTGGCTGATTCGGTGCGGAAGAAGCGTTTGAAGACCCTGTCCCTGTCCTCACTGCTGATGCCCATTCCGGTGTCGCTGACGCTGAGCTGCACCCACTCCCGGCTGCTGCGGGCGCTGATGCTGACGTTGCCGCCGCCGGGGGAGTACTTGATGGCATTCGACACCAGGTTGTCCAGCGCCTGGCCTATGCGGAGCGGGTCCGCGTAAGCCCAAAGTGGCGAGGGAACGTCCGCTGACAGGCGGATGTTGGCCACCTCGGCCTGGGCCTGGGCTGAGCCGATGGTGGTCTCCACCAGGCTCGCCAGGTCCGTTCGCTTGGGATGGACATTGAGCGCCGCCGACGCCGACGCCGACAGGTCAGCCACCAGGGCGAGCAGCCGCTCCGCGTTCCTCTGCACCACCACCAGACGCTGGGCCACTTGCGGCGGCAAGGCGGCAACGTCGTCGAGCACCAGGTCCACGTTGCCGATGATGGAGTTCAGCGGGGTCTTGAACTCGTGGGTCACGTTGGACACCAGCTCCTGGTTGGCCGCCAGAGCCTCCACCCAGCCAGTCACATCGCTGTAGACAACCACGGCGCCGGTCAGCTGGCCGGACTCACTCACCAGGGGACGGGCGGCTGTGGACACAGCCCGCTGGTCCGCTCCCTCCCCGGCCCACACCAGGTAGTCGGCGAAGGATTCGCCGGCCATGGCCCTGCTGATGGGCCGCTTCTCCGGGGGCAGCAGTGTCCGCCGGTCCTGGCCGAAGATCAGCTGGTGGCCCTGCCCGGGGACGGCGTCGTCCGCGTGGGTGGCCTGGCGGAAGTTCCGCTGCCGGCTGTTGGACACCAGGAAGTGGCCGGAGCGGTCGACGGCGGCAATTCCCACGTCCGTTGCGTCCAGGACCGTCTCCAGCAGCTTCTCCCGTTCCCTGCTTTCGCGCAGCAGCGCCCGGAGTTCCGTGTCTTTCTCTGCCAGCTCACGCTGTTGCAGCCTGACGTGGATGCTGGCGAACCTGATGGCGAGGGACACTGCGAGAGTCATCAGGGGAAAGAGGAAAGTACTGGTGATGTCCGAGGCGGTCAGGTTGGGGAACCGTCCGGCGAGCGTCGGGACCATGATGAACATAGGTCCGAAGAAGCTCAGGACCAGGCTGCTGCGCGTGAGCATCCCGGAGGCGGAGAGCCAGATCACCGGGAACACTGCCAGGACCGCCAGCCCGGGGAGCAGGGGAGCGGCGCCGTTCCGGAGCAGCCCGATGGCCACAAAGTCCAGGACGGGAATCAGCAGGTACGGGCGGTGCGCCAGCCGCTCCCACGGGACCAGGAGGCAGGCCAGGAAGAGCACACCCGAGAGGGTAATCCCCGCGAGGTACAGGGGGCTGTGCAGAAGCGTGGGCCAGGCGAAGGGCGTTGCTACCGCGAGGGCGGCCACGATCAGGGTCAGGGGGAGCTGGCACAGTGCCACCTGCGAACGCGGCCCCAGCGCCTGGAAGATCCGCGCGGACCGGCGCGGAAAGAGGCGGTCAGCCATGGATCCTGGCCCGGTCAAGCGGGGCCGTGAAACGAGTTCCTGGGGCAGGCGCGACCGAATTCCTCAAGGGCACGCTGGCACACATCCTCTCCATGCTCGTAATCCACATGCTCTGTCATAATAATTGACTTTTCAAATGCAATGTTGAAACAGGTGTCATCAGCCCTACTTACTTGTAGCGTATAAAGAGTTGGAGCGGGAATGGCATTGGCGCTGGGCCAATGGGGGGCCGTAACCGCCTGGCGCAGGGATATCAATGGACGATCTTGGTGTGGCTGTAGTAATTGAAGACGACGCCGATGTGCGGAACCTCCTCGAGGGAGTGTTGAGCCAGGCGGGCTTCGAGGTGCATACGGCCGTTGACGGGCGGGCCGGCGTGGAAGTGGTCCGCAGCAAGCAGGCCAACGTGGTGACTCTGGACATCGGGCTGCCGGACATCGACGGGCTCGAGGTCCTGCGGCGGATCCGCAACTTCAGCAACGCCTACATTGTGATGCTCACGGGCCGGACGGAGGAGCCGGATCTGCTGTCCGCGCTCAACGCCGGCGCTGACGACTACATAGCCAAGCCCTTCCGGCCCCGTGAGCTGCGGGCCCGTGTAGCTGCGATGATGCGCAGGCCGAGGCATGAGATCACCGGGCCGAAGCCGGCGCTGGCGGGGTGGGGAGCCGCGCCCGCAGCGGCAGCCCGTCCCGAAGACGCCGCGGTCCTGCAGCATAACGGCCTGGAACTGAACCACCGCACCCGCACCGTGGAGGTCAATGGGGAACCCTTGACCCTCACGCGCAGCGAGTTTGATTTGCTGCACGTGCTCCTGAAGGGCGGCGGGGCAGTGTGTACCCGGGCCGATCTGGTGCGGGCAGTCCGGGGCGAGTTCTACGACGAGGACACCTACATCAGTGAGGCAGACGAACGCGCTGTTGAGGTCCACATCGGCAATCTTCGGCGCAAGCTGAAGGAGGATGCCGTCTCGCCCCGCTGGCTGCAGACCGTCCGCGGCGTGGGATACCGCCTGGCGCCGAGCCGGCAGGACGCGGCGAAGGGCTGAGGGCCCGTTGGGTCCGGAGGGCCGCGGGTCAGCCGTTTTTGAGGATGTAGGTGGACTGCAGCTCGGACACGGTCTGGCCGCCGTCCTGGGTAACCCGCTCCATCAGGACCTGCCCCTGGCCGAATTCGCCCTGCCGGATCAGGGTCTCCAGCAGTTCTGCCAGTTTCGCCAGGCGCACGCCGCCCACCATGGCGGAGCTGATCTTGAGGCTGATGGCGGCATCCAGGGCGGATTCAATGTCGCGGCTGTTCACGGCCGCTGCCAGCCGGGCGCAGCGCTGGTCCCACATGGCCGCATAGTCACGGGCGAACCGCTGTGCGAGGCCGGAGCCGGCCAGTTCGTCTTCCAGCTCTTCCAGCACGGCTGCGTCAACGAGCGGCAAGAGCCCGGCCGCTTCCTGTGAGAACGCGGAACCGGAGGTTGCTGTGATCCCGGGCCGCGGTGGGTCCGCAGCTGCGCCCCTGTCGCTGGAGCCGGGATCTGGACTGTGCATTCTTCAAGGCTACTTCCTGGAATTCGATGGTTGTCCTATTTCGGGTGATCCTGTGTAAACCTTGAGGGATCTTTTGGGGTGAGGCTGATGGGTCCTATTGGCTGCTGAAGGTGACGATGGTATTGATGACGGCCGGGCCGAGAATGGCGATGAACAGCACCGGGAAAATAAAGAACAACAGCGGAAACAGGATCATCACCGGAAGTTTCATGGCCTTTTCTTCAGCCCGCTGCCTGCGCTTCACCCGCATCACTTTTGCCTGGACCCGGAGGACCCGGCTGATCGCGATGCCGTACGTGTCCGCCTGCACCACTGCCTGGACAAAGCTGCGCAGCTCCGGAATGTTGGTTCTCTCAGCAAGGGCGAGGTAGGACTCCCTGCGGCTCCGGCCCACCTGCATGTCCTGCAGGGTCCGCACCAGTTCCTCCGCCAGCGGTCCCTTGCCGTTGTCCCCGGCCCGCGCCATAGCGCCCTCGAAACCAAGGCCGGCCTCAACGGAGATCAGCATCTGGTCCAGGGTGTTGGCGAGTTCCAGCTGGATGACTTTCTGGCGCTCCAGCCCTTTGCTGTAGAGCAGGAGGTCCGGGATGAAGTAGCCCAGGAACAGCAGGAACAGCCCCGCCAGTTTCATCAGGGGCGTGCTGCCCACCGAGCTCAGATAGACACCGGCGGTCACGCCCGCCACGCCGATGCCCAGTTTGGACCCCAGCACTTTGCCCAGCGGCATGGACACGGGCCTGCCAGCCAGGGCCAACAACCGGTCAAGGAAGGCTACGTAGGCGGGCGGGGTGAGCCGGCGGCCGATCCCCTCGAGCAGGCCCGGTTTGGCAACGGGAGCGACAGCCAGGGGAGTGGCCCCGCGGGACAGCAGGTCGCTGACCGCCACGCGGCCCTGCTTGTCCACGGTCAGGGCTGACCACGCCAAGGCGCCGACGGGGACGCAGACCAGCAGGACGGAGAGGAGAACTATGAGGTTCATGGCATCCTCAGAACTTCAGGTCGATGATCTTGCGCATCCAGAGCGCGCCGATGGTCATAAGGACGAACGACGCGCCGATCATCACCCAGCCCAGGGGATGGGTGAACATCGAGTTCATGTAGTTCGGGCTCACGGACAGGAGCATGGCCACGATACCGAAGGGCATGGCGATGAGGATGTAGGCAGAGAACTTGCCCTCGGCCGCCAGGGCCTTGATGTGTCCCTTGATCTCAGCGCGCTCGCGGATGGTTTCGTTCACCTGGTCCAGGACGTCCGCCAGGTTGCCGCCTACTTCGCGGTTGATCTGGATGGCCTGGGAAATCCAGACAAAGTCCTCGTTCTTCATCCGGTCAGCTGTATCGTTGAGGGCCGCGAGCAGGTCGCGGCCCAGGCTGGTCTCGGTGATCACCCGCCGCATCTCCTCCGAGGTCGGTTTCTGGGATTCGGCGGCCGCAGCATCGATGGCGCGCAGGATGCTGTGGCCGGCGCGAAGGCCGCCGGAGAGCAATTGGAGCGTATCGCCGAGTTGGCTGTCGAACGTGGCACGGCGTTTTCCGGCGAGGAATCCCAGGACCAGCTTCCCCACGAAGGGCGCGAGCAGGGCCAGCAGGATTCCCACCAGCGGACCGACGGTGACCATACCCACGAGCATCCCGACGCACGCACCGATGCCCACCAGGAGGAAGAACTCGGCCTGGCTCAGGCGCAGCCCGGCGTCTTCGAGTTCGGTCCGGGAGAAGAGGCGGACGTTCCGTCCCTGCAGGAGGCGTTCGAAGGACCGGACGCCGGAGAGGGCCAGGCGGGAGATCGACGACGGCGGCTCGGGGTCAAAAGGGCGGCGGCGGTCCAGTGGCACTTCTGGAGTGCTGGGCAGCAGTACGGCTAGGCCCAGGAGGGTGACGGCGAGCAGCAGGATGACTGCTCCGACAGCGAGGATCACGGCTGTGCCTATCTTCCGGGTGTTTGGTGTGCGGGGTTTTGCGGACCGGCGAAGACGCTGGGGGAGACGTGGATGCCCAGGTCCTCGAACCGGTCGATGAAGCGCGGCCGGATTCCGGTGGCGACAGGTCTGCCGAGGAAGCGGCCCTGGGCGTCCACACCGGCGGAGTAATCGAAGACGAACGCGTCCTGGAGGGTCACGATGTCCCCTTCCATACCCTGCACTTCGGTGACGTGGGTGATGCGGCGGGAGCCGTCACGCAGCCTGGAAATCTGGACGATGAGGTTGACGGCGGAGGCAATCTGCTCGCGGATGGCCCGCAGCGGCAGGTCCATGCCGGCCATCAGCACCAGCGTCTCGAGACGGGCCACGGCGTCGCGTGGCGAGTTGGAGTGCACCGTGGAGAGGGAACCGTCGTGGCCGGTGTTCATGGCCTGGAGCATGTCCAGCGATTCCCCGCCACGGACTTCACCCACCACGATCCGGTCCGGCCGCATACGCAGGGAGTTGCGCAGCAGCTCGCGGATGGTGACTTCGCCCTTGCCTTCGGTGTTCGGCGGCCTGCTTTCGAGACGGACCACGTGCTGCTGCTGGATCTGGAGTTCCACCGCGTCCTCGATGGTGACGATCCGTTCGTCGGACGGAAGGAAGGAGGACAGCACATTGAGCAGGGTTGTCTTACCGGTGCCGGTACCGCCGGAGACGATGATGTTGAGCTTGGCCTTGACGCAGGCGTTGAGCAGCTCGGCCATTTCCGGGGTGAGGGTTCCGAAGTCGATGAGGTTCTGTACCGTCAACGGAGTCTTGCTGAACTTTCGGATGGTCAGTGAGGAGCCGCCGACGGCGAGTGGCGGGATTACGGCGTTCACACGGGAGCCGTCCTCGAGCCGGGCATCGACCAAAGGCGAGGACTCGTCGATGCGGCGGCCGACCTTGGAGACGATGCGCTCGATGACCTTGCGCAGGTGCTCCTCAGAGCCGAACCGGAATTCGGTGAGCGTCAGCTTGCCTTTCCGCTCCACGTAGATCTGGTCCATGCGGTTGACCATGATTTCCGTGACGGCGGGATCGTCCAGCAGGCGCTGGAGGGGGCCGTAGCCCAGCACGTCATCCGCGACGTCCCGGACCAGGCGGGTGCGCTCCTCGGGGCTGAGGGGTACCTGTTCGGCGTCGATGATCCGGGTCAGTTCCTCCTTGGCCGTAGCCCGGAGCTCCTGCTCAGTGACGGCCGCGTCGTTGAACCGCGTGCCCATCCGCTCGAAAAGTGCGGTGGCCGCCCTGTCCTTCATGGCTGCGAAGACATCCACCTTCGGTGAGGCGGGCACTGAGGGGGTGCCGGCGTCGTACGTTGGCGTGAGGGGAGCCTGCTGGGCAGGAGCGTGCCGCACCCCGCCGTCCTGGGAGGGGGGCACGACGGCGGGGCTTGGCGGTTCGAGAACGGCAACATTGCTGCCGGTCGTCTGGGCGCGGTCCTGGACGGCGCTGATCCGTTCGGAGAGCTTCATTAGATGACCACCCTTCGGTGAAGCTTGCGCTGGGCCTGGGCGCGCCATGCCGGGTTGAACCGTTCCACCAGGTGGCGGAGGCTCTTCACGGCGGGGTCCTTCTTGGATTCCTGGAGGACGGGGATGCCGCGGTTGGTGGACAGTGCCACGGCGCGGGACCGGGGGACGCTGACGTCTACCGGCGCGCCGATGGTCGATTCGACGTCGCGGACGTTGAGGCCTGCCTTGGGGTCGGCCATGTTGAGGACAACGTGGCGCGATTCGGGCATGATGTCGAGCTGGCGGAGCACCTCGAGGCCGGAGCGGAGGCCGCGCAGGCTGGGGATGTCCATGGCGCTGACCCACACCACGTCGGTGCACTGCTCCATGGCGGCGAGGCCGATTTCGGGCATGCCGGGGGCGGTATCCAGGACTACGTACTGGAATTCGTGGGACAGCTGTTCCACCAGGCGGCTGACCTGTTCCGGGGTGATGTGATCCGCGTCCACCGGGTTGGGCGGTGCGCAGAGGGCGTAGATGCCGGCCGGGTGCACCGTGAGGAAGGCCTTGAGGACCAGGGAGTCCTGGGCGGCTGCGGGGGTGACGGCATCGGTGACCGTGTGCTGCGGGTTGAGGTAGAGGCCGGAAGCGACGTCGCCGAACTGCAGGTCCAGGTCCACGATGACCACGCTCATGGGCGCGATCTGGCCCAGGCCGATAGCGATGTTGGTGGCAAGAGTGGTCTTACCGACGCCGCCCTTGGGGGAGAAGACGCCGATCACCAGGCCCTTGCCGTTCTCTGTTTGTTGAGCCTCGGGGCTGCGGTGGCGGGTGGCGAAGGACTGGCAGGCCCGTTCGAGCAGTACGCGGATTTCCGCGGCGTCCGCCTGCGGGCTGAGGATGTCCCGGATGCCGGCGCGCATGGCGTGCAGGAGGAGGGCGGGGTCCACGTCGCTGACCAGCACCAGGCTGAGGCCGGGGAGCTGGACGTCGAAGACCTTTGCGAAGCGCAGCGCCTCCTCGTAGGGGACGTCGGGTCCGATGATGAGGACTTCGGGCTGTTCCTGGTTGAGGAGGGCGAACAGTTCCTGCGGGCCGGCCGGGAGGATGTCTGAGGCTATGGTCTGCACGGAACCGCGTAGGCCGTTGGCCACGGCGGCGCGCAGCTTCTGGTCGAAGTCGCCGTTGGGGGAGAGCAGGACGAAGCGGCTCACTTGTACACCCCTTCCTTGCGTTCGATCCGGGGGCCGTTGTCCTGGGCGTCCAGGGGTTCCTTGGTGAGCCAGAGGCTGCCGTTGATGGATGTGAAGATGATCTTGCTGGCATCCACATCGGTGACTGCGACGGTGAGCATCAGGGAGCCTTCCGGGAGGGTGGTGTCCGCGGGGTTGGTTCCGTCCTCGGCTTTCTCGGCGCTCGCGGCTTGGGGTGCCCGCTGCACGGCGGTGACGAGTACTTTGCGGAGGGTGAGTTGGGTGGTGGCATCGGCAGCGGCGGCCTTGACGGCGCCGTTTTCGAAGTTGAGTGAGATGCCCACGTGATCGCCGACGTTGATGCGTCCGCCTACTACGCGCTTGGGTTCCACTTCAAAGGAGACTTCCTGCAGGCCTGCGGGGACCTCGACGGCGCCTTGGGCTTTGACGTCTTCGGGGGCGACTAGGCGCTCGGCGAGGAGCTGTTCGCCGGGTACCAGATCCACCGCACTGACGGTCCCGGCCTTGTTTTCGAGGGTGCTGAGGGCGGTGTCTGAAACGCCGGCGGCCGGCATCTTCTCCACGGCCAGCGAGGCCGTCATGTCATTGACGGGGGTGCCGGCGGGGATTGCGGTCTTGACGACCAGTACGTCTTTGGGCTGCGTTGAAGCCAGCGCCCGCTGGTCCGCGCCCTGGGCATAAAAGACTATGAGGAGGGCCCCTACGATCGCCAAAGCGACCGCAGCCGTTCCGGCGAGCATGCGAGACTTCACTTTCAACTCCTGGATAAGGGATTACTGGTTCTAGAGGACTGGGCGGGCGATCGTGGCGCCGTAGGCGTCCACGGGGCCAAGGGTGTAGCCGTCCGCGAGGGAAACGTATTTGATGAATTTGCCGATGATGCCCCGGCACTCACCCTTGCACTCTGTCGCGGTGGTGACGCCCGTCGTCGTCGATTTTTCGGCTTGGTATTCGTACGGCAAGCCTGTGCCGCCACTGAATTTCCAGCCGGTGACTTCGAACGCCGCAAAGGACACCAGTCCGTAGATGGCGCCGGAGCCGGTACCGGTGACTTTGTTGAATACCGGCAGCAGGACGACGATTTTTCTTCCTGCCGCCATTTCGCTGGCCCAGCGGTTGAGCTCGGTTGAACAGTTGCCGGGCGCGTTGTTGCCCGGGTCGCTGCCGCCTTCGCTCACCGCGAGATCGATGGTGCCGCCGCACTTTCCAGCGTCCTGAACGAGCCATCCGAACCCGCCCTGGACGGCTGCGCCCGAGGGGCCGTAATTGCAGTCTGCGTTCTGGTTATTGCCGTGTTCTTGGAGGAGTTGTAGCGAACCGCCGATGTTGTCCTTGACTTGGCAGATGGAGAATGCCAGGGGAAAGGCAGTTCGGCCGGCCTTGGGACTTCCCCAGATTGCGGAGGCGCGGGCTCCCACTTCCTTGCTTGGGATACCCAGGACATCGGCGAAGAAGAGGGAGACAGAGTTGTCTGCTCCGCCGGTTTCCTTCGCGGAAGTAGTGACGCTGACCGTTCTGGCGGTCTTGTCCAGCTCGATGTTGTAGACCTTGCTCATGCCGTCCAGGGCGTTCTGGTTGGCGAGGCTGCCGGCGAGGGTTGACGTCTTAGAGCAGTCGGCGTCTGCTGCATCTTTGGCGCACTTCTGGGCCAAGGCGATTGCTGACGCGTCAGCACCGTTCTGCAGCTGGGCTCGTTCCGAGTAGATGACCCCGACGTCGACGGCGATCGCCGTGAAGCCGAGGAGGCTTACGAGGAGGATGGCCACGATGACGGAGATGGCTCCGCGTTCATTGGTCTTCTGGTGTTTGTCTAGCCGCCGCACAGCATGACCCCCTTGCCGGTCATAGGGAACGGTCCCGCGATGCCGGTGATGGTGGACAAGTTGTACTTGATAGTCAATGTGACCTGGTCGCCCGTGCTGCAGGCGTTGGTGCTGAGGGTGATGTCCGAGGTAGGGATCGTGGTGCTCACCGAAGTGGCTGCGTTCTGTGCCGCGGTTTTGGCGCCAGCTGGGTCGTTGCCTATGGCCATGACGCGAACGCCATCACGTGCTGCGTTTGTGAGCGTGATCTGGGCGTTGTAGGCACGACCGAATTCGATGGTGCCCAGGACAAGCATTAAGAGGAGGGGCAGCAGGATCGCGAATTCGACGGCGGCTGCACCGCGCTCCGATTCGTGTGACACCTGCTGCACCTCCTCTCCATGTCTCGTTATTGCCCCTGCTGTTCGAGGCGGGGCGGTTCCGATATGGGGTCCGGAACCGGCTATTGGCGAACGCCGCAGGCTAGAGCTGGTTGTTGACGGAGTCGAAGAGACCGTCCAGCTTGGTGCCCAGCAGGTTGACAGCCACGATGATGACGACGGCAATGAGGCCAACCATGATGCCGTACTCAACCGCGGTTGCGCCCTTTTCGTTCTGAAGGCGGGTCTTGAGGCTGAAACCGAGGGTCTGAAGGGTAGCGATAAGGGAAAGCATTTTGTACTCCTGAGCGAGTCGGATGGCTGGCCCTGCACCAGCTCTAAAACGAAGGTAGCAACGGTTTATGGCCTCATTTCCGGATCTTGGGACATCCTGCGCGAAGGCTTTCCAGGCTGTACTTTTCTTGCGCTTTTGCTTGGTTACCCCTGCGCTATTGCTGGGACTTTAATGCGGGGGCACGCCAGAGGACCCCCTCGGTTCTGGGTGCCGAGGGGGTCCTGTCTTCGGGCGCCGATTGGCGCGGGGGTGGGGTGGCGGTCTAGGTAAATGCCTCGACGATCTTGATGGCTGCAGGCCCCAGGAGAACGATGAACAGGACCGGGAAGATGCAGAGCAGGAGCGGGAAAAGCACCTTCACAGGCAACTTCATCGCTTTCTCTTCGGCCCGCTGACGTCGCTTCACCCTGGCCTGTTTGGCTTGGGTGCGAAGAACCTTAGCAATGCCAATACCGTATTTGTCTGCCTGCACCACTGCCCGAACGAAGCTCCGCAGGTCTTGGACAGATGAGCGGTCCGCCAACGCCTGGTACGCCTCCTGTCGTGGCCGCCCTACCTGAATATCCTGGAGCGTGCGCATGAGTTCCTGCGCGAGTGCCCCGCCGCCATAACCTCCGGCTCGGGCCATGGCAGCTTCGAACCCGAGACCGGCTTCCACCGAGATGAGCAGCTGGTCAAGCGTGTTCGGCAGCTCAAGCTCAATTTCCTGCTGACGTTTGATGCCCTTGTTGTAAACCAACAGGTCGGGGACGAAGTAGAGGAGAACTGTCAGGAAGAGCCCCAGCGCGATCACCTGTGCGGACGGGGAATTTGCGAACATCAGCAATCCGAGAACTGCGCCTGCAAGTGCGAGCAGCGGTTTACCGACAATTAGCCTGTCCAAGGGCAAGGATGCGGGTCTTCCTGCTAGTGACAGCCAGCGGTCCAACTTTGCTTCATAACCTGTCGGAGTGAGGCGCCTCGACAGGTCCAGCAGCGCAGGTGGTCGTTGTATCGCCAGGCCGCCCTCCTGCGTGAAGCCCTGGGTCAGGTTTGTTTGGACGGCAATTGCTGCCTTGCGGTCCGTCGTTGCCAGGCCCCAGACGAGGTAGGCGAGTGGAAAGACGATGAGTGAAATGAAAACCCATGCCAAAGGTGTCACGGTGTCCCCCTAGAACTTGATCTTCACGACGCGGCTCATCCAGAAGCCGCCCACGGTGAACATGGCTACTGCCGCCACGAGCATCAGCAAGCCGAGCGGTTTCTCGACGAAGACATTGAGGTAACCGGGATTGATAAGGGCGAGGATAAAGGCGACGCCCACCGGCATAGCCATCAATACGTAGGCGGACATCTTTCCCTCGGCGCTGAGGGACCTGATCTGGCCCTTGATTTCGCTCCGCTCACGTATGGTTCCCGCGACCTGCTCAAGAACTTCTGCTAAATCACCGCCGACTTCGCGATTAATCTGAATTGCCTGTGAGATCCACCGGAAGTCCTCGCTGTCCATGCGTTCGGCGACGTCGTCAAAGGCCGCTCGTGCGTCCTTGCCGATCCGGGTTTCATTGACGATGCGGAGGAGTTCCTCCGAAGTGGGGGCATCTGCTTCCTGTGCCGCAGCTTCAACCGACCGGAGAACACTGTGCCCAACTCTCAGCCCACCAATCAGCATCTGAATGGTGTCCGTCAGCTGTTCCTCAAACTTGGCGCGGCGCTTGTCCCTGAGAATGATGAGGACGACCTTGGCGAGAAATGGTGTCGCAGCTCCGGCCAACAGGCCTAACAGGGGATGGGTGAGCAGCGCGGTAAAAGCCCCGATCAGGACGGATGCGATCGCTACACCAACTGTGAAGTCTGCTGGGGCCACTTTGACTCCTGCATTGTAAAGCACTTCACGGTTATAGGGACCCCCGGACTCACCGATGACATTCTCCACCACGTTGACGGCCGTCTGCGAGACCCGCGCTACTGCTGACTTGTCTTGCTGCGTCCCGATTCGCCTCCGTTCCAGAGGTATCGATCCGAATTTGGGTTTGAAGACAACGAAAATTACCAAAATAATGGCGGACAGGCACAGCGCCACGGCTAGGACGAAGACCATGGGGGATTCCACGGCTACCGCCTTCCCACTGGCGCTACTCCTGCACCGAAGACTGCCGGCGACACAGAGATGCCAAGTTCGGCGAACCGATCCAGAAAACGGGGTCGAATGCCGGTGGCTACGGGCTTGCCCAAGAACCGTCCTTGAGCATCCATACCTGCCGCGTAGTCGAAGAGGAAGGCGTCCTGCAGGGTGACGATCTCACCTTCCATGCCTTGGACTTCTGTCACGTGCGTAACGCGCCGGCTGCCGTCGCGGAGGCGGGTCACCTGGATGATGAGGTCCACTGCGGACGAGACTTGTTCCCGAATTGCCCGCAGCGGAAGGTCCATGCCAGCCATCAGAACCAGGGTTTCCAACCGGGCCACGGCGTCCCGCGGGGAGTTTGCGTGGACAGTGGACAAGGAACCGTCGTGGCCTGTGTTCATTGCCTGCAGCATGTCAAGGGATTCACCGCTTCGCACCTCGCCCACAATGATCCGGTCAGGCCTCATCCGAAGGGAATTGCGGACAAGCTCACGAATGGTCACTGCGCCCTTGCCTTCGATGTTGGGTGGCCGGCTTTCCAAGCGGACAACATGCTCCTGCTGAAGTTGCAACTCGACCGCATCCTCAATGGTGACGATGCGGTCGTCCGGGGGAATGAAGGAGGAGAGGACGTTGAGCAGTGTTGTCTTGCCGGTACCGGTGCCACCCGAAACGATGATGTTCAACCGGGCCCGGACGCAGGCGCTCAGCAATTCCGCCATCTCGGGAGTCAGTGATCCCCAGTCAATGAGGTTCTGCACAGTCAAGGGCACGTGACTGAATTTGCGGATCGTCAGTGACGGCCCGTTGACTGCCAGCGGCGGAATGATGGCGTTGACCCTGGAACCGTCCTCCAGACGCGCATCTACAAGTGGGGAGGACTCGTCGATCCGGCGGCCAACCTTGGATACTATGCGTTCGATAACCGTCCGGAGGTGTTCATCGGAGCTGAACCGTGTCCCAGTCAGGGTCAAACGTCCGTGGCGTTCGATGTAAATCTGATCAAAGCGGTTGACCATGATTTCCGTAACTGATGGGTCCTCCAACAACCGCTGCAGCGGGCCGTACCCCATCACTTCATCCGCTATTTCGCGAATCAGCCTGCGACGTTCCTCAGGGGACAGCGGAACCTGTTCCTGGTCAATGACAGTAGACAATTCCTCGACAGCAGAGGCGCGAAGAGCCTCTTCTGAAGAAGTAGTGTCACCAAACCGGGTGCCCATCCGTTCGAAGAGGGCTTGGGCGGCCCTCTGTTTCAGGTTGGCTAGAGCGTCTACAGCGGGGGCCGACGTGGGACTCGCCGTCGCCGCCCCTGGCATGGACAGGAGTGATGGCGTCGACACCGGAACCGGGGTTGCCGGCTCAGACGCCGACGCCGGAAGCGGGGCATTTTGACCCGGGAGTGCAGGCGAGCCGCCGCTGGTCCTGGAGAGCCGGTCTGAAAGTTTCATGAGACAACCACCCTTCGGTGAAGCTTGGTCTGCGGGGAGGCCACCCATTGCGGATCAAAGCGCTCCACGAGCTTTTTGAGTCCCTTGGACGCGGAGTCCCTGGCATTGCTCTGCAAGATGGGTATTCCCCGATTTGTTGAATAGGGAAGCGTCTTGGACCGCGGAACGACCGTGTCCACGGGGACTCCGATTGTTGCCTCAACATCCTGGACTGAAATTCCGCTCTTGCGGTCGGCGAAATTCAAGACGGTGTGTCGGCCTTGGGGCAGAAGCTGGAGCTCCCGGAGCACTGCAAAGCACTTATGCAGTCCTCGAATACTCGGGACGTCCATGCCGCAAACCCAGACGCCGTCAGTTGCCTGTTCCAGGGTCGCGAGCACATGCTCGCCCAGGCCTGGTGCGGTGTCGACCACTACATACTTGAACTCGCTTGCCAGCTGATTGATGAGCCTGCTGACATGTTCTGCAGTTATGGAATCGGACTCGGCTGGCGTCTTTGGTCCGCAGAGCGCGTAGATCCCTGCCGGATGAACGGTAAGAAAGGCCTTGAGCACCATCGAGTCCTGCGACGCTGCCCCGTGGACTGCCTCGGTAATCGAATGTTCCGGCTCAAGAAGCAGCCCGGACGCAACATCTCCGAACTGCAGGTCAAGGTCGACAATCACCACACTCATGGGCGCAACTTTGCCGAGGCCGATTGCCAGGTTTGTGGCAACAGTAGTCTTGCCGACACCTCCTTTGGGCGACATGACCGCAATGACCCTTCCGCGATCCTGATGTCCTTCCGCCGCAGGAGCCATGCCGCGACGGCGGCTTGCGGAAGCCAAGCACGCCCGTTCGAGCAGTACCCGCAGCTCACTCGAGCCGATTTCCGATGTAACCACGTCCCGAATACCGGAGTGCATCGCGCGCAACACCAATTCAGGATTGGGCTCTGCAATGAGGAGGAGGCTGATCTCCGGGTACTGCAAGTCGAAGACGGTAGCAAGCTTGAGGGCCTCATCTGGTGCAACTCCTGGACCCAGAATGAGAACTTCCGGCGGGGCGCCGTTGAGCTGCTTGAAGACATCGTCAGGTCCACCTGCCAGCACTTCGGGTGAGAGGGTCTGCAGTTCCCCGTGGAGGGCGCCGGTGATGGCCTGGCGAATGCGTCCTTCGAAGTCCCTTACAGCTGTAATGGCTACGAAGCGGCTCATCAGTACAGCCCTCCATAAGTAGTTACAGGAGGCGTGCTCTTCACCGTGGTATCCGTCTGCTTGGCCAGCCACAGCTTTCCGAACTCCGCAGTGAAGATGAGTTTTGACGCGTCGGCGTCGCTTCGCGCGAAGGTGATGAAAGCGGAACCGTTGGGCATTTCAACCGCTGGCTCGGATGAACCTGAACTTGTGTTGTTCGTTGACGCAGAAGGTGCCTTTTGTACGGCCGTGATGAGGACATCATGGAAAAGTAATCCCGTTTGCCCGTCCTCCTTATCGAATGAAGAGTAAATCGTCACGGTGTCTCCAGCTTCAAGCCGGCCGCCCAGGATGCGTTCAGGTGACAGCAGAAGGGTGATCTCCTCGAGTCCGTCCGGGACTGGCACGGTGCCGGGAGCCAGGTCGCGGGGATCTACCAAGCGAGCGGCGAGCAGTTGTTCTCCGGGTTCCAGACCGATAGCGGTGACTTTTCCCTCCTGCTGATCGAGCGTAGTGAGGGCTCCGTCCGGGACAGCGGACTTTGGGATCGCCTCGACTCGGACTTTGCCGGCAAGATCTGCCGATTTGGTTCCCACAGGGACCTGTTCAGTGATGACCAGAACATTCACGGGCTCAAGTCCTGCTTGGGCCCGCGCAGACGCGCCCTGAACATATACAAATAGGAGAACGGCTCCCACTACTGCCAGCAGTAATGCAGCTAAGCCTCCCAGTAGGCGTGATTTCACTTCAATTTCTCCTTTGATGGATGTGTCGATTTGCTGGCAGAGCGCGTTCAGCTACTCCGAGAGTGCAACCACGGTTCCCCCGTAGTTGGGCAGCCCGCCAGTTATTGACAGTCCCTCTTCAAGAGAGACGAAGCGGGTGAAGTAACCCTGTATGCCACGGCAGTTACCGCCAGTGCAGTCCGGGGCGGACGGGTCAAGATCAGTCAGTCCTGGCCCACCACCGAACTTGAACCCGGTGACCTGGAAAGCCAGGAATCCGGCTAGGGTAAATTTGGTTTTTTGTCCGTTTTGAACTGCGCTCGTGAAGACAGGAATCAGGATCGGAGAGTCCTTGATCGTTGACGGCATATCTTGACAGACGTTGGGGAGATCGTTGCCGGGGTTGCTGCCGACTTCGCTATTGGCGATGTTGATGTTTGTCGAGCAGCCAGTGTCCGTGTCCAGCCAGCCAAATCCGCCGGGTGCGTAGCCGTTTTGCGCCTCGCAACCTGGCACGGTGGGTACGTTTTGGTCATAGCGGAACAAGATTCGCGCAGGGTTGGGATCTCCGGTGAAAGTACCGGTTGACTGAAGTTCAGCCAACTGGCTGGACGACAGGTACTTTTCGAAGACACACATGCTGATGGTCCAGGGCAGAGTCGTCGCTTCCGACGGCGAACCCCAGGACGCTTCCGCTACGGCTGTAATCGCAGCCGTGTCCATACCCATGACTTTTGCGAAGAACAGTGAGAAGTGGTTGCTGCCGGATCCAGCTTCCCGGGCGTTTGTTTCCACGCGGACCGTGTTGGCGTTGGGCTGCGTAACAGAGAAAACGCCAGTTGAACCGTCATTGGCGTTAGCGTCCGCCAATCGGTTGGCAGGCGCGGCCATAGCCGTAGTGCAATTCAATCCCTTAGCACAATCGCCTGCAATTGCCAGGGCCGTTGCATCGGCCCCGTTTTGAACCTGGGCTTTCTCCGCATACATCGCCCCAACGTCCACGGCTATGGCTGCGCATCCAAGTACTGCAACCATAAGCACCGCCACGATGATGGCCGCCGCACCGTTTTCCGGATTCTGCTTTTCACTCGAACTTCTGGACTTGAAATGGGCAAATCGTCCTACCCGCCGCATCTCATTACCCCCACTCCTGTCATAGATAATGGAAAGATGCCGGAAGCGCCGAAGAAGCCGGCATCGAGGAAGCCTGTTAACGAGGGCAAGGCCACCCTGGTCTCGACCTGAACGTTGGAAGTTGACGTGCAGCTGCTTGCGTTGTCGGTTACGGTAACGCTCAATCCAGATAGTGATGGCGCTGCTGCGAGGGTGGCTGCCTGGACATCAAAGCCGGACTCGCCGTGGTGTATTGCCGCATAACGGGCACCTTCCCGTGCGGCTTGAGTGAGGGACACCTGGACGTTGAGAGCCCTGCCGAACTCTATAATTCCCAGGAGGATCAGCAGCAGCAGCGGGAGGACAATGGCCATCTCGACCGCTACGGCGCCTCTTTCCTTCCCTTTTTTCTTCATGACCTCTCCCAGAGTGTCCCATCGAATTTGAGTATGTTTGCTGGCTGCAGCGGCAGCCCGCCGGCACCGCTGCGGTATGTAGCCCCTCTAGAGAGCGGCGGAAACAGAGGTAAAGAGTCCTGCGTTTGGCGGGCCGAGAATAATGACAGCAGCCGTAACGAGGACTGCGATAAAGGCGGCCAGGATCCCGTACTCGACCATGGTTGCGCCCTTCTCTTCCGAAGTGATGCGCATGGACGGTGTGAAAAACGGAGGTGAGGGTAGAAATTAGAGCGATCCCTTTTCGTTCCTAACGAAAGTGGACCCAGATGCCGTTCAGAAGGAGTCGGAGGGCGAATGGAGTGCGCCTCGTACGCGCCCTCCATTCGCCCCTCCGGACTTAGAGCGCTGCAGACACGCTTGTGAACATGCCCTCGATCTGCGGGCCCAGGAGAAGGACGGCGCCCATCACGACGACCGCGATGAACGCGACCATGATGCCGTACTCAACCATCGTGGCTCCCTTTTCTTCCCGAGTGAAACGATCCTTGACGCCGGCGATGAAAGCAGTCATTGAGACCATGAGAGAAGTCATTGTATTTTCCTTAATTCGGTGAAATTGGTTTCTTGGATTTCAACGAATTTCCAGCTGCCCCCATAATTCCTTAGCGGCTGGACTTCGCTAAGAAGAGATTGTCATTTCCACTCAAACGCAACAATGCGTAGTGGTACTCGACTTTTCTGCTGGTTAAAAAAGGTACGTACTCGGAACTTTTGCGGAGTACTCAGATGGGCAGGCCGACTTCTCGGGTACTACTTGGGAGGACTGCTCGCTGCAGCGTCGAGAGGTAGGTGGGTTCTAGGTCAGGAAGAGCGTGATAACGGCAGTTGCGGCGAGCATGGACGGCCCGTGGGGCACTTCTGCCCCTTTGTTCCGGCCTTTCAGGGCTACCAGGGTTAGCGTGACCAGACCGTTGAGTATGAAGCCCAGAAGGCCGCCATAAAGTAGCGGTGTCCAACCTAGGTACCCCAAGTAGAGGCCGATGGGTGCGGCAAGCTTTACATCGCCCATCCCGATGGCGCCGGGAGAAATCAGGGCCAGGGCCAGGTAGGCAGCGAACAAAATGACGGCTGCGATCATGCCGCGGAGCAGGTTGCCCATCTGGGAATCAGAGATAGCCGGCAACAATAAAAGCAGGAAACCGCCCAAAAGCGTTGCCAAGACAAGGGGGTTGGGCAGTAAATGCAGGGCAATGTCAGTCCGCGCCAGTTGCACGCCGATGACGGCAAGGAAAATAAAGGCTGGTAATTGGCTGCTAATTCCGAGGCGTAAAGCAAACGCGAAGCAGATCGCAAAGGTAAGTGCCGCGGTCGTGATCCTGACGGGAAGGGTGGGAACGGCGCCCAGCCTCGGAAGGTGCTTTGCGATGAGGGCCTCGGAGGCAGGGGAGAGGATCAGTCCCAGGAGTGCTGCTCCAATGACGAAGAGCCAGCCGGAACCATCATCAACCATTGAAAACACCGCGACCCCCTGTGTCCGTCATGCCGGCGGGAGCTGAGACGCCGTCCGGCTACCCCATTTTGACCCTGAACCCCTTAACGCGCTAATCTTGGTAGTCGTTGTGCGTGTCCTATTCCGATGGTGCGTGCCCGCTTGAGAATCCGGTTGCAGGATAACTACTCAACGTGCACATTCGGAACCTCAGGATGACTGGTTACATAGAGCCCTCACCTCTGTTCCGGTAGCGCGCAGACAGTAGGTGCACGAGCTAGTGACACCTAAAAAAGAACGCCAGAACAAGAACGAGGCAAACACCGTGCGTACGTACACCCCGAAGCCCGGCGATATCAACCGCCAGTGGCACGTCATTGACGCCACAGACGTTGTCCTTGGTCGTCTTGCAAGCCAGACCGCAATCCTGCTGCGCGGCAAGCACAAGGCCACCTATGCATCCCACATGGACATGGGCGACTTCGTCATCATCATCAACGCTGAAAAGGTAGCCCTCACCGGCGCCAAGCTGGAGCAGAAGCGCGCATACCGCCACTCCGGCTACCCGGGCGGCCTGACCTCCGTCAACTACGCGGAACTGCTGGAATCCAACCCGGTCCGCGCCGTGGAGAAGGCCATCAAGGGCATGCTCCCGAAGAACTCCCTCGCTGCACAGCAGCTGGGCAAGCTGAAGGTGTACCGCGGTGCTGAGCACCCCCACGCCGCCCAGCAGCCCAAGACTTTCGAAATCACCCAGGTCGCCCAGTAGTCCTGGCCACCAAACAACTTATCTATACAAGGAGAATCGTGGCTCAGAACGAAGAGACCACCGAGGCCGTCGAGGCCGAGGAAACCCTGACCAGCTACACCTCTGAAAGCTCGGCTGCTGAAGCTGCGCCCAAGAAGGAGCGCCCGGCACTGACCGTTGCCGGCGCTGCAGTTGGCCGTCGCAAGGAAGCTGTTGCACGCGTTCGCGTTGTCCCCGGCTCCGGCAAGTGGACCATCAACGGCCGCGCGCTGGACAACTACTTTCCGAACAAGCTGCACCAGCAGGACGTCAACGAGCCCTTCAAGATCCTTGATCTCGAAGGCGCCTACGACGTCATCGCCCGCATCCACGGCGGCGGCATCTCCGGCCAGGCCGGCGCCTTGCGCCTCGGCATCGCCCGTTCGCTGAACGAGATCGACGTCGAGAACAACCGCGCCACGCTGAAGAAGGCCGGTTACCTCTCCCGCGACGCCCGTGTCATCGAGCGTAAGAAGGCCGGTCTCAAGAAGGCCCGCAAGGCTCAGCAGTACTCCAAGCGCTAAAATCCGCTTACACGAAAAGCCCGTCCCGCCATTGGCGGGACGGGCTTTTCTGTTTGCGTCGCTTTGCTTTGATTGCAGGCTAATGCGTCCCACCGGAAGGCCTGGGATCACGTGCGTCCCACCGGAGGGCCTGTGAACACGCGACAGGACGTTGAAGGGGTGAGCTCAGCAGTGCGCCAAATGTCGATTCCTACGTGAGCAGTGTGTAGTACTCCGCGCTGCCGATCTGCTCGACCGGAAAATTAGTTCTAACCCAAGCGACAATTTTCGCTGACTCGCCACGGCCTTCCAGCGTCAATGGCGGCAGTTCCTGGATCACGAACGATGCCACCTTGCCCTCGTCCACCATGGCCTGAAACTCTTTCAGCGTGGGGAAAGGGTCTGTGCCATCAAAGCCGCCGACAGGCAGCACGGATCGACGGCTCTCCAGCTGATAGTTTGCCGCAGTCTCAGATCCCACCATCGCGGCTGACCACTTCGCCGAAGCTGGAGCAGCACGCAGCCGGGACACCACCTCGTCCTCCGGGATGTCGCCGAACATCACCGCGATAAAGCTTGGCGGCACGTCAGAGCCCACTTGCTTGCGATCGGGATGGTCTGTCCTAATGCCCAGAATGCTGGGCCCAGCCACAACGCCCGCGCCGGCATGCGGGCTAAGTACTGTGTTCACAGACCAAACTATCGGCCCGAGTAATAGCGCCACCGCAAGAACTCCTGTAGAGACGGACCGCATTATCTGCGTCGGCGGAGGAAGAAGCTGCAGCGCTATGGCCACTGACCATAGCCCCAATGCAACGGGCGGGCCGCCAGGGAAATCGGCAGTTGACCGAGCCGCGGTGACAAAGCCGAGGACCATCGTCACCAGCAAAGTGCCAGCCAGCGCCAGGCGGACAGAGCGACGATCTCGCAGCCGGTAGAAGTGCACCAGTGCTATCGCTGCCAGGCAGCTCAGCGGTGGAACAAGGGTCAATGAGTAGTAAGGGTGGACGATCCCTGACATGAAGGCCAGCACTGTGGCGGAAGTGAGGAACCAGACCCCAGAAAGAACGAGGAATGCCCGGTACTGTCTGCTGCCGCTGCTGCGCTTCAGGTGCCATACCGCCAGCAGAAGCCCTGCGATAGCCAGGGGCAGAAACCACCCGAACTGGCCCGAGAATTGTGGCTGGAGAAAGCGCTGGAATCCCGGATCGAGTTTTTCCGCGAGATCGGCCGCGCTGGGAGACATGGTGCGGCTCGCGTCCTCACCGGTGAGTCGATCCAGGCCGTTGTATCCGAGTGTCAGCTCCACTGCGCTGTTGAAGCGGGAACCGCCTACAAAGGGCCGGTTGGAGGGGGCCGTCATCTGCACCACGATGAACCACCAACCTCCCGCAACAGCTGCTGCCAACAAGGCACCTAGCAGGTGCAGCAGGCGCTTAACTATGGGGACACTGGCAAACATCAGGTAAACGGAAGCGATCGCAGGCAGTAGCAGGGCTATTTGAAGCTGTTTCGTCAGGAGGGCTGCACCGGTGAGCAGCCCGGACAGCATCAGCCATCGCATCCGGTCGCGGCGAATTGACTCCAACGCCCCGTAGGCAGCGCCGATCATCAGCAAGGTCAACAGAGCATCGGGATTGTTGTAACGGAACATCACCGTCGCTACAGGGGTTACGGCCAGAGCTGTGGCGGCAAGGAAACCAACAGTGAGGCTGACGTAGCGTCGAACCATTCGGAAGAGCAGATACACGCTGGCTACACCCATCAGGGCCTGGGGAACCAGGATGCTCCAAGGACTAAGGCCAAAGGCCCAAACAGACGCAGACATCACCCAGAGGCTCAGTGGAGGCTTGTCCACGCTGATTGCGTTTCCGGGGTCGGAAGACGCAAAGAAGAACGCCGTCCAATCCTGCGAGCCCGCCATTGCCGCAGCCGAGTAGTACGAATTCGCCCAGCCGTTGCGGTCCAAGCCCCACGCGTACAGGAGGCTCGTTAGGGCTAAGAGTGCACAGAGGGCCCAACGTTCCGCCCGCGGTCCACGAAGAAGCCCGCGCCGCTCTGCCTGGGGCTGCGGCGCGGATATTACTTCTGCTGAAGCCTCGGGAAGGTCCATCGGGCCGCCGGTCGCGGCCTTCAAGCGACCCTGGCCAACTTGACGCCTGAATGTAGGGCTTGTGCGCCGCTCTCCGAATTGCGAACACGGAAGACCCAGATGCGCAGCAGTACAAACCGCATCAGAGTCGCAAGAATATTGGCACCGGTGAGGGCCATGAGCTCCATCGTGGAAGAAGAATCGGGCACAAGCGTATGCAACACCAGAAGCGAAGACGATGTGATCGACCAAGCCAGTGCAAACACAATAAGGCCTTGAAATTGCTGTGTGAAGAGCTTTTCCGGCCCGTTTATACCGAACGTAAAACGCCGGTTCGCAGCTGTATTCCCGACAGCTGTTAAAAGGAGGGCTAGAAAGTTGGCCTGCTGAGCCCCGAACGGGCCTTGAAACAGTAGAAAAAGCAAAGCGAAGGCCATAGTCGATATGCCGCCGACCATGCCGAACCGAACGACCTGGCCAAAGAAACTCGGCCGGGAGGGAGTAACTATTGGCCGTCGGCCAAGCTCTGCATAAATGGCCTGAACGGGGATCGAACCCTTAACCAAGGATCCGGCGACACGAACTAATCCGCGAACGTCGTCGATGGCTGTCTGCCGGATGTCCACCCTGCTGTCAGGATCATCCACCCAATCCACCGGTATCTCGTGAATCCGCAGGCCTGAACGTTCCGCGATGATCAGTAGTTCGGTGTCAAAGAACCATCCATTGTCTTCGACATGGGGGAGCAGAGTTCTGGCTACGTCCGCGCGGATGGCCTTGAATCCGCACTGTGCGTCTGAGAAACGCACCTGCATAGTGCGCTTCAGTAAGAAGTTGTACGACCGCGAAATAAACTCTCGCTTTGGCCCGCGGCTGACGCGCGAACTCTGTCCTAGCCTCGTGCCGATGGAGATATCCGAGTGGCCTGATAACAGCGGAGCCACCAATGGCAGCAGGGCTGCCAGGTCAGTCGAGAGGTCTACATCCAGATATGCCAGGACTTCGGCCTCTGACGCGCCCCATGCATCCCGGAGAGCATGCCCGCGCCCCTTGATCTCCAAACGCCGGTACTGAACGTTAGGTATGGTCTCAGCCAGACGAGTGGCAATCAGACGTGTGCTGTCCGTGCTGGCGTTGTCGGCGATGGTAATCTGCCACGACGCTGGCATTTCCAATTTCAGGTAATTCGCGAGCTCTACGATGCTCTTTTCGAGTACTGATTCCTCATTGAAAACCGGTACAACAATTTCAAGCGCCAGGCCCCCATGGCTAGGTTTCATGCTGTGTATGCTATAGACGCGTACGGCTGGCCCGCCAGCGTTAAACGGGATCTTGGGCAATTACTGATGGAAAACTTGGGGAATCCTTGATGGAGTGGTTTTTTGCACTGCCAAGCCTTGCAGGCGCGGTCGGCGTAGTCATTATTCCGGGGCTACTTTTGGGATGGGCGCTAGGCCTGCGTCAGGTGTGGTTGGTTTCGTTCGCACCTGTCCTGACAGCCTCGCTGGTAGCGGTATCCACTCTCGTCTGTTGGTGGTTGAAAGTCCGATGGGACATCGTCACATTCATCATCGCCACCGTCTTGATAGCCGGGGTCCTCCTGGTGTTGGTCCATTCGATGAGCAAGCGATGGCCGGCCGGTTTTGTTTGGATGCTGGAGCGGCGAACCGCAAGCAGCGGATACTGGATCGCTCTCTTGACGGGCGGGATGGTCCTGGCCATACGCTATGCCCAGATTGTCGAGCGCCCAACGAACATCAATCAGGGCATCGATACACCGTTTCATGTGAACTTTGTTCAGCAGATTCTTGATTCCGGTGATGGCTCGCCGTTTTCGGTGCAGGGATTGATGGGGGAGTCATCCGGGTTCTATCCTCAGATCTGGCATGCAATGGCAGCGTTGACTGCGCAGGCTACAGGGTTGCCCGTCGTTCCGGCCGCGAACGCCCTCAACTTCGCTATCGTTGCCGTCGCCTGGCCACTGGGTGTACTTCTTTTTGTCCATGTGGTTGTTGGGCCCAAGCTCGTCGCCCTGCTCGGAGCTGCAGTTGCCAGCGCCGGATTCTTCGCGTTCCCGTTCACGGTGATGCAAAGCCAGAAAAGTGATTTTGGCCCGCTCTTCCCCTATATGCTGGCGGTGACTTTTTTGCCGCCGCTGATTTCAGCGTTGGCGGCGGTATTGAAGTTTGGCAAGGTAACACCGATGCCGTGGCCGCTGGCCGCACTTACGCTCACCATTGGACTTCCCGGACTGGCCTGCACCCACATGTCAGGCCTGGTGGCTCTTGTAGGACTCTCATCCTTCTTTGCAGCCCTGGCCGCAGTCCGATCGTTTACCGAACTTCGGCGACGGCGGTCAGATTCCTTTGGTTACCTGCAGTGGGCGGCGCTTTGGATTAGCGTGTTCGCGGCTGGTCTGCTGATTTGGGCCACGGTCCGGCCCTGGACCACTACTTGGGACCCGATCGACTCCCTTCCCGCCGCCGCCGGCAGCGTGCTTTTAGTAGCACCTACCCACGGAGGGGTGGCATGGGGACTCGCAGCACTGACTCTGGCGGGCACAGTCCTGCTCATCTCCAGGCCCGCGGAGCGATGGTTTCTCGCTTCATATGCTGGCGCCGTTGTTCTGTATCTCGTAGCGGCCGTGGTCCCAATCCCAGTGGCGCGGGAGATTATTATCGGGGCCTGGTATGGAGATCCGCCCCGCCTCGCTGCACTCCTGCCCATGTTCTGGTCCGTATTTGTGGGCGCGGCTGGTGCGTGGATTTTTGAGGGCCTGTCACGGTACCGGGCCAAGTGGGTGGTCCCGGTTGGCATCGCAGCACTGGCTGCCTCTGTGGTCGTCTGGCCAACGAACTCGGAAACCACTCCCGGGCGGGAACGCACCTATGCCTTGGCGGACGCCTCTCCATTACTAAGACCCAATGAACTCGAATTGCTGAACCGGCTGAATACGCACGTGCCAGAAGATGCAGTAATTGCCAACAACCCTTGGGACGGTAGTTCCACCGCCTACGCCATTGCCGATCGCCGGGTGCTTTTTGCCCATGCCTATACGGGATCCAATGCCGATCGGCTCCTTGCCGCGAAGGAACTGAACCAAGCCCGTCCCAACTCGGAGGTCTGCGAGGCAGCAAAAAGACAGAACGTGCAATTCCTCCTCGACTTCGGGGGGCATTACATTGATCCAAAGCGAAAAGAAGTCAATGACTTTCCAGGCCTGAAAGCCGCAGACAACTCATCCGCCTTCATCAAGGTCGACCAGGAAGGCGATGCAGCCTTGTACAGGTTTGTCGGGTGTGACTCCTAGGCGCGTGCCTGCTTTGCCCCATCCTCTAGACTTGACCGGTGTCTAGATTATTTGGAACTGATGGTGTCCGGGGGCTGGCGAACGGTCTGTTGACTGCGGAGCTTGCCATGCAGCTGGCCCAGGCGGCCGCCGTCGTGCTCGGCCATGACCGCAACTCCAACGGCTCCCGGCCGCGCGCCGTGGTGGCCCGCGACCCGCGCGCCAGCGGCGAGTTCATCGCCGCCGCGGTGGAGGCGGGGCTCTCCAGCTCGGGCGTTGACGTCTACGACGCCGGTGTCCTCCCCACCCCCGCGGCGGCCTATCTTGTGGCTGACCTGGACGCAGACTTTGGCGTGATGATCTCCGCCTCGCACAACCCGGCGCCGGACAACGGCATCAAGTTCTTCGCCCGCGGCGGCCAGAAGCTCCCCGACGAGGTGGAAGACGCCATCGAGGCCCAGATGTCCAAGGAAGCCGTCCGCCCCGTCGGCGCCGACGTCGGCCGGATCCAGCGCTTCTCCGATGCCGAGGACCGCTACATCGTCCACCTGCTCCAGACGCTGCCGCACAACCTCGAGGGACTCACCGTGGTCCTCGACTGCGCGCATGGGGCCGCGAGCGGTTGCTCGCCGCAGGTATTCAAGGACGCCGGCGCAAACGTCATTGTCATCGGTGCCGACCCGGACGGCCACAACATCAACGACGGCGTCGGATCCACCCACCTCGGCCCCCTCAAGGAAGCAGTGGTCAAGTACCACGCTGACCTGGGAATCGCCCACGACGGCGACGCTGACCGCTGTCTCGCCGTGGACCACGAGGGCAACGAAGTGGACGGCGACCAGATCATGGCCATCCTCGCCCTCGCCCTGAAAGAGTCGGGCAAACTCAGGGACGACGTCCTGGTGGCCACGGTAATGAGCAACCTTGGCCTGAAGATCGCCCTCCGGGAAGCCGGCATCAGCATTCGGGAAACGGCTGTGGGGGACCGGTACGTCCTCGAGGAAATGCGCGACGGCGGCTTCAACCTCGGCGGCGAACAGTCCGGCCACGTCATTTTCGCCGACTACGCCACCACCGGCGACGGCGTCCTCACCGGTCTTCAGCTTGCCGCCCAGATAGCCCTGACTGGGAAGCCGCTGAAGGAACTCGCCACGGTGATGACCAAGCTCCCGCAGGTCCTGATCAACGTCAAGGGTGTGGACCGCACCAAGGTGGGCAGCAACGACGTCCTGGCCCAGGCCGTAGCATCCGCGGAAGCCGCTCTGGGTGACACCGGCCGCGTCCTGCTCCGCCCCTCCGGCACTGAACCTGTGGTGCGCGTGATGGTGGAAGCCGCAGACGAAGAAACCGCGCAGTCCATCGCCGAGCACCTCGCCCAGGTGGTCCGTGCCGAGCTGGCCCTCGAGCTCGTCAGCGAATAACCACAGCAAAGTGGCCCGCCTCCGTCAGGAAGCGGGCCACTGCTTTGTGTGAGCAAACTATTAGCGCGTGCGCTCCTTCAGCGCATCCCGGATCTCCGTCAGCAGCGCAATCTGCGGGTCCTCTGCCGACTCCTTCTTAACGTCCTGGTTGATCCCAAGCCGCCGGTTCCGGCGCTCGATCATCAGGTTCATCGGCATTACCACCACGAAGTAGATGGCCGCGGAGATCAGCAGGAAGTTAACGATGGCCGTCAGCAGGACGCCGAACTCGATGGCGTTGCCGTTGAGCTCGACCTTGGCGAAGCTGTCGAAGTTGGGAGAGCCCACGATCGCCGCCACGAAGGGCATCAGTACCTTGTTCACCAGCGCCGTGACCACTGCGCCAAAGGCAGTTCCGATGACGACGGCGACAGCAAGGTCAACAACGTTGCCCTTCATAATGAAGTTTTTGAATCCAGTCAGCATAGGAACAAACCTAGCGCAAAGCCTCAGGGGTACCCCGGCGCCGCCTCCACACCGAAGTACTCCTCCAGCGTGTTGATCCCGCGGTTCACCATGTCGGTGGCCGCCTCCACTCCGATGTACCGCAGGTGCCAGGGCTCGTAGTAGTACCCCGTGATGGGGTGGAACATCCACGGATACCGCACCACAAAGCCGAACCGGTGCCCGTTGGCCTTGGCCCACACGGCCGCTGGCTGGTCCGCGAAGCACGGCTGGAAGCTGCATGCGCCCCCGCCGTCCGCAATGTCGAACGCCCAGCCCGTCTGGTGCTCGGAGTAACCGGGCCGGGCGCTGGCCGTGTCGGCATCGGACTGCCCCCGTGAGGCGACGTACCCGTTGTAGGTGGCCACCTGCGTCGAATAGGAGCGGTAGCCGCTCGCCATGACCATGGCCACCCCTTCCTGCACGGCCGCTGCGAACATCGCTTCGGCCGCGGCCGCCGTCGTCCTGTTCAGCAGCGCGGATTCACCGGACGCGGTGGTCGCCACAGCAGGCTGGACCAAGTCAGCCGGCACGTAGTCCGCAGGCGCCAGCGGCCGGTGCTTGTTGACCACCAGCCAGGGGCTGGCCGGGTCAGTGAGGGAGAACTGGCGCGGCAGCGCGGAAGAGGGCGACGGCGTGGGGGACGGTTCAGGAGGCGGGGGAGCCGCCGTGGTGCCCTCCGCCGTCGTAATGGCGGAAGAGACGGACGGTGACGGTGATGCAGCAGGGGAGGCCGACGACGGCGCCGCCGCCTCGGGTGCCGCAGGCGTGCAGGCAGCCAGGACAGTGAGTCCTGCTCCCGCCGCCAGGAAGCGGGCGAAGCTGCGCCGGCTGGTCGCTGTCTCCGTAGGACCGCCAGCAGCTGCGCAGTCGTAGCACACCTGTGCTAGACCTTCCGGAGCAGCATGCGGCGGATGGAGTGGTCCATATCCTTGCTCAGCACCAGCTGGGCCCGGCCGCGCGTGGGGAGGACGTTCTCCTCCAGGTTGGGTTCGTTGATGCGCTTCCAGATGTCGCGTGCGGTGCTCTCCGCCTCGTCATCGGACAGGCTCGCATACCGGTGGAAGTAGGACTCCGGCTGGGCGAAGGCCGTGCTGCGCAGCTTGCGGAACCTGTCCACGTACCACTCTTCAATAAACGAAGTCTTGGCATCCACGTAGATCGAGAAGTCGAAGAAGTCGCTCAGCGCCAGCCCCTGCTTGCCGTCATGCCGCGGCCGCGCCGGTGCCAGGACATTGAGCCCTTCCACGATCAGCACATCGGGGCGGCGGACCACCACTTCCTTGCCGGGAACAATGTCGTAGGTGACATGCGAGTACCAGGGCGCCCGCACTTCCTCGGCGCCGCTCTTGATTTCGCTCACAAAACGCAGCAGCGCCCGGCGGTCGTAGGATTCCGGGAAGCCCTTGCGCTCCAGCAGCTGCCGCCGCTTCAACTCGGCCAGCGGGTACAGGAAACCGTCCGTGGTGATGAGTTCCACATTCGGGGTGCCGGGCCAGCGGCGGAGCATTTCACGAAGCACGCGGGCGATAGTGGACTTGCCCACGGCCACCGACCCCGCCACGCCGATCACAAAGGGGGTCCGCTGGGTCTGCTCGCCCAGGAACGTGGTGGTGGCGGCATGCAGCTGGCCGGCGGCTTCAACATAAAGGTGCAGAAGCCTGGAAAGCGGAAGGTAGACCTCCCGGACTTCCTTCAAATCCAGGGGATCGCCAAGGCCGCGGAGACGGAAGATATCCTCCTCGTTAAGAGGCTGCTCCATCTCATCTGCGAGCCGGGACCAGGTCTGCCGGTCCAGCTCAACGAACGGGGAGACGCCTTCGCCGTTCGCGTCGTTGCGTTGCACAGTCACTTTAGTGATTCTGCCCCCAGCCCGGCCGAGAGCGAAATGCGGGTGAGCTGGAGCACACGGGCTGACGCAACGAAACCGGCTTCACGGGCGGCCGCCTGGTTTAGATCTGACGGCCCCTGCCGATAGTCTTTAGCGTATGTGTGGAATCGTAGGATACGTGGGCCGTTCTGTTAACGGTGGAAGTCACAGTGCGCTGGATGTGGTCCTTGAGGGACTGCGCCGCCTGGAGTACCGGGGCTACGACTCCGCGGGAGTCGCTGTAGTTTCGGAAGGCTCCATCGAGTCCCGGAAGAAGTCGGGCAAGCTGAGCAACCTGATCGCCGAGCTTGAAGAACACCCGCTGCCGGAGACCGTGACCGGAATCGGGCACACCCGGTGGGCCACGCACGGCGGGCCGACGGACCGGAACGCCCACCCGCACCTTGCCGATAACGGCAAGTTGGCCGTCATCCACAACGGCATCATCGAAAACTTCGCCGAGCTCAAGCTCGAGCTGCTCGAAAAGGGTGTCACCTTCCTCTCCGAGACGGACACTGAGGTGGCCGCGGCCCTGCTGGCGGACATCTTCCGGAACAAGCTCGGCGGCGACGTGTCCGACGGCGGCCTGACCCGTGCCATGGAGCTCGCCTGCCAGCGGCTCGAAGGCGCCTTCACCCTCCTGGCGGTCCACGCTGACCAGCCCAACGTGGTGGTGGCAGCCCGCCGCAATTCACCCCTGGTGGTGGGCCTGGGCGAGGGCGAGAACTTCCTGGGCTCGGACGTGTCCGGGTTCATCGATTACACCCGCCGTGCGGTGGAACTGGGCCAGGACCAGATTGTCACCATCACCGCGGACACGGTGGACATCACCGACTTCTTCGGCAACCCGGCGGCCGGCAAGGAATACCACGTGGACTGGGACCCGGCCTCCGCCAAGAAGGGCGGCTTCAGCTCGTTCATGGAAAAGGAAATCCATGACCAGCCCGACGCCGTGGCGCAGACCCTGCTGGGCCGGTCCGACCTGGACGGCAAGCTGACCCTGAACGAGCTCCGGATCGATCCGGAACTGCTCAAGCAGGTTAACAAGATTGTGGTCCTTGCCTGTGGCACCGCCGCGTACGCAGGCACCGTGGCGAAGTACGCCATCGAGAACTGGTGCCGGATCCCCACCGAGGTGGAACTCGCGCACGAGTTCCGTTACCGGGACCCGATCCTGGACGAGAACACCCTGGTGGTGTCCATCAGCCAGTCCGGCGAAACCATGGACACCCTGATGGCCGTCCGCTACGCACGTGAACAGGGCGCGAAGACCATCTCAATCTGCAACACCAACGGCTCCACCATCCCGCGCGAATCCGACGCCGTGCTCTACACGCACGCCGGCCCGGAGATCGCGGTCGCTTCGACCAAGGCGTTCCTGGCCCAGATCACGGCAGCATACCTGCTGGGCCTGTACCTGGCGCAGCTGCGGGGGAACATCTTCTCCGGCCAGATCAAGGACGTCCTGGCGGACCTGGCCAAGATCCCGGACAAGATCCAGACCATCCTGGACAACGCCGGCCCGCTGCGCGAACTCGCCCGCAGCATGGCCAACGAGCAGTCGGTACTGTTCCTGGGCCGGCACGTGGGCTACCCCGTGGCCCTCGAAGGTGCGCTGAAGCTGAAGGAAATCGCGTACATCCACGCCGAGGGCTTCGCCGCCGGCGAGCTCAAGCACGGCCCCATCGCCCTGATCGACGAGGGCAAGCCGGTGTTTGTGATTGTCCCGTCCCCGCGCGGCCGTGAATCGCTGCACGCCAAGGTGATCAGCAACATCCAGGAAATCCGAGCCCGCGGCGCCCGCACCCTGGTCATCGCCGAGGAAGGCGACGAAGCCGTGAAGGCCTACGCCGAGCACGTCTTCTACGTCCCCGAGACCCCCACCCTGCTCATGCCGCTGCTGACCACCGTCCCGCTGCAGATCTTCGCCGCGGAACTCGCCGCAGCCAAGGGCTACGACGTGGACCAGCCCCGCAACCTCGCCAAGAGCGTTACGGTCGAGTAACCCTTCTTCACTCATAGCGGAAACCCCGGGTCCACCAGCCCGGGGTTTCCGCTTTTAACGGCTCGTGCGCTGCCGGTGGTCCGGCCAGTAACGTGCGTCACCGTAGAATAAGCCGCATGATTGTTGGCATTGGCGTAGACGTTGTAGACATCGAGCGGTTCGGCCGCCAGCTTGAGCGCACCCCCGGCCTCCGGGACCGTTTGTTCGTTCCCGCCGAGCGCGAGCTGAACATCCGCTCCCTCGCTGCGCGGTTTGCCGCGAAGGAAGCTGTGGCCAAAGTCCTCGGTGCGCCGGCCGGCATGAACTGGCAGGACTGCTGGATCGGCCTGGACCACAACGGCCCCACCGTCCAGGTCAAGGGCACCGTGCTGGCCGTCGCCGAGGCCAAGGGCGTCAAGCGCTGGCACCTCTCCATCAGCCACGACGGCGGCATCGCCACGGCCACGGTCCTGGCCGAAGGCTGAACCGGCGGGCCACCGCCACTGACACCGTGATCAGCGCCTACACCGGAAAACAGGTCCGGCAAGCCGAGGAACCACTCCTCGCTGCCGGACTCGGCGATGTCCTCATGCAGCGCGCGGCCCACGGCTTAGCCAACGCAGTAGTCCGGGAATTCAAGTCCCGGGGGCTGCGGACCTACGGCGCCGGTGTTGCCGTCCTCACCGGCAAAGGCAACAACGGCGGGGATGGTCTCTATGCCGCCGCTTTCCTTGCCGCCCGGGGCATGCGTACGACGGCGATACTCACCGCAGGCTCCGCCCATCCCCAGGCTTTGGCTGCTTTTGAGCAGGCCGGCGGCCGCGTCCTGTACCTCAGTGACGCGGCATCCGGTGCGCTGGTTTCAGAAGCCGTGCGCGCCGACGTCGTCATCGATGCAGTGCTGGGAACGGGCGCGAAAGGCGGCCTGAGGGGGAGTGCGGCGGACCTGGTCACTGCCATTGCGGACGCCCGTGCCCAAGCCCGTGCCGAGGGCTTTGTTGTTGCGTGCGATCTGCCCAGTGGCGTGGACGCCGATACCGGCGCAGTGTCCACGCCCGCGCTCGCCGCGGACCTGACGGTGACTTTCGGTGCAGCCAAAACGGGCCTGCTGGTTGATCCCGGCGCTGACTATGCCGGCCGCGTGGACGTGGTGCCCATCGGCATCGAGGAGCACCTCGACCAGCCGGGACTGCGAAGGCTCGAGGATGCTGACGTTGCCCGCCTCCTGCCGCACCCGGCGCGGCGGGCGCACAAATACTCACGCGGAGTCCTGGGCGTGGTGGCCGGCTCGGCAGATTATCCCGGCGCGGCCGTCCTCGCCTGCCGCGGCGCCCTCGCCGCCGGAGTGGGGATGGTCCGGTACCTGGGGCCGCCCGAGGTTGCAGATCTGGTGCGCCGGTCCTGCCCCGAGATGGTCTGCAGTACAGGTGCTGTCGCCGACAACAGGGTCCAGGCCTGGCTGGTGGGCTCCGGCATGGGGCCGGATGACCACGACCAGCTGCAGCGTGCCCGGGACGCCGTCACTTCCGGCCTGCCCGTGGTGGCTGACGCCGGTGCGCTGCCCGCCCTTCCCGACGTCATGGCCCCGAATGTGGTCCTGACCCCGCACGCCGGCGAGCTCGCCGCATTGCTGAAGCGGCTGGGCGGCGAGGAGGACCGGGCGGCCGTGGAAGCCGGCACCCTTGCCGCCGTCCGCCGGGCAGCGGCGCTGACCGGTGCCACCGTCCTGCTCAAGGGGGCGACCACGCTTGTGGCAGCACCCGCCGGGGACGTGTTCAGCCAGGCGGACGGTACGCCGTGGCTCGCCACGGCCGGCAGCGGCGACGTCCTGGCCGGCATCATCGGTGCCCTGCTCGCCCAGGAGGATTCCGACGTCGGCCGCTTCCGGGAGATGGGCGTGGAACCCGAGCAGCGCTGGGCGGCGGTGGCCGCGCTGGGAGCGGCACTGCACGGCAAAGCCGGGAGGGCGGCGTCGGACGCCTGCTCCGGCGGACCGATCGCTGCTGGCGGAATCGCCGATGCCATACCTGAAACGTGGGGTAAAGTCAGCATGCTTAGTAACGCTGGGGTCCGGAAACGTAATAGTCACACCCTGCCGTTACGGTAGGCATTAGTTCGCACCGGCAGCAGGGGCGCTCCTGCTCTTCTGCTGCCGTCTTATAAAGAGGAGCATTATGGAAGTCTGGCCTGGATCGGCTTATCCCCTTGGCGCCACGTACAACGGAACCGGCACCAACTTTGCCCTGTTCAGCGAACGAGCAGAAAAAGTCGAACTTTGCCTCTTCGATGACGACGGCAAGGAAACCCGTATCCCCTTGGACGAGGTGGACGGGTACGTCTGGCACTGCTACATCCCGCAGATCCAGCCCGGCCAGAAGTACGGCTACCGGGTCCACGGCCCCTACGATCCCGCCTCAGGGAACCGTTTCAACCCCAACAAGCTCTTGTTGGACCCGTACGCCAAGGCCGTCCACGGCCAGGTGGACTGGGACCCGTCGCTGTTCACGTACAACCTGGGCGAGCCGGATTCCATCAACAATGAGGACTCCGCCAGCCACATGATGATGGGTGTGGTGATCAACCCGTTCTTCGACTGGGACGGCGACCAGAACCTGCGGATTCCCTACCACCAGTCGGTCATCTACGAAGCGCACGTCAAGGGCCTGACCCAGCTGCACCCGGAAATCCCCGAGGAGCAGCGCGGCACGTATGCCGGCGTGGCCCATCCGGCCGTCATTTCGCACCTGCAGAAGCTCGGCGTCACCGCCATCGAACTTATGCCCGTGCACCAGTTCGTCAACGACGGCACCCTGCAGGACAAGGGCCTGAACAACTACTGGGGCTACAACACCATCGGCTTCTTCGCCCCGCAGAACACCTACAGCTCCACCGGCGATACCGGCCAGCAGGTCCAGGACTTCAAGGCGATGGTCCGTTCGCTGCACAAGGCCGGCATCGAGGTCATCCTGGACGTGGTGTACAACCACACCGCCGAAGGCAACCACCTGGGCCCCACGCTGTCCTTCAAGGGCATCGACAACGCCGCCTACTACCGGTTGATGGAGGGCGACGAGAAGCACTACATGGACTACACCGGCACCGGCAACTCGCTGAACGTCCGCCAGCCGCACTCCCTGCAGCTGCTGATGGACTCGCTGCGCTACTGGGTGTCGGAGATGCACGTTGACGGTTTCCGCTTCGACCTCGCCTCCACCCTGGCCCGCGAGTTCTACGACGTGGACAAGCTGTCCACCTTCTTCGAACTCATCCAGCAGGACCCGGTGGTCTCCCAGGTCAAGCTCATCGCCGAGCCCTGGGACGTCGGCCCCGGCGGCTACCAGGTGGGCAACTTCCCGCCGCAGTGGACGGAATGGAACGGCAAGTACCGCGACACCGTCCGCGACTTCTGGCGCGGCGAGCCCGCCACCCTGGGCGAATTTGCCTCCCGCATCACCGGTTCGGCGGACCTCTACGAGCACTCCGGCCGCCGCCCCGTGGCGTCCATCAACTTCGTCACCGCACACGACGGCTTCACCCTGGCGGACCTGGTGTCCTACAACGAGAAGCACAACGACGCCAACGGCGAGGGCAACAACGACGGCGAGTCCCACAACCGGTCCTGGAACTGCGGCGTTGAGGGCCCCACGGATGATCCCGAAGTGCTGTCGCTGCGGGCCCGCCAGCAGCGGAACTTCATCGCCTCGCTGCTGCTCTCCCAAGGCGTGCCCATGCTCCTGCACGGCGACGAGCTGGGACGCACCCAGCAGGGCAACAACAACGGCTACTGCCAGGACTCCGAGCTGACCTGGATCAACTGGGACAGCATCGACCAGCCCCTGGTGGAATTCACCGCTGCCGTGAACGCCCTCCGCGCCAAGCACCCCACCTTCCGCCGCAGCCGGTTCTTCGACGGCCGGCCCGTCCTGCGGGGAGAGGGCGAACGGCTGCCGGACATCGTATGGCTGGATCCCGACGGCGAGACCATGAAGCCGGAGGCCTGGGAAGCCGGTTTCGGCCGCTCGGTGGGTGTCTTCCTGAACGGAGACGGCATCCAGGGCAAGGACGCGCGCGGACGGCGGATTACGGACGTCAACTTCCTGCTGTACTTCAACGCGCACGACGACACCGTCAAGTTCACCCTGCCCTCGGACGAGTACGCGCCCGCCTGGGACATCATCATCGACACCGCCGGGCAAAACGCGGACACCGAGCCGGTCAACGCCGGACAGCCGCTGCCCGTGGAGGCCAAGTCACTGGTGGTCTTGCGCGCCCACACCGTCGAGGAAGTTGAGCCGGACCACTCGGTCGCGGCATCCTTGGCTGCGCTGACCCAGACTTCCACCAGCGAGACTGAATCCATCAGCACGCCCATGGTGGCCGAGCCAGGGAAAACCACGAAGGTGGGCTCGCGGAAAGTAGGGGACAAGTGAGGGTCCCCGCCTCCACCTACCGCCTGCAGATCCGCCGCAGCTTCACTCTGTTCGACGCTGCGGAGCGTGTTCCGTACCTGAAATCGCTGGGTGTGGACTGGGTCTATCTGTCGCCCATCCTTACTGCGGAGCAGGGTTCGGACCACGGCTATGACGTGACCGATCCTTCCGCCGTGGATCCGGAGCGCGGCGGCCCTGAAGGGTTGCTCGCCCTGTCCAAAGCGGCCCGTGAGCACGGCATGGGTGTCCTGGTGGACATCGTGCCCAACCATGTAGGCGTCGCGACTCCGGCGCAGAACCCCTGGTGGTGGTCCCTGCTGAAGGAAGGGCAGGGCTCACCCTATGCGGAGGCGTTCGACGTCGAGTGGGACCTTGCCGGCGGGAAGATCCGGCTGCCCATGCTGGGTTCGGACGAGGACCTGGACAAGCTGGAAATCAAGGACGGCGAGCTCCGCTACTACGACCACCGCTTCCCGATCGCCGAAGGCACCTATGCCGACGGCGACACTGCCCAGGAGGTGCACAGCCGCCAGCACTACGAGCTGATCGGCTGGCGCCGGGCGGACGCCGAGCTGAACTACCGGCGCTTCTTCGCTGTCACCACGCTCGCAGGGATCCGGGTGGAGACCCCGCGCGTGTTCGAGGAAGCCCATGCCGAGGTGGGCCGCTGGTTCCGGGAGGGGCTGGTGGACGGTCTGCGCGTGGACCACCCGGACGGCCTGGCCGATCCTGCAGGCTACCTGCGCTGGCTGAAGGACCTCAGCGGCGGAGCCTACATCCTGGTGGAGAAGATCCTGGAACCCGGCGAAACCCTGCCGCAGGACTTCGCCACTGAAGGAACCACGGGGTACGACGCCCTGGCTGATGTGGACCGGGTTTTTGTTGACCCTGCGGGGGAACAGCCGCTCAACGAGCTTGATGCGAAGCTCCGGGAATCTGCTGCCCCCGCCGACTATGCGGAGATGATCCGTGGGACAAAACGGATGATCGCCGACGGCATCCTCCGGTCCGAGGTGCTGCGGCTGGCCCGTCTGGTGCCGGAGTCCCACGGGCTCCCGGTGGAACAGGCGGCCGATGCCCTTGCCGAAATCATCGCCGCCTTCCCGGTCTACCGGAGCTACCTGCCCACGGGGGCCGAAATCCTCAAGGAAGCCTGCGAGTCCGCCGCGGCCTACCGGCCCGAGCTGGAGGTTGCGGTGGGAACGCTGCTGCCGTTGCTCCTGGACCCGGCCAACCCCATCGCGGTCCGGTTCCAGCAGACCTCGGGAATGGTTATGGCCAAGGGTGTGGAGGACACCGCCTTCTACCGCTACACCCGGCTGGGCACACTCACAGAGGTAGGCGCTGAACCCACCGAATTCTCCGTGTCCACCGAGGAGTTCCACCAGCGGATGCTGCGCAGGCAGGAACACCTTCCGCTCTCCATGACCACGTTGTCCACGCACGACACCAAGCGCAGCGAGGACGCCAGGGCGCGGATTTCGGTCATCGCCGAACTGCCCCGGGAGTGGGCGGCCACCCTGAACACGCTCCGCGAGCTCGCGCCGATTCCGGACGGCCCGTACGAAAACCTGCTGTGGCAGGCAATTGTGGGGGCATGGCCGGCCAGCAGGGAGCGGCTCCAGGGCTACGCCGAAAAGGCTGCCCGGGAAGCAGGCAATTCCACCAAGTGGACGGACCCCGACGAGGAATTCGAGTCCAGCGTCAAGGCCGCTGTAGATGCGGTGTTCGACGAGCCGCGCGTCAACCAGGTGGTGGAGGACTTCGTTGCACGCATCGATTCTTACGCCGCGTCCAACTCCGTATCCGCCAAGCTGGTCCAGCTGACCATGCCCGGCGTCCCGGACGTGTACCAGGGCAGCGAATTCTGGGAACGCTCGCTGACCGACCCGGACAACCGGCGGCCCGTGGACTTCGCGGTGCGGCAGCAGGAGCTGGCAAAGCTCGACGGCGGCCAGTTGCCTGAGGCGGGAACGGAAGCCAGCAAGCTCCTGGTCACCTCCCGCGCACTCCGGCTGCGCCGCGACCGGCCGGAGCTCTTCCAGGGCTACACGCCTGTGGCTGCGACCGGAGCGGCGGCCGGGCACCTGCTCGCGTTCCACCGCGGCGCACCGGATGCTCCGGGAGCGCTGACGCTGGCCACCCGGCTGCCCGCAGGACTGGCGGCCGGCGGCGGATGGCGGGACACCGCCGTCGAACTTTCCACTGCCATGCGTGACGAGCTCACCGGCACCGCCTACGGTGCTGGCAGCGTTTCCGTGGCAGAAGTCCTGGGTACCTACCCGGTGGCTTTGCTGGTACCGGCGGATGGAGAACAGGCATGACCCTCGTCAACACCGGGCCCGGACGTTTCGACGTCTGGGCCCCGGAGGCCCACTCGGTGATCCTGCAGGCGAACGGCCGGCAGTATCCGATGCTGAAGAAGGAGACGGCGCCCGGGTCTGAAGGCTGGTGGACAGCGCCGGACGCCCCGGGTGAGGGCGAGGTGGACTACGGTTACCTGCTGGACGGGGACGGCCACCCGTTGCCCGATCCGCGGTCACGGCGGCTGCCCGCCGGTGTCCACGAGCTGTCCCGCACCTTTGACCCGGCCGCCTACAGCTGGCAGGACGCTGGCTGGAGGGGCAAGGACCTGCAGGGCTCGGTCATCTACGAGCTGCATGTGGGCACGTTCACGCCCGAAGGCACCCTGGACGCCGCCGCGGGAAAGCTCGGCTACCTGGTGGACCTGGGCGTCGACTTCGTGGAGCTGCTGCCCGTCAATGGCTTTAACGGAACCCACAACTGGGGCTACGACGGAGTGCAGTGGTACGCAGTCCACGAGGGGTACGGCGGGCCGGAGGCCTACCAGCGGTTCGTGGACGCAGCCCACGCAGCGGGCCTCGGCGTCATCCAGGACGTGGTGTACAACCACCTCGGCCCCAGCGGAAACTACCTGCCGAAATTCGGCCCGTACCTGAAGCAGGGGGACGCCAACACCTGGGGCGACTCCGTGAACCTGGACGGCCCCGGCTCGGACGTGGTGCGGGAGTACATCCTGGACAACCTTGCCCTGTGGCTCCGGGACTACCACGTGGACGGGCTCCGGCTGGATGCCGTGCACGCGCTGCGCGATGAGCGGGCCGTGCACATCCTGGAGGAATTCGGTGCCCTGGGCGACGCCATCTCGGCGGAAACCGGGCTGCCCAAGACCCTGATCGCGGAGTCGGACCTGAATAACCCGCGCCTGATCTACCCGCGCGACGCCAACGGCTACGGCCTGGATGGACAGTGGAGCGACGATTTCCACCACGCCGTGCACGTCAATGTCAGCGGTGAGACCACGGGGTACTACGGGGATTTCCAGTCCCTGGCGGTCCTGGCCAAGGTCCTGAAGGACGGGTTCCTGCATGACGGCAGCTACTCCAGCTTCCGCGGCCGGCACCACGGCAGGCCTATCAATGCGGCCTTGGCCCACCCCGCTGCTTTGGTGGTCTGCAACCAGAACCACGACCAGATCGGCAACCGGGCCACCGGGGACCGGCTCTCGCAGTCGCTGTCCTACGGGCAGCTGGCCGTGGCCGCCGTGCTGACGCTGACGTCTCCTTTCACGCCCATGCTGTTTATGGGCGAGGAGTTCGCCGCGAGCACGCCCTGGCAGTTCTTCACCTCGCACCCGGAACCGGAGCTGGGCAAGGCCACCGCGGAAGGCCGCATCAAGGAGTTCGAGCGCATGGGGTGGGATCCCGCCGTCGTGCCCGATCCCCAGGATCCGGAAACCTTCCGCCGGTCCAAGCTGGACTGGAACGAAGCCACGGGCGGGGACCATGCTCGCCTCCTGGAGCTTTACCGTGCGCTCACGGCGCTGCGTCGGGAGCATCCGGAACTGGCCGGTCTTGGCTTCGGGGAGACGGACGTGACGTTCGACGACGACGCGGGCTGGCTGCGGTTCCGGCGCGGCAGCATCGAGGTGCTGCTGAACTTCTCCGACGCCAAGCTGCGGCTGGACGACGTTTCGGGGTCAGTCCTGCTGGCGACGGATGAGGGAACCGGCCTTGACGGAGAAGCCCTCGCCCTGGCCCCGTGGAGCGCAGCAATCCTGAAATCCTGATTCCTGCTGGAGAGTTACGCCGCATGCTGACCCGCTGTCTGCCCGCGGCGTAACTTTTCCGGCCACCCTCTGTAGCGCCGGTCACAAACTGGCAGGATGGAACGTATGACTTATTCCGCGGCGGAAGACCGCTACGAATCCATGCCCTACCGCCGGGTGGGCCGCAGCGGCCTGAAACTCCCGGCGATCTCCCTGGGCCTCTGGCACAACTTCGGCGACGACAAGCGCTTTGACGAACAGCGGGCCATCCTGCGGCGCGCTTTCGACCTGGGCGTCAACCACTTCGACCTCGCCAACAACTACGGCCCGCCGGACGGCTCCGCCGAAACCAACTTCGGCCGGCACCTTCAGGACGACTTCAAGCCGTACCGCGACGAGCTGGTCATCTCCACCAAGGCCGGTTACTACATGTGGCCCGGCCCGTACGGCGAATGGGGCTCCCGCAAGTACCTGATCTCCAGCCTGGACCAGTCGCTGCAGCGCATGGGCCTGGACTACGTGGACATTTTCTACAGCCACCGTCCTGATCCCGAAACCCCGCTGGAAGAGACCATGGGTGCCCTCGATTACGCCGTGCGGTCCGGCAAGGCGCTCTACGCGGGCATCTCCTCCTACACCCCGGAGCAGACCCTCGAGGCCGCCCGGATCCTGAAGGAACTCGGGACGCCGCTGCTGATCCACCAGCCCAGCTACTCCATGCTTAACCGGTGGACCGAGAACGGCAGTCCCAACCTGTACGAGGCATTGGACCAGGTGGGGGCGGGGTCCATCGCCTTCTCGCCGCTGGCCCAGGGCATGCTCACCAACCGCTACCTCAACGGTATTCCTGCCGACTCGCGCGCCGCCAAGGCCCGATTCCTGTCCGAGGACTCCATCACGGACGAGAAGCTTGAGCGGATCCGCGGCCTGCACGCTATCGCCGAGGGCCGTGGCCAGACGCTGGCGCAGATGGCCATCGCCTGGATCCTGCGGGACCAGCCGAAGGGCTCGCCGGTGACCTCGGCACTGGTTGGCGCGTCCAGTGTTGCACAGCTGGAGGACACCCTGTCCGCCATCAACAACCTAGAATTCACTGCCGACGAGTTGACTGCCATTGACGAGTTTGCCGTGGAATCGGACATCAACCTCTGGAAACAGCCGGTCTGATATCCACCCTGCCATTCCAAAAGGTGGGACGCGGGAACAAGCCCCCGTCCCACTCTGTTGGGTACTATTGAAAGGCGCCGCGCGGCGCCAAGCCTGCCGGCCGACGTCGTACTTCCCTCGAAGCCGAAACCGGCCGGCTGACGTTTGTCCTAAAGGAGTTCCGTGTCTTCACATCCGATTCGTGTTGCAATCGTCGGCGTAGGAAACTGCGCCGCTTCGCTGGTCCAGGGCGTCCACTACTACAAGGACGCTGACCCCAAGGCCACGATTCCGGGCCTGATGCACGTTGAGTTCGGCCAGTACCACGTGGGTGATGTCGAGTTCGTCGCCGCGTTTGATGTTGACGGCAAGAAGGTCGGCGTTGACCTTGCCGATGCCATCCTGGCAAGCGAAAACAACACCATCAAGATCGCCGAAGTGCCGCCCACCGGTGTCACCGTCCAGCGCGGCCACACCCTCGACGGCCTCGGCAAGTACTACCTCGAGACCATCGAGCAGTCCACCGAAGAGCCCGTGGACGTGGTCCAGGCACTCAAGGACGCCGCCGTTGACGTTATGGTCTGCTACCTGCCCGTCGGTTCGCAGGAAGCTGCCGAGTTCTACGCCCAGTGCGCCATCGACGCCGGCGTTGCGTTCGTCAACGCCCTGCCCGTGTTCATCGCCGGCACCAAGGAATGGGCGGACAAGTTCACCGCCGCAGGCGTGCCGATCGTCGGTGACGACATCAAGAGCCAGATCGGCGCCACCATCACCCACCGTGTGATGGCCAAGCTGTTCGAAGACCGCGGTGTCACCCTGGACCGGACGTACCAGCTGAACGTCGGCGGCAACATGGACTTCAAGAACATGCTGGAGCGCGACCGCCTGGAGTCCAAGAAGATCTCCAAGACCCAGGCCGTCACGTCCAACGTCGAGGCCGAACTGGCTGCCAAGGACGTCCACATCGGCCCGTCCGATTACGTCCAGTGGCTCGATGACCGCAAGTGGGCCTTCGTCCGCCTCGAGGGCCGCAACTTCGGCGACGCTCCCGTATCGCTCGAGTACAAGCTCGAAGTCTGGGATTCGCCCAACTCGGCCGGTGTGATCATCGACGCCATCCGCGCCGCGAAGATCGGCCTGGACCGCGGCATCGGCGGCCCGCTGCTCTCGGCATCGAGCTACTTCATGAAGTCCCCGCCTGAGCAGTTCAACGACGACCTCGCCCGCGAAAAGGTGGAAGCCTTCATCCGCGGAGACCTCGACCGCTAACCCCCTCGTACGCGCGCTCACTTGTGGCCGCCTCCCTGGGGACGCGGGCGCACTTGTGGCCGGGTTCCCCCGAACGCTTCTCCGTTTCATGCGGGGAGGCGTTCGGCGTTTAAGGGGCTATTCCCGGGGGTGCAGCCGCCGGATGGCATGGCTGGCTTGGGCCAAGGCCAGCAGCCTGAGCATCAGTTGGGAATGCATATGCTGAGCGTGGCGGCAATGTATTTATCCCTGGTTCGTGGAGGGCAGGGATCCTATACGGGAGCTCAACCTGCCGGTAGTAAGCGCGACGGCGGCGGGCAGTTGGGTGCCGACGTTCCGGAAAAACTTCCCAGCTGACTTAGGCCGTCACGAAACCTGATGCAGCAGCCGGGTCCACGGCAGAGCCCCTTAGCGCTCGCTTTATTCTTCCGAGGGCCGTCGCGAAATCGTCGTCCAGGTCCGTCTTGTCGAGGATGATGACGGACCATCCCGCCGCTTCGAACGCTTTGTCCCGGCGCCGATCGCTTAGCTGCTGGGGCTCCTGCAGGTGATGCCCGCCGTCGTACTGGACGGCAACCCGCCGCAAGCGGAAGCCGAGATCCGCCGACGGCGACCGCGCGTCACCAAGGCGGAGGCTCAGTTGAAGCTCCGGCTCTGGAAGGCCGGCATCCAGCATGGCCAAGCGGAGGAAGGTTTCGGGAGCGGAGTCAGCTCCCACACGCATCAGGTCCAAGGCTTGCCTGGCGCGGACCACGCCTTGGAGGTTTGGGTGCCGGTTGATGATGCTGCGCAGGTGGTCCACGCTCGCGTACGGGTGCTCTCTCCCTTCCAGGCCGGGCCGGGGAATCCTGATGAGTTCGTCGCCCATGGCCACCAGATCTTTCAGGGGCAGCAGCCTCGCCATGTCCAGCCAGGTACGCTCCCGCGTGCTGAGCCAAATGCCATCCACAAACTCCACCTCACCAGGGCCAACGAGGACCCTGTGCCCGCGGATGCCTTTCCGGCGTGCCCCGGGAAGAGCCTTGGGCTTGCTGAGATGGAGTTCTGTGGAGTCGGAAAGCCACGCCGGCAGGCACGAATTCCGCAAACGTGCTGCCGTGACATGGGAAATCCAAGCCCCTGGCGTTGCTTCTGACAACGCGCGGGCGGCATCCTCAAGGTCAAAGTCCCATGTGGATGGGCGGTAGAGGCCTCGGCCAACATGAGCCACATCGGCGCGACGGAGACGGCCACGGTTAAGGCCTGCGCTTCGTGCTCTTTCGACAGTGAACGGTTTGGTGGCCAGTTGGATCGGTAGGGGATGGAGGGTTTTCATACTGCATTCTTATCTATGCCACGGACATGGCCTCCGAGTTATCCACAAGCTGCTCGTCCCTTCGTTCAGCATCGTGGGAAGGGACAGAAACCAAGTGAGCGCGGGTGGGGGAGGAGGCGGCCGTTGGTGAGCGCGGGTGGGGGAGGAGGCGGCCGTTGGTGAGCGCGGGTGGGGGAGGAGGCGGCCGTTGGTGAGCGCGGGTGGGGGAGGAGGCGGCCGTTGGTGAGCGCGGGTGGGGGAGGAGGCGGCCGTTGGTGAGCGCGGGTGGGGGAGGAGGCGGCCGTTGGTGAGCGCGGGTGGGGAGGGCTTAGGTGAGGCCTACCGGATTGCCGGCGTCGTCAACGTCCATGCGCATCGCCGCCGGGGCGGCGGGCAGGCCGGGCATAGTCATCACTGCTCCGGTCAGCGCCACGATAAACCCGGCACCGGTCTTGGGCAGAAGGTCGCGCACGTGGATAGTGAAGCCCTTGGGTGCGCCCAGGCGGGAGGCGTCGTCGGTGAAGGAGTATTGGGTCTTCGCCATGCACACCGGCAAATTGGACCAGCCATTCCGCTTGATATCGGCCAGCCGCTTCAGGGCGGGCACGGAAAACTCGACCCCGTCCGCCCCGTAGATCTCCTGCGCGATGGTCCGGATCTTCTCCTCCACAGGCAGCTCCAGAGCGTACAGGTGCCGGAAGCTGTTCGGTCCGGCCACCACCTTGGCCACGAGGGCAGCGAGGTCGTCACCGCCATCGCCCCCGCCGCCGCGCCCCCAAACATCGGCGACGGCGGCCTGTACCCCCTCGGCCGCGCACCACGCCAGCAACCACTCGAGCTCGTCGGCAGAATCGGAGGAGAACCTGTTGATGGCAACCACCGGCGTCACGCCGAACTTTTCCACGTTCCGCACATGCCGGCGCAGGTTTTCCACCCCTGCCTCCAACGCCGCCGCGTCGGGGACGATGAGCTGGTCTTTCGCCACCCCGCCCTGCATTTTCAGGGCCCGCACTGTCGCCACCACCACCACCGCTGACGGGGCCAGGCCACCGGACCGCGCCTTGATATTCATAAACTTCTCGGCGCCCAGGTCGGCACCAAAACCGGCTTCCGTCACAACAATGTCCGCCAGCCGGCGGGCCATCTGGGTGGCGATCAGCGAGTTGCAGCCGTGGGCGATGTTGGCGAAGGGGCCGCCGTGGACCAAGGCCGGCGTCCCGGCGATGGTCTGCACCAGGTTGGGTTTGATGGCCTCCTTGAGGAGAAGGGTCAGCGCACCCTGCACCCCGAGGTCGGCCACGGTGACGGGGGAGCGGTCATACGTGTAGCCGAACGTGATCCGGCCCAGGCGCCCGCGGAGATCGGCCAGGTCCGTGGAGAGGCAAAAAACCGCCATGATCTCGGACGCCACCGTGATGTCGAAACCGTCCTGGCGGGGGACACCCTGCGCCGGCCCGCCCAGGCCGATCACCACTTCCCGCAGGGCCCTGTCGTTCATGTCCAGGACCCGTTTGAAGGTCATCCGCCGGGGATCGATGTTCAGTTCGTTGCCCTGGAAGATATGGTTGTCCACCAGCGCCATCAGGGCGTTGTTGGCCGATGTAATGGCATGGAAGTCGCCGGTGAAGTGCAGGTTGATTTCGTCCATCGGCAGCACCTGCGAATACCCGCCGCCCGTGGCGCCGCCCTTCATCCCCAGGACCGGGCCCAGCGACGGCTCCCGGAGGGCGATCATCACCCGGTGCCCCGCCCGGGCCAGGGAATCGCCGAGCCCTACGGTGGTAGTGGACTTTCCCTCGCCGGCGGGGGTGGGGGACATGGCCGAGACCAGTACCACTTTCCCGTGCGGCGCAGACGCCAACAGGGCCGCCGGGTCAATCTTGGCCTTGTACCGCCCGTAGCGCTCCAGGGCTTCGGGATTGATCCCTGCGGCAGCGGCAATCTCGTCAATGGGCCGGATCCGGGCAGCCCTGGCTATCTCAAGATCAGTTGGAAGACCAGACATCATTGTCCTTTCCTGCACCGGCCGGCACCGGACACCTGCCCCTAAGCTAACAGCTGCGGACGGGCTGGACAGCAGATCCAGGAGGGTAGGTTCAGGGGGTTGGAAGGGCAGTTGCCAGATGCGGCCGCACAAAATTGTCGACGGCGGCATGGTAGCTTTCGAGCGTAATGGCGGCGGTGCGCTGCCATCCTGAGTTCTGGGCCCGGATGGCTGCGGCCCTTCCCATGTCCTCCCGGGTCACGGGATCGTCGTACAACGCCTCCAGCGCATCCGCCCAGTCCGCGGCGTGGTGGCCGTCCACCAGCAGCCCGGTCCGGCCGTGGAAGATGGCCCGCGACAGCCCGCCCACCCGGGTGGCCACCACGGGCGTGCCGCAGGCCTGCGCCTCAAGCGCCACCAGTCCGAAGGACTCGCTGTAGGAGGGCATCACCACCACGTCGGCCGAACGGAACCAGGCCGCAAGCTCAAGTGCCTTGACCGGCGGAAGCTGCGTGACGACGTCGTCCATTCCAGCCTCCGCGACCAGGCACCGCAGGTTGAATTCCTTGTTCCCGCTCAGCGAGCCCAGGATGGTGAGCCGGAGGTCGATGTCCGGGCGCCGGCTGCGCAGCAGCGCCGCTGCCTTCACCAGGACCTGCGGCCCTTTAAGCCGCTGGATCCGCCCTGCGAAAACCAGGTGGAAAGTGTCCGGGCTGATACCGCGCTCAGTCCTGGACCGTGCCCGGAAGGCAGGAGTGAAGGTACTCAGGTCCACCCCGGGCGGGGCGATATCGATCCGTTCGTACGATGCTCCGTAATGGGAAACCAGCTCGGCGGCCTCTGCACTGGTGTTGGCAATCAGCCGCGCGGCGCCGTCAACAATCCGGTGCTCACCCAGCTCGCGGCGGCGCGGCTCCGGCTGCTCACCGGACTGAAGCAGGAGGTTCTTGACCTTGGCCATGGTGTGCATGGTGTGGACCAGCGGCACACCCCACAGCTCGGAAAGCTCCAGGCCGGCAATCCCGGATACCCAGTAGTGGGAGTGGATCACGTCGTAATGCCCATGCGGCTGGCGGCCCCGGATCTGTTCGATCTCTTCCACCATGTGGTGCAGGAGGCCGGGCAGTTCTTCCTTGGGGATCTTCTTCGGCGGCCCGGCCAAGACGTTGTGGACACAGACGCCGGGGTCTGGGTGCTCGACGGCGGGCTGGCTGGCCGAGGTGGAACGCGTGAAAATCTCCACTTCCACTCCGGCCTCGGCCAACGCGGAGGCCAATTCACGGATGTAGACGTTCATGCCGCCGGCATCGCCGGAACCGGGCTGCTCCATGGGGGAGGTGTGGAGGGACAGTAACGCCACCCTGCGGACAGGCGCCACGGGACCTCCTTCCGGCCGCCGGCGCAGATGTGGCGCGCCGGATCAATGCTGGCATTCGATAAAACACTACTCCTGTGTCAACGCCTACTGCCGCGACACATCTTCCCGAGCGCCGGAAAGGCCTCCTCGTAGCCTGCCAACAGGGCCGCACCAAGTTCCCCGGACCCCACCAGAGGGTGCCGGGCGAAGGCCTGGACCGCCGCGTCCCGGTCGCCCTCCACCGCCGCCCGCACCGTCAGCCGCTCCACCTCCTTCACCTGCTGCAGCAGGGTGAGCCGCTCCGCGGGGGGAGCCTCCTGGGGCAGCGGCAGCGCGCCGCCGGCCGTCACCGTGCAGGGAACTTCGACGACCGCGTCAGGCGGCAGCCCGGGAATGGCCGCTTCCGGGGTGGTCGCCCCAGCCGTGGCCGGCCGGGGAGCGGGGCTTGCCGCAGTTGGCTGCACGGTGTTGCGGGTGTTGAGGATCAGCTGAGCCGTCCCGGAACCGGACAGCGCCCGCATGGCCGCCAATGCCACCCGCTCGTAGCCGCCGCCCGCCAGGTCGTCCTCGTCCCGGTGCTCGTCCTTTCCGCGGGCTTCGGCCAGGTAGCCTTCCTCGCGGGAGCGCCGGGCGTCCTCCCACAAACCGAATGCACCGGAACCTGCTGCCGCCAGCCGGGGGTAAAGCTCCCGTTGCTGGCTGTGGATGCTCTCACCGCGGGTCTGCGCCATGGCCCCCATCGCGTCGCGGGCCTTGTCCTGCTCGTAGTAGTAATAGAGGTACTCGTTGGGGAGGGCGCCCAGGCTGGCCAGGAACTGTTGCGGAAAAAGCCTGCCCTCTTCAAAGGACTGAAGGGCACCCGGGTCTGACAGCAGCGCAGGCAGCACGTCACGTCCCCCGGACTCCAGCCGGTAGAGCCAGCCCAAGTGGTTCAGCCCGTAGTAGCCCACGCCGTCGAGCCTTCCCTCCGGCAGCCTGACCCCGGCAGCCCGCGCCGCGCGGTGCACCAGGCCTCCCGCGGAATCGCAGATTCCGATGACTCGCCGGCCGAGCACCGGCAGGAGCGCCTCGGTGACCATCCCGGCGGGGTTGGTGAAGTTGATGAGCCACGCCTCGGGGCAGTGCTCCTTCATGAGGCGTGCCAGGTCCAGCATGTGCGGGATGGTCCGCAGGGCGTACGAGATGCCGCCCGCTCCGGTGGTTTCCTGGCCCAGCACACCCAGGTCCTGGGCCACCGTCTCATCCGCCACCCGGCCGGCGGTGCCGCCGGGGCGGATGGCCGCGAACACCGTCTGCGTACCCGTCAGCGCCTCGGGAAGGTTAGTGGTGGGATGGATTGGCAGCGGGACGGAAGGGGCAGGCATGCTGCGCAGGACCGCCGTCACCGCGGCAATGCGGGAAAGATCCACGTCATACAGCACCAGTTCGGTCACCATGCCGGAGAACGGGCCTGAGGCCAGCGCGCGGTAGATCAACGGAACCCGGAAACCCCCGCCACCCACAATCAGAAGCCGCATAACCAGCAGTCTAGGTGTGGCTGTCCACAGTACCTATGCCCGCCCCTACCGCCTGTCCATGGCAGGGCGTAGTGTGCGGTCATGGACGCGATTCCAGCACGCCCGTTCGATCCCCTGGCTGCCGTCCGGGAGCCCTCGGACCCCGGATTCGACGTGCTGCTCGCCGGGACGGTGTTCCAGGACATCATCTTCACCGGCCTGCCCCACGGACCGGAACCCGGCACGGAAATCTGGAGCGACGGCATGGGCAGCTGCCCGGGCGGGGTGGCCAACCAGGCCATCGCGGCGGCACGGCTTGGCTTGCGTACCGGTCTTGCGGCGGCGTTCGGTGACGACGGCTACGGCGACTTCAACTGGAAGATCCTCTCCGGCCAGGAGCACGTTGACCTCAGCCTGTCGAAGAAGGTCCCGGGTTGGCACTCACCGGTCACCGTCTCGCTGTGCGTGGACAAGGACCGGTCGCTGGTGACCCACGGCCACGCCGCCCCCATCACCTCCTCGGAGCTCATCGGCGACCCGCCGCCCGCGCTCGCCGGCATCGCGGAAGTCGGGCTGGAAGTGGAGCCGTGGGCCAAGGCCGCCCACCAGGCGGGGGTGAAGCTGTTCGGCGATGTGGGGTGGGATCCCAGTGGTGTGTGGGCGCCGGTCAGGCTGGAGAACCTCCAGTACTTCCACGCGTTCCTGCCCAACCAGCGCGAGGCCATGGCGTTCACGGGCAAGGATGATCCCTGGACTGCCCTGTACGCGCTGGCCGACCGCGTTCCGGTGGCCGTGGTGACCCTTGGGCCGCAGGGTGCCATGGCAGTGGATTCGGAAACAGGGGAGGAGGAGTGGGTGCCTTCCCTGCCCGTCAAGGCATTTGATCCCACCGGCGCGGGAGACTGTTTCGACGCCGCGTTCATCGTCGGGAGCCTGGCGGGCTGGCCGCTGGGAAACAGGCTGCGTTTCGCGAACCTTTGCGCCTCCCTGGCGGTGCAGGAAGTGGGCGGCTCGCTGGCCGCACCCGGCTGGGGCGACATCGCCGACTGGTGGAAACGCGCCAACGCCCGGCCGGAACGGCAGACCAGCCAATGGCTGCGGCGCTTCTCCTTCCTGGCCGAGATCGTCCACGACGTTCCGCTCGCTGCCCAGCGCAGGGCCGCAGCCACCATCGCGCACCTCTCGGACGCCTGATTATTCGGGCCGAAGCGCCAGCACTAGAATCACTAAGGTGACTTACCCCGCTGCAACCGGTGATTTCGACGCTGCCCTGGCACAGGACCCCCGCTACGAACGGTCCGCCGTCATCGACCTTGAGGCCATCCGGCACAACGTCCGCCGGCTGGCCGCAGCAGCATCGCCGGCGAAGGTGATGGCCGTGGTGAAGGCTGACGCCTACGGCCATGGCGCGGTCCCGGTGGCCCGGGCGGCCCTCGAAGCAGGCGCCGCATGGCTCGGCGTCGCGCACATCTCGGAGGCCCTCGCGCTGCGGGCCGCGGGAATCGACGCGCCGCTGCTCGCCTGGCTGCACACCACGGAAAGCAACTTCGGGGCGGCGGTGGCTGCCGGCGTCGACATTGGCTGCTCGGGCTGGGAGCTCGAGCGGATTGTCGCGGCGGCCCGTGAGCAGGAGCGGCCGGCCCGGATCCACCTGAAAGTGGACACCGGCCTGGGCCGCAACGGCGCCACCCTGGAGACATGGGACAACCTGGTGGGCGAGGCCCTGGAGTACCAGGACCAAGGGCTGCTGCGCGTGGTGGGGATCTTCTCGCACCTCGCCGTCGCCGATGAGCCGGAGCGGCCGGAGACTGACCAGCAGCTCGCCGCCTTCCGGGAAGTCCTGGCGGTCGCCGAGGACGCCGGGGTGGATCCCGAGGTGCGGCACCTCGCCAACACCCCGGCCACGCTCTCCCGGCCGGACACCCACTTTGACCTGGTGCGGGTGGGCCTGGGCATCTACGGCCTGTCGCCCTTTGCCGGCCAGACCTCCGCCGAGCTGGGACTACGCCCCGCCATGACTTTGCGGACCGTGGTGTCCCAGTGCAAGGAAGTCCCGGACGGACAGGGTGTGTCCTACGGCCTCCGGTACCACACGAGCGGCCCCAGCACGCTGGGCCTGATTCCGCTGGGCTACGCCGACGGGATTCCGCGCGTCGCCACCGGCGGTCCGGTCCGTGTTGCCGGCATGACCTACCCCGTGGTGGGACGGATCGCCATGGACCAGATGGTGATCGACCTCGGCGACGTCGGCCCCGCAGGTGCAGGCCTGCTGGGTGCCGAAGCGCAGCTTTTTGGCGACGGAGCCGACGGCGGCCCCACGGCTGACGACTGGGCCCGCGCCGCCGGAACCATCAACTACGAGATCGTGACCCGGATCAGCCCCCGGGTTCCGCGCCGCTTCATCAATGAACAGCCCTTTAGCGGTCATAGTGGGGAGGGTGCCGCATGAGCCCGTCCAGCCAGCCAGCGGCGCACACTCCCGCAGCGCAGCCCAACTGGGAGAAAACGCTAACGGCGACGACGGCGGAACAGACCCACAACCTCGGCGTGCGCCTCGCTGGGGTCCTGGAAGCCGGGGACCTGCTGGTGCTTTCCGGCGAGCTGGGTGCCGGGAAAACCACCTTTACCCAAGGGCTGGGGGAGGGGCTGGGTGTCCGTTCCGGCGTCATTTCCCCGACGTTCGTCCTCGTCCGCATCCACCCCAACCTGGCCGACGGGCCGCGCCCGGGCGGACCGGACCTGGTGCACGTGGACGCGTACCGGCTGGGGTCGGCCGCCGAAATTGATGACATCGACCTCGAGAACACGCTTGACTCGTCCGTGACAGTGGTCGAATGGGGCTACGACCGGGTGGAGCACCTGAGCGAGAGCCGGCTGGAAATCGACCTGCACCGTGCCATCGGCCTGGGGGCCGGCGCCGCCAGTGGCGCCGGAAGCGAACCCACCGAGACGCTTGATTTCGACAACGAGGACACGGACGAGCCCCGGACCATTGTGATGCGCGGCTACGGTCCGCGCTGGCCCGCCGTTCCCGAACCGGTGGCCGCCTTTGAAGGGAAGTCCTGATGCTGATCCTCGCCATCGATACCTCAGCCGTGGCCAGCGCCGCACTGGTTTCGGACGACGCCCTGGAAGGCGTGGTGGCCAGCATCTCCACGGAGGACACCCGGAGCCATGCCGAAGTCCTGGCCCCGGAAATCCAGCAGCTGCTGCTTGAAACCGGTGTCAGCGGATCCGATATCGATGCCCTGGTAGTGGGTGTGGGGCCGGGACCGTTCACCGGCCTGCGCTCAGGGATCGCTACCGCGCGGACCCTGTCGTTTGTCTGGGGCAAACCCCTGTACGGGATGATGAGCCTGGATGCCGTCGCACTGGAAGTTGCCGAATCCACTACCGCAGCGCCGGAATTCCTGGTGGTCACGGACGCGCGGCGCAAGGAAGTCTACTGGGCCCGTTACAGCCTCACCGAAGGCCAGCTGCCGGTATTGGAGGACGGCCCGCACGTCGGTTTCGCTGCCGACCTGCCGGATCTTCCCGCCTACGGTGCCGGCGCAGGGCTCTACGCAGATGCCCTGAAGGCGGACCAGGAATTCGCTCATGAACAGCCGGACGCCCTGTACCTGGGCCAGTTCGCACTGGCCCGGCTCGCCGCCGGCGGTGAACTCCTGGATTCCACGCCGCTGTACCTGCGAGAATCGGACGCCCAGATCCCCGGACCCCGAAAGCGGGCCCTGTGAGCACCGCCCCGGATAGCAGCAACCATGGTGTCACCGTCCGCGGGATGACCGCTGACGACGTAATCGCCGTCAGCGTCCTGGAACAGCGGCTTTTCCCGGTGGACGCCTGGCCCCTGCACATGTTCTACGACGAGCTGGCCCAGCCGGACACCCGGTGGTACCTGGTGGCCGAGGGCAGCGAAGGGATCGTGGGCTATGCCGGGCTGATGTGCATCGAACCCATCGCGGACGTCCAGACCATCGCCGTCGTGCCCGAATACGAAGGGCGCGGCATCGGCACCACGCTGCTGACGCGGCTCATCGAGGAGGCCCGCCGCAGGCACGCGGCGGATCTCCTGCTGGAGGTCCGCGCCGACAACCCCCGTGCGCAGCAGCTCTACCGGCGCTTCGGCTTCGAACAGATCCACGTCCGCCCCCGCTACTACCGGGACGGCGTGGACGCGCTCATCATGCGGCTCCAGCTCACCGGCAGCCAGGATCCCAGCCAGGAAGCCTCCAAAGACCAGGGAGACGAGACATCTACGGAAGCAGGCCAGCCATGAACACCGCCCAGCCCCTGGTGCTCGGCATCGAATCCTCCTGTGACGAAACCGGCGTGGGCATTGTCCGCGGGACCACACTCCTGACCAACACCGTCTCTTCCTCGATGGACGAGCACGTCCGGTTCGGCGGGGTGATCCCCGAGATCGCCTCGCGCGCCCACCTCGATGCCTTCGTCCCCACCCTTGAGCAGGCACTGTCCGAGGCCGGCGTCACCTTGGCCGAGGTGGACGCCATCGCCGTAACGTCCGGCCCCGGGCTGGCCGGCGCCCTTATGGTGGGGGTCTGCGCCGCCAAGGCACTCGCGGTGGCCACGGGAAAGCCGCTCTACGCGATCAACCACCTCGTGGCGCACGTCGGCGTGGGCCTGCTGGACGGCAAGGACGGGCAGGCGCCGGAGCTGCCTGAAAACCTCGGTGCCCTGCTGGTCTCCGGCGGCCACACCGAAATCCTGAAGATCAACAGCATCACGGATGACGTTGTCCTCCTCGGCTCCACCATTGACGACGCTGCCGGCGAAGCCTACGACAAGGTGGCCCGGATCCTCGGCCTCGGCTACCCGGGCGGCCCGGCCATCGACAAGATGGCCCGCACCGGAAACCCCAAGTCCATCCGCTTCCCCCGCGGCCTCAGCCAGCCCAAGTACATGGGCACCGCCGAGGAACCCGGGCCGCACCGTTACGACTGGTCCTTCAGCGGACTCAAGACGGCGGTGGCCCGGTGCGTTGAGCAGTTCGAGGCGCGCGGCCAGGAAGTCCCGGTGGCGGACATAGCCGCAGCGTTCCAGGAAGCGGTGGTGGACGTGATCTCCTCCAAGGCGGTGCTGGCGTGCCGGGAGCAAGGCATCAAGGATGTGCTGCTCGGCGGCGGCGTTGCAGCGAACTCGAGGCTCCGAGAGCTGACCGGACAGCGCTGCGCCTCGGCCGGGATCAGGCTGCACGTGCCGCCGCTGGATCTCTGCACTGACAACGGCGCCATGGTGGCCGCACTGGGCGCCCAGCTGGTGATGGCAGGAGTGGCACCGAGCGGAATCGGTTTCGCCCCGGACTCATCCATGCCGGTCACCGCGGTATCCCTCCCCGCCTGAACCCCCTATGTTTGGTTCAGGGTCAACCCGCGCTCACTTTTGGCCGTTTGCTGATCGATCCGCGCTCAGTCGTGGCTGCTTGCTGATCGATCCGCGCTCAGTCGTGGCTGCTTGCTGATCGATCCGCGCTCAGTCGTGGCCCGCACCCTCCCAGCATGGCTGCGCTCGCGTCCGAGGGAGGGCGTCCACAAGTGAGCTCGCATCAGTAAAAGGGTGGCCGTAAGTGAGCGGGCGTCGGTGGGGGCGGCCACAAGTGAGCTCGCATCAGTAAAAGGGTGACCGTAAGTGAGCGCGCGTCGGTGGGAGGGCGGCCAATAGTGAGCGCGCGTTGGGCATGAGGTCAGGCGGTGGGGCCGTTCCGCATCTGCTTGACCAGGTCCAGGACCACGGCCTGGAGATCGCCGCCGTGTTCTTCGGCTACCCGCCGCTGGCGCTGGTACCCGGCGCCGCGGCGGATGATCTTCTCGACGTCGGCCAGCTCATCCTGGCAGCGAAGCTTGGCCGCGACGGGCTCCAGCCGGTTCAGGGTTTCCAGCAGGTGGTCCGTGACCAGCTGTTCCTTGCCGGCGGCGTCGAGGATGATGATGGCGTCCATGCCGTACCGCGCCGCGCGCCACTTGTTCTCCTGGACGTGCCACGGCGGCATGGTGGGAATGGTCCCGCCGTTGTCCAGGGTGGTGGAGAACTCGTCCACGAGGCACTGGGTGAGGGCAGCGATGGCTCCCACCTCCTCGAGCGTGGCCAGGCCGTCGCAGATGCGCATTTCGATGGTGCCCAGGTTCGGCACGGGCCGGATATCCCAGCGGATCTCCGAGAGGGTGTCGATCACTCCGGTGGTGAACATGTCCTGCACATAGGACTCGTATTCTTCCCAGGAGCGGAACTGGAAGGGCAGGCCGGCGGTGGGCAGCTGCTGGAACATCAGGGCACGCTGGGAAGCGTAGCCGGTGTCCTCGCCGCCCCAGAACGGGCTTGACGCCGAGAGCGCCTGGAAGTGCGGGAAGTAGTTGACCAGTCCGTCCACCACGGGAAGTGCCTTCTCGCGGCGGTCCAGCCCCACATGCACGTGAACGCCGTAGATCACCATCTGGCGGCCCCACCACTGCGTGCGGTCGATGAGTTTGGCGTACCGGGCCTTGTCCGTCACCGGCTGCAGCTGCGGCGGGCTGAAGGGGTGGCTGCCGGCGCAGAACACTTCCACGCCCATGGGATCGGTGATTTCACGGACGGCAGCGAGGGACCGGCTGAGGTCCTCCTTGGCGTCGGCGGCCGTTTCGCAGATGCCCGTGACCAGCTCAACCGTGTTCAGCAGCAGTTCCTGCTTGATGTGCGGGTGCTCGTCGTCCTCGTTCAGCTCAGGGTGCCGGGAGGCAACTCCGCGCAGCACCTCGTTGGCCACGGAGGCGAGTTCGCCGGTCCGGCCGTCCACCAGTGCAAGCTCCCATTCCACACCGAGGGTCGATTGCCTCGATGAAGCGAAGTCAATCTTCACGCCTATCCTCACTGTCCGGGTTGCCGCTGGGCACGCCGCTGACAGGCTGCTGCTGGCGGGCGCACGGGTGTTTCAAGTCTAGTGCAGGGGTAGCATCGTATTGATGGCCCCGTTCCAACACCTGCGTGACAGTTTTCACAAATCCTTCCCCGTCCTGGCTGCAGCCTCCACTGCGGTGGCGCTCGCCTCCTGTACCGCCGCCCCGCCGCCCGCCGCGTCGCCGGCACCGTCTTCAGCGGCGCCGTCCGGGTCCGCGGCCCCTTCCGTCACACCGCGCACGACGCCGGCACCCCGCACGGCGTCCCCGTCACCTTCTGCCACGGCGGACCCCGGCGCGAGGCCCCTGGGGTGGGGCCCCCAGCAGCGGGACCAGGACGCCGCTGCCGCGGCAGTTGCCGCGATGTCGCCTGAACAGAAGGCCGGCCAGGTCCTCCTTCCCTTCTTTACCGGGACGGACGCCACCGCCCATGCCGCCGTCGTCGAACGCCTGCACCTGGCCGGGTCCATCATCATGGGCGACAACGTCCCCCGGGACCCGCAGGGAAAGGTGGACCTCGCCGCCATGACCGCGATCAACCAGCGGCTGGCCCAGGCCACGAGGGCGGACGGCAGGCCGTGGCCCGGGATTATCGGCGTGGACCAGGAAGGCGGGATCGTGGCACGCCTCGGCGCCCCGCTGACGGAATGGCCCGCTCCCATGAGCTACGGCGCTGCCGGCAGCGGCCCCCTTGCGCGGGAAGCGGGGCAGGGACTGGCCGGCGAACTGGTGCCGCTGGGCTTCAACACGGATTTCGCGCCGGACGCCGACGTGACCATCGGCCCGAAGGACCCCACCATCGGCGCCCGCTCCATGTCCGGTGATCCGGGCGCAACCGCCGGCCTGAGTGTGGCCTTCTCCCAGGGCATGCTGGCCGCCGGCGTCCTGCCCACCATCAAGCATTTCCCCGGGCACGGGTCGGTCACGGCTGATTCGCACCTGGACCTTCCCTTGCAGCCGGCCACCGTGGCCGAACTTCAGCAGCGCGACTGGAAGCCCTTCCAGGCCGCCATCGCGGCGGAAGCGCCCATGGTGATGACCGGGCACATCGCCGTGCCTGCCCTGGAACCCGGGGTGCCGGCGTCGCTCTCCGCCCCAACATATGCCGCACTGCGGGGGCTGGGTTTCAAGGGCGTGGCCGTGACTGATGCGCTGAATATGGGAGCGGTGAGCAAACAGTACCCACCAGGATCCGCCGCCGTGAAGGCCCTGGCGGCGGGTGCCGACCTCCTGCTGATGCCTGCGGATGTCTGGCAGGCGCACGCTGCCATTGTTGGCGCCGTCGCCTCCGGCGCCCTCCCCGCCGCCCGGCTCGATGAAGCGGCCCTGCGGGTGGCAACAATGATGACCTGGCATGCCCGGACGGCGGCCGCGACAAGTGCGCCGGCGGGCCTGCCCGCCGGGAGCGGAACTCCGCTTTCTGCCAGGGTTTCGGCTGCCGCAGTGACAGTGCTGACCGGCCAATGCTCCGGCGCCTTGGCCCCCGGTGCTGTGCAGGTGGCAGGCGGCAGCCCGGCGGACAGGGAACGGTTCTCGGCTGCTGCTGCCGGTGCCGGGCTGGCTGTCGGGTCCGGGCCGGTGGTGAGCCTGATCGGGATCGGCGGACGCCATGCCGGAGGGGATATCGCCGTCGCCCTCGACGCACCGTGGCCGCTGCAGGACGCCACCGCGCCGGTCAAGGTGGCCCTCTACGGCCGCAGCCAGGCCGCTTTCGACGCCCTCGCTGCCGTCCTCGCCGGGAAGGCCACCGCCCCCGGGAAACTTCCTGCCGCCGTCGGAAGCTTCCCGGCCGGCACCGGCTGCCCGTAAGAACGCGTTTAATGGTCAGGTGCCCATTCTGAATAAAGACATGACCCTCTGCATCTCGCTCTCGGCCCGGCCCAGCAACAACGGGACCCGGTTCCACAACCACCTCTACGAGCAGCTGGACCTGAACTGGATCTACAAGGCGTTCGCCCCCACCAACCTGGAACAGGCGATTGCCGGGGTGCGCGGGCTGGGCATCCGCGGGTGCGCCGTGTCCATGCCGTACAAGGAAGACGTGATCGCCCTCGTTGACGAGATGGACCCCTCCGCCAAGGCCATCGACTCCGTCAACACCATTGTGAACACGGACGGGCATCTCAAGGCCTACAACACGGACTACACCGCGATCGAACAGCTGCTCGCATCCAACGAGGTCCCCACCAGCTACTCGGTGCTGGTCCAGGGCGCGGGCGGCATGGCCAAAGCCACCGTGGCCGCGCTCCGGGACGCGGGGTTCACCGACGTTACCGTCCTCGCCCGGAACGAAACCACGGGCCGGGCGCTCGCCGGCCAGTACGGGTTCCAGTGGCGCCCTGAGCTCGACGGCGGGACGGCGGACCTGATCATCAACGTCACCCCCATCGGCATGGCCGGCGGACCCGACGCGGACACCCTCGCCTTCCCGCAGGAAACAATCGATGCTGCCCGCATGGTCTTCGATGTGGTGGCACTGCCCGCCGAAACCCCGCTGATCAAGGCCGCACGCGCCGCCGGAAAGCCGGTGATCACCGGAGCGGAAGTCGCCACCATCCAGGCGCTGGAACAGTTTGTGCTCTACACCGGCGTCCGTCCCACTCCGGAACAGGTCCGCGCGGCCGAGGAGTTCATGCGCGCCCAGTAGGCAGCATCCTTCGGAAAGCTAGACCGGCTCCACCACAATGGCCACCCGGTCCTCCCCGATGCGGGTCAGGACCAGGGTGGCCGTTTTGCTGCCGCCCTTTTTCCCGGCCGCCTTGCCCCCGGGGAGCAACTGCTTGCGCAGTTCCTCGGGCGTGACCGCAGTGCCGCGCTTCTTGATGTCCAGCACACCGATGCCCTCCGCCTTCACCCACGCCTTGAGCGCCTTGACGTTGTAGGGCATCACTTCGAGGACCTTGTAGGCCCGCGCGAAGGGTGTGTCCACCAGATGCGGGGCGCAGATGTAGGCGATGTGCTCGTCCACCAGGTGCCCGCCCAGTTGAAGGGCGACGTCGGCCACCAGCCCTGCGCGGATCACCGCACCGTCGGGCTCATACAGGTAGCCCTCCGCCGGACCAACGGGAGCGGCAGGACCGGCAGTGAAGTCCTCGCCGCTGGTCATCTCGGCTGCACCGGCGGCGCCCAGGACCAGGGCGGCCCTGCGGATTCCGGGCCGGCGGACGGCGTTGAACCACAGCGCCACCTCGGTCACGTCCCCGGCCACGGAAACCCATTGGGCTTCACAGTCCGCGGGTACGGAGTCGTGCGGCATGCCCGGGCCCATCTTGACTCCCACCGCCTTGCCGGATGCGGCCAGGGATTCCACAAAGGACAACGGCGGCGAAAACGCCTCGGGGTCCCAGATGCGTTTGGTACCGGAGGTGGAGGTGACCCGGCGTGCAGGATCCAGCCAGACGCCGTCGATCCCGTCGAGCGGAACGGACGTGGCGTCGGCGTGGACCACAGTGGCATTGGGGAAGGGGATCAGGTTCACTGTGGCGCAGGCCGCCGTCGTCTCATCCATTTCCACTGCGGTGACGTTGATGTCCAGCGACGCCAGGGCCAGGGAGTCGGCGGCGAGGCCGCAGCCCAGGTCCGCCACATGGCTGATCCCTGCCCCGGCGAACCGCTGGGCGTGGCGCGCGGCCACATTGAGCCGGGTGGCCTGCTCCAGGCCGGCCTGGGTGAACAGCATCCGGCGCGCAAACTCGCCGAACTTCGCCTCGGCTTTGGTGCGGAGCCTCGACTGGGTCAGGACGGCGGAGACGAGGTCGGGGGAGTGCCCGGCCTTGCGCAGCGCCGAGTTGAGCTCAAAGGAGGTGTCCTCCCGGTAAGGGCCCAAGGATGCCAGCAGGTCCCAGCCTTCGGGAGTGAGCAGAGGCGCGATCTGGTCCTGGGGAGCGTGAGGCATGCGTTCCAGCCTAGTGGAGGAGGCCGCGGGGGATGCGGGATAGTGTTGAAACCATGGAAGCGAGCGCAGGCCCCCGGCAGTCACCAGAACCAGCCAAGGACAGGGGCCCCGCCAATTTTGCCCGGACTGCGCTGATTGCCGGTGCCCTGGTAGCGGTGGTGTGCATCGGGCTGCTGGTGGTGATCTTCTTCCTGGACACGTTCAACGCCACGGTCTACTCCGTGGGCGGAAATGACATCTCGGGCGACACGCAGGAAGCGCGGGACATCCGCGGGCTGTACGACGGCGCACGCGTGGGAAGCATCGCCGTGCTGGTTGCCGCGCTGCTGGTGGCGGCAGGGGCTGGAGCGTTGCTTTACCGTGCCCGGAACTCCGGATCGGGCGAGGGTGACGGCGGGGAAGACGTCGACTTCGACGACCTCGGACGCTGAGGCCCGCCGGCACTCGTCAGCAGGACTCCCGAAATTACCAGGACGCCGCCGAGGATCTGCGGAAGGGTGATGGGCTGGCCCATGGCAACAGTAATGATCGCGGTGAACACGGCGATCAGGTTCAGGTAGTTGCCCGCATTGGCGGCGGTGGTGCGCTTCAGGGCAAGGTTCCACAGCAGGTAGGAACCGAGGGACGGAAACAGGGCGATGAACGCAAGGGACCAGCCCTCCGCAGGGGTCGCCGGCAGGCCCGCCCCGGTGACGAGGGCAACAGGGGTAAGAACGACGGCGGCGATCGCCACCTGGACTGCCGTGGACGTGATGGCGGGGACATCCACCCTCCGCCCGATGATGGTGTACAGGCCCCATACGGTAATGGCGGCGAGGATCAGCAGTTCACCGGTGTTGATGGAAAAGGTCAGCAGCCGGTGGAAGTCGCCGCCGGTCAGGACCAGCAGGACGCCCGCCAGGCCCAGCCCGATGCCCGCCCAGCCGGGCGGCCGGGGCCTGTCCCGCAGCAGGACCACGGCCAGCACCACGATCAGTGCGGGGTTGGCTGCCGTCACCAGCGAGGCGTTCAGGGCGGAGGTGTGGCCCAGCGCGCTGTAGAGCAGGAGCGTGTAGGCGCTCATGCCCAGGGAACTCAGGAGCAGCAGGATGGGCCAGCGGCGCAGGACGCTCCGCCAGTCCGGGCGCTCCACCGTGTGTGCGAGGACCAGGAGCGGTACTGCGGCGAGCGTCCACCGCCAGTAGGTCAGCTGCAGCGGCTGCATGGTTTCCATGGCGGCGTGGCCCACCACGAAGTTTCCGGCCCAGAAGAGGGTGGCAAGGATCAGATATACAGCGGCACGCACCGGTCAAATGTACACATCAGGGGTTCGCAGATGACGAAACTCTGGCACTCGCCTTGACCGAGTGCTAACCCTTACATAGAGTCTTCATTAGCACTCTCCCTAGGAGGGTGCTAATACATGAAGAGCTGCCAGCCAGGCTGCTGCCGGCACCGCGACGACGGTTTGCCAGCCAGGTCGGGAAAGCTTTCCAGTCCACGAATTTGCTGACGAAAAGGAGAGGTCCGAGTGTCGGTCTCTATTAAGCCTCTTGAGGATCGTATTGTTGTCCGCCCGCTCGAAGCCGAGCAGACCACGGCTTCCGGCCTGGTTATCCCGGACTCCGCGCAGGAGAAGCCCCAGGAAGGCGAAGTTGTTGCAGTAGGCCCCGGCCGCTTTGACGACAACGGCAACCGCGTCCCGCTCGATGTTGCCGAAGGCGACGTTGTTATCTACTCCAAGTACGGCGGAACCGAAGTCAAGCACAGCGGCACCGAATACCTCGTGCTGTCCGCCCGCGACGTTCTGGCGATCGTCGTAAAGTAACTCTTCGGATCCCCGTGCCGCTGGTCATGCCTTCTGCTGGTCAGCTGTGCGGGGTTCTGTCTTGAAAGGACTGAACCATGGCAAAGCAGCTTGCGTTTAACGACGCTGCACGCCGGTCTCTTGAAGCCGGCATCGACAAGCTCGCCAACACCGTCAAGGTAACGCTCGGCCCGCGCGGCCGCAACGTTGTCCTGGACAAGAAGTGGGGCGCGCCCACCATCACGAACGACGGCGTCACCATCGCCCGCGAAGTTGAGCTGGACGACCCCTACGAGAACCTTGGCGCCCAGCTGGCCAAGGAAGTTGCCACCAAGACCAACGATGTTGCCGGTGACGGCACCACCACCGCAACGGTCCTCGCCCAGGCCCTGGTCAAGGAAGGCCTGCGCAACGTAGCGGCAGGTGCCGCCCCCGGCCAGATCAAGCGCGGCATCGAGGTTTCCGTGGAAGCCGTCGCCGCCCGCCTGCTCGAGAACGCCCGCCCCGTCGAAGGCACCCAGGTGGCCAGCGTTGCAGCCATCTCCGCCCAGAGCGACGAGGTTGGCGAGCTCCTGGCCGAGGCCTTCGGCAAGGTTAGCAAGGATGGTGTGATCACCATCGAGGAATCCTCCACCACCCAGACCGAACTGGTCCTCACCGAGGGCATGCAGTTCGACAAGGGCTACCTGTCCCCGTACTTCATCACGGATGCGGACCGCCAGGAAGCAGTCCTCGAGGACGCCCTCATCCTGATCAACCAGGGCAAGATTTCCTCGCTGCAGGAATTCCTGCCGCTGCTGGAGAAGGCCCTCCAGGCCGGCAAGCCGCTGTTCATCATTGCCGAGGACGTTGACGGCGAGGCCCTGTCCACGCTGATCGTCAACCGCATCCGCGGCACCCTGAACGTGGTCGCCGTCAAGGCACCGGGCTTCGGCGACCGCCGCAAGGCCATGCTGCAGGACATCGCCACCCTCACCGGTGCGCAGGTTGTGTCTCCGGAGCTGGGCCTGAGCCTGGACACCGTTGGCCTCGAGGTGCTCGGTACCGCCCGCCGCATCACGGTCACCAAGGACAACACCACCATCGTTGACGGCGCCGGTACGGCCGAGGACGTGGCAGCCCGCGTGGCGCAGCTGCGTGCCGAGCTGACCCGCACCGACTCCGACTGGGACAAGGAAAAGCTCCAGGAACGCCTGGCCAAGCTGGCCGGCGGCATCGGCGTGATCAAGGTCGGCGCAGCCACCGAGGTCGAGCTGAAGGAAAAGAAGCACCGCATCGAGGACGCTGTGTCCTCCACCCGCGCTGCCCTCGAAGAAGGCATCGTGGCCGGTGGCGGCTCTGCCCTGATCCACGCCCTCAAGGCACTGGATGAGGACCCTGCCGTCAAGGCTCTGGAAGGCGACGCCGCCGCTGCTGTGGGCATCGTCCGCCGCGCGCTGGTCCAGCCGCTGCGCTGGATCGCCCAGAACGCCGGCTTCGACGGCTACGTCATCACCGCCAAGGTTGCCGACCTCGACATCAACAACGGCTTCAACGCCAAGTCGGGCGAGTACGAGGACCTGATCGCCGCCGGCGTGATCGACCCCGTCAAGGTCACCCGCGCAGCCCTCCGCAACGCAGCCTCCATCGCTGCCCTGGTTCTCACCACCGAGACCCTTGTTGCAGAGAAGCCTGCTGAGGAAGACGAGCACGCAGGCCACAGCCACTAATTTCCGCTGCAGTAACAAGAAACCGGTCCAGCATCAGCTGGGCCGGTTTTTTGTGCCCGGGAAATCCCTCGGGAGCAGGGGCCTACTTCTTCACCGCATAACGCACATGCGTGGCGTAAGTGGAACTTACGGTTTTGATGATTTCAAGGTCAACGTCGTGCTCGAAGCCGTCGAACAGGCGCTTGCCCGCTCCCAGGATCACCGGTGCCGTGGAGAGCACCAGCTCGTCCACCCGCCCGGCGGCCAGCGCCTGCCGGATCACGTCCGCACCGCCGCCGATCGACACGTCTTTGCCTCCGGCCTCCGCAACAGCCCGCGCCAGGGCCGCCTCAAGTCCGGACACAAAGGTGAACCCGGACTCCGCGGCGGGCTGGTCCTGCACCCGGTGGGTGAGCACCATCAGCGGGCCGGGGAACGGGTTGGTCCCTCCCCACCCTCCGGCAGCGTCATACATCCCGCGGCCCACAATGCCGGCACCCAGGCCGGCAACAAGTTCGTCGTAGAAGTCTTTGTCGGGGCCGTTCATCGCGAAGTCGTGTCCGCCGTCGTAGGTCCAGGGGCCGCCCATCACCCAGTAGTGCAGCCGTTCGCCGCCCTTGCCGAGGCCATAGGCCGGCCCGTCGTCAGGGCCGGTAATAAAACCGTCCACCGAGGTGGTGATGGCCGCGATGACCTTGGCCAAGGCCTAGCCCATCTCCCGGGTTTCAACGTCGCCCGCGCGCTCGTACACCAGTGACACTGCCCCTTTCGGGAAGCTTCGTGCCGGTTCGGCGAGGCGGAAGGAGACGGGGATGGTTCCGGCGTCGAAAAGGCGTTTGCCCTGCCCCAAGGTCACGGGATAGAGCCAGACGTGGAGGCGGTCCAGCACATCGGCCGCCAGCAGTGAACGGATAAGGACGCCGCTGCCGAACATGTGCACTTCGCCGTACTCGTCGCGGAGCCTTCCTGCTGCTGTTGCATCGGGCAGCACCGTAGTGCCGGCCCAGCCGGGAGCGGTCAGGCTCTTGGACACAACGAACTTGGGCACCCGGTTGAGCGTGCCCCCGACTTCGTCGGACTGGTGGGGCCAGTAGGCGGCGAAGATGTCGTAGGTCTTCCGGCCCAGGAGCAGGGCGTCAATCTTGGCGATCTCCTCGCCGATGGCCGTCCCGGCCTCTTCATCGGAAACCGGCGCCTGCCAGCCGCCGAAGGCGAAGTTGCCCTCGGTGTCCTCTTCGCGGCCGCCGGGCGCCTGGTAGACGCCGTCAAGGGTAAGGAATAAGTTCGCGACGATGATTCCCACGCGTCCAGTCTGGAGCAGGGTCCGGGCCCTGTCCAGAGCCCGTGGCAGACTGATCCCATGCTGCTCGACGAGCTTGTAAAGACCACGGATGCCGTCGCATCCACCCGCTCCCGGCTGGCCAAGGTGGCGGCCCTGGCGGACCTGCTGCGCCGGCTGGACCCCGCGGAAACAGCGACGGCGGTGGGCTTGCTGATGGCCAGGCCGCGCCAGGGCCGGGTGGGGATCGGGTGGCGCGGCATGTCCGCGGCCATGGGGGAGCCCGCTGCTGAGCCGAGCCTCTCAGTGGCCGACGTGGACGCTGCGCTGGACCGGCTGCTGGCCGCTGCCGGCGCCGGTTCCGCCGCGGAACGCGCCGCCACCCTTCGCGCGTTGACCGCGGCGGCCACCGAGCGTGAGCAGGCATTCATCGCCGGTGTGCTGCTGGGAGAACTGCGGACCGGTGCGCTGGAGGGCGTACTCACGGACGCGGTGGCCAGTGCTGCCGGCCGGCCGGCCGACGCGGTACGCCGGGCGGCCATGCTCTCCGGCGACCTTGGCGGGACCGCCCTGCTGGCGCTCACCGGCACCGCGGAGCAGCTCGACGCCGTCGGCCTCGTCGTCGGCCGTCCCGTACAGCCCATGCTCGCGGCCACCGCGGCCAGTGTGGACGCGGCGCTGGAGGTCACGGGCGAAGCCTCCGTGGAGTACAAGCTCGACGGCGCCCGCATCCAGGTGCACCGCGTCGGGGATGATGTGCGCATCTTCACCCGCACCCTCGCCGACGTGACCCACCGCCTGCCCGAGGTAGTGGAGGTGGTGCGCGGACTGCCGGTGCGCGACGTGATCCTCGACGGCGAGACGCTCGCCCTGGACGAGGACGGCGGGCCGCGGCCATTCCAGGAGACCATGTCCCGTTTCGGGGCCGATGCGGTGCGCACCACGCTGTTGCACCCGTGGTTCTTCGACGTGCTGCACCTTGACGGGCGCGACCTGCTGGACGAGCCGCTGTCCACACGCATCGGCGTGCTCGAACGCATTGCCCCCGGGCACCGGATCCCGGGGGCGGTCACCGCCGATGCCGCTGTTGCCGGTCAGGTTTCCCGCGATGCGCTCGCCGCCGGCCACGA
>NZ_CAQI01000036.1 GCF_001046895.1 Pseudarthrobacter siccitolerans
CCTTCAAGGGCCTCACGGACGCGCTGCTGCAATGGCAGACGAAGCGGTTCCAGGAGCTCGAGGTGCGCCGCACCGCCGGGACAGTCTGGGTGGAGCCCGTCACGGTCGTCGAGATCGCGATCGACGGGGTGCAGCAGTCCCCGCGCTACCCGGGCGGAATCGCGCTTCGCTTCGCGCGCGTCAAGCGCTACCGCGACGACAAAACAGCGGCGGAAGCGGACACTATCCAGACGCTGCGCGGGCTGCTCCGCTCCTAGCCGGCCGGGCTGTTGTCTCAGCTGCGGCGCGGGCGTACCGTGGCGCTTAGGTCCGTCCGGCGCTTCCGTGCGGGAACGCCTGAATGCGCGACGGCGGGGTGGAATCCGAGAGGAGGCCAGGTGACAGCAGAAACGGGCCTGGACCAGGGCCGGTCAGCCTTCCGCGAGCACCGCTGGACCGATGCCTTCGAAAACTTCCGGGACGCCGACCAGCGCGGGGGCTTGCCGGCTGCGGACCTCGAACGGCTGGCCACGGCGGAGATCCTGACCGGCAACGCTGCCACCGGCCTTGAATCACTCACCCGCGCCCACGAGGAATACTTGGTGATGGGCGATATCCCCGGTGCTGCCCGGTGCGCTGCCTGGATGGCCCTGCACTTGACGCACCTGGGGGAGGGGGCCCGCGCCGGAGGGTGGCTGGCACGCGGCCAAAGGCTGGTGGATGAACTCGCGGAACCGGACGCGGTGCAGGGTTTCCTGCTGATCCCGCAGTGCCTCGGGATGCTATACGGCGGCGACCCGGCCGGAGCGCTCAAGCTGTTTTCCGAGGCTGGGGAGATCGGCCAACGGTTCCAGGACAGGGACCTGTCCGCGCTCGCGCTGCTCGGCACCGGCCAGGCCACCTTGGAACTGGGCCGCCCCGAGGAGGGCCTGCGGATCTTCGATGAAGTGATGGTGGCTGTCACGGCGGGGGAACTCTCAGCAGTGCCGTCAGGAATCGCTTACTGCGCCGTGATCGGAAACTGCAACATTGCCTTCGACCTGGAGCGGGCCCTGCAGTGGACGGCCGCCCTCGACCGCTGGTGCCGGGACCGCCCTGACATGGTGGCCTTCAGCGGACAATGCCAGGCCCACAGGGCCGAGCTCTTCCGGCTGCACGGGGCCTGGGCGGAAGCGCTCGAGGCAGCCGCCTCGGCCCAGGAGCGGTCCGGCCGGGGTGATCCCCAGGCGATGTACGGGGGCCATTACCAGCAGGGCGAAGTAGAGCGGCTCACCGGGAAACTGGAGCTGGCAGAGGCTTCTTTTGCCCGCGCGGCGCGCAGCGGCTACGAGCCACAGCCCGGACTTGCCCTCGTGTGCCTGGCTCGCGGTGATACGCAGCAGGCCCAAACGATGATCCGCCGGGCCGCAGGGCTGGCTGACATTGCTACCCGCCGGCATCTGCTGCCCGCGCTGGTGGACATCGAACTGGCAGTGCCTGACCTGCCCGCGGCGCGGCGGGGAGCCGAGGAACTGGCCGGTTTCGCACAGGAGTGCCCCTTGCCCCTCGTGCGGGCTGTCTCACACCAGGCTGACGGGGCGGTCCTGCTTGCGGAAGGGAAGCCTGGCGCCGCGTCGCAATCCCTCCGGCAGGCCTGGCACCTCTGGCTTGAACTTGGGGTGCCCTACGAGGCGGCCCGCTGCCGGGTCCTGATCGGGCGGGCCTGCCGGGACCTGGGCGATGAAACGTCAGCCCGGATGGAGTTCGAAGCGGCGCACGCGGAATTCCTGGAGTTGGGGGCGGCTCCGGCCGCTGCCTGGGCGGCGTCACTCATGCCAAGGAACGACGGCGGGACCACGGGGCCGCTGACCCCCAGGGAGGCGGAGGTGCTTCGGCTCGTGGCCTCCGGCCAGGGCAACCGGGCGATTGCGGCAGGCCTCTTCCTGAGCGAGAAAACCGTTGCCAGGCACATCAGCAACATCTTCCTGAAGCTGGGCCTCTCCTCCAGGGCCGCAGCCACCAGGTACGCCTTCGAGCACGGGCTCGCCGGCTGACCGGCCCTGCACAGAATTACCCATCCGGACCCGGCCGGAAATGTGCAGGATTTGCCCGACGCGCGCCGCCGGCCTCCGCCCATAGCCTCAAAGCATGAACCTTCCAGTCCTCGCCGGCACACTTTCCACGGTGCTGTTCGCCGCAGGAATGCTGCCAATGCTGGTGAAAGCCGCACACACGCGGGACCTCGCTTCCTACAGCCTGGGGAACCTGGTCCTGAGCAACGTAGCCAACGCCGTGCACTGCGTTTACGTTTTCAACCTCCCGGCCGGGCCTATCTGGGTCCTCCACCTGGCCTACGTCATGGCGTCCGCGCTGATGCTGGCATGGTGGCTGCGCTACCGGGAAGCCGACAGCGGCGGCAGGGGCACGCGGGAAGCAGGACACCAGGAACGCTCAGCAGCAGGCATCCACCCTAATGAAGCAGGAGCAAAGCCATGAACAACAACAGCGTGACCGGCATGCTGGACACGATCATCATCGGCGGCGGCCAGGCAGGCCTCACCTTGGCCCATCACCTGAAGCGGCAACAACGGAACTTCCTCATCCTCGACGCAAACCCGCGCACCGGCGATGCATGGCGCCAGCGCTGGGACTCCCTCCGCCTGTTCACCCCCGCGAAGTACGACGGCCTGCCCGGCGAGCCGTTCCCGGCAGACGCGCTGTCCTTCCCCACCAAGGATGAGGTGGCCGGATACCTGGAGGGCTACGCCGAACGGAACGCCCTGCCCGTGCTGCACAGCACCCGGGTGGAACGCCTGTGGCGGGAAGGCGGCCACTTCGTCGCAGCGGCCAGCGACGGCCGCCGCTGGGAGGCACACAACGCCGTCGTTGCCACCGGCGTCAGCCAGGCTCCCGGGATTCCGGGCTTTGCAGCGGACCTGGCCCCCTCCACCACCCAGCTCCACTCGGCCGAATACCGGAATCCCGGCCAGCTGCAGGCCGGCCCGGTCCTGGTGGTGGGGCTGGGCAACTCGGGTGCGGAGATCGCCCTCGAAGTGTCCCGGACGCATCCCACTACCGTGGCAGGGAAACCGGGCGGGGAACTGCCGGTGAAGCACGGCAGGACCGCCGCCCGCTTTGTGCTGCCGGTGGTGCGCTTCCTGGGCCTGCACGTCCTCAACCTCGGCACACCGGTGGGACGCAAAGCGGCACCCGCCTTCAAAGCACACGCAGCGCCCCTCATCAGGACCAAGACCAAGGACCTGGCCGCGGCCGGAGTGTCATTGGCGCCCCGGGTCACAGGCGTGGCAGACGGCAAACCCGTCCTGGCCGACGGAACCCGGGTGGACGCCAACAACGTGATCTGGTGCACCGGCTTCCGGGAAGACTTCAGCTGGATCGATCCGGAACTGCTCGACGGCGGGGCGCTGCCGCCACAGCACCGCGGCGTGGCGCTTGATACGCCGGGATTGTTCTTCCTGGGGCAGGAGTTTTTGTACGCCGCGGCGTCGGCAACGCTGCCCGGAGCGGGCCGCGACGCGCGGTACCTGGCAGGGAAAATACCCCAATTGGGTAGAATTGATGTTTTGCCTATGCGCCAGTGAGGTCTATTTGTGTCGGTAGCGAGAACAGAGACTGCAGCCAAACCGCTGCCCGGAGCCACCACCAAGGGCCGGAAACCAACCTTCCGGCCCGAGGTCCAGGGGCTCCGGGCGCTCGCCGTCCTCATGGTGGTTGCCTACCACGTGTGGCTGGGCCGGGTATCCGGCGGCGTTGACATTTTCCTGCTGGTCTCTGCCTTCCTGCTCACACTCTCGTTCGTCCGGAAAGCCGAAGCGGGGCGCCCGTTCGGCCTCCTGGCGCACTGGCTGCACCTGTTCAAGCGGCTGCTGCCCGCCGCCGTCGTGGTGATCCTGGGCGTCCTCGCCGGCACATGGCTGATCCTGCCCCAAAGCCGCTGGCCGCAGGTGCTGGACCAGGCCTGGGCGTCGCTGCTGTACAGCCAAAACTGGCTGCTCGCCGACACCGCAGTTGACTACTACGCCCAGGACCACGCCGGGGCCAGCCCCCTCCAGCACTTCTGGTCGCTCTCCATCCAAGGCCAGGTGTTCATCCTCTGGCCGCTGGCCTTCGCCGGCGCCGCGGGCCTGCTGGCGCTCCTGCGCCGGGTACCTGCCTGCGCCGGCGTGACCTACCGCGGCCTGCTGGCCGTGGTCTTCGGCGGCATCTTCGCCTGGTCGCTGGCCTATTCGGTGGAGCAGACCGCCACCAACCAGGCGTACGCCTACTTCGACACCCGCACCCGTCTCTGGGAGTTCGCCCTGGGGTCCCTGCTGGCCCTCGCGCTGCCCTACCTCAAACCCGCGCGGGCCCTGCGGGTAGTGCTGGGCTGGGCCGGGCTGGCGGCCATGGTCTCATGCGGCCTGCTGCTGACCGTGGACCGCTCCTTCCCCGGATACATCGCGCTGTGGCCCACGCTGGCCGGCGCCGCCATCATCACCGCCGGGCAGACCGGCAGCCGCTTCGGCGTGGACAGGATCCTCAGCAGCAGGCCGCTGGTGGCACTGGGCGACAACTCCTACGCCCTGTACCTGTGGCACTGGCCCGTCCTTGTCCTGGCGCTCGCCGCCACCGGCGTGGAGGCACCCAACCTGATCCAGGGCCTGGCCATCGTCGGGGCCTCCGTGGTCCTGGCCGTCCTCACCACCCGCTTCGTGGAAAAGCCGCTGCGGGACTGGCACTGGCCCAAACTGCGGGCCTGGCGCACCGCCGTCGTGATTGTTGCCTGCGGTGCCCTGCTGGCAGGCCCCGTGGCCATTTGGCAGACCACGCTCACCGCTGAGGAAAGCGCGACGGCGGCACAGCCGCGCGAGCTCACGCCCGGGGCCGCGGCGCTCAGCCCCGGGAACGCCGCCATACCCGCCCCTGACGCCAGGATCATTCCGGGCCCCGCCGCCCTGGACAACGACTGGGCCGGCATCCAGAACCCGTGCGTCGGTGCCAACGCCACCAGCAACCCCATCCTTGAAGGCTGCCGGCAGGCAGTGCCCGAAGGGGAGGTCACCAAGCGCATTGTGGTCCTGGGCGACTCGCACTCGCAGCAGTACCTGGGTGCGCTTGCGCCCATCGCGGCCGAGCGCGGGTGGGAACTGGTGACTCTGCTGATGCCGGCCTGCCGCTTCGGTGCCGAATCGGAGACCCGTAATGCCGAGTGCAACGCTTACAACCAGGCCAGCGCCGCCTACGTCCTGGAACACCGGCCGGACGCAGTGTTCACCGTGGCATCGCTGACCCATGAAGAAGCGCCGTTCGAGACCGAAGTGCCGGGCTACCTGGACGGGGTCCGGCCATTCGCGGACGCGGGCATCGAGATCGTAGGGATCAGGGACAACCCGCGGTTCACTTTCAACATGCCAGAGTGCGTCCAGCGCAACGGCGCAGACGCTCCCGAATGCAACCCGTCCCTGAGCGAGTCGCTCGTGGAGCCTTCACCCCTGGAAAGCTACCGGGGCAAAGTCGAGGGGCTCCACCTGATGGACCTGAGCGACTTCATCTGCGCCCGCGGCATCTGCCCCGGCGTGGTGGGAAACGTGTACGTCTATAAGGATGACAACCACCTCACCCGGACCTATGTGGAGACCATGATCCCCATGTTCGAGCAGCGCCTCCTCACCGCCACAAGCTGGAACTAAACCAGTTCCCCTCATTCCATGCCTGGCCGAGCCGGCCTCGGGAGGCAAGGGAGCGGGTGGGGCGTGCGGTTGCTCACATTGCCGGCGTGGAATAGGGGGATCGGCGCCGAGGTTCTAATATTTACTCAACACTTTCTGACCCCCGGACCGCCGCTTCGCACGGTGGTCTGCACAACTTCCTGCACAGGCCAGTCCCGTAATGACGGGCTGGTCATCGGCTGCAACCCCTACCCGCACGCAACCAAGGTAAGAGGCGCACTCATGACCGAGCCCGAACACAACCCCTTTGGCTTCATCGGCCTGACTTACGACGACGTCCTGCTGCTTCCCGGGCACACCGAGGTCATCCCGTCTGAAGCGGACACGTCCTCCCGGATTTCCAAGCGGATCACGGTGCAGACGCCGCTCCTGTCGGCGGCCATGGACACTGTGACCGAGTCCCGCATGGCCATCGCCATGGCCCGCCAGGGCGGCCTGGGCGTGGTGCACCGCAACCTGTCCATCGCTGACCAGGCGGACCAGGTGGACCGGGTCAAGCGCAGCGAGTCGGGCATGATCACCAACCCGCTGACCATCCGGCCCGAGGCAACGCTGCGCGAACTCGATGACCTGTGCGCCCAGTACCGCGTGTCCGGCCTGCCGGTTGTTGACGAGGACAACCGCCTGCTGGGCATTGTCACCAACCGCGACACCCGTTTTGTGCCGGAGTCCGACTTCCCGCTGCGGCTGGTCAGCGACGTCATGACCAAGATGCCCCTCGTCACCGGTCACGTTGGCATCAGCCGTGAGGAAGCCTCGCACAAGCTGGCCACCAACAAGATCGAAAAGCTGCCCCTGGTGGATGAGCAGGGCCGGCTGAAGGGCCTGATCACCACCAAGGACTTCACCAAGGCGGAGCAGTACCCGCTGGCCACCAAGGACGATGAAGGCCGGCTCCGCGTGGGTGCCGCCATCGGCTTCTTCGGGGACGGCTGGGAGCGGGCCATGGCACTGGTTGATGCCGGCGTCGACGCCCTGTTCGTGGACACGGCCAACGGACACTCGCAGGGTGTGCTGGACATGATCCGCCGTCTCAAGTCCGATCCCGTGGCAGCGCATGTGGACGTCATCGGTGGCCAGGCCGCCACCCGTGAAGGCGCCCAGGCCCTGATCGACGCCGGCGCCGACGGCATCAAGGTGGGCGTGGGACCGGGCTCCATCTGCACCACCCGTGTGGTGGCCGGTGTGGGCGTTCCGCAGATCACGGCCATCTACGAATCCGCCAAGGCAGCCATCCCCGCCGGCGTTCCCCTCATTGCCGACGGCGGCCTGCAGTACTCGGGCGACATCGGCAAGGCCCTGGTGGCCGGCGCCGACACCGTGATGCTCGGCTCCCTGCTGGCAGGCTGCGACGAGTCGCCGGGCGAGCTGATCTTCGTCAACGGCAAGCAGTTCAAGTCCTATCGCGGCATGGGCTCCCTGGGCGCCATGCAGTCCCGGGGCAAGAACACGTCCTACTCCAAGGACCGCTACTTCCAGGCGGACGTTTCCGGCGATGACAAGCTCATTCCCGAAGGCATCGAAGGCCGCGTGGCCTACCGCGGCCCGCTGGCTTCGGTGGCCTACCAGCTGGTGGGCGGCCTGCGCCAGACCATGTTCTACACAGGTGCGCCCACCGTCCCCGAGCTGAAGGCGCGCGGCAAGTTCGTCCGGATCACCCCGGCCGGGCTGAAGGAATCGCACCCGCACGACATCCAGATGACCGTCGAGGCGCCGAACTACGGATCCCGCTGATCATTTAGAAGGGATGGGCACTACTGCCCATCCCTTCTTTCTGGGCCATAAAGTACATTCGATGGATATACATCCGGCAATTGGGGGACGGTTTGAGCGGCGGATTTCACGGAGCCGATGTTGAGCAGCTGCGTCAGCTCGCATCCACGATGCGTGCGGCCGGCCGGAAGCTGGAGGGGCAACGCCTGGCCCTGAACGCAGGCGTGGCGGGCACGCCCTGGCCGGGACCGGACGCGGAGGCCTTCCGCCAAGAATGGCGTACCGGCCACAGCCGCTCACTCGGCGCGGCCGTCATACTCCTGCAGCAGGCCGCGGAGGACCTGCTGCGGCAGGCCGATGAACAGCAATCGGCAAGTGCTGCAGGAGGTGGTTCGGCAATGCCGTTCCTGCCTGGCGTCGAACGGTTACCGGAGCCCCGGCCGGAGGACCTGGAGGGTAAGTCCGCGGCCGAGGTCAGAACCTGGTGGCTCGGGCTGTCCAGCGGCCAGCAGCAGGCCTTTATCCGGGACCACCCGCAGCTGGCGGGAAACACCAATGGAATCCCGTTTAATGCACGAATCGAGGCCAACCGGCACAATGCGCAGGACCGGATTGACTGGCTAAAGAACAACGATCCCGAGCCCAGGCTGAATCCCTGGATTCTTGACTCAAGCTATCCTGCGCGCTTCGCCGCCGAACACGACGCATGGCAAAAAAGGCAGGATGGACTCAAATACCTTGAGAAAGTCGTTGAAGGGAAGATCCGGCTTGCAGCCTATGACCCTGCGGCGAAGTCCATCGTGGAGATGCTCGGCACGTATGACCAGAACACGACGTCCGTCATCACCTACGTACCCGGTACCACCACCAACGAGGCGTCGTTCTATGGCGGCGGTCCGCAAGAGATGGCCGGGCGCCTGGTCGCGTCGGACGAAACAGGTGGAACCGCGGCGTTTGTGTACAAGGGATCGGAGTTTCCCGACGGTGACCCCGTTGAGGCATTCTTGGTCGAGGCCAAGAGCGATGAGTTTGTCGCCGGTTCAGCACCTGTCCTTAAGGCCTTCCAGGACGCCGTGGACCTTGAGCGGCCCGACGATGCCCAGTCGGTGGGCGTAGGCCACAGCTGGGGAGTCCGGAACCTTACGGGAGCGGAGCTTGAGGGAGCCCATTTCGATAAGCTCCTTGCCCTGTCAGGCGCGGCAATGCCTCCTGGCTGGGTGCCCGATCCGCAGACGGCCTATTCCAGCTACACCTACCCGGACATCCTGCTCACCGCCGAAGCGAATGGGGTCGTTGGGGAGAACTACCCAATGAAGGAGCCTGCATTTGAAAAGCACGTTTACGAGCCGCCAGGGGGCTTCGTCTGGACAGAGTTCTACAGCATCGACAACCACAGCCTCATCGCCACCACGGATCCCAGGAACGAGAAGCCTCTCGAAGACATCCGCGAGGAAATCCTTGGGCGGTAACTCGGCAGGGCGGCGATGGCGGACAGCCTGGCGGACGGCCGGGGCAATAACGTTCACTGTAGTAGTGGCCTCATGCGGGCAGATTGGAAATGGAAGAGACATGGACCTCAGCCTCGAATCAGCCAAATCAAGCGTCATGTCGGCAGAGCAGGAAATAGTGGCGCTGCTGCCGCCCGACGCGGTGCTATCGACGTTCGCCCACGATACGTCAAGCCTCATGAGCTGCGATGGAGACCGCAAGAAATGGGTGGGAGATGCCGTGGCGGATCTCATGCCTGGAGTGGACCGCGACGCCTTCCTCGACAAAGTGGCTGCTGAAATCGGCAACCGTTCCGGGTGGAAAGTATCAGAGGACAAAACCTTGGACGGGGACCGGTCGCTCGGGCTTCTGCACGAGGATGGGACCCATCTCATGGTTGCCTTCCAGGAGGCCCCGGAATCGCTACGGATCGCCGGCTACAGCGGCTGCTTTAACTTCCCGGAGTACGAGTATGGCGAGGAGTACTGACACCGCCCTGCCCGGGAGCGGCACTAGGCTGAGTCCATGCCTCCATCAGGTCATCCGGCCGAACTAAGTCCCAAACGGGAACCCTCGCGGCGCCTGGCCCTTCGCCCGTACGCCAAGGCAGTAGCCCAGGTCCTCCGGGTCAGCTTCCGCGCCTCCCCGGGCGCTGTCATCATGAAGGTGCTCGGCTCGCTGATCTCGGCCGTGCTGCCCCTGGTGACCACCTACTTCGCCGCGCTCACCACCACTGCCCTGGCAGCGGCCTATGCCGGTGACGCCGGCGCAGGGCAGCTGGCCATTGTCTACGTCATCATCACCGCCGCGCTAGGCCTTTTCTGGGGTGCGTTCAGCAGCGTGGACCGCTATATCCAGCAGCTGATGAGCTTCAAGGTGGGCGCCATCGTGGGCGACCAGATGTATGAGCGGTTCCTCGCCCTCGAATTCTGGCGCTACGACGACAAGGAAACCGTTGACCTGTACGACCGCGCCAAGCGGTTCTCCGATTCCTACGCCCGCGTGCTGGACCGCATCGCCGCCATCTTCACCCAGCTCGTCTCCGTGATCCTGGCCGTGGGAGCCCTGCTGCTGGTCAGCTGGTGGATTGCCGTGATTGTCCTGGTGGCCATTGTGCCCAGCGTGTACCTGCAGTTCAAGCTGTCCCGGGAACAGATCGCGCACTGGAACACGCAGGTGGACTCAAGGCGGCAGCGCCGGATGATCGAACAGAACCTGCTCCGGCCGCAGCACATCGCCGAGATGCGCCTGTACGGCATCGTCGCCTTCCTGATGGACCTCCGCTCCCGCCTGCGCGACGCCGACGAGCGCCGCCGTCTTGATTTCCAGCGCCGCTACATTCCCAAGCAGCTTGCCGCCGACGCCCTCCAGTACGGCGCCGAAGTTGTCTCGCTGATCTGGGTGGTGGGGCAGATCATCACCCGCGCGCAGCCGGTGGGCCAGTTCCTCTACGTGCAGCAGATCGTCAGCCGGGCACTGTCCACGGCCAACAACCTGGTCTCCTCCCTCAGTTCCATCGACGAGGACCTGGCCAACCTCAAGGACTACGAACTGTTTATGGCCCTGCCGGTGCACTCGGAGCACGCCCCGCCCCTGCTGGAAGCGCCGAAAACCGTTGAGCTGAAGGACATCCGGTTCACCTACACCGGCAGCGACATTGAGGTCATCCGCGGCATCAGCATGACCATCCGGGAAGGCCAGCACATAGCCATTGTGGGCGAGAACGGCGCCGGGAAGTCCACCCTGATCCGCATCCTCGCCGGCCTCTACCGCCCGGACTCCGGGCAGGTAATGCTCGACGGCGTGGACCTGGCCGCCGTCGACGTCACCTCCTGGCACCGGCACCTGGCCGTGCTGAGCCAGGAGTTCCTCAAGTACGAGTTCGCCACCGCGGCCGAAAACATCTACTTCGGCGACGTCGACTCGCCCCGGGACGAGGTCCGAATCCGCAGGGCCGCGGCGGACGCAGAGGCCTTGGACTTCATCAACAAGCTGCCCAACGGGCTGGACAACCATGTCAGCAACTGGATGGAGGACCCCCGGGGCCGCAAGGGCAGCGGCCTGTCCGGCGGCCAGTGGCAGCGGCTGGCAATGGCCCGGAACTTCTACCGGGACGCATCCTTTATGGTGATGGACGAGCCGACGTCCGCCATCGATGCCCTGGCCGAGCACCGCATCTTCACCCGCCTCTTCGCGGACCGGAGCAGCACCATCATCGCCATCAGCCACCGCCTGGCCACCATCGAGAAGGCGGACATCGTGTACATGCTGGAGGATGGCCGGATCGTGGAGCAGGGCACGCACAAGGAATTGGTGTCCCTGCGTGGCCGCTACTTCCGGATGTTCGAATCCCAGATCCCCGCCAGCCCCCTAACCTCGCAAGTCCGTTCCGGCTCCCTGCCCTCGCAAGCCCGGGCCGGGGCCCTCGCCGAACCGGCTCCACGGCCAGGGGACCCTGCTGGCGTGGGCCCCGCGGAAGACACCGGAACCTAGGCCTCCATGATGGTGGTGCGGACCCGGGCCAGGCCGGGCCGCGGCGGGACGCTGCTGAAGCCAAAGGTTACTGCCGGCGCAATGGGCGCCAGCGCGCCCGCGTCGGTGCCGTTCCAGCGGACGACGGCGGACGCGATGGCGTGGAGGTCGCTCACCCCGTAAAACTCCCGCCGGCCGCTTCCCGCAGTGCCGGCTGTCCGGGAGCCTCCGCTGAGCAAACCTGCTATCGGGCTGATCGTCCCCAGCCAGCGGGGATGGACGGCAAGGGGGCGGGGGACTGCCCGCAACGTCCGGCCCAGGAGGGTCCGCCCGCCGAGGCGTGCGCGGATAGCCAGCGGGCCGGCGTCGACCGCTAAAGCCCGGTGTTCCAGCCGGGCGGCCACACCAACCACCAGGACTTCGTCAAAGCTGTAGGTGCCTGAGATGAAGCCGGCCACGTCCTGCGTGGGCGCGAGCAGCAGCCGGTGCCCGGAAGGCTCCTGCACCATCACATCGGCAAACGGACCAAACGGGGAGGAGTCCCAGATTCCCACCACTGCCCGCAGGCCGGAAGCCGTTCCTATCCCGGCAATGTGGCCATCAAAAATCCAGCGCGCGCCCATTGGGCTACTGTAGCCACAGGCCAGGGCAGCAAGGACAACACTGCGGCTGGGATAACCTAGAGCAGTGACTTACGAGATCGAGATCGGCCGTGGCAAGCGTGGGCGTCGTGCCTACTCCCTGGATGACATTGCAATTGTCCCTAACCGTCGTACCCGCGACCCCAAGGACGTCTCCGTCTCATGGCAGATCGACGCCTACCAGTTCGACATGCCGGTGATCGCAGCGCCCATGGACTCGGCGATGTCCCCGGCCACAGCCATTGCCCTGGGCAAACTAGGCGGACTGGGTGTGCTGGACCTCGAAGGGCTCTGGACCCGGTACGAGGACCCGCAGCCCATCCTCGACGAGATCGGCGCGCTCCAGGACGAGGTCAACAGCCCCGCCGTGACCGGCCGGATGCAGGAACTGTACAAGGCGCCTATCCAGCCTGATCTGATTACCTCCCGGCTGGCGGAGATGCGCGCGGCCGGCGTCACGGTGGCCGGCTCCCTCACCCCGCAGCGCACCCAGGAGCACTACAAGACAGTGGTCGCCGCCGGCGTCGACATCTTTGTGATCCGCGGCACCACCGTCTCCGCCGAGCACGTGTCCAAGGACCACGAACCGCTGAACCTTAAGCAGTTCATCTACGAGCTGGACGTCCCCGTCATCGTGGGCGGCGCGGCCGGCTACACCCCCGCCCTGCACCTCATGCGCACCGGCGCGGCCGGTGTCCTGGTGGGCTTCGGCGGCGGCGCCACCACCACCACCCGCCGTGCGCTGGGCATCCACTCGCCCATGGCGTCAGCCATTTCCGACGTCGCCGCGGCCCGCCGCGACTACATGGACGAGTCCGGCGGCCGCTACGTCCACGTGATTGCCGACGGCGGCATGGGCACCTCCGGCGATATCGTCAAGGCGATTGCCATGGGGGCCGACGCCGTGATGCTGGGCAGCGCGCTGGCCCGCGCGGAAGAGGCACCGGGCAAGGGCTGGCACTGGGGCCAGGAGGCACACCACCTGGAACTGCCGCGCGGCGACCGCGTCAACGTCGGCACCGTCGGGCCCCTGGAAGAGGTCCTCTTCGGACCGGGCCACCACACCAACGGAACGGCCAACCTCATCGGTGCGTTGCGCCGCTCCATGGCGACCACCGGCTACTCGGACCTGAAGGAATTCCAGCGCGTCGACGTCGTCGTTTCCCCCTACTCAGGAAACTGACGCGCAGGGCAGCCCGGTCCCTGCCTGCCCTGCCCAAGCGTGCCGCGACGAAGTACTGTGGTTCCACGACCGGGACTAGCGGCACTGGAGGCGTTCAATGAAGAGTTTTCCTGACAACGGCGGAGCCCTGGGCCCGGCAGCCAGGGAGGCGGCCATCGAGCGGCTGCGGGCGACGGCGGACCCCGGCCGGGAGCTGGACATCCTTATTGTCGGCGGCGGCATCGTGGGTACGGGAGCCGCCCTGGATGCCGTCACCCGCGGACTGGACGTGGGCATCGTCGAGGCGAGCGACTGGGCGGCGGGAACCTCCTCACGGTCCTCCAAGCTCATCCACGGCGGCCTGCGCTACCTGGAAATGCTCGACTTCGCGCTCGTCAAAGAGGCGCTGCAGGAGCGCGGGCTGCTGCTGTCCGAACTTGCGCCGCACCTGGCCCGGCCCGTGCCTTTCCTGTATCCGCTGACCAGGCCCTTTCTTGAACGTCCCTACGTCGGCGCCGGGATTGCCCTGTACGACGCCATGTCCGTCTCCAGCGGCCACAGCAGGGGAGTGCCGTTCCACAAGCACCTCACCAAACGGGGAACCTTGCGCGCGGCGCCAAGCCTGAAGGACGACGCCTTTGTGGGCTCTATCCGGTACTACGACGGCCAGGTGGATGACGCCAAGTACGTGGCCAACCTGGTCCGCACGGCCGCCTACTACGGCGCCCATGCAGTAAACCAGATGGCAGTGGTGGACTTCCTGCGCGAAGGTGAACGGGTGGTGGGCGCCAAGGTGGTCAACCACGAGGACGGGACGCAGTTCAACATCCGGGCCAAGCAGGTCATCAATGCCACCGGCGTCTGGACCGACGAAACCCAGGCCATGGTGACCGAGCGCGGGCAGCTGAAGGTCCGTGCCTCCAAGGGAATCCACCTGGTGGTGCCCCGCGACCGGTTCCAGTCCACCGTGGGCCTGATCCTGCGCACCGAGAAGTCCGTGTTGTTTGTTATCCCCTGGGGCCGGCACTGGATCATCGGCACCACGGACACGGACTGGAACCTGGACAAAGCCCATCCCGCGGCGTCCAGCAAGGACATCGACTACATCCTCGAGCACGTCAACAAGGTACTCAAGCGGCCGCTCACCAGGGAAGACGTTGAAGGGGTCTACGCAGGCCTGCGCCCGCTGCTCGCCGGCGAAAACGATTCCACAGCCAAGCTCTCCCGCGAGCATGTGGTGGCGCACCCTGTTCCCGGACTGGTGGTGGTGGCCGGCGGCAAATGGACCACGTACCGCGTCATGGCCAAGGACGCGGTGGACGAGGCCACCCGGACCATGGACGAGCGGGTCCCGCCGAGCTGCACGGAAACCATCCCGCTGCTGGGCGCGGGCGGCTTCAAGGCGGCCTGGAACCGGCGGAACCGGACGGCGGAGGAATCCGGCGTGCACGTGGCGCGGATCGAACACCTGCTCAACCGCTACGGTTCCATGACCCCCGAGGTGCTGGCCATCATCAAGGAAAACCCTGCCCTCGCCGAACCGATCCCCGGCGCGGACGACTACCTGCAGGCCGAAGCCGTCTACGCCGCCACGCATGAAGGCGCCCGCCACGTCAATGACGTCCTGACCCGGCGGACCCGGATTTCGATTGAGGCGTGGGACCGCGGTGTGTCAGCCGTTCCCGTAGTCGCTAAACTGATGGGTGACGTCCTTGGCTGGAGCGATGCCCAGCGCGAAAACGAGATCAGGCACTACATTGCACGGGTGGAGGCGGAACGCCTGAGCCAGCAACAGCCGGATGACGAATCCGCAGACGCCGCCCGCTTGGGCGTGGAAGACATCGTGCCCTTGCGCTGAGGGCTCGCGGCACCAGCTCCTCACTGAAGGGATACGCCTTGGCGGAACCACTTGACCGGTACGATGCCGAACTCACCACCCCCGACATGGTGATCCTGGAGCTGGAGGCAAAGGACAAGGCGGACGCCGCCACCCAGCTCGCGGAACGGCTCTTCGCCGCCGGCCGGGTCTCGGACCTGCCCGGGTTCCTGGAGCACGTGAACGCGCGGGAACACCAGCTGGCCACCGGGCTTCCGGGCGGCATCGGCCTGCCCCATGCACGCAGTGAATACGTCTCCCGCACCTCGATCGCCGTCGGCATCGCCAAGTACGGCCATGCCCTGGACTTCGGTGCCGCCGACGGGCCGGCCACGGTGATCCTGCTGATCGCCACCCCGGCCAGCTCGTTCTCCGACCACCTCGAAGTCCTGGCCACCCTGGCCCGTTCGCTGTCCAAGGAGTCCTTCCGCGAATCGCTCCGGCGTGCCTACGACGCCGAAGTCATCTCCGAGCTCATCAATTCCAGCCTGGTGTTTTTCGACCATTGACGGCCTTGCCGCTGCACCTTCCAGGTTGGAGGCGCGGCCGGTGCCCAGGACCGTCCAGGAAGGAACGTGGCGACTGGGGGCGTTTAGTTGTTCTACAGCGGGACGAAGTACGGTTAAGACGTGTGGAAAACAGCCCTCAAACCCCGATGGATCGCAGGCTTTGTGTTTGCGATCGTCATCTCCGGGGTCTTCGTGCTGCTCAGCCAATGGCAGTTCGGACGCTCCACCCAGCCGGAAGCGCCGGTCAACCCGGCCACCGAGCAGGTACAGCCCCTGACCGGGACGCTGGAGCCGGGGGACTTTTTCCACGGGACCGACGCCGACCAGATGGTCAGTGCGCAGGGCACCTACGATCCCGCCAAACAGGTCCTGGTGCCGGGCAGGCTGCATGACGGCAAGACCGGCTACTGGGTGGTTTCCGCCTTCGCCGTGTCCGGCGCCCCGACCCTGAGCGGCGTGGCCGCCTCACCCCAGACCTGGATCCCGGTGGCCCGCGGGTGGGTGGCTGATCCCGCCGACGCCGGGACTCCGCCGTCGGGCACTGTTGAACTCACCGGGCGGCTCCTGCCATCCGAGGCACCCGTCCCCGGAACGGCAGCCGCTCCCGGGCAGGCAACGGCCGTGTCAGTGGCGGAGTTGATCAACTACTGGGAAGTGAGCAGCTATCCCGGCTTCGTGGCTGCCACCGCCGAGGTGGCCAACGGCGTGGACGCCAGCGCCGCAGCCGTGCGGGGAGACCTCCTTCCCCTTGAGATCGGGCCCCAGCCGCCCGCCCAGAAAATCAACTGGCTCAACCTCTTCTACTCCCTCGAGTGGGTTGTCTTCGCCGGATTCGCCCTCTTCATCTGGTGGCGCCTGGTCAAGGACGACTACCACCGGGACCTCGAAGATGCCCTCGACGAGGAGGACGGCCATCCAGAGGACGGTCATCCACCTGTTGAGCCCAACCAGCACCAGCAACCTGAACAGAACCAGCAAAAGGTACAGCCATGATTGATCCGAAACCGGCCAACCCCGCCTCTGCCAGCGGCATCAACACAGGCAACACAACAGGCAACGGCACCAGCGGCAAGGCGGCCGGGAAGAAGCGCCGCTTCGGCGGCACCGAGGCGCAGATCCGGTCGGCGCTGAAGTTCTACAAGGTGCTGGCTTACCTCACGGGCGCCATGCTGCTGCTGCTCTGCGCCGAACTGATCGCCAGGTACGGGTTCGGGCAGTACCTCTTCGCCGGCGGCACCAATGCGGTGACGGGACAGCCCTTCGGCTTCGGATTCGCTGACGCGGAACCCCAGGGCGTGCTGGGCGGCGTCAACCTGTCCGTGACCGTCCTGATCGTCCACGGCTGGATGTACGTGGTGTACCTGATCTCCAACTTCCGGCTGTGGTCGCTGATGCGCTGGCCGTTCCTGAAACTGATCCTGCTGGCACTGGGCGGCGTTATCCCGTTCCTGTCCTTCATCGTTGAGAAGAAGTTCCATGCCGAGGTGGAGGCCGAGCTCGCGGCCAACCCGCAGGCACCCCAGCGATACTGACCTTCAGGCCGGCACAGCCGGGGTGTTCCCGGCGGGGGAGTTCGCTGCGTCACAGCGCGGCTTCTCAAGGTGCGCCGGAACAACGGCGCCAAGTAGGCTAGTACGGTGACTACTCCCACTGCATCCCAGACTTCCCAGAAGCCGGTGCTGGTTGTTGACTACGGTGCCCAGTACGCGCAGCTGATTGCCCGCCGCGTCCGGGAAGCAAATGTGTATTCGGAAGTGGTTCCGCATACCTATACAACCGAGCAGCTCCTGGCCAAGAACCCCGCCGCCATCATCCTTTCCGGCGGCCCGTCCAGCGTTTACGCTGACGGCGCCCCGAGCGTCGGAGCGGACCTGTTCGAAGCCGGCGTTCCCGTCTTTGGCATCTGCTACGGCTTCCAGGCCATGGCCAACGCCCTGGGCGGCAAGGTGGACAAGACCGGGTTGCGGGAGTACGGCTCCACGGAGACCACCATCCTCGGCGAGGGACGTTCCGTCCTCGAAGGGATGCCCCAGCACCAGAAGACGTGGATGAGCCACGGCGACTCGGTCCACGAGGCGCCGGACGGCTTTGAAGTGCTGGCGACGACGGCGGGTGCTGAAGTGGCTGCCTTCGCCAACGAGGAGAAGGGCCTCTTCGGTGTCCAGTGGCACCCCGAGGTCAAGCACTCCGCCTACGGCCAGCAGGTCCTGGAAAACTTCCTGTTCAAGGGCGCCAGGATCGAGCCCAACTGGACCACCGGCAACATCCTCGAGGAACAGGTGGAGCGCATCCGCCGGCAGATCGGCGATGCCCGGGTCATCTGCGGCCTCTCCGGCGGCGTCGACTCCGCCGTGGCCGCCGCCCTCGTCCAGCGCGCCGTCGGCGACCAGCTGACCTGTGTGTTCGTGGACCACGGGCTGCTGCGCGAAGGTGAAGCCGAGCAGGTGGAGCGCGACTTCGTTGCCGCCACCGGCGTCAACCTCTACGTGGCCAACGAGCAGGAACGGTTCCTTTCAGCCCTGGCCGGCGTGAGCGATCCCGAAACCAAGCGCAAGATCATCGGCCGCGAATTCATCCGGGCCTTCGAAGAAGCCGAACGCGCCATCATCGCCGAGGCCGCCGCTCACGGCGAGAAGATCAAGTTCCTGGTCCAGGGCACGCTGTACCCGGACGTCGTCGAATCCGGCGGCGGCGAAGGCGCAGCGAACATCAAGAGCCACCACAACGTGGGCGGCCTCCCGGAGGACCTGCAGTTCGAGCTCGTGGAGCCGCTGCGCGCCCTCTTCAAGGATGAGGTCCGCGCGGTCGGCGCCCAGCTGGGCCTGCCGCAGGAGATCGTTGGCCGGCAGCCCTTCCCGGGCCCCGGACTCGGTATCCGCATCGTCGGCGACGTCACCAAGGAACGGCTGGACCTGCTGCGGAAGGCCGACGCGATTGCCCGTGCCGAACTCACCGCAGCCGGACTGGACAACGAAGTATGGCAGATGCCCGTGGTCCTGCTCGCTGACGTCCGCAGCGTTGGTGTTATGGGCGACGGCCGCACGTACGGCCACCCCATCGTGCTCCGTCCGGTCTCCTCCGAGGACGCCATGACGGCGGACTGGTCACGCCTGCCGTACGAACTGCTCGCGAGGATCTCGAACCGCATCACCAACGAGGTGGAAGGCGTCAACCGCGTGGTGCTCGATGTCACCAGCAAGCCGCCGGGAACCATCGAGTGGGAGTAGCAGCATGAGTGGCCGGCCTCTGGTGAAGAGGCCGGCCACTGCTGTTTCTTCCCCGAAATCCTTGGCAATTTAGCCTGCCCCAGTGTTGCGGTCTCTCAGTCCGGCGCCGGAGCGGCTACTCTCGAATCTATGCCGGTTTGGTCCAGGTCGTCACGTGCAAGCGCAGAAAAGAAGGCAGAAGTGTCAGTTGGTCAAGGCCACCCGGAAGGCTCCGAGGAGCTCCGTAAATGGCTGTCCGGGCTTAAACCCGTCACCGGGGCGGACACGATGCTGCGCTTCACCAAGACACCCGAAGGTTCCATCGACCTGACCCACGCGCACCCGTCCGGGCTGGCGCAGCTGATGGCGGGGCGCCGCACCAGGCTCTCCACCCTCATCCGCGACCGGCAGCAGTACGTGGTGGCGGCCCGCGCCTCCCGGAACATCCGGTCCAAGATCTTTGAGCTCGCCAACGACCGCGGCATCGACGCCGGGTACCTTTCGGCAGGCACGGTAGTCTGGACGTCCGCTGTGGGCGGCAAACCCCAGCGTATCTCCGCGCCCGTGATGCTCACCGCGATTTCCCTTACCGTGCGCCCCGGCGAGGACGACTACGAACTGCAGCTCACGGAGCAGGCGCACATCAACCCCGCGCTGGTCCGGCACCTGAAGACCATCCACGGCATCGTCTTCGACGTCAACGCCGTCACCCGGCTTGCCTACAGCACCGCCCGGTTCGATCCGCAGCCCGTCCTGGACCGGCTGGCCACGCTGATCAGGCCCATCCACGGTGCCGAGGCCCAGCACAACCTGCTCGTCTCCACGTTCGCGGACCTCTCCGGGAACCTGGACGATCCGTGGATCAACGATTCCAGCCCCATCGTGTCCGCCCTTGCCACTGCGGCGGGCGGCGAGGTGGTGGACGTTGAGGAGCCGGATCCGTCGCGGTTCCCGCCGCTGGACAGCCGTCACCCGCAAGACGAGATGCTCCTGCTCGATGCCGACGTGGACCAGCAGTACGTGATCGACGCCGCCCGTGCCGGCGATTCCCTGGTGGTCAGCAGCCCTCCCGGGACCGGCCAGACCCAGACCGCCATCAACACCATCGGCGCCCTGGTGGATGCCGGAAAGACCGTCCTGGTGGTGGGCGACCGGCGGGCAAGCCTTAACGAAGTCTCCGGCCAGCTGGAAACCCTGGGCCTGGAATCCATCCTGTTCCAGTTGTCTGGCAACGTTACCCCGCAGCAGCTCAAGGGCCAGCTGGTCCGGGCGATCGTCCGGAACGAGAAATCCCTGGAGCCCCAGCTGGGGAACCTGCACACCACGCTGACCGAGCACCGGCACGCACTGATGGACCACGTGGCGTCGCTGCACAACGTCCGCCAGCGCTGGGGCTGCTCGCCGTACCAGGCCATGCAGTCACTGGCAGAGCTCACATCGATCCACCCGGCGCCCGCCACCACCGTACGGCTGAAGCGAAGCGTGCTGGACAACATCCGGGACCGCAACGAGCTGGCCGAGAGGCTGCGCCGGGCGGCTGAGTTGGGAAGCTTCAGCAAGGCGTCCACCACCAGCCCCTGGCACGGCGCGCGGCTCCTCACCCGCAAGGAAACAGAAGAGGCGCAGGACCTGGTGAGGTCCGTCGAAAAGAGCCTGCCTGCACTGCGTGAACGGATGAACGCGGTGGCCGAGCACGCCGAAATCCGGCTGGGGGAATCCTTTGCCGAATGGGGCGAACAGCTCGAGCTCCTGATGGCTGTGCGCGGAAGCCTGGACAAGTTCACTCCGGATATCTTCGACCGGCCCGTCACTGACCTGATCTCCGCTACCGCGCCGTCAGCCTGGCGCCGCGAGCGGGGCATCGAAATGACCTCCATGCAGCGTTCCCGCCTGCGCAGGGTCGCCAAGGAATACGTCCGCCCGGGCGTGCACATCGCCGATCTCCACAGCTCCCTGGTCCTGGTGCAGGAGCAGCGGGCGCTCTGGGCAGGCTACGCCACCACCCAGCGGCACCCCGCGGTACCATCCGGGCTCGCCGAAATAAGTGCCCTGTACCGCGCCCTGGACAGTGAGCTGGCCCAGTTGGGCGAAGCGCTCCGGCACACCGCGGCCGGCGGTGAATTGTCCAATGCCCGGTACGAGGAACTCATGGAGCGGCTGGAGCGGCTGGTGGCGGACACCGATACGCTCAAAACCCTGCCGGAGCGTACCCTCCTGATCGAGAACATGCGCGAACACGGGCTGGGCGAGCTCCTGGCAGACCTAGCGGAGCGGGAAGTGCCGGCCCATTCGGTGGCTGCAGAGCTCGACCTCGCCTGGTGGCAGTCGGCGCTTGAAGCCATGATCAGCGGCGACGACTACCTGGCCATGTCCGACGGCGACGCCCTGCGGCAGCTCGAAGCCGAATACCGGCTGGCGGACAACGCCCACATCGCCAGCGGCGCTGCCCGCCTGCGCTGGGACCTGGCCGAACGGTGGCGCTCCGCCATCGCCGCCCACCCCCGCCAGGCCGACCTGCTGAGGAGCCTGCTCAAGGACGGCAGGGTGTCACTGCCGGCACTGACGGCGCAGGCACCGGACCTGATCGGCACCCTGGTCCCCGTCTGGTCCGTCAGCCCCTACCTGATGACCGGCCTCCTGCCCGCCGAACAGCACTTTGATGCGGTGGTGATCCTCGATTCCGAGGCAACCTCGCTCCAGGCCGTGCTCCCCTCCATCGCCCGGGCCCGCCAGGTCATTGCCTTCGGCGACGCCATGATCGCCAGCCCGCGGACCTTCACCGTGGGCGTGGAGCGGCTGGCCGCGGGGGAGACCGCCCACCAGCGGGTGGAGAGCGCCTTCAAGGCACTGTCTGCGGTCCTTCCCGTGTGGCGCCTCAACTTCGTGTACCGCGCGGTGGACGAGGACCTGGTCCTGCAGCTCAGCAAGAACTTTTACGACGGCGGGCTCCGCCGGCTGCCCGAGGGCCAGTCCGCCACCGGCCTGGACCCGGCGCTCCTGGTGGAGTACCTGCCCGATGGCACCGGACTTCCCAGTGCGGACCATGAAGGCGTGGAGTCGGTGGTGGCCGAGGTCAACCGCGTGGTCCAGCTCGTCTTCGAACACGCCCGGACCCGCCCCCGCACGTCCCTGGCAGTGGTCACTGCCAGCTTGCGCCATGCCGCCAGGATCGGCGAATCCATCCGGCTGCAGCTGCCCAACCACCCGGGCCTCGCGGGATTCTTTGGCGCCGGTCCTGAATCTTTCCGGGTGGTGGACCTGGAACGCGCCCAGGGCCTGGTGCGCGACCACGTCATTTTCTCGCCGGGCTTCGGCCGCACCCCGCACGGGCGGGCGCTGCATAACTTCGGTCCGCTCTCCGCCGAAGGAGGCCGGGAGAAGTTCGCCCTCGCCATGACCCGTGCCCGCCGGTCCATGCACGTGCTGACGTGCTTCCGGCCTGAGGACCTGGACCACACCCGGCTGACTCACGGCGCGGTGGACCTGTACTCGCTGCTGGACCGGGAGATCTCGGGCAACACCGACCTCGGCACTCCCGCATCGCGGGCTGCCGCCAGCGAGCAGGCCCTGGGCGCGGATCCTTTGGTGGCCGACCTCGGAGACAGGCTGCGGGCACGCGGTGCGCGCGTATGGCACCAGTACGACGGTGCCATTGATGTGGTGGCTGCCGCCGACCCGCTGGGAACCATGGGCCAGGAGGACGCAGACCTCCCGTGGCCGGTGGCCATCGAATCGGACGGCACCGAACAGTACCGCACCATGAGCGTGCGTGAACGGAGCCGGCTGCGGCCCCAGCTGCTGGAGCGGCTGGGCTGGCGGTACATGCCGCTGTGGACCATCGAGGTGTTCACCGATCCGTCCGCCTGCGCGGACCGTATTGCCGGATACCTGGGCCTGGAGCGGGTGGTCCTTCCGGGCCGGGCAGACACCTCAACCGGGTTCCTGGACGACGACGTGGACCAGGCGCTCAACGGCATCCACGCCGGCGAACAGCGGTCCCGGCGCAGCAACAGCCCGGACCGGTACACATCCGGCGTGGACCAGGGCCATCTGCAGGGACATCATCAGGACAGCAAGGAGGAGGTCCGCGTGGCCACCGAAGACAAGAATGAGGACTCTTTGCAGGAGCCGCCCGCCCCGGCAGGGCCTGCAGCCGAAGAAGAAGGCCAGGACCAGGGACGACAGGACCCGGACCGGGTGCGCAGCCGGGTGAAGGACGGGGACCAGGCCGGCACTGCCGGCATCCTGCCCACCAAGGCGGCCGAAGACGACCCCCGGCGCTGGGGCGACTCGGACGATGACCACGACGCCTGGCTGAAGGAACAGAAGCCGCCGCACTGGGGCTAAGAGCAGGGGCCACCTGGCCGGGCTTCCGCAGCAGGACCGTCCAACCACTTCCCGGCGTCCCAGGGAGAGTGGCGCCCGGTTTACGGGCCCACGAGCACGAAAAAGAGCTTTCCCTGTGTTGAGGCGCCGGCCAGCCGCGCCGCCTGCTCGGCACTTGCGGCCACCACAATGAGGCCGTCCGTCTCGGCAGTGCCCAGCCATTGCCCGCTCTCGCCGCCCTTGCCGGCGGTCCACAGTACCGGTACTGCTGTTGCCAGCACCTCGGACGGCGCCTGCTGGTCAAAGCCGTTGGCTGCCGTCAGCACCACATTCACAAGCTGCCCGGGGGAGACGAGCTGGATGGATGACGGGTCCGCCATCCGAAGCGGCACTGCGGCTGAACCCGGGGGTGTTCCGGCCAGCAGCCCGGGACCGAGAAGCTGGGCGTCCGTGAGCAGCTGGCCCTTGCGCAGCGGAGCCGCCAGCTGTTTGCCTGCCAATTCACTTTCCTGCTCCAGGAAACCGGCAGCCATCATCTCCGGCGGAACCTGCACGCGCGCGAGGTCAGCGGGCGCAAGTGCGGAGCCCGCGGCGAGGTCCCTCGCGGCAGCAAGTCCCGTGACGGTATGAACGGGTGCCGGGGTGAGCTGATGCACGCTGACCGCCGCCGCCATGCACAACAGCAGGGCGATGGCCAGCCGGCGGTTCCGGCTCAGCCAGCCCGAAAGGCGGAGAGCTGCGGGCCGGCGGCCGGAGCCGCGGGGACTGCCGGGACTGCGGGTGCTGCGCGGGTAGCGGGAAGCGCCCCTGCCGGTACGGTGGAGGTTTAAAGGCATGCGCCAACGCTAAAGCCGGCCGGAAAGCCCGCAACAGGCGCAAGGCGCCCTATGTGGACAAGCCGGCCGGCCGGCGTCGGGCGGTTCTGCTGAGCGGCTTTAGCTGGCTGCGGCAGCCGGGGCGGACGCGGCAGGTGCAGCAGCCGGAGCCGGCGTCGAGGAGGCAGCCGGTGTGGTGGCCGAGACTGTGCTCCCCTTGGAGTCGCGGGAATCGGTGCGGTAGAAGCCTGATCCCTTGAAGACGACACCCACGCTGTTGAACTTCTTGCGCAGCGTCCCCTGGCATTCGGGGCACGAGGTCAAAGTGCTGTCCGAAAACGACTGGACGATGTCGAAGGCATGGCCGCAATCCTTGCAGGCGTACGCATACGTTGGCACTGGTGCTCCTCCTCTTGGGCAAAACGAGAGGTCCCGTGCTGCCCGGCCGGAGGGTCCGTCCGTTAGCAGTCGCAGGGCCTGAGTGCTAATTCTATCATCCCCGCAGGACCATGCGAGGTGGACTTATGCGCCTGCCAGGGCCCGGAATCCTGACGGGGCCAGGATGGCCGGAACGGGACGGTCGAAGTCCTCCTCGGGAATCTGCCCCGCGGGGAGCAATTCCTCGTCGTAAATAACAGCGGCCAGCGGGATATTCTTCCCTGCCGTGGCCAGGTGGCCCAGGAACTTGTCGTAGTAGCCGCCGCCCTGTCCGATCCTGTTGCCCGCCACATCCACTGCTGTGGCGGGGATAAAAAGAGCGGCGGCCGCTCCGGCCACGTCCGGCCCGTGCCGCTCACCCGCGGGCTCGAGGATAGGAGCGAACCGGCTCCGCTCGAAGCCTGCCTCAGGGTCCCAGAAGACCCATGCCAGTTCCCGCCCCGGCTCGCAGACCGGGAGCAGGACTCTGTGACCGTTGTTGTGGAGCGCATTGATCAGCGGGAGGGTGGGAGGTTCCACACCCACCCCGAAGTACACGCACACCGTTGCCGGGGCCCCGGCGGTCAGGGTGTGGGCCCAGGCTGCGCCGTGGCGTGCCAGGGCAGACCCCGCTTCCTCAAGCTGCTGCGGAGTGAGTGCGGCCCGCCGTCGGCGGTGCGCCGTACGGATTCTGTCCTTGACAGCCTTGGCGTCCTCCAGCACGTCTGTTCCTCCATCACTCGCCCTCTGGCGGTTTCGTTGCCGGCCGTGCGGCCGGCAACCCTTCAATAATTACTGATTGCTTGACGCTGACGTTAGATTAGTCGGGTGATTACCAGTAACCCGAGAGTTCGCAAAGCCGTCATACCCGCTGCCGGACTCGGCACAAGGTTCCTGCCTGCCACCAAGGCCATGCCCAAGGAAATGCTTCCGGTGGTGGACAAGCCTGCCATCCAGTATGTGGTTGAGGAAGCCGTGCACGTGGGCCTCAATGACGTCCTGATGATCACCGGCCGGAACAAGCGCGCCCTGGAGGACCATTTCGATCGGGTTCCGTCGCTGGAGTCCACCCTCGAGGACAAAGGGGACGCGGAAAAGCTCGCGTCCGTCCAGGCGGCCAGCAACCTCGGCGACATCCACTATGTCCGCCAGGGCGACCCGAACGGGCTGGGCCACGCGGTCCTGCGCGCCAAACAGCACGTCGGCAACGAAGCCTTCGCCGTCCTCCTCGGGGACGACCTCATTGATGCCCGCGACGAACTTCTCAGCACCATGATCGACGTACAGGCCAAAACCGGGGGCTCCGTCGTCGCCCTCATCGAAGTCGAGCCGTCGCAGATCAGCGCCTATGGCTGCGCCGACATCGAGGAAATCGACGGCGAGGGCTACGTCCGCATCAACCGGCTGGTGGAAAAGCCGGCCCCAGGCGAAGCTCCGTCCAACCTGGCCATCATCGGCCGGTACGTGCTCCACCCGGCCGTCTTCGATGTCCTGGAACGTACCGGTCCCGGCCGCGGCGGCGAAATCCAGCTCACCGACGCCCTGCAGGAACTCGCGTCCGAAGAGGGCGAGGGCCGGGGCGTTTACGGCGTGGTCTTCCGGGGGCGCCGCTACGACACCGGCGACAAGTTGAGCTACCTGAAGGCGTGTGTCCAGCTCGCCATTGACAGCGAGGACCTTGGCCCCGGCCTCCGGGAATGGCTGCCGGGGTTCACCGCCGGTCTCTCCAAGTAGCCCTAGTGCGCGCCGGCCCCATTTGGCCCGTCACCCTGGAGTGCGGCGACCTGGTCCTGAGGCCCATCAGGTACCGCGACAAAAAAGAGTGGACGGAAGTGCGGGCCCGGAACAGCGAATGGCTGGCCCCCTGGGAGGCCTCAAATCCGGACCCCGCCGGGGGACTGCCGGACTATCGCCAGATGGTCCGTTCCCTCAACGCCCAGGCCGCCCAGGCCACCGCGCTTCCTTTTGTGATCACCGAGAGGATCCCGGCAGCCCGGAACCCGGTGATCGTGGGCCAGTTGACGGTTTCGTCGATTGTCTGGGGGTCGGCCATGATGGCCACGCTGGGATACTGGGTGGACCAGGCACGCGCGGGGCACGGGATAGCCCCCACTGCCGTGGCACTGGTAACCGATCACTGCTTCAGGAACCTTGGCCTGCACCGGATGGAGATCAACATCCGGCCTGAAAACGGGCCCAGCCTTCGGGTGGTGGAGAAGCTTGGGTTCCGGGACGAGGGCTACCGGCCCCGTTACCTGCACATCAACGGAGAGTGGGCTGACCACCGCTCGTTTGCGCTGACCTCGGAAGAGGTTCCCGAGGGGTTGCTGAACCGCTGGCTGGGTTCCCGGGCGTCATAAATCCAATGATTTGCCAGCCGCGCCACGACACACCGTGGCTAATGCGGCTGCAGCCGTCGTCTTGCTCATACGGTTTTGAGTGTGGACTTCCCCCTTAGCAGCTCAGTGATCCTCGTGGTTGCCGTTGTGCTCTGGATTGTATGGGTTGCCCCCTACGTCCTCCAGAACCGCCGGCACCAGTTCCAGGCCGCCGGCGACTTCCTGGCAGACACACCTGCCGAGGATGTGCCGGACCCGCGAGCGGGGCTGGTCTTGAAGGTCGCCGACCAGCAGGAGAAAGCCATGGACACCAGGAAGAGCACCGGATCCGCTACGGCAGCAGGCAGGACAGCCACAACGGGCCATTTCAAAATCCGGTACGGCCGCACGGCCATTGCCCTGGCAGGACTGCTTTCCCTGCTGACCGCGTTCGTCTCTGCCGTGCTGCTGGCCTTCGGGCTGGGGAGTCCCGCGCTTCCGCTGGCCTGCGCCGGTCTGACCGTGGCCTCCGTAGTCCTGCTCCGCAGGCTCGCTGTCCGGGACCGGAAGGCCAAGGTCAACGCTGCTTTCCGCTCCGCCATGGACGCGCCCGGGGCCAGGCCCGCACCCGCGCAGGTCCCGCCGAAGCCCCAGGCTGCGCCGGTGCGCCCTGAGAGCCCCCTTTTTGATGCGGAGGCGGACCGGCCGAAGGTCAAGCCCCTGACAGCCGTGGAGCTTCGCGAGGCGGCGCTCGCCGTGGCAGTGGCCGCTGGCGACACCAGTGCCGTGCAGGCTGCGCCGAGTACCACCTGGGATCCTGTGGAGGTCCCCAAGCCGGTCTATGTTGAGGCGGCCAAAGCCGAACGTCCGGCACCCGAACCCCTTGAGCTGCCCGAAGCGCCCAAGGCCACAGGCAAGCCGTCCCTCAAACAGGGCGCCGCCGGTGTCCCCGCCGCACCGGCGGTCGAGGCACAGCAGCTCACCAAGGCGCAGAGCGCGCTCAGCAATCTCGACGACGTCCTGCAGCGCCGCCGCGCCTGACGCTTCGTGAAAGCGGCCGGGTAATCCGGCCGCCTTTTGCGTGCCAGTTGGCATTGGGCGCGGAAAATTTGTAGCCTAAGGTCACCGGCGCCGCACAGCAGCTGCAGGGCGGCTCGTCCCGGGGTTATAGCTCAGTTGGTAGAGCGCTTCGTTCGCATCGAAGAGGTCAGGGGTTCGAATCCCCTTAGCTCCACACTATTGATGGCTCTCTGCCGTTCCTCAACTCACGTCAAAAAGGGTGCCTGGCACCTTGCGGCTTCGACGCTGCGCGTGTGTCTTCTGGAAGCGCATGGCTCCCGCTGAAGCGCACTTTTCCGCGTGGCACCGGTTCCCACCTGAGTAAGTATCAGCCCGTAGGTAGCGGCAAAGCGATAAGACAAGTACTGGCTACTGTTACCGGCCGGCTCGGGTGGGGCCTACCGTACAAGCGCGGACCATCGAGCCTGAATATCGCCGGGGGAACTAGTGCCCATGCGGGGTCAGGGCACCACCGTCCGCCGGACTGAACGACGATGACAGGGGCGACGAGCAGATGAATATTTTGAGCAGACTTAAAGTGATGGGGGCCGCTTCCTGGCGCAAGCCTGGTGCTTCCGGCCCCTTCCAGGGACCGCCGTTCCGGGGAAGGCGCGGCAATGATGTAGAGCCGGTACCCATCAAACGGCTGGCGGCGCTTCCGGTGGCCTTCACGCTGCTACTCGGCGGTGCTTCGCTTGCGGCTGTTCCGGCAGCCCATGCCGCCGACGGCGCCATGATCAGCGTGACCCTTGACGATGGGTGGCGCAGCCAGCACACCAACGCCCTGCCCATCCTGAACAAGTACGGGGTTCCGACCACGATGTACATCCATGCGGACGCAGTTGATGTCACGCCGACCTACATGAGCCAGGCCGAGATCCGGGCCTTTGCGGACCGGGGCGACCAGATTGCGTCCCACACCGTGACCCATACTGACCTGACCACCCTCACCCCTGCTCAGCTCGACACCGAGTTGGCGCAGAGCCAGATAAGGCTCCGGCAGATGTTCGGTCAAACCGCCGCAGAGGACTTCGCCAGTCCCTTCGGTGCGTATAACGACACCACTACGGCTGCTGTAAAGAAGTACTACTCCTCCCAGCGCAACACTGACGAAGGGACCAACTCCCCGGGCGCGGACCCCTACAACATCCTGGTGCGGAACGTGGTTGACACCACCACTGCGGACACGGTGCAGGGTTGGATAACTGAGGCCAAAACCACCGACACGTGGCTTGTCTTGGTCTACCACGAGGTGGGTGCGAACCTCGGCAACAGCGTCTACCACTTAGACACCCCCGTCTTCGACGCCCACATGGCGGCGGTCAAGAACAGCGGCCTGCCCATGGTCACCGTCAGGCAGGCGCTTAGTGGGTCTACCCCTCCGCCGCCAGACCCCAACGCCGGCGCCACGGCTGCCATCAACGCGGTCGCGGCTGCCAACCCCACGCTCGTGGGGACTCCCACCGGCGATATGGTCTGCGGCCTGCTCAGCGGCGGCTGCTACCGGAACTACACAGGCGGTGCCGTCATTTGGTCTCCGGCCACCGGCGCCCACTATTCTGTGCAGCCCATCCGGCAGGCCTGGGCCAGGACGGATTACGAGCGGGGACGCCTCGGGTACCCGACCACCGATCACATCGGCGGACTCGTCAGGGGCGGTATGTATCAGTCCTACCAGGGTGGTGCCATTATTTGGTCTCCGGCCAGCGGCGCACACTACTCCGCCGGTGTCATCCGGCAGGTGTGGGCGGGAACCGACTACGAGCGGGGTGGCCTCGGGTACCCAACCACCGACGAAATCGGCGGACTCGTCAGGGGCGGTGTCTACCAGATGTATCAAGGGGGTGCCATCATCTGGTCTCCGGCCAGCGGCGCGCATTACTCCTTCGGAGCGATCCGCCAGGTGTGGGCGGGAACGGACTATGAGCGGGGTGGCCTCGGGTACCCCACGACGAATGAAATCGGCGGACTCGTCAGGGGCGGTGTTTACCAGATGTATCAAGGGGGTGCCATCATCTGGTCCCCGGCGAGCGGCGCGCATTACTCCTTCGGAGCGATCCGGCAGGCGTGGGCAGCAACCGATTACGAGCGGGGACGCCTCGGTTACCCGACCTCAGGTGAGTATCTCTCAGGTGCCGGTGTGGCCCAGAACTACGAAGGCGGCCGCATCAACTGGACCGCTTCCGGGGGCGCAGTGGTCACCTATAAATGAAAACAGGCTGACCTGACAAACTTGTAGGGCAACCTTGGAATACCCCACCTCCGAACGGGCTAACACCCGTCCGGAGGTGGGGTATTCCGTTATAACCAGCCCTTCTTCTTGAAGATCGCGTACATGACCGCGGCCGTGGCTGCCATGAGAACGATCGCCATGGGGTAGCCCAGGTCCCAGTGCAGTTCTGGCATGTGGTCAAAGTTCATGCCGTACACGCCGGCCACAAACGACGGCGCAAAGAAGATGGCCGCCCAGGACGAAATCTTCTTCACCTGTTCGTTCTGTTCAGCGCTGGCCTCGTTCTGCCGGTTCGCGGTCAGGGTGCCGTCCAGGGTCAGGGCGTTCTGCAAGAGGTCCCGGAATGAGTCCGCCCGTGAGATCACCCGTTCCACATGGTCTTCCACGTCGCGCAGGCTGTGGCGCAGTTCGGTCTCCACGTCGTATTTTTCGAACCCCCGCTTGAGCTGGTGCATCATGTCCGGCAACGGGTGGATGGCGCGCTGGAACTGGATCACCTCACGCGCCAGTTCGTAGATTCGCCGGGACACCGCGGTGTCCCCGCTGAACAGCTGGTCTTCAATCTCGTCGATGTCGTTTTCAAGCCCCGCCACTACAGGCCCGTAGTCGTCCACCACCCGGTCCAGCAAGGCATAAAGGACGGCCTCGGGCCCGTGCCGCAACAAATCCGGTCTGCTTTCCAGCCGCTGCCGTACCCGCGCCACCCCCGCCGTCTCTGCGTGCCGGACCGTAACCACGAAGTTCTTGCCGGTGAAGATATGCAGCTCGCCGAACTCCACGGTTTCCGTGGCGTCCAGGTACCGCGCCGGCCGAAGCACCGTAAAGAGGGCGTCCTCGTAGCGCTCGAGCTTGGGACGCTGGTGCGCGGAAATGGCGTCCTCCACCGCCAGCGCATGCAGCCCAAATTCCGTAGCCACCGCTGTCATCTCGTCGGCCGTGGGCCGGTAGAGGCCGATCCATGCCATGCCACCGTGCTGCGCCAGCGTCTCGAAGGTCTGTTCCAGGCTGTCAGGTTCGGCGTGCCGGACGCCGTTGACGTAAACGGCGTTGTCGATGATGGTCATGCCCGAAATCCTAGCCGTCCGCCCCATCAGCACCGGCGCGCGTGGACCTGGCAGGACCGTGTTGGCCGGCCGTGGACGCCTTGGCCAGGCCGCTGATCAACGGTTCCGTCCGGTAGGGGATGTGCGTGTGCAGCGCCAGCACGGTTTCCGTCCGGATGACGCCCTTGATCCTCAGCACCTGCCGCAGGGCAGCCTGAAGGTTGTGGGTGTCCGTGGCCACCACCCGGCACCACACGTCACCCCGCCCCGAGATTTCGTGCACCTCCAGGACCTGGGGAATCAGCCGCAGGGCGGCTACTACCCCGTCCAGCTCGCGGTGGGACACCTCAATGGTCACAAAGGCCACAACGTCATACCCCACAGCCTCGAGGTCCACCTCCCGTCCACCGGACCGCAGCACCCCTGCCCGCAGCAGGCGCCGGACGCGCGACTGGGCAGTGTTCCGGGCAACTCCAAGGGAATCACTCAGCTCGCCGATCTGGATCCTCGGATCCCGGATGAGCTCCAGGAGGATTCTCAGGTCAGTGGGGTCCAGGTTGTTCAAATGATCACTCTCCGTCACTCGCGCCAGCACATTTTGATAATTCTGCTCAATTGTGACAGTCATCGCCGATCGATACAGCAACTTTGCCCCACGCTGGAGCTATCCCTATCCATCCGCGCCGGGCTCCCACAAGGACCACCCGCCGCGGCAGCAGCAAAGGCGGCACAATGACGGTCTTCAGCGAACTCCGCATGCGTCCGGCTCCAGCCACCACCACAGGGTGGAACGCGTCCACCACGGCACGCCTGGTGCTGGCGGGCGCGGTCATTTTTACGCTCCTGGTGGGCGCCAACCTGGCCACGCCCCTGTATCCGCTGCTGCAGGTGCAGCTGGGTCTTTCCCCGCTCGATGTTGCGGCCGCATTCACCAGCTACGTCCTGGCATTGGTGGCCGTGCTCATGCTGGCCGGCCACTGGTCGGACCATATCGGCCGCAGGGCTGCCCTCATCCTGGCTGTTGTTGCCGGCCTCGCGGGCGGGTGGCTGTTCGCCGAAGCGCATACCCTGGCCGCGCTGTGCGCCGCCCGTGCGCTCCAGGGCGCTGCCGTTGCCCTCGCCACCGGTGCCAGCGCCGCGGCCTTGCGTGAGCTTCTTCCGGCACGCCCGGAATGGGCCTCCCGCTTTACCCTGCTGGCCTCCGCCGGGGGAGTGGCCGCGGGACCGGTCATCGGCGGGCTGCTGTCACTTCTTCCCGGACACACCTCGGCCCCGTACTACATCCATTCCGCAATCCTCGCCGTGCTCCTGGCCCCGCTCTACCTGCTTCAGGCCCGTCCGGCCATCCAGCCCCCGGCAGGACCCAGGCCGCTGCAGCTGCTGGCACCGCGCCGTCCTTCCGTGACACGGGAGGCAAGGGGCGCCTTCTGGCTCGCCTCCGGCGTCGGCTTCCTCAGCTTCGCCGTCTTCGGCTTCTGCCTCTCCCTGGCTCCCGGCTACTTCGCCCGGATCCTTTCAACCGACAGCCGCCCGCTGATCGGACTCCTGGCCTGCCTGACGCTGGCGGCTTCGGCGCTGACGCAGCTGGTGACAGTCCGCGGCCGCTTTGTGGTACCGGGCGGACTGGCCGTCCTGGGCGCCTCAGTACTGCTGCTCGGCGCGGCAGGGGCATGGAATAACGCGGTGCTGCTGGTGACCGCAAGCCTTGCCGCAGGCGTGGGACAAGGCCTCGCGTTCCGCACTGTTTTTAACGATGTGGCCGGCCGTGTGGAGCCTGCCCGGCAGGCCCAGACCATCAGCTCGCTGTACGTCATCACCTACCTGGGCAGCGCCGTCCCGGTGCTGGGGCTCGGCTGGGCCTCGGGTGCCTTCGGACTTGAGCAGTCGGTTGCGGGCTTTGTGGTGCTGTGCGGTTCAGCGGCGTTCATCATGGCCACGCTCACGCTCCGCCATGCCCTGCGAAACCGCGCCCTGTAAATCAGGGCGCTGTGAAATAAAGACCAAGCCTGCCAGCGGCAGCGGGAGCTTACCGGCCTATTCCGGCAGAGGCCCGTGGTTGCCCTGGATGTGTTCGAAGACCAGCGTGGTTTCCGTATGGCCCACCACGGGGTCGGTGGCAAGGTTGTCCAGTACCCAGTCGCGCAGGTCCTCGGTGGTGGCGACGGCGATGTGCAGCAGGTAGTCCACCGAGCCTGAAGTATGGAATGTGGACAGCACCGCCGGCAGGTGCGGAACCCGGGCTGTGAAACGGTCGATCTGGTCCCGGTCGTGTGCCCGGAGGCGGACGGCAACCAGCGCCTGGACGGACCGGCCGATGGAGGACAGGTTGAGCTTCGCCTCATAACCCTGCACGATGCCCCGCTCTGAGAGGGCCCGGGTCCGCATCAGGGCAGTGGAGGGCGCGATGCCCACCAGTTCCGCGAGTTGCTTGTTGGAGATCCGTGCGTCCGCCACCAGGGCGGCCAACAGGCGTTCGTCGATGGCATCCAGGGGCTCCAGGTGCACTCCCGGCCTGACGTTCCTGGCATTCGTGCTCACGGCGGCTCCTCACAGTGTTCCTGCGTTTATCCTAGACGCCCCGCGGCCGCGTTCAGGCTCCGGCCTCCTTGCGCCGTGTGGCTTCCCGGGGATGGACGACGGCGACAGTCACCGCGGTGAGGCAGGCAAGGGTCATAACGGCGGCCGCCAGGGCGTTCCAGCCGCAGGACTGGAAGAGCAGGCCGCCGGCCCAGCCGATGATGCTTGACCCCAGGTAGTAGGCAAGGTTATAGAGTGAGGCGGCCTGGGCCCGCCCGGTGCTGGCAATGGCTCCCGTCCATCCGGCACCAATGCTGTGCGCCGCGAAGAAGCCGCCGGTGAAAATCACCAGCCCCGCCAGGATCAGCGCCAGGGACGGGGTGAGCGTGAGGGCGAGGCCCGCCGTGGAGAGGGCAAGCCCGGCCAGCAGCACGTTCCGGCGCCCGAAGCGCAGGGTCAGTCCTGCGGCCCAGCGGGACGTGATGGTCCCGGACAGGTAAGCCAAAAACATGAGGCTGATGACGGTGGCGGGCAGCCCGTAGGGTTCGCCGGTCAACCGGAACCCGAGGTAGTTGTAGACAGCCACAAAGCCGCCCATCATCAGGAAAGCCTGGATGTACAGGGCGAGCAGGCGGATATTCCGGACATGTCCGCCGAGGGTGCGGGCAGCGCCGCGCAGTCCCGGAGCCTTGGCGGCCGTAAACCCGCGCGCCCGCGGAACAAGCACCAGGAAGGCGACGGCGGCGAGGGTCGCGAGGATGGAGACGGCCAGGGCCGCGGCGCGCCATCCCCACAGTTCCCCCGCAGGGCCGGCCACCAGCCGCCCGGCGAGACCGCCCAGCGTGGTGCCGGCAACGTAGCTTCCGGCGGCGACTGCGGCGTGTGCCTTGGTGACCTCCTCGTTCAGGTAGGCGATGGCGATGGCCGGGATGCCGCCCAGGGCCATGCCTTCGAGGAGCCGCAGGCCCAGGAGCAGGGGAAAGCTGGTTGACAGGGGAACCAGCAGGCCCAGGATCGTGGCCACCGAGATGCCCCAGGCCATGGCCTTGACCCGTCCTATCCTGTCCGCGAGGAAGGACCAGGGGATCACGGTGACGGCCAAGCCGACGGTGGCCAGTGAGATGGTGAGTGCGGCCTCGGCAGCGCTGATTTTCAGGTCCGAGGCAAGGATCGGCAGGACCGCCTGGGTGGAATACAGCTGGGCGAAGGTCGCCACACCGGCGAAGGCAAGGCCGAGGATGATCCGGCCGTACGCCCGGGACCCCTTCGCGTGCCCGTGCCAGCCGGCGTCGGAGGCTTGGGGGCCGGGGATGGGTGTACTGCGCTGCATCCGGCAAGCCTAGCCTCGGCCGGACTAAAGCCTCCAATGCATCTTTTGTGTAAAACTCATAGCAAATACGGAACAATTTAACCGGCGTGGACCGGTGCACAGGAGACCCCCATGGAGCCCGACCATAAGCAGCTGGTGCAGCTTCTTCCGCTCCTTCCATTGCTGTCCGAGCTGGGCCGGACACAGCATGTCACCGAGACGGCTGAACTCCTGGGAGTACCCCAGTCCACAGTGAGCAGGGCACTGTCCCGCGCCAGCGCCGTCGTGGGAACAGAACTCCTGGTCAAGGACGGCAGGGGAGTGCGGCTCACTCCGGCTGCCCGCTCCCTCTTGCCCTACATCGAGCGGGCACTGGCAGAGTTCCAGGCCGGGCTTGACCTGGTCCGCAGTGAATCGGATGTGGTCCGCGGCAGGATCCCGGTGTCCTTCCAGCACACGTTCGGTGAGTCCACCCTTCCACTGCTTATCAGCGCATTCCGCAGCCGCCATCCCGGCGCGGTCTTCACACTGACCCAGGGAGCCCGCGATACCTGCCTGGCCCAGCTTGCCGCCGGTGAATCCGACCTGGCACTGACAGCGCCGGTCGCCGCCGGGGGACGGAACCTGTTGTCCGCGCTGCTGTACCGGGAGCCCCTGCGCCTGGTGGTGCATCATTCGCACGCGCTCGCCGGCCGCAAGCTGGCCTCGGTGACCGATATCCGTTCCGAACAGTTCGTGGCGCTCGGTCCCGGCTACGGGATGCGCTCACTCACGGATGCGCTGTTCCGGGAGGCGGGGTACCGGCCCCGGATCGCTTTTGAAAGCCAGGACACCCATACGGTCAGGGGACTCGTCTCGGCCGGACTCGGCGTCAGCATCCTGCCGCCAGGTGACGACGCGCCCGGGCGGAACGTCAGCGCGGACACAGGCGATCTGGGCTGGGTGGAGGTGCCCCTTGATTCAGCCCTGGCCTTCCGCGAGGTGGGCCTCAGCTGGCGGCAGCGCACCCCGGGCCTGGAACCCGTTGCCGTCCGGCTGTTCCGTGAAATGGTCGTAGCCGAGGGGCCGGAACTGCTGGCCGGGCTGGTACGGCGCCGGTCCCGGCTGCCCGCGCCGGACTCTCCACGGCGCCCCTGACCAGTAATCTTGTGACGTGACGAACACCGAGAAGCACAGCGCCCTGCCCGCCGATGCCCTGACCCCGCCCCTTAATGCGCCCCGCGGCGTGGTCATCGGGCTGGATATCGGCGGGACCAAGACGCACGGCATCCGGTTCGAGGACGGAATCCCGGTGGCGGATGAATCGGCGGGCAGTTCGAACGTTCAAAACGTCACCCGCGATGAGGCGGCGCGCAACCTGGCCAGCCTGTTTGAGCGGATCGGCGGCGCAGGGGTGTCCCACGTCTACGCCGGCTCCGGCGGCATCGATACGGAGGAGGACGCGGCGGCCCTCGCTGCGCTGATTGAACCGCATGTGCCAGGCGCGCAGATCACGGTGGTGCATGATTCCCGGCTGCTGCTCGCTGCCGGCCATGCCGCCACCGGTGTGGCTGTGATTGCCGGTACCGGGTCAGCGGCGTGGGGCAGGAACGCCGACGACGGCGAGGCCCGGGCAGGCGGCTGGGGATACCTTCTGGGGGACGAAGGCAGCGGCTACTGGCTGGGGCGCGAAACGGTGCGGCACAGCCTGCGGCGGATGAACCAGGGACTTCCGGTTGACCAGCTCAGCGCCGCCCTGCTGCAGTCCTGCGGCGTGGACGATCCCAACCTGCTGATTGCGCTGTTCCATTCCCCGCAGACCGGCCGCCGCTTCTGGGCCCAGCAGGCCCGGCATGTGGTGGAAGCGGCAGCGGCGGGCCATGCAGAAAGCCAGGGCATGCTGGAACAAGCAGGCAAGGACCTCGCCGCGCTGGCACTGCAGGTGCTCCGGCAACTGGGCATCCACGGCCCGGTGATCCTGGGCGGCGGGCTGGGCATGAACGTGCCACCCCTGCAGGATGCTTTCCGCCGGCACCTGGCGGAAGCCGGAGTGACTGACGTCCGGGTCCTGGAGCGGGAACCGGTCTTCGGCGTGCTGCAGCTGCTGGCCGAACAGGCCTGAAGACCTACACAGCCCGCTTCCGCGGGGTGAGGCGTACGGCGGGCAGCGGCGGAGCAGGAATCCGGCCGGCCTCGGCGCCGGCGTCAGGGCCATGCCCGGGGACCAGCCCGTAACGTGCCGCCGCGGCCTTGCCGTTGGACATGGCGGCCTGGGCTTCCCACTCATCCCGCGCCTGCTCCACTTCCTCGTGCGTGCGGCCCACGAAGTTCCACCACATCAGCAGCTCTTCCTGGAGGGGCTCGCCGCCGATCAGGAGGAACCGCGTGCCCGGCAACGCCTCAACCCGCAGTTCCCGGCGGCCGATACCCAGGTAGCCCAGCGGTCCCGGCGGGATGTCCTGCCCGTCCACCGCCAGGCCGCCGTCGAGCACCAGGATGCCATGCTCAAAGTGCTCATTCAGCGGGAGCACAGCGCTGCCCCCGCAGGAGACATCCGCGCCCACGATGGGCGAGTACATCGTTGCCGGCGAGACCACACCGCCCAGTTCCCCCACCATCACTGTGGCGGTAAAGCCGTCGCCGGCCAGCCTGGGAAGGTCGCGGTGCTGCTCGAAGCCAGGCTGCCGGTGCCGTTGCCCATCCGGCAGGGCCACCCACAACTGGAGCCCCCGCTGCAGCGGCAGGCTGCCGTCGGGCGGAAGCACGGCAAACTCGGAATGGGACACCCCGTGCCCGGCCGTCATAATGTTCAGTTCGCCGGGACGGACCACCACGTCGCTTCCCACGCTGTCCCGGTGGCGGATGGTGCCGGCCAGCGGCCAAGTCACGGTCTGCAGCCCGATATGCGGATGCGGAAGCACCGACATGGCCGTGCGGTCCGGGCCGAAGCTGTCCAGGAAACACCACGCCCCGATGGTGGGCAGACTGCGCTGGGGCAGCGTCCGCTGCACGTTCATGGCCCGCACACCGCCCAGCGGCACTTCGCGTTCCGGCCACAACTGCAGGCAGGGGCCGGAATTCCCTTCGGGGCTCGCGGGCGGACAGACTTCCTGCTGGGGGGACACTTCCAAGTTGGTCACTTCCCCACTCTAGGCCGGGTTGGCATCCTGCGGTACGGCGGCCGGGCAGCGTGAACCACGTGTGATCCAATGTCGGCCCCATCCAGCCCCGCGTCGGCCCCGAATGATTACAGTAGGGATTCCTTTGCCGGAAATGGGGTGTGCTGCAGGTGTTGCCCGCTCCGGTTTGGGCTACCGTAACTATCAGCGTGCTGTGACAAATTTGCGTTGCTTTTCGAAGCCGTCCAACAGAACAGGTAAGCCCGCGCCATGGACCAGGCCATGATCGAGTTTCAGAGCGTCACCAAGCAATACCAGGGCGGGCAGCCGGCCGTGGACCGGCTCACCATGTCCATCAGCCAGGGTTCCATCACCGTGTTTGTGGGGCCTTCCGGCTGCGGAAAAACCACCTCACTGCGCATGATCAACCGGATGGTCGAGCCCACCTCGGGTGTCATCACCGTGGACGGCAAGGACGTCACCTCCGTGCCGGCGCCCGAACTGCGCCGCTCGATGGGCTACGTGATGCAGTCCTCCGGCCTCCTGCCGCACCGCTCGGTCCTGGACAACATTGCCACCGTGCCCAGGCTCAACGGAGTCCCGAAGTCCGAGGCCCGCAAACGCGCGCAGGAACTGCTCGACGTCGTAGGCCTCGCCAGCGCCCTGGGCAAGCGCTACCCCTCGCAGCTCTCCGGCGGCCAGCAGCAGCGCGTGGGTGTGGCCCGGGCCCTCGCCGCCGATCCGCCGGTCCTGCTGATGGACGAACCCTTCAGTGCGGTGGACCCGGTGGTCCGCGATGAACTTCAGCAGGAGCTCCTGCGGCTGCAGAAGGACCTGGCCAAGACCATCGTTTTTGTCACCCATGACATCGATGAGGCCACAGTGCTGGGCGACAAGGTGGCCGTCTTTGCCACCGGCGGAAAGCTGGCACAGTACGCCACGGCGGAGGAGATCCTGCGGGCGCCGGCGAACGATTTTGTGGCTTCCTTCGTGGGGCGGGACCGGGGCTTCCGCCACCTGGGATTCACACCGTCCGACGGCGTCGCCGTACACCAGGTGCCAACACTGGTCCGGGCCGCCGGCGGTTCCTTCGAGTCCGAACCGGGCGCCGGCTGGCAGCTCGTGGTGGATGAGGCAGGAAGGCCACTGGGTTGGACCGGGCCCGGCAACGGCACCGGCATCATTCCGGGCGGATCATTGTTCCGGCCGGGGGAGAGCCTGCGCCGCGCACTGGACGCTGCCCTGTCCTCGCCGTCGGGCCTGGGCGTTGCCGTGGACGCCGACGGCAGGGTGCTCGGCGTCGTCAGGGGCGGCGAAGTCCTCGCCCTCATCGAAGAGGCGCGCCAGGTCCGGCAGGCTGCGCTCTGATGGATTGGTTCCTGGCGAACAGCGGCATGGTGCTGGAGCGGGCCGGCCAGCATCTGGTGCTCGCACTGGTGCCCATGGTCCTGGGGCTGGTGATCTCCATCCCGCTTGCCCAGCTGGCCCGCCGCCATCAGGTGCTCCGCTCCGTGGTGCTCACGGCGTCCTCGCTGCTCTACACGATTCCCTCGCTGGCCCTCTTTATTATCCTGCCCACCATCCTCGGCACCCGGATCCTGGATCCGCTCAATGTGGTGGTGGCCCTGACCGTCTATGCGGTGGCCCTTCTTGTCCGCGCAGCCCTGGACGCCTTCGATTCGGTGGACAAGGACGTCAGCCAGGCCGCCGTCGCCATGGGCTACAAACCACTGGTCCGGTTCCTGCAGGTGGACCTGCCGCTGTCCCTGCCCGTGATGTTCGCCGGGCTGCGGGTGGTATCGGTCAGCAACATCTCGTTGGTCAGCGTGGCCGCACTGCTGGGTGTTGGCAACCTGGGCATGCTCTTCACCGACGGCCTGCAGCGGGACTTTGTGACCGAAGTGGTGGTGGGCATTGTGGCCATCCTGGTTCTGGCCCTGGTGATGGACGCCATCCTGGTGCTGCTCGAGCGGATCCTCACCCCGTGGGAACGGGCTGGCCGGCGGGGTAGGACGCAGGGTATCGACACCACAGCAGACGCAGCTGACGCGGCCCTGCGGCTGGCCGAGCCTAAGACCGGAGGCGGAAACGCATGAGCAACGTTTTCACGGACACCTTCGCCTGGCTGGCCGAACCCGCACACTGGGCCGGAAGCGCCGGTATTCCCGCGCGGCTGGCCGAACACCTCCAGTACACGGGCCTGGTGATGCTGATCGCTTCCGCCATCGCCATCCCGGTGGGGCTGTATGTGGGGCACACCGGCAGGGGCAGGGTGGCGGTGGTGGCCATAGCGGGTGCCCTGAGGGCCCTGCCCACCCTTGGCCTGCTCACGCTGTTTGTCCTGCTGGCCGGAATCGGGCTGATGCCGCCGGTGTGGGCCCTGGTGATCCTCACCGTGCCGCCCCTGCTGGCAGGCACCTACGCCGGGATCTCGAGCGTGGACCGCAACGTTGTGGATGCCGCCCGCGCTATGGGAATGACCGAGCTGCAGGTCCTGTTCCGGGCCGAACTGCCCAACGCGCTGACGGTGATGTTCGGCGGTTTCCGCACCGGCGTGCTGCAGGTGATTGCCACCGTCTCCGTGGTGGCGTACATCAACCTGGGCGGACTGGGCCGCTACCTCTTCGACGGGCTCATCCTGAGCGACTTCCCGCAGATGCTGGGCGGCTCGCTGCTCATCGCCGTGCTGGCCATCGCCGTCGACCTTGTCCTGTCCGTTGTCCAGAGGCTGTTCCTGACCCCAGGACCCTCTAAGCAGTCCCTCCGCGGCCAGCAGGCCGCGGTCGATCGCACAGACCCCGTCCCGGCGGAGGCTGTGGCACAAGGAGGTAAATCATGAAAGAAAGCCGACCCCAAGGCCTTGGCAGGCGCACGTTCGGCGGGCTGGCCGCTGGACTTGGCCTGGCCGTGGTGCTCTCCGCCTGCGGTGGATCGTCCGATCCACTGAGTAACGCCCCGGCCACCAGCGGCACCGCATCCGGAGGAGCCACCTCACTGGTGGTCGGGTCAGCCGATTTCCCGGAAAGCCAGATCATCGCCGAACTGTACGCCGGGGCGCTGAACGCCGCGGGCGTTACTGCAACCACCAAGCCGAACATCGGCTCCCGTGAGGTGTACTTCAAGGCGGTCCAGGACGGTTCGGTGGACGTGGTACCGGACTACACCGGCAACCTGCTGCTGCACGTGGACAAGGAAGCCACCGAGATCGCGGCGGACGAGATCGCCAAGGCCATCCCGGACAAGCTGCCCGACGGCCTTGCCGTGCTCGATGCAGCCAAGGCCGAAAACAAGGACGCCATGGTGGTCACCAAGGCCACGGCCGAAAAGTACCAGCTGAAGTCCATCGAGGACCTGGCAAAGGTCTGCAGCGAGATCGTAGTGGGCGCACCGGCCACCTTCGCCGAGCGCACCTACGGCCTGCCGGGCTTGAAAGAGAACTACAACTGCGAGCCCAAGAAGCTCGAACCCTTCAGCGACGGCGGCGGTCCGGTGACGCTCAAGGCCCTGCTCGAGGACCAGGTGCAGGTAGCGGACATCTACACCACCACACCCTCCATCGCCGACAACGACCTCGTGGTGCTGGAGGACCCGAAGAACAACTTCATCGCCCAGCAGGTCATCCCGCTCTACAACGAGGCCAAGATGACGGACAAGGCGAAGGAAGCCCTTAATTCCGTGTCCAGGATCCTCACCACCGATGACCTGATCAACCTCAACCGGGCCGTCAGCGGCAGCCAGAAACAGGGTGCCAAGGAAGCGGCCGAGGCCTGGCTCAAGGACAAGGGCATAGTTAAGTAGGAATACCCTGCATTGCCAGTACGACGGCGGCTGCCGGACTTGCGAAGTCCGGCAGCCGCCGTCGTACTGCTTTCCGGGAAGAACCGGGGCCCGCAGTGCCGCCGGACGCGGCACCGGCGTGTGTGGCTGAGGTCTCACCGGAAGTACATCCTCACTGTGGCATATTTGAGGAATGGCAGAATTCAAGCAGTCCACGAAGCTTCACAACGTCCTTTATGACATCCGTGGACCGATTCTCCAGGCCGCCCAGCAGATGGAGGCGGAGGGCCACCGGATCCTCAAGCTGAACATCGGCAACCCTGCTCCCTTCGGCTTCGAGGCGCCCGACGCCATTTTGGTGGACATGATCCGCCACCTCCCGCACGCCCAGGGCTACAGCGACTCCCGGGGCATCTTCTCCGCGCGTACCGCCGTCTCGCAGTACTACCAGACCCGCGGCATCCAGAACATCCACGTGGACGATATCTACCTGGGCAACGGCGTCAGCGAACTCATCACCATGTCCCTGATGGCGCTCCTCGACGACGGCGACGAAGTCCTTATCCCCACGCCGGACTACCCGCTGTGGACCGCGTCCGTGGCGCTCGCCAGCGGTAAGCCCGTGCACTATCTCTGCGACGAGGAATCCGGCTGGCAGCCTGACCTTGAGGACCTGGAAGCCAAGATCACCCCCCGCACCAAGGGGATCGTGGTCATCAACCCGAACAACCCCACCGGCGCTGTTTATCCGGAAGAGACGCTGCGGAAGATCGTGGCCCTTGCCGAGAAGCACGGCCTGGTGATCTTCGCCGACGAGATCTACGAAAAGATTCTCTACGAGGACGCCGTGCACGTGAACGTGGCCGGCCTCACCGGCGACCACGTCCTTTGCCTCACCTTCAGCGGCCTGTCCAAGGCATACCGCGTGTGCGGTTACCGCGCGGGCTGGATGGCCATTTCCGGACCGAAGAAGGACGCTGCCGACTACCTCGAGGGCATCAGCCTCCTGGCAAACATGAGGCTGTGCGCCAATGTCCCGGCCCAGCACGCCATCCAGACGGCGCTGGGCGGCTACCAGAGCATCAACGACCTGATCCTGCCGGGCGGGCGGTTGCTGGAGCAGCGCAACAAAGCCTACGACATGCTCAACGCCATCCCGGGCGTCAGCACCCAGCAGGCGAGAGGCGCGCTGTACCTCTTCCCGCGGCTGGACCCGGAGGTCTACCACATCAGGGACGACGAGAAGTTTGTCCTTGACCTCCTTCGGGAACAGAAGATCCTGGTGTCACACGGCCGCGCCTTCAACTGGGTGCGTCCGGACCACTTCCGCATGGTCACGCTGCCCAACGTCAAGGACATTGAAGAGGCAGTGGGGCGGATGGGGGACTTCCTAAGCAGGTATCAGGGGAACTAGCCTGTGGTTCACGGGCGCTTTTCGACCCGTGAACCTTCGCGGAAAGGATTCCCCATGGCCGGCGCAGTCCAGTTCGACAAGCACCCCTCAGAGACCCTTCGGGCAGGGGAGGGGTTCTCGCTCGCTGACGTGGATCCCGACGCCACTCCGGGCTACAGCGGAGGCAAAGAGGACGGCAAGGCGTTACTCGCCACCATGGATGACGAGCTTGCCGAACTGCAGGAAAAGCTGTTCGCCGAGGCCCGGTTCGGCGGCCGCAAGCGGATCCTGCTGATCCTCCAGGCCATGGACACCGCCGGCAAGGGCGGCATCGTCAAGCATGTTATGGCAGCCATGGATCCGCAGGGCGTCCAGTTCAAGGCGTTCAAGGCTCCCACCGACGAGGAGAAGTCCTACGATTTCCTCTGGCGGATCGAGAAGGAAGTGCCGGCCGCCGGCATGGTGGGAGTTTTTGACCGGTCCCACTACGAGGACGTGCTGATCCACCGGGTCCACGGCTGGGCCAGTCCTGACGAGATCAAGCGCCGGTACGTTGCCATCAACGAGTTCGAGGCCAGGCTCATCGACTCCGGGACCAAAGTGGTGAAGGTCATGCTCTACATCAGCGGGGAGGAACAAAAAGCCCGGCTGCTGGCCCGCCTCGACAATCCGGCGAAGCACTGGAAATACAACCGGGGCGACCTGGACGAACGGGCGTTCTGGGAGGACTACATGAATGCCTACCAGGCTGCCATCGATGAAACCAGCACTCCTGATGCGCCCTGGCACGTGGTCCCGGCCAACAAGAAGTGGTACGCGCGGATCGCCGTGCAGCGGCTGCTGCTGGGCGCCCTTGCCGGCCTGGACCTTGAGTGGCCCAAGGCCGAGTTCGACGTCAACACGGAGCGGGAGCTGATCCTCCGGTCCTGAGGTTTGCAGGCGTAGCCTTTCAGGCAGGCTGTTTCTACATGGGCTGGTCGCGGGCGGCGGCCAGCCGCTTTCGTGCACCTTCCAGCCATTCCTCGCAGCGCGTTGCCAGTGCCTCGCCCCGCTCCCACAATGCGAGGGATTCCTCCAGGCTCGCGCCTCCCGCTTCGAGCCTGCCCACCACGGCGATGAGCTGCTCGCGGGCTTCCTCATAGCTCAGCGCGGCGACGTCGTTTGCTGGCGTTGGCTCAGTCATGTGGTTCTCCGGTTTCCGGTTGATGCTGGTGAAGTGTTCCCGCGGGTTCAAGCGTCCCGGTGGACGTTGCGCCGAACCGGCCTTCCGCGACGCGGACGGATAAGGACGTCCCGGCGGGAGCCTCCGCCGGGCGGCGCACCACGGCGTGACCTGCGCTGTTGGCGCCCGCTGCCCGGGGATCGGCAAGTTCAACGACGGCGTATCCCCGGTCAAGGGTTTTCTGCGGTGACAGGGCGCGGACCTGGGCTTTGAGGTGCCCGAGTTGGTCCGCGGCACGGACCACTGTGGAACTCACCGCGGCGGAGGACCGGCGGAGCAGCCGTTCGATCTCTTCGGAACGGACAGTCACCAGTCCTTCCGGGGCGGCCAGTACCGGCCGTGAATGCAGGGACGCCAGGCGGTCTGCCTCCCTGTCCACCAGGCGCTCCATGCACCGGCGCAGCTGCTCCCTGGCCTGGCGCACGCCGGCCAGCTCCTCCGAAACTTCCGGCACGATCCGCTTGGCCGCGTCAGTGGGGGTGGAAGCGCGAAGGTCGGCGACGTCGTCGAGCAGCGGCCGGTCCGCCTCGTGGCCGATGGCGCTCACCACCGGAGTGGCCGCGGCAGCTACGGCGCGGACCAGTTCCTCGCTGTTGAACGGCAGGAGGTCTTCGAGGGCTCCACCGCCGCGGGCGATGACAATAACGTCCACTTCGGGGCGGGCGTCCAGCTCCCGCAGGGCACGCACCACCTGGGCTACGGCGGTATTCCCCTGGACGGCCACTTCCCGGATTTCGAACTCGACGGCGGGCCAGCGCAGGGCGGCGTTCCGGAGGATATCCTTTTTGGCGTCCGAGTCCCGTCCGGTGATGAGGCCGATGCGGTGGGGCAGCAGGGGCAACGCTTTCTTGCGTGAGTCGGCGAAGAGCCCCTCGGCCGAGAGCGCCTGGCGCAGCCGCTCGATCCTGGCGAGCAGGTCACCCAGGCCCACCGGACGGATGTCCCGGACCAGCATGTTGAGCCGTCCGGTCTTCAGCCAGAACTCAGGCTTCAGCAGGGCCACTACCCGGGACCCGCGTTCCAGGGGCAGGTTTTGGCGCTCCAGCACCTTGGTCCAGACGGAAGCGGGGAGGGACACTTCGGCGTCCACATCGCGCAGGGTGAGGTACGCGTTGCTGCCGCGCCGGTTCAGTTCAATAACCTGCCCTTCAACCCAGGCTGACGGCGTCCGGTCGATGTGGGCCTTCAGTTTCTGCGACAGCAGCTGGAGGGGCCACGGGTTGTCGGGGCTGGTTTCCGCTGCAGTCGCCGGAAGGGTGGTGGGCTCAGCCACTTGCTGGCCGGGCACGGGAAGCGAAGCCTGTTCAGACATGCGGGCTCCCTTGCGGGGCTGGAGCTGAGGGCATGGGGTCCTTCGTCTTGTTGTGCCGCGGTCATTCAACCATATCCATAAGCTCTACCATCCGGGACTGACAGTATCCGGCCACCATGCCCGCCTAGGATGGGTTGACCGCCGTCGACCCGAAGGATCTGCTGTGCGCACTTTTGTTTCCGCCCTCGCCACCCTGCTGGCCATACTGCTTGCCGCCGTGGCGGTCCCTGCCATCTGGCTCGACCGTAACATCGTCCAGGAGCAGGGTTTTGTCGAGCTGGCCGCTCCGCTGGGAACTGACGCGGAGTTCCAGCAGGGCCTCGCCGCGGCGGCGGTGGGAACAATCGATACCAGTGCTGTTCCCGGGTTCCTCGAGGACCTGGTGCGGCCTGCGCTTGAGGGCGCGGCCGGATCCATGACCGGCCTTCCCGGCTACCCGGCGGCTTGGGAAGAGACGCTGCGGAGAAGCCACCGCCTCAGTTTCGCGGCGCCGGAAGCAGAAGCCGGTGAAACGGCATCTGCCTCATCCCTGACCCTCGACGTGGCGCCGCTGGTGGCCCTGGGCGCTGAAGAGATTTCCCGCACCACCAGGCTTCCCCTCGACCCTCCGGACCAGACTCTGATCAATGTCGGACAGCCGGAGCAGAAGGAATGGACGGAACGCTTGCGCACCTACGCCCCGGCCGGCTACCTAATGGCCGGGGGAGCGGTGGTGGCCTTGCTTCTGGCCCTGGTGGCGGCCCGCCGGCGCTGGACCGTGCTCGTGGGCGCCGGGGCTGGTGCCCTGGTGCTGGCCGCCGTCTGGGCGGTGGGCTCGCAGCTGGCCTCGGCCGCCGTGCTGGCCAGGGACAGCGGAAGCGAGGTGGCCAACATGTTCAGGGATGCGTTCGTTGCCGCCGCCTCGGCCGACTTCCAGGGCTGGACAGTGGCCACGGCAATCACGGGCGGAGTACTGGTGCTGGTGGGGGTTGTGGCGGGGCTCATACCGCGAAGCCGGGCGCGGGCAAACCGGTAGCATGGAGTAATGACCCCCTCAGCTGTTTCCCTTTCGATGCCCACCATTCCGCGTAGGCGCCGCTCTCCTGAGGAAGTAGCTGCTGCAGCACCCGTATCCGGAACCAAGAAGGTGCTGCTCGCTGCTCCTCGTGGATACTGTGCCGGCGTGGACCGCGCCGTCATCGCGGTCGAGAAGGCCCTGGAACACTACGGCCCGCCGGTGTACGTGCGCAAGCAGATTGTGCACAACGTCCATGTGGTGAGCTCGCTCGAGGAAAAGGGTGCCATCTTCGTCGACGAAACGGACGAAGTGCCCGAAGGCGCCCTGGTGATTTTTTCAGCCCACGGTGTATCGCCTGCCGTGGTCCAGTCAGCCGAAGACCGCGGCCTGCGCACCATTGATGCCACCTGCCCGCTGGTCACGAAGGTGCACAAGGAAGCCGTCCGGTTCGCCAAGGACGACTTCGACATCCTGCTGATCGGCCACGACGGCCACGAAGAAGTTGAAGGCACTTCAGGCGAGGCTCCGGAACACATCCAGATCATCAATGGTCCGCACGAAGTGGACAAGGTGACAGTGCGGGACCCGGAGAAAGTCATCTGGCTTTCACAGACAACCCTGAGCGTTGACGAAACCATGGAGACCGTCCGGCTGCTGAAGGACCGGTTCCCCACCCTGCAGGATCCGCCCAGCGACGACATCTGCTACGCCACCACCAACCGCCAGGTGGCCATCAAAAAAATCTCGCCGCAGGCGGACCTGGTGATCGTGGTGGGCTCGGCCAACTCCTCGAACTCGGTGCGGCTGGTGGAGGTGGCCCTCGAATACGGGGCGAAGGCCTCCTACCGGGTCGATTTCGCCAATGAAGTCGATGAGTCCTGGTTTGAGGGCGTCGCAACCGTGGGCGTCACCTCCGGGGCCTCGGTTCCCGAGGTGCTGGTCCAGGACGTGCTGCGGCTCCTGGCAGACTACGGCTACGGCACCGTGGAGGAAGTGGTCACAGCCGAAGAGGACCTCCTTTTCTCACTGCCCAAGGAGCTCCGGGCCACGCTCAAGCAGGCCGGCGACGTCAGCCGCGCCCTGGGCGGCCGTAAATCCCGGAGCTGACACGGCAGCTGAACAAGTTGTAGGAGCGGGCCCGGCAGCTGTTGCTGCCGGGCCCGCTCCTTTTGCTTTGCGCTTTTACTGGGCGCTTTTTAGGCGGCCTCGTCCTCGCTTTGAAGTTCCGGGGCAGCCAGCGCCCGCGGCGTCACCTCCACCACGGGGGGTGTGGCCAACCCGGATTCCTCAAGGGTGTTCAGTTTGCGTGCCGTGGGCAGGATCCGGGCTTCCAGCGTGCCCACCATTGAGTTGTAGCGGTCCACGGAGGTCTTCAGCGAGGACCCCAGCTTGCTGACGTTCTCGCCCAGGGTTCCCATCCGGTCGTACAGCTGCCGGGCGAGCTCAAACAGTTCGCGGGCACTGTCCGTCAGGACGTCCTGCCGCCAGGTGAAGGCAACGGACTTCAGCACGGCAAGCAGGGTGCTGGGTGAGGCCAGGACCACGTTCCGGGACAGGGCATGGTCCAGGAGTTCGGCGTCGGCTGTCAGTGCTGCCGCGAGGATGGACTCGGCCGGGATAAAGCAGATCACCAGCTCCGGGGAGTTGCCCGGGATGTCCCAGTACTTCTTATTGCCCAGCGCGTCCACGTGGGCCCGCAACGCCTTGGCGTGCGCGGCCAGGAGCGTTTGCTGCGAGCGGTGCCCGGGGCCGGAAACTGCACCGGACAGGCCTGTCCGGGAATCCTGCGTCCCCAGTTCCTGGGCCTCGAGGTAAGAGGACAGTGGGACCTTGGCATCGACCACCAGCTGCTTGTCGCCGGGAAGCTGCACTACCAGGTCTGGACGCACGGACGACTCGCTGCCACTGCTGTGGACCTGTTCGATAAAATCCACATGGCGCAGCATTCCGGAGGCCTCCACCACGCGCCGCAGCTGGACCTCGCCCCACTGGCCGCGGGCACTGTTGGACCGCAGGGCGGATTCCAGGGCATGGGTGGAGCGGATCAGCTGCTCGTCCGAGAGCCGTGCTTCCTGCAGCTGCTGGGCGAGCTGGCCGTACTGTTCCAGCCGGTCGCGCTCCAGCAGGGCCACCTGCTGCTGGACTGCAGTCAGTTTCTCCGCCACGGGCGCAAGGGCACGCAGCACGCTGCCGTCCTGGGACCGCGATTCGCCCAGCTCCCGGTTCTGTGCCGCCAAAAGGCGCCGTTCGGCGTCGGCTGCTGCGAACTGTGCACTGACCTCCGAAAGCCGGGACGAGACTGCATCGAAGTCCTCCTCCACGGCACGGCTGTTTTTCCGCAGCGCAAACCAGGTGGCCGCAGCGCCCGCGAGGGCGCCCAGTAACAGCATGAACAAAGCCAGAATCAACGCGAATGCATCCATGTGCCCACTGTCGCACGGGGCTGTGACATTTTGCGGAAGCGACATTTCAGGCTGCCGCCGCGAACCGGCAGGATGCCCGCTGCGGGTAGAATCAATGCTCGTGGCTCTTACTATTGGCATCGTCGGACTGCCCAACGTCGGCAAATCAACCCTCTTCAACGCACTGACCCGCAACCAGGTGCTGGCAGCGAACTACCCGTTCGCCACCATCGAGCCCAACGTGGGCGTTGTCAGCCTGCCGGATCCGCGGCTCCAGCAGCTCGGCGAACTCTTCGGGTCCCAGCGCGTCCTGCCCGCAGCCGTGTCCTTTGTGGACATCGCCGGCATCGTCAAGGGCGCCAGCGAGGGCGAGGGGCTGGGAAACCAGTTCCTGGCCAACATCCGCGAAGCGGAGGCCATCGCCCAGGTGGTGCGAGTCTTCGATGACCCCGACGTGATCCACGTTGACGGCAAGGTGGATCCCCGGTCGGACATGGAGACCATTAACACCGAACTGATCCTCGCGGACCTGCAGACCATTGAAAAAGCCATCCCGCGCATCGAAAAAGAAGTCAAGATCAAAAAGCGCGAGGCAGCGGAGCTGAACGCCATCCTGGCAGCGCAGAAAGTGCTCGAGCGCGGCGACACCATCTTCTCGTCCATTAAGAGCGACAAGCTCGAGATGGAGCACCTCAAAGAGCTCAGCCTGCTCACGGCCAAGCCTTTCATTTACGTCTTCAATGCCGATGAAGGGATCCTGGGCAGCCCGGAAAAGCAGGACGAGCTGCGGGCCCTCGTGGCCCCGGCCGACTGCATCTTCCTGGATGCCAAACTGGAGGCCGACCTCGTGGAACTGGACGAGGAAGAAGCCCGCGAAATGCTGGAGATGAACGGCCAGGACGAATCCGGGCTGGATCAGCTGGCACGGGTCGGCTTCCACACCCTGGGGCTGCAGACCTACCTCACTGCCGGTCCCAAGGAAGCACGCGCTTGGACCATCCACCGCGGCGACACGGCTCCCCAGGCCGCAGGCGTCATCCACAGCGACTTCCAGCGCGGGTTCATCAAGGCCGAAGTGGTCTCTTTCGACGACCTCATCGAAGCCGGGTCCATGGCCGAGGCCAAATCCCGGGGCAAGGTCAGGATCGAAGGCAAGGAATACGTGATGGCAGACGGCGACGTGGTGGAATTCCGCTTCAACGTTTGAGTGTTTCGCCACTGCAGGTGGCGGGTACGTAGGGTACGTCCGCTTCAACTTCTGGTGGGTTCGCCGGGGGACCTTATCCTGACTAGAGAGGCGTGCTCCCGGTGATTTGGGCCGGACCGCCCGGGCAAAGCAAAACAAGGAGGCGGCATGCCGGTCAGGCGTCTGATGCAGTTCATCACCGCGGTGGCAGCTGCTGCCCTGGTGCTTTCGGGCTGCTCGGGCGGTGGTGGCGGCACCACGCCGGTTGTGGTGGGGGAGGCCAAACGCGGCGGCAGCGTCACCGTTGCCGAAGTCAACGCATTCTCGTCGTTCAATCCCTACAGCACTGACGGCAACACCGACATCAACTCCAAGATCGCCTCCATCACCCATTCGGGTTTCTACTATCTTGACGATGCCTCCAAAGTGGTGCGGAACGAAAAGTTCGGGCGGTTCGAAAAGGTCTCCGACATTCCGTTGAAAGTGAAGTACACGGTCAACGAGGGCGTGAAATGGTCCGACGGCGAGGCGATCGACGGCGGCGACCTCCTGTTGAGCTGGGCCGCCGGTTCAGGCTATTTCAACGACGCCGATCCCATGGCCGGAACAGGAACCACGTACTTCTCCACTGCCTCTGACACCAGCGGCCTCGCAGGCACCGTCCTCCCTGAGCTGGGGGAGGACGGGCGCTCGATCACCCTCGAGTACGCCGTACCGTACGCTGACTGGGAGGTGGCCTTCGACGTCGGCCTGCCGGCCCACGTGGTGGCCGCAAAAAGCGGCCTGAATGATGAGGAAGACCTCATCGACCTGATCAATGATTCACCCCGCGGCGACGTGGAGAAGCCCGCAGTCAACACTGCCCTGAAGCTGGTGAGTGACTTCTGGAACTCCGGGTTCGACACCAAATCACTTCCTGCGGACCCGTCGGTTTATCTCTCCAGCGGACCTTATATCGTCCGGGACATCGTCCCCGAATCTTCCATGAGGCTGGTCCGCAACCGGGACTACACCTGGGGCCAGGAGCCCTGGCTGGACGAAATCAACGTCCGGTTCACCGGCAATGTTCCTGCCGCTGTGGATGCCCTTCGGAACGGGCAGGCCGACATCATTTCGCCCCAGCCCTCCGCCGAAACGGACAGCCTCCTGGCGGGGCTGGCCGGGCAGGGCCACACCGTGGACCGCTACAGCCAATCCGGCTATGACCATCTGGACCTGAACTTTTCCGGTACCTTCGCGGACGAGGACGTCCGTAAGGCGTTCCTCAAGGCAGTGCCGCGGCAAGCCATTGTTGACGCTGTTGTAGGCGACCTGCTGCCGGACGCCAAACCCCTGGACTCGCATGTGTTCCTCCCGGGACAGCCCAAGTACGAGGACACCGTGAAGAACAACGGCTCCGGGGATTATTCAGAGATTGACATCGACGGCGCGAAAACGCTCCTGGACGGCCAAACCCCCACCATCCGCATCCTGTACAACCGCGACAATCCCAACCGGGCCAGGGCTTTTGCCCTGATCCGGGACTCCGCAGCGCTGGCCGGGTTCCAGGTGGTGGACGCCGGGCAAGGGAACGCCGACTGGGCGAAGGCCCTCGGAGGCGGCGGCTATGATGCAGCTTTACTGGGCTGGATCGGCACCGGTGTGGGCGTCAGCCGTGTTCCGCAGATCTTCCGCACAGGTGCGGGCAGCAACTTCAACGGATTCTCCGACGGCGATGCAGACAAAGCGATGGAACAGCTGACCGGCACCACTGACCTGGCCAAACAGGACGAACTGCTGGCTGACATCGACAAACAGTTGTGGGAGAACGCCTACGGTCTTCCCCTCTACCAGACCGTCGGAACCACGGCGTACAGCGCCCGTGTCACCGGGGTGAAGCCAAGTCCGGGACCGCTTGGCGTGTGGTGGAACGTCTGGGACTGGCGCGTGGCCTAAGACTGCGGCAACCGCTTTACGCGCCGCCGTGGCGGGCTTCACACTTTCGATTCGCCGATAAGTCTACCGGCGAGTAGCATGTGACTTGCACAACTTCCGTTTACCGGCTAAGTCCCCGGAGTGGGCCGGTCACGGTTTGGCAACGGAGTACCAGTATCTGGACTTCGTGCAGTTAGGCTACTCGTATATGTAGGTTGCGTCACAGTCCATCGCTGGGTCTCGCCTGCGGGGAAGCACAAAGATTCCCCTCGTTTTCTCCCACAACTCATAGGAGGCGGAATGCGTTTTACGCGCACTTCCAAAGCACTGGGCATCGTGGCAATCGCCGCGCTTGCCCTGACCGGCTGCGGCGCTGGAGGCGGCAGCAATGACGGTGCCAGCGAATCTGCCGGCGACCCGAACAAGGTCATCACCGCTTACAGCAACGAACCACAGAACCCGTTGCTGCCGGCAAACACCAATGAAGTTTATGGCGGCCGTGTGGTCGAGCTCCTCTTCGAAGGCCTGCGGACCTACGACGCCGACGGCAAGCCCGTCAACGCGCTGGCAGAATCCATCGAGTCTGCCGACGCCCAGAACTGGACCATCAAGGTCAAGCAGGGCACCAAATTCACCAATGGCGAAGCGATCACCGCCAAGACGTTCGTTGACTCCTGGAACTTCGCGGCCAACTCGAAGAACCTGCAGAACAACGGCTTCTTCTTCGAATCCATTGCAGGCTACGAGGAAGTGTCGGCAGTAACCACCGAGAAGTCGGCCGACGGCAAGACCACCACCACTCCGGCGCCCACCGCCGAAACGATGTCCGGCCTGGTCGCCACCGACGACTCCACCATCACGGTAAAGCTGGCACAGCCCGAGGCTGACTGGTCGCTGCGCCTCGGTTACTCCGCATTCTTCCCGCTCCCCTCGGCCGCACTGGCCGACCCGAAGTCCTTCGGCGAGAACCCGGTGGGCAACGGCCCGTACAAGTTCGAGAAAGAGGGCGCCTGGGCACACGACCAGTCCATCGCCCTCGTGAAGAACCCTGACTACAGCGGTCCCCGCGCGGCCAAAAACGGCGGAGTGACCTTCAAGTTCTACACGGATCCGGGCCCGGCATACACCGACCTGCAGTCCGACAACCTTGATGTCACGGATGTCCTGCCGTCCAACGCGCTGAAGACCTACGTTGCGGACTTCCCGGACCGCAACGCCACCAAGCCTGTTGCCACCAACTCCACGCTGAACATCCCGCCGTACAACCCGAACTTCCAGGGTGAAGCCGGCAAGCTGCGCCGCCAGGCCCTTTCCTACGCCATCAACCGCGAGGAAATCGCCAAGGTGGTCTTCAACGGAACCCGTACCCCGGCCAAGGCCTTCGTCCCGCCGGTCATCGAAGGCTTCGAAGAAGGCCTCAAGGGCAGCGAAATCCTCACGTTCGACGCCGCCAAGGCCAAGGACCTGTGGGCCCAGGCTGAGAAGCTGCAGCCTTACGACAACTCCAAGCCGCTCCAGATTGCCTCCAACACCGACGGCGGCAACAAGGAATGGATCGACGCTGTTGCCAACGGCTTCAAGAACAACCTCGGCATCCAGGCTGAAATTCAGCCCTTCGCCAAGTTTGCCGAAGTGCTGAACCTGCGCAAGTCCCAGTCCCTCCCCGGACTGACCCGCGCCGGCTGGCAGGGTGACTACCCGTCGCTCTACAACTTCCTCGGACCGGTCTGGGCCACGAATGCTTCCTCCAACTACGAGAAGTACTCCAACCCCGAGTTCGACAAGCTCCTCAAGGAAGGCCTTGCAGCCAAGAGCACTGACGAGGCAAACGACAAGTTCAACCAGGCACAGGAAGTCCTCTTCGAAGACCTCCCGGGCCTGCCGCTCTGGGATCAGGCACGCCCGATTGTATGGAGCAATAACGTCGTGAAGGCCGAAACCGGCTGGAACGGCAGCATTCTCTACTACAACATCACTGCCAAGTAGTCCCAGATCTAACTTGCCGCCAGGCACTTTGGGGGTCCGGTCACGGCCGGGCCCCCATTGGCTTGCAACGGCAGGAAGGCACCAATGAACCTGCATTCTTCCCAACCGGAAGGCTGGTGATCCCGTGGTCCGCTTCATTCTGCGCCGGCTCCTACAGGTGATCCCTGTTTTCCTCGGCACCACCCTTTTGGTCTATTACATGGTGTTCGCCCTTCCCGGCGACCCCATCGCGGCGCTGTTCGGTGAGCGCCAGCCTCCCCAGGCTGTTATCGACACCCTGCGCAGCCAGTACCACCTCGACGAACCCTTCTGGGTCCAGTACGGGCTGTTCCTGAAAAACCTCTTCACTTTCAACCTGGGCAACGACTTCACGGGCCAGCCCATCGCCACCGCCCTGGCCCGGGTGTTCCCCGTGACCGCCATGCTGGCGATTGAAGCGCTGGCCATCCAGGCAGTGTTCGGCGTGGCCTTCGGCGTTTTCGCCGGCCTGCGCCGCGGCGGCTGGTTTGACTCCACTGTCCTCGTGGCGTCCCTCGTGGTCATCGCAGTTCCCACGTTCGTCCTCGGTTTCGTGTTCCAGCTCGTCTTCGGCGTGCAGCTGGGATGGGCGAAACCGACGGTCGGCGCCAATGCCGACTGGGTCAGCCTGCTGCTGCCTGCAGTGGTTTTGGGACTCGTGTCCTTCGCCTACGTGCTCCGCCTGACCCGTACTTCGGTCAGCGAAAACATGAACGCAGACTACGTCCGGACCGCCACCGCCAAGGGCCTCTCGCGGCCGCGGGTGGTTCTGGCGCACATCCTGCGCAACTCCCTGATCCCCGTGGTGACCTACCTCGGCGCCAACCTTGGCGGCCTCATGGGCGGCGCCATCGTCACCGAAGGCATCTTCAATGTTCCCGGCGTGGGCAACAAGCTCTACCAGGCAGTCCTCCGCAGTGAAGGACCCACCATCGTCTCCATCGTCAGCGTGCTGGTGCTGGTGTTCGTGGTAGCCAACCTGCTTGTTGATCTCCTGTACGCCTGGCTTGACCCGAGGATCCGCTATGACCAGTAATAACAGCCACTTCGTGGCGCCCATCGAGGAAACCCCGCTGTTGGCAACAGACGCCGTCAAGACTGACCAGGCGCCTCTCAGCCTGTGGTCGGACGCGTGGCGCAAGCTCCGCCGTCGTCCGCTGTTCATCATCTCGGCGCTGCTCATCCTGGCCCTGACCGTGGTGGCATTGTTCCCCGGCCTGTTCACCTCCGTTGCCCCCAACGAAGGCTGCGAACTCGCCAATTCGGAGGGCGGCCCCACGGCCGGGCACCCCTTCGGCTTCACGTTCCAGGGCTGCGACATCTACTCCCGCGTCATCCACGGCACCCAGGCGTCCCTGTCCGTCGGTATCCTCTCGGTGCTGTGCGTGCTGGTCATCGGCGTCACCTTCGGTGCCCTCGCCGGCTACTACGGTGGCTGGATCGATGCCGTACTGGCCCGCCTGGGCGACATCTTCTTTGCCCTGCCGCTGATCCTCGGCGCGCTGGTTATCACCCAGCTGCCGTTTTTCCGCGAGAACAAAAGCGTCTGGACCGTGGTCTTTGTGATCTCGCTCCTCGCGTGGCCGCAGATGGCCCGCATCACCCGCGGTGCCGTCATCGAAGTCCGCAACTCGGACTTCGTCACCGCGGCCCGTTCACTGGGCGTCTCCAGGTTCGGCGCGCTGGTCCGGCATGTGCTGCCGAACGCCCTGGCGCCGATCATTGTCCTGGCAACTCTGGAACTGGGTGTCTTCATTGTCGCCGAGGCAACGCTGTCCTTCCTGGGCATCGGCCTGCCGCAGAGCATTATGTCCTGGGGCAATGACATCGCCGGGGCCCAGGCATCCATCCGAACCAGGCCGGAAATCATGCTGTTCCCGGCCGCGGCACTGTCCATCACGGTGCTCAGCTTCATCATGCTGGGCGACGCGGTGCGCGATGCCCTTGATCCGAAGAGCCGCCAGCGATGAGAGACAACGAGATGACAACTCCTGAAATACGCATCGCGGAGGCCGGCACCACGGGGATCACGCCGCTGCTGGAGATCCGCGACCTCGCTATTACCTTCAAGACCAGCGGCGGGGAAGTTCAGGCGGTCCGTGATGCACACTTGACCATCATGCCGGGCGAGACCGTGGCGATTGTGGGGGAGTCGGGCTCCGGCAAGTCCACTACCGCGTTGGCGGCCATCGGCCTCCTTCCCGGCAACGGCCGGGTTTCCGGCGGCCAGATCCTGCTGGACGGTGAAGACATCGCCCATGCCTCCGAAAAGCGCATGATCGAGCTTCGCGGCAACACCATCGGCATGGTGCCGCAGGACCCGATGTCCAACCTGAACCCGGTGTGGAAGATCGGTTACCAGGTCCGGGAAACACTGCGTGCCAACGGCCAGCCCAGCGGCCCGGATGACGTTGCGAAGGTACTCGCCGAGGCGGGCCTCCCGGACGCCCACCGGCGCGCCAACCAGTACCCGCACGAGTTCTCCGGCGGCATGCGGCAGCGCGCCCTGATCGCCATCGGGCTCTCCTGCCAGCCGCGGCTGCTGATCGCGGACGAGCCCACCTCCGCCCTGGACGTCACGGTGCAGCGGCAGATCCTGGACCACCTGGACACCATGACCACCGAGCTGGGCACCTCGGTGCTGCTGATCACCCATGACCTGGGGCTGGCAGCCGAACGGGCCGACAAGGTAGTGGTGATGTACCAGGGCCGGGTTGTGGAAGCAGGCCCTTCCCTGGAACTGCTGCGGAACCCCCGGCACCCTTACACCAGGAGGCTCGTGGAGTCCGCACCGTCCCTGGCCAGCCGCAGGATCCAGGCCGCCAAGGAACAAGGCGTGGAGGCTGCGGACCTGCTGGCCCCTGCCGCCGAACCCGCAGCGGCGGACAACGTCCTGCAGATCCAGGACCTGCGGAAGGTGTACAAGCTCCGCCAGGGCCTGGGCAAAGCGTCGGACTTCGCCGCGGTGGACGGCGTCAGCTTCGACGTCAAGCGGGGGACCACCACGGCGATTGTGGGGGAGTCGGGTTCCGGCAAGTCCACCGTGGCCAAGATGGTGCTCCAGCTGGAGAAGCCCACCGAGGGCAGGATCCTGTTCGACGGCGTCGACACTTCCCTTTTGAAGCCGTCGGATCTGTTTAAGTTCCGGCGCCGTGTCCAGCCCATCTTCCAGGATCCCTACGGTTCGCTGGACCCGATGTACAACATCTTCCGGACCATTGAGGAACCGCTGCGGGTCCACAAGATTGGCGACAAAGCCAGCCGGGAGAAGAAGGTCCGGGAACTGCTGGACCAGGTGGCGCTGCCGCAGTCCGCCATGCAGCGGTACCCGAACGAGCTCTCCGGCGGGCAGCGGCAGCGTGTTGCCATTGCCCGTGCGCTGGCCCTGGACCCGGAAGTCATCATCTGTGACGAAGCCGTGTCTGCCCTGGACGTGCTGGTGCAGGCACAGGTGCTGAACCTGCTGGCGGACCTCCAGTCCAACCTGGGTTTGACCTACCTCTTCATCACCCATGACCTGGCGGTGGTCCGGCAGATCGCCGACCACGTCTGCGTGATGGAGAAGGGGCGCCTGGTGGAGACCGGTTCCACGGACGAGGTCTTCGAATCGCCCCGGCAGGATTACACGAAGGCACTGCTCAACGCCATCCCGGGCGCCAAGCTTATGCTTCCGCCGGAAGTGGCCTAGCAGTCCTCGTCCCGCTCAACGATTGAAGCCGGAGCCTGTTGGCTCCGGCTTCAATCGTTTCCATAACTGTCAATCCTGGAAGGAATCGCTGCCGCCGCCCGTGGCAAGGGCGGGTGGCTGGTCCGACGTCGGCTTCCGCTGCAGCCCCAGGTCAATGAGGCGGCGTTCCAGTAAAGCTCCCAGGGCGCGGCGGCCCTGCGGATTCATATGTACTGCGTCCGCCAGATCCTTGGCCAGGCCATGCCGGGTAAGCCAGTCGCCCACGGAAACGAAGGGCAGGTTCTGCGCGGCTGCCACCCTGCCCAGCAGGGCGTCCACCTCGGTGCGCCGGCCGCCATGGCCTTCGCCCCGGGCCAGGGTGCCGATCATGGCCAGCCGGGTTCCCGGGTAGCGGGCCTTGAGTTCGGCGATCAGGCGCTCCGCGTTGCCGGTGATCCGGGTGTCCGATGCTCCGGTTGCGGCGTCATTGCCGCCACCCTGGATAACGATAAGGGCCGGGGTTCCGGAGGGCAGGAGCCAGTCACCCCGGAGGAGGGCATCAATATAGTTGCCGGTCTTTCCGTTGGTGGACACGAAGCCGGTACCGCCCCTCCCGCAGTAGTACACCTTGTACCCGGCAGCCTCGAGGCCCTGGCGGGGCCAGCCGTCAGACGGTTCTGACTGCGAATCACCAATCAGGAGGACGGTTCTGCTGATATCTGGAACCACTGCCTCAAGCCGGCCATTGGCTGGATTGAGGACGCGCGCACCGGCAGCGGCAGGATTCGCGCCGGCAGCGCCCGGTTGTCCCGCAGCGGCCGCAGCCTGCACCTGGGGAACGGCGGAAGACTGGGGCGGCACCCCGCAGCCTGACAGGGCAAGGAGACTGGACACCGCAACGACGGCGGCGGCTCCGGACGCGGCAACGCGGGTCCGGGCCAGGGCTTTTCGCATGTGGTGTCTTTCGGGCTTGCATGGAGTGTCAGAGCAATCATGTGGCATCAATGCAGGATTAGCCAGTGATTTTGCTCACTAATTCTAGCCCGCGCCATGGCCGCATCACGGCGGGCTGCCCATCGGTCCGCTGGAAAATTTAGGCCTATTAATGCCACTGCCGCTAGAATGGAGGAAGCAGCCCTGTGCAAAGGGCCTGATCCGTCGTGCGTTCCAGTTGGAAATGTCGCGATACAACAGCTGACTTTCACCACTGAATCGAGCCATTACGCATGTCTGAAACCACCACCAACACCGCGGTAGCCACTGCATCACGCAGTGACCTCCGCAACGTCGCGATTGTGGCCCACGTTGACCACGGCAAGACCACCCTGGTCGACGCCATGCTCAAGCAGACCAACTCCTTTGCCGAGCACAACCACCTCGAAGACCGCGTGATGGACTCCGGTGACCTTGAGCGCGAAAAGGGCATCACCATCCTCGCCAAGAACACCACGGTGGCCTACAACGGTCCGTCGTCCAACGGCGAGACCATCACCATCAACGTCATTGACACCCCGGGCCACGCCGACTTCGGCGGCGAGGTGGAGCGCGGCCTGTCCATGGTTGACGGCGTCGTTCTGCTGGTGGACTCGTCTGAGGGTCCGCTGCCCCAGACCCGTTTCGTACTCCGCAAGGCCCTTGCCGCGCACCTGCCGGTCATTCTGCTGGTCAACAAGACCGACCGCCCGGACGCCCGCATTGACGAAGTGGTGCACGAGTCCATGGACCTGCTCCTGGGCCTTGCTTCCGACCTCGCGGACGAGGTTCCGGACCTGGACCTGGACAAGGTCCTCGAAGTGCCTGTCGTTTACGCGGCAGCAAAGGTTGGCCGCGCCTCCCTGGAACAGCCGGCCAACGGCTCTGCTCCTGACAATGAGGACCTTGAGCCGCTGTTCAAGACCATCATCGAGCACATCCCGGCCCCCACGTACAACCCCGAGGGTGTCCTGCAGGCGCACGTCACCAACCTGGACGCCTCACCGTTCCTGGGCCGCCTTGCACTGCTCCGCATCTACAACGGCACCCTGCGCAAGGGCCAGCAGGTTGCCTGGGCCCGTGCCAATGGTGAACTCAAGACCGTAAAGATCACTGAGCTCCTTGCCACCAAGGCCCTCGATCGCGTTCCGGCCGAGTCCGCCGGCCCGGGCGAGATTGTCGCCGTCGCAGGTATCGAGGACATCACCATTGGTGAAACCCTCACCGACGTTGAGAACCCGCAGCCGCTGCCGCTGATCACGGTGGACGATCCCGCGATCTCCATGACCATCGGTATCAACACCTCCCCGTTGGCCGGCAAGGTCAAGGGTGCCAAGGTCACCGCCCGCCAGGTCAAGGACCGCCTGGACAAGGAACTGATCGGTAACGTCTCCATCAAGGTGCTCCCCACCGAGCGTCCTGATGCCTGGGAAGTCCAGGGCCGTGGCGAGCTCGCCCTGGCCATCCTCGTGGAGCAGATGCGCCGCGAAGGCTTCGAACTGACCGTGGGCAAGCCGCAGGTTGTCACCAAGACCATCGACGGCAAGATCCACGAGCCGATGGAGCACATGACCATCGACGTTCCCGAGGAATACCTCGGTGCCGTGACGCAGCTGATGGCAGCCCGCAAGGGCCGTATGACCAACATGGCCAACCACGGAACCGGCTGGTGCCGGATGGAATTCATCGTTCCGGCCCGTGGCCTGATCGGCTTCCGCACCAAGTTCCTCACGGACACCCGTGGCGCCGGCATCGCCGCCTCCATTTCCGAGGGCTACGAGCCGTGGGCCGGACCCATCGAGTACCGCACCAACGGCTCCATGGTTGCTGACCGCGCCGGCGTTGTGACCCCGTTCGCCATGATCAACCTGCAGGAACGTGGATCCTTCTTCGTCAAGCCCACCTCCGAGGTTTATGAGGGCATGATCGTTGGCGAGAACTCCCGCGCCGACGACATGGACGTCAACATCACGAAGGAAAAGAAGCTCACCAACATGCGTGCTGCTTCCTCGGACACCTTCGAGAACCTGACGCCGCCGCGCGACCTTACCCTCGAAGAGTCCCTCGAATTCGCCCGCGAGGACGAGTGCGTCGAGGTGACCCCGGAGTCCATCCGCATCCGCAAGGTCATCCTGGACACCAACGAGCGTGCCAAGGCCAACCGCGCCCGCGCCAAGGCCTAACAAACACCCTGGTTCCGAAGAAAGCCACCGGCACACGCTGGTGGCTTTCTTCGTACCGCCGTGCGCAGTGAAACCCGCGTTCGCCCCGCAGGGGCAGTCCCTGCGTATTGGGCTGCTCGTTTCCTCCGCGCTGCCGTTTTCCACATAGCTGCTCTTCCCTGCTGCGCCGGCTTTGACGGGAAGCCACCATGCATCCATGCGAACTGTCACTCACGCACTGGCCGCTATGGGCGGAGTTGCCGGCGCCAGCTCCTTAACGCAGGCCGGTGTCTCCCGCCGGGCCATTGAAGCAGCCGTATGTGAAGGCAGCATCCGCAGGGTGGCGCGAGGCGTGTATGCACTGCCCGACGCCGACCCCTTACTCATCCACGCCGGGCGCCATCACGCGGTGCCCGGCTGTGTCACGGCGGCCTTGGCAGCGGGGTTGTGGGTGGTTAATAATCCGGAGGAGCCGCACCTGGCCGCACGCCATGGCCGGCCTGTCAGCGGTTGCGTGGTTCATCGAAGCCAGGTTCCGTTGACCGCCGTGGACATGGTGTGCCAGGCGCTCCGCTGTTTGCCACCGCTCGAGGGGCTGACCATCGCGGAATCTGCGGTTAAAACGGGCCTGGTTCAGCTTCCGGAACTGCGGGAGCGGTTTCCCTCCGCGCGGGAGAAGAGCGTGCGTGAACTTGTGGCACGAATCCGGCCCCAATCCGGATCCATCATCGAGACGATGGCCCGGTACCTGCTCGAAGATGCCGGGCTGACAGTGGAACTGCAGGTCAACATTCCCGGGATGGGCCATCTGGACCTCCTCGTTGACGGCCTGCTGGGCGTTGAGGCGGACGGCTACGCGCATCACAGCAACCGGGCAGCGTACCGGGAGGACAGGCGGCGGTGGAATGTTACCGTTGTCCGGGGCGTACCAACCCTCCGCGTGACCTTCGAAATGCTGCTCGGCGAGCCTCAGGAATTCGTAAAAATGGTGCACCTTGCCCTCGCCACGTACCGCCGTGCGCAATGAAACCCGCGTTCGGCCCGCAGGGGCAGTCCCTGCGCAGTAAGACCAGGCTTTACCGTGCGGGTCTGCGCCGCTCGGGCGCCGGGGGGACCTCCTTGGCTGCCACAACGCGCTGGAGCGGTATAACGACGTCGGCCTGCCGCGTGCGGACGGTGCACGCACCGGCGGCGCACCCCACCAGGTGTCCCAGCGCATCAGTGAGGCCGCTCTCGATGCGGTACCGCACCACCACCCGGGTTCCGGGGGCGGCGGCTGTAAGGAACCCGGCGGGCGTGGAAGGCTGACTCACCAGTTCATACTAGGGGCCCGGCTAGGTTCGCGGTAACGGGCTGGGAGATAATAGGCTCAGATGTCAAGAGTCCGGCCACTGCTGCCGGATTGCAAGAACCGGCGGGACGCCGGACCCAACGTGGAGAGGCCAGGGACGTGACGTACGTAATCGCGCAGCCGTGTGTAGATGTCAAGGACAAGGCATGTATCGAAGAATGCCCGGTCGACTGCATCTATGAGGGTGAGCGTTCGCTGTACATCCATCCGGACGAATGCGTCGACTGCGGAGCCTGCGAGCCGGTGTGCCCGGTGGAGGCCATTTACTACGAGGACGACACCCCGGACGAGTGGGCCGACTACTACAAGGCCAACGTGGAGTTCTTCGATGACCTCGGGTCACCGGGCGGCGCCGCCAAGATCGGCAACACCGGCAAGGACCACCCGATGATCGCCGCGCTGCCCCCGCAGAACCAAGACCACTGACGCAGGCAGGAACGGTGACCGCAGCAGTGAATACGTTCGGCCTTGACCTGCCCGACTACCCGTGGGAGGCCATGGCGCCGTATCTCGCGAAGGCGTCGGAGCATCCCGGGGGAGCCGTCAACCTGTCCATTGGTACTCCGGTGGATCCCACCCCGGCTTTGATCCAGGACGCCCTGAAGGCTGCCGCGGATGCCCCCGGATACCCCACGGTCCACGGCACGCCCGCCCTTCGGGAAGCGATCGCGGGCTGGTTCGAACGGCGCCGCGGGGTGGCCGGGCTGGACCCCCGGAACATTATGCCAACGGTCGGCTCGAAGGAACTCGTGGCCTGGCTGCCGCTGCTGCTCGGTCTGAAGCAAGGTGACGTCGTCGTACGCCCCCGGGTCGCCTACCCCACGTACGATATCGGCGCGACCCTCGCGGGTGTCACCTCCGTGGCAACGGACAACCTGGACGAGCTCGACGACGCCACCCGCTCCCGCGTCCGCCTCATCTGGGTCAATTCCCCCGGAAATCCCACGGGCAGTGTCCGCAGCGTTGAATCCCTGAAAGCACTTGCGGGGCAGGCCCGGGAGCTGGGGGCTGTGGTGGCATCCGACGAATGCTACGCAGAGCTGGGCTGGGGTGACTGGGACGTCCAGCGCGGCGGCCAGCCTGTCCCCAGCATCCTGGACCCGCGGGTGGCCGGAGGATCCCACCAGGGGCTCCTGGCCGTGTACTCGCTGAGCAAGCAGTCCAACGTGGCCGGCTACCGGGCAGCATTTGTAGCCGGCGACCCGGACCTGATGCCCAACCTCGTCAACAGCCGCAAACACGCGGGCATGATCGTTCCCTACCCCGTGCAGGAAGCCATGCGTGTGGCGCTGGGCGATGATGCGCATGTGGAGGCCCAGAAAGACCTGTACCGCGGCCGCCGGGAAAGGCTGGTTCCGGCGCTGCTGGACTTCGGTCTCGAGATCAAGGAATCCGACGCCGGCCTCTACCTTTGGTCGACGGCGGGGGAGAGCACCTGGGACACCGTGGCCCGGCTCGCGGAGCGGGGCATCGTGGTTGGTCCCGGCGTCTTCTACGGCGAGGCCGGCAACGGCTACGTCCGGGTTGCCCTTACGGGAAGCGACGAAAGGATCGACGCTGCCGTCGCCCGGCTGGCTTCGGCACTCTGATTGCCCGGATGCCGCACCCGGCGCAACGCCGTAACAATGGTGTGACTCCGGACACATCCGCTGCATTTTAGGGCATTTTGGAACGTCGCGGATTAGTGGCACCCGCCAAGGAGCGGTACTTTTTAAGTGACTATCAATGGTGGCTTTCTACAAGAAGGCAGCCCGGGTGTTGGAACCTGTCTCTTCAGGCTTCGTGCGCGGCTCACCTGATGTTGGATCAAGCTTTCGACAGAGGCCCAGACGCCTCATGAAGGGGACTCCATGACTGAGACCAACAATGCTGCGACTCTGCTCCACTCAGGAGGCGAGCTCAAGCTGCCGCGCATCCAGGTTGTTGAAGGGAACGAAGGCTACGACGTTTCCAAACTGCTGAAGCAGACGGGCGCAGTCACCTTTGACCCCGGCTTCATGAACACAGCAGCCACAACTTCGGCTATCACCTACATCGACGGCGATGCTGGCATCCTGCGCTACCGCGGGTACCCCATCGAACAGCTGGCACAGCACTCCAGCTTCCTTGAGGTGTCCTACCTGCTGATCTACGGCAACCTGCCCACTCCAACGGAGCTGGAAGAATTCGACCAGAAGATCCGCCGGCACACCCTGCTGCACGAGGAGCTCAAGGGCTTCTTCGGCGGCTTCCCGCGGGACGCGCACCCCATGCCAGTCTTGTCCTCGGCCGTTTCGGCGCTGTCCACGTTCTACCAGGACTCGCTGGACCCGTTCAACGCCGAGCAGGTGGAAGTTTCCACCATCCGCCTCATGGCCAAGCTTCCGGTTATCGCGGCCTACGCTCACAAAAAGTCCATCGGCCAGCCCATGCTGTACCCGGACAACTCGAACAACCTCGTCGAGAACTTCCTTCGCCTCAGCTTCGGGCTTCCGGCTGAGCAGTACGAGGTGGACCCGATCGTGGCCAAGGCACTGGACCTGCTCCTGATCCTGCATGCGGACCACGAGCAGAACTGCTCCACCTCCACCGTGCGCCTCGTGGGCTCCTCTAACGCCAACCTCTTCGCCTCCGTCTCCGCAGGCATCAACGCCCTCTTCGGCCCGGCCCACGGCGGTGCCAACGAGGCTGTGCTGAAGATGCTCCGCCAGATCCAGGCCGAGGGCACCAAGCCCGAGGACTACATGGAGAAGGTCAAGAACAAGGAAGACGGCGTCCGCCTCATGGGCTTCGGCCACCGCGTCTACAAGAACTACGATCCGCGGGCCAAGATCGTCAAGGCTACCGCCCACGAGATCCTCAGCAAGCTCGGTGGCAACGACGAACTGATGGACATCGCCCTGCGCCTGGAAGAGAAGGCGCTCAACGATGATTACTTCATCCAGCGCAAGCTCTACCCGAACGTGGACTTCTACACCGGCCTCATCTACAAGGCCATGGGCTTCCCCGAGAAGATGTTCACCGTCCTCTTTGCCATCGGCCGCCTCCCGGGCTGGATTGCCCAGTGGCGCGAGATGATCAGCGACCCGAACACCAAGATCGGCCGCCCGCGCCAGCTCTACATCGGCGAGCCGGAGCGCGAATACCCCGCCCGCTGATCCCCACCGGTTCCCAAACCTCGCGGGGCCAGGCTCCCTCGCCGGTGTGGGCCGAGGCCATTACGACGACGGCCGCCCACCTCATTGAGGTGGGCGGCCGTTTCGTTGTTAATGGCCAGGCTGGGAGTTGTAGCCGTTCGGGTTGTTTTTTTGCCAGCGCCAGTGGTCTTCGCACATCTGGTCGATGGTTTTGGTGGTGGACCAACTCAGGTCGGCGAGGGCTGAGGTGGCGTCCGCCCAGAATGCGGGCAGGTCGCCGGCGCGGCGCGCGGTGATCTCGAAGGGGATGGGCTTGCCGACGGCCTTCTCGAAGCTGCGCAACACTTCCAGGACCGACGAACCGGTGCCGGAGCCGAGGTTCCAGCGGAACACCCCGGTGCGGTCCGTGATGTGGTTCAAGGCAGCGAGGTGGCCTTCGGCCAGGTCCACCACGTGGATGTAGTCGCGCAGGCAGGTTCCGTCCGGGGTGTCGTAGTCGCCACCGAAGACCATGAGCTTTTCGCGCCGGCCCACGGCGACCTGGGCGATGAAGGGGACGAGGTTGTTGGGGATACCCTGGGGGTCTTCGCCGATCCGGCCGGAGGGGTGGGCGCCGACAGGGTTGAAGTAGCGCAGCAGGGCGATGTGCCAGCGGGGATCGGCGGCGCCGAGGTCGGAGAGGATGTCCTCGATCTGTTCCTTGGTGCGGCCGTAGGGGTTGTTGGCGCCGATTTCCATCTTCTCGACGTACGGGATGGGATTGTGTTCGCCGTAGACCGTGGCGGAGGAGCTGAACACGATGGAGCGGACGTTATGCCGGTCCATGACGCGGATCAGGTTCAGGGTGCCCACGAGGTTGTTGTAGTAGTAGTTCAATGGTTCACGGACGGACTCGCCCACGGCCTTGAGCCCGGCGAAGTGGATCACGGCGTCAACGTCGTTCTCGGCGAAGACCTTCTCGACGGCGGCCTCGTCCACGAGGTCCACGTGGTGGAACTGCGCTGTTTTGCCGGTGAGCTCTGCGACCCGGCGGAGGGACTCCTCGCTGGAGTTGACCAGGTTGTCGATGACCAGCACGTCATGGCCGGCTTCCTGCAGGGACAAAACAGTGTGGGAACCGATGTAACCGGTGCCCCCTGTAACCAGAATTTTCATGCTCCCAACGCTATCCCAACTGTTGCCGGTCCCGCCGGTACATGCCACAGTGCGGCCAGGATGACGGTGCTTTACGGGCCAACCGGCGCGCACGGCTGCGTTTGGGCACAGGCGTGCTAAATAGGAGGAGTGCCTAAAATCGTCCATGCCGCAGCCCGGCGACAGGAAGTAGTTGAAGCAGTATGGCGCATCATCGCCGTCGACGGGTTGGAAAGGGCATCGCTGCGGGAAGTGGCAGACGAAGCCGGGCTCGCCGTCGGCTCGGTGAGGCACTACTTTGCAGGGAGCGAGGAACTGCTGGCCTTCTCCTTCGCCACCGTCATTGACAGCATCGTGGGCAGGCTGGAGAAAGCGCTGCCAGGGTTGCAGGACCACCCGCCCGCAAGTGCCGGGGGACGCACCGCCGTTTTAACACTGCTGGGCGAACTCCTGCCGCTGGACGAACAACGGGCGGTTGAGGCCTGCGTCTGGATGGCCTTCCGCAATGCTGCCAGGATCAGGCCGGTCCTTGCCGCCGAGGCCGACCGCAGCCACCGCGAAGTGGCCGCGGTCATGGGTCAGGTGATCACCGCTTTGGTTCCCGGCCACGAATCGGAGGATGCGCTGGTGGTGGAGGCGGAGAGGCTTCTGGCCACCCTGGACGGGCTGTGCATGCACGCCCTGTTGCAGCCGGGATGGATGACCGCCCGGATGTGCACGGATGTCCTGGAGCGGCACCTCGACGGGTTGGCACGCTGAATTTCATTAACGTCGGCAACGCGGGGGAATAGACTGATAGCCGGGGGCGCAACACCGGATCACCAGACCCGGCAGGAGCGCGCCAGGGAAGGACCTCGGATGCAGCAAAAGACCGGTTCCGGGTGGCAGATCACCACCGACACGTCCGGACCGATGATGATCGCCCTGTATATCCGCGACGCCGCCGGACTGGACGGGGCGGGGCACCCCGCACTGTCCCACGCAGCTCCCAAGATCCGTCACGCCGACCATTCCCACCTGACCGCCGATGTTGGCGGCCTGGGCGTGCTCAAGACCGAATGGGAGGCGTGGTGGGAACAGCTGCTGAAGGCACACCCGCAGACATCGCCGGAACTTTCCCCGCCCGAGTTCGAGGCCTTTGGCAATTCGCCCGCACTGCAGCGGGTGCTTCAGGCCCACTTTGGCTCGGCTCTCACCTGGGCCCGGGAACGCAGGAGCGAGTACGCCGAGCTCGAAGCTGAACGGGCCGCCAACGGTGCGGACCAGCTCCTGGAAGACATGGTGGATGACCGGCTGATGGAGGTGGGCCGCAACGCCCGCGACTTCAAGCTGACCATCATCGAACTGCCGTTGAATGAGCAGCGGGCCTGGTACCTCGAGCCGGACAAGATCATTATGAGCCACCAGCTGATGGGCCAGCCGGAGCTGTTCCGCAGCTACGTCCAGCCTGTCGTGGAAATCCTGGTCTAGGAGGAAAGGGCCTCAGGCCCCGGTGCCGGCCGCTGATACCGTGATCCGCACCTGGCCGTCCGGGGCCGCCGATTCGTGCCAGCCGTCCCGGTCGTCGCGGTTCCAGGTCCGCCCGGCCACTTCCACCCGTGTGACATCGAGGATCTTGGCGTTGGCTACAGCCCATTGCGCCACGGACCAGGCCTGGCTCCCGTCGGTTTCCACCACCAGTGTCTGCCCTTCCACGGCAGAAACCGGGAGGCCATAAGCCTGGGCAAGCTGGTCCGAAACAGCGGCGGGGTCGCCGGCGTCACCTGCCGAGCGGAGGGTGCACTGAATGGCTTCGGGCGTCTCGCCGGTCAGCCCGGAAGCAAAAAAGCGTCCCATCTGCTCGTGCTGGGCGTAGGCGGTGGGAAATGCTGAACGCTGGACCCGCTGCGCAGCGTCGGTGATCTCCATCGACTCGTAGCCGGGGATCTTGACCAGCGCGTCGTAAAAGGCGTTGGTGGCGTAGAAGGGGTCCATGATCTGCTCTTCGGTTCCCCAGCCCTGGGAGGGGCGCTGCTGGAACAGTCCCCTCGAGTCCGGCCCGGCCTGGTCCCCGTGGTCGATGTTGCGGAGCTTGGACTCCTGCATGGCGGTGGCCAAGGCTATGGTCGCGGCCCTGGGCGGGAGCCCGCGCTGGACCGCCACGGCGGTGATCAGGGAAGCGTAGACGGCCTGGTCCGGAGCCAGTTCAGCCGTCCTGCCATTAACGACGGCGGTGCAGCGCTCGGAAACGAGGGTTTCCGAGCGCTGCACAAAAAACACCGCCGCATAGACGCCGCCGGCCACGAGTGCGAGCGTGAGCAGCAGCACCAGTAGGCGGCGCAGGCCGCGTCGTCGTGCCATGCAGGATCAGTTGGCGTGCAGGGCGTCGTTCAGTTCCACGGTCTGGCCGGCGCGGGGGAGTACCTCCACGGCGCCTGTGGTGGAGTTCCTGCGGAACAGCAGGTTGGGGACACCCGAGAGTTCGGCGGCCTTGACGATCTTGGTGGTGTCCTCGCCCACCTCGTCGTTGGGGCCCGGTACGCGCACACGGGTTCCCGCCGTGACGTAGAGGCCTGCCTCCACCACGGAATCGTCGCCGATGCTGATGCCCACGCCGGAGTTGGCGCCGAGCAGGACCCGCTCGCCGATGGTGATCTTTTCCTTGCCTCCGCCGGAGAGGGTGCCCATGATCGAGGCGCCGCCGCCCACGTCGCTGCCGTCACCGGTCACCACACCGGCGGAAATCCGGCCTTCAACCATGGAGGTGCCCAGGGTTCCGGCGTTGAAGTTCACGAAGCCCTCATGCATCACGGTGGTGCCTTCGGCAAGGTGCGCACCCAGGCGGACCCGGTCGGCGTCGGCAATCCTCACACCGGTGGGCACAACGTAGTCCACCATGCGCGGGAACTTGTCGATGCCGTAGACAGTCACGGCGCCGCGGCGGCGCAGCCGGGCGCGGGTCAGTTCGAAGCCTTCTACGGCGGCGGGGCCGAAGTTGGTCCAGACGACGTTGGGCAGCTTGCCGAAAATACCGTCCAGGTTGATGGTGTTCGGGCGGACCAGGCGGTGCGAGAGCAGGTGCAGGCGCAGGTAGGCGTCAGCCGTATCGGCGGGGGCCTCATCGAGGTTGATCTGGACAAAGACCACCTTCTGCTCGGTGCCGCGGTCCTCGTCCGTGCCGGCTTCGGCGATCCGGGTGAGTGTCTCGTCCGCGTTTTCCACTGCCCGCAGGTGTTCGGCAGCGATGCCCAGTGAGGGTGCGGGGAACCAGACGTCGAGCACGGCGGCATCACCATTGGCGACGGCAATGGTGGCCACGCCAAAGCCATAGGCGGAACGTTCTTCAGTGGGGGCAGTCCGGGTTTCGGGCACAGCGGAGGAAGCAGTCTCAGTCATTGCCCCAGTCTATCGACGGGCGGGGACCTGCTCCGAACTAGACTGGCTTCGTGACTGCCGAAACCGCTCCGGAATCTTCCACCCTTCCCCTTGACCTCCGCCAGGACGTCGCGCTCCTGACCGCCGCGATCATGGACATCAACAGTGTGTCCGGCAACGAAACGGAACTGGCCGACGCCGTCGAAGCGGCCCTGCGCACCATCCCGGAACTGAACATCGTGCGGGATGGCGACGCCATCATTGCCCGCACCGAGCTCGGCAATCCCGAGCGCGTCATCCTTGCGGGACACCTGGACACGGTCCCGCTGCCCCTGGCCGAGGGATCCCTGGGTACTGTTCCGTCCAGCTGGGAGTCCGGTGTTCCCGGGGAGGGCGTCCTGTACGGCCGCGGCGCCACCGACATGAAGGGCGGCGTCGCCGTGCAGCTCGCACTGGCAGGCACCATGTTCGACGGCGGGACCGCGCCAAAGCGCGACGTCACCTTTGTGTTCTATGACCATGAGGAGGTGGAAGCCGTCAAGAGCGGCCTGGGCCGGCTGGTCCGGAACCACGGCGGCCTGCTCGACGGCGACTTCGCCATCCTCCTCGAACCCACAGACGGCACGGTGGAGGGCGGGTGCAACGGCACCAGCAGGTTCGAAGCGACAACAGTGGGGGAGGCCGCCCACTCCGCCCGCGCCTGGATGGGCAGCAACGCCATTCACGCCGCGGCGCCGATCCTGGCCCGGCTGGCTGCGTACCAACCGCTGACCGTCAATGTGGACGGCCTCGATTACCGTGAGAGCCTGAACGCGGTCCGGATCAACGGCGGCACCGCCGGCAACGTTATTCCGGACCGCTGCGTGGTGGAGATCAACTACCGGTTTGCTCCGGACAAAACGCCGGACCAGGCCGAAGCGGTGGTGCGGGAACTCCTTGACGGTTTTGACGTTGTCCGCACTGATGCCGCGGCGGGCGCCCGTCCCGGGCTCCAGCACCCGGCCGCCGCCTCCTTTGTTGCCGCCGTGGGAGCCGAGCCCAAGCCCAAATACGGCTGGACCGACGTCGCGCGTTTCAGTGAGCTGGGAATCCCGGCGGTGAACTTCGGGCCGGGCGACGCTCTGCTGGCGCACAAAGACAACGAGCACGTGCACGCCGATGCCATCCGGAAGTGCCTGCAGGCCCTGCAGGACTGGCTGGCAGGCTGACTTCCGAGGCCTCCGAACGTCGGGAAGCCCACCGCCTTAAATAGCAATGGCCCGGACCGCTGCACCCCAAGGGGGCGCGGTCCGGGCCATTGCTGTTTGACCGGTCAGGGCACCGGGGCTTCGGCTTTCTCGGGTTCGGCCTTGGCCACCCCGCCGGCTGCCTTCTTTGAACCCCTGCGCTCGATCCAGACCGCGATCCTGGAGACGATGATGTTGATCGCGATGTAGATCGCCGCGGCCACGAAGAAGATGGGGAACAGGAACTGGGTTCCCAGGAAGTCCGCCATCACCTGCACCGCGCGCAGGAGCTCGCCGTACGCCACGATGTAGCCCAGGGAGGTGTCCTTGAGGAGCACCACCATCTGCGCCACCAGCGAGGGCATCATGCGCCGGATGGCCTGCGGCAGTTCGATCAGCATCCGGGACTTGAAACTGGTCAGGCCGATGGCCAGGCCCGCTTCGCGCTGCCCCTTGGGCAGCGACTGGATGCCGGCCCGGATGATCTCCGCGAACACTGCCGAGTTGTAGAGCACCAGGCCGGTCACGACGGCGATGAACGGCGAGGTGCCGAAGCCCAGCAGGACGAACAGCATCATCAGGACCACGGGCATGCCGCGGAGGAATTCCAGCACCACCCGCGTGGGGATGCGGATGAACGCCACATCCGAGATGCGCAGCAGGCAGAGCGCCAGTCCCAGCGGGAAGGCGATGACCGCGGCCAGCGCGGCGGCGCTGAGCGTGGCGCCCAGGCCGTTGCCCAGCAGCGTCCAGACGTCGCCGCGGGTGAAGATCTGCCACCGGCGGCCCTCAAAAATTCCCTGTTGGGCGAAGGTCATGATGATCCAGGCGAGCAGGCCCAGGATCAGCAGCGAACCGACAATTGAACCAATAAGGGAGATCCGGCGGGCCTTGGGGCCGGGAACGTCATAAAGTACCGAGCTCATCGGGCAATCGCCACCTTTCGTTCCACCGTACTGGCCAGGATGCCCAGGGGAACGGTGAGGAGCAGATAGAAGAAGGCAACGCCGAGCAGGACGGGGATGACGGCGTCACCGTTGGCGTTGGCCAGCTGCCGGCCGTAGCCGAACAGTTCAAGGACAAAGAAGGCGCCGGCCACGGAGGAGTTCTTCACCAGGGCGATGAGGATATTGATCAGCGGCGGGATCACCGTCCGCAGTGCCTGCGGAAGGATAATGAGGTTCAGGACCTGCCCGAAGTTCATGCCTATACTCCGGGCAGCCTCGGCCTGGCCAACGGGGACGCTGTTGACACCTGAGCGGACAGCTTCGGCGATGAACGCTGCGGTGTAAGTGCTGAGGGCGATGATGGCGGCTATTTCGAACTGCTCGAATTTCACTCCCAGCCGGGGGAGGACAATGGCTGCGAAGAAGAAGGCGATGGTCAGCGGAGTGTTGCGGAGAACTTCCACATAAACGGTGCTGAAGCCGCGGAGCGCTGCTACCGGGGAAACCCTGGCTGCCGCGAGCAGGGTGCCGAGCACCAGTGCGATGACGCCGGAGACTGCGGAGAGGAAAAGCGTGCGGAGAAAACCGTTCCAGTACAAGGGCAGGTTTTCAAGAATGACGTCCATTGGATCCTTTGGCTGTGGGCGTGGACGGGTTGGAAGGCCGTCGTTGCCGGGGCGTCGAAGCCGCCCCGGCAACCACTGGCGTTACTTAGTAACGGTCGATCTCGGGCAGCTCAGGGGCAGTCTTGATGACTGAACCTGCAGTTGCTTCCCAGGCCTTCTTGTAGGAACCGTCCTCCTCGAACGCCTCCAGCTGGTCGTTGATCCAGTTGCGGAACTCGGTGTCGTCCTTCTTCAGGCCGATGCCGTAGGGCTCCTTGGTGAAGGTTTCGTCCGAGGCGAGCTTGAAGGCGTCCGGTTCCTTGTCCACGAAGCCGGCGAGGATCACGTTGTCCGTGGTGACAGCTTCAACCTGCTTGTTGCGCAGCGGTTCCAGGCAGGCGGAGTACGTGGCGGCAGGCACGAGCTCCGCGCCGTACTTGTCCACGATGGTTGCAGCCGGGGTGGAACCGGTGACGGAGCAGACCTTCTTGCCCTTGACGTCCTCGGGCTTCTTGATGGCGTCGTTGTCCTTGTTCACCATCAGCGCCTGGCCGGCCTCGTAGTACGGTCCGGCGAAGCTGACCACCTGCTTGCGCTTGTCGTTGATGGTGTACGTGGCGATCACCAGGTCAACCTTGCCCTGCTCAATGAACGGTTCGCGGTTGGCGGAAACAGTCTCGGACCATTCGATCTTGTCAGCGGAGATGCCCAGCTTGGCGGCGATCAGCTTGCCGATTTCAACGTCGAAACCGACAGGCTTGCCGTCCAGGCCAACCTGGCCGAAGAGCGGCTGGTCGTACTTGGTGCCGATCTTGATAGTGCCAGCGGAAGCGAGCTTTTCCATGGTGGTGCCGGCCGCGAACGTGGGCTTTTCAGCAACGGTGGGATCGCTGGTGGTACCGGTGCCGCCGCCGCCGCAGGCGCTCAGGGACAATGCGAGGGCAGCGGTAGCCGCCACGAAGAATGACTTCCGCCGGGTCAAAAATGCCTTCATGACATTCCTTTCATTGGTGGCCGTGGGTCACGGCCTGGGTGCGAACTGGGAGTGTTTGTTCGGAGGTGCTTCAGTGGGTGAGGAGCTTGGAGAGGAAATCCTTGGCACGGTCGCTCTTGGGGTTGGTGAAGAACTCTTCGGGCGTGGCGTCCTCCACGATCTGGCCGTCCGCCATAAAGACCACGCGGTCCGCAGCCTTCCGGGCGAAGCCCATCTCGTGGGTGACCACGATCATGGTCATGCCCTCCTTGGCTAGCTGGACCATCACGTCCAGGACCTCGTTGATCATTTCGGGGTCCAGCGCCGAGGTGGGTTCGTCGAACAGCATGACCTTAGGCTTCATCGCCAAGGCGCGGGCAATGGCGACGCGCTGCTGCTGGCCGCCGGAGAGCTGGGCGGGCAGCTTCGGAGCCTGGTGCCCGACGCCCACGCGTTCGAGCAGCGCCATGGCGTCCTTGTCCGCGGTTGCCTTCGCGACACCCTTGACCTTGATGGGGCCCAGGGTGACGTTTTCGAGGATGGTTTTGTGCGCGAAGAGATTGAACGACTGGAAGACCATTCCGACGTCGGCACGGAGCTGCGCGAGTTCCTTGCCTTCCTCGGGAAGAACCTTTCCGTCGATGCTGATAGTGCCGCCTTCAATGGTTTCAAGACGGTTGATGGCGCGGCACAGGGTGGACTTACCGGAACCCGAAGGCCCGATGACCACAACAACCTCGCCCTTTCGGACCTGCAGATTGATGTCCTTCAAAACGTGCAGCTGGCCGTAATGCTTATTTACGGCGTTCAGGGAGACGAGGGCATCGCCGGGCACATGAGTAGTCATAGGAAGAATCTAGCGAACAACGGCAGGTTATGACGGGAATCACCCCAGGTTCCTGCGGATCGTGATTCAAGAGATACCTCGCACCGGCAGGTTAGCCTAGGGGAATGAGCATCAGTGCAGATCCGGCCAAAAACACCCAGCCGCGCCGAAAGGGGCCCCTTGAGCTTCGCCGTAAACAGGCGGCCGTGGAAATGTCTGACCAGCATCTGCTTGATACGAAAGGCCCCGGCCAGTTTGTCCACACGGATCCGTGGCGGGTCATGAGGATCCAAAGCGAGTTCGTGGAGGGTTTCGGGGCGCTTGCGGACCTGGGCCCGGCCGTGAGTGTTTTCGGTTCCGCACGGACAAAGCCGGGCAGCCACTATTACGAGATGGGTGTGGAGGTGGGCCGGAAGCTGGCCGAAGCGGGGGTTGCCGTCATCACCGGAGGCGGACCCGGTTCCATGGAAGCGGCTAACCGCGGCACCGTGGAAGGCAACGGCGTGTCCGTAGGGCTGGGCATCGAGCTGCCGTTTGAGCAGGGCCTGAACCAGTGGGTGGACCTGGGCATCAACTTCAGGTATTTCTTCGCACGCAAGACCATGTTCGTAAAGTACGCCCAGGGATTCATCGTCCTGCCGGGCGGCCTCGGCACGCTGGACGAGCTTTTTGAAGCCATGGTCCTGGTGCAGACCCGCAAAGTGACCTCGTTCCCCATTGTGCTGCTCGGAGTGGACTTCTGGGGTCCCATGATCGATTGGATCAAGGGGACGCTGGTGGCCGAGGGCATGGTTTCCGCCAAGGACCTGGACCTGATCCAGGTGGTGGATGACCCGGCTGAAGCAGTGAACCGGGTGCTGGGCGTGGGCATCACCCCTTCCCTGAACGGCGAGCAGCGCCCGGAGTAGCCACAGGCGCCGGGTCTGGCACGATGGGATGGTGAGTTTTTTCTTCGTCTTCCTTGCCGTGCTGCTGATCGGCGCCGTCCTGTGGGCAAGCGTTGGGGCCCGCCCCGGTAAAGGGGCCGGCCGTCCTTTGCCCGCCCTGCTGGATGCCGGCGTGGAGGAGCCCCCGGCGAACCTGCCGCCGGTCCTGCTGCCCGCCAACGCTGCACCGCAGGACGTGGACAGCGTCCGCTTTGCGCTGGGCCTGCGGGGTTACCGGATGGACCAGGTGGACCAGGTACTTGATGAGCTGCGGGACCAGCTGGCGGAGAGCCGGCAAGAGGTGGAGACGCTGAAGGCCCGGCTGGCAGTGCTCGAACAGCACGCCCGCGAGCCCGGAACAGCTGAGAACAGTACGGATGAGCCCGGAACAGCTGAGAACAGTACGGATGAGCAGCGCGCGGAGAAACCGGTCACGGTGGAGGGGCAGGCTTGAGTACTGCCACCCGCCGGGGAACAGGATTCGCGGCCTCGATCCATGCATCGGCGCTGCGCTACAGCACGGCTGTCCGGGCCTGGCCCTGGTGGCTGCAGGTCTCTGCCATCTATGTGATCGCGAGGCTGGTCAGCGCCGGCATCTTTATGGCCGCGGCCCTGCACCAGGGACCCAACCCGTGGTTTCCCCCAAAGCCTGACTACTGGAACTTCATCAACATCTGGGATGCGCGGTGGTACGCGAGGGTGATCCAGGGCGGCTATCCCACTACCCTTCCGGTGGATGCCGCCGGCAACGTGCAGGAGAATACCTGGGCGTTTTATCCCTTGTTTCCGTCCCTGGCAGGCGGACTGAGCAGCCTCACCGGGTGGCCTCCCGCCGCGTCGTTGACCATCATCGCAATGTTGTCCGGCCTGGCCGCCGCCCTGGTGGTGTACGCGTTGTTCCGGGAGAAGGCTGCCCACGGAACCGCGCTGTGGGGGGTGGCGTTCTTCGCCACGTTCCCCGTGTCCGCGGTGCTCCAGGTGCCTTATGGCGAGCCGCTGTCATTGCTGCTGCTCGCGGCGGCGCTGCTGCTTGTGATCCGCCGGCAGTACTTGTGGGCCATGCCGGTGGTGGTGCTGCTGTGCCTTTCGCGGCCGGTGGGCGTTCCCTTCGCCGCCACGCTCGGTTTCCTGCTGATTTTCCGCCTGGTGCAGCGCCTGCGCCGGAGTGGGCTGGAATCACATTCGACGCCGGACCTCGTGGCACTCACCGCGCTGACGGCAGTGGCTGGCGCGTCCGCGCTGGCTTGGCCTGCCGCCGCTTGGGCGGCCACGGGGGATATCGAGGCCTACACCAAGACCGAAACCGTCTGGCGGGGCGAGGATTTGGTGCCCTTCAAGCCCTGGTTCGATACGGGCGCGGACCTCTTCGGCCCGGTGCTGGGCATGCTGGCGCCGTTCGTTTTTGTGGCACTGTTCGCGGCGATGCTGTACCTGCCGGCGGTGGTCCGTCTCGGCGTCGAACTTCGCCTGTGGTGCGCCTGCTACATGGGGTACCTGGTTATGTTCCTCCACCCGCAGACCAGTACCTTCCGGATGCTGCTGCCGCTTTTCCCGCTGGCGCTCGGGGCCGCGCTGCTGTCCCGGTCCAAGGCTTACCGGGGCACGGTGGTGGTGATGTTCCTGCTCCTGCAGATCGTCTGGATCGTCTGGCTGTGGGCGTGGGCGCAGCTTCCCGGCGGGGGCGATTATCCGCCGTAGGAATTTGGACTTTCCTGCAGGTCAGGGTGCAAATTGCGCCCCGCCGAAAATGTCCATCGATTAGCTACGCGCGGGTAATTCCGGGATAATGATAGGTAAGCAAGGACAATAAGCATTCAGAATACGCGCGGCCCTGGCGGTGTCCATCCACTCCGTCATGGCAGCTTGATCTACATGCGGACACAGCCCGCCCGGGCTGATCAGTCCTGGGACTAAATGGAGGGGAATTCCTCATGGCGGCTATGAAACCACGCACCGGCGACGGCCCAATGGAAGTCACCAAGGAGGGCCGCAGCCTGATCATGCGCGTCCCGCTCGAAGGCGGCGGGCGTCTGGTGGTCGAACTGAATGCTGCCGAAGCGGCCAACCTTCGGGAATGCCTGGTCGGCGTCACTGAATAATCGTGCGGGACAGGGTCCGCAGCTCGAAAAGGCTGCGGATCCTGTCTTATTTTTTGACCGCCACCAGCAGGCCGTCGCCGGTGGGAAGCATGGCTGAAGCCAGCCGCTCGTCGTCGCGGATGCTCTTGCCCACCTGGCGCAGGACCACCGTGGTGGCCTCGCGGCCGGCGGGATTGGCTACCTTGTCCTTGTCCAGGGCGTCGTTGATGACCAGCAGCCCTGCGGGCTTCAGGAGCCGGACGGCCTGCTCCACGTAGCCGGGAAGTCCGGGCTTGTCCGCATCAATAAAAACAAGGTCGTAGGCGCCGTCTGTGAGCCGCGGCAGGACGTCGCCGGCGCGGCCGGAGATGGTGCGGGTCCGGTTGGCCGGGCTGCCTGCCTCGGAGAAAGCTTCGCGGGCGGCTTTAAGGTGTTCAACGTCCACATCGATGGTGGTGAGGACCGCCTGCGGACCGAGGCCCCGCAGCAGGCAGACGCCCGACACCCCGGCTCCGGTTCCGATCTCGACGGCGGTCTGGGCCTTGGAGGCCGCTGCCAGTACGGTGAGGACGGCTCCCACACCTGGCCCGATGGGGGTTACGCCGAGTTCGAAGGAGCGCTCCCGGGCCCGAAGCATGACCTCATCCTCAGCGGGCAGATCTTCTGCATAGGACCAGCTGATGGACTTGTCGGCGCTCATGGATATTCGCTTTCTGGGCGGCAGGGGGGAGTATCCTCTACAGCCTACTGTGTCCGGTGCCGGCAACCGGGAAGGCGGGCTGTTGCGCCTACGGCTGAAGTTTTCCGACAGTCAGGAAATTCCCAGCGAAGTTTGAAATGATTATTATCCGCTCATCCATAGGGTGGTCGGCGCCGAATCAGAGATGTCAACAGTATCCGGGCGTTAGCATTCCACGAGGGGAGTGGACGATGTCATCATCAGTTGTGGCACCTGTCCCTGCAGTACATCATGCCGAGGCCGAGTGGGTCCGTCCCACTTGGGAAGAAGTGGTGACCAACCACTCCGCGAAGGTGTACCGGCTGGCCTACCGCCTGACCGGCAACAAGTTCGACGCCGAAGACCTCACCCAGGAGGTGTTCGTCCGCGTCTTCCGGTCGCTGGAAAACTTCAAGCCCGGAACGCTGGACGGCTGGCTGCACCGCATCACCACCAACCTCTTCCTGGACCAGGCGCGCCGGAAAACCCGTATCCGCTTTGACGCCCTTGCCGAGGATGCCGAGTCGAGGATCCCCGGGCGCGAACCCGGCCCGGAACAGAGCTTTGAACTGAACAACCTCGACCTTGACGTCCAAGCGGCGCTTGAGGAACTGCCGCCGGACTTCCGTGCCGCCGTGGTTCTGTGCGACCTTGAAGGATTGTCCTACGACGAAGTGGCCGAGGCGCTGGGCGTCAAACTCGGTACGGTCCGCTCGCGGATCCACCGCGGCCGGACCATGCTCCGCGAGAAACTGGCCCACCGCGACCCGCGCCCGCAGCAGTCCCGGCCCAAGCTGTCGCTGCCGCGCATCGCCGGGATCCTCTGAACGGCGCATGAGGGCCCAGTTTCCGCTCGGCCGCGGGCATCAGCGCACGGCCAGCCATCTTGCATCATGCCGCGACTGCGCCACCGCCCTGCGCCGGGAGCGCCAGTACCTGGAGCGGCTGCGGGAGGCCCCCATCCCGCCGGCCAGCGATGACCTGACCGCCCGCCTCCTGGCCAGGACCCAGGAGCTTGCGGCCCGTCCACCGCTCCCCGCTCCCCACCGGCAGGCCCCCCGGGCAGCGGTCCGCATCCTGGCGATGTCCGCCGGCGGCACCGTTGCAGCGGCAAGTGTCCTCGCCGCCGGTGCGTTCGCCGTAGCCGGCGACCCAGCCCAGGCGGACGCCTCTGCACCGGCTGCCAGCCTTGCCCAGGTTTCCGCGCAGACACCGGCCGACGGCAGGACACTGAGCGCCGAGCGGCTGTCCGCGCTGCGGACCGATGGCTGGGTATGCCCGGAACTTGAAGCAATGGGGTTCCACGTGGAGTCTGCCAAGGCCATACTGCTCGACGGCGGGCCCGCCGTCGAGCTGAAGCTGTCCGACGGGACGTATTACGCCACCATCACAGAACGCCATACTGCCGGGCCGGAAGCGGACCTCGAAGTTGATCGGGGCGGAGAGCGGCTGCAGGTCCTCGCGGCCTCGCCCTGGTCGGCCACCTACCGCGCGCCGGGCCGGACTTTCACCTACGAGTCCAACCTGCCCGCAGACCGGGCGGACGATGCCATGCCCATTCTCGAGCGCCTCAGCGAGCACGCTGCGGAAGGGGTTTCCGCCGAAGCCGTGGAGGAGCCGCCGGCGCAGGGCGGGGAGCCGGTGGGTACCCGGCTGCAGCGCGGACTGAACAAGATCGTGGCCCTTTTTTTCCCGTAATGCAGGCAGTTTCCGCCGCCAACGGACGGGAATCGTCACTGGCAGCCCGGAGAGGGTAATCTTCCTAAAGTGTTTGGAATCAACGGCCCGGAGTTCTTTCTTCTGCTGATCATTGGCGTCCTCGTGATCGGTCCCCAGCGGCTGCCCGAATACACGCAGAAACTGGCTAACCTGGTCAAGGAAGTCCGCCGGATGGCCTCCGGTGCGCGCGAACAGATCAAGGAAGAAGTGGGGATCGACATCGACGATGTCGACTGGAAGAAGTACGATCCCCGCCAGTACGATCCCCGGCGCATCATCAAGGAAGCGCTGCTCGACGACGACACCAAGCCCGTCAGCGCCGGTGCGCCTGCAGCCGTGGCTGCTGTCGCCGGCGCGGCTGCCGTCGCCGCCACGGATACTGCTGCTCCGCAGCGGCCCGCGCGGGTGGTGCAGTCGCTCCCGCCGGGCGAGGCCGCGCCATACGACACGGAAGCCACGTAGGCCTCGAGTCCACAAACTGGAAGGCAGGGTCAGCGCGGCTGCAGCCCCAGCTTCATTCCCGCCAAACCCCGCGGCCTGCTGGCGAGCCGGCCGGCAATCCCTGAAAGCGCCTCGGCAGCGGGCGTGCCTGCCTGGCCCAGGACGATCGGCATTCCGGTATCGCCGCCCTCCCGCAGCTTGATATCGAGCGGAATCTGCCCGAGCAGCGGAACGTCTTCGCCCACTGTCGCCGTAAGCCTCTCCGCAAGCACCGTCCCGCCGCCGCTTCCGAACAAATCCATCCGGCCGCCGTCGGGCATGTCCAGGTACGACATGTTCTCGATGACACCGGCAACTTTCTGACCCGTCTGCGTGGCGATGGCTCCGGCCCGTTCGGCGACGTCCGCCGCGGCTGCCTGCGGCGTGGTGACCACCAGGATCTCGGCCTTGGGCAGCAGCTGGGCGACGGAGATGGCGATGTCGCCGGTGCCGGGCGGCAGGTCCAGGAACAGGGCGTCCAGGTCGCCGAAGTACACGTCGGTCAGGAACTGCTCCAGGGCGCGGTGCAGCATGGGCCCGCGCCAGGCCACCGGCTGGTTGCCGCTGACGAACATCCCGATGGAGATGACCTTCACCCCGTAGGCGACGGGCGGAAGGATCATGTCGTCCACCCGGGTGGGGGCCTGGGTGATCCCCATCAGCGCCGGAACCGAGAAACCATACACGTCTGCGTCAACGATGCCTACCCGCAGCCCCTGCGCCGCCAGGGCGCAGGCCAGGTTGACGGTCACGGAGGACTTTCCTACGCCGCCCTTGCCGCTGGCCACGGCGTAGACCTTAGTCAGCGAGTCCGGCTGGTTGAACGGAATGCCGCGCTGGCCTCCGGCGCCGCGGAGCAGCTCCTTGAGGGCGTCGCGCTGATCCTGGCTCATCACCTTCAGGGCAACGTCGACGGCGGTCACTCCGGGGACTGCCAGCAGCGCCTTGGTGGCGTCCGCGGTGATGGTGTCCCGCAGGGGGCAGCCGGCGATGGTGAGCAGGACCGCGAGGGTGACCCGGCCGTCGTCGGACATCTCCACGGACTCCACCATGCCCAGTTCAGTGATGGGGCGGCGCAGTTCAGGATCGATGACGGTAGCCAGGGCGGCGTTGACCGCCTCACGGGAGGGGCTGGCGGGAGATGCGCTCAATTAACGTTCCTGGGTTGAATGGCCGGGCTTGACCCGGGGAATCTGCTGGGTGCGCGGGTTCCTCTGCCGGTCGCGCTGCTCCTTGAGTTTTTCCCTGACCTTGTCCCGCGGTGACTCGTGCTGCGCCTGGCCGGTTGAATCATGGGTGCGGAGCTCTTCCTGGGCTTCCAGCATGTCTTCCAGGAGGGAACGCAGTTCCGCGCGGACGTAGTCCCGGGTTGCCACCTCGCGCAGGGCAATGCGCAGCGACGCCAGCTCCCGCGTCAGGTACTCGGTATCGGACAGGTTGCGTTCAGCGCGCTGGCGGTCCTGCTGCAGCGAGACACGGTCGCGGTCGTCCTGGCGGTTTTGCGCGAGCAGCAGCAACGGCGCCGCGTAGGACGCCTGCAGGGACAGCATCAGGGTCAGCAGGGTGAAGCCGAGGTCGCGTGAGTCGAACTGCCATTCCAGCGGAGCCCAGGTGTTCCAGGCAAGCCAGATCACAACAAACACCGTCATATAGACCAGAAACTGCGGCGTACCCATAAACCGGGCAAAGCCTTCAGTGGCGTGGCCAAACGCGTCCGGGTCCGGGGAGAACTTGGGCAGGATCCGCTGGCGGCCGCTCAACGGCGTATCGAGGCTGCCCATGGACGCCGCCTTGGAGGAGGGACGCTGGGCCGGGTTCTTGGGAGCGCCGTTGTCAGCCAATACGGCCACCGAGCCTTCTTATCGGGGCTTCGCCGTCATGGGCGCGCCAGTCATCAGGCAACAGATGATCCAGAACGTCATCGACAGTCACCGCCCCCACAAGCCGGCCGGCGTCGTTGACCACCGGAAGGGAGTTCAGGTTGTAGGTGGCCAGGGTCCGGGCCACTTCGCTGATGTGGGCCTGGTCGGACAGCGGCTCCAGGTTCTTGTCCACCAGGTTGCCCAGCGACTCGAACGGCGGGAAGCGGAGGAGCTGCTGGATGTGGACCACACCCAGGAACCGGCCGGTGGGCGTCTCCAGCGGCGGCCGGGCGATAAAGATCGAGGAGGCCAGGGCGGGGGAGAGTTCCTCGCGCCGTACGTGCGCCAGGGCCTCGGCAACCGTGGCTTCGGGCGGCAGGATTACCGGCACGGGCGTCATCAGGCCGCCGGCGGTGTCCTCGTCATATTCCAGGAGGCGGCGGACGTCCTCTGCGCCCTCGGGCTCCATCAGCTGGAGCAGCTCTTCGGCCTGGGCCGAGGGGAGCTCGCCAAGGAGGTCGGCGGCGTCGTCGGGGTCCATCTCCTCCAGCACGTCCGCGGCACGCTGGACGTCCAGGGCGGAGAGGATCTCCACCTGGTCATCTTCGGGAAGTTCCTGCAGGACGTCGGCCAGCCGTTCGTCCTGGAGCTCGCTGGCCACCTCGAAACGCCGTTTGTCGCTCATCTCCTGGAGCGCTTCGGCGAAGTCGGCGGGCTTGAGGTCCTCGTGGTTGGCCACGAACTGCGTGGCGGCCTGCGGCTCGGTGCGGGGGCCCTGGAGGGCGTCCGACCAGTCGATGATCAGGGTTTCGTTGCGGCGCAGCCGGCTCAGCGGCGAGAGGGAATGGCCCCGCCGGACAAAAAGCTTGCTGACGAACCAGTCGTGGGAACGGGTCTGGTCCATCGCGATGTCCTCGATGGTGGCGTCGCCGCTGCCGTCCCGGAGCGTGACGCGGCGGTCGAACATTTCGGCCACCACCAGCGTTTCGGCGCCGCGCTGTTCGAAGCGGCGCAGGTTGACCAGGCCGGTGCAGATGATCTGCGTCTGGTCGATGGAGGTAATCCGGGTCATGGGCACGAAGACGCGTTTCTTCCCCGGCACTTCCACCACGATGCCCACCACGTGCGGGGCTCCCTGGGTGCCGCGGGAGAGCACAACAACATCGCGCAGCCGGCCCAGCCGGTCGCCCAGGGGGTCGAAGACGTCGAGTCCCAGCAGGCGCGCCACGAAGACGCGGGTAGGTGTTGTGCTCACTCCTACAGGCTACCGAGTCTGCTCTCTTTTAGCTGAATTTACAGGCAGCACACATGCTGATGGGCAAGAATGGGACTATGGCAAACATTTTTGGTGCTCCGAAGGCCGGCGGGCCCAACGGCATGGACGAAGCCAGGGCCGTTCCCACCGGCGACACCGTCGGCTCCTACACCTCGTACCTCGACGCCCAGAAGGCGGTGGACTACCTCGCGGACCAGCAGTTCCCCGTGCAGATGGTCTCCATTGTGGGCAACGAACTGAAGATGGTGGAGCGGGTTACGGGGCGCCTGAGCTACCCGCGGGTGGCACTGTCCGGCGCGCTGAGCGGTATGTGGTTTGGCCTGTTCGTCGGCGTGATGCTCTCCTTCTTCGCACCGTCGCCGGGATACTTCTCCATCCTGACGTCCGTGCTGATGGGCGCTGCCTTCTTTATGCTCTTTGGCATCGTCACCTATGCCATGCAGCGGGGAAAGCGGGACTTCACCTCCACCAGCCAGGTGGTCGCCACCAGCTATGACGTCGTCGTTTCGCCCGAGGCCGCGCACGAGGCCCGACGGCTCCTGCAGCAGCTGCCCATGACGCGCTCGGACGCTGCCGCCGGCAGCGGGCCCTACACGCAGCGGGATTACCACAACCAGCCCTACCAGCAGCCGGGCCAGGGCCCTGCCCGCCCCAATGGCTGGAATGATCCGTACGGCCAGTCTCCGGCCAGTTCCGCGCCGGAGAACGCGGCTTACGGTGCGCCCGCCGTACAGCAGCACGACGGCGGCGCGGAGCCGGCTTCCCCGGCACCTACGAAGGCGGTCCGCTACCCCGACCTGCCCGACGGCAGGCCCCAGTACGGCATCCGGCTTCCGCAGAACGGTCCCGACGAACAGGCTCAGGCCGCACCGCAGCAGCCTGACGGCCAGCGGCTGCACGGCCAGCACCTCGCGGGCCAGCCCGACGGCGGGCAGCCCGCAGGCCAGCGGCCCGTCGATGAGCAGCGGCCGCCCGTGGATGACCAACGCCCGTCGGGCGATCCGCGGCAGTAGCCGTTCCCGCAGCGACAAAGCGGGCCGCCGGATGATCTCCGGCGGCCCGCTTTTGTTTTCTGCTGCTCCTGGTGTTGCCCGTTCCTAGTGTGCCGGATCGGCTTCGCGGTAGATGCCGGCCATCCAGTTCTCCACGTCCTCGACCTTGCGCGGCAGGGCAGCGCTGAGGTTGACCGGGCCCTCGGCCGTCATCAGGATGTCGTCCTCAATCCGCACACCGATGCCGCGGTACTCCGCGGGGATGGCGAGGTCCTCTTCCTTGAAGTACAGGCCGGGTTCAATGGTGAACACCATGCCCTCGGTGAGGACGCCGTCCAGGTAGAGCTCCCGCCTGGCCTGAGCGCAGTCGTGGACGTCCAGGCCGAGGTGGTGGCTGGTGCCGTGCGGCATCCAGCGGCGGTGCTGCTGGCCCTCCGGGCTGATGGCCTCCTCCACGCTGACGGGCAGCAGGCCCCACTCCGCGAGGCGCTCTGCAAGCACGGTGGTGGCGGCCGTGTGGATGTCGCGGAACCGGGTTCCAGGCCGTGCGGCGGCGAACCCGGCGTCAGCGGCGTCCAGGACTGCTTCATAGACTTTGCGCTGGATATCGCTGAAAACGCCGGTGGCAGGCAGGGTGCGGGTGATGTCGGCGGTGTACAGGGAGTCGGCTTCCACGCCGGCGTCCACCAGAATCAGCTCGCCGGCATTGATCCTGCCGGTGTTGCGGGTCCAGTGCAGGACGGTGGCGTTGTTGCCGGCGGCGGCGATGGTGTCGTAGCCCAGTTCGTTGCCGATTTCGCGGGCACGGGCGAAGAAGGCACCCTCTACTACCCTTTCGCCGCGGTGGTGCGTGAGCGCGCGGGGAAGCGCCTTCACCACCTCTTCGAAACCTTCCACGGTGGCGGCCACGGCGAGTTCCATCTGCTCGATTTCCCAGGCGTCCTTGATGAGGCGCAGTTCGGACAGGGCTTCGCTGAGCTTTTCGTCCAGGGCATCAAGGACGCCGAGGTCCAGGTTGTCCGGGTCCTTGGCGGTGTTGTACCGGGCGGTGTCCACCAGGGCGTCGATGTTCTCGTCCACCTTGCGGACCAGGCGGATGGAGATCCCGCCGATCTCGGGGGCGCCCACATCCTTGGTGATGGCGTTCTCGAGCTGGTCGATGTGGGCCGTGGGCAGGCCCAGGCGGGCCTCGAATTCGGCCAGCGTGGGCCGTGCCCCGATCCAGAACTCGCCGGACCTCGAATCCGCATAGAACTGTTCGGTGTCACGCCCGGCCAAGGGGCGGAAGTAGAGCGTGGCACGGTGGTTCGCGCCGTCGTCGCCCTTTCCTTCCTCAACGGGCTCGAGGATCAGGACGGCGTCCGGCTCATGGTCAAGGCCAAGGCCGGTGAGGTGCGCGAAGCCGGAGTGGGGGCGGAAGCGGTAGTCGCAGTCGTTGGAGCGGACCTTCAAGGGACCTGCCGGGATGACCAGGCGTTCGCCTTTGAACTGCCCGGAGATGGCCTTGCGCCGGGTCGCGGCGTAGCCGGCCACGGCGTCGAGCGCCGGCAGTTCCTGGCTGGACGGCGCCCAGTTGCTGGCCATAAAGGCTTTGAAAGCGTCGGAACTGGGCCGCTGGGAGCGGTTGTTGACGCGCTCGTCCAGGGGCTGGGAAGCAGAATCGGGGGTGTTATCGGCATCGTTCACGGCACCATCGTCTCACCAGCATGAAGGCTTGTGCGAATACCTGCATGAACACGGGAGCCGGCGTCAACTAGGCTGGACAGGTGAGGATTGACCTGCATGCCCACTCCAATGTTTCCGACGGCACGGAAAAACCGGCCGACGTGATGGCATCCGCTGCCCGCGCCGGACTGGACGTGGTGGCGCTGACCGACCACGATTCCACCGCCGGCTGGGCAGAGGCGTCAGCTGCTGCCGTGCAGCACGGTGTTGCCTTGGTGCCCGGCATGGAAGTGTCCTGCCGGACGGAGCAGGGGATCAGCGTGCATCTCCTGAGCTACCTGCATGATCCCGAACACGCCGGGCTGCTGGAGGAAATCACCAAGGCCAAGGATGCCCGGCTGACCCGTGCCGAGCGGATGGTCACCCTGCTCGCCGAGGACTACCCGCTCACGTGGGATGACGTCATCCACCACGTGGCACCGGGCGCCACCCTGGGCCGTCCGCACATCGCCGACGCCTTGGTGGCCGCCGGCGTGGTGGAGGACCGCTCGGAGGCGTTCGCCTCCATCCTCACCTCCCGGTCCCGGTACTTCATCCAGCATTACGCGCCGGACCCTGCCACCGCCGTCGAACTGGTCCGCGCCGCCGGCGGGGTCCCCGTGTTCGCCCACCCGGTGGCCTCGTCGCGGGGCCGGATTGTGGGCGAGCGTGTGTACCAGGAGATGATCGACGCCGGGCTGGCCGGCCTGGAGATCAACCACCGCGACAACCCGGAGGAAGGCCGCGGGTTCCTCCGCCGGCTCGCCGCCAAGCATGACCTCCTTATCACCGGCTCCTCGGACTACCACGGGACGGGCAAACCGAACCTGCTCGGCGAGAACGTCACCGCCCCTGAAGTCCTGGCCCGGATCGAGGAACTCGGAACCGGAACCGCCGTCGTCCGTCCCTGACCCGCCCCTCCCAGCTACTTGGGTGGGAAGGCCGTGAACTCGGCGTGGGCACCCAGGCGCTTGGCCATGATGTCGATCGCAGGCTGGTTCTGGTCGACGCACACAAACTTCCGGCCCAGCTTCGCGGAGACGGCGCCCAAGGTTCCCGAGCCTGCGAAGAAGTCCAGGCACCAGTCTCCGGGCCTGCTTGAGGCTGCCACCACGCGGCGGACCAGGCCCTCCGGCTTCTGCGTGGGGTAGCCGGTTTTTTCCTTGCCGGTGGGCGAGACAATGGTGTGCCACCAGACGTCCGTGGGCAGCTTTCCCAGTTCCCGTTTGGCGGGGGTGACCAGTCCGGGCGCCATGTAGGGTTCCCGGTCCACCTCGGCGCTGTCGAAGTGGTACTTCGCCGGGTTCTTGACGTAGACCAGGATGTTGTCGTGCTTGGTGGGCCAGCGGTTTTTGGCCCGGGCACCGTAGTCGTAGGCCCAGATGATCTCGTTCAAAAAGCACTCGCGGCCAAAGATCGCATCCAGCATCACCTTGGCATAGTGCACCTCGCGGTAGTCCAGGTGCAGATACAGTGTGCCGTCCTCCGCCAGCAGGCGCCACGCCTCAACAAGGCGCGGCTCAAGGAAGGACCAGTAATCGCTGAATGCGTCGTCGTAGCGGTGCAGCGCGCCCTTGATGGTGTCATAGGAGCGCCCTTTGAAGCCCAGTCGGTCTCCGGTGCCGTCCGCGTTGGCCACCATGGTGGTCTGCTGGCGCTGCTGGGGCCGGCCGGTGTTGAACGGCGGGTCCACATAAATCAGTGTGAAGGCGCCGTCCGGCAGCGAGGGGAGGAACTCCGCGTTGTCCGCGTGAACCACCAGGCTGCTGCCGTCCGGCGCCCAGACAGTGTCAGTCATGAAGGGGTTTAGGCCTCGGTGCTGCCAGGCTGTGCGGCCTTCTCGCCGGCCACTACCTCGCCATTGCGGCGGCGGGTCCGCGTGCGCGGGCGCCGCGTACGCGAGGGCTGTTCCGTTTCGGTCGCGGCCGGGGTCTCACCGGCAGCGGCAGGACTTTCGGTTGCGTCGGCAGTACGACGGCGGCGCTCACCGGAGCGGCCGGTATCACCTCCGGTGCGTCCGCCTTCGCGGTTTCCGCCGCGGCCTTCACGGCCGCGGTTGTCCCGGTCACGGCCGTCGCGCTCGCGGGTGCGTCCGCCGCTGCGGCTGTTTTTCTTGCCGGTCTCGCCCAGGTCTTCGAGGACCTCGGCGTCAACGCCGGCAAGGGTCCGTTTGTCACGCGGCAGGCGGCCCTTGGTGCCTACGGGAATATCGAGTTCCTCGAAGAGGTGCGGCGAGGAGGAGTAAGTTTCCACGGGCTCCGGCACACTCAGGCCCAGGGCCTTGTTGATCAAGCCCCAGCGGGGCATGTCGTCCCAGTCAACGAAGGTGACCGCGGTGCCCTTGTTGCCCGCACGGCCGGTGCGGCCCACGCGGTGCAGGTAGATCTTCTCGTCTTCGACGCACTGGTAGTTGATGACGTGGGTGACGTCGTCGACGTCGATGCCGCGGGCGGCGACGTCGGTGGCCACGAGGACATCAACCTTGTTGTTGCGGAAGGCGCGCAGCGCCTGCTCGCGGGCGCCCTGGCCCAGGTCGCCGTGGATGGCGGCGGCGGCGAATCCGCGGTCCACCAGTTCCTCGGCCACCTTGGCGGCGGTGCGCTTGGTCTTGGTGAAGATGATGGTGCGTCCGCGGCCCCTGGCCTGGAGGATGCGGGCCACCACCTCGATCTTGTCCATGCTGTGGGCGCGGTAGATCAACTGGCGGATGTCGCGCTTGGTCAGGCCTTCATCCTCGGGGTCAGCGGCGCGGATGTGCGTGGGCTGCGTCATGTAGCGGCGGGCCATGGCGATGACGGGGCCGGGCATGGTGGCGGAAAACAGCAGGGTCTGGCGGACCGCCGGCGTCGCGGCGATGAGGGTTTCGACGTCCGGGAGGAAGCCAAGATCCAGCATTTCGTCCGCTTCGTCCAGGATGACGATCTTGACGTTCTTCAGGCTCAGGTGCTTCTGCTTGTAGAGGTCGATGAGCCGGCCCGGGGTGCCCACCACAACCTCCACGCCCTGCTTCAGGGCTTCCACCTGGGGCTCATAGGCGCGGCCGCCGTAGATGGTGGCGATGCGTGCGTTGCGCTTCCGTGACGCGGTCTGCAGGTCGTTGGCCACCTGGACCGCGAGTTCGCGGGTGGGAACGATCACCAGGGCCTGCGGCGCACCGGGAACGGCGAGCTTTTCGTAGCCGGGATCGTCCTGGCCCACCACCCGCTGGAGTGCGGGGATGCCGAAACCGAGGGTCTTGCCGGTACCGGTCTTGGCCTGGCCGATGATGTCATGGCCGGACAGGGCCACCGGCAGCGTCATGGCCTGGATGGGGAAGGGGTGCGTGATCCCGGCGTCGGCCAGGGATTCGACGATGTCGGCGCGCACGTTGTAGTCCGCGAAGGATTTTTCCGCGATCTCGTGCGGCTTCTCGTCCGAGATGATGGTCTCTTCCGGCTCGATGGTTTCGGTGCCGGACTCGTCGGTCAGAAGCTGGTGGGTATGCAATTCACTCACTGGGGAGTTTCCTTATTCATTTGGGCAATGGCGCTGCCTGCTCAACGGGCCTGCCGTAAGGCTGTTCCGGAGCACGCTCGGGCGCACAAGCAATTCCAGTGGAAGCCGATCGCGGGCTATCTAAATGCTGGCACTGGTGACCAGCGGGTAAATCTCAAGATCGCGTAGGGGCGGGCTTGTTGGTTTCAAATCAAGGAAATCAACGACCGGGCATCCATTTCTACTCCTTCAGTCTAGCCGCAGGGAGCTGAAATACCGGCTTTGGGCCTTCAATGCCGCCCCGGCGCTGCTATTGCGCCAGCTCGAAATGGACTTCCCGCGTCGCGATATCGGAGGAGACCAGGCGCACCCGGACCTTGGTTCCGGGCTCCAGTTCGCCGGCGCAGCGGGCTGTCACCGCCGGGTCCGCGATCTGGATGGACCCCGAACCGCCGTTCCCGTTGCCATTGCCGTTCCCATTCTTGCCATTGTCCTTTTGCGGCTTGGACCCGGAAATGACGATTGCGTCGAACTCCTGGCCCACGTGGTTGACCAGCAGGGCCGCCTCCACGGTGTCCAGGGCCATTTTCTCCATCCGTGACGCGAGCTGGTCGGACCCGGCCATGATCTCGGGCAACGTTGGCAGGGCTTCGCGCGCCCAGGCGGGAACCTTGCCGCCGTTGCTCAATGCCTCGCAGATCACCAGGACAAAGCGGTCCACCAGGCGGCGCAAGGGGGCAGTGGTGTGCGCATAGGCGGCGCCGATGGCGGACTGGATGGCATCTTCGGGCACGGATCCGTCAAAGGCCGTGTAGGAGGCGCCGCGGAACAGCATCCCGGCGGAGTGCATGATGGCCAGCTGGCGGGGATCGGTGGGGTCCAGGCTCCGCAGGTACTCGCCGTAGCTGACTTCGCCGTCCCAGGGCTTACCCAAGGCTTCGGTCTGCAGCCGGAAATGGTTCAGGGAGCGTTCATCGGGCGAAGGCATGGTGCGCAGGATGCCTACCTTCCCCGTCAGCATGAGGCGGGCCGCTGCCATCCCGGTCATCAGCGAGATCTGCGCGTTCCAGTCCTCCACTGGAAGCTGGGGAGCGGCGGCGATCCGGTAGCTGCCGTCGGGCAGCTGGACGATCTCCTGGTCGGGCATGTTCAGGCTGGCGCCGCCGCGGGCCCGCTCCAGTTCCACGCGCTTGAGCCCCACCTCTTTGAGGAGCCGCAGCACCGGCGGGGCCGTCCCGGCGTCGAGTTCGGCCTGCGTGCCCTTATAGCTGAGCTTGGCCCGGCTGCGGATACGCGCCCGCCTGACGGCGACGGAGGTCACCTCTGCTGCGCTGTCCAGGCGGAAATCCCAGACAAACGCGGAGCAATCCTGGTCCGGAAGGAGGCTGCCGGCCTGTTCACTGATGATTTCCGGATGCAGCGGGATCCGCCCGTCCGGTGCGTAGAACGTCTGCCCGCGGCGGCGTGTTTCAGCATCCAGCGGTCCGCCCGGGCTGACAAATGCGGGCACGTCGGCGATGGCGTAGAGCACGTGGTACCCGTCGCCGTCGCGCTCGATAAACAGAGCCTGGTCCAGATCGGTGGAGGACGCGGGATCAATGGTGACGAACTCGACGGCGGTCAGGTCGTAGGCAGGCAGCTGCAGGGATTCCACGGCTGCTTTGGCATCAGCCACAGCGTCGTCCGGGTAGGCCCCGGGCAGCTCCAGTTCGGTCCGCAGCGCACTGAGCGCCGCCTCGAGCGCGTTGTTGTGCTCGTGGACGTTGGGAGCCAGCCGATGGTGTGACACGAAAATCAGCCTAACTCGAATTCCGGCGATAATGCAGGCACCCGGGCCGGGAAGGGTGCAGGGTAAATAGCACGGTAACGAGCGTCAGCGGGCCGGACCGCCAGAGGCCGGGGCAGCCTCAGGAACCCGGCGCATCCAAGGCCGCGAGGAGCGATGCGGCGGCGGCCGCAGGATCGGCGGCCTCCGTGATGGCCCGGACCACCACAATGCGCCGGGCGCCTGCCTCCACCACCTGCTCCACATTGCTGTGGTCGATGCCGCCAATGGCAAACCAGGGGACACCGCCGTCGGCCTGTCCGTCCTGCCCGGCAGCGCCCGCAGCCGCGGCGGCGTACTCCACCAGCTCGAGTCCGACGGCGGCCCGCCCCGGCTTGGTGGGTGTTGCCCACACCGGGCCCACGCAGAAGTAGTCCAGCCCTGCGGGCCCTGCGGCTGCAGCGAGGGCGGCGTCCACCTGCTCCGGTGCGTGGCTGGACAGTCCGATGGCTGCGTTGCCGTTCAGCAGGGTGCGCGCGGCGGCCAGGGGGAGGTCCTTCTGGCCGATATGGAACACCGGCGCGCCGGACAGCACTGCGATGTCAGCCCTGTCATTGACGGCCCACAGCCGGCCGTGGCGCTCGGCAGTTTCCTTCAGCACGGCCAGGAGTTCCAGCTCCTCCGCGGCCTCGATGGTCTTGTCCCGGAGCTGGATGATGTCCACGCCCCCGGCAAATGCGGCATCCACGAACTGCCCGAAATCGCCGCGGTCCTTGCGGGCATCCGTGCAGAGGTAGAGGCGCGCTGAGCTGAGGCCGTTGCTGATTTTGGTGGTGCTGAGGACATCGGTGCCGGCGGCAGGAGTGTGGGACACATTCATGGGGGCAAGCCTAGTTCCTCTACACTTGCCTCGTACTGCGGGAGCCCGCGGCAGCTGTCACAAAGCGCCGGGCTGAGAGGGCGTCAGAGCCGACCGCTTGACCTGATCCGGCTAGTACCGGCGTAGGGAAGGAGACACATGGGCGCACCGTCGATCCAGGGCCCACCGGAAAAACCGTCCATACCTTCGGACATCATTCGGGCTGACGTGGCCGTGATCGGCGGCGGAGTCATCGGCCACGGCATCGCCTGGGAGGCGCAACGCTCGGGGCGCACCGTGGCGCTCATCGACGACGCCCCGGGTGCCGGCGCCAGCTGGGCCGCCGCCGGAATGCTCGCCCCCGTCAGCGAACTGCACTACCAGGAAAAAGAGCTCCTCGAGCTGATGCTGGACGCCTCGGCCCGCTGGCCCGCTTTTGTGGCCGGCCTCCGCACAGCATCGGGTGCTGATCCTGGATACATCACGACGCCGACCCTCGCCGTAGGTGCCGACGCCGCAGACCGCCGGGCGCTGATGGACCTGCGCGCGGTGCAGCAGGCCAACGGACTCACCGTGGAACCGCTCACCGTCCGTGAAGCCCGCCGGCGGGAGCCGCTGCTCAGCCCGGCCATCGCCTGTGCGCTGGACACCCCGGCCGACCACCAGGTGGATCCGCGGTTGCTGGTGGACTGCCTGCGGCGCGCGCTCGCCGGCTACGGCGTGGACGGAACCAGGGACGAAGGTGCCCGCAGCGGGACCCGACAGGATGGGGCAGCAGTAGCCGGCGCCGTCGACGGTTACGCGGTGCCGGACAAAGCGGCATCGCTGCTGTGGCAGGACGGCGCTGTTGCCGGCGTGCGGTTGGCCGGCGGGGGAACCGTCCTGGCCGGTGAGACCGTAGTGGCGAACGGGCTGCACGCGGCGGAACTGGGGTTCCTCCCGGAGGGTCTGCACCTTCCGCTGCGGCCTGTCTATGGGGACATCCTGCGGCTCGCCGTGCCCCGGCATCTGCAACCGCTGGTGACTTCCACCGTCCGCGGACTGGTGCGCGGGGTCCCGGTGTATATCGTTCCCCGCCGGGACGGGACGGTGGTGATCGGGGCAACCCAGCGCGAAGATGCGCCCTCTACCCCCGGCGCCGTTTCCGCCGGTGGCGTCTACCAGCTGCTCCGCGACGCACAGGTGCTGCTTCCCGCCGTCGCCGAACTCGAGCTGCTCGAATGCACCGCCCGGGCCCGTCCCGGAACACCGGACAATGCGCCGCTGCTGGGCCGGGTTCCCGCAACGGACGGCGGTGGCCGGTCCGGCGGACACCTTCCCGGGCTCATCATCGCCACCGGGTTCTTCCGGCACGGCGTCCTGCTGGCACCGGCAGCCGCCGCCATCTGCCGGGATCTCCTGGACGGCTACGAAGATCCCCGCTGGGCGCCCTTCAGCCCCGCCCGCTTCAACCGGACTCCTGCCCCAGCGGCAACCACCCCCTACCCAACCGGCCGCCTGAGCCACCAACCGCCCACAAAGGAAACAGTATGAACATCACCTTGAACGGAACGCCGCACCCCGTGCCGGATGGTGCTTCCATCACGCTGCTCGTCAGCCAGGTCACAGGACGGCCCCTCGGGGCTGACGGCCAGGCCACCGATGGGCAGAAGCTCGGCGTGGCCGTGGCACACAACGCGCAGGTAGTGCCGCGGAGCCAGTGGTTTGCCACCGCGCTCGCGGACGGCGACGAGGTTGAACTCGTCACGGCTGTGCAGGGAGGCTGACCCATGAGCGAAACCATCACCGCTGCGTCCTCCTCCGCGCTCCAGGACCCGCTGGTCATCGACGGCGTGGAACTGTCCTCCCGGCTGATCATGGGAACCGGCGGCGCGCCCAGCCTTGACGGCCTCGGCGCAGCACTCCTCGCTTCCGGCACCAGTCTGACCACCGTGGCCATGCGCCGCTACTCGACGGCGGAAACAGGCTCGCTGTTCCAGCTGCTGGTGGACCATGGCATCCGGGTGCTGCCCAACACCGCCGGCTGCTTCACTGCCCGGGACGCCGTGCTGACGGCAGAACTGGCCCGTGAGGCGCTGGAAACGGACTGGGTGAAGCTGGAAGTCATTGCCGACGAACAGACCCTCCTGCCGGACGCCGTCGAACTGGTGGACGCCACCGAGCAGCTCGTCAACAGGGGCTTCAAGGTGTTCGCCTACACCAACGACGATCCTGTCCTGGCCCTCCGGCTCGAAAACCTCGGGGCCACGGCGGTGATGCCGCTCGGATCACCCATCGGCACCGGCCTGGGCATCCTGAATCCGCACAACATTGAACTGATTGTGTCCCGGGCCTCGGTTCCGGTGGTGCTGGACGCAGGTATCGGGACCGCCTCGGACGCAGCCCTCGCCATGGAGCTGGGCTGCGATGCCGTCCTGCTGGCCACTGCGGTGACCCGGGCCCAGAATCCTGCGGTGATGGGGGAGGCCTTCAAACACGCGGTGATCGCCGGTAGGCTGGCGAAGACGGCCGGCAGGATACCGCGCCGCGAACATGCACTGGCGTCGTCGGCCATGGAAGGCCGGGCCGAGTTCCTGTAGCTTCTCCGGCGCACGGCGGCACCGGGGCATGCGCACCGCAACAGAGGAGCAGCCATGTCCAGCAAGGACGTTCTTTCCCCCGAACGGCTCGAGGACGCCCTGGCCGTCCTGCCCCACTGGCGCTACCGCGAGGGGGCCCTGGTGACGGTGTACAAGATGCCGACGTCGGCTGCCGCGCTGGAACTGATTGCCGCCGTCGGGCGCCTTGCCGAGGAACAGAACCACCACCCGGACCTGGACTGGCGGTACAACAGGGTGTTCCTCCGCTACACGTCCCATGACGCCGGGGGAGAGGTCACCGCCCGCGACGTGGGGGCGGCAGAGGCAGTCAGTGAGGCCGCCGCCGCAGTCCATGCCGTTGCCGAGCCGGCCAAACACCCCGCCGCCCTTTAACCGGACGTGACCACTGCCCCCGAAGGGTAGTGGTCACGTCCGGATGGTTCTCCGGGCTAGAGCTTCAAAGCCGCGGTGAGCCGTTCCAGATCCCGCTTGGCACGGGTGCGGCCCAGGTAGATGACTACTGCCACCGCCGCCGCGGAGCCGAGGACCATGGGCAGGATCCACGGCATCCAGGTCAGCCCCGGACGGTACCCGAAACCTGCGGCCATCAGGATGATCCAGCTCAACGCTCCCACACCCACCGCGACGCCGGCCGGCACGCCAACCCCGTACTTGGTATGGCGTTTGTCGTTCGCCCAGACGATGAAACCTGCGGCTGCTGTCACCAGCACCACTATGGTCAACGAAAGCATCGGCCCTCCTCGGAACGCCCGTCCTGATAGAAGGCGGGGGCTAGAACTGGCCGAACCCTACGCGGCGGACTTCTTCAGCGCCGATTTCCACGTAGGCCAGAGCCTTGCCGGGAACAATGATCAGGCGTCCCTTGTCATCCTTCAGGCGCAGGTCACCGCCGTTGCTGATGGCATCCTCGACGACCTTGGCCACGGAGTCTGCGTCCTCGTTCGACTCCAGCACAATTTCGCGGCCAACGTTCTGAACGCCGATCTTTACTTCCACAGGGGGCCTCCCAGCCAGTTAACGTTTCTCGGGTTATGTCTTATTTGTAGTCTAGGACTCTTTGGGGAAGCGAGAGATTCCGCGCCAAGCTAAACGGTAAATGAGGTCGCTGGCCACATCGAGGTCCAGGTTGCCGTCCGTTTCGAGCCAGTACCGTGCGCTCACCTGGGCCATGCCGGCAAGTCCGCGGCCCAACAGTTCGGCCTCCAGGTGCGGAAGTTTGGTGTCCTCGGCGATGACTCGTGCGATGGCGTCCGCAAACGTCCGGTTGAAAGTCTCCAGCCGTGAGCTGACATCGGGATCATTGATGAGGTCTGACTCGAAGACCAGCCGGTGTGCCTGGTCATCGTTGGCGATGAACTGGAAATAGGCACGCATAACAGCCTGCACGCGCTCATCGTTGTCCGTGGTGGAGTTCAGCGCCCCCAGCATCAGTTCGGTGAGGGAGGCCAGGTGGCTTTCCAGCAGGGCCAGGTACAGCTCCCGCTTGGAGGGGAAGTGCTGGTAAAGGACAGGCTTGCTGACGTGGGCGGTCTCTGCGATCTCGTCCATGGCCGCGCCGTGGTACCCGTTGGCCACAAAAACTTCCTGCGCCGCGGAAAGGAGTTGTGCCCGTCTCTCGTCCCTGGGAAGCCGGGCGGACCGTTGCCCGGCGGGGCGCGGGGCGGTTTGCGGTTCGGCTGCGGACGGGCGGCCGGCCCGTGCTTCATGGACCACAGTTGTCCTTCTTTCGCTTGCAGTTACCCCCACTCTACTTCGGGGTAATATGACCCGGCGGTATCCCGGGGCATACATTGAAGTATGGCTTCGACATCCACCGCAAATGTTTCAGCAGTTTCACTGGCTCCGCTGGTTGAACCGGCAGGTGAGCTCACTGCCGCAGAAGTGGAACGCTACTCGCGCCACCTCATCATTCCCGAGATCGGGGCGGTGGGGCAGAGGCGGCTCAAAAACGCCAAAGTGCTGGTCATCGGCGCCGGCGGGCTGGGTTCACCGGCGCTGCTGTACCTCGCCGCTGCGGGCGTGGGAACGCTGGGCATCATCGACGACGACGCCGTTGACCTCAGCAACCTGCAGCGCCAGGTCATCCATGGCGTCGCGGATGTGGGCCGGCCGAAGATCGAGTCAGCACGCGACGCCATTGCCGCGCTCAACCCCTTGGTGGACGTCCGGCTGCACAACGTCCGGCTGGATGCGTCCAACGCCCTGGAGCTGTTCGCCGGCTATGACCTCATCCTGGACGGCGCGGACAACTTCGCCACCCGCTATCTTGTGAACGACTCCGCTGCCATCCTGGGCAAACCCTACGTCTGGGGTTCCATCTTCCGGTTCGACGGCCAGGTGAGCGTCTTCTGGGAGAAGCATGGCCCTACGTACCGCGACCTCTACCCTGAGGCGCCGCCCGCCGGTTCTGTGCCTTCCTGCGGTGAGGGCGGCGTGTTCGGCATGCTCTGCGCCGCCGTGGGATCGCTGATGGTGACCGAGGCAGTCAAGCTGATCACCGGCGTCGGACGTTCATTGCTGGGCCGCGTGGCGCTGTTTGACGCCTTGGGGGGAAGCTGGCGGGAGATCCGTGTTTCGAAGGACCCTGCGGCGGCGCCCATCACGGAACTCACGGACTACGAGGCGTTCTGCGGCATTACCCCCGAGGCACCCTCGGACACCGAACACACCGTCACGCCAACCCAGCTGGCCACCATGCTCGCGTCCCGGAAGGCCGGGTTGAAGGACTTTGAGCTGGTGGATGTCCGGGAATCCGGGGAGTACGACATCGTCCGGATTGACGGGGCCAGGCTGATTCCGCAGGGGCGGATCCTGGCAGGCGAGGCGTGGAGTGAACTTCCGCAGGACAAGGAGATTGTGTTCCTCTGCAAGGCGGGCACCCGTTCATCGAACGTGCTGGCCGCGGCGCAGCGGGCAGGCTACCAGCGGGTCAGCCATCTCGACGGCGGGATCCTCGCCTGGGTGCGCGACGTCGAACCCAACAAGCCCGTCTACTAACCCGAACCAGCAACGCTCTCTCACTTAACGTGCTTTTTCGAAGGACGCTCTCTCACTTTCCTGAAGAAAGCGAGAGAGCGTTAGGGGAAAAGCCGCATTAAGTGAGAGAGCGTTGCCGAAAAGGGCGCGTTGAGTGAGGGAGGGTTGCCCCGGGGGCGCTCAGGCCGATTCGCGGTCGCTGTGGTCCACCGGGCACTCGGCCTGGGGGACAGCGCGTGCTGCCGGCTGCTCCACGGTGATGCCGTAGAGGGCCTCCAGGGCCGCCACATACTCGTCCTGCTGACCGTTGGCCGCCAGTTCGCGGGCGCGGACTGTGGGGACGTGCAGCAGTTGCTTGACCATGCGGCGCAGGGCGAACTCCACTTCTTCGGCGGCGGCGGTGCAGCCGTGCCGGGCGCGGACCTTTTCCATCTCGGCGTCCAGCACGCTCATGGTGTGCCGGCGCAGGGCAACAATCGCCGAGTCCACGGACCGGGCCTCCCGCTCCTGTTCGAAGGCCTTGGCGGCGCCGCTGACGATGCCGCTTGCCTGGGCCAGGGATTCGGCCTGTTCCTGCGGTGCGGCGAGGCGCACGGACTCCAGGGTCAGCAGTTCGACGCCGTCAAGCTCACCGACGCCGGGGTCAAAGTCATGGGTGAGCGCCAGGTCGATAGCGATCAGCGGCTGGGGCGAGTCCGCGCGGACCAGGGCCAGTTCGTCGGCCTCCACCCGCGTGTCCGAACCGCTGCAGCCGATCATCACGTCCGCGGCAGCCACTGCCGGCCGGAGAGACTCGGCGTCCAGGGCGGTGCCGCCGCGGGTTGCCACGAAGCCTTCGGCACGGCCGGAGGAGGAGAAAACGGAGATGTCGGTGCAGCCCCGTTCACGCAGCAGCGCCATGGTGGCGCCGGCGTAGGCACCGGTCCCGAAGACCACCACCTTTTTGGTGGTCCAGTCCGGGTTTTCGGAAAGATCGGTGGCGAGGTCGAGGGCCACCGAGACGATGGACAGGCCCCTGGATCCGAGGGCAGTCTGTGCGCCCACATCCTTGGCCGTCTTGGATGCAGCCTGGAACAGCCGGACGAGGCCCGAGCTGGCGGTGCCTTCGTGCTGCGCGGTGATGAGGGCGCGGCGCACCTGGCCTGCGATTTCACGTTCGCCGACCACGGCGGAGTCCAGCCCGGCGCTGACGGCAAACAGGTGCTGGGTGACTTCCGGGCCCGTGCGGGTGCTGAAGGAGCGGGAGACGAGCGGTTCGCTCAGTCCGCTGGCTTCGCTGATCTGGGCGACGAGGGCGGCGCGGGCGGCCTCAACATCGTCCGGATGGGGGGCCTCGCCGTAGATTTCGTAGCGGTTGCAGGTGGCAAGGACAACCGCACCCGTCACTGCCGGCGATCCGGAGAGGGCGGATGTGGCGATCTCCGAAGCACCGTTGCTCAACTGAGCAACGGTCTCAAGATCGATGTCGGCGTGTGTTGCCACCAATGAAAAAAGAACCACAGCAGGTCAATCATAGCTTTTTCGTTCCGCGGTAGAACAACTGTCCGGCCCGGGAGCGGCAGCGGGGGGCTGTGATTCCTGACACGGCGCGCCTAGCGGGCCTCAGCATGACAGCCTGTCGTTATCTTTTACTGCCGTTTTTGGGCACAATCGAAGGCATGACTTCCAGCCCTGCCATGTCCGCTGCCGGCGCCCTCGCCGCAGACCACCCGCTCGTGGACGGCCGCACCGCTGACTCGCCGCTGATCACGGCCTACCGGGGCGGCAAGCCGTCCCGGCGCCCTGTCTGGTTTATGCGGCAGGCAGGCCGCTCCCTTCCCGAATACCTGAAGGTCCGCGAAGGCGTCGCGATGCTGGACTCCTGCCTCCGGCCGGAACTCGCGTCGGAAATCACGCTCCAGCCGGTCCGCCGCCATGACGTCGACGCCGGCATCTTCTTCTCGGACATCGTGATTCCGCTGAAGCTGGCCGGTGTTGGCGTGGACATCGTGCCCGGCGTCGGACCGGTCCTGGACAAGCCGGTGCGGACAGCGGCCGACGTTGCCGCACTCCCGCAGCTGACATGGGAGGCTCTGGAACCCATCCGCGAGGCGGTGCGTCTCACGGTGGCCGAACTCGGCAAGACACCCCTGATCGGCTTTGCCGGAGCGCCCTTCACACTGGCGGCCTACATGGTGGAAGGCAAGCCCTCCCGGGACCACCTCGGCCCGCGGACCATGATGCACGCGGACCCCGAGACCTGGACCGCGCTGGCCAACTGGGCCGCTGACGCCTCCGGAATGTTCCTCCGCGCGCAGCTCGAGGCGGGTGCCTCCGCCGGTCAGCTTTTTGATTCCTGGGCGGGCTCCCTGGGCCTGGCCGACTACACCAAATTCGTGGCCCCTGCCTCCGCGCGCGCCCTTGACCATGTGCGGCACCTTGGCGCGCCGCTGATCCACTTCGGCACCGGCACCTCCGAGCTCCTGGTGGCCATGCGCGACGTGGGCGTGGACGTGGTGGGGGTTGACTACCGCCTTCCGCTGGATGAAGCCAACCGGCGGCTCGGCGGATCCGTCCCGCTGCAGGGCAATATCGACCCCGCCCTGCTGTCCGCCCCGTGGGAGATCCTCGAGGCCCACGTCCGTGCTGTCATCAAGGCCGGCTCAGCGGCACCGGGCCACGTCCTGAACCTCGGCCACGGCGTCCCCCCGGAAACTGACCCCGCCGTCCTGACCCGGGTTGTAGAGCTCATCCACTCCATCTCCCCGGAGTAAAGCGTGGACGCCAACTCCGCCGTGGCTCTGGACGCCCTGGTGCTGGGAGGGGGGATCTCAGGGCTGTTGTCCGCCCGGGAACTTGCCGCTGCCGGACACCGGGTAACCGTCCTGGAAGCGGGGCATGAGTGGGGTGGCTGCGTGGGAAGCCACGTGGTGGCCGGCCTCACCCTTGACAGCGGAGCCGAGTCATTCGCCACCCGGTCCGACGCCGTCGCCGCCCTTGCCGACGAGCTGGGCCTGTCCGGGAAGATTGTCCAGCCCAGGCCCGGCGGCGCCTGGGTGCAGCTTCCGGACGGTCCGCGCGAACTTCCCAAAACCGGCGTCCTGGGCATCCCGGCCAACCCCTGGGATCCCGAAGTCCGCCGCTCCCTGGGGCTGGTTGGCTCCCTGCGGGCGTCGCTGGACAGGATCCTGCCCGCCTCCATCGGCGCCGCCGCGGACGTTGTCAGCGTGGCCGCGCTGGTCAAAGCAAGGATGGGCGGCCGCGTCCTTGAGCGGCTGGTGGCGCCGGTAGTAGGAGGCGTCCATTCCGCTGACCCGGCCCTGCTCGACGTCGACATGGTGGCACCGGGACTCCGCGACGGACTCCGCAGGCACGGCTCGCTGGCCGCCGCCGTAGCTGCCCAGCGGCGCAACAGCGCCGGACCCGCCAAGGCAGGCTCCGCCGTTGCCGGCCTCGAAAGCGGCATGCACACGCTGGTTAGCGCGTTGGTCAGTGACCTCCGCGCCCGGGGAGTCACGCTCCTGCCCGGTACGCGCGCGGTTTCGGTGGCCAGGACCTCTGAAGGATGGCGCGTGGGCGCCGCCGGAAAAACGTACGACGCCGGCCTGCTGGCAGTTGCGGTGGACGGTCCGGCCGCCGTCGGACTGCTGGAAGCAGCGGTCCCCGCGATCGCCGGCAAGAAGCCTGCTGCGGGGCCGGACGTGCAGCTTGTCACCCTGGTCCTGGACAAACCTGACCTTGACCGCCGCCCCCGTGGCACGGGCATCCTCGTGGCGCCGCAAACTCCCGGCGTCAGGGCCAAGGCCCTCACCCATGCGACCGGCAAATGGGACTGGCTCGCGGAAGCCGCGGGTCCCGGCCGGCACGTCCTTCGGCTCTCCTACGGGCGCGTCGACGGTAGGGGCAGTGCGCCAGCCGCCCTTGATACAGATGACGAACTCCTCGCCGCGTCACTGGCCGATGCCTCGGCACTGCTGGGCGTCGCCATCAGCCGGCAGGACGTTGTGGACTGGGACGTTGTCCGGTGGCCGGGATCCCTCCCGTTTGCCGCCGTGGGACACCGTGCCCGCGTGGCTGCCATCAGGGAAGCCTGCAGCGCGGCCGGCGGCCTCGCCGTGGTGGGCGGGTGGGTGGCCGGCAACGGACTCGCCGCAGTGGTGTCCGACACACTGAAGCAAATCCGCAAGCTCAGCGCCTGAACGTTGTTACTGGTCAGCCCGGCGATTCCCGTGAACGGACCTCCTCCGGGCCGGCTCTGAGGGCTTCCGCCGGCTTTCATTTCGCCTCGCCCCATGGTTAGGGTCGATGACTATGGTCCAACACAAGTCCGAGCTTTCAATGTCCCGGACTGGTATCCATGGGGGAATCCGGCGCGGCGCTGCAGCCGCGGCAATCGGAGCGGTACTGGTTCTATCAACAGGCGCGTCGGCGTCCCAAGCCGAGGAAGGAACACCGGATCCCGGAGATTCCGCGGCCCCGGCCGTGGACACCAAGTCACTGCCCTTGGTGGCCTCACTGACCGGTCAACATGGGCGCGAGGATGCACCCGGCCAGAACCGCGATAAGAACCCCAAGGCCGGCGGTAACGGCAAACCCGGTGCCCGCCCTGCGGTCAGCGCTTCCGCTTCCGCCTCTGCGGTTCCTTCAGCCCTCCTGCCGGCCATCACTGCCACGCAGTCGCCCGCATCCGGGCCGGCAACCGCCACGCCTTCGCCGGTTCCGACGGCCGATGCGCCAGCCAGCACGCCGACGGCAACCCGGCCTGCCACCTCTCCTGCGGGCTCCGGCCCGGCATCGCCCGGAACGTCTCCGGCTCCTGCGTCCTCCGGCCCGGCCCAGGCTTCCGCCCCGGCGTCATCCGCCGCGTTGAGCCCGGCGGGTGGAACCCCGGCTGGAACGCCGGTTCAAACCCCGGCCGCTGGAAATCCGACTTCCGGTGCCCCTGCCGTTCAGATGCCAGGCGCACAGGAAACGCCAGCCCGTGCGGCTGCGCAGAACGGCCAGGTCGGATCCAATGCCGCGCAGCTTCCAGGCGGGCAGGAAACTTCCGGAACTGAGACCTCGGCAGGAACTGCACCCGGTGCGGCAGCCCCGGGGAACGCCGCGTATCTGCCGCTTTATGCAGTGCCGCAGGCCAACTCGGAATGGGCCCCTTCCTACAGTGCAGGGGCGCTGGGCAATAGCGTGCGGAGCAGCGCAGAGCTGAAGGCGCAGCCGGAGCCGAAGAGCGCCCTGGTGTGGCTAGGCTCGGGGCTGGTGGGAGTCGCCGGAGCCGCGGGACTGGTCTTTTTCCGGCTGCGGAACCCCTAGGTCCGGCCGCGGTCCCCTCAAACAGGGAACGCTGCTGTGACTTTAAGCACTTCTACACGTTGTAGAACTCGCTGGTTTCGACTTGGCGGGTACGAAGGGGCAAACTTGTAACCATGAGCCACACTTCTGCCGAATCTGTCACTAAAACCGAAGAATCAGCCGAGCAGTTCTTTACCCTCTGGACGGTCTTCAAGCGCTCCGAAACCCTGATCCGCAGCGCTGACGCTGCCACCGACTTCGAAGCGCTGCTGGAACGGCTGGCCCAGGGCGGCGTGACGCACCGCGGCAGCTACGACGTATCCGCAATGCGCGCAGACGCCGATGTGATGGTGTGGCTCCATGGCCCGAAGCCCGAGGCCCTCCAGCAGGCAATCCGGGACATCCGCCGCAGCACGCTCTTCGCCGGAACCGAGATCGTCTGGTCCGCCATGGGCGTGCACCGCGAAGCCGAGTTCGCCAAGAACCACACACCCGCCTATTCCCGGGGCGTCGCACCGGCGGAATGGCTCTGCGTCTACCCGTTCGTCCGCTCGTACGAGTGGTACATCCTGCCCGAGGCCGAGCGCGGCAAGATGCTCCGCGACCACGGGCTGCTCGGCCGCGACTTCCCGCAGGTCATCTCCAACACCGTTTCCTCCTTCGCTCTGGGCGACTGGGAATGGATCCTGGGCCTGGAAGCGCCTGAGCTCGTGGACCTGGTGGACCTCATGCGCCACCTGCGCGCCACCGAGGCACGCAACCACGTCCGGGAGGAAATCCCGTTCTACACCGGCCGCCGCATCTCCGCCGCCGAGGTTGCCGAGGTGCTCGCATGAGCCCGCTCGAAGCCCGGGACCCGGCCGAAGTTACTGCCGTGAACCCCGTCACCGAGGCAGGACGGATGGCGCCGAAGAACTACGACGCCGTTTTGCTCGCCTCCTTCGGGGGGCCCGAAGGCCAGGAGGACGTCATCCCGTTCCTCCGCAACGTCACCCGCGGCCGGGGCATCCCGGACGAGCGGCTTGAGGAAGTGTCACACCACTACCGGGCCAATGGCGGCATCAGCCCCATCAACCAGCAGAACCGTGAACTCAAGGCTGCCCTCGAGGCTGAACTGTCCGCCCGCGGCATCGAGCTGCCCGTGCTGTGGGGCAACCGCAACTGGGCCCCCTACATCCCGCAGACGCTGCAGGACGCTTACGACGCCGGCCACCGCCGCCTCCTGATGGTCACCACGAGTGCCTACTCCTGTTACTCCAGCTGCCGCCAGTACCGCGAGGACATCGGCATGGCACTGACCGAAACCGGCCTGGACGGCAGGCTCGAGGTGGACAAGGTGCGCCAGTACTTCGACCATCCCGGTTTTGTGGAACCCTTCATCGAAGGCACCGCCGCCGGCCTGGCTTCCGTCCGCGAACAGCTCGCCGCTGCCGGCACCCCCGACGCGCCGGTGCAGATCCTGTTTGCCACCCACTCCATCCCCACCCGGGACGCCGACGCGGCAGGCCGGTCAGAGGGTGAACCCCGCGAATTCGAAGAGGGTTCGGCCTACGTTGCCCAGCACCTGGCCACCGGTGCCGCAGTGATGCAGCGCGTCGAAGAGGAAACCGGCCTGACCGCCCCCTGGTCCCTGGTGTACCAGTCCCGGTCCGGTGCCCCGCACGTGCCGTGGCTGGAGCCGGACATCAACGACGCCATCGAGGAACTCGCCGGCCAGGGCATCAAGGGCATTGTTATTGTGCCGCTCGGGTTCGTCAGCGACCACATGGAAGTCGTCTGGGACCTGGACACTGAAGCGCTGGAAACCTGCGCCAACCTTGGCCTTGCTGCCACCCGGGTGCCCACCCCCGGCACGCACCGCAAGTTCGTCAACGGCCTCGTGGACCTGATTTCCGAGCGGACCGTGGCCAACAACATCAGCGATCGTCCCGCCGTGACCGCCCTTGGTCCCTGGTACGACGTGTGCCGGCCGGGATGCTGCGCGAACTTCCGCGGGGAAAAGCCGACCATCGCCGGAGCGGACACCACCGTAGGCACGGGCCACGATCCCTACCCTGGCGAAGCAGCTGCCGGCCAGGCCGCGGCCGCGTCAAATGCTGCCGGGGGAGCGCCGCAGCAGTGACGGTCCGCATCGGAACCCGCGCCAGCAAGCTCGCGCTCACCCAGACGCAGCAGACAGCGGACCAGCTCGCCGCCGTCGGAGGCTTCCCCGTGGAGCTTGTCCACATCAGGACCGACGGCGACGTCCTCACCGGTTCCTTGTCGCAGATGGGCGGCACGGGCGTTTTCGTCGCCGCCCTGCGCGATGCGCTGCTGCGCAGCGAGTGCGACGTGGCGATCCATTCCCTGAAGGACCTGCCCACCGGCGCCGCAGTGGGGCTCAGCCTGGCGGCCACCCCGAAGCGGGTGGACGTCCGCGATGTCCTGTGTGCCCGTGACGGGCTCAAGCTCGCCGATCTCCCGTCCGGAGCTACTGTTGGGACCGGTTCACCCCGCCGGGCAGCACAGCTCCGCGCCGCCCGCCCCGACCTGGACATCAAGGACATCCGCGGCAACGTTGACACCCGGCTGGGCAGGGTACCCGGGCTGCCGGGCAACGCCACGGACCAAGTGGTTCCGGGCAAATCCTGCGACCTCGACGCCGTAGTCCTGGCCGCGGCCGGGCTGGAAAGGATCGGCCGGCTGGACGCCGTCAGCGAATTCCTCGAAACGGACGTGATGCTTCCCGCCGCAGGGCAGGGCTCGCTGGCCATCGAATGCCGCACCGCTGACGCTCCGCCGCGCCCCGGCTCCACCGAAGGGTCCAAGGAGGTCCTGGCCCAGGCACTGGCCGCCCTTGATGACCTGGACACCCGCCTGGCTGTCACTGCCGAACGTGCCTTGCTGGCCCGCCTCGAGGCAGGCTGCGCCGCCCCGGTCGGCGCGTACGCCTACCGCAAGGGCAGCACGCTCCACCTCGAAGCCGTGGTGTGCGCCGTGGACGGCACCGCGTCGGTCAGGGACAAGCGGGCAACCGACGGCCTGACGGACGTGGGGGCCACCCTGCTGGGCATCGAACTCGCCGAGGTCCTCCTGTCCGCCGGTGCCGCCGGCATCGCAGACCTGCAGGCTTCCTGAGTCAGCCATGGGACTGCTTTCACGCCACCGGAACCCCGTTCACGGGGGTCGCTGAGCATGCCTGGCAGCAAGCCGCTTGACGGGGTCCGGGTCCTGATCACCCGGAGCCCGGAACGTTCGCTGCCCCTGGTGGCGGCGCTCCACGAGGCGGGCGCGCAGGCGGTGCTGCTGCCCCTGATCGACTTTGAGCGCGCCGCAGACCAGCATTCGCTGGACGTGGCCTGCGATGCCATGGGCGCCGGTGCCTTCGACTGGCTGGTAGTCACCAGCGCCACCACAGTACATGTCCTGCTGGCCAAGGCTGCTGAACGTGGCCTCAGCTTGCGGCGGTGGATCCCCGCCGGCACCCGGATCGCTGCCGTGGGACCGGCCTCCCGCCGGCTCCTGGAAACCGCAGGCCTGCCGGTGGAACTGACGCCCCGGGACGAACAGTCGGCAGCTGGACTCCTGGAGGTATGGCCGGCCCGGGCCGGGAAGGTCCTGCTGCCCCAGGCGGACATCGCGCCGGCGCGCCTCGCCGAAGGGCTGAAGGCGGCAGGCTGCCTCGTCACGGCTGTCACCGCCTACCGGACCGTCGAGTATCCGGCGGCAGCGGAGCGCAGGCTCGCCATCCCAGCGGAGGACGCGGGACCTGGCCAGGTGCCGCCGTCGTACTCCCTGCTGGCGCCGGAAGCAGCGGCAGCGGACATCGCCGCCGGACTCATCCACGCGGTGGTGGCTGCCTCGCCCAGCGCGGTGCGGCGGATCCATGCGCTCTCGCCGCTGCACGGGTGCCGGCTGGTGGCGATCGGACGGTCGACGGCGGAGCAGGCCGCCGCGCTCGGCCTTCCCGTGGCTGCCATCGCCGCAGAGCCAACGCCGCAAGGCCTGGTGGCCGCGGTGGAAACGGCGCTCGCCGCGGGTTGACGGGCCGAGGCATGCCGCAGGGTGCGGACAACCGCCAGCGGGTACACACACATTCCTCAGACAACGTGAAGGACGTCGAACATGACATTTCCGAGCCAACGCCCCCGCCGCCTCCGCACGACTCCGGCCATGCGCCGGCTGACCGCTGAAACGCGGCTGGCGCCGGCCGAGCTGATCCTTCCCGCCTTCATCCGTGAGGGCCTGGCCGAGCCCAACCCGATCACGTCGATGCCGGGCGTTGTGCAGCACACCACTGACACGCTGAAAAGGGCCGCGGGGGAAGCCGTTGAGCTCGGCCTGGGCGGAATTATGCTGTTCGGCATCCCCGAGACCCGCGACGCGGAGGGGACCGCATCCCTTGATCCTGAGGGTGTCCTGAACAAGGCCATCCGGGATGTCCGGGCGGAGGTTGGTGATGACCTGGTGATCATGAGCGACGTGTGCCTGGACGAGTTCACGGACCACGGCCACTGCGGGGTGCTCGACGCCGACGGTTACGTGGACAACGACCGCACCGTTGAGATTTACGCCCGGATGGCTGTGGCACAGGCCGACGCCGGCGCCCACATGTTGGGCCCCTCCGGAATGATGGACGGCCAGGTGGCCGCCATCCGCTCGGCGCTGGACCAGGCCGGGCACACCAACACCTCGGTTGTTGCCTACGCCGCCAAGTACGCGTCAGCCTTCTACGGTCCGTTCCGGGAAGCGGTGGACTCGCAGCTCAAGGGCGACCGGCGGACCTACCAGATGGACGCCGGCAACCGGACCGAAGCCCTCCGGGAGGTGGAACTGGACCTTGCCGAGGGAGCGGACGTGGTGATGGTGAAGCCGGCCATGAGCTACCTGGACATCGTTGCCGATGTAGCCGCCATGAGCCCGGTCCCGGTGGCCGCCTACCAGATCTCGGGGGAGTACGCGATGATCGAGGCGGCCGCCGCCAACGGCTGGATCGACCGCCGTGCCGCCATCACGGAATCGGTGCTGGGCATCCGGCGCGCGGGGGCCCACATGGTCCTGACCTACTGGGCAGCTGAACTGGCCGGCTGGCTGAAGGAGTCCTGATGACTGAAGTCCCGGCCAGCCCCACGGCGCCCGTGGGCCCGCAACGGATCCTCCTGGGGTTGAACACATTCGGCGATGTTGGCGAGAACCCGGACGGCAGCCCGCAGCCGCATGCCCGCGTGCTGCGCCAGCTGCTGGAACAGGCGGAACTGGCGGACGCCGTCGGACTTCACGCTTTTGGGGTGGGGGAGCACCACCGCAAGGATTATGCGGTGTCCGCGCCCGAGGTCTTCCTGGCTGCGGCCGCAGCCCGGACCACCCGGATCCGCCTCGGTTCGGCCGTCACGGTCCTGAGCTCCGATGATCCCATCCGGGTGTTCCAGCGCTTCTCCACGGTAGACGCCCTCTCCAACGGGCGGGCCGAGGTGATGCTGGGGCGTGGCTCCTTCATCGAGTCCTTCCCGCTGTTCGGACTGGACCTGGCCGACTACGAGCTCCTGTTCGAAGAGAAGCTCGAACTGTTCGACAAGGTGCGGGCGCAGAAGCCGGTGCACTGGGAAGGCCGCACCAGGCCCGCCCTCGCCGGCCTGAGCGTGTACCCGCCCCTGGAACATCACCTGCTGCCCACCTGGATCGGCGTGGGCGGAACCCCCGAATCCGTGCTCCGCAGCGCGCAGTACGGCTATCCGGTCATTTTCGCGATCATCGGCGGCCAGCCGCGCAGCTTCCGCCCCCTGGCGGACCTGTACCGGGAAGCCATGGCGAAGTACGGCCACCCGATGCAGCAGGTCGCCACGCACTCGCCGGGCCACGTGGCCGACACCGACGAACAGGCCCGCGAGGAACTCTTCCCGCACTGGCTGAAGCTGCGGAACAAGCTCGGAGCCGAACGCGGCTGGGGACCTGCCGGACGGGGCGAGTTCGAAGCCCTGTGCGCTCCCGAGGGGGCCCTCTATGTCGGGTCGCCGGAAACCGTGGCGCAAAAAATTGTCCAGCTCAAGCAGAACCTCGGCGTGGACCGCTTCGACTTCAAGTACAGTAACGGCCCGCTGCCGCACTCGGCAATGATGCGCTCCATCGAGCTGATGGGTACTGCCGTGGCGCCCCGGGTTGCGGAACTGCTCGGCAACTGAGCTGCCGGCTAACTGAGAGAATAGGAACCATGACTTCCAGCAATCCTCGCAACGAGGCACTCTTCGACCGCGCCCGCCAGCTGATGCCGGGCGGGGTGAACTCGCCGGTCCGCGCCTTCGGGTCCGTGGGCGGCACGCCGCGCTTTATGGTTTCAGCCAAGGGCCCGTACCTGACGGACGCCGACGGCAAGGAATACGTGGACCTGGTCTGCTCCTGGGGCCCGGCGCTGCTCGGCCACGCACACCCCGCCGTGCTGGACGCCGTCCACGCCGCTGTGGACCGCGGCCTCTCCTTCGGCGCATCCACGCCCGATGAGGCGAACCTGGCAGAAATCGTCAAGGAACGCGTGCCCGCGGTGGAACGCCTCCGGATGGTCTCCACCGGCACCGAAGCCACCATGACCGCTGTCCGGCTGGCCCGCGGCTTCACCGGCCGCAACCTCATCATCAAGTTCGCCGGCTGCTACCACGGCCACCTGGACGGCCTGCTCGCTGCTGCCGGCTCGGGCGTGGCAACGCTCGCCCTGCCGGGCTCCGCGGGGGTCACCGAAGCCACCGCGGCCGAAACCCTGGTACTGCCGTACAACGACCTCGCCGCCGTCAAGGAAGCGTTCGCCACCCACGGCTCCAACATCGCCGCTGTCATCACCGAAGCGGCGCCGGCCAACATGGGTGTGGTCACCCCGGAGGAAGGCTTCAACCTCGGCCTGTCCCGCATCACCCGGGAGCACGGCGCGCTGCTGATTGTGGACGAGGTCCTCACCGGCTTCCGCACCGGCTACTCCGGCTACTGGGGCCTGACCGGCGGCGCAGCCGATGCGGCCGAGCCGTGGACGCCGGACCTGCTCACCTTCGGCAAGGTCATCGGCGGAGGAATGCCGACGGCGGCCCTCGGCGGGCGTGCCGACGTCATGGACTACCTCGCCCCTACCGGCCCCGTGTACCAGGCAGGCACCCTGTCCGGAAACCCGGTGGCCATGGCCGCCGGCGTGGCCACGCTGACCCATGCCACCCGGGACGTCTACTCCTTCATCGATGTCCGCTCGCTGGAACTGTCCTCGGCGCTGTCCACTGCCTTGGACGCGGCCGGGGTGGACCACTCCATCCAGTTCGCCGGGAACCTTTTCTCGGTGGCTTTCGGCACCTCCGCCCGCGGCGTCCGCAACTACGCCGACGCCCAGGCACAGGAAGCCTTCCGGTACGCGCCGTTCTTCCACTCCATGCTCGAATCCGGTGTCTACCTGCCGCCGTCCGTCTTCGAAGCCTGGTTCCTGTCCGCCGCGCACGATGACGCCGCCATGAACCGGATCTTCGACGCTCTGCCCGCCGCGGCGAAGGCTGCCGCAGCCGCACAGGGCTAAGCTCCGCCGGCGGGACCGCCGTCGTCCCTCTCTCTGCGAGATGGCACTAACGGCAATCCCGGAGCCTGGAACTGCCGTGATATGCCATCTCGGCGCGGACAAAAGGAAATCCCCGGTTGCAGTGCGCAACCGGGGATTTCCTTTGATGCTTCAGGAGTTACAGGACGTCCGAGAGGAAGCCCTTCAGGCGCGCGGTTTCCGGGGCGCTGAAGATCTTCTCGGGCGGACCCGACTCCACCACCACGCCGGCATCCATAAACGTCACCGTGTCCGACACGTTGCGGGAGAAGCCCATTTCGTGGGTTACCACCACCATGGTCATTCCGCCCTTTGCGAGGTCGGTCATCAGCGCCAGGACGCCCTTGACCAGTTCGGGGTCCAGCGCGGAGGTGGCCTCGTCAAAGAACATCACTTCCGGCTTCATGGCCAGTGCACGGGCAATCGCAACGCGCTGCTGCTGGCCGCCGGAGAGGTTGGCGGGGCGGGCATCGGCCTTGTGCTTCAGGCCCACCAGGTCCAGCTGCTCCAGTGCCTCGGCACGGGCCTGGTCCTTGGGCAGGTTCCGCAGCTTGCGCAACGCCAGGGACACGTTCTCCACCACTGTTTTATGCGGGAACAGGTTGAACTGCTGGAACACCATGCCGATCCGCTGCCGGAGCTCGTCCGGGTTGTCCTTCAGGACCGAGCGGCCATCCAGCAGGATGTCGCCCTGATCCGGTTCAATCAGCCGGTTCATCACCCGAAGGAGTGTGGACTTGCCGGAACCGGACGGACCGATCACCGAGGCGGTGGTGCCCTTCTCCACGTGCAGGTCAATGCCGCGAAGAACGTGGTTATGGCCGAACGAGAGGTGCAGGTTCTTGCCGGTCAGGGTTCCGGAAGCGAATTCCGTCATGCCTGTGCCCCCTTGCCGATAGGTGCTGCCAGCTCATCCGGTTCCTTCTTCTCCGGCTTGCCGGTACGCAGCCGGTGGTCGATGAAGTTCACGAAGTGGGTGAGCGGGACGGTCAGGATCAGGTACAGCACACCGGCCGCCACCAGCGGTGAAAGGTTTCCCGTGTTGGCCATGGCGTCGTTTCCGATCCGGAAGATTTCCCGGTCGGAGGCGGCCAGGCCCAGCATAAACACCAGCGAGGAATCCTTCAGCAGCGAGATGAACTGATTCACCAGGGCCGGAAGGACCCTGCGGATGCCCTGCGGCACCACCACCAGCCGCATGGAGCTGCCGTAGCTGAATCCAAGCGCCCTGGAGGCCTCCAACTGTCCCTTTTCAACACTCTGGATGCCGGACCGGAAGATCTCGCCGATGTAGGCGGCTGCGATCAGGGTCAGGGCCAGGATGCCCAGCGGATAAGGGTTCCGCGAACCCGTGATCTCACGGGCGATCGGGCTCAGTCCGATGCCGATGACCAGGATCACGAGGATGGCCGGGAGGCCGCGGAAAATATCGGTGTAGATGCGTGCCACCCACCGGGCTCCCGCATTGCGGGAGATCCCCATCATGGCCAGCAGCAGCCCCAGCAGGGAACCCAGAACGCCGGAGGCCACAGCCAGAATCAGGGTGTTGGGCAGACCCACCATGAGCAGGGCGGGAATGACTTTCGCCATTTCCTCCCAGTTGAAGAAGGTGTCAGCAAGCTGGTCCAGGAGATCCATAAACGTCCCGGCTCAATCAGCTCTGGGGAACCGTGGCGGCCTTGCTGCCCGGCTTCCAGTCAGTCGGCATTTCGCGGTCCGGGTACCACTCCTTGGTCAGCTTGGACCAGGTCCCGTCTTCAACTACGGCGTCAAGGCCGGAGTTCAGCGCATCAATCAGGGGCTGGTTGTCCTTGGCCACAGCATAGGCAGTGAAGTTCTCGGTATTGATCTTGGACTCGACGATAGCGGTGCCGTCGCCTTCCTTAACCTGGCCCTCAGCCTGCTGGGAAGGCGCCACCCAGGCATCCACCTGGCCGTTGCGGACGTTGGCGTACACGGTCGCGTAGTCCGGGAAGCGGATCGGTTCCATGTTCAGCGTGTTGGTGACGTAGTCGTCCTGGACCGTGCCCTGAACAACGCCGATGCGCAGATCCTCCGTCAGGTCGTCAAAACTCTTGACGTCGCCGTCGGTCTTGGCCACAACGGCCATAAAGCCGAAGTCGTAGCCGTTGGTGAAGCCGACATTCTGGCGGCGGGCTTCGGTGGTGGAGATGGAGGAGGATCCGACGTCGAACTGCCGGGTGGAAACCTGGGAGAGCAGGGCGGAGAAGTCGGTGGCAACGAATTCGACCTCGAGGCCGAGCTTGCCGGCAATAGCGCGCAGCAGTTCGTTGTCGTAGCCCGTGAACTTGCCGGAGGGATCAATGAAAATGTTCGGGGGTGCATCCGAGAGGGTGCCCACCTCGAGCTTGCCTTCGGTGTTCAGGCCGAGCTTGGTCTTGTCGATCTGGTCGATCGGGGTGACGTCGTCAGTGGTGTACTTGTCCAGCGTCTGCTGGTCACTGCCGGCGAGGGCGTCAGTCGGGGTACCGCTGGGCTGCGAGGATCCTGAGCCGCAGGCTGCCAGGGAAACAGCGAGGGCGAGTGCAACGGGCGCGGTAGTGAGCCACTTCATCGCTTTGATTTTCATCAGGTTGTCACTTTCATTGAGTCATAAGTCAACCGGGCCGCAAGGCTGCGCTGGTGGCGCCTGGCACCTGCCCGGTGCTGGTCAAGCAAAGCCTGGGCAGGGGTGACCGCAAAACTTTATTGTCTCACTTCGGCCTTTTGGACCCGATAAATGAAGAACAGACGCACTTCCCGCCGTTCCGTGGAAGGAAATTCGTCAAATGGCCCGCATCTACGCGCGTGAGCAGCACCAGCGCGGCCCTGCAACGAATTCAGGAACACAAAAGTCAGCAAACTTATTAAGCGATGTGACTGATATCTCGCGGAGAACCAGCAGTCCTAGAACCCGCCAGTGCTGGCATCCTGTGGTGGCAGCACGGGCCAGTCGCCTTCAATGACCGCAGTGGGCTTGGTCTTGCGGAGGTAGCCCTGGAAATCCGCCGCCTGGCTCACGGCCCAGTCCACCTGCAGCTGGTGCAGCTGGCTGGCCGGCATGCTGAGCTTGGGAAACTTGCCGGCCATGGCGTCCAGGACCCGGAGGGTGGCCAGGGCATCAGCGGCTGAAGTGTGCGCATTGTCCAGGACCACACCGTACTCCTCGCACAACGCCGTGAGGGTGCGCTTGCCCTTGCGGTAGCGGTCCACCTGCTTGTTCATGATGTAGGGGTCCAGGACCGGAAACCGGGTCAGTTGCGGAACACCGTAACGCGCTGATTCGGCCGCGAGCACCGTGAAGTCGTAGCTGGCGTTGAAGGCGATGACGGGTACGCCGTCGTCGAACAGGCCCTGCAGTACGGCCGCGAGCTCCTGCGTGACCTCATGGGCCGGCCTGCCGTCCCGCCTGGCCTGTTCGGTGGTGATGCCGTGGACATCGCTGGCTTCGGTGGGAATCTCCACCCCCGGGTCCGCCAGCCATTCGTGTTCGGTGATGACGTCCCCCTTGTGGTCCACTACCGTGACCGATGCGGTGACGATCCGGGCCGCCCGCGAGTTGCGGCCGGTGGTTTCGAGGTCGAAGGCTGCGCGGGGAAGGGTGTTCCAGGTGCTCATGTTTCAACGCTAACGGGGGCCACCGACAATTCCCGGGAGCGCCACTGCAGCTAACATTGGATCAATGCGGATTGAGTATGTGGAGGCGGTTCTGGCCATCGTGAGGCTGGTTCCGCCGGGGTCCGCAGTCTCGTACGGCGACGTCGCCGAACTCCTTGGATCGGGCGGGCCCAGGCAGGTTGGCTCGGTCATGAGCCATTACGGCAGCGGCGTTCCGTGGTGGCGGATCCTTAAGGCGAGCGGACACGCGCCCGAAGGCCATGTTGCCGAGGCCCTCCGCCACTACCGGGAGGAGGGAACCGCTCTCCTCGGTGCTTATGAGGCCTACCTGCGGACAGGGGAGGGCTCCTGGCGCGTGGACCTGGCAGCCGCGCGGTGGGCGCCGAAGGATGGAGACTTTGAGCACATCGACGCAATTGCCGCGCAGCTTGAGCGCGGGCTCCGGAAATTGTCGGTGGCTGATGATGGAATGTCGGCGTGACAGTAACACTTCCTTTTACCGGTCCACGCGACGAGTACCGTGAACAGGCCGGGCCTGGCGCCGGCTTTGATGCCCTGCCGGGAGCCGTGCACGACGACGGCACCGTGCCGGGGGATGCCGGGCGCCAGGGTGCCACAGGCTTCGCGGGGCTCAGGCTCCTGCCACCCCGTCACCTCCACGCCGACGCCCCGTCGCTGACGTCCGATCAACAGGCAGCCGTCGACGTCGCGCAGGGATCCGGGCCCGTCCTGGTGCCGGGGGCCCCGGGAACGGGCAAAACGACTGTCCTTATTGAAGCTGCCGTCGCAAGGGTCTTCCGTGATGGCGTGGATCCTGAACGGATGTTGATCCTGGCCCCCAGCAGGCTCGCGGCCGATTCCCTGCGGGACCGGTTTACAGCCCGGCTGGACAGAAGCCTCAGCACCACCCCCGCCCGGACGTGGGCATCCTACGCCTTTGACGTGATCCGCCGTGCCAAAGCCGAAGGAGTGCTGCCCCTTGCCCGGCCGCCCCGGCTTCTCTCCGGACCGGAGCAGGACCTCATCATCAAGGAACTCCTCGAAGGCCACAGCCTGCCGGGACTGGAGCTGCCCTGGCCGGACGATCTCGGCGGGGCCCTGGAGACGCGCGGCTTCCGCCACGAGGTACGCCAACTCTTCGACAGGGTCATCGAATCCGGCCTGACCGCCGCGGACCTCGCCGACCTTGGCAGGCAATGCGGCAGGCCGGACTGGACCGCTGCCGCCGCGCTCTACGCCGAGTACCGCGACGTCCTTGACCTGCGCATGCCGGAAGCTTTTGATCCTGCCGGCATCATCACCGCCGCCCGCCACGTTTTCCAGGACGCCCCTGACTTCCTTGCCGCCGAACGCGCGCGATTGCAGCTGATCGTGGTGGATGACGTCCAGGAGGCCAATCCCGCCGTCTTCGAGCTCCTCGCGGACATAGCCCGCGGGAAGGACTGCTATGTGGCCTCCTCGCCGGACACCGTAGTCCAGGGGTTCCGGGGCGCCCGGCCGGATCTGGTGGCTGAACTTCCCGGGCTGCTCTCACCGGATGCGCCGGTCCTCGAACGTCCCCTCCGGTACGCGCACCGGCACGCGCCGGAGCTGACCGAAGCGTGGCTGGGGGTGGCCGCCCGAATCTCCCAACGGGCCGGAGGACAGTTGGCCAGGCGGCTCGAGCCGGTGGGGGGCCGGCCACACGGAGCCGTGGAAGCCCACCTTGTGCCGTCCCCGGTGCACGAGCTCAGGTACGTTGCCCAGCGGATCCTTGACCAGCACATCAACCGCGGCCGGGACCTGTCCGAGATGGCAGTGATAGTGCGGAACGGGGCACAGGTCAGCGAACTGCAGCGGTATCTGTCCGGCCAGGGGATTCCCGTGCGGGTTCCGGTGGCGGAGTCCGCCGTCCGGGACGAGGTGGCAGTGCGTCCGCTGCTGGACGCCTTCGCCGTTGCCCTCGATCCTGATCTCCTCACCCCCGAAACGGCTGTATCCCTTCTAACGTCGCGGGTGGGCGGCGCCACCTCCATCGAGCTGCGCCGGCTGCGGCAATCACTGCGGCGCGAAGAGCTTCTGGGGGGAGGGGGGCGCACCAGCGATACCCTGCTCGTGGAGGCCCTCCTGGAGCCCGGGGCCCTGTCCACACTTGGCATGGAGGGCCGGGCCGCACGCCGTACGGCAAGGATGATCCAGGCCGGGCGGAAGGCCGCCGTCGAACCCGGCGCCAACGCGGAAACAGTCCTGTGGGCATTATGGAATGCCACCGGCCTCGCCGCAGCCTGGACAGAGACAGCCCTTGCCGGCGGACCGCACGGAGCCCGGGCCGACCGCGACCTTGACGCCATGATGGCACTGTTCCACACGGCGGAGCGCTACGTCGACCAGGTGCCGGGCGCCGGGCCGGAGCAGTTTCTGGAGTACCTGTTGAACCAGGAGCTGCCCATGGACACGCTGGCTGCCAGGGCGCAGGTGGACGACGCCGTCGAGCTGATGACGCCGGCAAGTGCGGCCGGCAGGGAATGGCCGGTGGTCCTCGTGGCCGGCCTGCAGGAAGGTGTGTGGCCCAACACCAGGCTCCGCGGCGAACTTCTGGGCAGCACCCTGTACGCCGATGCGGTGGAGCACGGAGTCGGGTATGCGCTGCAGCGGGACCCGCTCAGCCGCCTGCGGGACATCCGTTACGACGAACTGCGCAGCTTCTCCACCGCAGTATCGCGGGCCCGCGAACTCCTGATCTGTACGGCCGTCTCCTCGGAGGACGATCAGCCCTCGTCCTTCCTGGACTACGTGGCACCGCTGGATCCCGGCCAGGAGGGGAGGGCCTTCACGCCGGTGGAACGTCCCATGACGCTGCGGGCGCTTGTGGCCGAACTCCGGCAGTACGCCCAGCTGGACGGAAAGCACGAGGCCGAGGCCCAGGAAGCCGTGAGGGTTCTTGCCGGGCTCGCGGCTGCGGAGCCGCCGGTGGCCGGGGCGCATCCGGACAGCTGGTGGGCGCTGCCGGCGCTGACATCGTCCGCGGCAGTGGTCCCGCCGGGCGGAACGGTCTTTGTGTCGCCGTCGAAGGTGGAGACGGTCCAGAAGTCCCCGCTGGACTGGTTCGTGCAGGCAGCCGGCGGTGAGGCGGCCACCGATTTCGCCAGGAGCCTGGGCACGCTGGTCCATGCCATCGCCCAGGAACTTCCGGATGCGTCCGGGGCAGAGTACGTCGCTGAACTGGTCCGCCGCTGGCCTGCCCTCGGCATGAAGGACAACTGGGAGGGCCGGCTGGACTACCAGCGCGCTGAGGCGATGGTGCGCAAGCTTGCCCAGTATGTGCTGGTGATGCGGAGTGAGGGCAGGAGCCTGCTGGGTGTGGAACGGGACTTCGAGGTTGCCCTCCCGGAGGTTGCTGTTGATGACGGGCCGGCCCGCGCCGCTGTCCTTCGCGGGCAGGTGGACCGTCTGGAGATCGACTCCGAGGGCAGGCTGGTCATCGTTGACCTCAAAACAGGGAAGCGCCAGCCGGGCAAGGCCGAGTTGTCCGCGCATCCGCAGCTGGGCGCGTACCAGGCCGCAGTCCTCGTAGGGGGATTTAGCGGGGAGGACGGTGCCGCCAATCTTCCAGGTGGCGCGGTCCTCGCCCAGCTGGGGACGGCGGCCAAGAGTCCCGGCATCCAGCAACAGGAACCACTTGATCCGCAGGAGAACTGGGCCATGGACATGGTGAGGGAGGCTGCCGCCGTGATGGGCGGCAGCGAATTCGAGGCGAGGCATGACCCTTCGAAGGGAAGCCACGGCGGCCACGGCTGCCGGCTGCCGGAAGTGTGTCCCCTGTGTGTGCGGGGAAGGCAGGTTACGGAATGAGCCTGGACCCAGGCATTGACGGGCACTCGGTGCCCGAACCCCGGTTCACGCCGGAGGAGCTCTCCCGGCTGCTGGGCGAGAAGAACGTCCCCACTCCGGAGCAGTCAGCCATCATCAGTTCGCCGCTCACGCCACGGCTGGTCATTGCCGGAGCAGGGTCGGGTAAAACAGCCACCATGGCTGACCGCGTGGTCTGGCTCGTGGCCAACGGCTGGGTACGGCCGGAAGAAGTCCTGGGTGTGACGTTCACCCGGAAGGCGGCCGGTGAACTGGCGTCCCGTATCCGGGCCAAGCTGGCTGCCTTGCAACGGCTGGCCAGCCAGGACGGCGGGCGCCAACTGTTCCCCGAGCAGCCGGTCTCGAGTGATTCCCTTGAGCCCAAGGTCTCCACCTACCACTCCTTCGCCAGCGGAATAGTGTCAGACTACGGCCTGCGGCTCGGCGTGGAGCGGGATGTGGTCCTCCTCGGGGGTGCCCAGGCCTGGCAGTTGGCCAGCGAAGTGGTGGAAGCCTACGACGGCGAATATGCCCACTTCCGTGCCGCAAAATCCACCCTGGTCAAGGCCGTAATCCAACTCGCCGGTGAGTGTGCGGAGCACCTCCAGGAGCCCGAGGACGTGGAAGCCTGGCTGATGGCCCGGCTTTCGGAATTCGAGTCGGCGCCGTACATGGCGGGCAAAAAGAAGAACCCCCCGCAGGCGGCGGCCGAGCTTGCCGGAATGCTGCGCACCCGCGCCAGCGTGGCGGACATGGTGGGCCGGTATGCGGCGGCCAAACGGGCGCGGGGTGCCCTCGACTTCGGAGACCTGGTGGCGCTCGCAGCCAAGGTGGCGCAGGATGTTCCCCTGGCCGCGCAGATGGAACGGCAGCGGTACAAAGTGGTGCTGCTCGACGAATTCCAGGACACGTCCTACGCGCAGCTGGTGCTCTTCTCGCGGCTCTTCGGCGGCGGGCATGCGGTGACTGCGGTGGGCGACCCCAACCAGTCCATCTACGGGTTCCGCGGCGCCTCGGCCGGTCAGCTCTTCCACTTCGTCCGGGAGTTTCCTGTCCGCACCGGTCCGGCAGACTCAGCCGGAAACTGGGCTCCGGCACCTACTTCCTACCTGACCACCGCCTGGCGGAACGGCCGGTCCATCCTGGCTGCAGCAAACGTGATGTCCGAGTCCCTGGGCCGGGCCGCCGCTGCCCGCGGGCCGGCAGGCGGAGGCAGCGCGGCCGGCGGGGCCGGCGGGGCCGGGGCTGCGGCAGCGGATGTTCCCCCATTGCAGCCGAGCCCGTACGCGGTCGACGGCACTGTGGTCCTGGGACGGTTCGGCACCGACGTGGACGAGGCGGCCGCGCTGGCCGACGACGTCCTGAAGTACCGGGTGACCGACTTTGAACTGAAACCGGACGGAACCCCTGTGCCGCCCGCTCTCGCTGTCCTTTGCCGGCGCCGTGCCCAGATGGAAACTGTCCGGCGCCAGTTCGAGGCCCGGGGCATCCCGTACGAAATCGTGGGGCTTGGCGGACTCCTTGACACGCCGGAGATCGTTGACCTTGTGGCCACACTGCGGGTCCTGGCAGACCCCGGCCGGTCCGATTCCCTGATGCGGCTCCTGGCGGGGGCACGCTGGCGCATCGGCCCCGCAGACCTGATGGCCCTGCGTGACTGGTCAAGCCACTTGGCGCGGCGGCGCGGGCAGGCCGCACAGGGGTTCGGTGACGGGTCCGTTGAGGAGCAGCCGGAGGAGGACAGCGAATCCGTCCTCGAGGCAGACCTGACGGATGGCGCCAGCCTGGTGGAAGCCCTGGACTGGCTGCCCCGGGAGGGCTGGACGTCCGCCAACGGCAGGTCGCTCAGTGCTGCGGCCCGCAGCAGGCTTGCCCGCCTGTCAGCGGAGCTTCGGCAGCTTCGGAGCTACCTCGGTGATGACCTCACAACCCTTTTGGGTGAAGTGGAGCGGGCCATGCTGCTGGACATCGAGGTGGCGGCACGGCCGGGTATCAGCATCCACCAGGCCCGCCGCAACCTCGATGCCTTCCAGGACGAAGCCGCAGGGTTCCTTCGGACGTCCCAGCGGGTGGATATCCTGGCTTTCCTGTCCTGGCTCGAGGCCGCGGCCGCCGAGGAAAACGGCCTGGAAGCGCCAGCTTCCGACGTCAACCGGGAAGCCGTGCAGCTCCTCACGGTCCACGCGTCCAAGGGCCTGGAATGGGATGTTGTTTTTGTTCCCGGGCTCAACGCAGGGGCCTTTCCCAGCGACAGGGACTCCCGCTGGAGCAGCGGGTCTGCGGCCCTGCCCTGGCCGCTCCGCGGCGACCGGGCCGACCTTCCGCAGTGGGACCTCGACCAGCCGGACCAAAAAGGCTGGCTGGATGCCGAGAAGGACTTCAAAGCCGCAGTCCAGGCCCACGGGGAGTCGGAAGAACGCCGCCTCGCCTATGTGGCGTACACCAGGGCCAAGCACGTGCTGTGGGTTTCGAGCGCAGCGTGGGTGGGATCCCGGGCAGGACGTGCGGAGATGTCGCCGTTCCTGGCTGAGCTCGAGCCGCTGGCACACGGAGCGGACGCAAACTCCCGCGCCGCCCTGGTCCATCCGGCGTCGCAGGATGAGGCCTCCCTTCCGGAGTCGAGCCCGCTCACCCTGGAATCCGAAATCGCCAACTGGCCCTATGATCCCCTGGAGGGGCCGGTGGATCCGCGCACCGGGAACCGCCTCCGCCTGGCTGCCGGACGGCGCGGCGCCATGGAAGCCGCTGCAGCCAAGGTCCTTGCCGAGTTGGAAGACCATGGACAGGAATCTTCTGCAGCTCCCGCCGCGGCGGCGAACCGGAACGGGGACACACCCGAAGGCAAGCAGCTCAACGGGCCGGCCCGGGGATGGGCGCGGGAGGCGGCGCTGCTGCTGGAACGCCGCTCGCGGAGGAGCGCAGGCCGCGATGTGCACCTGCCGGGACACATCTCCGCGTCCACACTGGTGGAACTGCGGGAGGACGCGGCGGCAGTACTTGGCAGGCTCCGCAGGCCTGTACCCCGGGAACCAGGCATGTCGGCACGGAAGGGAACCGCGTTCCATGCATGGGTGGAAGAGTACTTCGGCGCCGCAGGCATGCTTGACCTCGATGAAGCTCCCGGTTCGGACGACCACATCGATGCCGCCTATGACCTGGACGCCATGGTGGCAACCTTCAAGGCGTCCCCCTGGGCAGACAGGTCCCCGGCGTTCGTTGAAGTGCCGGTGGAGACGCGTGTGGGTGACGTTGTGGTGCGTGGACGCATTGACGCCGTTTTCCGCGATGCCGACGGCCGGTGGGACCTGGTGGACTGGAAGACCGGACGGCGGCCCTCCGCTGCCGCGCTGACAACGAAAGCCGTGCAGCTTGCCGTGTACCGGTTGGCATGGGCCCGGTTGAAGGACGTCCCCCTGGAAGAGGTCCGGGCAGCGTTTTTCTACGTCGCAGACAACGAAGTGGTGCGGCCGCACGATCTCGGATCAGCCCGGGAGCTGGAGGAGATCGTGAGTGCTGCCCTTAGTCCTTCGTGACGGACTGGTCCTTTGTGACGTCGATGATGCTGATGGCGGCGGTGGACGTGTCGTCCGGCCCTGCGGCGGCCGCCGCAGGTTCAACCGGGATAGGGGTGACATGGACCGCCGGCTGGACCGGGGCCGGGACGGGCAGCGGCACCACCGTAACGGACGGGACTGAACCCGCCACTCCGGCGTCGGCCGGCCTCACTACAGGCTCCGGGCCGGCAGTGGCGGGGGTAACCACTGCCGGCTGCGGTTCCACACTGATCGGCTGCCCGCCGTGCTCCTCGATGTCCCGGGCAAGGGTTGCCAACATGTCTTCCGCCTCGGCAATCATGCCGCTGTCATCCGAGGCGATACCCTTCACCAGGTACTGGGCCAGTGCGAACTCCGCGGACAGCGCAGCCCGGCGCAGCAGGTGGGTGTCAGGCGTGTCCCGGCGGCCGGCCGTGTACGCACCCAGGACCGCATCCACAAAGTCCTGCTCATTCGAGGCAACAAGCCAGGCAAAATCATCAGCCGGATCGCCAATCCTCAGGTCGGTCCAGCCTGTCACGGCCGTGACGCGCTGGCCCTCCACCAAGAGATTGTCCTCATGCAGGTCGCCATGCACCACGCTCGGGTTGAAGCGCCACAGGGACACGTCTTCCAGGGCATGTTCCCAGCGCAGAAGCAGGGCAGGGGGGATCTTTCCGGTGGTGGCCGCCTGGTCCAGCTCATTGAGCCGGCGCTGCCGGAATTCGTTGGGCGTGTAACTCGGCAGGTCGGCATTGCTGACCAGCGAACGCGGAAGGTCATGGATGGCGGCAAGGGCCACCCCGATTTCACGGGCCAGGACATCCGGGCCGGCAGTGAGCTCCTCAACGCTGCGGGTGCTCCCGGCCAAATGCGAATAGACAAACGTGCTCAGGGGTCCCAGCCGCACACTGCCGGCCACGGTGGGCATCAGGAACGGAAGCTCGGCACGGATGCCGGGAGCGAAGGCACGCAGCACAAGAAATTCCGTTTCCAGCCTGGCGCTGGCCTCCGCATGCCGTGGTGACCGGACCCGCCAGCGCTTGCCCTCGGAATCGAGCAGCAGGGCGGAGTCGAAGTCGGCGGGATCATCCGGGGCAGAGCTAACGGCCGTCGGGGTCAGTCCGGGGACTGCCGCGGTTGCAACGGCTGCCAGTTCAATCGGTTTTCTTCTCACTGTTCCACGGTAGATTGCGCGCCGTCCAAGACACCGGTCCAAGGACGGCGAGTCTTCAGATAGAGTCCAAATCAGGGTAGGCCCGGCAGTCGCGGGCGCCGGAAGGGCCGCCCAAATATCCATTTGTCGGTCCCAGTCAGTACGGTGGACACATGAGCCACGCGGAGTCTGCAACACCGGTCCACCAGGGCAGCCCGGCCCGGCTGCCGGCGAACCACCTCATGGACACGGTCCTCCCGGTGCCGCCCGCGCTGGTTGACCGGGGATCCGTGGCACGGGCAAAGCCCGGAATGGTGGAGGACCTCCTCGCCAACACCGAAACGCTGGCCGTGGTGCTTGCCGGCCGGCAGGGCCTGGTCCGCGAGGGCGGACTGTACATGCGCAGCGCCCGCGAACTGTACGCGGACCTTGCCGCCGCAGAAACTGCTCCCGAGCTGACGGTTTACCTGGGCTCCGCCCTGCCGGCTTCGGACCTTCCCCCGGGAACAGAAGTGCTGCTGTTCGTCCTGCCGGAAGCAGTGGAGCCGGGAACAGCCGGGCTTCCCCGGGACGCCCTGTGGGCCGGGTTCCGTGAGGTTGCCGCCGGACTCACCCCCACCCATACGGCCCTCTTCGTCGAAGCCAGTGCCATCGCCAACTGGCACGCCAGCCATACACACTGCCCGCGCTGCGGATCGCCTACCGGCATCGAAGCCGGGGGATGGGTACGGCGTTGTCCGGCAGATTCCTCCGAGCACTACCCCCGCACCGACCCCGCTATCATCGTCACCGTCGTTGGTCCGGACGGCCGCCTGCTCCTGGGCGGGGGCGGGGTACTTGATGCAAAGAACTACTCCACGCTCGCCGGGTTCGTGGAACCGGGGGAGTCCCTGGAACAGGCCGTAGTCCGGGAGATCTACGAGGAAGTGGGGGTCCGGGTTAAGGCCTGCCAGTACCTGGGCTCGCAGTCGTGGCCGTTCCCGGCCTCCCTTATGCTTGGATTTACCGCCGTTACCGAAGATGCCGAGGCAACGCCCGACGGCGTGGAGGTCACCAGGGCGCGCTGGTTCAGCCGGGAGGAACTCCAGGAAGCCGTGCTCGCCGGCGAAATCACCATCTCCAGCCGGCTGTCGATCGCCCGCTCCCTCATCGAGCATTGGTTCGGCGGCCGTATTCAGGACCGGGCAGGCGCCTGAAGCCACATCTACCCATCAGACTCCAGCACGCGGTAGTCGAGACGAAAAAGCAGCAAAGTGACTACACAGAATTTTGACAGCGCAGCCTCGCTGGAGGACCGTATCCTCGGCGGCCTGGACGCCGAACAGCGTGAGGTAGCCAGCACCCTCAACGGACCGCTGTGCGTCCTTGCCGGCGCCGGCACAGGCAAAACCCGCGCCATCACCCACCGCATCGCCTACGGCGTCCACTCCGGGGTCTACACACCCCAGCGGCTGCTCGCCGTGACCTTCACGGCCCGCGCGGCGGCGGAAATGCGCAGCCGGCTGCGCGACCTTGGGGCCGGCAACGTCCAGGCCCGCACGTTCCACGCCGCGGCACTGCGGCAGCTGCAGTTTTTCTGGCCGCAGGCCGTTGGCGGGACACTGCCCAACTTGCTGGACCACAAGGCCCAGATGCTCGCTGAAGCTGCCCGGCGGCTCCGGTTGAGCACGGACAGGGCGTCCATCCGCGACCTTGCCTCGGAAATCGAGTGGGCGAAAGTATCCATGCTGACGCCCGCCAACTACCTCGAAAATGCGCAGGACAGAGGCACCCCCGGCGGGTTCGACCTCACCGCCGTCGCCAGGGTCTTCCAGTCCTACGAGGACGTCAAAACGGACCGCAACGTCATCGACTTTGAAGATGTCCTGCTGATCACCGTGGGCATCCTGCAGGAGGACGAGAAGGTGGCCGCCACCGTCCGCGAACAGTACCGGCATTTTGTGGTGGACGAGTACCAGGACGTTTCCCCGCTCCAGCAGCGGCTCCTTGAGCTGTGGCTGGGCGGCCGGGATGAGCTCTGCGTGGTGGGCGATGCCAGCCAGACCATCTACTCGTTCACCGGGGCCTCGCCGAAGCACCTGCTGGAATTCAAGGCCCGCTATCCGCAGGCCAACGTCGTGAAGCTGATCCGGGACTACCGCTCTACCCCGCAGGTGGTAAAGCTGGCCAACGATCTCCTCGCAGGCAGGCGCAGCGGCGGCCCGGCAGCAGATGCCGCGTGGGCCGCGCCCCTGCAGCTGGTGGCACAGCGTCCCGCAGGCCCCGTTCCGCAATTCACCGAGTGTTCGGACGACGAAGCGGAAGCCGCTACCGTGGCGCAGAAAATCAAGGCGTTGCTCGACGCCGGCATTCCTGCGAGCGAGGTGGCAGTCCTTTTCCGGACCAACGGGCAGTCCGAAGCGTACGAACAGGCCCTCGCCGCCGCCGGCATCGGCTACCAGCTGCGCGGGGGAGAGCGGTTCTTTGCCCGCAAGGAAGTCCGCGACGCCATCCTGCAGCTGCGTGCCGCCACCAGGGCCGTCTCGGCGGAATCCCCGGAACCGCTCGGCCAGTTGGTCCGCGACATCGTGGCTTCCCTTGGCTACACGGAGTCAGCGCCCCACAACGGCGGGGCACTGCGCGAACGCTGGGAATCCTTGGCGGCCCTGGTGGCCCTGGCCGACGAACTGGTCCAGTCCCGGGGGGCGGAGTTCGGCCTTGCCGACTTCGTGAACGAACTCCAGGAGCGCTCCCTTGCGCAGCACGCACCCACCGTGCAGGGGGTGACATTGGCGTCCCTGCATGCTGCCAAGGGCCTGGAATGGGATGCGGTGTTCCTGGTGGGCCTCAGTGAAGGGTTGATGCCCATCTCCTTTGCGGACACGCCGGAATCCGTCGACGAAGAGCGGCGGCTCCTGTATGTGGGCATCACCCGTGCCCGGGAACATCTTTCCCTTTCCTGGTCCACGGCACGGACTCCCGGCGGCCGCGCCAACCGCAAGCCCTCCAGGTTCCTGGACGGGCTGCGGCCGGATTCCGTGGCCGGCTCAAGTATGCGCGGAAAGGGTCCGGCGCCGCGGCGCAAGGCTGCTGCCCCGGCGGTCTGCAGGGTTTGCGGGAGCATGCTGAGCACGGGAGCCGAACGCAAGGTGGGCCGGTGCAACGCCTGCCCGCCCAGCTATGAGGAACAGACGTTTGAGGCGCTCAGGACGTGGCGCCGGGAGACCGCCTTGTCCGCCGACGTGCCCGCCTTTGTGGTGTTCACGGACGCCACGCTGACAGCGATTGCCGAAGCAAAGCCTTCCTCACTGGAGGAACTTGCCGCACTTGCCGGCGTGGGCCCGTCCAAGCTGGAACGTTACGGCGAAGACGTCCTCCGGGTCCTGGTCGAAAGCACGTCGCTGTGATCACCACAGCGGACGGTGCACCCGTCGAGGTCCGGCGGTCCGCCCGCCGCACCCGGACCGTTGCCGCGTTCTGGGAGAACGGAACGGCAGTGGTGGCCATCCCGGCAAGATTCACCGCTGCCCAGGAGCGGGAATGGGTCCAGCGGATGCTGGCGAAGCTGCACAAGCAGGGGGAACGGCGTACAGCCTCCGGCCTGAAGCGCCCCGCCTCTGACGCCGCCCTGGCCGCCCATGCCGCGCAGCTGTCCCAAAAGTACCTCGGCGGCCGGGCCGTGCCCGCGTCGGTGCGCTGGGTGAGCAACCAGAATTCACGCTGGGGTTCCGCCACGCCGGCGGAAGGCACCATCCGCCTGTCGGACAAGCTTCGTCCCATGCCCCAGTGGGTCATCGACTACGTGCTGCTCCACGAGCTGGCCCACCTCCTGGTGGCAGGGCACAACGCGGCGTTCTGGAAGCTGCTGGAGGCGTACCCGGAAACGGCGCGGGCGAAGGCCTTCCTGGAGGGTGTGTCTTTTGCCATGGCCCGCGGCCTGAAGGACGGGGGAGCCCCGGACGGCCAGGGTGCCGTCCCATCGGGACCGGCACCCTGGCCGGGCGAAACCTGGCCCGGCGACGCCGACTAGGCCGGCTTAGCTTTTCGGCGCACCGTCCGGGCCGTCCTTGCCGTCTTCGCCGTCACCCTCGCCGCCTTCGCCGTCAGTGCCGCGGTCCGCGCCGCCGGCCGTCCCGCCGTCGGGCTCTTCCGGCCCGGCCGACGGGGACTCGTCAAACCCGCCGCTCAGCAACTTCTGCAGGGCGTCATCCACTTCACTGTCGCTGGCCTCGGCCAGCTTGCGGCGTCCGCTGAAGCCCTTCGGATCGTCCAGGTCCTCGGCGGTGGGCAGGAGGTCGGGGTGGTGCCAGATCGCGTCGCGGCCTTCGATGCCGCGTTCCTCCTTCAAGGTGGCCCAGAGTGTTGCGGCTTCCCGCAGGCGGCGGGGACGCAGTTCCAGCCCCACCAGGGCGGCGAAGGCGTGCTCTGCCGGCCCGCCGGTAGCCCGGCGGCGCCGTACGGTTTCCCGCAGCGCTCCGGCGGAGGGCAGCAGCTTTTCGGTGGCGGCTGCGGTGAGCTCGTCCACCCAGCCTTCCACGAGGGCCAGCGCCGTCTCCAGCTTCTCCAGCGCCTGGTCCTGGGCAGGAGTCCGCTGGGGCATAAACACACCCTGCGACAGGGCTTCCTGGATGCCCTCGGGATTGCTCGGGTCCAGGTCCCTGGCCAGTTCTTCGATCCGGGACGTGTCGATGTGGATGCCGCGGGCGTAGGCCTCGATGGCGCCCAGCAGGTGGCCCCGGAGCCATGGGACCTGGACGAAAAGCCTTGCGTGGGCGGCTTCCCGGACGGCGAGGAAGAGCCGGATGTCGTTTTCGGGCAGGGACAGCCCTTCGCCGAAGGCGGCGATGTTCACGGGCAGCAGTGCCATTTCAAGGTCGGCAAGGGGCACGCCGATGTCGGTGGAACTGACCACGTCCTGGGAGAGGGCACCAATGGCCTGGCCCAGCTGCATGCCGAAGATGGCGCCGCCCATGTTCTGGAGCATCGATGATGCCCCGCCCATCATCGACTTCATCTCTTCAGGCATCTGCTCCGTCATGGCGGACGAGAGCGCATTGGCAATGCTGTTCGCCACCGGCTCGGTCAGCCTCTTCCACGTGCCCAGCGTGGCCTCCACCCATTCGGCGCGGGACCAGGCCCGGCCGATCAGGCCGGTGCCGGGAAGATCGGTGACGGGGTCAAGCCACAGTTCAGCGAGCCGCAGGGCCTCGTCCACTTCACGGGACTGCTGCGAGGTCACTGACGGGTCGGCGCTTGACGCTGCCACCCGGCGGGCGTTCTCGTGGGCAAGCTGCCAGTTCACGGGCCCCTCGGACGGTGCGCTCATCATGGCCTGGACCTGGGAGAACATCTGGGCCAGCAGGTTGGGGTCGTTGGGAAGGCCTGCTGCCTTGGCCAGTTCGGCGGGATCGAAATTCTCCATCCCCTTGCCGCCCATCAGGTTTTGCAGCATCTCTGTCAACGGGTCCTTGGGCGTATCGTCGCCGTTGGACGGATTAAGTGGGTTGGAGGTCATGATCCCGCCGATCGTCGGTGTGACTGGTGCTCAACCTTCACGGTACCCCGGTGCCGGTCGGCTGTCTGCCGCGCTGCGTTGCCGTTCGCTGTAGGCAAAGAACCGCAGCCGCCGGCCACCGCGTAGTGTTGGTTCAGTGACTACAACCCGTGGGGGCCACCCCTCAGAGGACCACGCCGAGGAGCTCCAGCCCGGGCCCTGGCATGCGGAAAAAGACGAGTACGACGCCGGCAGCGCACCCGCCGCTGCGCCGGCCAGTCCGTTCCCGGGAGCCGAAGAGGGACTGACTGGGCCCGAACGCCGGAACCCGAAAGTCTCGGCCATGATGGTGGCTGGCGTGGCCGCGCTGGGCCTGGGCATTGCGGTGGGCACCTTGCCGGTGCCGTATGTTGTTGAATCGCCCGGCCCCACGTTCAACACCCTGGGCCAGAGCCAGGGAAGCCCCGTCATCAGCGTCACCGGCCGCGAAACCTATCCGGCAGCAGGCAACCTTGATCTGACAACTGTCTATGTCGACGGCGGCCCCAACGGTCCGGTGAGCATCCTGGGCGCATTCTCCGCCTGGCTGGACCGTTCCAAGGCGGTGTATCCCGTGGAGATGATCTATCCCACCGGCACCACCAGGGAAGAGGCGGAGGAGCAGAGTTCGGTGGCCATGACCACCTCGCAGGAGAACGCGGTGGCGTCGGCCCTCAGCGAGTTGGACATCCCCTTCGGGGAGCAGCTGCAGGCAGCAGGCCTGTCCGAGAGTTCCGCGGCGGCCGGGAAAATCGAGCCGGGGGACATCCTCAAAACTATCAACGGCAAGGAGATCACCTCCTTGGCCGTCATCCAGGAGGAACTGGCGGCAGGAAAAGGCGCGCCCGCCACTGTGGTGGTGGAACGGGACGGCCAGGAGGTCAGCCAGGACATTACGCCCAAGGACAACGGCGAAGGGCGCTTCATCCTCGGCGTGATGCTCAAGTACCTGTTTACCTTCCCTTTTGACGTGAAGATCTCGCTGGACAAAGTGGGCGGGCCCAGCGCCGGCCTGATGTTCTCGCTGGGCATTATCGACACTGTCACGCCTGGCGACCTGACCGGCGGCAAGCACATTGCGGGGACTGGAACCATTACCCCTGACGGCACGGTGGGGCCCATCGGCGGCATCGGGCAGAAGATGCAGGGGGCCCGTGCGGGGGGAGCCACACTCTTCCTCGCACCCGCCGCCAACTGCGGGGAAGTGGTGGGGCACGTACCGGACGGGCTGCAGGTGGTCAAGGTAGAGAACCTGGCTGAGGCGAGGCACGCCGTCGAACTCGCCGGGTCCGGCCAGGACACGTCCGGCCTCCCGGCGTGTACAAACAACTAGACTGGGCAGGAACTAAGATCTACTGCCACTCGTGGCAATTATGACGGCTGAACCAGTGTTTGACCGGTAAGGACGTCGCTCGCACGCACGCTACGCATCATCTGACCGACCAGCTATGAGGTACCGAGTTTGTCCCGACCCGCCAGCACCATGTCCACAGGTAGGCCCCCTTCAAGACGCGGCGCGCTGACGCCCACCCTGATTGTTGTTGCCCTGGTGGTTGTGGGCTTCATCTTCTTCGCAAACGTCTGGACCGATGTCCTCTGGTACCGCCAGCTTGGTTTCATCGAAGTGTTCCTCACCGAGAACCTGGCAAGGATCGGCATCTTCGTGGCCGGATTCGCCGTGATGTTCCTTGCGGTCTTCTTCGCCATCCGCATCGCCTACCAGTCCCGCCCGGTGTACGCCCCGGACTCGGAAATCCGCGACAACCTCAACCGTTACCAGGCGCAGCTGGAACCTGTCCGCCGCGTGGTGATGGTGGGCCTTCCCGTCCTCTTCGGCCTGTTCGCGGGCAGCGCCGCGGCGAGCCAGTGGCAGAAGGTCCTGCTGTTCTTCAACCAGGAGCCGTTCGGCCAGGAGGATCCGCAATTCCGCATGGACATCAGCTTCTACCTGATGACCCTGCCGTTCCTCGGTTTCATTACCGGGTTCCTGATCAGCGTGGTGGTTATCGCCGGAATCGCCGGAATCCTCACCCACTATTTGTACGGCAGCATCAGGCTGATGGAGCGGGGCGTGTTCACCAGCCGTGCGGCGCAGATCCACATTGCCGTCGCGGGCGCTGCCTTCCTGGTGCTTCTGGGCATCAACTTCTGGCTGGACCGTTTCTCCGCTGTGCAGGGTAACGGCGGCCGCTGGGCCGGTGCGCTCTACACGGACGTCAACGCCGTCATCCCCACCAAAGCCATCCTGGCGGTGGCAGCCGTGCTGGTTGCCATCCTCTTCATCGTGGCCGCGGTCATCGGCCGGTGGCGCCTGCCCGTCATCGGAACCGCCATGCTGGTTATCACGTCAATCCTGGCCGGCGGTGTCTACCCCTGGGTGATCCAGCAGTTCCAGGTGCGCCCCTCGGAAGAGACGCTGGAAAAGGAATTCATCCAGCGCAACATCGACAACACGCGCAAGGCCTACGGGCTCGATGCCATCCAGGTGAGCCGCTATGACGCCACCAACACTGCCACCACCGGCGCGCTTGCCCCGGATGCGCAGACCACCGAAAACATCCGCCTGCTTGACCCGAACCTGATCTCGGATGCGTTCTCGCAGCTGGAGCAGTACCGGCCGTACTACCAGTTCCCGGAAGCCCTCAACGTGGACCGCTACGAGGTGGACGGCAAGATCCAGGACACCGTGATCGCTGTCCGTGAGCTGAACCCCGCCAACGTGGCCAGCAACCAGCAGGGCTGGCTGAACCAGCATGTGGTGTACACCCACGGTTACGGTGTGGTGGCAGCCAAGGGCAACAAGTTCACGGTGGACGGCAAGCCGGATTTCCTGCAGTCAGGTATTCCGTCAACGGGCGTGCTGGGCGATGATTCGAAGTACCAGCCCCGGATCTACTTCGGCGAGTCCTCGCCGGAATACTCCATCGTCGGCGCCCCGGACGGTGCCCCTGCCCGTGAGCAGGACAGGCCCTCCGGCCGAGAGGGGGAGGGGGAGACCCAGTACACCTTCGAAGGCAACGGCGGACCCAACGTCGGAACTTTCTTCAACCGGGTGCTGTACTCCATCAAGTTCCAGTCGTCGGACCTGCTGCTCTCGGATGGCGTCAACCCGGAGTCCCAGATCCTGTACGACCGCAATCCCCGTGAGCGCGTGGAGAAGGTGGCCCCGTATCTGACGGTGGACGGCAACGCCTACCCGGCCGTGGTGGACGGGCGCGTGAAGTGGATCGTGGACGGCTACACCACCAGCCAGTACTACCCGTACTCGCAGCAGGAACAGCTGTCCAACGCCACCGAGGACACCCAGACCACCTCCGGCCGTGCCGTGGCACTGCCCAACAGCACGGTCAACTACATTCGGAACTCGGTCAAAGCCACGGTGGATGCGTACGACGGTTCGGTCACCCTCTACGCGTGGGACGACCAGGACCCGCTGCTCAAGTCCTGGCAGAAGGTGTTCCCCACATCGCTGAAGCCGTACTCCGAAATGTCCGGCGACGTGATGAGCCACGTCCGCTACCCCGAGGACCTGTTCAAGGTCCAGCGCCAGCTCCTGGGGCAGTACCACGTCACGGACCCCTCCAGCTTCTACAAGACCAATGACGCCTGGAGCGTGCCGGCGGATCCCACCGTGGACACCGACGTCAAGCAGCCGCCGTTCTACATGTCGCTGCAGATGCCGGACCAGGACAAGCCGGCCTTCCAGCTGACGTCGTCGTACATTCCGCAGATCGTCAATGGAAACGCCCGGAATGTCCTCTACGGGTTCCTGGCCGCCGATTCGGATGCCGGCAACCAGGCCGGCGTGAAGGCCGACAGTTATGGCAAGCTGCGGCTGCTGCAGATCCCGCCGGAGATCCAGGTCCCCGGCCCCGGCCAGGCGCAGAACAAGTTCAACTCGGATCCCACGGTGTCCCAGGCCCTGAACCTGCTGCGCCAGGGCGCCTCGGACGTGCTGAACGGCAACCTGCTGACGCTTCCTGTCGGCGGCGGCATCCTCTACGTCCAGCCCGTCTACCTGAAGTCCACCGGTGAGACGTCCTACCCCACGTTGCAGCGCGTCCTGGTGGCCTTCGGCGACAAAGTTGGGTTCGCCCCCACCTTGGATGAGGCGCTAAAGCAGCTCTTCGGAGGGGATTCCGGGGCAGCAGCCGGCGACTCGGACAACAACGGCCAGGCGCCCGTTGATCCCGGTGCACCTGCCGCCCCGGCCGGAGCGGACGCCAAGGCCGAGCTGAAGGCGGCCCTGGACGAGGCCAACAATGCCATCCAGGCCGGACAGGCCGCACTGGCTGCCGGCGACTTCGCCGGGTATGGCGAGGCACAGAAGCGGCTCTCAGCGGCCTTGGAGAAGGCCACCCAGGCAGAGGCAAAAATCCCGGTGGCGGCCCCCGAGGCCACCCCGGCTCCGGCATCCACGGCAACTCCGGAAGCCACGCCGTCGCCCTCGCCAAGCAGCTGACCGACTGTCACTGATCACGACGACGGCAGCCGGCACCCGCTTCATCCGGAGCGGGTGCCGGGCCGGCGAGACGGAGATCACGCCCTCCCGATTTTGCCTGCTGTTCACCTCCCGGTAGAGTAGTTCTTGCGACGCGGGGTGGAGCAGTTCGGTAGCTCGCTGGGCTCATAACCCAGAGGTCACAGGTTCAAATCCTGTCCCCGCAACTGGAGAAAAGGTCCGGACACTGGAAACAGTTTCCGGACCTTTTGCTTTAAGCTTCCGCAAAAGGCGGTGGCGCGTCGGGATGGGGGCCCGGAAAGCGGGTGGCAAAACCCGCCGCAAAAGTAGGGTAGTGTTGATTCTGCGACGCGGGGTGGAGCAGTTCGGTAGCTCGCTGGGCTCATAACCCAGAGGTCACAGGTTCAAATCCTGTCCCCGCAACTTATGTGAAGACCCCGACCGGCAGACAAGCCGGACGGGGTCTTCTTTTTT
>NZ_CAQI01000037.1 GCF_001046895.1 Pseudarthrobacter siccitolerans
CTTTTTTCCTTGATTGCCGGCAGTTCCTAGTATTCTCTTTCGCAGAGCCTCACAGATCGTGAGCACCACGTCATTCTCGAGAGGAATGTTGCTCGATGTCCACACCCACGAAGAAGCCCGGCACTGTTGCGGGCAAGCGGTCCCGTCTCTATTGGGGTGTGCCCGCCGTCCTCGTGGCGCTGGTCCTGGTGGTGCTGATTGCCAAGTGGCTGGTGGGGCTGCCGGCCGTCGCTTCCTTCGTTGCCGACTACCCCGGGCACTCGGAGCTTCCGGCAGGGGCGCCGGAAGGATTTCCCGCCTGGCTGGCGTGGCAGCATTTCCTGAACGCGTTCTTCCTGCTGCTCATCATCCGGACCGGCTGGCAGGTGCGGACCACCACGCGTCCCAGCGGCCACTGGACCCGGAACAACAAGGGCTTCATCAAGACCAGGAACCCGCCCACCAAGATCAGTCTTGAGCTGTGGTTCCACCTCACGCTGGATGCCCTGTGGATCCTGAACGGCCTGGTGTTCGCCGTCCTCCTGTTCGCCACCGGTCAGTGGATGCGGATCGTCCCCACCAGCTGGGATGTGTTCCCCAACGCGCTCTCGGCGGCGCTTCAGTACGCGTCGCTGGACTGGCCCACGGAGAACGGCTGGATCAACTACAACGCGCTCCAGCTGCTGGCGTACTTCGCGACGGTGTTCATCGCCGCGCCGCTGTCCTTCATCACCGGCCTGCGCATGTCCTCGGCGTGGCCCAAGAAGGCGGCCGGCCTCAACAAGGCTTTCCCCATTGAATGGGCCCGCGCCGTCCACTTCCCGGTGATGATCTACTTTGTCGCCTTCATTGTGGTCCACGTCTTCCTGGTGCTCGCCACCGGGGCGCTGCGCAACCTCAACCACATGTACGGCGTACGGGACGACGACGGCTGGTTTGGGTTCTGGGTATTCCTCGCCTCGGTAGTGGTCATGGTGGCTGCGTGGTTCCTGGCCCGTCCGATCTTCCTGCGGCCTATTGCCTCTTTGATGGGCAAGGTCAGCCGCTAAGGTGGGCACACTACGCCCTCACGGGTTTATCGACCACAGGTCAGTCCTTGAGTTTCGCGTATGCTTCCAGGGCACGCTCCCGGGACTCCGGCAGCCCCACCAGCGGTTCGGGGTAGCCAGCCGCGTCTCCGGCTTTCCATGGTTCGTGGATGGCCTTCCCGTCGAGGCCTGCCAGTTCCGGAATGAACTGCCGCAGGTAGCGCCCGGCTGAATCGAACTTCTTGCTCTGGGTCACCGGATTGAAGATCCGGTAGTACGGGGAGGCGTCCGCACCGGACCCCGCCACCCACTGCCAGTTGGCCGGGTTGCTGGCGGCGTCCGCATCAACCAGCGTGTCCCAGAACCACTCCTCGCCGATCCGCCAGTCCGCCAGAAGATTCTTGACCAGGAATGACGCAGCCGCCATCCGGACCCGGTTGTGCATCCAGCCCGTCTGCCACAGCTGCCGCATGCCGGCATCAACGAACGGGTACCCGGTCCGGCCCTGCTGCCAGGCCTTCAGCTCATTGGTGTTCAGCGCCTGCCACTGGAACCGGTCAAACTCCGGCCGGTAGTTGCGGGTGGCCAGTTGCGGATTGGTGTACAGGAGGTGCCAGCAGAACTCCCGCCAGCCCAGTTCGGAACGGAAAATCCCGACGTCGGCCGGTACCTTGTGCGGGAAGTGCCGCCGGATCTCCCGCCACACCCGGAAGGGACTGATTTCCCCGAAGCGCAGGTGGGGGGAGAGTCGGCTGGTGCCCTCCACTCCGGGCACATTACGCCCGGTCCCGTAGTCCTCGGCCGGCCCGTCCAAGAAGTCCTCAAGGCGGTGCCTGGCGCCTTGCTCACCCGGCTCCCACGTTTCGGACAGGCCTCCGCTCCAGTCGGGGGAGTGCGGCCGAAGGTCCCAGCTGTCCAGCTCTTCGCTTCGGGGCAGGCCTCCATCTTTCGCGGCGGCGGGCGGCGGCAGCTGCCGGGGCGGTTCCAGGGGCTCGCGGACGTCAGCGCCGGCAAGGCATGCGCGCCAGAAGGGCGTAAAGACCTTGTAGGGGCCGCCGGCTCCGGTGCGGACCGTCCAGGGTTCGAACAGAAGATTCGCCTGGAAGCTTGAAGCCTCCATGCCGTTCTTGCCGGCCTGCTCCTTGACGGCGGCATCCACCGTCCGCTCCGGCAGTCCGTAACGCCGGTTCCAGAACAGATGGGCCGCCCCGGTCTCGTCCGCAAGGGCCTGGATGACACCTGCCGCCGGTCCGCGGCGAAGGAGCAGGCGGGAACCGTTGGCTTCCAGGGCTGAGGCGAGTGCCGTCAGGGAATGATGCAGCCACCACCGGGTTGCTCCGCCCAGTGGCCGCACGCCGTCGGACTCTTCGTCCAGGACGTAGACCACGGTCAGGGGCAGGCCAAGGGCTGCCGCTTCGGACAGTGCAGGGTTGTCGTCCAGGCGGAGGTCATCGCGCAGCCAGACGAGGGACGTGGGGTGGGAGGAAACCATGACCCAACGCTACACATACGGGAACCAGAAAGGCCGGGGCGGCGGCCCCGGCCTTTCATCGGTCCTCAGTCTCCCCGGTATCCTCGGCGGGGACGTCCTGCGAGGCTGTCAGAGCTTGTCGAAATCGGCTTCATTCACGGTGGACTCAGCGCCAGCAGTGTTGCCCGAGCCGATGGCCGGCTTTGCGCTTCCGCCGGACTTCAGGGCCGCCAGGCGTGCCTCGATCTCCACCTGCTCGCCCAGGTCCTCCAGCTGGTTGAACTGCGCGTCCAGGCTGGACTCGGTGAGTTCCTGCTGCCCGCGGACCCGGGCCTCTTCGCGGCGGATCTTCTCTTCGAAGCGGCCCACCTCGCTGGTGGGATCCATGATGTCGATGCTCTTGATCGCATCGTGCACCTGGGACTGGGCCGCGGCGGTCTTGGACCGGGCCACCAGTTCGTTGCGCTTGCTGGTCAGCTGGTTGAGCTTGCCCTTCATCTGGTCCAGGCCGGTCTTGAGCTTGTCCACCACTTCACGCTGGGACGCGATGGCAGGCTCAGCGCCCTTGGCCTCGTTCTCGGCCGACATCTGGCGCTGCAGTGCCACCTTGGCCAGGTTGTCGAACTTCTCGGCGTCGGACACGTTGCCGTTGGCTCGGTACTCGTCCGCCTTGCGGGATGCGGCCAGTGCCTTGTTGCCCCAGTCGCGGGAGTTCTTGACGTCCTCGTTGTAGTCGTCCTCGAGCATCCGGAGGTTGCCGATGGTCTGGGCCACGGCGGACTCGGCCTCAGCGATGTTGTTGGTGTAGTCCCGGACCATCTGGTCCAGCATTTTCTGCGGGTCCTCAGCGTTGTCCAGCAAGGTGTTGATGTTCGCCTTTGCCAGCTGTGCGATACGGCCGAAAATGGACTGTTTAACCATGGTGCTACCTTTCGTCCTGCTCTGTGATGACCACTGAAATCAGTGAACAGTTGTGTGTTGCTTGTGTGGTTCTTAAGCCGTTGGGTTTGGCCGGGTATGGCTACGCAGGTCCGTTAGAAACTTCCGGAGTCGCCTCCGCCGAAGTCACCGCCACCAAAATCGCCGCCACCGCCACCGCCACCCCAGCCGCCGCCGTCGCTGTGGCCGCCGCCCCAACCTCCGCCACCGCCGCCGTTGAGGATGGAGTTGATCAGGATGCCGCCCAGGATGGCGCCGCCGAGTCCGCCTCCGCCGCCTCCACCGAACATTCCGCCGCGGCCGTAGCCCTGGTTGGCGTAGCCGTCGAAGTGGTCAACGTCGGCTTGCGCCAGCTGCGCTGCCTGGGCAGCGAGGGCGTGCGCCTGTTGCGCGTAGGTCAAGGCTGTGACGGGATCGGTGCGCGCGATGGACAGCGCGTAGTCCAGGTTCCGCTGGGACTCCGCCAACCTGGTACGGGCCTCGGTTCCCACACCGCCGCGCCGGGCGGTGATGTAGTCGGAGGTGGCGCTGATTTGGGCCTGGGCGGACATAATGGTCTGCTGCAGCGACGCTTGCGCCCGGCGTGACTGCTCCTGCTGGTCGCGGATTCCGCTTAGGGCCTGGTCAAGGGACTGGTGGGCGGTTTCCACCCGCTGCAGGGTTGCGATCGGATCGATCTTCCCGCCCTGGATGTCTGACTTGACCTGGGCGAGCGTCGCTTCCACGCCGGCCACCGGGCCCGCCAGCTCGGGATGGGCGCCGGACTGGATCATGGCACGAGCCTGGGCAAGGTCCTGGGAGGTGTCCACCACCGCGGACTCAAGGCCGTTGCGGGCCTCGTCAAGGCTCGACGACACCTTGGAAATGGCATCCAGGAGCACGTTCGTCTGGTGCAGGCTCTCTTCCGCTGCCCTAACAGCGACTGCCGCCATGCTTCCTTCGCCCTCACCCAGCTTCTGCTCAGCGGTGACTGAGGCGTTCTGGACGAAAGCGAGGCGCTCCTTGGCCTGCAGGATGTTGTCCGAAACCTGGGCAAGGGCAGTCTCGGCATACTTGGCACGCAGGGCGGTCAGGGAGGCCTCTGCGCTGGAGATCTTAGCGTCCGCTTCACGGGCGCCGGCATTGACGCGTGCCAGTGCCTGCGGTGCGTTCTTCTCCAGTTCGCGCAGGGAATCGAAGTCTGCCTTCTGCTCCTGGAGCGAGGCCAGTGCGGCCTCGGAGCGGCGGATGATCTCGCCCAGCCAGGTGCGCTGCTGCTCTTCGGTATCCGGAATGTGGTCGTCCAGCTGCTGTTGCAGCTTGAACGACTCCGTCATGTGGGCCTTGGCTTCGTCCAGGGCCTTGGTGAAATTGCCGACGGCGGAATCACCGTACTGTGCCTGGGCGAACATCAGCTCCTGTTCGCTGGACTTGATGGCGTCGTCCGCTTCGATGAGCAGCGAACCGCTCTTGCGTCTCAGTTCCTCCACGCTGAGGGACGCGAGCGGGTCCACCTCGCCGCCCTGCGGGCCGTAGCTTGCGCTGGATGACTGGGCTGCGGCAGCCTTCTTCCGCCGGTTACGGAAGTACAGGTAGGCGCCAGCGCCACCGGCAGCCACTACACCCGTGCCCACCAGAACAGCCGCTCCGGCTCCGTCACCGGAAGGCACATCTCCGCTTCCTCCGCGGGCGGCATCACCGATCGCTGCTGCCGTGTCAATTGCTGCTTGGGCGAAATCGGGGTTTCCCCCGGCCAGGTTGGCCGTAACCGCGTTTTGGCTGATGGCGCCCTGCTTGGATTTGATGGGGCTGGCCGAGTTCAGGACAAAGCTGAATTTGCCGTCATCTTTGGCTATCGCGAGGATGGCGTCGGACCTGCCCATGCCCTTTTTCGTCGCGACGGCGGCGGCCCACTCTGCCGGGACGGTCGGGTTGGTGAACCTGTCCACAGTCACGACGTAGAGATTGTATTTGTCGTCCTTCAGGAGCTTTTGAATTGCTTCCTGGACTTCGCCCTTGCGGCTTCCAAGTACGTTCGCGTTATCTACTACGTTCTGGCCGGATGGGATCGGGACCGGATCCTCGGCCCAGGCAGCGCCGGCGGGCACCGCCAGCAACCCGGTAAGGCCGATCACGGCGAGAATACGTTTGAACTTTGACCGCATGTGCAACCCTTCAGCACGCCTGACACCGATTCGGGACGAACCGGTCGTCTCAGAATGCAGCAGCGCCCCCACGCAGTGTGTAAAGCCGCAGGTCGCTGTGGCAATCATCTTGATTCTATGGTGCACCCCACAGCCCGTCCATTGAGCTGAATATGCCACCAGCGAAACGGTGCCCGGCGCCGGAAAACCGCGGAACAACGGGATTCAGCAAGCTCTCAGCAAACATCCGAGCCAGACACAGGGAGGGAGTCCATAGTTAATGCAGACGAGGATGAAAGGAAGTCCCATGACTGAGAACCAGAGCCCCGGCGCTGCTCCCGAGAACCGCGGTCCGGGCCGGCAGGATCCGTGGCAGCAGCAGTCCGCCCAGCCCGGGCACAATCCTGAGGTTCATGGTGCGGATAACCCGGAAGCTTCGGACACCGCCGGGGCAAGTGCAGCACCCGGCCCACGCCAGTACCCCACGGAAAGGCTTGAACCGGAGAACCCCACCCAGGAACTGCCCGGGACACGTCCGGCGTATCCCCAGCGCCAGCCCTATCCGCAGCGCCAGCCGTTCTATGGACAGAACGCCCCGGGCGGGCAGGGCGGCGACCGGGCCGGCGGGCCGGTGTATGGACAGTCCCACGGGAACGATGGAGCGCCCGCACCGCACGGCCCTGGCTACTATGGCCAGCACACAGCGGCCGGCGCTCCTGTGGGCCTGGCCCCGAACCCCAAGGATGCCCCCCGCAGGAAGGCATCGTTCGGCGTCGGCACCCTGGTGGCCAGCATCCTCGCCGCCGGCCTGGTGGGCGGGGGAGTCGCCACCGTTGGCTCCAGCGAACTGTTCGATAATGCCGGCTCCAATGCCACCACCAGCAGCAACAGCCAGCCGGGCACGGTCATCGTCAACAACAAGGACAATGTCAACGCCATTACCGCTGCGGCCGTAAAGGCCTCGCCCAGCGTGGTAACCATCAGCGCTACCAGCGGCGGCGCCGGGGGTACCGGTTCCGGCATCGTCCTGGACGACGAGGGACACATCCTCACCAACACCCACGTGGTCACCCTGGACGGCCAGACAGCCAACGCGTCCCTCGAAGTCCGCACCAGCGAGGGAAGGGTGCTGGGCGCTAAGCTGGTGGGCACGGATCCGTTGTCCGACCTCGCAGTCATCAAGGTGGACAATAGTTCCGGCCTCACCCCCGCCACCCTTGGTGACTCCGGCAAGCTCAATGTAGGGGACACGGCGATTGCCATTGGTTCCCCGCTGGGCCTCACCGGCACCGTCACGGACGGTATCGTCTCCACTCTCAACAGGACCATCAGCGTTGCCTCCGCCGCCGCCCCCGAAGAAGGCGACAACGCGGAGGGCGACGACGAAGGCGGCTTCCAGTTCGCCCCGCCGGGCGGCGGCCAGAGCCAGCAGACCACCGGCCAGGGCGAAATTTCGATCAACGTGATCCAGACGGACGCCGCCATCAACCCGGGCAACTCCGGCGGTGCCCTGGTGAACAGCAGCGGCGAGATCATCGGCGTCAATGTGGCCATTGCCTCCGCCGGCTCCGGGTCGTCATCCTCGTCCAGCGGCAACATCGGCGTAGGCTTCAGCATCCCCATCAACCACGCCAAGCGGGTGGCCCAGGAAATTATCGACACCGGCAAGGCGTCACACGGCCAGCTCGGCGTCAGCGTCAAGAAGAAGACCGCCTCCAGCGCCGCCTCCGAATTCTCGGTTGGGGCGGAGGTAGCCACCGTGGAGGCAAGCTCCGCAGCCGGGCAGGCAGGGATCAGGGTGGGTGACGTCATCACGAAATTCAACGATCTTGCCATCGGTGAGCCTGAGCAGCTGACGGCGGCCGTGCGGGAGCAGCCCGCCGGTTCCAAGGTCAAGATCACGGTCCAGCGCAACGGCGCGGAACAAACCTTCGACGTTACGCTCGGCACCGCAAGCTAGCATCGGCACCTCGCGGCCGCAGCAGCGTAAGGAAGGTTCGACGGCGGTGTTCCCCGCTTCAAGTGGGGGCACCGCCGTCGAACGTTCCTGCCGGCGTCGTAAAGTGCCGACACTGGCGTAATGGAAGCGGGCGGAGCCCAGCGTCGATGTGGTTAGCTAGGAGCTACCCGTACGCCGGGCATCCCGCGGCCATGACCCTACCCGGCTGGCTGTCCACAAGCATGGAAGGCTGCTGTCGATACAGTGGAGAAGACATTGAAGATCATCGTCCTGGTCAAGCATGTACCGGACGCCCAGTTCGACCGTCACCTCAACGGGGAGCGCTACACAACGGACCGTGACGAAAGCATCCTGTCCGAGCTGGACGAATACGCGCTGGAGGCCGCACTGCAGCTGGCCGAGGCACGTGGCGGCAGCAAGGCCGGCAACCAGGTCATCGCGCTGAGCATGGGACCTGCCGGTGCCGTCAACGCCGTGAAGAAGTCCCTGCAGATGGGCGCCACCGAGGGCGTCCACCTGACGGACGAAGCCCTGGCGGGATCCGACGCCGCAGCGACGTCACTCGCACTGGCTGCCGCTGTCCGGCGCCTTGGCCAGGACGGACCCGTGGACCTGATCATCACCGGCATGGCCTCCACCGACGGCGAAACCTCCCTGGTGCCCGCGCAGCTGGCCGAGCGCCTTGGCCTGCCCCAGGTCACCTTCGCCTCCTCGCTGGACGTGGACGGCGGACGGCTGGTGGCACGCCGGGACGCGGACACAACGTCCGAAACGGTGGAAGCCCCCCTGCCTGCAGTGGTGTCCGTGACGGACCAGATCAACGAGCCCCGGTATCCCAACTTCAAGGGCATCATCGCCGCCAAGCGCAAGAGCATCACCACCCTGTCCCTCGCCGACGTCGGACTGGACGCCGCGCAGGTGGGGCACTCAGGTTCCTGGACCACCGTCATCAATGCGGAGGAGCGGCCGCCGCGCACCGCCGGCACCATCATCACCGACGAAGGCGACGCCGGCATCAAGCTGGTTGACTTCCTGGCCGCCCAGAAGCTGCTCTAAGAGGGATCACCGACATGGCAAAAGTACTTGTATTTATTGACAACCCCGGCAACGCGCTGAAGAAGAGCAACCTTGAGCTGCTGACCCTCGCCCGTTCCCTTGGCGAGAGCGCCGTGGCCCTCAACGGCGAACTGCAGGGCGACGTCTCGGCCAGGTTCGCGGAATACGGCGTCAGCACTGTCCTGCGCCCCTCCGCCGAGGACCTGAACGATTACCTCGTGGCACCCAAGGCCGCGTACCTCGCAGCCGCGGCAGAGCAGACCGGGGCCAGCATCGTCCTGCTGGACAACTCGCCGGAGGGCAAGGAAATCGCCGCCCGGCTCGGCATCCGCCTCAACGCCGGCGTCATCACCGACGTTGTCAGCGTGGATGCGGACGGCACGGCACACAAGTCTGTCCTCGCCGGTTCCTACAACACAGCCTGCAAGGCCAGCACCCCCGTTTCGGTGCTGACGGTCAAGGCCAACAATGTGGTTCCCGAGCCGGCTGCCGCGCCCGGCACGCCGGAAACCGTCACCGTTGAGGTTCCGGCCGGCAGCACCGCAGCAGCTGCCCGGATCACGGCCCGCGAGCAGAAGGTTGCCAGCGGCCGCCCGGACCTCACCGATGCCCGCATCGTGGTGGCTGGCGGCCGCGGCCTGGACGGGGACTTCGGCCCCGTGGAGGAACTCGCCGATGCCCTCGGAGCGGCAGTGGGAGCATCACGTGCAGCTACCGACGCCGGCTGGATCAGCCACGATGCGCAGGTGGGCCAGACAGGCAAGACCGTGTCCCCGCAGCTCTACATCTCGGCAGGCATCTCCGGCGCCATCCAGCAGAAGGCCGGCATGCAGACCGCAAAGGTCATTGTGGCGGTGAATAAGGACGCCGAATCTCCCGTTTTCGAGATTGCGGACTTCGGCATCGTCGGCGACCTCTTCGACGTCCTCCCGCAGGCCACGGCTGAGATCAAGAAGCGCAAAGGCTGATTATTGATTGCCTCAGCCAGCCAGGCACAGAGCCCGTTCAATCCGGCCACGGACCGGATTGGACGGGTGCTCTGTTTTGCGGCCCACCCGGACGACATCGACTTCGGCGCTGCCGGCACCATTGCAGCGTGGACGGCGGCGGGTGTGCAGGTCAGCTACTGCATCATGACCGACGGCGACGCCGGCGGCTTCGATCCCGCCCACCGCGCCAACATCATCGCCATGCGCGACGCCGAGCAGCGGCGCGCGGCGGAGCTGGTGGGCGTATCCGACATCCATTACCTCCACCAGCGCGACGGCTACCTCGAGGCCTCGCATGAGGTGATGCGCGGCGTGGTGAAGCTCATCCGCGAACTGCGTCCCGACGTCGTACTGGCCATGCATCCGGAACGGAACTGGCGCCGCATCCAGAAAAGCCACCCTGACCACCTGGCGGTGGGGGAGGCCGTAACCCGGGCGGTTTACCCCGCGCTGGAAAACCCCTTCGCCTACCCCGAACTTGCCGAAGCCGGGCTGGCGGCGTACAAGCTCCCCTGGTTGTGGCTGTACGCGGGGCCTGATGAGCGGGAGAACCACTTTGTTGACGTGACGCCCCATGTGGAGGCCAAGCTGAAGGCGATCCACGTCCACGTCAGCCAGCATCCCGATGTAGACGCGATGGAAGCAGCAGTGCGCCGGGGCATGCACGTCAACGCCGAACGTGCCGGCTTGCCTGCAGGACACAGTGCCGAAGCCTTCCACGTAGTAGCCGTCAACGGGCCGGGAACCATCGCCGGTTTCTGAGCCGGACGGCACAAAAAACGTCCCGTGACCATCCTTCAGGATGATCACGGGACGTTTGCTGTTTGCTGTGCTCAGCGGGATCGTGCTGCTACGCGCCCAGCGGAGCGGCAGCGACGGTGGGCAGCGTAGGCGAGGTGGATCCGCCGACGGGCTCGACGGTGATCCCGAGCGCCGCAGCAGAGGCGATGCCCTCCACCACCGCAGGCTTGGACAACGCCTCCGCGTCCATCAAGCCTTGGGAAACCGGTGCAGAGCCGTCCCTTGGGATCAGCCACATCTGGTAGACCTTGCCTTCGGGCGGGGCAGGGACACCGTTCATCTTGACCACCAGCGCGTCCTTGGAGGAAGAGACCAGGACCGTTGCCGTGCCGCCTGCGGCCACGGGTACTGAGGCTTCGCGGACATCATCGGCGCGGACCACCTGGTTCAGGGGATCATTCTGGTCGGCGATGTAGGACCCGACGCCGACACCGCCCAGGGCGATCGCTGCTGCGGCCGCGATCCCCGCCAGCCAGCGGCGGGTGCCGGCAGGACGCCGCCGCTCCTCCCGGCGCTCCCGTGCCCTGGCCAGTTCATCGGCGGGAACCCCCTGCGCGGGCCCCCGGGACTCCGGCTGGACCGGCAGTTGTGCCGGCAACTGGGCCGGCAGTTGGGCGACGATCCGGTCGAAAAGATCGGCCGGCGGCTCCTCCTCCACCCTGAATGACCGGGTGAGCGTTTCCCTGGACTGGCGGACACGTTCCAGGAAGGAAGCCCGCTCCGCTGCCGGAGCCGCTGAAATGTACTCCTCAATGGCACGGCGTTCCTCGTCCGTTACTGCATCAAGCGCATACAGTTCGGCCAGGTCGATGGCGCGGCCGGAAGCGAGGTCAGCGGAGACGGTATCGCCAAAGGCGCCGGAACGGCCGGCCCGTCCATCGTTCATGTCTGTCATTTCAACTCACCCCCAGGCAGGTCTTCAAGCGGATCAGTCCGTCGCGGATGCGGGACTTAATGGTGGGTACTGCAGCGTTCAGCCGTTCGGCAACTTCCCGGTAAGTGAGCCCGCCGTAGTAGGCAAGGCGGACCGATTCCTGTTGCGTTTCGGTCAGGGTAGCCAGGCACCGGACCACAGCCTCGGCTTCAAGTCTGCTCCCCACTTCGTCCGAAACCGTGTCGTGGTCGATGTCCTGGGTGCTGGCCCCGTAGCGGGCTTCGCGGTCCGTGGCGGACTGCGCTGACCTGACCCTGTCCACGGCGCGCCGGTGGGAAATGGTCATCAGCCAGGAGAGCGGGCTTCCGGCGGCGGGGTCGAACTTGGCCGCGTTTTGCCAGACCTGCAGGAAAACTTCCTGGGTGGTGTCCTCGCTGAGCTCAGCATCAATCAGGACCCTGCGGGCCATGCCGTACACCCGGCGGGATGTCAGCCGGTAAAACTCTGCAAACGCCGTCCGGTCGCCCTGGGAAATTTGTCCCAAGAGGACTGCGAGCCGTTGACTGAGCTCAGCCGGCGTGTCGGTGACCGCGGGAGCATCGGGAGTATCCATTACTACCAAGCATAAGTCTCCCGGAGGTGAATCCTCAGCCGTGCTGCCGGGGATGCCCCGGCTGGTCCTGGAACCTGCCCGGAGAAGTGTCACCTGCCGCTCCTTGATCGCTAATGGACTGTTCTCAGGAGGGATTCGGCACAGTTGGGGATGCGGATGGGGCGGGGCGGAAAAAATTTCGGCGAAGCCTGGCGGGGCTGGCTTTGGGTGGTCCAGGCCGGGAGAGGGCCGCGCCCCTAACCGGCCTGGACCAGGTGCGTCCTAGAGCTTCGCGCCCGCGAAACCCTGCTGGCGCCAGGCCTCGTAAACGGCGATGGAGGCAGCATTGGCCAGATTCAGCGAGCGCAGTGCAGGCAGCATGGGCAGCCGCACGGTTGTGGTGACGTGAGGGTCCGTCTTCATCTCCGGCGGCAGGCCCACCGATTCCCGCCCGAACATCAGGACGTCACCGGGCCGGTAGGCGATGTCCGTGTAACTGGCTGCTCCGTCTGAGGTGAAGGCATAAACACGCTCGGGCTGCAGATGCTGCCAGGCATCCTCGATGTTGGCGTGCACGGTGACGACGGCGAGGTCATGGTAATCCAGGCCGGCGCGGCGAAGCTTCGCGTCCGAGAAGTCGAACCCCAGGGGCTCCACCAGGTGCAGCTCGGCACCGGTAATGGCTGCCAGCCTGATGGCGTTGCCGGTATTGCCGGGGATTTCGGGTTCATGGAAGAGGATGCGGAACACCATCCCATCCTAGTCAACGCGGGTCAGTGCATGCCGCGCAGCAGCCGGGCCAGCACCGGGACGTTAACCGTGTTGGGGGCCGGTCCTGACGCCAGGAACTCCTTGACGCCCCGCACCAGACCTGCCGCGTTGACGATCCGGACGCTCTCCAGGGCCCCCGGGGACCGGCGGTGGTTGTCGATCACCGGTTCGTGCAGGTTCCCGCCCGGGCTCAGCACCACCGTCCAGCCGGTGACGTTCAGCTCGGGGAAGATGTCCTGCATGGCACGCACCACGTGCGCCAGCTGCGGCGGGGCAATCGAGCGCCCGCCGTGGTTAAGGGTCCTGCCGTCCCAGGCGTAGGCACCCTTCGGCAGCAGCATGGAGCCGATGAGCGCCAGGCGGTATCCGGACAGCACCGCGTGGTCGATGTGGCTGTTGTCGGCCGGCGACTCGAGTCCATTGATCAGTCGCGCTGCCGGAATGGCCGGCAGTACCTGCCGCGTCAGGAGCTGGACCGTGCGCATTTCCCGCTGGATCCGTGCTTCGGCCCCGAAAATGCCGCGCTTCCGCGGCATCCCGTGGACCTGCTGGCTGGCCTGCGCCAACGGAATCAGGGGCACGCCGCCGTCCGCTCCCGGGGTGTAGGGCGGGACGTAAACCGGCGGGTCACCCGCAGTGTTCCGGGCGCCGGCGGTCTTGTGCACCGTGGCCGAAGCCCTGCTGCCCGCTGGCGGCGCATCAAAGTGCGGCTCGCCGTCGGTTCCATTGGCTGTACCTGCAGCATAGGAGCGGTCGTACGCTTTCCTGCGCTGCGGGTCGATCAGGGTTTCATAGGCGCTCGTGACGCGGCGGAAAGCGGCAGGATCCCCGCCGTGATCGGGGTGGGCCAGTCGGGCGGCCCGGCGGTAGGCCACCTTGATCTCTTTTTCGGTGGCGGTGACTGCCACGCGAAGCACCTGGTAGTGGGAGCTGCTCTCGGTCAAGCACTCATCCTTCGTGTTGAAACGGCCGGTCCACGGCGGGCAGCCCTGTAGGGCCAGCTTATCGGCCCTTGTTCTGACAACGTCCGTGCCCGGGCTTGGGGTTCCCGGCACCGGCAGGATCCGGCGGAGTTTAGACTCGTGAAGGCTGCTCCGGCGGCGGAAGACAGAGAATGCAGGCAGCAACAGCGGGTCAGGGAACACAGTGGGGGCGGACATGGATCAGCGGACGACGGCGGCACCGGCCGGCAGGATCGGCCTGGGACGGTTGCCGCTGGCGGCAGCAGTTCTCGCCTCCGTGATGACCGTTGGCTGCAGCGTTGGTGTTCCCGACCCGTCGGCAGCCCAACCTGCGGAAACTGCCCCGGTACTTGCCACCCCCACCATCACCCCCGGCCACGATGCCGAGGCTGTGGCCGCACAGGACCTGCCTTTCGCGTCCGGTGGCATCCTCGCCGAGGGAGTTCCCGTGGGCATCTCGGACGGGCTGAAGGACGCTCCAGGCTGGAAGATGGTCAAGGACAATGTGGCTGGCGAAAGCCAGTACCTCAAAGCGGACGGGTGCCTCGTGGCTGCCAAGGTCCGGACCAACCAGGCGGTGCTGGCGCGCGCTGATGACCGGGAGTCAACGGTGGCGCTCTTCCAATACCTGGATCCCACCATCCTGCCCGGGTACCTGAAACCGGCCACGCTGCGGTGGGGTGGTGACGAGTCCACCCCTGGCCACACGCTGGAGGTGCTGGTCCTGGAAGAGGCGGCGGCGCCAGGAGCCCGGGCCACTGCGGTCATGGCAAGGCTCTTTGGCAGGTCCGGATCGTCGGTCTACGTTTCTGTCTCATGCCCGGATGCGTCTGCCCTGGCCGCGGCGCGGGCAGACGCTGTGCGGTTCCTGCCGGTCCTGCCTCCTTCGGCCTAGATCCCGGACGGCCGGGCGGTCCGCTGCGAGAGCCGGTTCAGCGCGAGGGCAGCGACGAGCAATCCGAAATCACGCAGGGCAACGTCGAAGAAGCTTCCGAGGAGCAGGAGGTTGACGATGATGCCGGCGAGCCATGCTGCCACGAGGAGCGAGCCGAACCTGGGCCGGACGGCAACAGTGATGCCGGCGAGGACTTCCACCACCCCCACCACGTACATCAACGTCTGGGCAGGCAAGGCCACCAGCGCCGTTGCCTGCGGTGCAAGGTAGATGGTCCAGTCCGCCAGGATGTTCGTGAACTTATCGAGCCCGAAGATGATGGGCGCGACCGTGAAAACAGTCCGCAACAACAGGAAGGCCTGCCTGGCCGGTTCCATGGTGGCGGTGTTGGCGCGCAGTGCTGATGTGGTTTTCACAACTGACTCCTTCTAAAAGTAGGTTTTTCTATTTTAGAAACCCTGGAGGTCTATAATCAATACATCTTGACTTTGGATTGGTGGAGTAATGGCCAGACTTCCCTGGGCGGACCGCATGGCAGCACTCGCCTCGCTCGGCGATGAAAAGCGCCGCCAGCTCTTTGAACTCGTGGCATCGTCGCCCGGGGCGGTGGGCCGCGACGACGTTGCACAGCGCACCGGTCTTCCCCGCAGTACCGTCTCGTTCCATTTGGACCGCCTGGTGCAAGACGGCCTGCTCGCGGTCGAGTTCCACAAGCCGCCAGGGAAAGCCGGCCCCGGCTCGGGCCGCCCTGCCAAGATGTACCGTCCCGTTGCCGGCGAAATCGGGGCCTCCGTGCCGGACCGGAACTACGACCTCGCCGGGGAATTGATGGCCGCCGCCATTGAAAAATCCACCAGCGCGGGGGAACCCATCGAGGACACACTGCCGTCGGAGTCGTGGCGGGTGGGGAACGCCATGGCGGAGGCGGCGGAGACACTTCAGGACTTCCTTGTCCAGGCCGGCTACCGGCCCCAACCGGACGGCGACGGCGGTTTCCTCCTGCCGAACTGCCCGTTCCATCGGCTGTCCGACAAACATCCGGGGGTGGTGTGCGCCATGAACGGGGCGTTCCTTCAGGGGGCGGCGGCCCGCCTGGAAGCGTCCGGCGGTCGGGTGGTGCCTGCCGATGTGCCCGGCCACTGCTGCGCCAGGATCACGCCGTCCGCCTGAACGGCAGGGGCATGGCGGCTAGAATTGCAGGGTGTCCGTTTACCTCGATCATGCTGCCACCACCCCTCTTTCCCCGGAGGCGCTGGCTGTCCTGACGCGTGAACTTGCCCGCACCGGCAATCCCTCTTCCCTTCACGGTTCGGGCCGGCGCGCCCGGCGGGCGGTGGAAGACGCCCGCGAGGCGCTCGCTGCAGCGGCAGGGGCGCACCCTTCGGAAGTGATCTTCACCTCCGGCGGCACCGAGTCGGACAACCTCGCGGTCAAGGGACTGTTCTGGTCCCGCGCGGGCGAAAAGCCGGCGCGGTGGCGCATCCTTTGTTCCGCCGTCGAACACCATGCCGTGATGGACACCGTGGAGTGGCTTGAAAGGCACGAAGGGGCCGACGTCACCTGGCTCCCCGTGGACAGCGAGGGGGCAGTGGACCTGGCAGTCCTGGAAACTGAACTTGCCCGTGACCCGGATTCCATCGCGCTGGTCACCGTCATGTGGGCCAACAACGAGGTGGGGACCATCCAGCCCATCCACCGCGTTGTGGAACTGGCGCACGCCGCGGGCGTTCCCGTCCACTCCGACGCCGTGCAGGCCTTCGGTTCAGTGCCGGTGGATTTTAAGGCATCCGGACTGGATGCCATGTCCATCTCCGGACACAAGATCGGCGGACCCGTGGGGGTAGGTGCCCTGCTGCTGGGGCGGTCGGTGAAACTCACCCCGGTCCAGCACGGTGGCGGGCAGGAACGCGACGTCCGCTCGGGCACCCTGGACACCGCCTCGATCGCCGCCTTTGCTGCGGCCGCTGAGAATGCAGTTGCCGGTCTTGGTACCGAGTCGGCCCGGATCGCCGCCCTCCGCGACCGGCTCGTCGACGGCGTGCGGGAGCGGGTGCCCGAAGCCGTCCTGCGCGGGGCACCCGGGAACGGCCGCCTTCCCGGCAATGCGCACTTCACCTTCCCGGGCTGTGAAGGGGACTCCCTGCTCTTCCTGCTGGATCTTGCCGGAGTGGAATCGTCCACGGGATCGGCCTGTACCGCGGGTGTGCCCCGGCCCTCCCACGTGCTGCTTGCCATGGGGCTGGACGAGGAAACAGCGCGCGGCGCCCAGCGCTTCACCCTGGGCCATTCCTCGAAGGATGAGGACGTCGACGCTTTGCTGGCCGCCCTTCCGGGTGCTTACGCCAGGGCCCGGCAGGCCGGCATGGCAGGCCACGAATCCTCCATCCAGACCGCCGGCACCGTAGCCCGGCAGGGCTTGGGCGGCCGCTGAAACCGCCCTTGCGGCAGGCCGTAGAATAGATAGGCGAAGATCGCTTCGACGGAGACTGACCGTCTCCGCGGCAGCGCCTTCAGCCAGCACGGCACCCAGCACCGGCCACAAGCCGGAACCACCCAACAGAAAGCAACCATGCGAGTTCTTGCAGCCATGAGCGGCGGCGTTGATTCCGCCGTTGCCGCCGCCCGCGCCGTCGAGGCGGGACACGACGTCGTCGGCGTCCACCTGGCGCTGTCCCGCATGCCCGGCACGCTCCGCACCGGAAGCCGCGGCTGCTGCACCATCGAAGACTCCCGCGACGCCTGGCGCGCCTGCGACGTCCTGGGCATTCCTTACTATGTGTGGGACTTCTCCGAGCGCTTCAAGGAAGACGTCGTCCAGGACTTCATCGACGAATATGCCGCGGGCCGCACACCCAACCCCTGCATGCGGTGCAATGAACGGATTAAGTTCGCCGCGCTCCTGGAAAAGGCCATTGCACTGGGCTTCGACGCCGTCTGCACAGGGCACTACGCCAAGGTCATCGAAGACGCTGACGGCAACCGCGAACTCCACCGCGCCGCCGACTGGGCGAAGGACCAGAGCTACGTCCTGGGCGTCCTGACCCACGAGCAGCTCAAGCACTCCATGTTCCCGCTGGCTGATACGCCCTCCAAGGCCGAGGTGCGGGCAGAGGCTGAGCGGCGCGGCCTCTCTGTGGCCAACAAGCCCGACAGCCACGACATCTGCTTCATCCCCGACGGCGACACCGCCGGCTGGCTCGCCGAGAAAATCGACATGGCCACCGGTGACATCGTGGACGAAACCGGCGCGAAAGTGGGGGAGCACCCCGGTGCCAACGCCTTCACCGTGGGCCAGCGGCGCGGGCTGAAGCTTGGCACGCCGGCCGCCGACGGAAAGCCGCGCTTCGTCCTGGAAATCCGGCCCAAGGAAAACAAAGTGGTGGTGGGACCGGAGGCGCTGCTCGCGATTGATGAAATCCGCGGCATCAAGGTGTCCTGGGCCGGGCTGCCCATCGGCGAGGTAGACACAGGCGAGGACTTCGATTGCTACGCGCAGGTCCGTGCACATGGCGACCCCGTTCCCGCGACGGCCCGGATGGAACCCAGCGGATCGGACGGCGCCGGCCAGCTGGTGGTGACCTTGACCAACCCGCTGCGCGGCGTCGCGCCAGGCCAGACTGTTGTCCTCTACCAGGGCAGCAGGGTCCTGGGCCAGGCGACCATCGACGCCGCCCGCTCCCTGCAGCGCGCGGCGCTCTAAGCCAGAAAAAATCCATCACCGCCCCGGTCCTGCCGGGGCGGTTTTGTTCGTTGATCCCCCGACAACTGAGAGCCCCGGATCAATCAGGTAAATTTTGTGTCTCAACTCACAAAATGGTCCGCCCTGAGGGTTGACTCTCTGATTGAATTTAGGCATCAGCACAGCGTTCCCGCCTGGCCCCAGGTATCCACACAAAGGCAGGCGGGCGCGAACTCATCGAACAGAAAGTTCACAGATGACCAAGAGCATCAAAGCACTGCACGGCGCTATCGCGCTGGCAGGCATTTCCGCGCTCGCACTGACAGCCTGCACGGGCCCCTCAGGCGGTGGCGGAACCTCAACCGGCGACGCGGCGGGCGGCGCCATCACCTTCGGAACGACTGACAAAGTGGTCACCCTCGATCCGGCCGGCTCCTACGACGCCGGTTCCTTCCTGGTGATGAACCAGGTGTACCCGTTCCTGCTCAATGCCAAGCCCGGAAGTGCGGACGCATCACCGGACATCGCGGAATCCGCTTCCTTCACGGCTCCCACCGAGTACACCGTCAAGCTCAAGCCCGGCCTGAAATTCGCCAACGGACACGCCCTCACGTCCTCGGACGTTAAGTTCTCGATCGACCGCGTGGTCAAGATCGCCGACCCCAATGGTCCCTCCTCGCTGTTCGCGAACCTGGAGTCGGTGGAGGCAACGGACGATTCCACCGTTGTCTTCAACCTCAAGGCCGCCAACGACCAGGTCTTCCCCGGAGTCCTTGCCTCCAACTGCGGCCCGATCGTGGACGAAGAAGTGTTCCCCGCCGACAAGGTCATGTCGGACGACGACATCGTCAAGGGCAAACCGTTCGCCGGGCCCTACAGCATTGAAAGCTACAAAAAGAACGAACTCGTCAGCCTCAAGCCCAACCCGGACTACCAGGGCCTGCTGGGCAAGCCGGCCAACGACGGTGCCAACATCAAGTACTACGCCGATGCCAACAACCTGAAGCTCGATGTCCAGCAGGGCAACATCGACGTTGCCGGCCGGTCGCTGACGGCCACCGACGTGGCGGACCTTGAGAAGGACTCCAAGGTCAAGGTCCACAAGGGGCCGGGCGGGGAACTGCGCTACATCGTCTTCAACTTCGACACCATGCCTTTTGGCGCCAAGACGCCCGAGGCTGATCCCGCCAAGGCCCTGGCCGTCCGCCAGGCGATGGCCAACATTGTTGACCGCGATGCCATCGCCACCCAGGTCTACAAGGGAACGTACCTTCCCGCGTACTCGGTGGTTCCTGATGGCTTCCTGGGGGCGGAGCAGCCGCTCAAGGACCTGTACGGCGAGGGCGGCAAGCCTAGCCTGGACAAGGCCAAGAAGGTCTTTGCCGACGCCGGTGTGACGGCTCCGGTCAACCTCAAGCTCCAGTACAACCCCGACCACTACGGCAGCTCGTCCGGCGACGAATACGCCATGATCAAGGAACAGCTGGAGAAATCCGGGCTGTTCACCGTGGACCTGCAGTCCACCGAATGGGTGACCTACTCCAAGGACCGCACCGCGGATGCCTACCCGGTGTACCAGCTGGGCTGGTTCCCGGACTATTCCGATCCGGACAACTACCTCACTCCGTTCTTCGTGCCCAACAACTTCCTGAAGAACCACTACGACAATCCCAACGTGGCGTCGCTGATCCAGAAGCAGCTGACCACAGTGGATAAGGACGAACGCGTGAAGATCCTGGGCGAGACGCAGGAAGCCGTGGCCAAGGACCTCTCGACGCTGCCGCTCCTGCAGGGTGCGCAGGTCCTGGTGGCCGGGGCAGACGTGAAGGGTGTGGAGACAACCTTGGACGCGTCCTTCAAGACCCGTCTGGGTGTTATCTCCAAGTAGCCCCCACATCAACCGGCCCTGGCGGCGGCAGAGGCGGGACGCCATGTGCGTCCCGCCTCGTTGCCGGCTATCGGCCAGCATCGGGGGACAGCTGGCCTGGGGCACCAAAATTTTAGGTAATCCATGACCACTTTGATTGAAACACCGCCCGCGGATGCGGACGGATTGCTGCCGGCCAAAAAGAAATCCTCCGGCGGAGGGCTCGGCCAATATATCCTTATCCGGTTCCTCCTGATCTTTCCCACGATTTTCATCCTGGTCACCATGGTGTTTTTCCTGATGCGGATCACCGGGGATCCGATTACGGCGGCCATGGGCGGGCGCCTCCCGCCGGAGCAGCTGCAGGAGCGGATCCATGCGGCCGGCTATGACAGGCCCCTCTTTGTGCAGTACCTCGAATACCTCGGCCAGCTGGCCACCGGGAACTTCGGCACCACGCTCTCGGATAACCGCAGGGTGACCGAGATGCTCACCACCTACGGCTCGGCCACCCTGGAACTCAGCATCAACGCACTGATAGTGGCGCTGCTCGTCGGGATACCCCTGGGCATGCTGGCGGCCCACCGCCGGGACCACCTTCCCGACGCCGTCCTGCGGATCTTCGCCATCCTCTGCTACGCCACCCCCGTGTTCTTCGCGGGCCTGCTGCTCAAGCTGACGTTCTCGGTGTGGCTCGGCTGGCTGCCCGTTGCCGGCAGGGCGAAAACCTCCAGCGAATTGGCGCTGACCTCACTGCAGGCGCCCACCGGAATCTATTGGCTGGATGCCCTCCGCAGCGGAAACATGGCAGCCCTCGGCGACGTCATGGCCCACGCCGTCCTGCCCGCCGTTGCGCTGGGGCTCCTGACGGCAGGCATTTTCCTGCGCCTCGTCCGGACCAACGTCATCGGCACCCTGGGCAGGGACTACGTGGAGGCGGGCCGGTCCCGCGGCGTGAGTGAGTTCCGGCTGGTGACCAAACACGCCTACAAGCCGGCGCTGATCCCCATCATTACCGTCATGGGCCTGCAGATCGCCGTGATGCTCGGCGGTGCGGTGTTGACGGAGAAGACCTTCGAATGGAAGGGGCTGGGGTTCCAGCTGGCCACGTATCTCACTGCCCGGGACTTCGTGGCTGTCCAGGGCATCGTGGTGCTCCTGGCGGTCATCGTTGCCATGACCAACTTCATCGTGGACATCATTGCCGCGCTGATCGATCCCCGCGTGAGGTACTGACCATGAGCACTCCTGATGTTCCCGCGCCCGTGGCCAATCCGCGCGCACCGTTCTTCCGCCGTCTGCCGGTGGTCTCGCATTTCAACAAAAGCGTTGGCCTGCAGCGGGGGATGCTGGTCATTGGACTGATCCTGACCGGCCTGTTCCTGCTGACTTCCCTCCTTGCCCCGTTGATCGCGCCGTACGGCTTCGCCCAGCTCTCTGATGCGGACGGCAGCTTCCCCACGCAGCAGCCGCCCGGCGGGAAACACCTGCTGGGTACCACCGTGGGTGGTTACGACGTTCTATCCCGCGTGATCTGGGGGACGCAGACGGCCTTGCTGGTCATTGTGGTGGCCGTTGTCCTGTCCATCTTCGCGGGCGTTATCCTCGGCCTGGTGAGCGGTTACCTGGGCGGGTGGCTGGACCGGGTGCTGGTGGTGGTTGCGGATGCCATCTATGCGTTCCCCTCTTTGCTCGTGGCCATCGTGATGGCCATTGTCATCAGCGGCGGCCAGTCAAGCCTCCTGGGCGGCATCATGGCAGCGGCCGTGTCCATCACGGTGGTCTTCATCCCGCAGTATTTCCGGGTGATCCGGGCCGAAACCATCCGGCTCAAAGCTGAACCCTTTGTGGAATCGGCAAAGGTGGTGGGTGCCTCCGACTTCCGCATCATCACCCGGCACATCTACCGGAACGCCACCAGGACGCTGCCGCTGATCTTTACGCTCAACGCGTCCGAAGCCATCCTCACCCTCGCCGCACTGGGCTTTCTGGGATTCGGCATCGAACCGAGCTCCGCCGCCGAATGGGGCTTCGACCTCAACAAGGCCCTTGCGGACACCACCTCAGGGATCTGGTGGACCGGGTTGTTCCCCGGCCTGGCGATCGTGTGGACGGTCCTCGGGCTCACCCTGGTGGGCGAGAGCATCAACGACCTGAACGATCCGCGGCTCCGCGGCCGCAAACGCGCCGGCGGCGGCAGCGCCCCGGCTCCCGCGGGCACAGCGGCCATCGAAGCAGAAGTGAGGAATTCGTGAGCGTCAACAGCAACCCGTCGCCGGACCAGCAGGCCGGCGCCGGCCATCCCGTCCTCGACATCGACCACCTTAAGGTCACGTTCGCCACCGACGCCGGCGATGTCCATGCGGTCAAGGACGTCAGCCTCGAGGTCAGGAAAGGCGAAGTACTGGCGATTGTGGGGGAGTCGGGCTCCGGCAAAACGGTCACCGCGAAAACCATCCTGGGCCTGCTTCCCGAGACCGCCATCAGCTCCGGGACCGTACTGATTAATGGGGCCAACGTGATCAGCGTCAGTGCGGCGCGGCTGCGCCAGATCCGGGGCCGCGACGTTGCCATGGTGTTCCAGGAGCCGTCCACCGCATTGAATCCGGTGTTCACCGTGGGCTGGCAGATCGCCGAAGGCATCAGGGCCCATGCGGGCAGCGGCGGCGGAAAAAGGGTATCTGCCAGGGATGCGAAGGCCCGCGCCATCGAAGCCCTGCGCAAAGTGGGCATCCCCGATCCCGAACACCGCGTCAATTACTACCCCCACCAGTTCTCCGGCGGCCAGAAGCAGCGGGTGGTCATCGCGGCGGCATTGGCACTGAATCCGGGCCTGATCGTCGCGGACGAACCCACCACCGCCCTGGATGTCACGGTCCAGGCTGAGATCCTGGAGCTGCTCCGGGACCTCCGCGACAAATACGGCACATCCATAGTGCTCATCACGCACAACATGGGGGTGGTGGCGGACCTCGCCGACCGTGTGGTGGTGATGTACCAGGGGGACGTGGTTGAGGAAGCACCGGCCCGGACGCTGTTTGCCGAACCGCGTCAGGACTACACGCGCAAGCTCCTCGCCGCGGTGCCGCACCTGGGGCACAATTCAGCCTCTGAGGGCCTGACCCGCCGGGCCCACCAGGAGGAGGAAATCCTGGTTGAAGCCAACAACCTGACCATCGAATACCCGGGCAGGCTGGGAACTCCCGCGTACAAGGCCGTGGACCGTGTCAGTTTCACCCTGTCCCGGGGCGAGGTTTTCGGGCTCGTGGGGGAATCCGGCTCCGGGAAGACCACCATCGGCCGGGCCATCGCGGGGCTGAACAGGACCACGGGCGGCAGCCTCAAAGTGCTGGGGTACGAGATGCTCAACCTCCGGGAGCGGACCTTCAAGCCGCTGCGGAAGGACATCGGCTTTGTGTTCCAGGACCCTGCCGCCTCCTTCAACCCGCAACTGACCATCGGGGACTGCATCGCCGAACCCATGGTGATCCACACCAGGCCGAGCCCGGCGCAGGCGCGCAAACGCGTTGGTGAGCTGCTCGAGGCAGTCCAGCTGCCGGCGTCGTACGCAGGACGCTACCCGCACGAACTCTCCGGCGGGCAGCGCCAGCGGGCCTCGCTGGCACGGGCCCTGAGCCTGAACCCGCGCCTGCTGATAGCTGACGAGCCGACGTCGGCCCTGGACGTCTCAGTGCAGGCGAAGGTCCTGGAGCTGTTCAGGGACATCCAGCAGGAGTTCGGGTTCGCCTGCCTGTTCATCAGCCACGACCTGGCGGTTGTGGACATCCTGTCCCAGTGGGTGGGCGTGCTGTACAAGGGCAGGCTGGTGGAACAGGGCATCGGCAGCCAGGTGATGGGTAATCCGCAGCACGACTACACCCGGCGGCTCATCGCTTCCCTGCCGGTACCCGATCCGCAGGAACAGGCGAGGCGGCGGGAAGAAAACCGGGCGTTGCTGGGTATCTGAGAACTTCTTGTCTCTGAACGCCGGTGCCGGCACAATGCCGGCACCGGCGCTTAACACCCGGTTGATTCCTTCGGCTGCCCATAGACTTGAACCATGACGCAGCACAACCTCCACGCTCCCGACTCCGATGACTACGATCCCTCAGCCAGCTCCCTGGCCGGCCAGGTGGACAAGTCGGTGATGGCTGAACTGCTGTCCATCCGTTCCAGCATCGACAACATCGACGCCACGCTGGTGTACCTCCTTGCCGAGCGCTTCAAGGCAACCCAGAAGGTGGGTTTCCTCAAAGCCGCCCACCGGCTCCCCGCCGGGGACCCCGGCCGGGAAGCGGCACAGATCGCCCGGCTCCGCAGGCTGGCCGAAGACGCACACCTGGACCCCGCGTTCGCGGAAAAGTTCCTGAACTTCATCATCGGTGAGGTCATCCGGCATCATGAAGCGATCGCCGAAGACCACGAGGCCGCCTCCGGACAGCACCCGCAGGCATCAGCACTCGCGTGACGGAGCAACGGCACGACGCCGGTTCCAGGCCCGCTGAGGTTCCGGCACCGCCGCGGGAGGTAACTGCCACCGGCCTCGGCTCCTGGCCCGGGGAGGACCCGGTGGAAGCGGCCAAGATCATCCGCGGTGAGCTGGGCAGCCCGCACCTGCCGTTCCTTGCCGAACTGCCGGACCGGGGCGTCGGTTCAGACGCACTGGGACGGACGGCCACCCTGCTGGAAGAACTCGCCGTCGACGTCCAGCCCTACGGTTGGCGCCTCGTGGACCGGCCCGGCAAGGACTTCCGGCGGGCCGCCTCCGCGCTTGCCACTGATATCAACGTCCTCGCCGATGTTGCCGGTACCGAGGACAGGCCGGCTGCCGAGATCAAAGTGCAGCTGGTAGGGCCGCTCAGCCTGGCGGCCGGCCTTCACCTGCACAACGGCGAGCGCGCCCTGATCGACTATGGTGCCCGGCGGGACCTTGCCGCCTCGCTTGCGGCCGGCGTGGGCCGGCACCTTTCCCGGGTGGCGGCGGCCGTTCCCGGAGCCCGGCTGGTGGTCCAGATCGATGAGCCTGATATCGCAGCCTTGCTGGCCGGCACCATCCCGACCTCGAGCGGCTACCGCACCCTGCGGGCAGTCCCGTCCTCCGAAGCACGCGAATCCTGGCGTGTGGTGCTGGACGCGTTACGGGCGGCGGGCGCTGCGGAAATCGTGATCTCCGTTCCCGAGATCGAGGCGCCGTTCGAGCAGATCCTGGCCGCCGGAGCGGACGGTATTGCTGTTCCGCTGCGGGCGTTGACTTCCCGCCAGTGGGAGCAACTGGCGGGAGCCGCGGAAGCAGGCAAGCGGCTGTGGATTGGTGCCCTGAACGTGGCAGGGGAGTCCCTGCCCCGGGCGGCCGACTGCGTTGACGCAGTGTGGCGCCCGTGGCGGCAGCTGGGCCTGTCCCCTGAAGGGATCAGCACCATCCGGCTCACCCCCTCGTCGGGACTTGCTGGCCGCACCCCGGCACAAGCCACAGCGATCCTCGGCCGGCTTACCCAGGTTGCGGACGGTCTGAATCAGCTGGCGCAGGGCTAGGGTCAGACCCTGTTTTCCCAGCGGTCGGGCTGCGCGTAGCGGGGCAGGAAGCTCTGGGCGGAGCTTCCGCCCGTGTAGGGGCGCAGCCTGTAGTCGAAGCTGCCGGCGTAGACCAGGACCAGCCCGATCTGTGGCTGGATCACTTTGACCTGGATGCGGTGCTTGCCGTTGCTGCCCCCCGCCGGGTCCCACCACTGCTCCGCGTAGGCCTTGGCATCCAGGGCGGCGGGAAGGGGAATGCGAAGGGGGCCGAGAAACAGCCTCGATGCTTCGGACACGCCGCGCAGCCGCCCCTCTGCGGTAACGCTAAGGTTCAAGTCCGTCACCAGCCGCCGGTACCGGCCCACATAGTCAACCAGCTGGGGTGCACCGTTCCGGTTGGTGAGGCTGGTGGTGTCCTGGAAGATCCGCGTCCGGCCGGGAAACCGGATTTCCCGTCGGGCGGTCAAGCTGGAGCGGCCGAAGGGATCCTGGTGGGCGTGGTTCTCAATCCGGAAGGGAATGTCCTCCCCGTACTCGGGAAAGAACGCTTCCTCGCCGCCGGTAAGCCGCAGGAGGGGGCGCAGCCAGTCCTGCCGGCAGCCCACCACGTCGAAGGTCCCTTCGCCCACGCCGTACGTGCCCGAGCCCGGTGCGAGGGCAAAGTATTCCTGCAGTTCGGGCTGGAGCCGGTCGTAGTCCGTTCCGAGGGCCTGCCGGTAAATGGGACTGTTCAAAGAAGGACCTCCTTGTGAGGGGAACGGGAAGCTGGCTGGTCCTTCACAATCTACCTGCCGCCTTGAGCCTGATGTACATGTCGGCCAGCCTCGGCGGAAGCTCCTGCGGCTCTGCGTCCACCACCTCCACACCGTGCTGCCGGAGTTCAGCCGTTACTGCTGCCCGCTGCAGGAGTGAGCGCTCGGCGGCGGCGGCCCGGAAGACCCCGGCGGCGTTGCCGCGCTCCTGCAGCATCAGGCCGAGTTGGGGGTCCCGCACCGCTGCCACCACCACAACATGCTGGCGTGCCAGTTGCACAGCGGTGGGGATCAGGCCTTCCTCCGGGGCGCCGCCTTCCAGAGAGGTCAGCAGCACCACCAGGGACCGGTGCGCGGACACGGCGCGGACCTGCACCGGGATTGCCTGCCAATCCAGTTCGATGAGTTCGGCTTCCAGCGGGGCCATGGCCTGGACCAGTTGGCCGAGGAGGTTCCCCTGGCCCGCTGATCCGGCCCTGGCCCGGGTCCGCCGGTCGAAAGCCAGGAAGTCCACCCTGTCTCCGCCCCGTTCCGCAAGGACACCCAGCAGGAGGGCGGCTTCCATACCGGTATCCAGGCAGGGCTCGTCGCCGATCCTTGCTGCGGACGTCCGTGATGTATCCAGGAGCATCACCACGCGGCGGTCGCGTTCCGGCCGCCAGGTGCGCACCACCACCGCTGAACGGCGGGCTGTTGCACGCCAGTCGATGGACCGGACGTCGTCGCCCCGGACGTAATCGCGGAGGGAATCAAATTCAGTCCCGGCACCCCTGATCTGGACGGCAGCCTTGCCGTCCAGTTCGCGCAGCTTCCGCAGTTTGGAGGGCAGGTGCCGGCGGGAATGGAAGGGCGGCAGGACCCGCAACAGCCCGGGGCAGCTGAGGGTCCGCTGGCGTGCCGCGAGCAGCAGCGGCCCGAAACTGCGGATGGTGACGTGCGGGGCCTTGAGGTCCCCGCGCCGGACAGGCTGCAGCCGCACCGTGGCCCGTCGGCTTTCGCCAGCTGGAATGTCAAGTTTCCGGACCGGATTCCGAGCTCCCGCGGATGGCTGCCAGGCGTCCCGAAGTGTTCCGTGCAGCCGGCGCCCGCCGTTGTTGGTGACAGTAAGCACGGACTCCGCGGTCCCCTGCAGGCTCACGTTGCCAGGGTCCCGGCGCTCGAGATGAACGCTGCGCGGTGAACCGGCCAGGACCAGGTCCAGGGCGGCCAGGGCGGCTAGGCAGCATGCAACGAGGAACACGGTTCCCCAGCCGGGCAGCAGCAGCACCGGCACCAGGCCCACCAGCACCAGGAGCACAAAACGCCCGGAGATGGCCATCAGCGGGGTACTGGAACGGAGGCCAGGATGCTGCCCAGTACGTCATCCACCCGGACCCCGTCCATCTGCGCTTCCGGCTGCAGCGCCACCCGGTGCCGCAGGCAGGGCAGTGCCAGGGCCTTGACGTCGTCAGGAGTGACGTAGCTCCTTCCGGACAGCCAGGCCCAGGAGCGGGACGTGTTCAGCAGGGCCGTGGCGCCGCGGGGTGAGACGCCCAGCTGGAAGGACGGCGCAGAACGGGTGGCCCGCACCAGGTCCACGATGTAACCGATGATTTCTGGCTCCACTGCCACGGTGGACACTGCCTGCCGGGCCCGCTCCAGATCCGCGGCGCCCGCCACGGCCCGGACGCCGGCTGCCGCAAGGTCGCGGGGGTCAAAGCCGGCCGCGTGCCGCCGGATAACTTCCATCTCATCGCGGCGTTCCGGCAGCGGCATGGTGAGCTTCAGCAGGAACCGGTCCAGCTGTGCCTCGGGGAGGGAATAGGTGCCCTCGTACTCCACCGGGTTCTGGGTGGCGGCAACCAGGAACGGTGAGGGCAGCGGGCGGGAGGCGCCGTCCACCGAGACCTGCCGTTCCTCCATGGCCTCAAGGAGTGAGGCCTGCGTCTTGGGCGGCGTCCGGTTGATTTCGTCGGCCAGCAGGAGATTGGTGAACACAGGACCTTCGCGGAACGAAAATTCCGAGGTGTGCGAGTCATAGACCAGGGAGCCGGTGACGTCGCCCGGCATGAGGTCAGGCGTGAACTGCACCCTCTTGGTGTCGAGGCTCAGCGCCGCGGACAGTGCACGGACAAGCAGGGTCTTGGCCACACCGGGTACGCCCTCCAGCAGCACATGCCCCTGGGACAGCAGGGCGATCAGCAGGCCCGTAACGGTGGCGTCCTGCCCCACCACGGCCTTTGCCACCTCATGGCGCACGTCAAGGAGCGCCTGCCGGGCTGAAGCATGTCCGGCAGGGTCCTGGCCGCTGGAATCAAGGACCCGGGGGCCGCTGCCTTGTTCGCTCATCGGCTACTGACCTCTTTCTCTAGGGTGTTCAGTTCCTGCGCCCAGGCCACAAGCCGTGCCTCGGTGCGCGGATGTTCGTTCAGGAGCTGCTTGACCTCATGGGAAGGCCGGGACAGGAACCGGGCTGCCGCTTCGGCGGCTTCATCGGCCGTGGCGGCCGGACCCAGGCGGAGTTTCCTGGCCAAACGCACCAGGGTTCCGGCGCGGAGGTTGTCCCTTGCCTGCCCGATGGCGCGCGCGTCCTGGTAAAGCCGGGCCCTTCCCTCCGCGGTTTCCACTGCCTTGACCACCACTGGCAGGGGTTCGAACACCAGCGGTCCGTGCCGCCGGCCGCGCCACACGATGGCCGCCAGTGCCACCACGGCAAGCCACAACCCGATAAAGCGCGACCAGTCAGGTGCCAGTTCGTCGAGTGTTTGCGGGGAACCGGTGGTGTCCAGATCTTCAAGGGACGGGAGGTACCACACGAGCTCCGGTGAGCTGCCGAGCGTGCGGATGGCCAGGGCGGCGTTGCCGAGTTCGTCGAGCTTGTCGTTGCTGAGGACAGCGGTACTGCCCAGCACGGTGAGGCGGCCGTCGCCGCTGACGGCCATCAGCCCGGCGCTGGTGCCGGCAGGCCGGTAACAGGACGTCCCGCCGTCGTACACAAAGCCACCCTCGCCGGTGACCTGGCCGGCGGCCTCTGCGTCCGGCAGGGAACAACCGGGCTCCAGGACCGGCACCGACTCCGGCACCACACCTGCTTGCCTGATGCCGCTGTCCAGGGCGGCAAGTGTCTGCAGCCGGGGCGAGATCACCACCACCTGCCCGGCGGCATCGGCCAGCTCGCTGAGCCGGTCGTCATCCAGGTACCCGTTCCTGTCGTAGAGCAGGAGAGTGGGGGAGCCGCTGCCCTCCAACGCAGCCATGGCCTCGTCGAAGCTTGCGACGTCGTTGACCCTTACGCCGTGGCGGCCAAGGATCTCGCTGACAGCCCGTGCGCCCTCCGGTGCCGGATTCCGGACGGACAGGGGAACACCGTCCCCCTTCGGGGCAAACTGCCCCCAGATGACCAGGCCCAAAGCGGCGGCCACCACGGCCGCCAGGACCGCCAATCCGCGGTGCCGTCGAAGCCAGTGCAAGGGGTTCCTGCCCAGTGCAGCCCGGGAATCCGGGCTGCCGCCGTCTTCTTTGTTTTCCGGTCTGGCTGTATCCTGCAGGGCTTCGGTCATGGCTGGCCCGCCGGATCCAGCGCCGTTTCCGGCCGGACGGGTCTGGTTGCCTCGAGGTCCGTATCCAGCCTGGTCAGTGCCTCGTAGTCGGGGCTGCCCGGGGCCCAGTTTCCGTAGCGGACTGCATCGAAAGTCCTTGCGGCGTGGTCCAGGCGCGCTGCTTCGGCCGGGAAGGGCCGGGACAGGGCGACAGCGGCTTCGTCCGCCGTCCGGCCAGGCTGGGGTTCGAGTACCACGCGGTCTTCGGCGGAGCGGACCACGGCACGGAAGCGGTCGACGACGGCGTCCCCCCACTTCCCGGCGGCGGCCGACGCGGCTGCCCGCTGCCGGTAGTCCGAGGCAGTGAGTTCGCTGTCCGGCTCGAAGACTTCCCTGGCTTGCCGGGCTCTGGGATTCAGGCGGGGCCGGGCCAGGATGATGGCAACAGCAATGACCACGGCGATTACGACGCCGATGGCAGGGCCCGGCACCGGGGCGTCGGCTCCGGGCGGCCCGTCCAGCGATGCCAGCCAGTCCAGGAAACCGCGCCACAACGAGTCCAGCCAGCCAGGTTCCGCTTCCCGGTATTCGGACTTGGACAGTTCCTCGGCGGCCCAGCGGCGGGCTTCCTCCGCGGCGGGCAGGACAGGAGGCTCAGCGGACATCCGGCCAGACCCCGCCCTGGCCGGTCCCGGGCACCGGCCCAGGACTGGCGGCGATGCCGCGGCCCGGAATGCCATCCGGGTCCGCCCCGGTTTCCAGCTGGCGGAGCAGCGCAATATCCAGGCCGTCCTTGCGCATCCGCAGATCCATGTAAATCAAAGCCATAACAGAGGTCTGGAAGGCATAACCGACAGCGCCCACCAGGGCGCCCACAATCGCCGTGGCAACCCCTACGGCAACCGCCACTGTGATGTCCTGGTCACTGCCGGCATGTGGCGACAGGAAACCGGAGAGGAACGTGGGTAGCAGGCTCACCGGGATCATGACCACCTGCCCGATGATGCCCACCAGCATGCTCACCACCAGGGTGATGCCGAAGATCCGCCACCAGTTGGCGCGGGTCAGCGCCCAGGAACGGCGCAAGGCTTGGAGCGCGCCCAGATCTTCGATCACGACGGCGGCGGGCGCCACCATCAGTTTGATATAGATCCAGATAAGCAAGGCAACAACAGCGGGAATCAGGGGGATAAGGAAAAGGATCCCCGTTCCTTCCATGGTGGAAACCAGCGCTGCGGCCAGGCCTGCGGGCAGCAGGAAAGCGAGCAGGCCGGCCAGCATCATCACCGCAGCCAGGCGTACCAGTGTCCACGCCCGCGAACGTGCCAGGATCCACATCTGCCGGAACCCCGTGGGGCGGTTGAGGATGGACCGTGCCACCGGCACCACCATGGCTCCCTGGAGGACGGCCGAGATAAAGAGGGTAAGGATGGCAACCAGCAGGACGGCGGCCAGGAACCCCAGGCCCAGGGAGGCAAAGTCAGCCGGGCTGGCGCTCTCTGCCCAGGCCTCTATGGAGACCATGGAGGTTGCGGTGACGGCAGTGATCACAGCGGCAAGGATCGCAGCAAGGGACTGGGCGAGGAGGGAAGCACCCAGCATGGCCTTGGGGTTCCGGCGGATGGTCTGGAAGGACCCGTCCAGAATCTCGCCGAACATCAGGGGACGAAGCGGGACGATTCCCGGTTTCGGCGGCGAAACGTAGCGGGGCTGGCCGTAGGGGCTGAAGGGCGGTTGGCCGAAAGCAGGCTGGCCATAAGTTGGCGGGCCATAGGGCGGGCCCGGGTAGGGAGGCTGCGGCGAGCCCCAGTACGGCTGGCCTTGGGGTTGTCCCCAGCCAGGCGCCGCACCCCAGCCAGGCTGCTGGCCCCATTGGGGTTGCCCGCCCGCACCAGGCGGCTGCCCGCCAGGTGGCTGGGGCCGCTCCGCGCCCGGATCCTGTTCTGACACCCGTGTTCCTTCCCCCTGTACCAGTGACTGAAGCAGCCAGGCCCGGGCCGCGACAGAACGGTGGGCACCGGGAACCTCCGGCAATGCTCCCAGCCTATAGTTCCGCGGGCACGGCTACCTAGCGTTCCGCCATGCCGCAAGGCGCTGAACAGGACAAAGCCTGCCTGATAAGGGAATATATAACTATGAAGGCACGCATTCTGGTGGTAGACGATGACGAAGCACTGGCCGAGATGATCGGAATTGTTCTTCGCAATGACGGCTTCGAACCGGTGTTCTGCGCTGACGGCGCCAAGGCGCTCGACGTGTTCCGTTCATCCAGGCCCGACCTCGTCCTGCTGGACCTGATGCTTCCAGGTGTGGACGGGATCGAAGTCTGCCGGCAGGTCCGGGCGGAGTCGGACGTGCCCATCGTGATGCTGACCGCCAAGTCGGACACCTCCGACGTCGTCCGGGGGCTGGAATCCGGCGCCGACGACTACGTGCCCAAGCCCTTCAAACCTGCCGAGCTGGTGGCGCGCGTCCGTGCCCGGCTGCGTCCCGGCGACCAGAAGGCCCCCGAAACCCTCAAGATCGCCGACATCACCATCGACGTCGCCGGCCATACAGTGAGCCGGGGCAACGAGCGGATTTCCCTGACGCCCCTGGAGTTCGACCTCCTGGTGGCACTCGCCCGCAAGCCGTGGCAGGTGTTCACCCGCGAGCTGCTGCTGGAGCAGGTCTGGGGCTACCGCCACGCCGCCGACACGCGGCTGGTCAATGTCCATGTCCAGCGGCTCCGGTCCAAAATCGAGCAGGACCCGGAAGCCCCGGAAGTTGTCCTGACGGTGCGTGGTGTCGGCTACAAAGCAGGGGCCTGACCCCGCAGTTCCCCCCGGGGGACCTGCAAACGAACCCGCCACGGAAAGTCCTGCCGGCCCCGCAGGCGGGAACCACCAGCCTGGGCACCCCAATGGTCCAGAACATACCGATGCCCGCGCCGTCGGCTTCCGGCGGCTGTCCTTCCAGGCCAGGATCTGGCAGCGCCGCGCCCTGATTGTCAGCCTGCGCGTCGCCAGGCTGGTAAGGACCGGGTTCCGGAAGTTCCTCCCGGCCCTCCGGTATATAGGACGGGCGCTCCATCAGCGGTGGCGCCGGTCGCTGCAGTTCCGCACGGTCCTGACCACCCTGCTCCTGGCCATTACGTCCTTTGCCGTAGTGGGCGCTTATCTTTCGAACCAGATCGCCAACAACCTCTTCCAGGAGCGGCTGACCCAGGCGGAGTCCGAGACACGCTACAACGTCAAGCAGGTGCAGGACACGTTCGACGGCGCCCAGGTCACCGACCAGTCCAGCGTGATCACCCTGGTGTACGACACCCTGAACGCCGTGGAGGGCCGGGGCTCGGTGATCCAGCGGAGATACGTCTTCGAGGCGATGCCCGAACAGACCAAGCCGCGGAACCGCTGGGTGGAATCACGGGCTTCGGACCAGCTGACCGTCAGCGTCATCCCCCCGGAACTGCGTAAGGCCGTCCAGGAATCCGGAAAGGACCAGTATTGGGCCTCAACCGTGATCCCGGTGGGCACCGAGGACCGGCCCGGCATCGCCGTGGGAAACAAGGTGACCTTTAACGGCACCGTCTACGAGCTGTACCTGATCTACGACCTCAACACCGCCCAGCAGACCCTGAACGAGATTCAAAGCGTGCTGTGGGCCGGCGGGGCGGTGCTGGTCCTGATGATCGGCGCCATAGCCTGGTACGTGACCCGCAACGTGGTCAGCCCCGTGAGCCATGCCGCAATGGTCTCCGAAAAACTCGCGGCCGGCCAGCTGCAGGAACGGATGGTGGTCCGGGGCGAGGACGAGGTGGCACGCCTTGGTGCCTCCTTCAACCACATGGCGGCCAGCCTCCAGGAGCAGATCACCCAGCTGGCTACGCTGTCCCAGATGCAGCAGCGCTTCGTGTCCGACGTCTCCCATGAACTGAGGACACCGTTGACCACAGTCCGGATGGCCGCCGAAGTGCTGTACGACGCCCGGGACGATTTCGATCCCATCAACAAGCGTTCGGCGGAGCTGCTGTACAACCAGGTGGAGCGGTTCCAGTCCCTCCTTTCGGACCTGCTGGAAATTTCCCGTTTCGACGCCGGCGTTGCCATGCTCGACGCCGAGCCGGAAGACATCCTTCAGGTAGTGGCCCACGTGATCGAAGGGGCGGCGCCGGTCGCCGCCGAATACGGCTCCGAGATCATCCTGAGCGCCCCCGCAGGCGCCATCGTCGTCGAGATGGACGCCCGCAGGATCGACCGCATCTTGCGGAACCTGATCCTCAATGCAGTGGAACACGGCGAGGGGAAGCCGGTGACGGTCACCGTGGGAGCCAGCCAGACCGCCGTCGGGATCGCCGTCCGCGACCACGGCATCGGCATGGCGCCTGCGGAAGCCGCGCGTGTGTTCGACAGGTTCTGGCGGGCAGACCCGGCCCGTGCCCGCACCACAGGCGGCAGCGGCCTCGGGCTTTCCATCGCAATGGAGGACACCAAGCTCCACAACGGGTGGCTGCAGGCGTGGGGTAAGAAGGGCAGCGGTGCCAACTTCAGGCTGACACTGCCCCTGCGCCAGGGGGAAGAGATCGATAAGTCACCCGTGCAGCTGGAACCGGAGGACATCACTATCCCCGGCGAAACAGACAACAGGAACATGCTGGTCCTTGAGGCCGGCACTCCGCTGGCTCCCGCACCCTCGAAGGAGACTCCATGACGGGCCGTGCCGCCACCGGGGCCAGGCTGGCCGCTTCGCTGCTGGTGCTCCTGCTTGCCCTGCTGGCCGGCTGCGCCCGGATACCAACGTCCGGCCCTGTGGGCAAAAGCAGCGAGAGCAGTGCGGGCAACCTGAGCGCCCCGGTGTTCCTGCCGGCAGCGCCGCAAGCCGGCGCGTCACCGGAAACGATCATCGACTACTTCTATCGTGCCGGCAGCGGCTACGAGGACGACTACGCAGTCGCGCGGCAGTATCTGACCCAGGCCTCGTCCGTTTCCTGGAAGCCGGACCAGCGTGCCCTCGTATACCGGGAAGCGAAGGTTGTGCCCGGCGAAGCCGAAAACGTCTACAACTACGAACTCGACGTCGCGTACACCGTGGATGCTGACGGGATAGCAACCCAGTCACCGGAAGGGACCATCGAAAAAATCCCGGTCACCGTCACGCAGGTGGACGGGGAGTGGCGTATTTCTGCCCTGCCCGACGGGACTGCCATCGCCGAAGAAACCTTCAAGGTAATCTACGGCGCGTACCCCATCTACTTCTATGACCCCACGTTCACCTATGCGGTGCCGGACGTTCGCTGGTTCATCAAGAACAAAACCGTCAAGGCGATGACCAGCGCGCTGCTTGCAGGGCCGGCGCCGTACCTGCGGGGTGCCGTAGCCAGCGCCTTTCCCTCAGGCATCAAGCTGGCCCGGGAATCGGTGCCCGTTGTTTCAGGTGCAGCCCAGGTGGACCTGACCGCCAAGGAACTGACGGAAACATCGCCCGAAGACCGGCTGCGGATGCAGATGCAGCTGACGCTGACCTTCCGCAGCCAGCCGGACGTCGTCAATGTTGAGCTCCGCGCCAACCAGGACCTGGTCCGCGTGGAGGATAACGGCTCGGTCCTGCCCCCGGTGGTGGACAAGAGTGTGCCCTCACGCCAGATCGCGGTCAGCGGCAACGAGCTCGTCCGATACGAAAACAACAGGATCTCGCCGTTGCCGGACATTCAGCCGGTATCGTCTCTGACGCCGCGGTTCCCCGCCGAATCGCCGGTATCGCAGACGGCAGCTTTCCTCAACGACAGCCGCACCACCCTGTACAGCATCAATCCCGGCCAGCCTGCCAGGGCACTGACCACACGAAGCGCCCTGACGCCGCCGTCATTCGGGCTTAGCGACTGGCTGTGGTCGGCGGGCCCGGGAGCCACGGGGGGAACCGAAGTTGTCGCGTTCCGGCCCACCGGAGTGGCCGAGGGGGCCTCCGTACCCTCGGCCACGCTGACACCCGCCTGGCTGGCGGGCCGGACGGTCAAGGACTTCCGGATCTCGCGGGAGGGAGTCCGCGCGCTGGTGATCTCAGAGCAAAACGGAAAGACCCGGGTGCAGGTCACGGGCATTATCCGCGGCGGCGACGGCACGCCCCGCGAGCTCACGCCGCCTGTCACACTGGCCACCGAAAGCGGGCCCGACCAAGGTGTGTGGGTCAGCGATACCACCGTTGCCGTAATGAAGGGGGCGGCCGGTTCGAACGTCACACCGGAACTGCTCTCGCTCACGTCGGGGCAGCCGCAGCAGCTGGCTCCGTGGCCGGGGCTCGTGGCACTCAGTGCCGGCAACGGACCGGAGGAAATCTACGCCCAGTCCGCGGAGGGCGTCTTCCAGCGGCTGGGCAACGGCTGGTCGCCGCAGATCAAGGGACCTATCGACCCCTCATTCCCGGGCTGAAGGCGGTGCTGTTGTCCACATAGGGGGCCTGTGGGGTGTCCCCTTGGACATGCCCGGCGGATGCTTGACCGGTGAGCCACAGACTGACGGTGCCGGCCGGGGCGCCAGGGAACGTCCGCCTCGACCCGGACCTTGTCCCGGCCGATGAGCGCCCTGCAAGGCACCGCTCCGACCACCACAGCGCGTTGCTGCGACTGGGGGACCACCTGGCAGGAGCGGCAGCGGATCTCCTCGCACTGGCGGTTCCGGTGGACTGCGTATGCTGTGGAGCCGAAGACCGGGCGCTGTGCATTCCATGCGACCGCAACATCCGACGGCTCACCCATGAACCTTTTCGGGCTGAACAGGGAGCTCCGGCCCTAATGGACGTCGGCGGGACGGTGCTGTTGCCGGCGGTAGCCGCAGGCGTGTACAGGGAGGAACTGGCGCAGGCCCTGCTTTCTTTCAAACGGCACGGCCAGCACCAGCTCGGGAACAGCCTGGGCCGGGCGCTCGCCGGTGCCGTCCGGGCGGGAACGGAGGGCACAGCAGGCATCCTCCTGGTGCCGGTACCCACCAGCAACGCAGCTTTCCTGAAGCGTGGCTTCAGCCCCGTCCACCTGCTCCTGCGGAAGGTCTCACGCGAGTTGCCGGACCTTCCCGTGGTTAACGTCCTGGAAAAGAGCGGAGCCGGCGTTCTGCAGCTGCCCGGAGGCCAGAAAGGCCTGGACCGCGGCGGCCGCGCCAGGCGGGTGCGGGGCTCCATGCGGGTCCGCCGGCGCGGGCGGAACAAGGTGGCCGGACACCCCTGCATCATTGTCGACGACGTCCTCACGACGGGGGCCACGCTCTCGGAAGCAGCCCGGGCGCTGCACCTCGCGGGTGCTGTGGTGACCGGCGCCGTAGTCCTCGCCGCGACACGCCCGCCGGACTCCGCAGGTGCCGGCGCCGCATCCGTTGAGGGCCGCGGAAAGGGGCATGACTTAGAAAAAAATAAACCACGAAAGGATGAATAACGGGTGGCTATGAACTAACGTCGGTGGTGGGTACCAAGAACAGAATGTACCTGTCGATGGCGGCTCGGAAAGGGGCTTGACTGTCAAACAGATCGGCCCAGCGAAGTGCTGCCGTCGTGTCACCGAAGTCATTTGGAGGGCACCATGGAGTTTATGATCAGCGGACGAAATCTGACAGTCTCAGACCGGTTCCGCGAATATGCCGGGGAGAAGATCTCAAAGATCGAGTCGTTGGGGGACAAGGTCCAGCGCGTCGATGCGAAAGTTTCAAAGGAGACCAACTCACGGCAGACCGGCGACCAGCTGACTGTAGAAGTGACAGTACTGGGCAGGGGGCCGGTGATCCGTGCCGAAGCAAGCGCCGCTGATAAATTCGCTGCCTTCGACCTCGCATACAACAAGCTGCTCGAGCGGCTCCGCCGCGCCAAGGACCGCAAGAAGGTCCACCACGGACGCCACACACCCAAAGCCGTCCGTGAAGCCACCGCCACGCTTGAACCCGCCAGCGCCCACGAACCGATTTACGTCGAGGCGAGCCACCGCAGCGAAGCTTCGCCGGCTCCCGCAGAAAAGTCTCCTTATGATGTCGACAACGACATCCCGGCCGGTAATTCCCCGGTCCTGATCCGGCGCAAAGTCTTCCCCGCCGCGTCGCTTTCACTCGATGACGCCGTGGACAACATGGAACTTGTGGGCCACGATTTCTATCTCTTCGTGGATAAGGCCACGAACACACCGTCTGTTGTGTACCGGCGCCGCGGCTGGACCTACGGGGTAATCACCCTGGACCACGAATGCGAACCGGGCGACACCGTGGTTGAAGAAAAGATCCTCGCGTACCGTTCCGACGACGCAGCAGCCAACGCCTAGGGTGGTAACCACCATCCACAGAGAGGACTGATGTGCCGACGCTGAGCCTGGACCAGGCCCGGCGGATCGCATTGGCAGCACAGGGACTCGACAAAGGACGGCCCACCGGCCCCGTGACATCACGGACGGTGGGCCGGACCTTTGCCCGGCTCCAGCTTGTCCAGATCGATTCCGTCAATGTCCTCGCCAGGAGCCACTTCCTTCCTTTCTTCTCCCGGCTCGGGAACTACGACCGCACCATCCTCCAGCGGATGTCGGCCACCCATCCCCGGCGCATGGTGGAGTACTGGGCCCACGAAGCCAGCTACATCCGGCCCGAGCACTTCGCCGATCTCCGCTTGTGGCAGAAACGCACCTGGGTAGGTGCCCACAGCATGGATCCGGCCGTGCGCGCCGCCATCTCCGCCAGGATCCTGCAAACACTCGCCACGGCACGGCCCCTGACTGCGGCGCAGATCGCGGACAGGATCGGCCATGTCGAGGAAAAGCAGAACAACAACTGGGGCTGGAACTGGAGCGCGGTCAAGCGGGTCCTCGAGCACCTTTTCGAGGAAGGCCTTGTGTCGGCGGCCTCCAGGACCGAGCAATTTGAGCGGCGGTATACGCTCACCTCGAAGGTGCTGCCGGATCTTTCGGTTGCTGAACCGGGGGAGGATGATCCGGTTCGTGCCCTGCACAGGCTTATCGACGCCGCCGCGCGGGCCCACGGCATCGGCACCGTGCGGTGTTTCGCCGATTACTTCCGAACCCCCGTCAAGGCGGCCGCGGCATCAGTCGAGCATCTGGTGGAGTCCGGCAGGCTGGAGCCGGTGACCGTGGCGGGCTGGAACCGTGAGGTGTTCCTTCATGCCGAGGCCAGGCTGCCGCGGAGTGCGGCCGGCCGCGCCCTGCTGAGCCCGTTCGATTCCCTGGTTTTTGAGCGGCGCCGGCTGGAGGAACTGTTCGGCTTCCACTACCGGATCGAGATCTACACGCCCGAACACAAAAGGAGGTACGGGTACTACGTCCTGCCCTTCCTCCTGCGCGACAGGATCGTGGCGCGGGTGGACCTCAAAGCTGACCGCGCAGCCGGGAAACTGCTGGCCCGGTCCGCCTTTGCCGAACCTGGTGCCCCGCCGGATACCGCCGTCGAACTCGCCGCGGAGCTCAGGTTGATGGGGGACTGGCTGGGACTGCCCGGTGTGGAGGTCTGCCCGCGGGGCGATCTCGCCGGGGAACTCGCCCATGCGGTGGCAGCGGGATAGGCCGCTCTCCGCTCTGAGGGAAAACAAGTAGCGGTCCGGTGTCTCTCCCGTAGACTAAAAACGCCAGAATTCGGCGGCAAAGACTGGGAGCATCTTCACGTGGCATCACTTATCGAAAAACTTCTCCGCACGGGTGACAAAAAAACACTCCGGCAACTGCGGAACTATGCCGATTCCATCAATGCCCTGGAAGACTCGTTCAAGACCTTCACGGATGCCGAACTCCGCGAGGAAACTGACAGGTTGCGCGAACGCCACCAGGACGGCGAAAAGCTTGACGACCTGCTTCCGGAGGCCTTTGCCGCGGTCCGGGAAGCGTCCTCACGCACGCTGGGAATGCGCCACTTCGACGTCCAGCTGATGGGCGGCGCCGCATTGCACCTGGGCAACATCGCAGAAATGAAGACCGGTGAAGGCAAGACCCTGGTGGCAACGGCTCCTGCCTACCTCAATGCGCTCAGCGGCAAGGGTGTCCACGTCGTTACGGTGAACGACTACCTGGCTGAATACCAGTCAGACCTCATGGGCCGCGTGTACCGTTTCCTTGGCCTGACCAGCGGCTGCATCCTTTCGAACCAGGATCCCTCCGTCCGGCGCCAGATGTACGCCGCCGACATCACGTACGGCACCAACAATGAATTCGGCTTCGACTACCTCCGCGACAATATGGCCTGGGACAAGGCCGAGCTGGTCCAGCGCGGACATCACTTCGCCATCGTTGACGAAGTGGACTCCATCCTCATCGACGAGGCGCGTACGCCGCTCATTATTTCCGGTCCCGCCCAGGGCGACACCAACCGCTGGTACAGCGAATTTGCCAAGGTTGTTCTCCGGCTCCAGCCGGAGAAGGACTACGAAGTCGATGAAAAGAAGCGCACCGTCGGCGTCCTGGAAAGCGGCATCGAAAAGGTCGAGGACTACCTCGGAATCCAAAACCTGTACGAATCCGCCAATACACCCCTGATCGGTTTCCTCAACAACGCCATCAAGGCCAAGGAACTGTTCAAGCGGGACAAGGACTACGTCATCCTCGACGGCGAGGTCCTGATCGTTGACGAGCACACCGGGCGTATCCTCGCCGGCCGCCGGTACAACGAGGGCATGCACCAGGCCATTGAGGCCAAAGAAGGCGTTGAGATCAAAGCCGAGAACCAGACTTTGGCCACGGTGACGCTGCAGAACTACTTCCGCATGTACCACAAACTCTCGGGCATGACCGGTACCGCCGAGACCGAGGCCGCGGAATTCATGAGTACCTACAAGCTCGGAGTGGTGCCCATTCCCACCAACCGGGACATGCAGCGGATCGACCAGCCGGACCTCGTTTTCAAGAACGAAACCGTCAAATTCGACGCCGTCGTCAAGGACATCGCCGAGCGCCACGAAAAAGGCCAGCCGGTGCTTGTGGGCACCACCAGCGTCGAGAAGAGCGAATACCTGTCGCGGCTCCTGGCCAAGGAAGGCATCCGCCACGAGGTCCTGAACGCAAAGAACCACGCACGTGAAGCTGCCATCGTGGCCCAGGCCGGCCGCAAGGGTGCCGTCACCGTGGCAACCAACATGGCCGGCCGCGGTACCGACATCATGCTCGGCGGCAACGCCGAATTCACTGCCGTGGCCGAATTGGCGAAGCGCGGGCTTGACCCGGAAGAGAACTCAGCTGAATACGAGTCCGCCTGGCCCGACGCCCTGGAAGCTGCAAAGCAGTCTGTCAAGGACGAACACGAGGAAGTGCTGAACCTCGGCGGCCTCTACGTGCTGGGCACTGAGCGGCACGAGTCACGCCGCATCGACAACCAGCTCCGCGGCCGTTCCGGCCGCCAGGGGGACCCGGGCGAGTCCCGGTTCTACCTCTCACTGACCGATGACCTGATGCGCCTCTTCAATTCCGGCGCGGCCGAACGCCTGATGAACAGCTCAGTACCCGACGACGTCGCACTGGAATCCAAGCTGGTCTCCCGCGCCATTGCGTCCGCGCAGGGCCAGGTGGAGGGCCGCAACGCCGAACAGCGCAAGAACGTCCTGAAGTACGACGACGTCCTCAACCGCCAGCGCGAGGCCATTTACGGCGACCGCCGCCGCATCCTCGAAGGCGACGACCTGCACGAGAAGGTGCAGTACTTCGTGGAGGACACCATCACGGCTCTTATCGACGCTGCGACCGCCGAAGGCAACGGGGACGACTGGGACTTCCACCAGCTGTGGACCAACCTCAAAACGCTCTACCCGGTCAGTGTCACCCCGGAGGAGATCATCGAGGAAGCCGGCGGAAAGTCCAGGCTTACTGTCGAGATGCTGAAGGAAGAGCTGCTGTCCGATGCGCGTCTGGTCTACCAGGCCCGGGAAGAGACCATTGGCTCGGAAAGCATGCGCGAGCTGGAGCGCCGGGTTGTCCTTTCAGTCATCGGACGTAAGTGGCAGGAACACCTTTACGAGATGGACTATCTCAAGGAGGGCATCGGACTCCGTGCCATGGCCCAGCGCGACCCGCTCGTTGAGTACCAGCGTGAGGGCTTCGCTTTGTTCCAGAGCATGATGGAAGCCATCCGTGAGGAAAGTGTGGGCTTCCTGTTCAATCTGGAAGTGGAAGTCACTCCCGCCCAGGACGTGGTGGTTGCCGACGCCGAGGGCGGGCACACCGAGCACGTCGAGCCCCAGGTGCGGGCCGCCGGGCTGGAAGCCCCGGCGCAGCCGGCGCAGCTGCAGTACACGGCGCCCAGCGAAAGCGGCGGCACGCAGACCCGGGTGGAGACGCGGCAGTCCGGCCGTTCTGGAAACCCGGCCAAGGCAGCAGCCCAGGATGCTGCCAAGCGCCCCGCGAAGAAGAAGAAGCGGTAACCGCCCGCCGGATAGCGGGCGGAAAGTTCACAACTGGAGCAGGGCCGGGATGCATATCCCGGCCCTGCTCCAGTTCCACTGCAGTTCGGTGCTGCTGAGGGCCGCGGCCCTCGGCCAATGACGTGGGTCCTCAGCCAATGACAAGCTCAGTGACCCGCCACACCTGCTTGCCCCGTTCCAGCCGAAGCGCAACAGCCCGGGCACGGACGTCGTCAACCACCACGGCACTGGCCTCGAAAATTCCCGCAGCCACTTCGCAAACGCGCACCGAGCGAACCGTTGAATTCCTGTGCAGCCGTGCCAGTGCCGGATTGTTCGTCCGGGCCACTTCGCGCCTGATGAGACAGGCACGGTGCTGCAGAGCTGACAGGCACCGCGGGTCCAGCCGGCGTGCCAGCTGGTGGACTGGCCGGATTCCGGCGAGCACCTCCATGGCCGCCTGCACCGTGCTCCTGGTGACCGCGCGGACCTCGGAAAGTTCATCAACGGGCCGCAATCCCGCAGGATTTCCGGCATGGGTTGGCGCGGATCCGGAGGCGGGAGCCGGTAGGACCTGCCGGGCAGGGCTTCCTGCCTCTCCAGGTCGCTGGCCAGCCCTGATCGGTGTAACTGCAGTCATAGCATTCCCCTTAATGAGCGGCCGGGATACTTGGAAGCCCGGCCCGTAGTTATGCCGCGGAGGGCGGCTGAAGGATTTGTCCCGGAAGCAGCACATCCGGATTCTGGCCGATGACGGACCGGTTGGCCTCGTACCACCGGGGCCACGCCAAGGCGACGTCGACATCCGTCGCTTCCGGCCCCAAGGCAAACGCGGCGATGTCCCACAACGTGTCTCCGGCAAGGACCGTGACGGCCCTGGCTTCCGTTCCTGCGTCCCCGATGCTGCGCACTCCGGGAGCCGTCAACAGTCCTGGGCTCATCGTCGGGGCGGCTGGCTGCCAGCCCGGCTCAAGCCTGGAGGGAGGAGGCGTGTTGTCCTTCACAACTTCTTCAATCGGCGGATGGGCCATCACCCGGTCGGCTCCGTCACCGGGGGTGGTAAAAGCCGATGAGCCGGCGGCGTTTCCGGGGTCCGCCGGAGCGGAGGAAACCTGGTCTTGGGTGGGAGCCCACTGCGGACCCGGAACTGTCGTATCCGCGTGGGCGGCAGGGCCAGCCACGAGCTGGACAGACAGGGCAGCAAGCACCAGCCGCCGCATAAAGGCCGGCGACAGTCTCCGCGTTACTGCTGCGGCCCGAAGGTTTCCCATCCGGTCCAGCGCTGTGGTTGCTGTGGCCAGGAGCAGGGACACAACCCACCAGCCCACCAGGAGGGCCCCGCTGATTGCTGCCGCCGCTGAGAGCAGGTCCTCCACGTCCGGTCCCTGGCGGTGGAGCGAGGACTGCTGCCATTGTTCAAGCAGCCCGGCACCAACTACGTACAGCAGCACACCCAACAGCAGTATTACTGCCGCGCAAATGGCGTCGGTCCACGGTTGCGGTCCAACTTCTTTCGCCATTGGAGCTCCTGTTTGATGTACTTTGATGGTCTTTGATGCAAGTGGCTTCAGTTTGCCCTCACTATTCGTCCTTTGTCCATACGTTGGAGAGAAAAAGATTTCGGCCGTTGACCGATGGGCAGTAGGACCCTACGCTGGCCGAATGCGCTGGGATGCACTCTTTAACGACCTGGAAAGCCAATTCACCGAAGCGGACCGGCTGGCTCTTGACGCCGAAATCAACGAACGGGCCAGGGCGGAAATGGTTGGCCTGGAACTCGCTGACCGATTGCGTGCAGTGTTGGGCTGCCGGCTTACCGTCTTCCTGTCGTCAGGGGAATCATTTTCAGGCACGCTGATGTACGCCGGCGCAGATGCACTGGTTCTGAACGAAGAACAGCACCAGGTTCTGGTGCCGTATGCAGCGGCGGCACGGTACGTGGGGTTGGGCAGGCTCTCAGTCATGGAGACGTCGGCGGTCCGGAGCAGGCTGGGGCTGTCCCATGCCCTGCGCAGCATGGCACGGGACCGGGCGGAGCTCTCAGTCCTTGTGGGGAGTGCTTCGGGGTCGGTGCGGCTGGGAGGGGTAATCGATCGTGTTGGAAAGGATCATCTTGACCTTGCAGTCCTTCCTCGCGGGGAGGCGCGGCGCAACCATCAGGTCAGCCAGGTTGCCACTATTCCCTTTACTGCCTTGGGGGCCATCAGCTCACTCCGTTCAGTCGAGTGAGCTGGCGTGGGAGTAGCGGCCTAGGCTCGTGGACAGGAGTCAGACCGACTTGGACTTGGACTCCTGGATCATCCGGCTGGCCTCGGCGTAGCGTTCCTCGATGTATTGCTCAAGCATCTTTTCCTCGACGCGCCACTGGCCCCGGCCGCCCACCTGGATGGCCTTGAGCTCACCGCTGCGCACGAGGGCGTAAGCAGCCGGGGAATTGATCTGAAGCTGTTCCGCGACATCTGCGAGCGTGAGAAACCTGGGCATGCCCTCATTTTGCCACTGTTGGGTGTTCTTTGCTGGCGTTATCCACAATTTGACCTTGTTTGGATTTATGGCTTTTGTTCCCGGGCGCCTGCCGCAACAATGGGGAGTCGGGGTACATTGTGCAGTCCCGCTGCACATCGGGGGGAGAAAAAGTAATGGTTCCTGAGTCATCTGCCACAGCGGCCAGGTTGAAAAGACCTTCCTGGAAGGATCCCCGTCTGTTGGTAGGTGTCCTCCTGGTGCTGGCATCCGTGGCCGGCGTCGTTTTCCTGGTGGGGAGTGCGGACCGGACCACAGAGGTCTATGCTGCCCGGGACGGCATCTCCGTGGGTGAAAAGCTCACGCCTGAGAATGTAGTGCGGGCCAAGGTCAGGCTGAATGAGGTGGAGTCGCAGTACATCACGGCCGAGTCGGGGCTGCCGGAAGGCGTTGTGGCAGTACAAAGAATCGGCAAGGGCCAGCTGGTGCCCAAGGCCAGCCTGGGCGCGGTTGATGAGCTTGACCGCAAGCCTGTTGCCCTGGCCATTGAGGAAACACTGCCCGCCCAGGCGGTCCCGGGCGCCAGGGTTGATGTCTGGGTGGCCCAGCCTGACGCGCGTAATGGATTCAGCGAACCGAAACTTCTGCTTCCCGGCGCTGAGATCGCCGAGGTCACCGAGGGTACAACTGCGCTGGGATCATCCCGCACCACCGTGCTCATGGTGCTCGTCGAGGACGCGCAGATGCCTGCCCTGCTTGGTGCGCAGGCCAATGAAGCGAAGATCTCCGTGGTCTGGAATCCGGGGGGCGGCACTCGATGAGCATTCCCGTCGTCACCGTTGGCCAGAGCCGCGAGGACCTGGTCGGCGGGCTCGAACGCCTGCATGGACCCGTGACGGTAGTGCGGAGATGTACGGAGCTTACCGAGCTGCTGGCCGCATGCCAGAGCGGCCTCGCGCGGGCTGCGGTAGTGGCGGACGGCTCCGAGGATCTGACCGCGTCCCTTGTTGACCGCCTGGGCGCAGTGGGTGTAGCCGTCATCGCACTGACCGACTCTGCCGAGGAAGCCGCCAGGCTGAGGGGGATAGGGGTGGCCTCAGCCCTGACCGGGGTTGAATCGGCGGTGCTGTCGGACAGGATTGCCGAGGCGGTGGCATTGCTCACCGGGGACGGACCCCGCGGAGCCCACCGGAGTTCCGCGGCCGATCCCGGGGCGGCCCTCACCCCCATTGAAGTGGAATCTGCCAGCAGTCCTGACGAACCCGGTCCCGGGCGGATCATCGCGGTCTGGGGACCGGCAGGATCACCGGGCCGGACCACCGTTGCGGCGAATATTGCCGGGGAACTGGCCGCAGAAGGCAAAAGCGTCCTCCTTGTTGATGCGGACAGTTATGGGGCGAGCATTGCTGCGGTGCTGGGCCTGATGGATGAATCCGCCGGCCTCGCCCAGGCTTGCAGGCTTGCGGACCAGGGCCTGCTGGACGCTGCCGCCTTGAAGAGGGTGGCCACTCCGGTTGCCACAAAACTCGGCTCCTTCCGTGTACTCACCGGTATCACGCGCGCGGATCGCTGGACCGAACTGCGGGCACCGGCCCTTGCCTTGGTGCTTGAACGTGCCCGCCAGATTGCCGAAGTTGTTGTGGTGGACACCGGTTTCTGCCTGGAGGCTGACGAGGAACTGAGTTTTGACACGATGGCTCCGCGGCGCAATGCAGCCACCCTTCGTTCGCTGGAGCTGGCGGACACTGTCTACGCCGTGGGAGCCGCCGATCCCGTGGGCGTGCCCCGCCTTGTCCGCGGCCTCGCCGAGCTTGAAGCCGCAGTGCCGCAGGCCGCGCCCGTCGTGGTCATGAACAAAGTCCGCTCGTCCTCGGTGGGCCGGGGCCCGGAGCGTCAACTGCAGGATGCCTGGGCACGGTACGGCCCGGCGTCGGAAGTCAAAGCCTTCCTGCCGGACGACGCAGCGGCGGCGGACGCGGCGCTGCTCGGAGGCTCCCTGCTGCTCGAGGCTGCCCCGGATTCTCCGCTTCGCCGCGCCATCGCCGCCCTTGTTTGTGCACCTGCCCAGCAATAATCTAAAACCTCTGTATTTTCTTCCACAGCAAGGCGGAAACTAAAAGACTAGGCTCGCCGTAAGAGCTGCAACGATGCAGCGAAGACTTGTGATGGAGGCGTTTGTCGATGTCGTCTGGATCCAGCGTGGAGGATCAGCCCCTTTCCATTGAAGGCCGTGAAGGCTTTCTCGGGGACTACTATGAGCACCTGGCCGAAGAGGACGCCCGGAGTTACACCGGGGACGTACTGACCACCCGGGCGGAAAGGCACCGCAGCGCCGCTTCCGTCCGGAAACCCGGCCAGGCGAACATCTCCATCGAAGATGAGGAAGACAGCAGCGTGGTCTTCGTTATCACAGACGACATGCCCTTCCTTGTCGATTCCGTCAACGCAGAGCTGGTCCGCCAGCACGCGGCCATCAGGCTGGTGGTCCACCCCTTGTTTGTAGCCGCCCGCAACAGGGAAACCGGCGCGCTGGTGAAGGTTAATAAGGTTCCCTCCCATATCGGCATCTCCAGCGGTGACACCGCTGCCATGCCCAACCTGTCCCACCTCATCGCCCAGGGTGAAAACGCCTCGTACATGGAGTCGTGGATCGCCGTTGAGATCAACCGCGTCTCCGATGAAGTGAAGGCCTCGCTCCTGGAAGGCCTGCGCCGGGTTCTCAATGACGTCCGGGCGGCGGTTGAAGACTGGCCCAAGATGCGCCAGAAAGCGCTCGAAATCGCCGAGAATTTGGACAAGGTGGCCAACCCTGCGCAGATTGCCGAGCTGCGCCAGGCGAAGGACCTGCTGCACTGGCTGGACGACGGCAACTTCACTTTCCTGGGCTACCGCGAATACGACCTGCTCAACGTGGACGGGGAAGACGTCCTGGAACTGCGCGAAGACAGCGGCCTGGGACTGCTGCGCGCAGCCGCGGATTCACCGCATATCCAGCACCTGACGGACACCGGCAGGAAGAAAGCCCGCGAAAAGCGTGCCCTTGTCATCACGAAAGCCAACTCGCGCTCCACGGTCCACCGCTCCGCATACCTCGACTACATCGGCATCAAGAGTTTCGACGCGGCAGGCAACGTCAACGGTGAGCAGCGCTTTATCGGCCTTTTCGCCACCAGCGCCTACACCGGCTCCGTCCGCAGCATCCCGATCGTCCGGGAAAAGGTCGACGCCGTCCTGAACAGCGCCGGCTTCCCGCCGGACTCGCACTCGGGCAAGGACCTCCTGGGCATCCTGGAGACCTACCCCAGGGACGAACTCTTCCAGATCGAGGTCCCGGACCTCGCCGCCACAGCCCTGGGAATCCAGAAACTGCAGGAGCGCCGGCGCACCCGGCTTTTCCTGCGGCCCGATATTTACGGACGCTTTATGTCCGCGGTGGTCTACCTTCCCAGGGACAGATACACCACGAACGTCCGGCTCCGCATCGAGCAGGAACTGCGCGAAACCTTCCAGGCCGTGTCCATCGACTACGAGGCGCGGATGACGGAATCTGCACTCGCCAGGCTCTTCTTCCGCATCCGCCTGCCCAAAGGTGCCGACGTCAGCCATGTGAACACAGAGGAACTGGAAAAGCGGCTCGTGTTGGCCGCCCGCTCCTGGAGTGAGGGCATCGCCGAAGTTTTGCGCGAAGGCCGGGACGTCGCTGAGGCCAAGGAGCTTGCAGCCATCTGGTCCGAAGCCTTTCCGGCAAGTTACCGGGTGGACTATGAAGTTGAGGACGCCCTTGAGGACATCGCCCGCTTCGAAAAATATGGTGCAGCCGCGGAACGGACGGCAGGAGCGAAGCAGGAACGCCCGGGCGTCCACGTTTACCTGCCCGAAGGTGCGGGGGCGACGCTGGAGGAGGACGCCCGGGTCAAGCTCTACATGCTGGAGCCAAAGAGCCTGAGCCAGATCCTGCCCTTCTTCCACAACCTTGGCCTGGAGGTGCTCGACGAGCGCCCGTTCGAGATCGAGACGGCGGACCGCCGCGACTTCTTCCTGTATGACCTCGGCCTGAAGTACCCGGCAGGGGTTGATCCGCTGGCCACCAACGAGCTGTTGGCCGATTCGTTCGGTGCCGCCGTGACCGGCGCTGCCGAGTCCGACGCTTTTGACAGGCTGGCCCTCCGGGAGGGACTGCAGTGGCGCCAGATCACGGTGCTGCGCGCCTACGCCCGGTACATGCGCCAGATGGGCAACGCCAATTCCTTCGGTTTTATGGCGGACACGCTGCTCGCGAATCCGGACGTGACCAGGGGCCTCAGCGCTCTGTTCGCCGCCCGGTTCGATCCGTCGCTGAGCGAAGACCAGCGGGTTGAGGCCCAGGCATCGGTGCGTTCAGAACTGGCCGAGGCCATCGAAAAAGTTGCCACCCTGGATGCGGACCGCGTCCTGCGGACCTTCCTCAACCTGATCGAATCCACACTCCGGACCAACTTCTACCAGTACAAGCCGCACCTAAGCTTCAAGCTGGATCCGGCGCAGATCAAGGGGCTGCCCTTCCCGCGCCCCATGTTCGAAATCTGGGTCTACGCCCCCCGCGTCGAGGGCGTCCATCTCCGGTTCGGCAAGGTGGCCCGCGGCGGCCTGCGCTGGTCCGACCGGCGTGAAGATTTCCGCACCGAAGTCCTGGGCCTGGTGAAGGCCCAGACGGTGAAGAACGCGGTCATCGTGCCCACCGGTGCCAAGGGTGGTTTCTTCGCCAAACAGCTCCCGGATCCCTCAGTGGACCGCGCCGCGTGGATGGCCGAAGGCATCGAAAGCTACAAGACGTTCATCCGCGGCCTGCTCGACCTCACCGACAACCTCCTGACGGAAGGCGGCCGCGAGCGGCTCGTCCCGCCGTCGGACGTTGTCCGGCACGACGACGACGATTCCTACCTCGTGGTGGCGGCCGACAAGGGAACCGCAACCTTCTCAGACATCGCCAACGGGCTGGCCGCCGAATACGGTTTCTGGCTCGGGGATGCCTTTGCATCCGGCGGATCGGTGGGATACGACCACAAGGCCATGGGCATCACCGCCCGGGGCGCCTGGGAATCTGTAAAGCGCCACTTCAGCGAGCTTGACCTGGACACGCAGACGCAGCCGTTCAGCGTGGTGGGTGTGGGGGACATGTCCGGCGATGTGTTCGGCAACGGCATGCTCCTTTCCCGCCATATCCGGCTGGTTGCGGCCTTTGACCACCGCCACATCTTCCTCGACCCCAACCCGGACGAGGAGACCTCGTTTGTGGAGCGGCAGCGGTTGTTCGAACTGCCCAGGTCTTCGTGGGACGACTACAACAAGTCCCTCATCAGCGAAGGCGGCGGCGTGTTCCCGCGCCAGGCGAAGTCGATTCCGGTGTCGGCCCAGGTCCGGGCTGCCCTGGGACTGCCTGCGGACACCACCGAACTCAGCCCCCCCGAACTCCTCCGCGCCATCCTGCTGGCGCCTGCGGACCTGCTGTACAACGGCGGCATCGGAACCTACATCAAGGCGAGCACTGAAACCAATGCCTCGGTAGGGGACAAGGCCAACGATGCGATCCGCGTGGACGGCAAGGACCTGCGCGTCAAGGTAGTCGGCGAAGGCGGAAACCTTGGCATGACGCAGCGTGGCCGTATTGAGGCTGCGCTGCAGGGGGTCATCCTTAACACGGATGCCATCGATAACTCTGCCGGCGTGGACTGCTCGGACCACGAGGTCAACATCAAGATCTTCGTGGACCGGATGGTGGCTGCCGGGAAGCTGTCCGCCGAAGAGCGCGCCGGGTTCCTTGCCTCGATGACCGACGAGGTGGGCCGGCTCGTCCTTGAGGACAACATCGACCAGAACATCCTGCTGCTGAACGACCGTACCCGCGTGGCCGAGTGGAGCCCGAGCTACGAACGCCTGATGGACTGGCTGGAGAAGAAGGCCGACCTGAACCGGGAGCTTGAGGCGCTGCCCACCACGGCCGAGCTGCAGGAACGGCTGCAGCAGGGCCAGGGCCTGACCTCGCCGGAGCTGTCGGTGCTTGCCGCCTACGCCAAGATTGAACTGGCCTCCGCGCTGCGCGACAGCGACCTCGCCGACGACCCGTGGTTTAGGAAGACGCTGCGCGCCTACTTCCCGGAGCAGCTGCGCGATCGCTTCGACGCGGAGCTGGACACGCATCCGCTGCGCCGCGAAATCATCGCCACGGTAGTGGCGAACGACATGATCAACCTTGGCGGTATCACCTTCGCCTTCCGGACCATGGAAGAGACTTCGGCTTCGGAAGTTGCCGTGGCGAAAGCCTTCGTCGCCCTGCGCGAGGTTTACGAGCTGGACGCGATGGTTGAGGAACTGAACAGCCTGCCGGCGTCGTTCCCCACCGAACAGTGGAGCACCGTCCACCTGGACATCCGGCGGCTGCTCGACCGCGCAGTCCGGTGGCTGCTGGGACAGGGCGGCGTTACCCGGCCCATTGCCGACGTTGTGGAGGAATTCAAGCCCCTCGTCGACCCGATGCGGGCCCGCCTGCTGGACTACCTGCGCGGCGACGACCGGGACAGGGTAGCCGGCTGGCTTGAGACGGCGCGCGAGTGGGAGCTTCCCGAAGGGCTGGCCCTGCGGTGGGCGGAGCTCTTCGAGAGCTTTGTCCTGCTGGACATCGCGAAGATTGCGCGGGCGCGCAAGAATCCGGTGGAGGAGATTGCAGCGGTCTACTACACCGTATTCAACCGGTTCCATGCGGATTCGCTCCTGGAACGGATCAGCAGCCTGCCGCGGCAGGACCGGTGGCAGGCCCTGGCCAGGGCGGCCTTGCGCGATGACCTGTACTCCACAGTCTCGGACATGACGACGGCGGTGCTGGACGCCACCGCGGCCGGCGACTCACCGGAAGCGCGGCTCAAGGACTGGGAAGCGCAGAACGCGGAGCAGCTCGGCCGGGCGAAGAGCATGTTCGATGAGGTCAATGCCCTCGAGGCCGACGATATGGCTTCACTATCGGTAGCATTGAGGCTCTTGAGGTCAATCGTCCGACGCTAGCCTATGCTGCGTCGCAAATGGAGGTGCAGTGGCAATCTTTACGGACCCTATCAGGGAACACGCTGATTTCGGGCCGGGCGATGCCGAATGGCTGCACCTCCTGGTGGGGGACTGGCAGATGGTCGCGGACCTGGCGTTCGCGGACCTGGCGCTGTGGTTCCCCCACCCCGACCACGGGTATGTGGCGCTGGCGCACGTCCGGCCATCCACCACCCATACGGTGTTCCACGGCGACTTCGTGGGCGAACCCATCCGCTCGGACCTCCAGCCGCTGGTGGACAAGGCCTGGAACAGCCGTTCCATCGAACGCTCCAGTGAAACCAACTGGAGCAGCGAGATGGCGCTCCGCGTTGAGGCTGTGCCCATGGTCCGGAACGGGCGCACCCTGGCCGTGGTCACCACGCACATGGACCTGTCGAGTTCGCGCATGCCTTCACGGCTGGAACTGACGTACCGGCAGTGCGCCTACGATCTGCTGCGGATGGGCACCTTGGGGCTGTGGCCGGACTTCGCGTCACCCACAGGTTCCCGCCGCGGCGCGCCCCGTGTGGGGGACGGGCTCATCAGGCTGGACGCCGAGGGTGTGGTGCAGTACGCAAGCCCCAACGGGGTCTCCGCTTTCCGGCGCCTGGGTGACGGGGAATCGCTGGAGGGACGCTCGCTGGCCGAGGTCACGGCAAACCTGCTGAAGGACCGCCGGATGGTGGACGAAACCTTGCCCCTGGTAGTAACCGGCCGGATGCCGTGGCGCAGTGAGATCGAGTCCCGCGGCGTGAGCCTGTCACTGCGGGCAATTCCACTGCGTGATGAGCAGCAGCGCTTCGGCGCGCTGGTCCTCTGCCGCGACGTGTCCGAACTCCGGCGGCGCGAGATGGAACTCGTGACCAAAGATGCCACCATCCGCGAGATCCACCACCGCGTCAAAAACAACCTGCAGACCGTTGCCGCACTGCTGCGGATGCAATCCCGCCGAATGGTCAGCGATGAAGCGAAACAGGGGCTCGAGCAGGCGATGCGCCGGGTGGCAACCATTGCGCTGGTTCATGAGACCCTGTCCCAGGGCCTCACACAGAGCGTGGACTTTGACGAACTGATCGGGCGGCAGTTCCGGCTTTCCGCTGAAGTGGCTTCGCCATCGCAACAGGTCCGGACCGAGCGTTCAGGCCTGTTCGGAGAATTGCCGAGTGATTTTGCCACTCCACTGGCGCTGGTGATCAATGAACTCGTCACCAATGCTGTGGAGCATGGCCTGGAAGGGCGGGCGGGAACAGTCTGGCTTCTTGCCGACCGCTCCGAAGGGGACGACGGCGAGGAGCTCACTGTGACGATTGCCGACGACGGGGTGGGCCTTCCTGACACACCCCACGTAGAGGGTCTTGGCCTGCAGATCGTACGCACGCTGGTCACCAGTGAACTTGGCGGGAGCATCCAGTGGCTTCCACGTGAAGGTGGCGGCACTGCGGTCCAGATCCGGCTGGTCCTTCCGGCCAAGTAACCGGCGACAAAC
>NZ_CAQI01000038.1 GCF_001046895.1 Pseudarthrobacter siccitolerans
CGCACCTGCGGTGCGCAGGCCTTTGTTTTAACTCGATTCAGCCAGCAGTGCGTGGCCTCCGTGGATCAGGAGGCCCGGCGGGCGCGGGCTGCCCGTCGTTTCAGGGCGCGGCGCTCGTCTTCGCTCATGCCGCCCCATACGCCGGCATCCTGGCCCGACTCGAGAGCCCACTGCAGGCATGTGTCCACTACCGGACACCGACGGCAGACGCTTTTGGCTTCCTCGATCTGCAGGAGTGCCGGGCCCGTGTTTCCAACGGGGAAAAACAGTTCCGGGTCCTTTTCGAGGCACGCTGCGCGGTTACGCCAATCCATGCTGATCAGTTGCTCCATTTCTGGGAAGTGCCCTTTGTGAAATTATTCACTAGTAGCTACAAAGGAAAGGGGCCCGGCAGGGCCCCGTTGGTCATCTGAGTCAAGCCTGTCATGTTAACGCTGTGTAAACAAGGGGTAATAAGGCTCGAAATCCCCGGAACGCTGAGCGATGCATCACAGTGGTGGTACTGGGCCTCACCACTGTCCGACTATGTCCGGTAGGGTGCCAGTGTGTCAAGACCTCCGGAAAACCCCGCAGACCCGCAGACTCCGTCACAAGGGCCAGGGCCGGAGCAACCCGCCCGTCCGCCCCGTCCGCGTTCCATACTCATCGTGGCGCTGATTGTCGCCGCCGAGGCAACGGCCCTGCTCGCCGCCGCCGCATGGTACGGCTATGAGCTGGCGTCCGGCAGCCCCGTGCTTTCTTTCTGGGGTGCCGTGTTCACCCTGGGGCTGCTGCTGGCATTCTCGGCGTGGCTGTACGCGGTTTCGGTTTTCCTCTACCGGGGCTACCGGTGGACCAGGGCCGCGGCCTTGGTGGCCCAGTTGTTCGTCCTGACCATCGGCTTCCCCACAATGAGTGCCGGCCTTCCGCTGGCCGGGCTGGCGATGCTGGTTCCCTCGGTCACCGCCATTGTGCTGTTGTTCCAGAACAAGCTCATCAGGTTCGCCTCCCGAACGGGCAGTTCGACGCCGGCCCTCTGAGCGGCTTTTTCCGCACTGTTGGTACGGGCCGGGTGCGCCGGGGACAGTACTTTATGGGTCGTCGGCGCCCGCCCAGCCCACTTGGATGCTCGATGCCCCGCCGCGGGAGGTCAGTACCCCTCTGCCAGGTGGAGGGTTGGCCTCCACCTCGAACCTGATGCCAAAGATGTCGCCATCCTGCAGCGAACGGGGTGCCAGCAGCACGCCCGTGCCGGCCGCGCGGGACTTCATCACCAGCGGCAGGCGCTGCAGGAGCAGCGGGCTGTAGTTGGCTGTCAGCACCACTGCGCAGCCCAGCGCGTTCAACTCCGCCACGTGCTCGAGGGTCTCTGCGGGGATGAGATCGGCATCGTCCACGAGCGCCACCGTCCCCCGTTCAAGCCCGCCCGCGGCTGCAGTTGCCAGGGATCGCTGCCAGTAGTAGGCAGTGTCACTGCCGTCTCCGGAACAGAGCCATGGGCCGCCTGCCGGATTCATCAGCGGCAAAGCCCGCAGGAAGTTGGTTTTCCCGGAGCCGGGCCCGCCCAGGACGGTGAGTACGCCCCCGTCCTGCAGGCTGATGCCCGCCGGCTCGAGCTCATCCCCGCCAACGCCAATCAGCAGGTGTTGGCCCTTGTTCGACCCGCTGGCTCCCGTGGATCCGGGCTCCCGTGGAGATTCGAGGGAACCGGCCGCAGTGCTCGTGGTGGCCGATCTGATCATGGGTGCGGGCACCAGCGCCGGAAGTGGTTCGACGCGGAAGGGACGCTCTGCGGGCGCCTTTGCTAAGGCGGGTCCGGTCTTGAAGGAGGTTTGAGGGTCCGGGGTGTACAACTGGCAAACGGCGGGTCCGCCGCCGGCGACGGGGCCGAACACCACGGCTCGTCCCTTCACAGATGCTGTTGCCGGCATCCGGGGCCAGGCTATTCGGCTGTCCGGGTTGGACCCGGCCGGGAAGTAGAGCCGGTTCGGCAGCGCAGCGAACGTCCGGGAACTGACAAGTTCCCTGTCACCCTCAATCATCACCACAATGCCGGCCCGGCTGCCGTCACGGACAAGGTCCTGGACGAGGTCTTCGGCCCAGGCCAAGGGTCCTGCCCGCAGCGCCGATATCCACGATCCCCACCCGGACACAGCGAGTACCAGCGGGACCTTGCTGTTCGGGCCACCGTTACTCAGCCGGCGGGCCATCTCCTGTTTCAGGCGCTCCAGCAGCCGGACTGCCCGTTTGAGTTCATATGGGCTCACGTGCGCTCCGATTCGTCCGGAGGATGCGTGGCCAAGGAAAGTGCCTCCAGCGTCCAGCAGGTAGCCGTGTGCTTCCACTGGATGGTGAACCATCCGGGTGACAGCGAGTTCAAGGGCGTCCAGCGCGCCGGACGACGGACCACCGATGAGCGCCAGGTGGCTGTGCCCCGCAGGCTTCCACTCCAAGGGCACTACCTCCTGCTGTTCGGGCAGATCCATCAACCCGAGTTCCATCAGCCATTCATTCCTGGTGCCTGGGTGGATTGCTAGCCCAGTGCTCTCGTGGACCGGCAGGTTTGAAGGCAGGGGAGCGGCCACCGGCAAGCGGGGTCCCGGTTCCTTCCGGGCGTCCCAGAGACCCTGCACCATCGCCACCAGGGGATGGGCAGCCTGGGCGGGTGTTTGCTGCCCGTCCTGCTGGAGACCTCCGTTGTCGCGGCCTATACCTCTGGTTCTGTTAGGCGCAAGGCAGTCGACGGCGGGTTGTACTGTCACGCTCTCCGCCTGCGCGGGCCCGGCAGGAGAAAGCTGGATCGTCGCGGCTTGGAACTCCTGCGGAGCTTCAGTACCCCGCGCCAGGAAGGCCCGTCCCGGAGTGCCCACGCTGATGCCGGCTGCGTCCTTGGTGTTGATGATGTCGCAGGACTCCATGTCGGATTGCACCCTGAGGGCAATGCTGGAGGTTACGTTGGCCCGGATGTCGGCCGTGACGGCGCCCTGCGGGCGCTGGGTGGCCATGACCAGGTGAATCCCCAGCGAGCGGCCGATGGCCGCGATCCGCATCAGTTCCCGGAGTGCTTCAGGTGCTTCATCAACGAGCATACGGAACTCATCGATGACGATGACCAGATGGGGGAGCGGGAAGCTGCGGGATGCCCCGGTGGAGCGATATGCGGAGAGATCCGGCACACGGGCGGCAGCCAGTGCTTCCTCGCGCAGCCTGATCTCCGCCCTCAGGGAGGCAAGGGTCCGTTCGAGTTCGTAAGTGGACAGATCCGTCAGCAGGCCGACGCAGTGGACGAGTTTGGTCAAGGGGCCCAACCCGGAGCCGCCCTTGAAGTCAACAAAGAGGAAGTTCACCCGGTCCGGCGGGTGGGTGAGGGCCAGTGCCAAGGTGAGGGTGCGGAGCAGCTCGGATTTGCCCGACCCTGTGGTGCCCGCGACCAGCAGATGGGGGCCGTCCGCGTTGAGGTCCAGGGTCTGCGGTCCGGCTGCACCGGCCCCCAGGGGAACATCCAGCGCGGAAGTAGCAGCGCTCGCATTCCACCGGGCGGCAGTACTGGCCGGTGTGAGCGGCAGCAGGTCCCGAAGTGAGCAGGAACCGGGGACAGTCCTGCGTCCTTTGTCCGGCAAGCCGGGTGGTCCGGCAAGCCTTCTGCAAAAATCGGTAAAAACTCCCGCGGGGGCCAGATCCGGGACAAAAACAAGTTCACTTGTCGTGTTCCGAAAGATGGATGCCCGCTCGGCAAGGTGCACCCCGGAGGCGCTGGCATTTCGGCTGGAAGCAGGGGCGAACTGAAGGACCTGCCAGGTATGCTCCGCCGCCGTAGCCGACGTCGAGTCGTCGTCCTCTACCTTTGAGGTTCCCAGCAAGATGAGGACGCCGCGTTGATGTGCGGGCCCAAGGCCCTCGCGCAGAATCTCCCGTGCCCTGCCGTGGGAAGTGGTGAGAGTTGTCCCCGGCAGGTACCGTGCAGCCAGAGGAAGACGGGCCGCTTTGCCCACGATGAGGATGCGGGTGCTTCGGCCCCTGGGGTAGCCGGCCAGCTGCATCACCAAGGAACGGACCAGGCCGTCCGCCACGGCATCCGGACCGCTGAAGGTCGTCCTGGGGATGCCGGGATCCAATGTGACGGGCACGGTGCCGGCGGACGGAATACTGACGGACAGGGATGCCGGCTCAACTTTCACGTTCGCCGGTTGCGCGGCTTCCCCGAGCCGGAGCCAAACGCCGCACCCTTCGCCGTCGGCGTCGAAGCCCACCTCCGGCTGGCCGCCTGGTTTCCGGCTGCCTTGCTTTTGGCGCGCGGCCAACACCAGGCGCGCGAGTGATGGGCCCGCACGCCGTCGTCGTTCCCGGTCTTCGTCCACGGCGGCTCCAACAGCTTTGGCAAGGTCGCGGCGCTGGCGCCGCCCTGCGGCGAGGGGCACCAGGACTGACACGGCCGAGGCCGCTGAGAAGGCGAGGAACATCCACATGCCCGTTACGACGGCAAGACCCACGCCGATCAGCAACGGAAGGACCGCCGCCAGGATGAGCATGGCCCGGTTGCCCGCCTCCGTCCGGCCGGCGACAGTGATGGGCTCGTGCGTGGATTCTCCGGCGTCGGAAAGTGACCGTTCGGGCAGATCCATCAGGACCAGCGACATCGTTGTGTTCCCGCAGCGGATGACCGAGCTCGTGGAGACAACCGCATTCCGGACCCGCTCGCCGTCGACGTGAATGCCGTTGACGCTGTCCAGGTCGATGATCATGATGTCCGTGTCAGTAACATCGAGGCGGGCATGTTCCCGTGAGAGCTCCGGATCGGGGATGACGATTCGCGTGCCGCTCCGGCCAATCGAGTACGAGCCGCGGCGTAACGGCACCACAGTGCCTGCGCCGACACCGCTGTGCACGGCAAGGGCGAGGCGGGCATCATCGGCGGGCGCCCGCCGTCGTAATTTACGCGTGCCGGTCCCGGAAGCTGTATCCACCAGCACTGCACCGTTAATCAAGGGTGGATCACCCACCCTGAGCGAGTTAAGGTCCTTGCCGCTGACTGAGACGCCTCCGGCGGCGAACTGGCGCATCAGGTGCCTTTGAATGTCGGCGCCGGGGGTGCCTTCGGGAGCCTGGATGGTGAGTTCCAGTGGTTCGTCCGGCAGCCCGGCCCCTGGACTGCGGACGAGGGTGCAATGGAATTTCATGGGTACAGATCCTTACGGCCTTTGAATCCACGCTAGCCAGCAGAAGGGCATGGGCGCCCGGCCGAGTTTCTGTATGTGGACAAACTCCGTCCGCGCTCGGTTAGGATCGCTACAAACTTCGATCGCACACGCGGTCCCGGCCCTTAAGGAGCCCTTGTGAGCACATTCGCAGCCAGCGCTGATGTTTCTGAGGATGCCGTCATCGGGGCGGGGACAAAAGTGTGGCATTTGGCACAGGTCCGGGAGTCGGCGCAGGTGGGGGAGAACTGTGTGATCGGGCGCGGGGCTTACATAGGTCCGGGCGTCCTGCTGGGCGACAACTGCAAGGTCCAGAACTATGCGCTGGTGTACGAGCCGGCGGTTCTGGAAGCGGGTGTTTTTATTGGCCCTGCGGTGGTGCTGACCAACGATGTCTTTCCCCGTGCAGTGACTCCCGACGGCGCCCTGAAAACCGAGGATGATTGGGACAAGGTCGGTGTCACCATCCGCCAGGGCGCTGCTATCGGGGCCCGGGCCGTGTGCATTGCGCCGCTCACTATCGGGGCGTGGGCAACGGTCGCCGCGGGTGCCGTTGTCACCAAGGATGTGCCGGATTTCGCCCTCGTGGCGGGCGTACCCGCCCGTCGTGTTGGCTGGGTGGGGAAGGCCGGACATCCGCTGCAGCAGGAGGGCGGCGAGTGGGTGTGCCCCCAGACCGGGGTTCGGTACCTCGAGCGGGATGGCTCCCTGGCAGAGGCGTAGTGTCGCAAGTTTGTTTGGCGGTTGGCCCCCGCACCCTGATTCGACGTGCGCTGTGGTGCCTCGGGTAGGCTAGAGCAGCAGACAATGCGCACCATTGCGCTGCCCGCATTCAAACCAGGAGATTTTGTGACCGCTGACCTTGTCATCGTAGGGTCCGGCTTTTTTGGCCTGACAATCGCAGAACAGGCCGCTACTGAGCTCGGCTTGAAGGTGGTTGTCCTCGACCGCCGCCACCACATCGGCGGCAATGCCTACAGCGAAAAGGAAGAGCAGACCGGTATTGAGATCCACCGGTACGGCGCCCACCTTTTCCACACATCCAACGAACGGGTGTGGGAATACGTTAACAGGTTCACCACCTTCACCAACTACGTGCACAAGGTTTACGGCGTGCATAAAGGCGAGGTTTACTCCCTGCCCATCAACCTGGCAACCATCAACCAGTTCTTCCGCGCCAACCTCACGCCGGGCCAGGCAAGGGACCTGATCCAGGAGCAGGCGGGCGAGCTTGCAGGAACTGATCCCCAGAACCTTAACGACAAGGGCATCCAGCTGATTGGCCGCCCCCTGTACGAGGCCTTCATCAAGCACTACACCGGGAAGCAGTGGCAGACGGATCCGAAGGACCTGCCGGCCGGCATCATCTCGCGGCTCCCGGTGCGTTACAACTACGACAACCGGTACTTCAACGACAAGTACGAAGGTCTGCCCACCAACGGCTACACGGCCTGGATCGAAAAGATGGCCGAGCACCCGAACATCGAGGTACGGCTTAATACTGACTTCTTCGACGAGTCGCATGAATACAGCAAGAACAAGGTTGTTGGGAACATCCCCGTGGTCTACACGGGTCCCGTGGACCGCTACTTCGACTACGCCGAAGGGGACCTCTCCTGGCGCACCATCGACTTTGAGGAAGAAATTCTTGACGTCGGTGACTTCCAGGGCACGTCTGTCGTGAACTACAACGACGATGACGTCCCCTACACCCGTGTGATAGAACCACGCCATTTCCACCCTGAGCGTGACTACCAGTCCGAGAAGACGGTCATCATGCGCGAATTCTCGCGTTTCGCCGAGAAGGGCGACGAGCCCTATTACCCCGTCAACACCTCCGCGGACCGGGAGCGCTTGCTGAAGTACCGCGACCTCGCCGCCGCAGAGAATGATGTGCTGTTCGGCGGGCGCCTCGGCACCTACAAGTACCTGGACATGCACATGGCTATTGGCGCCGCGCTGAGCATGTTCGACAACAAGATCCGGCCGCACTATCAAAGCGGCGTAAAGCTGGAAAGTGGAGGCGTGGACGCATGAGCGTGACAACTGCAAGCCAGAAGAAGGCCACCGCCGAGGCAGTCCAAAAGCAGGCCGGCCAGTGGGAGACGCTCCAACGGGTCATCCTGCCCAGCGTCAGCCAGATGGACACGGTACCGCTGTACATGGATATGGGAACGGCAACCGGTATTCAACTGCCGACCGTGGGTGACCAGGACGCAAAGACGTCCAAGCCCCGGACCATTAGCAGCCCCACAAAAGAAGCGCACGTGGAGGACTTCCTTTCACGGCATTCGACCTCTGTCCGGTCCGGTGAACGTGTCTCCTTCGGCAGCTACTTCAACGCCTTTCCTGCCAGCTACTGGCGCCGTTGGACCACCGTGGACAAAATCCGGCTGCATGTCCGGACCCAAGGCGCGGGCTCGGTTATCGTCTACAAGTCAAACGCCCGGGGGTCGCTGCAGCGCGTTGATACTCGCCGCGTAGAGGGCATTGCAGAAAACTTCTTCGAGCTCTCCCTTGCCCCGTTCGGCGACGGCGGCTGGTACTGGTTCGACCTTGTGGCCGGATCGGAACCGCTGGTCATGCTTGACGCCGAATGGCAGGGCCCAGCCGTCGAGACCACGCCCGGGACGGTGACCCTCCAGATCACCACCCTCAATAAGACGGATTTTTGCCTCAACAACCTCCGGCTGCTTGCCGAGAGCGAGGAAGCCCTCTCGCACGTGCAGGAAATCCTCATCGTGGACCAGGGCACGCAAAAGCTTTCGGAGGCGGACGGATTTGAGGACGTCAAGACTTCCCTGAACGGCAAGTTGCGCATTATCAACCAGTCCAACCTGGGCGGTTCCGGTGGATTTGCCAGGGGAATGTTCGAAGCCGTCGAAAACGGCAGCGACTATGTACTGCTCATGGATGACGACATTGTCGTCGAGCCCGAGAGCATCATTCGGCTGCTGACCTTCGCGGACCGCTGCAAGACCCCCACCCTGGTGGGCGGACACATGTTCGATTTGTACAACCGGACTGTTCTGCACACGTTTGGAGAGGTGGTCAACCCGTACCGCTTCCAGCCGTCCCTGCCCAGCGAAGACATGATCCTGGGTCATGACTTCATGTCCTCTAACCTGCGTCAAACGCCGTGGCTTCACCGCCGCTGTGATGTGGACTACAACGGTTGGTGGATGTGCCTCATTCCCACTACGGTGATCCGCGAAATCGGGCTTTCCCTGCCTCTGTTTATCAAGTGGGACGACGCCGAATACGGCCTGCGGGCGAAAGCCCATGGCTTCCCGACGGTTTCGCTGCCAGGCTCCGCCGTATGGCATGTGTCCTGGATCGACAAAGACGATCTGGTCGGGTGGCAGGCTTACTTCCACTCCCGCAACCGCGTGATTGCCGCACTGCTGCACAGCCCCTACGAGTTTGGCGGCGAAGTAGTGAAGGTTTCCCAGTACGGGGACGTGAAGCACATGGTGTCCATGCAGTATGCCACCGCGCAGGGCAGGCAGTGGGCTTTGGAAGATGTATTGAAGGGCCCGGGAGATTTGCCTGACCTGCTGTCATCAAAGCTGCCCGAAATCCGGGAAATGATGGCCGCCCATTCGGACGCGGTTTTCCGCCCGGATCCTGAGGACTTCCCCGCCCCGAAGATGGACAAACCCCCGCGTCGCGGCCACGGGCCTTCCCAGCCGACGCGAATCACGCTTCTGCCCTGGGCAGCCAAGACAGTCGTTCGTCAGTTGCTGAGCCCGGTGACGGGAACCAGCGCCGAGCGGCCGCAGACCACGGTGGCCCACCAAGACAACCGCTGGTGGCGCATGGCCCAGTATGACAGCGCTGTTGTTTCGAACGCTGAAGGTACAGGAGCCTCCTGGTACCGGCGTGATCCGAAGCAGCTGCGGAAAATGCTGGTGGAAAGCGCACGCCTTCACGCTGCCCTGCTCAAGGAATGGCCGGCCCTCAGCAAGAAATACAAGGCTGCCATGAACGACCTGACGTCCATCGAGTCGTGGAGGAAGACGTTCGAGAAACATACGCAGAACGAGATCAAGTGAGCACGATTTCAACCAGTGATCTGACCACACCCGGGCTGGGCCGTGGCCTGCGGGATATCCGGCAGTCGAACTTTTTGTTGAAGCTGTTGGTCCGGAAAGAACTGAAAGTGCGTTACCGGGGCTCTGTCCTCGGCCTCCTCTGGTCCTACGTCAAGCCCGGTGTCCAGTTCATCGTCTTCTATGTGGCTTTGGGAGTCTTCCTGGGGCTGGAGCGGAGTGCCCGGAATCCAGATGGGTTGGCGAACTATGCCGTGTACCTTTTTTCGGGCATCGTGCTGATTAATTTCTTCTCGGAAGCATTGGGAAATGCGGCCAGGTCCATCGTTATGAACGGGAACCTGATCAAGAAGATTTACCTTCCCCGCGAGTTGTTTCCAATAGCTTCTGTTTGGGTTTCGGCTGTTCACTTCTTCCCGCAGCTGGTGGTGCTCGTCGTCGGATGCATCTTTGCGGGTTGGCAACCGAGTTTTCTTCAATTGCTCGCAGCAGTGGCCGGCTTTATTATCGTCGGCCTGCTCGCCACGGGCCTGGGGCTCCTCTTCGGAGCCGCCAATGTCTATTTCCGCGACTCCGAGAACCTCGTTGACATGCTGCTGATGGTGGCCACGTGGGCCTCACCGGTTATGTACGCATGGTCCATGGTGGAGGAAAAGCTCGGCAGTACGGCGTTTGCCATATACCAGGCCAACCCGATCACTATCGGCGTGGAGTTGTTCCATTACGCGTTCTGGTTCCCCACCACGGACGGGTCCGTCTCCATGCCTCCCAATCTTTTTAGTTTGTGGTTGCCCGTCGGACTTGTGGTTGCGGTGGTAATAATCATTTTGGGTCAGTTTACGTTTCGGCGCCTCGAGGGCCGTTTTGCTCAGGAGCTGTAAGTGGTCACGGCAATAGAAGTTTCGGATATCAGCAAGCAGTTCGTGCTGCGCCACACCAGGTCCCTCAAGGAAGCCGTCGTGTGGCTGGCCAAGGGGCGCAAAGGTGATCTGTCTGAGAAGTTCCACGCCCTGAAGAATGTGTCACTGGATATCAAGACCGGTGAGACTGTTGCACTCCTGGGCTTTAATGGCTCCGGGAAGTCCACCCTGCTCAAACACATCTCGGGCGTGATGCTGCCCGACACTGGAACTGTAAAGACGAGGGGCAGGGTTGCAGGTCTTATTGAGGTGGGTGCAGGGTTCCATCCGGATCTCTCCGGCCGGGATAACGTGTACCTGAATGGTGCCATCCTGGGGATGACCGAGCAACAAGTCAAAGACCGGTTCGACGACATTGTTGAGTTCTCGGAAATCGGGCAGTTCATCGACACCGAGGTTAAGTTCTATTCGTCGGGGATGTATTTGCGGCTGGCATTCTCTGTAGCTGTGCACACGGATCCGGAAGTCTTCCTCATCGACGAAATCCTTGCCGTCGGGGACGAACCTTTCCAACGGAAGTGCATCGATAAGATTCAGGAACTCGCCCGCGACGGCAAGACGTTGGTAGTTGTCAGCCACGACCTGGACCTCGTGTCCCGGATATGTGAGCGCGGCATCCTCCTTGAACACGGCAATGTCAAGTTTGACGGTTCGATTCACGAGGCCGTAGCAATCCTCCGGTCCTGAGGCTTCCGTTCCTGGCAATCCTGCGTCTGCACATTTGAAAGAGAGCTGCGCTCATGCCGCCCACGTCCCAGGTTCTTGCCGGGCGACACGTACGGGTCGGGCCACCCAAAGGGGAACGTATTCCCCATCGGCGCGATATCCAAGGTCTTAGGACTGTTGCTGTTGGCTTAGTTATCGTCTATCACATTTGGCCGTCCGTACTTCCGGGTGGCTTTGTCGGGGTGGACGTCTTCTTTGTCATTTCCGGATTCCTCATTGTGGGTTCCCTGGTCCGGGAGATCTCGGCGAAGGGAACGCTGAATCTTCTTTCATTTTATGAAAGAAGGATTTGGCGATTACTGCCGGCGGCCACACTCGTGCTGATTTCCATTGTCCTGGCTACTGTAGTCCTGCTCCCGCAGAGCAGGTGGCAATCCATCAGCATCGATGTGATCATGTCGGGGCTGCAGATCCAGAACTGGAATCAGGCGTTCAGCGCCAACAGCTACGCGCAGGCAACGGCTTTGGTCTCCCCAGTGCAGCACTACTGGTCGCTGGCTGTTGAGGAGCAGTTCTATATCCTCATACCGCTGTTGCTTCTTGGGGGAGCGGCGCTGGCTCGAAACGCGCATCTGAACGCAACTACCGTTTCCATTTGGGTTGTTGCTTTGATCACTGCGGCATCATTTGGCCACAGCGTCCTGTTTTCCTCTTCCCACCCCGAAATTGCTTATTTCGCTACCACCACCCGGATCTGGGAGCTTGGCGTAGGTGGGTTGGCCGCGCTGCTGCTGCGTGACCGCGGCCCGCTGCAACCTAAATTTTGGGCTCTCGCAGGTTGGTTTGGGCTGGCGGGTGTGGCTTGCTCGGCCTTCAGTTTCTCGACCTCGTTGGCCTTTCCCGGCTACGCGGCGTTACTCCCCGTGGTGGCCACGCTGCTGATCCTTGCCTCGGGTTCGCGGGTGGGCGACGTACCGGGTTCGTTCTCAGTGACGTCCCTTCTTAGTTTGCGCCCCATCACGTTCGTGGGCGATATTTCCTACTCTTTGTATTTGTGGCACTGGCCTATTGGGGTCTTTTACGTCTTCTTCCTTGGACGTGAACCAGGCATCATACATGGAACTGTCATAGCGGGTTTGAGCGTGGCACTTGCCGTTCCTTCCTACTTTCTTGTCGAACAACGATTCAGGCATGGGTACAAGCACCTTCCGGCAGGACTGGCCCAGGTCAAGACATCCAGCCGCGTTCCCGTTGGTTCGTTTCTGGCCGCTTTAGGCGTTGTGATAGCAACTACCGGTTCCGCATTGGCCCCCTGGGGCATCGTTGAAGCTAAATCCCAGGAGCTACAGAGTCTGCTGAATACCCGCGAATATCCGGGGGCCTTGGCCTTTGATCCCGGACGTGCCGTTCCTGTCCCTGCTGGTTTGCCCATCCAACCGGATCCTTCAGTAGCGTTGAAAGACGTGCCGCTGACAGGCGCAGGTCAGTGCGGTGTCTATGATCCGGCCAGCATGGGTGTTGACCAGTGCGTGTATGGCGTCGAAAACCCGACGAAAAGCATGGTGCTAGTCGGGGATTCCCATGCAGCCCAATTTGTCGATCCGCTGGTGCTTGCAGGAGCCCCTGCCGGATGGGAAGTGCGGGCGATGGTCCGGAACGGGTGTCCCTTTACGTCCACGCCGCCTGCGGACGCAACGACCGTGTACCACAACTGCTCCAACCAGAATCAGGTATCGCTGCAAAGGATTCTGGCTCTTCGGCCTGATTTGGTTGTGGTATCCGGGATGCGGCCTGAAGGCTATGAGCATGCGTTGCACTGGCGCTGGGATTCGCCGGAGTCATTAGTGAACGGCTACGTGGATCTGCTCAGGCCCCTGCGGGCTGCCGGGCTTCGTGTGGCGGTTGTTCTCGACAATCCCTATCCGCGGTTCTCCGCCCCGGACTGTGTCCAGCTAAAGGGCCGGGACTCCGCGGAATGCCAGGTGACCAGGCCCCGCGAGGATATGAGCGACGATCCTTTGAGGCGGGCAGCGGACCAGGTCAATGGGGTGGAGGTCCTGGATCTGAGCGAATACGTGTGCCGGGGGAGGACCTGTCCTGCGGTGATCGGCAATGTGCTTGTGTATCGCGACAACCACCTGACCAATACTTTCGCCAAATCTTTGGCGCCCGTCCTGGCAAGAAGGCTGGATCTCTAGACAAGGACCCTTCTTAGGGGCGCGCAAACAATCAGCGTTCACACTCCTGAGCAGCGTTACCTGACGTCATGGGAAATGAATCCGCCAGGGATTTGTACCTCATCACACGTGCGTGCGCGAGCCTAGCCTTATTGGCAGGCTGTGACTTCGAATAGCTTCGCATCACCCTGGCGGGCCAAAAGACTAAAGCCTGGTGTGTTATCCGGAATCTGAAGTCCGGCGAACCCATGATTGCCGCCGTGGACCTCTCGAGTGCCAAAGTCCAGTACGTAGCGCACGTTGTCCTCCCGGGCAGCGTCACAGACTGCTGGATCGTCGCCTGCATCCCTGAGTTTGTCGTTCAGGAGTTCGACCTCTTTTGTGTACGTCGTCAGCGTATGCTTCGAAGTTGTGTTGCGGTCCGCCAGGGCGAAGGCCATGGCTCCGCCGGTCCAGGGGTTAACAGCAATGGTCGCATCGTGCGGGACGATCTTATCCAGTTCCTCGATCAGGGCCATCTCGTCTGAACTGACCAGTGGCGAATCAGGGGTCGTGGAATAGTTGGCCCTCGCTGAAGCTATGGAGGCCCGCAGCGGCAACGTCTGGGCTACAAGGAGCACACCTAGTAAGGCCAATGGGACAACGACAGGAACCATGACCCGGGACACTGTAAGCCGTTCCGGGAGGAAAGCCAGCGAGGCGCTGCGTTCCTGCCATAGATGCTGCAGCTTTCCTGCCAACCAGCCTGCGCCGGCGGCGGCTAACGGCACAGCGGCAACGGGAAGCAGTGCCGCCAGGCGGTAACTGTCGTTGTACCAGACCCCTGTGAGCGTGTCGCGCATCCAGCCGACAGGTCCTGCGGAGACCACAACAAAAAGTGCAGCCACTACTCCAAAAGAGCCAAGCAGCCAGATGCGCTGATGGCGACGAAGCAAGACCACAACTCCTGCAATCAGCAGGATACTGACTGCAAATGCCGGAGGCCGCTGCATCGCAGAGTTGGTGATGATTTCACCAATTGCCTGGCCAGGCGTCTGGAACGGAAGCCACGTAGCTGCGGCCGCGGGCGGCCTGATGTAGTTCCACATCACTGCGATGACGCCAAGGATGGCCAGTAAACCGACTCCCATGAAGACTGTCCGCCCATGGCCGTGCCCGTTACGGTACCTCAACAGGAGGAAACGGATGAAGGAAACCAGGAGAATGGGGATTGACAGGGCCAACAGGGACATTAGCCCGTTCGGGTGGGCAATGGCTGTGCCGATGGCCGCTGCCGGGGCGAGCAAGTAGCGTGCCAGGCCGGGCTCTCCAGTCCTGTCGCTGATGCCGAAGAATATGGCAACGCAGGCGAGAGCTGCGGGCAGCATGCTGATTGCAAGGAAATTCGGATACAGCACGCCAAAATCGAGTAGGAGCAATGGAAACGAGCCGAAACCGGCCGCGAGCACTCCCGCCGCGCTGATCGCGTAAGTATTGGGGCCAACGGCTGTCCTCGTCAGGAACATGCAGCCAGCGGTCCACACAGTCGCGGCGACGCAGAGGTTGAGCACGTTGACGGCAACGCTGATGGGTGAGCCCGTCAGCTGGACAAGCAGCGAGGCCAATCCGTGCCAGGCGGCCGGATAGAAGTATGGCGGGCTATCACCGGTGGTCATGCCTGAAAGGGTCAGTGACGAAGCATTACCTGTATCCAGAATGTAGCGGATCGCGTTCAGGTGGAATACGTTGTCAAAGGTTTGGGAGATGTTATCCGGGCGGTCGAACGCTTTATACAGCTGGAACGCTATCGCTGCTGAACCGGCGAGAAAACCTATGGTGACGACGATGTTGGCCCTGGAGGGCTTTCGGAACTGCCGCGGCAGTGACGGGGCGTCCGTCTGGACCCCCTTGCGCTGGAGCAGGAGACGCGCGCCCAAAAAAGCCAACGACACAATCAGCGTCACTACGCTGACCGGGAGCAAACTCCAGGCGACTCCGACGAACGGGGCAAGGATGGCTGTGACGGCTACAAGGGTGATGGACAGCAGCGGGGCAACTGCCAGATACCAGGGCCGCCGAACCCCCAGCGCAGCAACCACAAGCGCTCCGGGGACGAACAACAATCCGAGGCATGCAAATATCGCAGGCGCGGTTGAAAACCAACTCATTGTGAGGCTCCACTCGAAGAAAACGACGGCGGTCGAGCCGTCGGCTGAGGAATTTAGTTCTCCAAGAGGCCCAAAAGGTAGCTGCCGTAACCGCTCTTGACCAGCGGCTCGGCGCGGTCGCGGAGCTCTTCGTCCGTCAGGAACCCTTGACGCCAGGCAATTTCCTCCGGTGCCCCAATCTTCAGTCCCTGCCGGTTTTCCACCGTCCGGATAAAGTTGGACGCGTCGCTCAAGTCATTGAAAGTACCGGTGTCCAGCCAGGCTGTACCGCGGGGCAGGATCTCCACCTGCAGATCTCCGCGTTCCAGGTAGGCCCTGTTGACATCTGTAATTTCAAGTTCACCTCGAGGCGACGGCTTGAGGTTCCGGGCTATTTCAACAACGTCATTGTCGTAGAAATACAGGCCCGGCACCGCATAGTGGCTTTTCGGCTTCTCGGGCTTTTCCTCAAGCGAAAGTGCCTTGCCTTCATCGTCGAACTCCACAACGCCATAAGCTTTCGGGTCGTTGACCCAATAGCCGAAGACCGCCCCGCCCTTGATGTCAGCGTGCCTCCGCAGCTGCGTGCCCATACCTTGGCCATAAAAAATGTTATCGCCCAGTACAAGCGCAACGGTTTCGTCGCCAATATGGTCAGCACCAAGGATGAACGCCTGGGCAAGTCCGTCGGGAGACGGCTGCTGCACGTAGGTCAGGTTGATTCCGAACTGGGAACCATCGCCCAAAAGCCGCTGGAACTGGTCAGCGTCGTGAGGTGTAGTGATGATCAAGATGTCGCGAATGCCGGCGAGAATCAGCGTGGAAAGCGGGTAGTAGATCATCGGCTTGTCGTAAACAGGGACGAGCTGCTTGCTGATGCCAAGAGTGATCGGGTGCAGCCGGGACCCAGTTCCGCCGGCCAGAATAATTCCACGCATGTCACCATCCTTCCGTACCAGAGGCCGGGACGCCAAACCCTGTAGAATGGATCGTCTGGCCGACACAAAGGAAGCAAAGGTTTGAGCAATCTGACTCTGAAGCGCGCGGCGGTTCCGGTTCCCCAGATAGGACGGGCACTCGATCCCAGGGCCAATAGCCTCAATCTTATCCGTTTGGTTCTCGCTTTCTCTGTTTTGTTCGCGCACAGCTGGCATATAGTGGGCGCCGGCAACGGCCCGGACTTTAAGGGCGAAAATCTGGGTGGCTGGGCAGTAGCAGGTTTCTTTGGAATCAGTGGCTACCTCATCACGGCAAGCAGGTTTAGCAATCGAATAGGCTCCTACTTGGTTCATCGAGCGGCACGGATTTTCCCGGCGTTCATTGTGTGCCTTGTCGTAATGGCCTTTGTGTTTGCTCCCGTTGCCTACATCGTCCAGCGGGGCAGCCTTGATGGATTTATGTCCACTCCCACAACACCCCTGAATTCAATCTTCGCCAATCTGTCGTTGCGCATAGTTAGCTACGACATTGCCGGGACTCCCGCAGGGGTTCCCTATCCCGGAGCCTGGAACGGATCGTTGTGGACGCTGTACTTCGAGTTTATGTGCTATCTGCTTGTGGGATTCCTTGGGTTCCTGCCGATATTCAGGAAGTCTCCCTGGCCAATCATCGGGGCTTTTGTACTTAGCGTCTTACTCTGGGCGAATGTGGAAATCCCGACGCCCTTTATGCAGTCCAACGCGGACTTTAAACTGGCAGCCAGATTGATTCCCTATTTCCTGGGAGGTGCTGTGGTTCAAGTGCTGAGTTCACGTCTAGGCATTCATAGAGTGGCGGGTGCTATGGCTGTAGCGATCGCGGGGGCACTGATTCTCTGGGTCCCCGGATTTGGTGGGCAGCTGGCAGCACCATTTATCGCTTACTCACTGCTTTGGATTTCCACTTGGCTGCCTCAGCCAGCCATAGTCTCGAAGCACGACATCTCCTATGGGGCCTATATCTACGCTTTCCCGGTCCAGCAACTATTAGCGGTTTTCGGTGCCCATCATTGGGGAGTGTGGTGGTTCACCCTTGCAGCGACCGTCTGCACGGTGCCTTTGGCCGCCGCAAGCTGGCGTTTGATCGAAAGACCCGTGATGCGCAGGGCGAAGAAGAGCGTCTAAAGGTCCGGTCAGGAATGCCAAGGGAGCGGCGACCGGCAGATGCCGTTAGCCCTACCAGCCACCCTGTCGGGCTTCCTTGGTGGCAGTCCGGCTTTTGGAAGAACTGCGGTAATTTATGCCAAGTGCTGCGCCGCACCTAGCGGGTTCGTCGTGGCCCGGCCTTGCCGGCAACACCGGCGACGATCCCGGCTGCAGCCGCGGACAGGCGTTCCAAGCGGCCGGGCGCCAATAGCGTCACGATTGCCAGGTGCCGGTAGTCAGCCAGAAATCCTTTCAGCGCCCACCCGGGGTGCCCACGCCAGTACTTGCGGGCTAGCAGGATCCGGTTCCTGAACAAATAGTAGTACCGCCATGTCGCAGCGGTTCGCACTCTCACGGGGACGCCGCGGAACGAGACGTCAGCACCCAACAGCCTCGCCCTGGTCATGGTTCCCAGCGTGTGATTAAGCGCGGCATTGGGTGCAATAACCGTCTTGAACCCTGCTGATTCGCACCGCAGGAAGAACTCAGTGTCTACGCCGTCAATGAAAAGCTCGGTTTGGAATGCCCCAATCTCTTCAATCACTGACACCGGCACCAGGAGGCCCGACTGAATGGGCTCACCCCCCAAAGGCACGCCGTTCTTGTGACCGGCGCGGCGGGTGGGCAGGCCTCGGATGGAAGCCGGAGCGATCAGGCCAGCCCTTACTCCTGCCTTTTCGGCAGAAACAGCGGCTTCTTCAAGCGCCGCGACATAACCCTCATCAAGGAGGCTGTCCTGATCCATGGTCAGGATGAACTTTGGTCGTTCCGGTAAGCCGCGCGCGAGCTCAATTCCCGCATTCAATGCCGCAGCGATACCGGAGTTGCGGGGGAGCCTCTCGACCGTGCAGCCCAGGTCCCGCAGGCCCTGCAGGATCTGCTGCGGATTCTGAGGACTTCCATCATCGACAATGACCACGTGCTTGACTTGGGAAAGCAGGGCTGAAGCGTTGTCGAGAATACGTTCATCAGGGTTAAAAACGCTGACAATCGCTGCGGTTGCGGTGGATTTCATGCCTTTGAGGGTCAGGCAGGCTTGACGTCTGGCTGGGCGTCAATCCAGTTCGCCAGCCGTTCAATGCCCTGTGCCAGATTATATTTGGGAGACCATCCCAGTACTTTTTCAGCGGCGGTAATGTCGGCCCACGCGTGGCGGACGTCACCTTGCCTGTACTGGCCGGTGACGTGGGCTTCCGGTGCATTGTAGTGCTGGGCGATGAGCTTGGCGGCTGTACCGATTGTCTGGAACTCGCCAGAGCCGATATCCATCGGCTCCCCTTGAACACTGGGGGAGACAGCGCCCGCGACGATGGCGGAGGCAACGTCGTCGATGAGGATGAAGTCACGGCGGACTTCGCCGTCTTCATACAGTGGAATCGATTTGCCGCCCATGGCCATTCGACAGAACAGACTCATGATGCCGGTGTATGGGTTGATGAGCGATTGGCCGGGTCCATAAACATTCTGGAGGCGAAGGATGACTGTTTCGACGCCATAGGATTTGGCCCATGTTTGAAGTACGTGCTCTTGGGCCAGCTTGGTTGCACCGTAAACGCTGACTGGTGCCGGGAAGACTTCCGATGCCTTCATGGCGACGGGGGAGGCGCCGGGAAAATCCCACTGGGCCTTGTCGAGTGTTTCGCTCGTTCGCTGGCCAGGGTAAAAGGTGCGTCCGTCTGAGTCGGTCCAGGCGCCTTCTCCATATACGGCACGGCTCGACGACAGCACGATGCGCCGCGGCAGCTTGCCATGTCGGTTAAGGCCATCCAGGAGCTGAGAGGTGCCGACGACGTTGACGTGCGTGTGTCGGGTGGACTCCTCCAGCGACTGACCTGTTCCGGTTTCCGCAGCGAGGTGGATGACGACGTCGGGCGTCACGGTTTGCAGCACGGAGTCCCAAGTCTGCGCCTCAGTAACGTCAGCGACGATGAGCTCCGCCGCTGCGTTCAGCTGTGGTGGACGTTCTCCTGTTGCGTGTATTTGAGGGTGAAGGTTGTCCACGACCACCAGGCGGTCAAATTTGTTGGCCAATTCGTCGGAGATTGCGCAGCCGATGAATCCGGCGCCCCCGGTTACGAGAACAGTGCCACCAGGGCGGGCGGAAGTTGTAGTGGAAGTCACGTGGGACCTTTCGTAGCGACGGCGTTACTTGCCGAAGGTGTGGCGGACCAGGGCCTTGACGGCGGCGGTATTTTTGCCGATGACGGCCTTGGGAAGCAGGGACGCCGCGTGGGCGCGGGATGTCAGCCTCAGCTGCGCTGCGCGGGCGGCCTTGTCCCAGCCAAGCTCACGTGCCTGCCCGGCTGCCACGGCGAAATACTCCCGCTCGCCGGCAAACCTGGATCCATCAACGAGTTTCGTGGAGGATGCGCTGTTCGAGTGCCGGCGGTATTGGAAGCACACGGTCGGCTCGATAAGCAGTTGATCACCGTTGTAGACCATGTCCATGATGAGGGCCAGGTCCTGGATAATGGGGAATCCGTCCCGAAACTGCACCTTGCGGATCTTGTCAGTACGGAAAGCGAGAGATGGCCAGTAGAGCCAGTCACCGTGCATCAGGTTGCTGGCGATCGCCTCACCGGACATGAGTTGCCGTCCGCCTCCGCTTGGTTTGATGAGTTTCTGCTTAACTGAGTCCACCAGCGTGACGATTACACGGCCGTCTTCGTCAATGACCTGCACCCCGGGCTGTATCAGGGCTGCGTCCGGATAGCGGGAGTGGGCGTCGAGGATCGTGGAGACGTAGTTGGGAAGAAGGACGTCGTCACAGCCGAGGATCACGAGCATTTCTTCTGTTGCCATGGAAACGCAGGTTCGGTAATTCTCCGTTATCCCCGCATTTTCTGGCTTGCGGACGTAACGGACACGTTCATCTTCGATGGCGGTGACAAAGTCCTGAACCTCGAGGCTGGGGTAGGCGTCGTCCACCACGGTGAGGAGCCAATCATCGCAGTCCTGCGACAGCACACTCTTGACCGTTTCCTTCATATATTCCGGATCGCCCCAGTAGGGAATAAAAATATCCAACGGCATGTGTCAGTTCGAACCTTTATCTCGTACATCGGGCTTGGCGGCAAGGGGTTGAGACTCTGGAGAAGTCGCCATCGATTGTGAAGGCAGGATGACGCCCTGGGCCTGCCGGTTGTTGAGGTCTTCCACCTGTACCCGCAGGATGGCCACCTCCTCGGCGAGGGTCCGTGTTTCATCTTCGACGACCGAGATTTCCCATGAAAGATGCAGGCACACGCCGAGCAACATCAGGATGCTCATTGCGAAGAGAAGGTTCGATGGCAGTTGCACGCCGACGAATTCGGCAACAACATTGAGCATCCTCGGGAACGCTGCCAGGACAAGCGTGAGGACGCCAACGATCAGCCAAAGGGCAGCGTATTTCTCCCGGAGTTTTTTCCGTCGGAGCATTTCAACGACCAGGCCAACAATCGCCAAGGCAAGCAGGAAGGCTGCGATATTACCCATGCTCTAGGCGCCAGACGTTTGTGGTGAGGTTGGAGTCAGCTGCACCAAGTGGGAACGCTTACGGGTGAGGGCAAACAACAGGGCAAACACCGATCTTCCGAGGTATATTGCGGCCTTCGCGGGATTGTGGCTGGGCTTTCCACCCTGCCGGGCACGCATTTCCACTGGCACCTGCGTTACTGTGCAGCCGGAGCGGATGGCAACGACGAGCGAGTCAATGGTGTCACCGAGGTACTCGGCCGGGTAGTGGTCGAGGTACTGATCCATAGCGCGCAGGTTCGCTGCGCGAAAACCACTCGTCACGTCGGTGAGGCGCGTTTTCGCCAACCCCGAAATGACTTTTGCCAGCAACTGCATAGCCCATTTCCTGGGTCCGGTTACTTTGTAGTCGCCGCGGTCTGCGAACCTCGCGCCGATTGATATGTCGGCATGGGCAAGCCCCTCAAGCACTTCGTCAATGCTGCGCGGATCGTGCTGACCGTCCGAGTCCACCTGGATCACTTGGAGGTAGCCGCAACGACGGGCGTACTTAAACCCTGCACGCATAGCCCCGCCAACACCCAGGTTGAACGGGAGGTTGAGTACCGTGGCTCCGGCGGCAGCAGCAACGGCGGCGGTGTCATCCGTAGATCCGTCATTAACAACAAGCACGTCGTATCGGGGATCTGTGCTCAGCACTTCGCGGACTGTGTTACCGACGGCTTCCGACTCATTCCAGGCAGGCATGATCACCAGGACGCGCGGATGGGGGGTGGATTCCATGGTGTCCAAACTATATCAACTTCACACTGTTGATCCGGCGGCTGCGCGGCACCAGCGGCCCAAGGGGGCTCGATTGGAACCGTGAAAGCTGGGTTGTACCGGGGCTGTCACCAGGACAACGCAACCAGGAACCTGGGCCGTGCGGACTAGGATAGGACGGGCTCTGCACAGTTATTCCGCCGAGCCGATGCTACTCCCATAACGAAGGAGCAGAGTGGAGACCGATTCCGTTGGCATCCCGGAGCAGGCCAAGAGCAAGGCAATCCGGGCCAGCGTTTGCCTGGCCAGCTACCGCGGCGGGCGCTATATCAAGGAACAGCTTGAGTCCGTCATGAGCCAGATCGGGCCGAATGATGAAGTCGTGATCGTGGATGACGCATCGCCGGACGATACCGTTCAAAAAATCAAGGCTTTCGACGACGAACGGATCCGCCTTTTTGAGGTACGCGCCAATCAGGGCTATGTAAAGTCGTTTGAACAAGCGGTAGTCGCGGCCCGGGGGGAGTACATTCTCCTGGCTGACCAGGACGACGTTTGGCTGCCCGGCAGGCTCGAGCTGATGCTCCGCGCACTCCAGTCATCGAGGGTTGTTGCCTCGAATTTCGACGTGCTGGGGGATGCTGCCCGCCCGAACATCTCCCGCCTCTCCAGCAAAGACAGCCAACGGCACGCAGCGAACATCCTCGGCACCCTGGTGGGCTACCGGGCTTATTACGGATGTGCCATGGGCTTCCGCCGCAATGTAGTCCCTCTGTTTACACCCGTTCCCAAGTACCTCGTTGAATCCCACGACCTCTGGCTGGCACTCTGTGGCAACGTGGCCGGGTCCATGTGCCATCTGGATGACTCGACCCTGCTCCGCAGGATCCATGAGGATAACGCCACTCCCAGGAGTTGGCGTTCCCTGTCCGTCATTATCAGGGCCCGCGTTATGCTGCTCCGGTGCCTGGCCCTGGCGTGGCGCCGCGTGCGACAGGAACAGCGAAACGGACCTGAGGAGAAGGCTTTAGCTCAGCCGGTAAGCTGATTGGATGCAGAATCTCCTTGTGACCGGCGGCGCCGGCTTCATTGGCTCGAATTTCGTCCACTACGTCCTGGCAAATACTGATGACCACGTCACTGTCTTGGACAAGTTGACGTATGCCGGCAACCTGGAATCGCTGCGGGGCCTGCCTGAAGACCGTTTCACGTTCGTTCACGGAGACATCGCCGACGCTGCACTGGTGGACGGACTTGTTGCCACCACCGACGTAGTGGTTCACTATGCCGCGGAGTCCCACAACGACAACTCACTGCATGATCCCCGCCCGTTCCTGGACACAAACATCATTGGCACGTACACGCTGATTGAGGCGGCCAGGAAACACGGCAAGCGATTCCATCACATTTCTACCGATGAGGTCTACGGCGACCTTGAGCTCGATGACCCCGAGCGGTTTACTGAACAGACCCCGTACAACCCGTCGAGCCCGTACTCCTCGACCAAGGCCGGCTCGGACCTGCTGGTGCGTGCCTGGGTGCGGTCCTTTGGGCTGCAGGCCACCATCAGCAACTGCTCGAACAACTACGGTCCTTACCAGCACGTGGAGAAGTTCATTCCCCGCCAGATCACCAACGTGATCGACGGGATCCGCCCGAAGCTTTACGGCAAGGGCGAAAACGTACGCGACTGGATCCATGCGAACGACCATTCGTCCGCGGTTCTGGCGATCATCGCCAAGGGCAAAATTGGTGAGACATACCTCATCGGCGCGGACGGTGAGAAGAACAACAAAGACGTTGTTGAGCTGATCCTCAAGCACATGGGACAGGCCCCGGACGCCTACGACCACGTTGTGGACCGGCCGGGCCACGACTTGCGCTACGCCATCGACTCCACCAAGCTGCGCGAAGAGCTGGGGTGGGAGCCCAAGTTCTCCAACTTCGACGAAGGCATCGAAGACACCATCGCCTGGTACCGCGATAACGAGGACTGGTGGCGGCCGCAGAAAGCAGCCACTGAAGCCAAGTACAAGGAACAGGGCCAGTAAGCGATGTCGATTGAGTTCTCAAAAAAGCTGACCGCGCACCCAACCGTCATTCCCGGCGTCGTACTGTACGACCTTCCGGTTCACGGCGATAACCGCGGGTGGTTCAAAGAAAACTGGCAGCGGGAAAAGATGGTTGCCTTGGGCCTGCCGGACTTCCGCCCGGTGCAGAACAACATCTCGTTTAATGAGAAGGCAGGCACCACCCGAGGCATCCACGCTGAGCCGTGGGACAAATTCATCTCCGTAGCCACCGGAAGGATTTTCGGCGCCTGGGTCGACCTGCGCGAAGGACCATCCTTCGGTACCGTTTTTACGGCAGAACTGGACCCAAGCCAGGCGATATTCATACCACGTGGTGTTGGCAATGCATTCCAGACGCTGGAAGACAACACGGCATACACATACCTCGTTAACGACCACTGGTCGGCCGGCGCCCAAGGCCAATATACGTTCCTCAACCTGGCTGATGAGACGGCGGCAATTGCCTGGCCGGTTCCGTTGGACGAAGCTGAACTTTCTGACAAGGACAGGGCTCACCCGCGCCTTGCGGACGTTGTTCCGATGCCCGGGAAAAAAACTCTTGTTGTTGGGGCTGACGGGCAGCTGGGCAAGGCGCTGCGGACACTGTACGCATCCGACAAGAACGTCGAGTTTGCAGGCCGGACCGAGTTCGACCTTGGCAGCCAGGCCTCTTTCGTGCAGCGGAACTGGAAAAACTACTCCACCATCGTCAACGCCGCCGCCTATACGGCAGTTGACACGGCTGAGTCTCCTGAAGGCCGCGAGGCTGCCTGGGCTGTCAACGTTGCTGCCGTCTCGGCGCTGGCGAGGACCGCAATCGAGTACGACCTGACTCTGGTGCATGTATCCTCCGACTACGTTTTTGACGGGGTCCAAAAGAGCCACGATGAATCTGAACCCTTTAGCCCGCTGGGCGTTTACGGTCAGACCAAGGCTGCCGGCGATGCGGTGGTGTCTGTAGTTCCCAAGCACTACATTGTGCGGACCAGCTGGGTCATCGGCGAAGGGAACAACTTTGTCCGCACCATGGCAAACCTCGCCGGCCGCGGCATCGAGCCCTCCGTGGTAAATGACCAGATCGGCCGTCTCAGCTTCACTGAAGACATCGCAGCAGGAATCCAGCACCTGCTGGAATCCGGCGCAGATTATGGCACCTACAACCTGAGCAACGACGGCGAGCCCCAGTCATGGGCAGATATCGCCGCTGATGTCTACGAAATTTCGGGGCAGCCAAGGTCGGCCGTCACCGGTGTCAGCAGCGAAGAATACTTCAAAGGCAAGACTGCCGCGCCACGGCCGCTGAACAGCGTGCTGGACCTGACAAAAGTCAAGAACTCGGGCTTCAAACCCCGACCTTCCCGGGATGTTCTCGAAAAGTACCTCGGCCAGCGGGCGGCCGCGGAATAGCGGCCCGGGCCATGCGTTACGACTCATCGACGTTCGGTGTTATTGCCCTGGCGGCGTATCAGCCGGACTGGGAGCTGTTCAAGACCCAGCTTCGATCCATTCAGAACCAGACGCACTCGCAGTTCCAATGCCTCATTTCAGCGGACGGAGGTCTTGCTGAAATTCGTGACTTCGTAGACCGGGAGTTCGGCGGCGACGAGCGGTTTCGAGTGCTTGGCTTCGAAGAGAGGCTTGGGTTCTACGGCAACTTCGAACGCGTCCTTCAGCACATTCCAGCGGAAGCGGCATGGGTCGCGTTGTCTGACCAGGACGATTCCTGGTATCCGTCCAAGCTGGAGGTGCTGCTGCCGCACTTAAATGACGTCAGCCTTGTGGGCGGGCAGGCACGGGTCGTCCGGCTTCCCGCCAACGAGGTTGTTACAGAATCCACCCAGCGTAAGAACGTTGATTTGGCCGCTCTCCTTGCCCAGAATCAGGTGACCGGCGGCCTATGTGTATTCCAGCGGGACCTCCTGGACCTGGCGCTGCCCTTTCCGCGTTTGAATACCGTCTCCCAGGTACACGACCATTGGCTGGCTGTCTGTGCTAAAGCCACCGGTGGTGCCCTTGTGGTTGACGACGTTGTCCAGGACTACGTCCAGCACGGCGGCAATGTCCTCGGCGAGGTCGGCGGCCGGAAGAGCATCTTCAAGTCGATAGAACATGTGGCAGCCCTGTCCCGTAAGTTCCAGGGAAGCAGCGGCCCCTTCGCGATGCTCCAGACCGCCAATGACCTGAGCTTCGGCTGGCGCCGGGTTATGGCTGATGCACTGCGGGCAAGGGTCGCCCGGGATGCTCCCGGACTTGAGCATGGCCTTGCAGGTTTCGAAACAGGCCACGGCTGGGTTCCTACGTCACGGGTTCTTCTTTCGGGCCTGCGCAGCGGCAACATTGCTTTGCCATGCTTCATCGAGTTTGTGGCCGGTGCTCCGGTAGAGGTGTTCTCACGCCGCGGAATGCGTCGAGGAAGATCCTCCGGTGCACGTTCAACCCATCTCTAGATAGTTTTCGGGAGTAAAGTGTTCAGCAACAAGCAGGAATCAGAAGTGGTTGTGTCTGCGGCCGGCCGTAATCAGGGGTCGAGAATTACCATAGTTCTGCCTGGGTTCAGCAAGTATCCAATTGGCGGCTACAAGGTCGTTTATTCCTACGCCAATTATTTGGCTGGTCAAGGCCATGAAGTCGTTCTCTTGCATGCCTTGCTCCTTAAAGGTGCCCGGCACAAGGTGAAAGACTTCCGTAGACCTATCGCTTCAATTCTCGCGGGCCTCCGCCCGCATAAAAAGCCTGACTGGTTTGCGCTTGACGAACGAATCCAATTTCTCACCCTGCCATTCCTTACCCCGGGTCTGGTCCGCCCCACGGACTACATCGTCGCAACGGAAGTGCAGACTGCAACATTGGTTGCTTCAGTTGCCGGGAAGACCGGAATTCCGGGTTCCTATTTCATTCAGCACTACGAAGACTGGTCGGCAGCCCCGGATTTCATCGACTCTACGTGGAAACTTCCACTGAAGAAGATAGTCATCGCGCCGTGGCTGGAAGAGCACATGCATACTCTGGGTGAGGATTGCGATCTTATTCCGAACGGAATTGATCCGATTGAGTTCCCGTCCGGGCCGGAGACTGATGCACGGGTGAATGATGTTTGTGCCATGGTGTCAGATGTGCCATGGAAGAGGGCAGATCTCATTGTTCAGGTGCTCAACTCTTTGGGGGAGAAGTACCCGAACTTCCGGGCAGTGACCTTCGGCACCTGTGATCGCCCCGAATCCTTGGGCGGCCATGTTCAGCACATCAAGAACCCGTCTAAGACAGAAATTCGGAACTCATACCAGTCATCGAAGATATACCTTTGCGCGAGCGATGCTGAGGGCTGGCATCTCCCACCTGCCGAGGCGATGTCCAGCGGTTGCGCTGTGGTTTCGACTGATATTGGTGGCGTCCGGGCGTATGCCGACGGGACAGCGCTTTTCTCACCCGTGGGGGACGCCGAGGCCCTGCGGACCAATGTCGAGCGACTCATGGAGGATGCCGAATTGTGTAATTCTTTGGCGACGCAAGGGATGGCAGCAATGCGCCAAAACACGCCGGCCTTGGCGGCCTCGCGCTTTGAAGCGGCAGTCCTGGGCCGATCGTGACGGCAAAATTGAGAATTAGAGGATCACAAAGTTCTCCGCTGCTAAAGAGGTTCGCCGGATTCACCGTAATTCCGCTTGTTGGAACCCTGGCTCCGCTGTTTCTGCTGCCCATTGCAGCCCGTGTGGGAGGCGTCGACGGGTGGTACAGCCTGTCCGTGGGTCAGGCAGTTGGAACCTTCGGCAGCATTGTCATTAGTTATGGCTGGAATACTCTCGGGCCGGCGCTTGTGGCCACGGCAGTGTCTGACTCGGATCGGCGTCAACTGTGGGGCGAATCTTTAAGGGAACGCCTGGTGCTGGCTCTCCTGGTTGTTCCCGTCTGCGCTGTGATTTCCGGGTTCCTCGCGGGTCCAGGCTTTGAAACTTTCACCGTGGCAATGGCTGTCGCATTCAGCCTTGGTGGTCTGACTCCTAACTGGTTTTTTATCGGTGCAGGCGACCCGAAGAGCATCGCCTGGTTCGACATGCTGCCAAGGCTTGCTGCGACACTGCTCACCGCACTGGTCATTTTCTTGACCCAGTCCTTGTGGTCCTACCCAGTATTGTGGATCCTGGCGACGGCGGCAGGTCTCATTGCCGTGCAGCGCAGCCTTGGACACCCAAAAATATTTAGAGGCTCGGATTGGCGCGATACGTTGGCCGGGCTCAGAAAGAGACTGGGGGTCGCCCTGGTTGACGGACTAGGCGGCGTCTACGTATCTGCCCCGATTCCACTGGCAGGAGCCACGGGGACTACCGCTGAGGCAGGAATTATCGCCTCTGCTGACAGGCTCTACAGATTCGGACTGATCACCGTCACGACCCTGGGGAACACGCTCCAGGCATGGACACTTGATCCCAATGCACCAAACGCCACAAAGCGGCAAGTCAGCGCGATTGTTGCTCATACCGTTCTGGGTCTTGTTGGTATGGTTGCCCTCGGCGTCGTGGGCGAATTTGCAACTTCGCTGCTATTTGGTTCCGAGGCCAAGGCGACAGCATCATCCATGTGGTTTTATGGGGGCGCTTTTCTTGCGGTGTCCTGCTCCACTCCGCTCATTAGAAACCTGCTTGTCCCTGCTCTGAAGACCCGCTTCGTCCTTATGGGTACTGCCGTAGGGGCCGTCACAGGCGTAAGCGCAATGTATTTTCTCGGCCGGTCCGGCGGCCCGGACGGGGTCGCCGCCGGCTTCATGCTGAGCGAATTGGCTTTGCTGATGATCATTAGCCCGCCGGCCATCCGCCTGCTAGTTTCTATGCGCAAGAGAGACATTCACTAAAACAGGATGGATTTCTTTCCTTCTTATCGGTCCTGAATCATGGCCTTACACTGTCCGGCGACGCAGCTATGGCATAGACGAAGCTGATGCTTGTCGACAGTAGCGGGGAGCGAAGGGCGCCCGGTACCACCCAGAGCGTATCAACGTCATTAGCCACGCCCATTCTTGATCCGCCAGCTTCTTGGCCCTGGTAGGGGATGGTATGGCCTTATGTTGCTTTATCGACTTTGTGCTATTACTCCTGTTGCCCCCGGACCTGGCCGATTGACCTGCGAAGGAAGCGGCATATTAGCTAGGGCTCGTCCTGCCTGTTCCTCATTTCAAGGCTGAAGGTAAGGAGCCGTTGACCCTCCACTCGGAGTCGGCTGCAGTTGTCAGTTACCAGCACAGCCGACTCCCCGCTTAGAAGGTCAGATTCAGGCAACCCAATTGCGAATTCCCGCTAGTGAATGGTGAAGCTGCTATGGCATACGTGCAAACCTTGTAGTTTCCTCGCTGGCTTACTGCCTTCTTTGCTGTATAGCCATGGTTGCCAGGGATTCCCAGGACCTGGTTAACATCAGGTCGTGGTTGGTTCGCCGTTACCGCAAAATTACTCACGCTGCCGTCTGGCGCCGTGACGTAAGCGTGAACGCTCAGTGCGTCGTAGGGCATATCTTGGTCGACAGCCCAACCGGCGGCCAAGATCGAGGTAACACCGTTAGCAGTTTCCATCCGCACCGAGTCCAGGTGCCCCACAGGGCTGCCACTGAAGCCTGCCTCCACGTAACTGCAGCCAAGGAGAGGATTACCGGGAGAAACCGGGCTAAGCGCTATGGCGTAAGTACAAACCCGGTGCCTGCCGGGACCACTGATAGGTAGATCGGCTTCATAGCCGTGGTCTCCAGGTATCCCGAACACTTTGTTCACGTCTGGGCGCGCCTTTGATGCCGCGAACTGATGAACTGTGCTGGTGCCATCAGGAGCAAACACGTACGCGTGCACCGCGACTTGGGCGGATGTGTTTCCCGAGTCGAAAGCCCATCCGCGTACAGTTATGGATGCCTGTGTCCTGGTCTTCTTGACACTTGCAGAATCCAATGTGCCCACAGGAGTCGTGCCGGGAGCAACCCGGATCGAGTTACAACCGATTTCCTTGTGAAGATACTGTCCGATGGCATAAGCACAGAGCCGGTAGTCCCCAGCCTTCTTTATGTCGATGCTGGTTTCAAAGCCGTGGTTGGGCCCGACTGCAAGCACCCTGTCCACATCAGGACGGGGCGTGCTCGCGGGGATTTTGTAGAAGGTCCTGCTGCCGTCCGGTCCATAGAGGTAAGCGTGGACTTCGGCTGCCACGGACGGGCGGCTCATATCCACAGCCCAACCCCGCACTTTCAGGGACTCCTTGTCCGGGGACCGTTGCTCCGTGAACTCATCCAGATTGCCGATAGGGGGTTCCGCGCCGTCTGCAGTCACGGACTTGCATCCGAGACCTGGATTGATGAACTTACCTATAGCGAATACACAGATGTTGTACTGTCCCGAAACGTTGATGGGAATCTGGCCATCGAATCCGTGGTTCTCACCAAGACCAAGCACCTTGTGGACGTCGGGTCTGTAAGACGTCGCCGGGAACTTATGCAAGGTCTTTGTTCCGTTGGGCGCCGTGACGTATGCGTGCACCTCTGTGGTCGCGCCAGGCAGGGCGCGGTCAAGAGCCCAGCCACGAATTTGCAGTGACGTCGTTGTTCCTGTCCGTTGCACCGTGGCGGCGTCAAATGAACCCATGGGAACTGAACCAGCGAAGACGGTGAGGGAGGCGTAGTCCCCGTTCCAGACATTGGAGTCACCAGCGAAGGGCCCAGTGCTGCTGTACTGCCACATGCTGTAAGTGCTCCAACTTGCGGTGGGAACGGGACCTGCGTTGTTGGTGGGGGAACTGGGGTAGGCAGCGACCCACAACGGATAGTCTCCGAAGCCCGCCGGATTGCCAAGGCATTGGTTCCACCAGCTGGTGTTGGTGTAAATAACGGGAAGCCGCCCGATCAGCGCCTGCATGGTGTTGCCGAAGTCCCGAACCCAGGACTGCAGCTGAGCGGGGGACATGTTGTAGCAGGTGTTGCCGAAATAGAAGCCGTTGATGGTCCGGCCCTCGTACGGGTTGAATTCAAAGTCCAGCACCGGAGGCATCGTGTACCCATCCGCGGTCCAGCCGCCGCCGTTCTGTACAAAGTAACGGGCCTGGTCCGCTCCTGAGGACCAGTTGGGGATAGCGAAGTGATACGCACCCCGGATCATGCCGACACTGCGTGAGCCCTGGTACTGGGAGTTGTAGGAGGGGTTTGTGTAGTAGTTGCCTTCGGTAGCTTTCACATAGGCAAACCGGGCGCCCATGTTCCACTGCTGCTGCCAGTCGACGCTGGGCTGGTGGCCGCTGACGTCCAATCCCTGAACACCGAACGTGGGCATCCACGTGCCTTCGGTGGACAGCGACTCGGTGGTGAGCCGCCGCAGGGAACTGGACGGCGATGAGGCTGTGACCCGCGCGGACCGCTGGCCCATTTCAGCTCCACCAACGCCAATGGCTTCCGCCATCGACTGCGTAGCCTCTGCAGAAGGCTGGCCGGACGGCGTCTCCGCTGGAGCGGCCTCTGCAGGCGAAGGAGACGTCGATGGAACCGCCGGTGCAGGCGCCACAGTCTCCGTTGTGCCCCCTGCTGTCGAAGAAGCTGTCGGTGCCGGAGCGGGTTCGACGGCATATGCAACACCAGCCACGCCCGGACCAGCTGTGAGCGAGGCAGCCAAGAGCAATATTCCCAAGGACTGCAGGGTGGGGCGACGGGACTGAGACAGGTTCCGCTTCATTTTTGCTCCGGAAACAATGTGGCACTCCGGCGAGCGCTCATTTGGTTGCTGCTGAGATTTTTCCCCCAGGGAAGTCGCTCGGCAGGTGGTATTCGACAATTAACGCGCTCACCATAGCATTGCTGTTACCAAGGTAACCAGTGGTTCCTGTGTTGCTGATGTGATATCGGTAGCAACTGTTATCAACAGGCTTCGCGATATGACTTGGCAGCGTGTACCAGGCTCCCTAGGCTTTACCGCAGTTGCACTGCCTCCGCCGGGGGCGGCAGTTGTATTGGGGAACTTATGGACGCGCTGGCAATTGTCGAGGACGAAGTCCGCGAGCTCATCCGTCGCCGGGGGCTTGATCCGCTGCACCAGGCCGGAGAAGTACGCCGCCTCGTTGAGGCAGCCGTAACCGACTACGACGAACGTGCCCTGATGGGGCCGCTGCCTCCAATCGGACCACTGGATGCCGCCCGGAAGTTCCTCTTTGACGCGGTCGCCGGGTTCGGCGTGCTGCAGCCCCTGCTGGATGATCCCACCATTGAAGAGCTCTGGATCAATGCACCCAACGAAATCTACGTCGCCAGGAACGGCGAATCGGAGCTAACCTCACTCAGCCTGACCGATCAGCAGGTGCGGGATCTGGTGGAGCGTATGCTGAAAAGTTCCGGCCGCCGGCTGGACATGTCATCACCGTTTGTTGATGCCGCCCTTCCTGATGGTTCAAGGCTCCACGTGGTCATCCCCGACGTGACGCGCAGGCACTGGGCGGTCAACATCAGGAAGTTCGTGGTCAAAGCGAGCAGGCTTGAGCATCTGGTTGAGCTTGGCACGCTGACACCCCAGTCCGCCCGTTTCCTTGGCGCTGCGGTTTCCAGCGGGCTCAACATCCTCGTCTCCGGCGCGACGCAGGCGGGCAAAACGACCATGCTGAACTGCCTGGCAGCGAGCATCGGCAGCCGGGAACGCGTGATCACCGTGGAAGAGATTTTCGAACTGCAGTTCCCCCTCAGGGACGTCGTCGGCCTCCAGTGCCGCCAACCAAACCTGGAGGGGGAAGGTGAAATTCCGCTGCGCCGGCTCGTGAAGGAAGCTCTCCGAATGCGTCCTGATCGATTGGTCGTGGGCGAGGTCAGGGAAGCCGAAAGCCTGGACATGCTGATCGCTTTGAATTCAGGGCTTCCAGGGATGTGCACCGTCCACGCGAACTCAGCCCATGACGCCGTCACCAAAATCTGCACCCTTCCACTTCTGGCAGGCGAGAACATATCCTCCGCCTTCGTAGTCCCCACCGTCGCGTCGTGCATTGACCTAGTGGTGCACTGCAGCCGCCGGGCGGACGGACGCCGTGAAGTCACGGAAATCCTGTCCCTGGGCCGCCGCGTGGAGAACGGCATCATCGAATCATCTCCGGTGTTCACCATGGTGGAAGGCGTGCTGCAGCCACGTGCCAACTCCATGCCCGCGCAGGAGAAGTTTTCCAGGGCGGGGTATGACGTCGCCGCGCTGCTGGAGCCGCGATGATGTCCGCGCTTCTTGGAATATCGGCGGGCACCGGGTTCTTCCTGATCTGGTGGTCCTTCTGGGAGTCACCGAAACGGACAGCAACCAAAGAGAGGACCAGCCGGCTCGCAGATCTCCTTGCTGGAGCTGGCATCGAGAAAGTGTCCCCAACCGGCCTTGTTGGAACCTGCGTGGGCCTTGGACTTTTCGTCGCCTTGATCTTTTTCGCAGTGACCCGCTCCTGGCCGATCTCAGCTTGCTTCGGGCTTTTCGGGGCCTGGCTCCCGGTCACCGTCCTGCGTTGGAAGGCAAAGAGGCGGAGCGCATTGCTGCGGACGCTCTGGCCGGACGTCGTCGACCACCTGCGTTCAGCGATCCGTGCCGGATTGCCCCTGCCCGAAGCTCTGATCCAGCTGGGTGACAAAGGACCCGAAGAGCTCCGGCATGTCTTCCGGGATTTCGGCGCCGACTACCGGGCGGGCGGCCAATTCGAAGCATCGCTTAACCAGCTCAAGCACAGGCTGGCTGACCCCGTTGCGGACCGGATCGTCGAAGCCCTCCGCCTGACAAGGGAAGTGGGCGGCTCGGACCTTGGGAAGCTCCTCGGGACACTGGCGGAGTTTCTGCGGGAAAATGCCCGAACGCGGAGCGAGTTGGAAGCACGGCAGTCCTGGACCATAAACGCCGCACGGCTCGCCGTCGCCGCACCATGGATCGTCATGATGCTCCTGGCAACAAGACCCGAGGCAGTGCAGGCTTACAACACGCCGGTGGGTGCCGGCCTCCTGCTTGGCGGCCTGGTCGTCTCGCTCGTCTGCTACTCGATCATGCTGAGGATCGGTGCCCTGCCACAGGACGAAAGGGTACTTAGGTGATGGAGATTTCGCCTCCCGCTGTTGTATGCGGAGTGCTGATGGGCATCGGACTGTGGCTCGTCATCTTCCGTTCCCCCTTTATGCGCGCCGTCACGCTCTCGCAGCGGATCGAACCCCAGCTGAAATCACAAAACCTCGAATCTAGGTTGCTCCGCAGTGGAGAACAGAATGTCACGCCTTTTGGTCCCCTGGAAAGGATCCTTCGCCCCCTGCTGCGCGACGGTCTGGCTGCCCTCGGCAAACTGAACCCCGCGTCGAAAGCTACCGCCCGAAGATTGGCGCAGGCCGGGATCAATAAGTCAACAGTCGATTTCAGGGCCGAACAACTCCTCTGGGCAGTGGCGGGGTTCGCCGTTTCGGTGGCCTTTATCGTTCTCGCCGCAGCCTCCGGCAGATTCAACCCCTTGCTGGCCGCAACGGCAGTCCTGGGCAGTGCTGTCGGCGGCTTTATGTTCCGCGACTACTGGCTGGGCGTTCAGATCAAGCGCAGGGAATCGAGGATGATGGCAGAGTTCCCCAGCCTCGCCGAACTGATGGCGCTGGCAGTAAGCGCAGGGGAGAGCGCCACTGGCGCTCTGGACAGGGTCTGCCGCAGCGCCAAGGGCGAGCTCACAAAAGAATTCAGCAAGGTCCTTGCGGAAACCAGGGCAGGCAAACCACTGGTCCAGGCGCTCCAGGAGTTCTCAGCACGGACAGACCTCGCGCCTCTCGTCCGGTTCGTGGACGGCATCGTTGTGGCAGTTGAGCGAGGTACTCCCTTGGCCGATGTACTCCGTGCACAGGCCCAGGACGTCCGGGATACAGCCAAGCGCGACCTGATGGAGTCAGCGGGAAAGAAGGAGATCGCCATGATGGTGCCGCTCGTATTCGGAGTGCTGCCCTTGACTGTGGTCTTCGCGGTCTTCCCCGGCATCGCCGCGATCAACCTCGGCTTTTGAGGCGAAGACAAACCTTGACCCAGAACAACCAACGGTGGAAACAGAAGCAGGAGTAGGACGGAAATGATGGAGAAATTGGGGATTCGCTGCATGGTGCTGTTCCTGTCATATGTGGCAGTGCTGCTTCCGGAAGGGGGTGTCGGGAGCGGCAGGACACTCCGACGCAAAGGAGGTCAAAGCCGGCGATCAGTCACAGGCCCCTCCGGGGATGCCAGATTGGAGGATGATCCTGAAAGGGGTGACGTTCCTGGCTGGGTGATGATCACGCTTATGTCGGCAGTCTTGGTCGCAGCGCTGTTGGCGCTCGCAGGTCCCGCCCTGGAGGCCATGTTCAACCAGGCGATGGACAAGGTCGGAAGCTAAGCGATGACGCCGTCCGACGGCGGCGGAAACAGCAACCGCGTTCTGGACAGTAGAAGGCCGGCCCAGGGCGTCATCGGGCCGAGAACCGGAGACGGCGAGCGGGGCTCGGCAGTAGTGGACTTTGTCCTCGTAGGCAGTCTGCTCACCCTGTTTTTCCTCGCCATCATCCAGCTGACCCTGGTCCTCCACGTGAGGAATACGCTGATTGATGCGGCAGCCTCAGGTGCCCGTTACGGAACGCTCGCTGACCGCGGCGCAGCCGATGCCCAGGAACGAACCCGCAGCCTCATTCAAACCGCGTTGAACGCCGGTTTCGCCGAACACGTCAGCACCAGCGAGGTGACCTACCAGGGCCTGCGGACCCTCGAGGTAACCGTACGGGCGCCGATGCCGGTGATCGGACTCATCGGTCCCCGCGACATGCTGGAGGTGAAGGGCCATGCAGCAGTACAGCCCTAAGCCAGTGCCGGGCAGATTCCGCGCCCGATTCAGCGAAGCTTTGGGCCGTGGTCCAAGCAACCTTCAAAGTAACGGCCTCCGCGAACGGGGGAGCGCCGTGGTTGAGTTCACCTTCCTGGCACTGCTGCTGATGGTTCCACTGGTGTACTTCATCATCACCATGAGCCAGATCCAGGGCGGCTCCTTTGCCGTGGTGGGCGCAGCAGACCAGGGCGCGAAGGTCTACATCGCGCAGCCTGATGCAGCCACCGCACAGGCTGCAGCCGAACAGGCGGTGGCAATTGCCCTGTCGGACTTCGGACATCCGGCCGAAGCAGCCAGGGTGGAAACATCATGCGAACCCGCAGATTGCCAGGCTGCCGGAAGCACGGTCACGGTGACGGTACGCCTGACAGTGCCGCTCCCGTTTCTGCCCTTCAGCAACGACTTCCGGCTCAGCGCCAGCGAGGTCGAGGCCTCGTCAACTCAAATCGTGGGCAGGTACCGGTGAGGAGATCCACGGGAGGCGAAGACGGCCAAGTAATGGTGATGATCCTGGGCTACGTCGTGCTGGCCCTCCTGGTCACCACAGCCGTCATTGGCATTTCCTCCGTATACCTGGAACATAAACGGCTGCTCTCCCTGGCCGACGGCGCATCCCTTGCCGCCGCCGACAGCTACACGTTGGGTGAAGTGGCAACTCAGGGCGGCAGCCCCTCGGCGGTCCTCAACCCTGCGAGGGTCAGGAACGTGGCAGCCGACTTCGTGTCCAGAAGCCCGGCGTCGCAGCGCTTCGACGGCCTCGGTGTCACAGGGGCGACCGGCACGCCCGACGGTTCAACCGCCGTCGTGGTTCTCACAGCTGCCGTGCACCCTCCGGTGGTGAACTTCCTGATGCCGGACGGCATACGAATTGAGGCAACTTCCACGGCACGCTCCAGGCTCACCCGCTGACCGGAGCCGTGGCTTCTGAAAGCACAACCGGCGCCCGCGGCCGCGGCCGCAGGCAGAGCAAGCAGCAGGGTAAGCCGTGCGGACAAGCAAACCAGGTCAGGCCCTCCACCCGGATAGCGTAGGCTTAAACAACCATGGCCAATATTGATTTTTCCGCTGAAATCCGCGCCCTTCGCGCCACCTACGACTCCATTGAGCGGGTCTCCGATGTAGAGACGCTGAAGGAAGACATCGCCGAACTGAGCGAGCGGGCGGGCGAGCCGGACCTCTGGGACGACCCCGCAGCGGCACAAAAAATCACCTCCCGCCTGTCACACCGCCAGTCTGAACTGGAGCGCCTCAACAGGCTCGTTTCCAGGATCGATGACCTGGAAGTCCTGGTGGAGCTTGGACAGGACGAGGACGACGCCGATTCCATGGCGGATGCGGCCGCCGAACTGGAGTCCATCAAGAAGGCCCTGAAGGAACTCGAAGTCGTCACCCTGCTGTCCGGTGAGTATGACGAACGCGAGGCCGTCGTTTCCATCCGCGCAGGAGCCGGCGGTGTTGATGCCGCAGACTTCGCCGAGATGCTGATGCGCATGTACCTCCGCTGGGCCGAACGGCACGGCTATCCCACCACCGTTATGGACACGTCCTATGCCGAGGAAGCCGGCCTCAAGTCGGCAACCTTCGAGGTCAAGGCCCCCTACGCCTTCGGCACCCTCAGCGTCGAAGCTGGAACCCACAGGCTCGTCAGGATCAGCCCCTTCGACAACCAGGGCCGGCGCCAGACGTCCTTCGCCGCCGTCGAGGTCATCCCGCTGATCGAGCAGACCGACTCCATCGAAATCCCGGACAACGAAATCCGCGTGGACGTGTTCCGGTCCTCGGGCCCTGGCGGCCAGTCCGTCAACACCACCGACTCCGCCGTCCGCCTGACCCACATTCCCACCGGAACCGTGGTGTCCATGCAGAACGAAAAGTCGCAGCTGCAGAACCGCGCCGCCGCCATGCGCGTGCTGCAGTCAAGGCTCCTGCTCCTCAAGAAGGAACAGGAAGACGCCGAAAAGAAGGCCTTGGCCGGAGACGTCAAAGCCTCCTGGGGAGACCAGATGCGCTCCTACGTCCTTAATCCGTACCAGATGGTCAAAGACCTGCGGACCGAGCACGAAGTCGGCAACACGGCTGCGGTCTTCGACGGCGAAATCGACGACTTCATCGACGCCGGCATCCGGTGGCGGACGGACAACCGCAACGCTGAGAAGTAGCAACCAGCCGCAGGATCGGGCGACACGCCCCTTGAAACCCGCCTGATTCACTGGCCTCCCTGCGTATAGTCGAGGGGCCGGGGCCCTACTTCCCCCAAACGAAAACCCGCGCACCGGCTGCAGAACTGGGCTGCATCAGAATCAGCTATGCCCTGCAGGGTACTTAGGGCCATGATCCGATTCGAAAATGTCACCAAGGTCTACGACCAGAAAGCCCGGCCTGCGCTGGACTCTGTCAACCTTGAGATTGACCGCGGCGAATTCGCCTTCCTCGTCGGCGCGTCAGGCTCCGGCAAGTCCACCTTCCTGCGGCTCGTCCTGAAGGAAGACCGGGCAACCTCCGGCGCCGTCTACGTGGCCGGCCAGAACGTTGCCAAGATCTCCAGCTGGCGTGTGCCGCGGCTCCGCCGTGGGATCGGCGTCGTCTTCCAGGACTTCCGGCTCCTGCCGCAGAAAAACGTCTTCGCCAACGTAGCCTTCGCGATGCAGGTCATCGGCAAAAGCCGCAGCGTCATCCGGGACACCGTCCCCGAGGTCTTGAAAACCGTGGGCCTGGAAGGCAAAGAGCACCGCATGCCGCACGAACTGTCCGGCGGCGAGCAGCAGCGCGTGGCGATCGCCCGCGCCGTGGTCAACAGGCCCGGAATCCTCCTCGCCGATGAGCCAACCGGAAACCTTGACCCCACCACCTCCATGGGCATCATGGGCGTCCTGGACAAGATCAACCAAAACGGCACCACCGTGGTGATGGCCACACACGACGACGACATCGTCAACGAAATGCGTAAACGCGTAGTGGAACTCAAGAACGGTGTGGTCATCCGCGACGAGGCCAAGGCGCTGTACACCTCCATGATTCCGGTGGTTGGCCAGTCGCGCAGGCTCAAGGACGCGAGCGGCCGGGACAACCCCGGAACCGGACAGCCGGGCGAAGGCGAGGGTCAGCGATGAGGCTCGCATTCATCCTCAGCGAGATCGGCAGCGGCCTCCGGCGCAACCTTTCGATGGTTGTCTCGGTCATCCTGGTCACCTTCGTCTCGCTCACTTTCGTGGGCGCGGCCGGCATGCTGCAGATGCAGATCAACCAGATGAAGGGCTACTGGTACGACAAAGTCCAGGTGGCCATCTTCCTGTGCAGTGAAGGGTCGACGGCGGCCGGTTGCGCCAGCGGGCCCGTCACCGCCGAGCAGCAGGAGAGCCTCAACTCCCTCCTGGAGTCGCCAGCGGTGGCCCAGTACATCAATGACTTCCAGTACGAGTCCAAGGACGAGGCCTACAAGCACTTCAAGGACCAGTTCTCGAATTCGCCCATCGTGGACTCGGTGACGCCGGACCAGCTGCCCGCATCCTTCCGCATCAACATGAAGGATCCGGAAAAGTACCAGATCATCAGCGAGACCTTCGCCTCGCAGCCGGGTGTGGAAACCGTCATTGACCAGCGCCAGCTCCTCGAGCGGCTGTTCTCCGTCATGAACGGGGCCTCCCTGGTAGCCGTCAGCATCGCAGGTGTGATGATCGTGTGCGCCATCCTGCTGATCGCCACCACCATCCGGCTCTCGGCCTTTAGCCGCCGCCGCGAAACGGGAATCATGCGCCTGGTGGGAGCCTCAAAGACGGTGATCCAGCTGCCGTTCATTCTGGAGGGTGTCATCGCGGCGGTTATCGGCGCGGCGCTGGCCTCCGCCACGCTCTGGGCCGTGGCGCACTTCTTCCTCGGTGAATACATGTCCCAGCAATACCCGGACACCGCCTTCATCTCCTCCGGCCAGACGCTGATCCTGGCACCGGCCCTGATAATCCTTGGCGGATCCTTGGCGGGAATTTCGTCTCTCTTGACCTTGCGCCGATACCTTCGCGTCTAGGTATGCAAACCGAACAAGGAATGCCCATGAACGTAACGGATCATCTGTCCCCGCGGCGCCCGCGCACCACACGGCGGAAGGCACCCCACCGCGCCGGCATTATCAGCGCCGTGCTCGCCGTTGTCCTCGCTGCAGGGCTGGCATCCTCCACCCCGGTAGCGTTCGCCGACGAGCTTGAAGACAAGCAGAAGGCGCTCGAAGCGGAGGCAGCCAGGGTCCAGCAGTCATTGGAATTCGTTGATTCGCGCATCGCCAAGGCCGCCGGCGACCTGGTCATGTACCAGGGCCAGCTGCCCGGTGCCCAGCAGGCCCTCCTTGAGGCGCAGGGCCGTGTGGCCGGAGCCGTCAAGGAAGTTGAGGCGCTCTCCGCCCGGGTGGACATGGCACAGCAGAACAAGGCCAAAATCACCCAACAGCTGGAAACGGACAAACAAAAGATCGCCGATACCAAAAAGCTGATCGGGCAGATCGCCACCCAGGCCTACAAATCCGGGGGAGTGCCCTCCAACCTGTCCCTCTTTTTCGGCTCCAATAATGGCGGAAGCCTGACCGAGACCATGGACCTGGCGGACCAGGCCATGCGAAGCCAGAACGCCGCCATGGACAAGCTGTCCCAGCAGAGCGCCACCAACGTCAACTCAGAGGCACGCCTCCAGGCCGTCGAAGCCGAAATCAAGGACCTGAAGGCCAAGGCGGACGCAGCGCTTGAGCGGGAGAAGGCCGCCCGGGATGAGGCAGCTGCCAGGAAGGACGAGGTGGACCGGCTGATCGCCGACACCACCCGCCTTGACGCAGAGCTGCAGGCAGCAAAGCCGGGCATCCAGTCACAGCTGGCCAGTGTCCAGGCCAGCCAGAATGCCGTTGCAGCTGAAATCGAAGAACGCGACCGGAAGCTCCGCGAGGCCTGGGAAGCCGAGCAGCGCCGGCTTGCGGCGGAAGCTGCAGCAGCTGCGGCAGCCGCCGCGGCAGCGAGGAACCAGCCGCCGCCTCCTGTGCCGCCGTTCGTGCCGCCGGTCGGATCGCCGTCGGCCTTTGGCCTGCGGCATCCTTTCGATGGCAGCGTCCCCATCACCTCCGGCTTCGGCTGGCGTGCAACGCCGCCGGGTACCATCGATTTCTACGGCCAGGGCGGCTACCTGCACACCGGGATCGACTTCGGCGCGGCCTGCGGCACGCCCGTTTATGCCGCGGCGGCAGGCGAAGTCTTCAGCTCCGGCTGGAACTCGGCCGACGGCGGAGGATGGCGTGTAAAGATCTCCCACGGCCTGGTGCAGGGCAACACCCTGAACACCATCTACTATCACAACTCCAGCATCGTGGTGTCGAACGGCCAGCGGGTATCGCAGGGGCAGCTGATCGCCTACTCCGGCAACACCGGCAACTCCACCGGCTGCCACGCCCACTTCGAAACCTGGCTGAACGGCACCGCCATTGATCCGATGGGGCTGCTGTAGGGCCCATGAGCCTGCCGTACACTGGTATGACTCCGCGCCGGTTGGCCCGGAGGACATCCGATTCTTGAACTGAGGAGCTTTCCCTTGCCTAAAGAAAGTGGCCGTAAAGTGGTGGCCACCAACCGCAAGGCCCGGCACGACTACCACGTGCTGGACACCTACGAGGCTGGAATTGCGCTGATGGGAACCGAAGTGAAGTCCCTGCGCGAGGGCCACGCCTCCATGGTGGACGGATTCTGCACCTTCTACAACGACGAGCTGTGGATGGAAGCCATCCACATCCCGGAGTACAACCAGGGCAGCTGGACCAACCACGCTGCCCGGCGCCGCCGGAAGCTGCTGCTGCACCGCGAGGAACTCATCAAGATCTCGCATAAGGTGCGTGAATCGGGCTATACGATCGTCCCGCTGCAACTGTACTTCGTTGATGGCAGGGCCAAGGTGGAGATCGGCGTGGCCCGCGGCAAGCGCGAGTACGACAAGCGGCAGACCCTCCGCGAGCAGCAGGACAACCGTGAAGCGCAGCGCGAAATGCGGGAGCGGAACCGCCGCCGCTAGGATTGGAATGAATTCCCTGAATGATGCGTTATGATGGGTAGTCCGGTGGGCTTGCCTGCCGGTTTGGTAAGTGAATATGGGGATGATCGGTTTCGACGATGTTAGTCGCGACAGGTGAAGCGGGCCGAGGATGCAGAATTATCTCGTAAACGCTTTCTGCAAACCAATAAGTGCCGAATCTAAGCGCACTGACTTCGCTCTTGCTGCCTAAGCAGTAAGACAGTCCGTCAGCCCGAGGTTGCTATCGCCCCGGATCCTGGCGTCATTTAGATAGCCACTGCTGTTCACTCCCGTCATCGGGGTGAACGGGACTCTTAGATGACTGGGCCCGGATCAGCCAGCTGTTTGCAGCATGGCTGGGGCCGAGAAAATCCGACGCAAACTGCGCCCGGAGAAGCCCTGACAACACGACATCGGACGGGGGTTCAATTCCCCCCATCTCCACATTTGTGGTGAATCGCTCCTTTACGGAGTGGTTCATCAAGAAACACCCCGGTCTTCGGACCGGGGTGTTTTTCTTTGCCCGGCGGATGGCGGGGAGGCCGGCCACGCAGGCACCCGTTCACCCAAGGCGTAGCACGGCCGGGACTACGGATCCGCCGCCGGTCGTTGTCACCGGTAGGACCCGGACAAGCGCAGCGCCGCCGGGGTCCGGCAACCGAGGAGGTGCCCCATGGGCCAGGGGAGCGAACCAGTTCAGGCGCCCGACGCCGACGCCCTGGACTCGTACTCAGAGACCGTCATGCGCGTGGCCGCCACCGTCACGCCCCACGTCGCGGCCTTGGAAATGTCCGCGAGCCGCCGCAACGGACGCATCCGGGTGGGCGCGGGCTCCGCGGTGCTCTTCACAGAGGACGGGTACCTGCTGACCAACTCGCACGTGGTGGCCGGCACGAACCGGGGCCATGCAGTTTTCGGCGACGGCAGCCGGATGGATCTGGAGCTGGTGGGCGCCGACCCCCTGTCCGATCTCGCCGTGGTCCATGGCAGGCCGCCGCGGATTCCGCCTGCCACGTTCGGGAACGCAGAGTCCCTGCGGGTTGGCCAGCTGGTGATAGCGGTCGGAAACCCGCTTGGTCTGGCCGGTTCGGTGACGGCGGGAGTGGTCAGTGGCCTGGGCCGTGCCATCCCGGTGTGGGCCGGGGGCAACCGGCGGGTCATCGAGGACGTGATCCAGACGGACGCAGCACTCAACCCGGGCAACTCCGGAGGAGCGCTGGCCGATACCCACAGCCGGATCGTGGGAATCAACACCGCCGTGGCCGGTGCCGGGCTGGGCCTGGCCATCCCCATCAACGCCACCACCCGGCGGATCATTTCGGCACTGCTCTCAGACGGACGTGTACGCCGCGCCTACCTGGGCCTGGTCAGCACACCCACCCGGCTGAGCCCCAGTGCCGTGATCAGGACCGGCCAGCGGGATGCGCTGCGGGTGGTGGAGGTACTGCCCGGTTCTCCCGCGGACAAAGCAGGGCTGACCGCCGGAGACATCCTCCTCGCGGCAGGCGGCCGCCCGGTCAGTGACGCCGAAAGCCTGCAACGGCTGCTGTTCGTCGACGCCATCGGCGAGCCACTCGAGCTCGCCGTGCTGCGGGACGGCACAGAAGTCCATCTCACCGCTGTGCCTGACGAGATGACGAGCAACGGGAGGCAGCGCCCGGCCTAGTCCTGGCCCGCCACGTCCGCGATGCCCACGAAACGTGTGCCCACGCCGTCGAACTCGCTGCGGACGTGACCCGGGCGCAGCGGCGGGACGTCCTCGGGGTTGTGGTGCGCGCACACCACGTACGTGAATTCCGGCCACCACTTCTTGGGGCGGGCTGCTTCCTCGTAACCGCAGACAGCGCACTCCAAATGCACCCACACCGGACGCTTGCCCGTGCGGTTGGCACGGGACTGCACCAGCCACGGGGGAGGGTTGTCCAGGATCTCCCCGAGCTCAGCCTCCGTCATCCACTTTGGAAGGCCATGGCGCTGTGCCATTTCCATCGGTACATCCAGGGCAATGGCCGCGTCACGTCTGCTAATCATCACCATCCACGATACGGGAGGCCGCCAAATCGCCTCCGGCCGCTCACGAAGTTCAGGAGGCGAGTGCAAGCCCGGCAGCGGCCGCGCCAAAACCGAGAACGAGATTGGCGGCCACGTTCACAGCCGCAGCACCGAATCGGGCTTCACTGAACAGGCGCACGGTTGCCGTGGTCCAGGAACTGAAGGTGGTAAGGCCTCCGGCCAGCCCGGTGGCCAGCGCGATCTGCCATTCCGGGGCCATTCCGAGGCTGAGGGTCAGGGCGTGGGCTGCGCCGATGATGAAGCACCCCGTGACGTTCACGAGCAGCGTGGCCCACGGCCAGTGCAGCCGCCCGCCAAGGCCGGAGCCGCGGGCCGCAGAGTCACGTGCCACTAAGCCGCGGGAAGCCCGGACCGAGGCGTGATCTGCGAACCAGCTGTCCACGGCAAAACGGAGCAGCGCGCCAGCAACCCCGAACACCCCTACCAACGCGGCCGCCATCACGGCCGTGCACCAAGCCCGGTGTCGCGCCCGTTCAACCGGCGGCCCACCACCCTTCCAGACCGCCACCCCGCTCCGGCCGCTGCCAGTCCCAGCAGCAACGACAGCACCAGGTAGGCGACCCAGATGAAGTGCGAGCCCGCCCGGGCCAGCTGGTCCACCGCGAACACCACCGCCGAGAACGTGGTGAAGGAGCCCAGGAGGCCGGGGCCCAGGCCGGCGCGCAGCCAGAAGGCGGTGTGCGGCCGGGCCATCCACACCGAGGTCAGCAACGCCAGGACAAAGCTGCCGCCTACGTTGATCCACAGCGTGGCCCACGGTAGGGAACCCGGGAGATCCGGAAACGCGAGCCCCAGCCCGTACCGCAGTTCAGTACCGAGCAGGCCCCCAGCAGCAACAGCAAGCCAGGCAGGGGCTGCCGGCATGCCGGCACGCCTCATTCAGCCGTCCCCGAGGAGGCAGCCCGGGTGGGGATGGTCGGTGTGTACCCAGAGGGCGGAGGTGATCTCGTCGGCCAGGTCGTAGTCCCTGGTCCTGCCCGAGTTCCGGATCCGCACCACCAGGGCCCCGCCGAACGGCTTGCGGCCCACCACCTCCACTTCGGCGTCGAGGTCTATCTCCTCGGCGGAGAGGTAGCGGAGCAGGTCGGGGTTTTCGTCGCTGATACGGGTGATCCTGCCGGTGTGCCCCTGGTCCAGTTCGCCGAGCAGGTGGGCACGGGGCATCAGGACTGTGCCCTCGGCTGTGGGGATCGGGTCGCCGTGGGGGTCGCGCTGCGGGTCTCCGAGTTTGGCTGCCACACGCTCAATGAACGTATCCGAGACGGCGTGCTCCAGCAGTTCGGCTTCGTCGTGGACCTCGTCCCAGCTGTACCCCAGCTGCTGGACAAGGTAGGTCTCGATCAGGCGGTGGCGGCGCACCATGGAAAGGGCCAGCCGGACGCCCTGTTCGGTGAGCGTGATCGCGCTGTAGGGCTTATGGTCCACCAGGCCCTGGTCCTTCAGCTTCCGGACCATCTCGGATACCGAGGAATTGGCCACTCCCAGCCGCTGGGCGAGCTGGGAGGACGTGATGGGTTTGTCCTGCCATTCAGTGAATGAGTAGATGACCTTGACGTAATCCTCGATGGAGGAGGAGGGCGCGCTGGTCTTCACAGCACCTAGCCTACCCGTTGACCGCCCGCCGTCACGCTTTGATGGCCCGCCAGGTGAGCGTGAGATAGGGCAGTTCGAGCTCTTCGTCGAGGCGGTGCCCCAGGTGGTCGTGGAGGTACCAGTCGAGGTTGGCCAGCACCTTAGCGCGGGTGGTTTCGCCGGCCCGCAGGTAATAGCTCCGGGATTTGGCCAGCTCCACGAGGTCAGTGGTGGTGACGTGGTCCTGCCAGTGCGTGACGTGGCCCTCGAGGTCCCGGAACTCCGGCCCCACCTGTGGCCGGAAGCCTGGCTTGTACACGTCGCCGGCATGCATGATCCGGGAAAGCCGGTGCACCCAGGGAACCGAGGTGTCCAGCTGGTTCCAGATCAGGCCCAGCGTTCCGCGCGGGCGCAGGACGCGTGCCAGTTCTGTGCTCGCCGCCAGGGCGTCACACCAGTGCCAGGCCTGGGCAACGCTCACGACGTCGAAGGCCGCCGCGGGCAGGCCGGTGGCCTCTGCAGTGGCCTGGACAGCCGTGGCAGCGGGATAGTGCGCCCGTAACTGTTCGAGCATGTCCGTGGAGGGGTCCACTGCCGTGACGGACAGTCCCATGCCGAGCAGGAGTTCGGTGAATTTGCCGGTGCCGGCACCGGCATCGAGCGCATCGCGGGCTCCGGCAGGGACCAGCCAGCGTGCTGATTCTTCCGGGTAGCCGGGGCGGACCTGCTGGTAGTGCCGGCCGCCGTCCTGGAAACTCTGGCCGAGCTCCCGCCGCCGTCCGTGCCCAAGTTTGGGGCCACCCCGTACCACGTGTGGCCTCCTTCGATTGATGCCCTTGGGTATCCTTCGAATTTACCGCAATTGCCTAGTCATCGATGCAGGGAGCGGCACCCGCGGTGCCCGGAGTGTTGGGAGCCCAGTGCGGGTAGGTCCGGGTGTCGTTCGCCGGAACCCAGCGCCCGGCGTCCACCACGTAGTCCCAGCCCAGCCCGTTGTTGCGCAGCGCCGTGATGCCGGCAAGGAGACGCTCGGCGTCCTCCAGGCGGGATCCGACGCCGAAGCTGGCGCGCAGCGATCCGGACGGCAAACCCAGGCGCTTCAGCAGCGGGTGGGCGCAGAAGCGGCCGTCGCGCAGGCCCACGCCGTGCTCGGCGGACAGATAGGCGGCCACCAGCCCGGCGTCGTAGCCCTCCACGGAGAAGTTGACCACTCCGATGGTGTCGGTGTCCGGGTTGGTGTCCTTGAAGATCTGGTGCACCGTGACGCCGTCGATCTGCTGCAGGCCTTCCACCAGGAAGGAGCGGATGGCGGACTCGTGGGCGTGCCACTGCTCCTGGTCCAGCCCGGCGATCACCTGCGTGGCACGGGCCAGGGTCGCCGCGCCCAGGACGTTGGGCGAGCCGCCCTCATGGCGGGCCGGGCCGGTGGCCCAGCTGACGCCGTCGAGCCGTGCTTCCTTGACGGCGCCGCCACCGGCAAGGTGCGGCGTTCCGGCGTCAAGCCAGTCCGTGCGGCCCACCAGCACGCCGGAACCGAAAGGTGCGTACAGCTTGTGGCCGGAGAAGGCGAGGTAGTCGACGTCGTCCGCTGCAATGTCCACCCGGCGGTGCGGTGCAAGCTGGGCGGCGTCCACCACGATCCGTGCGCCGTGTTCGTGGGCCAGCGCGGCCAGGGCGCGGATGGGCAGGATTTCGCCGGTGACGTTGGAGGCGCCGGTGACGGCGAGCAGGCTCACGCCGCCCTGGCTCAGTTCCGCACGGATGGCGTCGATGGTTCCGGCGATGGTGTCGGCGGCAACGATGCTGCGGTGCGGGACGCCCTGCCACGGCAGCAGGTTGGCGTGGTGCTCGATGTCCAGGTAGAGGACTTCGCCGTCGGGCCGGCCGTCCGTTGCGGGCAGGCAACCGGCCAGCAGGTTGAGCGAATCGGTGGTGTTCCGCGTGAAGATCACCGAATCGTCCGGGCGGCCGCCCACGAACTCCCGGACAATGTTGCGTGAGTTTTCATATACGGAGGTGCTGATCTGGGATGCGTAACCGGCGCCGCGGTGGACGCTGGCGTAGAACGGCAGGATCTCGTTAAGGTACGCCGAGACCACGGAGAGGGCCGGAGCCGAGGCGCCGTAGTCAAGGTTGGCGTAGCGGACGTGGCCGCCATGGATCAGCGGTGCCTGGATTTCTGCGCCGGTGACGGCGGCGAGCGGACGGCCCGCGGCAGCACGGCGGGCATCGAAGATGGTTCCAGCCTGGGCAGCTTCAAAGGTGGCGTTGGGGGAGACGGTGGCAGTTGTCACGGCAGACCTCACTTCAGAAGGACTCCCACACCCGGGGAATCCGCGCTTGCCGCATCCGCTCCGGACCGGCCTGGTCGTCACCCGGGGCACCCCACCGCGGTTGGAGGGTTGCCGGCCAGCAAACCGGGGTTTCGCGCTGGCACTCGTGACCTGGTTAAGAGCGTAGAACATGGGGCCGGAAGGTTCGAAGCCGGTACCAATGTTAAGCGTTTTGTTACGCGCTGCTGAAAAGGGCTTCTTTTGCCGAAGAAACGACGGCGGGCACCTCCTCGTGGGGGTGCCCGCCGCTCAATTCTTCGGTAAAGCTGTGCTACAGGAGGTCGTCCAGGTCCGGGTTCAGCCTGCGGAGTACCTCGGAGTGCAGGATGGAGTTGGTGGCCAGTGCGTTGCCGCCGAAGGGCCCGTCTTCCCCTTCCAGGGATGTGAAGCGGCCGCCGGCTTCCACCACAACCGGCACCAGTGCTGCCATGTCATAAAGGTTCAGCTCAGGTTCGCAGGCGATGTCCACTGATCCTTCGGCCACCATGCAGTAGGACCAGAAGTCGCCGTACGCACGGGTCCGCCATACATCCTCGGTGAGGCCCAGGAAGTTGTCCAGGCTGCCGCGTTCCTTCCAGCCGCCGAGGCTGGAATAGGAGAGGGAGGCGTCGGAGAGCTTGGAAACATTGGAGACCCGCAGCCGGGTGGCCGCAGCGAGGGAGCGGCCCATGTAGGCGCCCATGCCCTTGGCGGCCCACCAGCGCTTGCCCAGGGCCGGTGCACTGACCACACCCACCACCGGCTCGCCCTCATCCACCAGCGCAATCAGGGTGGCCCAGACGGGGACGCCGCGGACAAAGTTCTTGGTGCCGTCGATCGGATCGATGATCCAGCGGCGCGACCCGTGCCCGGTGCTGCCGAACTCCTCGCCCAGCACCGCGTCGCGCGGGCGGGAACGCGACAACTGGCCGCGGATGGCTTCTTCGGCGGCCTTGTCCGCGTCGGTGACGGGCGTCAGGTCAGGCTTGGTCTCCACCTGGAGGTCCAGGGCCTTGAAGCGGCTCATGGTCTGGTCGTCCACGGAGTCGGCCAGGACATGGGCCAGGCGCAGGTCATCGTTGTAGCTCGAAGCGGGTTGGATCATGGTTACAAACTACCGTCTGCACGCAGTTCTGCTGGGAGATCGGCACTGTCAGTTGACGCTGCCGAGCTCCTTGGCCTCCTGGGCCTCCACCCGGGGATCGGTGCCGAGGAGCCGCCGCAGGGAGGCCAGCCGGGCTTCTCCGGTGGTTCCGGCATGGCCGCCGGCCACCCAGGCATCAAGGCCGCAGTTCACCGCCGTGGCGGTGTGCTTGCAGCCCCTTTCGCAGTCCTCGATGCCGGGGGAGAGGTCCGGGAACGACCGCAGGATCCGGTCCGGGTCCACGTGGGCCAGGCCGAAAGAGCGGATACCGGGGGTATCGATGATCCAGCTGCCGGGCGGGGCATCGGACAGCCTCAGCGCCAGGGCGGACGACGACGTGTGGCGGCCGCGTCCCGTTACGGCGTTGACTCCGCCAGTGGCGCGCTCGGCCCCGGTCAGCGCGTTCACCATGGTCGATTTCCCCACGCCGGAATGCCCGAGCATCACGGTGACCTTTCCGTCCAGGTAGCCCCGCAGCTCCGCCACGGCTGCGCTGTCCAGGCGGGCCGAAAGTCCGTCGTCAGAGCGGGCGTCGATGCCTGACGCTGCCGAATCCGCTGTCCGGCTGATGATTACCGGGAAGTCCAGGTGCGTGTAGTTGGACAGCAGCTCCGCCGGATCCTTGACGTCAGCCTTGGTGACCAGCAGAATCGGCTCGATCCCGGCGTCGTACGCGGCCACCAGGGCGCGGTCGATAAAGCCGGTGCGCGGCTCCGGGTTGGCGGCAGCCACCACAATTACCAGCTGGTCGGCGTTGGCCACCACGGCCCGTTCCACGGGATCGGTGTCGTCGGCGCTGCGCCTCAGAAGGGTTTTGCGGTCCTGGATTTTCACCAGCCGGGCCAGGGTGTTGGGGTCGCCGGAAACGTCTCCCACGAGCGACACGAAATCGCCCGCCACCACCGGATTCCGGCGCAGTTCGCGGGCCCGGGCGGCGATGACAGTCCGCTCGTTGCCGGAGTCCTCACCCACTACTGCTGTGTACCGGCCGCGGTCAACGGTGACGATCCGGCCGGTGACGGCGTCGTCGTGGCTGGGCCGGTCCTTGGTGCGGGGCCTGGATCCTTTTTTGCTCGGCCGGATGCGCACATCCGACTCGTCCCAGGAGTCAGTGCTCCGAGCCACCGGTCGAACCTTCCGGCACCGCACTGGAAACGCCGGTCTGGGCCAGCATGTCTGCCCACAGCCGCGGAAAATCAGGCATGGTTTTGGCGGTGGTGGCGATGTCCTCCACCTGGACCCCTTCCACCGCCAGGCCGAGGATGGCTCCGGCGGTGGCCATGCGGTGGTCCGCGTAACTGTGCACGACGCCGGCATGCAGCTTTGCGGGCCGGATCACCAGTCCGTCGCTGGTCTCCTCGGCGTCGCCGCCCAGGCGGTTGATCTCGGTGACCAGGGCAGCGAGCCGGTCGGTCTCATGTCCGCGCAGGTGTGCGATTCCGGTGAGCCGGGAGGGCCCATTGGCCAGGGCGCACAGCGCTGCGACCGTGGGGGCCAGTTCGCTGGTATCCGCGAAATTGGCGCCGTTGATTTCCGGTCCGCCCGTGACGGTGAGGACGCCGTCGCGCAGGCTGACGTCGGCGCCCATCTCGGCAAGGATGCTGCGCCAGAGATCGCCTACCTGCTGCGTCTGTTCAGGCCAGCCCGGGATCCTGACGGTTCCGCCGGAGGCCAGCGCGGCAGCAAGGAACGGGCCGGCGTTGGACAGGTCCTGCTCGATCTGCTGGTCGAAGGCGCCGATGGGTCCGGGCGCAACAATCCAATGGTTCGGCACTGAATCATCCACCACAACGCCGGCGCCGCGCAGGACGGCAACTGTCATGTTGATGTGGTCCAGGCTGGGCACCGGTTTGCCGACATGCTCCAGGTGCAGCCCTTCGGTGAACCTCGCGCCCACCAGCAGCAGAGCCGAGACAAACTGGGAGGAGGCGCTGGCGTCAATGACCAGGTGGCCGCCACGGACCTCGCCTGAGCCTTCCACCACAAACGGCAAGGACGACGGCGTGCCGCCGTCTTCAGCGGAAACTGCCACTCCCAGCGCCTTCAGGGCCTCGATGATGGTTCCCATGGGGCGCTTCCGGGCATGCGGGTCGCCGTCGAACAGGCTGGCGCCGTTGCGCAGCGCGGCCAGCGGCGGCACGAACCGCATCACCGTTCCGGCAAGGCCGCAGTCGATGGTGGCGGCGGACGGTGCCTTGTCCGCGGTGATCGGGAGGACCTCCAGGTCCGGCCCGAAGGCACCGTCCCCCGGCACCTCCGTGATGGTGGCGCCAAGCTGGCGGAGCGCCTCGATCATCAGTGCGGAGTCCCTGGAATGCAGCGGTGCGCGCAGCCGGGAGGGACCGTCGGCCAGCGCGGCGAGCACCAGGTACCTGTTGGTCAGCGACTTCGAACCCGGCACCGTGACGGTGGCATCCACAGGACGGGAGGCGAAAGGGGCAGGCCAGTGGGGAAGGGATGTTCCGGAGTTGTCCCGGGTGGCGGCAGCTGGTGCGGTCATGTCCTGCTTATGCACCCGTGGCCTGTTCGACGGCGCGGCGGACGGCCTGGTCGGCTTTGTGCAGCTTCTTGTTGGTGGTCTTCCGGGCATCTGCCGTAAGGTGCGCGGCGCCCTTCCGGACATCGGACGCCAGGTGTTCGGCACGCCATGCCAGCCCCGGCTTGCCTGCCGTGTCCACTGAAGCAAGCAGCGCCCCGCCGCTCAGGGACAGGTTTTTCAGCAGCTGGTTGCGGCGGTTTCCGCGGCCTTCCTTGCTGCTGATGTCCGCGCTGCGCCACTCGACGAACGTGTTGAGCAGGGAAACCACGGTCAGTACGGTGGCGGAAAGGCGGGAGAATTTCCCCAGGCCGAACAGGACGCCGGCGCCCACCTGCGTGCCGCCGATAATCCGGGCCAGTGTCTTCTCATTAGTCTGGAAAGGCAGCGCGGCCGCTGCCTTGCTCAGCAGGGGCGAGAGCTGTTGCGCGGTATCGTCGGCGTTTTTGAGCTTATCCATTCCGGCAAGAACAAAACTGGAAGCAAGCATGGGCCGTGCGAGTGTGCGGACAAAGGACATGGATTTCCTCCTGGGTGGACGAACCGCGTCTGGTGCGGCGGAGTCCGTTCTAGTCTTGCACTTTTGGGGAATATTTGCCCGGAACGGCAGGTTATGGAAACTGGGCCCGGAAAGCGGGGCCCACAAGACAAAGCACCGGACAACAGAGCGGAGTTGGCCCTTGAGGCGGGTGTTGGACGGAATCGATGCAGCAGGCCCGGTGGCCGTGGATTCGTTGGGGGCCGAACCTCCAGGGTATGGGTCGCCGCGTGTGCAGAGCCTGACAGTAGACTTGAAGGCAATGAGCACCCTGGATCCGGCCGTTTCGGCCATGTATGAGGCTTCGCAGAACGAGGCTAAGAGCAGCGCTGATACCCGGCCAGAGCCGGCAGAGCCGGCGGAAGACTCCGGGCAGCCTGCGGACGCCGCCGAAGAAGCGGTCAACGTTTCCACGGAATCCGCGGATGACCGCCGTGCGCGGTTCGAACGCGACGCCATGCAGTACGTCGATCAGCTGTACTCGGCGGCCATGCGGATGGCCCGGAACCCGGCTGATGCAGAGGACCTCGTCCAGGAGGCCTACACCAAGGCCTTCTCCGCGTTCCACCAGTACAAGCCGGGGACCAACCTCAAGGCATGGCTGTACCGGATCCTGACCAACACCTATATCAACCTGTACCGCAAACGGCAGCGCGAACCGCTTCAGTCCAACTCGGACACCATTGAGGACTGGCAGTTGGCGCGTGCTGAATCACACACCTCCAGCGGGTTGCGTTCCGCTGAGGCAGAGGCGCTGGATCACCTGCCGGATTCGGACGTCAAGCGGGCCCTTCAGGCCATTCCCGAAGAATTCCGCCTCGCGGTGTACTTCGCGGATGTTGAAGGGTTTGCCTACAAAGAAATCTCAGACATCATGAACACCCCCATCGGAACAGTGATGTCCCGGCTTCACCGCGGCCGGCGAATGCTGCGGGACATGCTCGCGGAATACGCCGCCGAGCGCGGATTCAAAACGGCCGCAAATGCACCGGAAGCGGCGGAAAGCACACAACAGGAGAACAGGAAATGAGCGACTGCCAGGGATTGGGCGACTGCGACGATACCCGGATGCAACGCATCTACGAGTACCTTGACGGCGCGTTGACCCGTGAGGACATCACGGAAATCAAGACGCACCTCGATGAGTGCCCGGAATGCACGGAACAGTACGACCTCGAGTGCGTCATCCGCAACATGGTCAAGCGTTCCTGCACCGAAGCTGCTCCGGAGAACCTGAAGAACGCCATCCTGGACCGGATCCACTCGATCCGTCCCGTGGACGCGTAGGGCGAACGCAACATACAGGGCTCCGTCCCAAACCAGCCCCAAGTACAAAGGACCCCGGAAGCCGAGTGGCTTCCGGGGTCCTTTGCTTTAACCGCTGTACCTGGCATGTGCCTAGGTGTTGGGGCGCTTCCCGTGGTTCGCGCCGCCACGCTTACGGTCACGACGCTTGCGTGCACGCTTGCTCATAGCTGGCCTCCTTAATGTTGGTACTCAAAAGAGCTGCCCTCAAGTCTCCCACATGATCTGGCACCCCGCGAACCGGCAACCGGCGCGTGACCTGCGGCTCAGTGCTTTCGGCCCGCTATCTAATTCCGGACCGAGTTTCGGATGGCGATGCCTGCCTGCTCCAGCACCGTCCGAAGCGTTTCCAGGACCACAGGACTGAGGGCCTGCCTGGCCGCCTGCTGCCGGAGCTCGGCACGAAGATCGTCCCGGAACGCCTGGAGCATCAGCTCGGCTTCCTTGAGGGAGCTTTTGCTGTCAGCCGCCGGGCTGCCTTTGAGGGCGCTGAATGCGGCGGATGCGGCTCCGGCCCTGGCCGCTTCCGCGGTGGCCGCAAGGTCTGCCCGGAGTCCGCGCATGTTGCTGCGGATGTCCTCACGAAGGTTGTCTGCCAGCCGGCGCACGGACGCGGAGATTTCCTTTTCCACGCCTGCCAGTTCTTCGCGGCGCAGGTTGAGTTCTGCAAGCCCGGCGGGTGTGATGCGGTAGTTGGTCCGGCGGCCGGCGGTTTCGGTGACCACCAGCCCCTCTTCCTCCAGTTTCCCGAGCCGGGGATAGATGGTGCCGGCGCTGGGGGAGTAGGTGCCGCCAAACCGTTCCTTGAGTGCCTTGATCAGTTCGTAGCCGTGCTTGGGACCGGACTCGAGCAGGGCAAGCAGGTAAAGCCGCAGGGCGCCGTGGGCAAAGACAGCGGGCATCAGTGCCGTTCTTCCGCGGACCCTGTGGTGTTTCCATTTGCCTCACCGGGAGCCCTGTGCAGGATGGAGGTCTTGCCCGACACCGAGTTGGTCCTGACCAGCATGAGCTTGGCGTCGGGGCCGGCGATCGTTTCCACCTTGCCGCCCGTAACGTGGTATTGCTGGTTCCCGATCACTACGGCCCCGGTGGCCGATTTGGCGACAATATCCACCCCGACGTCGTGGGGGACCCGGATGGTGAGGTCCCCGGAGACTGAATTGGCGCCAAAATCCTGGGTGAAACCCAAGAGGTCGAAATTCATATCGCCGCTGACCGTGTTGGCTCGGATGTGGCTGAAAAGGCCGGAGGCCGTGACCTCGCCCGAGACAGTCTTTGCGGTGAGGACACCGCTGTGGTTCCGGGCGCTGACTTCGCCGCTCACGGTGGTGACGAACAGTTCACCGTCGGTGCCGTCCGCCATCACGGAGCCCGAGACGGTGTTCAAGCGTGTACGGGAGGCCATCCCTGACACCAGTCCGTCGCCGCTGACCGTGCCCGCCTCAACGTCCACGGTGGCGGGCAAGGCAATGCTGATGACAGCGTAGTTCTCACTGTGGTGGTTCACCGTTCCCATGAGGTTCTTGAACCAGCCCTGCGGCCCGTGAAGCTGGTGCCGCACCTCCAGCCGGCCGTCCTGCAGCGAGACAGCCACGGGATCGCCCTGCACCTCGGAAATCTCGATCCGGGTGTAGGGCTGCTCGTGGGCCACTACATCGAAGCGGCCGCGGACCATCCCCAGTTTCAGTGACGCGACAGACCCGACGTCGATTGTCTCCGCGCCCCTGACAGTCCAGCTCTGGTCAGGCGTCGTTCCAGCCATGATTCCTCCAAAGACGATATATCGTGTCTGACCAACGTACTCCCGGTGAGGAAGGAGTTCAAGATATATCGCGAAGGAAACTTACTCGGGTACTGCCATCCCCAGCCACTGGAACCAGCCGCGGTGCAGCACCAGCCAGGCCATGAGACCGTAGCCCGCCTGCCCCGGCGTGCCACCGTTGGCAGCGAGGTCCTGGCGCCATTGTTCGTGGTTCAGGAGCGGGGAGAACGTGTCCACGTAGAGGTGTTTGCGGCGTGTGGTGACGTCGGCGAAAGCGGTGTTCAACTCGTCCAGGCGCCGGTTCTGGGCTGGATCGAGGGTTGGCGGCGGCCCAACAACAAAGACCTCCAGCCGGTTCTGCGAGGCAGAATCGAGGATGTTGGCCAGGTTGAGCCGGCTGCGTGCGGTGGACAGGCCGAATTCGATATCCCGGCCGGACAGGCCGATGACCAGGCGGTTCTCGTACTGGCTGCTGAACCTCCGGCCGGTCTCCTCCAGCCAGCGCGCGGCCAGACCCTCCGTACCTTCCTGCGGGCAGGGAAGTGCGTAGCTTTCCAGGACCATCCCGTCCTGGGGAGTGCGGGCCAGTACGCGGCCCAGCCAGCCGAGCGCCCGGGGGTCACCCAGTCCAGCCAGCAGTTCATCTCCTACAGCTGCGATGCGCAGCTTCCTGTCTTCCACACGTTCCTCTTTACTTCGGTGCCTGCCGGCCGCCACCCGGGAAAGTTTCCCTGTCCGGGCAGGCGCTGTCCATCCCATTAAACAGAACTGCCCGGCCGGAGTCTGGTATTTCGACGTCCGGCCGGGCAGCCTTATTGGTTACTACCGTGCAAATGCCTGCTTCAGCAGGGCATCCTGCTCCGCGGCGTGGCGCTTCATGGAACCCGCTGCGGTGGATGCCGACGCGGGGCGCGACACGAGGCGGACCCTGCGGTCAAGTGCGTCCGGAAGGTTCAGCCCGATGAACGGCCACGGTCCCTGGTTGGCAGGCTCATCCTGCGCCCAGACAACCTCGGCGTTCGGGTACTTGGCCAGTTCGGCAGCAATCTCCGCGTGCGGCAGCGGATAAAGCTGCTCCACCCGGACGATCGCCGTCGTTGTGTCGCCGGTCTTCTGCCGCGTGGACAGCAGATCGTAGTAGAGACGGCCGGAGACCAGCAGGACGCGTTCGACGGCGTCTGCGGCCAGCTGCTCGTGCTCGCCGATCACAGGGCGGAAAGTGCCGTTCGTGAAGTCTTCCACGGACGAGGCAGCAGCCTTGAGGCGGAGCAGCTGCTTCGGTGTGAAGATGATCAGCGGCTTCCGCGGACGGCTGTAGGCCTGGCGGCGCAGGAGGTGGAAGTGCGAGGCCGCCGTGGTGGGGTTGGCCACGATGATGTTCTCTTCGGCGCACAGCTGCAGGAAGCGCTCGATCCGTGCGGAGGAGTGGTCCGGGCCCTGGCCCTCGTAGCCGTGCGGCAGCATCAGCACCAGTGAGGACCGCTGGCCCCACTTCTGCTCAGCCGAGGAGATGAACTCGTCGATGATGGTCTGGGCGCCGTTGACGAAGTCGCCGAACTGGGCTTCCCAGAGGACGAGGGCATCGGGGCGTTCCACCGAGTAGCCGTATTCGAAGCCCATGGCAGCGTATTCGGACAGCAGCGAGTCGTAGATCCACAGCTTGGCCTGGTCGTCGGAGAGGTTGCCCAGCGGCAGCCATTCCTTTCCGTTGGCACGGTCGTGGAAGACGGCGTGGCGCTGCACGAACGTGCCGCGGCGCGAATCCTGGCCGGCCAGGCGAACAGGCACGCCTTCCATGATCAGCGAGCCGAAGGCTGCGATCTCGCCAAAGCCCCAGTCGATGCCGCCTTCACGCGACATCTGCTCACGCTTCTCGAGCAGTTGCTTGAGTTTGGCGTGGACGGTGAAGCCCTCGGGAATCTCCACATGTGCCTTGCCGATCCGGGCCAGCGTGTCAGCGGAAATGGCCGTGGACACGGGAGCGCTGGCGCTGGAATCGGACTGTTGCGCGATGGGCCGTTCGATGTCGGACACTGCTGCCGAATCCGCGGTGATGATCGGAATCGGGGAGGTCTGCGCTGCGTGGGTTTCAGCGAAGACCCGCTCCAGCCGCTCCTGGTAGTCGCGGAGCAGCTGCTCGGCTTCTTCCTCGGTGATGTCACCGCGGCCGATGAGCGACTCGGTGTAGAGCTTACGCACTGAACGCTTGGCTTCGATCAGGTTGTACATCAGCGGCTGGGTCATCGAGGGGTCGTCGCCCTCGTTGTGCCCGCGGCGGCGGTAGCAGACCATGTCGATGACAACGTCCTTGTGGAACCGCTGGCGGAACTCGTAGGCGAGCTGGCCAATACGGACCACGGCCTCGGGGTCGTCGCCGTTCACGTGGAACACCGGTGCCTGGATCATCTTGGCAACGTCGGTGGAGTACGTGGAGGAGCGCGAGGAGGAAGGAGCTGTGGTGAAGCCCACCTGGTTGTTGACCACGATGTGGATGGTTCCACCGGTGCGGTAGCCCCGCAGCTGGGACAGGTTCAGGGTTTCGGCAACCACGCCCTGGCCGGCAAACGCGGCGTCGCCGTGGACCACGATGGGGAGGACAGGGAAGGACTCGCCCTGGTCCAGGCGGTCCTGCTTGGCGCGGACGATGCCCTCGAGCACCGGATCCACAGCTTCGAGGTGGGACGGGTTGGCTGCCAGGTAGACCTTGGTTTCCTTGCCGTTGTCCGAGGTGAACGTGCCCTCGGTGCCCAGGTGGTACTTGACGTCGCCGGAGCCCTGGACCGAACGGGGATCCTGGGTGCCCTCGAACTCGCGGAACACCTGGGCGTAGGTCTTGCCGGCGATGTTGGTGAGCACGTTCAGGCGGCCGCGGTGGGCCATGCCGATGGCCACTTCGTCCAGGCCGTCATCAGCGGCGTCGGACATGATGGCATCCAGCAGCGGAATCAGGGACTCGCCGCCCTCAAGGGAGAAGCGCTTCTGGCCCACGAACTTGGTCTGCAGGAAGGTTTCGAAGGCCTCGGCGGCGTTCAGCTTGGAGACAATCCGCAGCTGCTCTTCACGGCTGGGCTTCGAGTAGGGGTGCTCGAGCTGGTCCTGGAACCACTTGCGCTCTGCCGGCTCCTGGATGTGCATGTATTCGATGCCCGTGGTGCGGCAGTAGGCGTCGCGGAGGACACCGAGGATGTCGCGGAATTTGAGCATCGGCTTGCCGCCGAAACCGCCGGTGGGCCACTCGCGGTCCAGGTCCCACAGGGTCAGGCCGTAGGTCAGGACGTCAAGGTCCGGGTGCTTGCGCTGGACGTATTCGAGCGGATCGGTGTCCGCCATCAGGTGGCCGCGGACGCGGTAGGAGTGGATCAGCTGCTGGATCCGGGCAACCTTGTTGATCTCGTCTGCCGGGTCCACCTGCTTGTCGGCGCTCCAGCGGACGGGCTCGTACGGGATGCGGAGGGACTCGAAGATCTCGTCGTAGAAGTTCTGCGCACCGAGCAGCAGCTGGTGGACCAGTTTCAGGAATTCGCCGCTGCCGGCACCCTGGATCACGCGGTGATCATAGGTGGAGGTCAGCGTCAGGACCTTGCTGATGGCGTTCTGGGCGATGATCTTCTCGCTGGCGCCCTGGAATTCGGCAGGGTAGTCCAGCGCGCCGACGCCGATGATGGCTGCCTGGCCCTTGGACAGGCGGGGCACCGAGTGCACGGTGCCGATGCCGCCCGGGTTCGTCAGGGACACGGTGGTGCCCTGGTGGTCCTCGGCGGTCAGCTTGCCGTTGCGGGCGCGCTTGATGAGGTCCTCGTAGGTGTGCCAGAACTCGGAGAAGTTGAGGGTTTCTGCCTTCTTGATGTTCGGAACCATCAGGAGGCGGGTTCCGTCGGGCTTGGGCATGTCGATGGCGATGCCGAAGTTGACGTGTGCCGGCTGCACGGCGACGGGCTTGCCGTCCACTTCGTCGTAGTACACGTTCATGGACGGGAACTGGGACAGCGCACGGATGACGGCGTAGCCGATCAGGTGCGTGAAGGAGACCTTGCCGCCGCGCGCGCGGGCAAGGTTGGAGTTGATGACCACGCGGTTGTCGATCAGCAGCTTGGCGGGGATGGCCCGGACGCTGGTGGCGGTGGGCACCTCGAGGCTGGTGACCATGTTCGTGGCAATGGCTTTGGCCGGTCCGCGGAGGACGGACACGACGTCCTCTTCGGGAGCGGTGGGCGCCTTGACGTTCTTGGGCAGCTGCGCGGGGATCGGCTGCGAGCCGGTGCCGGACTCGGTCTTTTTTCCGCCATCGCGGGCAACCGTGGCGGGAGCTTTTTTGACGGCAGCGGGGGCGGCAGGTGCTGCAGAGGCAGGCGGGGCCGACGGCGGAGCGGGCGGGGCTGCAGCCGGCTGCGCTGCCGGTGCCGGTGGAGCCGCATTCACAACGGGCATTTCCCTGGTTGCGGGGTGGGCTGTGGCTTGCGCCGAATTTCCGTTGGAAGAAGAACTGCTGCCCGAGCCGAAGGATTCAAACAGCGGCCACCATTTGGCGTCGACAGCGTTCTTGTCCTTTTGATACTGCTCGTACAGTTCGTCAACGAGCCACTCGTTTCCGCCAAATTCCTCTGGTAGACGGTGGCTAGGCTGCTCTGGCACTTGAAATACGCCTCTTCCATGAGTTTGATTTCTCTCCGGCCCACGGTGCCTCAGCACTACGTTTCAACCGGTCTCTGCGTCCTCTGAACCCAGACCATTGCCAGTGTAGTGAGCAACTTGTGGTAACTGCCAATAAGGGTGACCCAAATCATGATAAGACGTAAAAAGGGCCGAATATGGCGACGGGAAGGCTGCAGTGTGACGCCGGCCGCCAACTGGCCGGCCGGCGCCGGGACCACTGCCCGGCTCGCAGGGAAAGGTACGTGCTCCTGTAGACTGAAATTCTTATGGACAGTAAATCTAGGTGCCGGCCTGGGGGCTGTCAGCGGGGCGAAAGCAGCGCCGCACAGTCCACCCGAAGAGCCGGCAAACCCCGAACACGCGCCCATCACCATTCGCTGGCATTGCCGGCAGGAGCTGAAAAGGATAATGCGTCGGCCTCGGCTGACCACCCTCCGCCGGACCGATATTCCTGGCGCCGCTCCCTGACTGTTTCGCCCAGCCGCGTGGCCACCGCTGTCCAGGCGGGATGCTGAATGGAATGGCTTCTCCTCGCAGCGGGACTGCTGCTGATCGCCGGCACGGGCTTTTTTGTCGCCGTCGAATTTTCCCTTATTGCGCTTGACCAGGCCACCGTCCAAAGGGCCATCGACGACGGCGACGAGCGCGCCATCCCGCTGCTCGCGTGCCTGAAGTCGCTTTCAACGCAGCTCTCCAGCTGCCAGTTGGGCATCACGCTCACCACGTTGCTGACCGGTTACGTGATGGAGCCCTCGGTGGGCAAACTCCTGGAAGCCCCGCTGGCCGCCGTCGGACTTCCCGACGTTGCGGTGGCTTCCATCTCCCTGGTCCTGGCGATGGTACTGGCCACGCTGCTGTCCATGCTCCTGGGCGAACTGGTGCCCAAGAACATGGCCATCGCGTTGTCCTTCCCCGTGGGCCGCGCACTGGCCAGGCCGCAGCTGGTCTTCACCGCCGTGTTCAAACCCGCCATCGTGGTCCTCAACGGCTTCTCCAACAAGGTCCTGAACATTTTTGGGCTGGAAGCGAAGGAAGAAATTTCCGGTGCCCGGACCCCTGCTGAGTTGGCCTCCCTGGTGCGGCGTTCAGCGGCGATGGGAACCCTTGATGCCGGTACGGCCAACTTCGTGGCGCGCACGCTGAATTTCTCCACCCGCACTGCGGCCGACGTCATGACTCCCCGCATCCGCGTGGAAACGATCGAGGCGGACCAGCCGGTGTCTGACATCCTGGCGGCCGCGCGCCGCACCGGTTACTCACGCTTCCCCATCATTGGGGAATCCGCAGACGACATCCGGGGACTGGTCCACGTCAAAAAGGCGGTGGCCGTGCCCTGGGACCGCCGGCAGAACCTCGAAGCCGGGGCCATCATGACCGAAGTGCTCCGCGTCCCGGAGACCATCCACCTTGATGCCCTGCTGGCAGAACTGCGTGAAGGCAACCTGCAGCTGGCAGTGGTGCTGGACGAATACGGCGGAACCGCCGGCATCGCCACCCTCGAGGACCTCGTGGAGGAAATCGTGGGGGAGGTGGCGGACGAGCACGACAGGGTCCGCCCGGGACTCCTGCAGAGCGCCTCCGGCGACTGGTACTTCCCCGGCCTGCTCCGCCCGGATGAACTCTCCGAGCAGATTCCCGGCCTCACTGTCCCGGACGAAGCAGCCTACGAAACGGTGGGCGGCTACGTGATGAGCAAGCTCGGCCGGATCGCCGACGTGGGCGACACCGTGCCAGTGGAGGGCGGAACGCTGAGTGTCACCCGGATGGACGGCCGGCGGATCGACCGCATCTGCTTCCGGCCCGCCAGGCCGGAGTCCGGGGCCGGGGACGACACCGGCCGCACGAACAACGACAGGACCGAACGATGAGTGACTGGGCCGGAATATTGTGGCTGGTGGTCCTCTTGTTCGGCAACGCGTTTTTTGTCGCGGCTGAGTTCGCCGTGATGTCTGCCCGCCGGAGCCAGATCGAGCCGCTGGCCGAGGCCGGTTCCAAGCGGGCGCAGACCACGTTGAGGGCCATGGAAAATGTGTCGCTGATGCTGGCCTGTGCCCAGCTTGGGATTACGGTCTGTTCGCTGCTGATCCTGCTTGTGGCGGAGCCGGCCATCCATCACCTGCTGGCGGTGCCGCTTGAGACTCTGGGCCTGCCCATGGAGATCGCTGACGTGGCGGCGTTCGCGGTGGCGCTGATGCTGGTGACGTTCCTGCACGTGACCTTCGGAGAAATGGTGCCGAAGAACATCTCCGTGTCCGTGGCGGACAAGGCAGCGCTCTTCCTTGCACCGCCGCTGATGTTCATTGCCCGGCTGGTCAACCCGGTCATCTCCGTCCTGAACTGGTCCGCGAACCACATCCTCAAGCTGCTGCGTATTGAGCCCAAGGATGAGGTGAACTCTTCCTTCACCCTCGAGGAAGTGCAGTCGATCGTGCAGGAGTCCACCCGCCACGGCCTGGTGGATGACGAGGCGGGGCTGATTACCGGTGCGCTCGAGTTCTCCGAGTACAGTGCTGCGGACATTATGGTTCCCCTCGAGAAGCTGGTGATGCTGAAAGCCGCCACCACGCCGGTGGAGTTTGAGAAGGCCGTGAGCCGCACCGGGTTCTCCCGGTTCCCGATGCTTGACGACGACGACATGCTCTACGGCTATCTCCACGTGAAGGACGTCCTGTCCATCCCGGAGGTTGCCTACGAACGGCCCATCGCCGAAAGCCGGATCAGGTCACTGGCCAACCTCGCCCTTGACGACGAAATCGAGAAGGCAATGTCGGTGATGCAGCGTACGGGTTCCCACCTGGCCCGCGTCATCGGTCCCGACGGGAACACCAAGGGTGTCCTCTTCCTCGAAGACGTGATCGAGCAGCTGGTTGGCGAGATCCGGGACGCCACGCAGGCCAGGGGAGTCCGGCGGCTGGGCCAGCCCAACGGCGCATAGCGCCCGCGGCATCCGGGAGCGCGCCACTAAGAACCGGGCGCCTTGGCCGTGCTGGGCCCGCCACGCTCACGGGCGCGTGGGCCCAGCAACCCCGCGTCCGGTACCTAAATAGGAATGATTCCTATTTAGGTATAAGCTTGAGTGGTTCTTCCCGATCCCTTGACCACTGAACCGAGGTTTCCGTGCGCCGTTCCGCCGCCCGAATGTCCCTTGCCGCCCTTGCCGGGCTGGGCCTGCTGCTCAGCGCGTGCAGCCCCCAGCCCGAGCCTTCGGCCGGTAGTACTGCTGATGGAATCAACGTGGTGGCTTCCACCAACGTGTACGGGGACATTGCCAAGACTGTGGGCGGCGACAAAGTCAGCGTGACCGCCATCATCAACAAGACCAGCCAGGACCCGCACTCCTATGAGGCCAGTGCCCAGGACCGGCTGGCCGTCTCCAAGGCTGATCTTGTGGTGGAAAACGGCGGGGGCTACGACGATTTTTTCAAGACCCTCGTAAAGGACAGCAATCTTGACGCTGCCAAGGTGCTGAACGGCGTCGAACTTTCCGGCCTGGCGCACCCTGAAGAGGAAGTCCCGAGCGAAGGGGCGCCTTCCGAAGCCTCGGGCGAGGATGAGCATGGGCACGGCGAGTTCAACGAGCACGTCTGGTACAGCCTGGCGGCAATGGGCCGTGTAGCCGACAGCCTTGCCTCCCGGTTCGGCGAGCTCGAGCCGGAATCCGCCGCTGCTTTCACGGCCAATGCCGGTACGTTCAAGTCCGAACTCGACGAACTGGCCGGAAAGCTGGGCGGGCTGAAGACAGCAGCGGCCGGAGACAAGGTGGCCGTCACCGAGCCGGTGCCGCTCTACCTGCTGGCCGATGCAGGGCTGGAGAACGCCACTCCCGAGGACTACACTGCCGCGATTGAGGAAGGCTCGGACGTTCCGCCGGCCGTACTCAAGGCCGCAACCGATCTGGTTGCCTCAAAGTCCGTCCGGTTCCTTGCTTACAATGCGCAGACGGAAGGTCCGCAGACCGAGGCGCTGAAGAAGGCGGCCGAAACGGCAGGGGTCCCTGTGGTCGATTTCAGTGAAACGCTGCCAGAAGGAAAGACCTACCTGCAGTGGATGACGGACAATGTGAACAACGTCAGCAAAATTCTGGAGACAAATAGTTGAAACCTGTGGTCAGCCTCGCCGGGGCGTCCCTCGCCTTCGGCCAGCGGACGCTGTGGGAGGACCTGGACCTGGAGATCAGGCCGGGCGAGTTCTTCGCAGTGCTTGGCCCCAACGGCAGCGGTAAGACCAGCTTCCTCAAAGTCCTGTTGGGCCTCCAGGCCCTGCACCGTGGCACGGCCACGCTCGGTGGCCACCCGGTTGAGCGCGGCAGCAGCCTGATCGGCTACATCCCGCAGCAAAAATCGTTTGCCCGGGACACGCCAATGCGCGCCCGCGACCTCGTGGGACTGGGGGTGGACGGCCACCGGTGGGGACTGCGCCTGTCTTCGGCAACGGCCAACCGGAGGATTGATGAGCTCCTTGAACTGGTGGGAGCGGCGGACTATGCCAAGGTCCCGGTGGGCCAGCTCTCCGGCGGCGAACAGCAGCGGCTGCGCGTGGCCCAGGCGCTGGCAACAGATCCAAAGGTCCTGCTCTGCGACGAGCCGCTGCTCTCGCTGGACCTGCACCACCAGCAGGCCGTCAGCGCGCTGATCAACAAACAGTGCCATGATCAAAACAGTGCGGTGGTTTTTGTCACCCACGAGATCAACCCCATCATCGATTATGTGGACCGGGTGCTGTATTTGGCCGGAGGCCGCTTCAAAGTGGGCACCCCGGAGGAAGTGATGACCACGGAGGTCCTCTCCGACCTCTATGGCAGCCACGTTGAGGTCATTCACGCCAACGGACGCATTGTGGTGGTGGGTTTGCCGGACGCCACCACGCACCATCACGCCGAGGCGCACGCCCTTGCCGGAGAGGTGGCCTGATGGACGCCGACAGTATTATTGGCGCCATTTTCAGTTTCGAGAACTACGGCGAGCTGCTGGTCCTGGTCCAGAATTCCATCTGGGCAGGCGCCGTCCTGGGCCTGCTCGGCGGCCTGGTGGGGACGTTCGTGATGAAACGTGACCTGGCGTTCGCAGTCCACGGAATCTCTGAACTGTCCTTCGCCGGCGCGGCCTTCGCCCTGCTGATCGGCGCAGACATCGTTTTCGGTTCGCTCATCGGCTCGGTGGCTGCCGCGTTGCTGCTGGCAGTGATGGGAGTCAGGGCCAGGGACAAAAACTCCATCATCGGGGTGATCATGCCCTTCGGGCTGGGCCTCGGAATCCTGTTCCTGTCCTTGTATGAAGGCCGGGCCGCCAACAAGTTCGGCCTGCTGACCGGGCAGATCGTTTCGGTTGACACGGTCCAGCTTCAGGCGCTGGCCGGAACGGCCGTCGTGGTGATGGTGGTCCTGGCAGCCATCTGGCGGCCCCTGAACTTCGCCAGTGTGGATCCCGAACTTGCCGAGGCCCGCGGCGTTCCGGTCCGGACGCTGGGCATAGTCTTTATGGTCCTGCTGGGCATCAGCGTGGCACTGTCCATCCAGGTGGTGGGAGCGCTCCTGGTTCTCGCGCTGCTCATTACACCGGCTGCAGCCGCCCTCCGGGTGACGTCGTCGCCCGTGGCGGTGGTGGTGCTCAGCGTGGCCTTTGCGATCACGGCTACCGTTGGCGGAATCCTGCTCGCCCTGGGTGGACGCATCCCCATCAGCCCCTACGTCACCACGCTGTCATTCCTGATCTACGTGGTGTGCCGGATTATCGGCTCCGTCCGTGCGTCCCGCGGAATCAACGGCCGGGTGCTGCAACCCCGTTGAGTCAGAGGGTGCCGGCGGCCTTGCGGGCCGTGCACTCCGGGCAGAGCCCAAAGATTTCCACCGTATGTGCCACCTCGGTGTAGCCGTGCTCGGCTGCCGTCCGGGCTGCCCACGTTTCAACGGCCGGCGCTTCCACTTCCACCGCTTTGCCGCAGCTCCGGCACAGCAGATGGTGGTGGTGGCCCGTGACGGCGCACCGGCGGTACACCGCCTCGCCGTCGCCGTTGCGCAGCACGTCCACGAGTCCTTCGTCGGCCAGGGACTGGAGGATCCGGTAAGCGGTGGCGAGGGAAACGGAGACGCCCTGGTTCTGCAGGATGCGGTAGAGCTCCTGGGTGCTGACGAAGTCGTCCAGTTCGTCCAGCGCGGCACTGACCGCCAGCCGCTGTTTGGTGACCCGTTGTTCCTTGACGGCGCCGGCACCTGCGCCCGCTGTAACCGAGCCAGTACCCGCGGCAGCTGTACCCGCGCCGGCATTGACGGCGCTGCCGGAAGCGGGCTTGGTGGACTCAGCCTTGGTGCCGAACGGCATGGATGGACTCGCTTCCCTAAGGACGGTGGCAAAGATCCAGATTACCAGCCGGAGCTTCGTGGACAGGGTCCGGGCCGGACCCTAGGCTGGCGCTATGAAGCTGACGAAATACACCCACGCCTGCGTCCGCCTCGAGAAGGACAACAGGGTCCTCGTGCTGGACCCGGGAACGTTCTCTGAATCGGCGGAGGCGCTGGCCGGTGCCGCAGCCGTGCTGGTCACCCATGAACATAACGACCACATCGACGTGCCGGCAGTGGTGAACGCCTTGAAGGAGAACGGGAACCTGGCGGTGTTCGCCCCGGCGGCCGTTGCCGAGAACCTGCGCAACGAAGCCCCTGATGCCGGGGCCCGGATCAACACGGTGGACCCCGGTTCATCGTTTGAAGCGGCAGGCTTCGACGTCCGGAGCTTTGGCGGCCAGCACGCCCTGATCCATCCGCAGATCCCGGTGGTGGCCAATATCGGCTATCTCCTGGACGGAAACGTCTACCACCCGGGTGATTCCTTTGTGATTCCTGACGGCATCGAGGTGCAGACGCTGCTGGTGCCCCTGCACGCACCCTGGAGCAAAGCGGCAGAGGTGGTGGACTTCGTGATCGGCGTCCGCGCCCCGCGCGCATTCCAGATTCATGACGGCCTGCTCAATGACAACGGGCTCAAGATCGTTGAAGGCCACGTCAAGCGGCTGGGGGCAAAGTACGGCACGGAGTACCGGCACCTGGCGGCCGGGGAAGTTGTGGAGGTCTAAACCGGATCCGCATTCCAGGTGCCAGTGTCAAAGAAGCGCTTGATCATCACTTCGTAAGGTGCCGGGTCCAGGCCTTTGGACGCCAGCCACCCCGGGTTGTAGTAGTTGCCCGCATAGCGTTCGCCGCCGTCGCACATCAACGAGACGATGCTGCCCCTGCGGCCCTCGGAGATCATCGCCGCGACCAGCTGCCAGACTCCCCAGAGGTTGGTTCCCGTGGAGGGGCCGGCGTGGAGTCCGGCGAGCGTGCGGAGGTGGCGCATGGCGGCGACGGAGGCCGCGTCCGGAACCTGGACCATGTGGTCGATCACTGAGGGCACAAAGCTGGGCTCCATCCGGGGCCGGCCGATGCCCTCGATCCTCGAGGGCAGGCCTGTGGCAGGGCCGGACGTGCTGCCGCGCCAGCTGGGGAGGAAGGCGGAGTTCTCCGGATCCACCACCAGCAACCGCGTGGGGTGGCTGTGGTAACGGAGGTACCTGCCGATGGTGGCGCTGGTGCCGCCCGTTCCCGCGCCCACCACGATCCAGTCCGGCACGGGGTGCTCCTCCAGTTCCAGCTGGCCGAAGATGGACTCGGCGATATTGTTGTTCCCGCGCCAGTCCGTGGCGCGCTCAGCGTAGGTGAACTGGTCCATGTAGTGCCCGCCGCTGGTGGCAGCCACCTCTTCAGCCGTCGCGTAGACCTCGGAGGCATGGTCCACCAGCAGGCAGGAGCCGCCGAACTGTTCAATCAGGTCAATCTTTTCCTGGCTGGTGCTGCGTGCCATGACCGCGATGAAGGGCAGCCCCAGGAGCTGGGCAAAGTACGCTTCGGACACTGCGGTGCTGCCGCTGGACGCCTCAACGATGGTGGTGTCCTCCCTGATCCAGCCGTTGACCAGGCCGAACAGGAACAGCGATCGGGCCAGCCGGTGCTTGAGGCTGCCGGTGCGGTGCGTCGATTCATCCTTCAGGTAGAGCTGGACGCCCCAGTGCTCGGGCAGCGGCACCGAGTAGAGGTGGGTATCGGCGGAGCGGTTGTTTTCTGCCGTGATTTTCCGGATGGCTTCATCCGCCCAGGCCCGGCCTGCGCTGCGCTCGATCTTCACCGCACCAGCCTACCTGCGGCTCGGAAGGCTGCCGTTAGAGTGGGAGCGTTCGACGCCTGACGGAAGGAGCATCGTGAAGCCACTGCTGGATGTCGCAACCCTGGAGGAGCGCCGTGTGCGGGGTCTGCATACGGTGCTGCTGGATGTGCGCTGGGCACTGGGCGATCCGCACGGGCATGACCACTACCTGCAGGGGCACCTGCCTGGAGCCGTATTTGTTGACCTGGCTACTGAGCTCGCGGACCCCGCGGTTCCCGAGCGCGGCAGGCACCCGCTGCCGTCGCCGCTGAGATTCCAGGATGCTGCGAGGCGCTGGGGCATCAACAACGGCGATGTTGTGGTGGCGTATGACGACAGCGGCAACATGGCGGCGGCGCGGGTGTGGTGGATGCTGCGGAATGCTGGCCTGGCCGAGGTACACCTGCTCGACGGCGGGTTGGCGGCTTGGCGCGCAGCAGGACTGCCGCTCGAGCAAGGGGAGGTCCTGCCTCCTGCCGGGAATGTGACGCTGGCCGACGGACAGATGCCTGTCCTTGATGCAGCCGCCGTGACCGCCTGGACGGAGAACCAGCAGGTCCGCGACGGCGCCGCACCGGACAGGCTCCTCCTCGATGCGCGAGCCGCCGAAAGGTACCGCGGCGAGATTGAGCCCATTGATCCGCGGGCCGGCCATATCCCCGGCGCTGTCAGCGCCCCCACCTCAGAGAACATGGACAGCAGCGGCCGGTTCCTGCCTCCGGCCGGGCTGCGCCGCCGCTTCGAAGCGCTGGGCATCAGCGACGACGTCGAGGTGGGGGTCTATTGCGGGTCCGGCGTCACTGCTGCGCACCAGGTAGCCGCCCTTGAGCTGGCCGGATTCCGCGCCGCTCTCTACCCCGGGTCCTTCTCGGAATGGTCCAGCAACCCGCTGCTGCCGGTGGTGACCGGATCCGGGCCCCGCGGCGACGGGCCTGCGGAGTGGAAAGACCAGGCCGGGCAAGGGTAGCGTCGCACTATGACTCCTGGACGCCCCGTGCCGCCGCCCCTTGCCAAACCTCTGGCCCCCGATTCGGCAGCCCCTGAAACCGCCACCCCTGGTTCCGCCACCCCTGGTTCCGCCACCCCTGGTTCCAAGGATTCCGACGGCGGCGTCCTGGCTGCTGCGTACGGCGCAACTTCGGCGGACAGCGGCCTGGTCCCGCTGACCCTTGCGCGCCGCGCACCCCGGGAAGACGACGTCGAAATTGCCATCGAGTTTTGCGGACTGTGCCACTCGGATGTCCACGCTGTGTGGGGCGAGTGGGGCGGCCAGGCCTACCCGCTGGTGCCCGGCCACGAGATTGTGGGAACAGTGAGCCGTGTCGGTTCGGCTGTCACGGACTTCGCCCCGGGAGACCGGGTTGGCGTGGGCTGCATGGTGGATTCCTGCCGGGAATGCGAGAGCTGCCTGGACGGGCTGGAACAGTACTGCGAAAACGGGATGACCGGGACCTATGGTGCCGTTGACCGCCGGAACGGCGGGTCGATCACGCAGGGCGGCTACTCGTCGTCGATCGTGGTGGACCGCCGCTACGTCCTCCGCGTTCCGGACTCCCTGGACCCTGCCGCCGTCGCGCCGCTGCTCTGTGCAGGGATCACGACGTTCTCGCCGCTGCGGCACTTCGACGTCGAAGAGGGCGATGTTGTGGGAGTTGTTGGGCTCGGCGGGCTCGGCCACATGGCTGTCAAGCTTGCCAAGGCCATGGGCGCGAAAGTGGTGGTGTTCACCACCTCGGAGTCCAAGGTGCCGGCCGCCCTGGAACTTGGCGCGGACGAGGTTGTCCTGTCCCGGGACGAAGCGGCGATGGAGGCGGCAAACCGCACCATTGACTTGATCATCGACACCGTGGCAGCACCCCACGACCTGAACCCGCTGTTCCGCACCCTCCGGGTGGACGGTGCGCTCTTCCAGTTGGGCCTGCCCTCCGAGGCAATGCCGCCCGTCAACCCGCGGGCACTGGTCCGGCGCCGCATCGCCTACGCCGGCTCGCTGATCGGCGGAATCGCGGAGACGCAGGAAATGCTGGACTTCTGCGCCGAACACGGCGTGGTGGCGGACATCGAAGTGGTCCGCGCGGAACAGTTGAACGAGGCCTATGACCGGATGGTCGCAGGCGATGTGAAATACCGGTTTGTGCTGGACACCGGCACACTGCAGGCACCCGCCAAGGAGGCAGACGCATGAGCACGCTATTCACCAGGATCCTCAACGGCGAAATTCCGGGCCGGTTCGTATGGCGCGAAGACGACGTCTCCGCGTTCCTCACCACGGGTCCCCTGGCGGACGGCCACACCCTGGTGGTGCCCACCGAGGAAGTGGACCGCTGGACGGACGCTTCCCCGGACACCCTGGCGAAGGTCATGGAGGTGGCCCGCCGGATCGGCGCCGTCCAGGTGGATGTCTTCGGCGCTGCACGAGCGGGCCTGATTGTGGCAGGCTACGAGATCAACCATCTCCACGTCCACGTATGGCCCTCCAGGAGCATGGCGGAGTTCAACTTCGCGACCGCGGACCAAAATCCCGATCCCAAGGTCCTGGACGCCAATGCCGAAAAACTGCGGCAGGGACTCCGCGACGCCGGGTACGGCGAGTTCGTCCCGGACTGAGCCGGGCTGAACCCTCAACCGGATAGTTCGCCTGGACGTTTTTGATTGGGCCGTTGGCCCCGGCCCTTCTCCTAGGCCGGGGCCAACGCCTTGTTGAGCACTGCACGGATCCGCTTCTCGGACACTGAATAGGCGGTGCCAAGTTCGACGGCGAACAGACTCACCCGGAGCTCCTCGATCATCCACCGGACCTGGGCCAGTTCGCCTCCGGCCCGCCGGCCCGGAAGCAGGGCGGACACGGCGTCGTCGTAGTCGTCTTCCAGCCGCTGCACTACCGCCATGTTCAGGGCGTCACGCTGGACGTTGCCCGGCAGCCGCTCAAGCCGTTTTTCAATGGCGGCGAGGTATCTCGGGAGCTGGCTGAGCTGGGCGTAGCCGGTCCGTGCCACGAAGCCGGGGTAGACCAGTTGCTCCAGCTGGCTCTTGATGTCATTGAGCGCGCTGATGAGCGCCAGGCTGGTGGTGCCCTTGAGCTGCTTTTCGATCCGCCTGGTGCTGGCGAGGATGCGTTCCACCACGGCGGTCACGCTGAACACGGTATCGATCAGCTCGGCCCGGACCACCTCGTACAGCGCGTCGAAGGACTTCCGGTCCCAGGGGAGTTCCGCCGGAGTGAGCTTGTCGATGGCGGCGAGGGCGCAGTCGGCGATCAGGGCGGACACCGACCCATGCGGGTTCTGGCTGAATGTCAGTTTCTCGGTGTTGCTCAGGTGCTCCAGCACGTAGCGGTCCGGGGCCGGAACGCGCAAGGCCAGCAGCCTGATCACGCCGCCGCGCATGGCATCCTGCTGCTCGTCAGCGGTCTGGAATACACGGAGCGCCACGGACTTGCCCTGGTCCACCAGGGCCGGGTAGCCGGTGACGGTATGGCCCTTGACGATGTTGCTGACCTGGCGTTGGATGGTTCCGAAGCTCCACTCGGTCAGGCCTTCCTGCTCCCGGAATCCGGCAGGGGCTGAGCCTGCCGGCACCTGGGCGGAGGCCTGCGAGCGTGAAGCGCCGCCGTCGTCGGCCTTTCCCGCGGCACGCCCCGTCTTGCCGCGCGGAGCGGTCGAGGCAGGAGTGGCACCCAGGGACTCGGCAATGGCGCGGCGGGTGGCAGGGGCGAGCTCCTCCTGCAGCGCTGCGAGGTCCTTGCCCTCACCGAGGACCCTGCCCTTGCTGTCCACAACCTTGAACGTGACCCGCAGATGCGGCGGCACAGCATCCCAGTTCCACGAACCGGGCGGAATGACGTGTCCGCGGATCCGGCGGAGCGCCAGCTCAAGGGATGGTTCGAGGTCGTCGGAGGCCGGATCAAAATCAGACTCCAGGACAGCCACTGCCTGCCGCGCCACATCCGGGGCCGGCACGAAGTTCTTGCGGACCTGCTTCGGAAGGGATTTGATCAGGGCCGTCACGAGCTCCACGCGCTGCCCGGGGATCAGCCAGCGGAACGCTTTGTCATCCAGCTGGTTAAGGAACAGGACCGGCACTTCGGCCGTCACGCCATCGGACGGATCCGGCGGTGACCCTGGAGCAACAGGATGGAACTCGTAGGTCAGCGGGAGTTCAAAGCCCTTGTGGAGCCAGGTCTTCGGGTACGCGGAAACGTCCAGGTTGTCCGCGTCATCGCTTAGGAGCAGGGATTTGTCGTAATCGAGGAGGTCCGGGTTCTCCTGCCGGGCCTCCTTCCACCACTTGTCAAAATGCCGCTCGGACACCACATCCGGGCCGATCCGGGCGTCGTAGAACTCAAAGAGCGTCTCGTCGTCCACCAGGAGGTCCCGGCGCCGCATCCTGGCTTCAAGCTCCTCAACTTCCTGCAGGAGGGCGCGGTTGCGATGGAAGAACTTGTGGTGGGTCTTCCAATCACCCTCCACCAGGGCATGCCGGATGAAGAGCTCCCTGGCGACGACCGGGTCCACCCTGCCGTAGTTGATCCTGCGCTGGGCGATGATGGGCACCCCGTACAGGGTGACCTTCTCGTAGGCCATCACCGCGCCCTGGCGGGTGGACCAGTGCGGTTCACTGTAGCTGCGCTTCACGAGGTCCGGGGCCACCTGCTCCGCCCAGACCGGATCAAATTTTGCCGCCACCCTGGCCCAAAGCCGGCTGGTTTCCACCAACTCCGCCGCCATCACAAAGGTGGGTGATTTCTTGAACAGCGCCGACCCGGGGAAGATGGCGAAACGGGTGCCGCGGGCGCCGGCATACTCGCGCTTGCGTTCGTCCAGGATGCCGATATGGCTCAGCAGACCGGACAGGAGGCTGATGTGGACGCCGTCGTGGTTGCCAACGGGGTCGGCGAGGCGCTTGTTGTCCAGGCTGATGCCCAAGGGCCGGGCCAACTGGCGGAGCTGGGCAAACAGGTCCTGCCACTCACGCACCCGCAGGTAGTTGATGAACTCTGCCCGGCACAGCCTCCTGAACGCGGAGGAGGAGAGTTCCTGCTGCTTTTCCTGCAGGTAGTTCCAGAGGTTCAGGAACCCGGTGAAGTCCGAGTTCTCGTCCTTGAAACGGTTATGCTTTTCGGCCGCCAGCTGCTGCTTGTCCGTGGGGCGCTCGCGGGGGTCCTGGATGGTGAGGGCGGCCGCCAGGATCATCACTTCACGGACGCAGCCGCGTTTGCCCGACTCCACGATCATGCGGCCCAACCGGGGATCCACCGGCAGTTGGGCGAGTTTTTGTCCGACGGCCGTGAGGCCGCCGCCGGTCTTGGGACCGCCTTTTCCGTTCTGCGGGGTGGCCGATGCCAGGGCACCGAGTTCGCGCAGGAGCGTGACGCCGTCGTTGATTGCGCGTGTTTCCGGCGGCTCCACAAACGGGAAGTCCTCCACGTCCTTGGGGCCCCGTGCCACGCCCATCGCGGTCATCTGCAGGATGACGGCGGCAAGGTTGGTGCGCAGGATTTCCGGATCCGTAAAGAGGGGCCGGGACTCGAAGTCTTCCTCCGAGTACAGCCGGATGGCGATGCCGTCCGAGACGCGGCCGCAACGCCCGGACCGCTGGTTTGCGGACGCCTGGGACACGCGCTCGATGGGAAGGCGCTGCACCTTGGTGCGGTGCGAGTACCGGGAAATGCGGGCCGTGCCCGTGTCGACGACGTACTTGATGCCGGGCACGGTCAGCGATGTTTCGGCCACGTTGGTGGCGAGAACGATGCGCCGTTTGTTGCCGGGATGGAACACCTTGTGCTGTTCCTGCAGGCTGAGGCGGGCGAACAAGGGGAGCACTTCTGTTCCCGTCAGCCTTCGGTTGGACTGAATGCGTGCGTTGAGGGCCTCGGCGGCATCGCGGATCTCACGCTCGCCGGAGAAGAACACCAGGATGTCGCCGGGCGCCTCCAGGGCCAGTTCGTCGACGGCGTCACAGACGGCGTCGAGCGGGTCGCGGTCTTCCTCGAGTTCGTCGTCAGAGGCGTCCTCTTCGTCCGTGCCGGCCGGTGGCTGCGACAACGGGCGGTAGCGGATTTCCACCGGATACGTCCGGCCGGACACTTCGATGATGGGAGCGGGTTTTTCCGGCGTGCCGAAGTGGTTGGCGAACCGCTGGGGATCGATGGTGGCGGAGGTGATGATCACCTTCAGGTCCGGCCGCTGCGGCAGGATGCGCTTGAGGTAGCCGAGGATGAAGTCGATGTTGAGGCTGCGCTCGTGGGCCTCATCAATGATGATGGCGTTGTACTTGCGCAGCAGCTTGTCGCGCTGGATTTCCGCCAGCAGGATGCCGTCGGTCATCAGTTTCACCTTGGTGGCGCGGCTGACCTCGCCGGTGAAGCGGACCTGGAAGCCGACTTCCTGGCCGATGTCTACACCGAGCTCCTCGGCAATGCGTTCGGCTACGGTACGTGCAGCCAGCCGGCGCGGCTGGGTGTGGCCGATCAGGCCGTTTTCGCCCAGGCCAAGTTCGAGGCACATTTTGGGGATCTGGGTGGTCTTACCGGAGCCGGTCTCGCCGGCGATGATGGTGACCTGGTTCGCTGCGATGGCTGCCATCAGGTCTTCGCGGCGCTCGGAGACCGGCAGCTCGGCAGGATAGGAAATGTGAAGTGTCATGGCTGCTGCAAGTCTACTGCGGGAGCCCGGGCTTCCCGTTTCGACCGCGTGCAGACGTTCTGGCCGCGAGGGCCTGGCGGTGCGGTGCTTGGAAGGCGGTTCTAGAAAATGCGGAGCGAGTAGTTGGAGCTGGGCAGGTCCAGGGCGGACCAGGATTCGTGGGATTCCACGGGAGGCGTATGGCCCCGGCCATCGCGCAGGAGCGCTGAAACGGTGGCGGCGAGGATAACGAGCAGAAGGACGATGAGGAGGGTTATGAGGATTTCCATGCCTCCATGCTTCTCCTGACCGCGACCAAGAAGAAGTGGCAGAAATGCCCAAAAAGCTAAAATTCCTGCCACAATGGAAGCATGCTGAAATCAGTAGCAGTCATCGTGGTTCCCAACTTCTCGATGTTTGAATTTGGCACTGCCTGTGAAGTCTTCGGAATCGACAGGTCAGGGCGGGGGAGCGGTGTCCCCGCCTTTGACTTCCGCGTGTGCACGCCCAACCCTGGCGGCGTGAGGCTCAAGAACGGCCTGTCCATGAACGTGGAGCTTGGCCTCGAAGCCACCGCCGACGCCGACCTGGTGATCATGGCGCCCTATGGCAGGGACGATGACCTGCCTGAGCCGGTGCTTGCCGCGCTGCGTGCTGCCGATGCCAGGGGCGCCTGGGTGATGTCCATCTGCTCAGGAGCTTTCGGTCTTGCCCGCGCCGGGCTCCTGAACGGCCGCCGCTGCACCACCCATTGGCACTATTCCGGCCAGCTCGCTGCGGAATATCCGTTGGTGCAGGTGGACGAAAACGTCCTCTACGTGCAGGACGGCAACATCATTTCCTCAGCCGGTACCGCCGCAGGGATCGATGCCTGCCTGCACCTGGTCCGGGTGGAACTGGGTGCGCAGGTGGCCGCCGCGATTGCCCGTGACATGGTGGTCCCGCCGCACCGGGACGGCGGCCAGGCCCAGTTCATCGAGAGGCCTGTGCCCACCTGCGGCTCCGCCCCGATGGAGGAGCTCCTCCGCTGGATGGTGGAGCACCTGGACCGTGAGCACACCGTAAATGAGCTGGCAGCGCGCGTGCATATGTCTGCCCGGACATTTGCCCGGAAGTTCAGGTCCGAAACCGGCGCCACGCCGGCGGCCTGGCTCAACTCCCAGCGGGTGCTCCGGGCGCAGGAACTGCTCGAATCCAGCGACCTGAACATCGAGGAGATCGCGCGGGAGTCCGGCTTCGGCCATCCGGTGCTGCTGCGGCACCATTTCGCGAAGGTCCTGGACACCAGCCCGCAGTCCTACCGCCGGGCTTTCCGCGGCCAGTTGGCGGAAGTGGTTTAGCGCTTCGCCTCTTCAGCGGCCGCCCTGGTGCTGTCCACGAGGACACGCCAGGGACCGGTGACCGCCTGCTCTGGAAGAGCGGCACGGCGCTGGCCGGCGCGGATGGAGTAGATGAACCGGTCCGGCTGGGCTCCTGAGAACTCCGCCGCGGCAGCCCTCGGTGTCCGCGGGACGGCGTCCCATGGGCAGGCTTCCACAATGGGCTGCCACTGGTTCCTCGCTGTCTCGGACTCAGCGTTGACAGTCCAGACCCGGGTCATTGCGGCGATTCCGCCGGTGCGCTCCACACTGATCTTCATAGCCTGGTTCCTGGGTGGTACTTCGGGCCTGGTGGCCCGAAGTACGGCGCAGCCAGGCAACCCGTTAAAGCTTGACCTTCACAGTTTCCCACGCGTTCCGCACGGCGTCATGCTCTTGTGATCCGGAACCGAAAAGCTCGGTGGCTGCAGCCGCCGTGGCGCGGGCAAAGACGGTGAAGGTGGCGCCCGTGGGCAGGGAACCTTCGGTGAGCGTTTCGTACCAGATCCGCCCCGAGGTGTCCCACGCGTTGCCGCCCAGCTGTTCGGCCAGCAAGTAAAAGGCCCGGTTGGGGATGCCTGAATTAATGTGGACGCCGCCATTGTCAGCGCTTGTCCGGACGTAGGAGTCCATGGAATCCGGCTGCGGATCCTTCCCCAGCACGTCGTCGTCGTAAGCCGTGCCCGGGGCTTTCATGGATCGCAGCGCCTGACCCTGAACCTGCGAGGTGAAAAGCCCCTCGCCAATCAGCCAGCTGGCCTCTGCGGTGGACTGGTTCCTGACATACTGCTCGACGAGGGCGCCGAACACGTCCGACATGGACTCGTTGAGCGCCCCGGCCTGGTTCCGGTACACCAGGCCTGCCGAGTACTGTGTAACCCCATGCGCCAGCTCGTGGCCGATGACGCTGAGGGATCTGGTGAAACGCTCGAAAACTTCGCCGTCGCCGTCACCGAAGACCATCTGCGTGCCGTCCCAGAAGGCGTTGTCGTACAGCTTGCCGAAATGGACCGTGGCGTTCAACGGCAGACCCTGGCCGTCGATCGAGTTCCGTCCGAAGACGTCTGCATAGAGCCGGTGCGTGTGGCCCAGCCCGTCGTAGGCCTCGTCAGCGGCCGGATCTCCGGTGGCAGGCTCACCCTCCTTGCGGACGGGTTTGCCGGGCAGGATTTCAGAACCGGCGGCATCGAAAACAGTGCGGTTTGACGGTCCCGGTTTTGCCTGGCGCACTCCTGCAGGAGCCTCTGGAGCAGCATGGGTACGTGCTGCCTGGACCGAGCGGACGTGGCCCAGTGCTTCCCTGGCGGCCCTGGCAGCCGCGGAGAACTCAGGCGCGTCCTGCCTGGCAAGGCGACGCAACAGGTAGGGCGGAATGATGGAGCAGTACATGTGAGACCCCTTTGCTTCTGCTGGTGGAAACAGCCTACGAGGGGGCACCGACAAAGCGGGGGAGCGCGCAGGGCCACGCCGTCGATGTATTCGCACCCTGCGTTACAGTCTGCGCCGCTCTGGCGCCGGGGCCATTTGCCAAGCTTCCCGGGCGCAAGCTCCACAAATAAGCCCGGCCCCTTCGCCGGGTTCCCGAGCCGGGAAGTCGGGAATTGTACATTTGTCGGCGTCTCCATAGCCAGGACGGAGCAGGTGCCTGCAAATCTTTGCTGGGCGGTTTCATCGGCGCACAGAGGCGCCCAGTTTTGTCAGACCCCCTCGCGACGATGGGGGTATGGAAACGGAACCGGCGGTGGTGCAGGCGGAGGGATCCGCTGGTGCGCTCGCTGCGCATTCGGAGGCGCCCGGTTTTGTCAGACCCCCTCGCGATGATGGGGGTATGGGAACGGATCCGGTGGTGGTGCAGGCCGAGGGAGCTATTGATGCGTCGGTCGCTGCGTTTATGGCTGCGTTGAGGGGCCAGGATGCTGCTGTGTCCGGCCCGGATACTTCCGGGGGTGCTGTCCCTGGCGGTCCCGATGATGATCCGTTGCAGCGGTTGGCTGATGCGGCGGTGGAAGTTCTGGCGGCGGCGGGGCGGTCGGAGGCGAAGATCGCGGCAGTGAAGGCGCTGGCGGTGGCGGTGCTCGCCGGGGCCACGCGGGCGTTGAACGGCCCGGCGTCGTCGCCGCGGGAGGCTACGGCGCAGGACCGGAGCCTGGTGGCCGAGGTCGGGTGCGCGCTGGCGATCGGTGACCGGGCCGCGGGGGCGCTGCTGGCTGAATCCCATGCGTTGACCACCTCATTGCCCAGGGCGTTGGCGGCGTTGCAGGCCGGGACGATGTCCTGGGCCCATGCCCGGACCATGGTGGAGCAAACCTCCTGCCTTGATGCGGCCGGGGCGGCGGCGTTGGAGGCCCATTTCCTGGACCCGGACGCGCCCGGTGCGGCCCGGGGGTGTCCGATCGGGGAGGTGCCGGCGTACCGGTTCAAGGCCCGGGCCCGGGCCTGGCGGGAGCGCCACCATCCCGAAAGCCTGGAGAAACGCCACGCCAAATCCGTGGCGGACCGGCGGGTGGAGTACTGGCCGGACAACGACGGGATGGCCTGGGTCGCCGCGCTCCTGCCCGCGGACCACGCCTCGGCAATCTGGAACCGGCTCACCGCCATCGCCCGCGGCAAGCAAGGCCCGAACGAAACCCGCAGCCTGCCCCAGCTCAAAGCCGACACCTTCACCGAAGGCCTCCTCACCACTGGCAATTCGTCCAGCAGCACCGGTACCGGTGACCGCAGTGATGCCGGCGGTGGTGCTGGCGGTGAGAGCGGCACTGGCGGCGACAACGGGATCGGCAATTGCGGGGCGGACAGTCCTGGCGATGAAATCAGCGCAGGCAGTGTCAGCAACGGTGCTGACAGTACCGGCGGTGACAACAGTGCCCGGGACGGCGAACCGGACGGTCTCCGCCCAGGTGATGGAGCCGGTGCAGGAACAGTGCCGGGCCCGTTGTCGGGGATCCGGGCGCAGGTGCTGGTCACCGTGCCGGTCTTATCCCTGATGGGCATAACGGATGAGCCGGCAATGCTGGATGGGTGTGGGCCGATTCCGCCCTCGATGGCGCGCAGGCTTGTCGCCGATGGTGCCGCGTCGTTTTACCGGGTCCTGGTGGACCCTCGGGACGGGGCGCCGCTGGAGATCGGCCGGACCAGCTACCGGGTGAGCAAGGCGATGCGGCAATGGCTCAGGCTGCGGGACGGCAAATGCCCGTTCCCCGGCTGCAACAACCCCTCGCTGGACAACGAGGCGGACCATGTTCTTGCCTGGGCCAAAGGCGGGAGCACCGGGGTATCGAACCTGGGACAACCCTGCCCGAAGCACCACAAACTCCGCCACAGCAGCGGCTGGAAACCCACCCCGGCCAGCAAAACCGAACCACCCGGCTGGACCTCACCCACCGGCCGCCACTACAAAAGCGAACACCAGGACTGGGAACCACCCCACTGGCCAGACTCCGCCGTGCCGGAAAGCATCCGCGCCTTCGATGACCTCCTCCAACGATGGGAACCCCTCGATGACCTTCCCGGCGTACCGGCTCCGCCGGACAACCTTTCCCAAATCTGCCCTCCGCCGCACGAACCGCCTTTCCCCCATGAACTATTTCAAGACGAGATTCCCGAAGAGACCTTCGCGGACTGGTTCCTGTCGCGAGACAACCCACTAACACCGCTGTTAACCCAACCCGGTAAGCCGGCCACCTGGGGTCAGCGGGGTTAGCGGGTTAGCGGCCATCGGATCC
>NZ_CAQI01000039.1 GCF_001046895.1 Pseudarthrobacter siccitolerans
CGGATCCGGATAAAAGAGAAGCACCCCGGCCGTATGACCAGGGTGCTTCAGATGGTGCCCTCGATAGGATTCGAACCTACGACCTTCTGCTCCGGAGGCAGACGCTCTATCCCCTGAGCTACGAGGGCAATCCGGGGTTCCTGCCGTTGCTGGCGGGACGTCCTAGAGCTTAGCAGTAAGGTGGCCCGCAAGGGAAAATCGGCCCTCCGCCCGCGGGTCCGGCACGGCCGCCGGACTCCAGCAACGGTCCGGATGTCAGTACCCGGAGAACGAATCCACATGCACCCGCCGCGCCCCGGCCTGCCTTGCTGCGTGCCGCAAAGAAGCGACGCTGGCCGGTGAACCCGAAATATAGACTTCGCGGTCGGCAACGTCCGGGACAGCGGCCTTGAGGGCGTCCCCGTCCAGCCGGGATCCGTCCGGACGGAACGCCGTGATGTGCTGCGGCGGCTCCGATCCGTCTGCGATCCGGGCTACAACCCGAATGCCCGCGGCCTTGAGCTCGTCAGCGTAGGCAACCTCCTCGGCGGTCCTGGCAAGCAGGAGGAGGACAGCGTCGCGGTCCCGCAGGCCGCCGGAGGAGACATGCGAGAGGAACGGCGTGATGCCGATGCCGGCAGCGATGAGCAGTACCGGCTTCCGGGGATCGCGGGGGAGGACAAAGTCGCCGCCTACCGACGTGGCAGTCACCTCATCGCCCGGCTTCAGGGAAAGCAGCACCCGCTTGGCAGCAGAAACGGGCTCGGCAGTCCGCACCCCGAACTTCACCACGCGGTCACCGGGGGAGCCGGTCAAACTGAACACCCGGCGTCGTCCTTTCCCGTCTGCCTTCGGGTGCGGAAGGTCCAGCTCCATGTACTGTCCTGGCAGGAAACGGACCGGGCGGGAGGGCTCGAAGGAGAACTCGGTGGTGCTGAGCGTCAGCGGCCTCGTCCCGGTAAACCTCAATCTCACGCCGCCTCTCTGGCCCGCCATAAAGGCGAGCAGATTGCCCAGCAGCAGGGCAGCCTCCGGTGAGTTCGCCAGGAAGCCGAAGTTGTAGGGGACGGCAAACACGACGGCCACCACGGCGGCCAGCCCCAGTTGCTGCCACCTGCGCGGCGGCAACGTCAGCGGCTCGGTGAGCATGAACCCTACAAAGAAGAGCAGCGGCCGCTGGGCAAGAGCCTGCCACAGGGCCATGCCCGCCGTCATGCCGGCCTGCAGCAGTTCCTGGCTGATGATGGACGTGGCCACCACCAGGAAGACGGCGGCCATCAGGAGCTTCCGGGTGCGGTACAGGACCAGCAGGACGCCGGGGACCAGCAGCCACAGCATGGCAGGGGTCGCGGCCCACCACGTGGCGATGTTAAGGCCGGTGAGTCCGGCCACGAAGGCGCCGGCGGCCGCGGGATTAAAGATATGGCGGCCGCGCCACGCCAGGGCATACTTCGACGCCGAAGCGAGCACGCAGGCCAACGCTACGCCGGCCACATCCATGGGCGCGAAGGACGGCCAGAACAGGAAATACAGGAGCAGGCCGGTGATCACCGAGGACTCTGAGTGGGGCCGCACATGGAACAGCGCCGCCAGGGCCCTGTTCGAGGCGTACGTCAGGCCAAGGCAAAGGACCAGGTGTCCGAGCATCTCGGGGATGCCGAACGTCAGCCAGCCAAGGGCATCGAGCAGCAAGCTATAGGCGGCAAGCGCCGCGAGGACGAGAAGGATCAGCCGGTACATGGTGAACCGGCCCAGCGCCGTATCCACGCGGCCGGCCAGGGAAGGGGCCGGCCCTGCTTTTGGAGTTTCAACAGGGCTCATGTGAACAGTGTCCCTTCAAAGTCGGCGGAGCGGGCTGCGCTGCCATCGGAGAACACTGTGAGCCAGGAGAAATCGAATTGCTCCTGGAGCTGGTCTCCGGGGACAAAGAAAAGGGCGGTGGCCAAGGCGTCGGCCAGCATCGCGGTGTCCGCCAGGGCCCACGTGGCGACGGCGGTCCGGACCGGTTCGCCAGTGGTCCCGTCCAGCACGTGGTGCAGTCCGTCCCCCCAGGCACGCCGGTTGGAAGCCGAGGCGCACAGGGCCCGGTCTGCCAGCGGAACGATCCCAATAGCTTGTGCAGGATTGTAGGGATGCTCCAACGCCACTTCGGTGGGCAGCGGACCACACGCCAGCAGGTCCCCACTGGCATCGATGATGAACGATTCCAGACCCTCGCCCAGCAGTTCGTCCGCGAGCAGGTCAACCAGCAGGCCTTTGCCCGCAGCCCCAATGTCCAGCACCACCGGGGCGGAGGTGGTGATGGTGGTGCCTGCCCACTCGAGGACCTCGTCCCAGGGTGGCGCCATCAACGGGGAGCCCGAGGGCTTGAGGGAGTAGCCGGCGTCGTACCCCAGCCGCTCAAGGGAGGCCCCGATCAGTGGAGTCATGGCACCGTCAGTGATGCCATACAGCGTCCGGTACAAAGCACCAAGCCCCCCGGCCTCGTCCGGAAACTCGTATCGTCCCGGCTTGCGGGCAAGGGCGCTGACGCGGGAATCGGAACGGAACCGGGACCACTCGGCGTCGAAACGCTCCACCCGGTCCATCAGGCATGCCCTGACCGTCCCACCCAGCGGAACAGGCGTGGAGATTTCCCACTGCGTTCCGATCCCCTCGAACGCAAAGTCCTCCCAGTCCGCGTAAGGCACTGTCTACTGCGCCTCCTGTTTGATCTTTTCCAGGGCCTGGTTGAAACCGCCGCTGGTGAGGGAAGAGCCGGCAACCTTGGAGACGCTGAGTTCGTCGATGTTCTTGCCCACGATCTGTCCGGCTATGCCCCCGGCGAATTCACCCTGGAACTTGCGGGTGTTCGGATTGGAGGGATGCTGGGTGATGTTCACGTCCGTGACGAGGCCGTCTGCCAGGGAGAGTTCCACCCCCACCGTCTCCGTTCCGTTCGGGGAAACGTAGTTTCCATCAGCACTGTAGGTTCCGTCCTTGTAGGTGGAACCGCTGCTGGCCAGTGACGACGTCCCTGTTGACGGAGCGGCGGCAGAAGTCTCCGCAGCGCCCCCGGAGGCGGCAGGCGTGCTCTCTGTGGCGGAAGGCGCGCAGCCGGCCACCGTTCCAGCGAGGGACAGGCCGGCGATTCCGGCGAAAACACTCTTGCAGACTGACGGTCTCATCAAGGCTCTCATTTCGTTTAAGTGTCTGTGGCAGTGCTTACGCTGGTGTCAACGTCAAACCCAGCGTATTGGTTCACCTTGTAGCTGCCTTGGGTATTTCCTGTGGAATAGCTGCCGCGGCTAAGAATGTCCCAATTCTTTTGCTGTCACCCGCCCCCGGTAGGCTAGAGGGGTGACTCCCGAAGAACTCTCCCTCGCCATATCCGCCTGCCTGAAAGACGCTGTCGCCGCCGGTGACATCGCCCTTTCAGCATCAGCAGTGCCTGACGAGGTACGCGTGGAGCGGCCCAAGAACCGCGACCACGGAGACTGGGCCACCAACATTGCCCTCCAGCTCGCCAAGCAGGCAGGCACCAACCCGCGCGAGTTTGCCACGGTCCTGAGCGCCCGGCTGAAGTCCATCGACGGCGTCTCAGCGGTGGATATTGCCGGACCCGGCTTCCTGAACATCACCGTGGACGCCGCCGCCGCCGGCGCCCTCGCCAAAGTCATCGTCGAGGCCGGAAAGCAGTACGGAACCAACACGGCGCTTGTCGGGCACACGGTGAACATGGAGTTTGTCTCCGCCAATCCCACCGGCCCCCTGCACATCGGGCACACCCGGTGGGCTGCCCTGGGCGATTCCATTGCCCGCGTGCTGCGCGCCTCCGGTGCCGACGTCACGGCTGAGTACTACATCAACGACGCCGGTTCCCAGATGAACACCTTTGCCACGTCGGTGTACTCCCGCCTGCACGGCCTGCCCGTGCCCGACGGCGGCTACCCCGGACAGTACATTGCCGACCTTGGCCACGACGTGCTGACCGCACATCCGGACATCCGCGAGCTCACCGAAGTTGCCGCGCTGCCGGTCATCCGCGCGGCCGCCTATGAAGCCCAGATGAAGGACATCAAGGCCACCCTGGCGGACTTCGGCGTCGAGTTTGACGTGTTCTTCTCCGAGCAGGAGCTGCACGACGCCGGTGCCATCGAAAGTGCCGTTGCGCGCCTTCGTGAGCAGGGCCACGTGTTCGACGACGGCGGTGCGGTCTGGTTGCGGACCACGGACTTTGGCGACGACAAGGACCGCGTGATGATCCGCGCCAACGGCGAACCCACCTACTTCGCCGCTGACGCCGCCTACTACCTTTCCAAGAAGGACCGCGGCTTCACCGAAAAGATCTACCTCCTCGGCGCTGACCACCACGGTTACATCAACCGGCTCAAGGCCATCGCCGCCTGTGCCGGGGACGATCCCGAGGTGAATATTGAGGTACTGATCGGCCAGCTGGTGTCTGTGAACGGCGCCAAGCTGTCCAAGCGGGCCGGCAACATCATTGAGCTCAAGGACCTGATCGACTGGCTGGGCAAGGACGCCGTCCGCTACTCGCTGGCGCGGTTCCCCGCAGACTCGCCGCTGACGCTGGACCCGGAGCTGCTGAAGAAGCACAGCAACGAGAACCCGGTGTTCTACGTGCAGTACGCCCACGCCCGTTCACGTGGCGCTGCCCGCAACGCCGTGGCCGCCGGGGTGGAGCGCCAGGTGGACGGCCAGGACAGCTTCGACGCCTCGCTCCTGGACCACGCCACCGAGAACGAGCTGCTCTCCTACCTGGGCAGCTACCCCTCCATCGTGGCCAAGGCCGCGGAACTGCGCGAACCGCACCGCGTGGCACGGCACCTCGAGACCATTGCCGGGGCCTACCACCGCTGGTACGACGCCTGCCGCATCGCCCCCATGGGCGACGAAGCGGTGACCGATGTGAACCGTACGCGGTTGTGGCTCAACGACGCCACCAGCCAGGTGCTGGCCAACGGCCTTGATCTGCTCGGCGTTTCCGCGCCGGAACGGATGTGACCACAATGTCTGTGCAGACCGGAAACACTGCGTCCCCGCTGGCGCCTGAATGGCTGGCGGTTCCCGCCGACCTGAACGCCCTGCAGGAGCCCATGTGGGCGGGAAGCGTGCAGCGTGACGACGACGGCCAGCTCACCGTGGGCGGGACCACGGTCGCCGCCCTCAAGGAACAGTTCGGGACGCCCCTGTTCGTTATGGACGAGGCCGATTTCCGCGCCCGCGCCCGTGCCTTCAAGGATTCGTTCGACGCCGCCTTCGCGGACATCTGCGGCGGCGTGGACGTGTACTACGCCGGAAAGTCCTTCCTCTGCACCGCGGTGGTCAAGTGGGTGGAGGAGGAAGGGCTGCGCCTGGACACTGCCTCCGGCGGCGAACTGGCCGTGGCGGCCCGCGCCGGCATTGCGGGGGAGCGCGTGGCGCTCCACGGCAACAACAAGTCCGACGGCGAGATCAACCGTGCCCTGGACATGAAACTGGGCCGGATTGTGGTGGACAGCCTGTCCGAGCTTGTCCGCGTGGGCGCCATCGCCGAGTCCCGCGGTGAGCAGGCCAAGGTCATGCTGCGGCTTACACCCGGCGTCCATGCCCACACCCACGAGTTCATCGCCACCGCCCACGAGGACCAGAAGTTCGGCCTCTCCATGGCGGCAGACACCACGGACCAGGCTGGCCTGTCCGCTGCCGAGGAGGCGGTGGCTGCTGCCGCCGCGCACCCCGGCATCGAGCTCCTGGGCCTGCACTGCCACATCGGCTCCCAGATCTTCGAGCCGGACGGTTTCGCCATGGCTGCGGAGAAGCTGCTCCGCTTCCTCGCAGCGATGCAGGAAAAGTACTCCATCGTGATGCCGGAGCTGGATCTTGGCGGCGGTTACGGCATTGCCTACACCCCGGTGGACACCCCCCGCCCCGCAGCGGACATCGCGCAGGCGATGGCCGCCGTCGTGCGTTCCACCTGCGCCGAACTGGGCATTGATTCCCCCCGGATCTCCATTGAGCCGGGCCGCGCCATCGTGGGCAGCACCACGTTCACCCTGTACGAGGTGGGCACGTTGAAGACCGTCCGCGTGGACGCTCCCGCCGCTGCAACCGCTGGTGACGGCGGCAACAACGTTACGTATCCGCGCCGGTATGTTTCGGTGGACGGCGGCATGAGCGACAACGCCCGGCCGGTGCTGTACGACGCGGATTATTCGGCCGTTCTGGCGTCCCGCACGTCTTCGGCCGCGCCGCAGCTGTCCCGCGTGGTGGGCAAACATTGCGAGAGCGGCGACATAGTTGTTAGAGATGTATATCTGCCCGAGGACGTGGCAGCCGGTGATCTGCTTGCTGTACCGGGGACCGGCGCCTACTGCTGGGCCCTGTCAAGCAACTACAACTATCTGGCCCGGCCGGGCGTTGTCGCGGTGCGCGACGGATCTGCCCGGCTGATTGTCCGCGGGGAAACCGAAGAAGATCTGCTGAACCGCGACATGGGAGCCTGAATGACGGAAATGCGAACCCTGAAAGTAGCCCTGCTGGGCTGTGGCAACGTTGGGGCCCAGGTTGCGCGGATTCTCATTGAGGATGCCGACGCCCTTGCCGCCCGTACCGGTGCCCGCCTGCAGCTCAGCGGGATTGCGGTGCGCAACGTCAACTCCCGCCGCGACGTGGAACTGCCCCAGGAACTGTTCACCACCGACGCCGAGACCCTGGTCAAGGACGCTGACCTGGTGATCGAGCTGATGGGCGGGATCGAGCCGGCCCGCACGCTGATCCTTTCGGCGCTGCGCAACGGTGCCTGTGTGGTCACGGGCAACAAGGCACTCCTCGCCCAGGACGGTCCCACCCTCTATGAAGAGGCGGACAAAGCCCACGTCCAGCTCTCCTACGAGGCTGCGGTGGCCGGAGCCATCCCCATCCTGCGCCCCATCCGCGACAGCCTGTCCGGCGACCGGATCACCCGCGTGCTGGGAATCGTCAACGGCACCACCAACTACATCCTGGACCAGATGGACTCCACCGGAGCCCAGTTTGCCGACGCCCTCGCTGAAGCCCAGCGCCTGGGCTATGCAGAAGCGGACCCCACCGCCGACATCGAAGGCCACGACGCCGCCGCCAAGGCCGCGATCCTTGCCTCGCTGTCGTTCCACACCCGGTTCGCCCTCGAGAACGTGCACTGCGAAGGCATCACCTCCGTCAGCGCTGCGGACATCGCCGCTGCCAAGGATGCCGGCTTCGTCATCAAGCTGCTGGCGATCGCGGAAAAGCTTACTGATAACGGCGGCGGCGAAGGCGTTTCCGTCCGCGTCCACCCCACGCTCCTGCCGCGCGAGCACCCGCTGGCCGCCGTGCGCGGCGCGTTCAACGCCGTGTTCATCGAAGCAGAGAACGCCGGCGAGCTGATGTTCTACGGCCAGGGCGCCGGCGGAACACCCACGGCATCCGCCGTACTGGGCGACCTCGTCTCGGCAGCCCGCCGCCTGGTGCTCGGCGGCCCCGGCCGCACCGAAACCACCACGGGCCACGTTCCGGCCCTGCCCATCGACGCCGCCGTCACCAGCTACTACATCGGCCTCGACGTGGCGGACCAGCCCGGCGTCCTCGCCCGGATCGCCCAGCTCTTTGCCGAGCACGGCGTGTCCATCGAAATCATGCGGCAGACCATCCACCGCGACGCCGAGTCCAACGTGGAGTCGGCCGAACTGCGGATCGTCACCCACCGTGCATCAGAGGCTGCCCTTGCAGCCACCGTCGAGGCCGTGAAGGGCCTGGACGTCATCAATTCAGTTACATCCGTTCTGCGGGTAGAAGGAGTCTAAGTGGCTCACCAATGGCGCGGCGTCATCCGCGAATACGCTGACCGTCTGCCCGTGACGGAATCCACCAGGGTCATCACCCTGGGCGAGGGCGGCACCCCGCTGGTGCACGCGCAGAAGCTTTCCGAGCTCACGGGCTCGGAGGTGTACCTGAAAGTGGAGGGCATGAACCCTACCGGTTCTTTCAAGGACCGCGGCATGACCATGGCAATGACCGCCGCAGTGGCCTCCGGTGCCAAAGCCGTGGTGTGTGCTTCGACAGGCAACACTTCCGCCTCTGCTGCTGCCTATGCCACCGCTGCAGGCCTCAAATGCGCCGTCCTGGTGCCTGAAGGCAAGATCTCCATGGGCAAGCTGAGCCAGGCCATCGCCCACGGCGCCACCCTGCTCCAGGTGGACGGCAACTTCGACAACTGCCTCGACATCGCGCGGAAACTGGGGGAGTCCTACCCGGTGTTCCTGGTCAACTCCGTCAACCCGGCGCGCATCCAGGGGCAGAAGACCGGTGCGTTCGAGATCGTCGACGCACTCGGTGACGCTCCGGACATCCACGTCCTCCCGGTAGGAAACGCCGGAAACATCACTGCCTACTGGAAGGGCTACAGGGAGTACTCGGCCCCGTTCGAGTCCGACACCGCCGGCACGCTGCCCGCTGTTGCCACCAAGACCCCCGCGATGTGGGGCTTCCAGGCAGCAGGGGCCGCGCCCTTCGTGGCCGGCCACCCCATCACGGAACCGGACACCATCGCCACCGCCATCCGGATCGGCAACCCTGCTTCCTGGGACGGCGCCATCGCCGCGCGCGATGAGTCCGGCGGGTTCATCGACGCGGTGACCGACGAAGAGATCCTCAACGCCCACCGCTGGCTGTCCGCCCGCGAAGGCGTCTTTGTGGAGCCGGGCTCTGCAGCAGGGGTTGCCGGGCTGCTGAAGAAGCACGCCGCCGGCGAGGTGCCGTCCGGCAAGACCATCGTCATCACGGTCACCGGCCACGGCCTGAAGGATCCCCAGTGGGCCCTGCGCACCGAGGACGGCAGCGATGTCCAGCCGGTCAAGGTTCCCAACGATGTTGTCACCGTTGCTGCTGAGCTGGGACTGGAAGAAAAGTAACCTTGGACACCACCTCGCAGGCCACCGTCGGCGTGCAGCTCATTGAAGCCGGACAACGCGTCACAGTCCGCGTTCCGGCCACCACCGCCAACCTGGGCCCAGGCTACGACAGCCTGGGCCTGGCCCTGGCGCTGTACGACACCCTGACGGTGGAGAGCCTCGAATCCGCGGAACTGCTGTTCGATCTCACGGGCGAGGGCGCGGAAACGCTGCCCCGCGACGCCAGCCACCTGGTCATCAGGGCTATGGAGGCCGCTTTCGAGCGGCTCGGCTTCCGGCACGGCGGCCTCAAAGTGACGGCCGAAAATGTTGTTCCCCACGGCCGCGGCCTGGGTTCGTCCGCGTCGGCCGTGGTGGCGGCCATTTCGGCGGCAAATGCCCTGGTGCCGGAGGCAAGCCGCCGCGGGAAGGACTGGATCCTCCAGCTCACCAGCGAACTTGAGGGACATCCGGACAACGTGGCACCCGCTATTTTCGGCGGACTGGCGCTGTCCTGGCAGGACAGTGACCAGTACAGCAGCACCAGTGCCACCGTATCCGGCACGGTGGTTCCGGTTGTGGCGGTTCCGGACTTCGAGCTGTCCACGGAAACCGCCCGGGCGCTGCTTCCGGCATCCGTGGGGCACCACGCGGCCGCCATGAACGCCGGGCGCGCCGCACTGTTGATCCATGCGCTCACCACAAAACCCGAATTCCTGCTCGCGGGTACCGAGGACTACCTCCACCAGAGCTACCGGGCAGAAGCCATGCGCCCCAGTGCCGCCCTGATTGCGGCACTCCGCGCGGCGGGGCACGCAGCCGTGGTGTCCGGTGCCGGGCCCACCGTGCTGGTCCTGGCTGACGGTGAAGCTGAAGCGGCCGCCGTCGTCGCTTTCATCGAGGAGTTCGCCGCGGCAAACACGCCGGACGCACGATGGCGAGTACTGAAGCTCGCAGTGGACGTTGAAGGTGCTAAGGTGGAGTTGCACCGGCGGTAATTGACGCCTATCTGATCTGCTTATGCACTTAGTTGCAGCCTGGTCTCCTACTGCCCAATCTATTCCGGTGCCACCTGCTTGGTCTGTCGCAGGAATCTGCAGCGTTTAAAACTGCCCCTGAAGCGTCAGTCCGCAGTTCCACCTTGGGCGGAGCGCAGTGTGAATCAGTACCGGCCCTGCTGGCCGATATCCAACCGGCAAGGCCGACAAATCCCGGCTGCAGATCTGAACTGCAGCCCAGATCAAATCATCGCGTCCAGCTCCTCGTCTGGGCGCCGTCGAGGGGGAAGGATCCTTCGTGACCGAAACCACTGAGCTGTCGCCAGCTGTGGAACTATCATCTTCTGCTGCCGAATCACCGGCAGCACCCGCCAAGAGCAGCGGCCTTGCCGGCCTGAAGCTCGCCCAGCTGCAGGCACTCGCCAGCCAGCTCGGTATTTCCGGCGGATCCCGGATGCGCAAGGGAGACCTGGTTTCCGCCATCTCCGCCCACCGCGCCGGGACTCCCATCACCAAGGCCCCGGCCAAGGCAACCGCGAAGGCCGTTGACAGGGCAACCGCACCGGCAGCCATTGCTGAGCCGGCTCCCGCAACCTCCACTCCGGCCGCAGCGGAAACCGCAGAAGCCCCGGCCGAAGGCACCCGTGCCCGGGGCCGCGGCCGCAGCCGCCGTGCAGTAAGCGACGGCGTTGTGGCACCGGCAGCTGCTGAAGCCGCCGCTGCTGAGCCCACCGCCGCTCCCGTCGAGGCACCTGCCCCCGCGGGAGCTCCCGAAGCAACGGAAGCAGGCGCCGAACGCCGCCAGCCCCGCACCCGCAACCGCCGCCGCGGCGAAGCTGCCGCAGCAGCACCGCAGGCAGCGGAAGCCGTTGAGGCACCCGCGGAGCCGGCAGTAGCCGAGCAGGGCACTGCTGAACCCCGCACTGCTGAAACGCGCACCGCGGAGCCGCGCGCCACCGAGCAGCGCGCTGCCGACCGCACCGAAACCGAAGAAGCGGGCCAGCGCACCGACCGCCGCGAAGGCGGCCGCGGCCGTGGCCGCGACACCGGCGACAGCGGCCGGGACAACGCCGGCAGCCGTGAGGCCGGCCAGCGTGAAGGCACCCGCCGCGACGACAACCGCGACAGCGACGACGCCGACGGCGGCAGCCGCCGCAACCGCCGCAACCGGCGCGACCGGAATGACCGCAATGACCGGAACGACCGCTCCGGCGGGCAGGACCGGGACAACTCCCGCAATGACCGCTTCCGCGACCGCAACGACCGCCGCCGCGGACGCGCCCAGGGACCCGACGTCGACGACGTCGAAATCACCGAAGACGACGTCCTGCTGCCCGTGGCCGGCATCCTTGACGTCCTGGAGAACTACGCGTTCATCCGGACCTCCGGCTACCTGCCCGGCCCCAACGACGTCTACGTCTCCCTGGCACAGGTTAAGAAGTACAACCTGCGCAAGGGTGACGCGGTGGTGGGCGCCATCCGCGCCCCGCGTGACGGTGAAGACCGCAGCCAGCAGTCCGCCCGCCAGAAGTTCAACGCCCTGGTCCGCGTCACCTCGGTCAACGGCAAGACCTCCGAAGAGCTCAAGGACCGTGTCGAGTTCGCGAAGCTGGTCCCGCTGTACCCCTCCGAGCGCCTGCGCCTGGAGACCGATCCGAAGAAGATCGGCCCCCGCGTCATCGACCTCGTTGCCCCCATCGGCAAGGGCCAGCGCGGCCTGATCGTCTCCCCGCCCAAGGCCGGCAAGACGCTCATCCTGCAGTCCATCGCCAACGCGATCACCACCAACAACCCTGAGGTCCACCTCATGATGGTGCTCGTTGACGAACGTCCCGAAGAAGTCACGGACATGCAGCGCACCGTCAAGGGTGAGGTCATTGCCTCCACCTTCGACCGTCCCGCCGACGACCACACCACCGTGGCCGAGCTCTCCATCGAACGCGCCAAGCGCCTCGTTGAAATGGGCATGGACGTGGTGGTCCTGCTGGACTCCATGACCCGCCTGGGCCGCGCCTACAACCTGGCAGCACCGGCCTCCGGCCGCATCCTGTCCGGTGGTGTGGACTCCGCCGCGCTGTACCCGCCCAAGCGGTTCTTCGGCGCAGCCCGCAACATCGAAAACGGCGGCTCGCTGACCATCCTGGCAACGGCACTCGTGGAGACCGGTTCCAAGATGGACGAGGTCATCTTCGAAGAGTTCAAGGGCACCGGCAACATGGAGCTCCGCCTGTCCCGCCAGCTGGCGGACAAGCGCATCTTCCCGGCCGTGGACGTCAACGCGTCCGGCACCCGCCGCGAGGAGAACCTGCTCTCGCCCGAGGAAGTCAAGATCATGTGGAAGCTGCGCCGCGTCCTCTCCGGACTCGAAACCCAGCAGAGCCTTGAACTGCTGACCAACAAGATCCGGGAAACCCAGAGCAATGTTGAGTTCCTGATGCAGGTTCAGAAGACAACGCTTGGTGCGAAGTCCGATAACGACAAGTAGCTGAACCGGGGGTGGGGCCGTCGCATATTTTTGCCGGCCCCGCCCCTTCGCGTTGCGGCTGACATACTGCGTACGTCAGCCGCAACGCTCCGACAGGCCCGATGCCACTCCCGGGCCGGCAAAAATATGCGACGACGGCCGTACGTCACCTGCCGCTGTGGGCGTCATTAGACTGTTACTCAGCGCGTTGAAAGGTTTTGAAAAATGTTTGAGTCCGTACAGGGCCTGCTTGATGAGCATGATGCTATCCAGGCGCAGCTGGGGGATCCTGCTGTTTATGCTGATCAGCGGCTTGCGCGCAAGCTGGGGCGGCGGTCGGCTCAGCTTAATGGCATTGTTGAGGCCTACCACAAGTGGGAAGGCATCCGGGACGATCTTGCTGCTGCCAAGGAAATGGCTGACGAGGATCCCGAGTTCGCTGCCGAGGTTCCTGAACTGGAGGAGGCGCTGGAGGTTGCTGCGGCGAAACTGCGCCGCCTGCTCATCCCGCGCGATCCTGACGATGCCCGCAACGTGATCCTTGAGGTCAAGGGCGGTGAAGGCGGTGACGAAGCTGCACTGTTCGCCGGCGACCTCCTGCGCATGTACACCCGCTACGCTGAATCGCGCGGCTGGAAGACCGAAATCATTTCCGCCACGGAGTCGGACCTTGGCGGTTACAAGGACGTGCAGGTGGCCGTGAAGGGCAGTTCGAACGATCCCGCCGAGGGCGTTTACGCGCGGCTGAAGTTCGAGGGCGGCGTGCACCGGGTGCAGCGCGTGCCGGTCACGGAATCCCAGGGCCGCATCCACACCTCGGCGGCCGGCGTGCTGGTCCTGCCCGAAGTGGACGAGCCGGAAGAGCTCGAAATCAACCAGAACGATCTCAAGATCGACGTCTACCGTTCCTCCGGCCCCGGCGGTCAGTCGGTCAACACCACCGACTCCGCGGTGCGCATCACCCACCTTCCCACGGGCATTGTGGTGGCCATGCAGAACGAAAAGTCCCAGCTGCAGAACCGTGAAGCCGGCATGCGCGTCCTGCGTGCACGCATCCTCGCCCACCAGCAGGAGCAGATCGACGCCGAAAACTCGGCCCAGCGGAAGTCCCAGATCCGCACCATGGACCGCTCGGAGCGCATCCGCACGTACAACTACCCCGAAAACCGCATTGCGGACCACCGCACCGGCTACAAGGCGTACAACCTCGACCAGGTGATGAACGGCGACCTTGAGCCGGTCATCCAGTCCGCCATCGAGATGGACGAACAGGCGCGCCTGGACGCCATCGGCGACTAGTTCCGTCCGGCGGACCTTCAGGACACGACATTCAGGACATGACATTCGGGCCAGGCCAGTCGCTCGCTGACGCCGTCACCGCGGCCACCGCCATCCTGCGGGATGCCGGTGTGCCCAGTCCGCGCGTGGACGCGGAACTGCTCGCCGACCACCTGCTCAACGTCGGGCTGGGCCGGCTTCGCGCCATGATGCTCGGTGATGCGCCGGCGCCGGAAGGCTACGAAGCCCTCGTGGCCGAACGGGCCAGCCGGATTCCGCTGCAGCACATCACCGGCGTGGCGCACTTCCGCTACCTCGAGCTGGCCGTGGGGCCCGGCGTCTTCATTCCCCGTCCCGAGACCGAATCCGTGGTCCAGCTGGTCATTGACCACGTCAAGGGCATGGCGCAGCCGCGGATTGTCGATCTGGGCACGGGATCCGGTGCCATCGCCGGCTCCATCGCCCACGAAGTGCCCGGCGCCGAAGTCCACGCCGTGGAATTCAGCCCCTTCGCCCACGCCTGGGCGGCAAAGAACCTCGCCCCCTTGGGCGTCCACCTCGTCCTGGGGGACCTGCGCAACGCACTGCAGGAGCTGAACGGAACGGTCGACGTCGTGGTTTCCAACCCGCCGTACATCCCGTCAGAAGCCATCCCCAACGAGCCCGAAGTAGCCCTGCACGACCCTCCGGAAGCGCTGTACGGCGGGGGAGCGGACGGAATGGAACTCCCGACGGCGGCAGCCGCCTCGGCTGCCCGGCTCCTGGTACCCGGCGGCTACTTCGTGATGGAGCACGCGGAAGTGCAGGCAGAGTGGATCGCGGCGATGCTGGGCAGGTCAGGATCCTGGACCAGGATCAGCACGCACCGGGACCTGAACGGCAAGGAGCGCGCCACCAGCGCCGTGCTCGCGGACCAGACCATACGCAATGAAAGAATGGGCCAGTGACCACAACCTATAACTGCACCAGTGATGACGAGCGGGCACGGGGCCTGGAGCACGCCCAGCGTGCCATCAGCGAAAAGAAGTGCGTTGTGCTCCCCACGGACACGGTTTACGGGATCGGCGCCGACGCGTTCTCGCCACAGGCCGTCACCATGCTGCTGGTATCCAAGGGGCGCAGCCGCACCATGCCTCCTCCCGTGCTGATTCCCCGCATCAACGCCCTCGACGGGCTCGCCACCGACGTCTCCGCTGACGCCCGCAAGCTCGCCGAAGCCTTCTGGCCCGGCGGATTGACGCTGATCCTGCACGCCCAGCCGTCACTGGACTGGGATCTCGGCGAAACCAAGGGAACCGTGGCCCTGCGCATGCCCGCCGACGAAATCGCCCTGGAACTGCTCACGCTGACCGGCCCGCTTGCCGTTTCCTCCGCCAACCGCACCGGCCAGGCCCCGGGACAGACCGCTGCCGCCGCCCGTGAGCAACTCGCGGAGTCCGTTGAGGTCTACCTTGAAGGCGGCTTCCGGCCGCTTGAGGGCGAGGCTGCCGTACCCTCCACCATCGTGGACGCTACCGGGCCCCTCCTGCGCGTGGTCCGCAACGGGGCGGTGAGCCTGGATCAGCTCCGGGAACACGTTCCGGGTGTCCTGGGACTGGGCGAGATACCCATGGCAGAAGAAGAACCTGATGCATCCGGCGCACCGGAGGTTTCAGCGGCCCCTGAGGCTGCGGAAGTGCACAGCCCGGCCGGCAGCAGTGCCGTCAGCAACACCGACAAGCAGGCGGGGAACTGATATGCAGCCCAAAGTTGCCGTAGCAGCCGTAACCTTTGACCGCCACGAGGAGCTTGCCCTGCTCCTGAAGGGCCTGGCCGGGCAGACGGCGCCGATCCATTCGATCGCCCTGGTTGATTCCGGCACCGTGCCGGCCACCGACGTCGTTAACGCCGGGGGAGCGCAGAACATCAACTACCTGCGCTCCGAAGCCAACCTCGGCGGCGCGGGCGGCTTCGCCTACGCCATCCTGGCGGCCATGGCCAGCGGCGCCGAGTGGATCTGGATGATGGACGACGACGGCCATCCCGAGGATGACAGCTGCCTGGCCGAGCTGCTCCGCACGGCCGACGAGCACCAGCTGGACATCATCAGCCCCCTGGTAGCGGCCACAGCGGACCCCAACAGGCTGTCCTTCAACTTCCGCATCAACGGACTGCTCACCAACGACCGTTCACGGCTGGCGCCGATGGGCTACCTTCCGGACATGGTTCACTTCTTCAACGGTGCACTGATCCGGACCGAGGTTTTTTACCGGATCGGCATTCCCGATGTGAAGTTCTTCATCCGCGGCGACGAGGTCGACTTCCTCTCACGGGTGAAAAAGGCCGGGCTCAAGTACGGCACGCTCGCCACCGTCGCAGTGCAGCACCCCGCCACCTGGACGGAGATGAAGCCGGTGTTCGGCGGGTTCATCACCCCCGTCATTCCCGAGGGTGATTTCAAGCGCTACTGCTATTTCCGCAACCGCGGCTACCTGACCCGCAAATACCGGAACCTGCGGTGGTTCAGTGCGGACATCGTGGGCTTCCCCTATTACTTCCTGAAGACCGGGGACCTCAAAGGCCTGGCGCACTGGTTCAGGGCCTATTCCACCGGCTTCCGCGGCAAGGGCTTCGGTTCGCCCGCGGAACTGATGTCCGCCAACAGCTAGGCCGCCGTGGAGAACCTTTACGCCGTCGTCGTCACATACAACCGCGCCGACTTCCTGCGGAACCTGCTTGATTCCTTCGCCCGGCTGGACACCGCACCGGCACGGATCCTGGTGGTGGACAACGCCGGCAGCGACCATACGCCGGACGTCGTCGCCCAGGCCACCGCCGCGGGGCTGCCCATCCAGTACGAACGGCTGGACCGGAATATCGGCGGTGCAGGCGGCTTCTCGCGGGGCGTGGAACTGGCGCTGGAATCGGGGGCCGAATGGCTGTGGCTGATGGACGACGACGTCGAAGTGCTTCCCGGCGCTGTGGAAGCCCTCGAAAAGTTCACACCGGAATACTCGTGCATGATCGGCCGCCGTTACGACGCCAACGGTAAACCGTTCTTCTGGCAGCACCACTTTGTCGAGGCACTGGGCATTTTCCTGCCCGTTTCCCGCGACGTGTTCCGGCATTCGGACGTATTCCGCACCAACGTGGGAAACTTCGAAGGCATGCTCATCAACGCCTCCGTGGCCCGCAGCATCGGCCTGCCGGACCCGCGGTTCTTCATCACCTGGGACGACCTCATCTACGGCTGGCTCGCCGCGCAGGAAACCCCTGTGGTGTACGTGAACGCTTTTGTCATCAAGAAGGTCCGCGCCCAGCGGCAAGTGGACCTGGGACTGCGCCACCTCAATGATTCGTCCGACCTGAGCCGACGCTACGTGATGCGCAACCGGGGGCACGTGGCGCATTACCTGCGGGCCCACGGCAAGTTCAACCCGGCCGGTTTCGCAGTGGGTACCGCACTGACTTTCCTGAAGGAACTTGTCCGGCTGGTCCTCGTTGAGCGGACCCTCAAAGGGGCCGGTGCGCTCTGGCGCGGATGGCGTGAATCACGGACTATTCTTGCGGACGCCGGCTGGAAACCCATGCCGCCGCTGCCGGCGTATCCGGGCAGCGGAACCCGAAGCGATTAGTATCGTTCTAAGCCCCGACGCCGTCCGACAGTTTTGCGGCGGGGTATTTTGAAACAGGCGCCTGGCCGCCGTGGTAGTGGAAGTCGGTTGCATCTTTCGTTGAGTACACAATCAGAAACGCGCGCATCTGCCGCAGTACGGGACGAGAAGCCCGCCCTCTGGATCTGGATCCAGCTCTTCCTCGACTCGATGTCGTGGGTGGTGGCGATCGGCCTGGCGCTGCTGCTGCGCTACGAGATGGGCATCCGGGTTGAACAGCTCGCCGGAGCGTGCCTCATCGCAGCCATCGCCGTGGTGGCACAGATGCTGGCCGGCTACTCCCTTGCCCTGTACCGGGGCAGGTATCCCTTCGGCAGCTTCCAGGAGGCCAGGGCGCTCGTTTTCGTCACCGTCATTGTGGCCGCCACCATCACGGCCAGCCTGCTGGTGCTTTACGCGGAGATCAACATCGGCCGCAGCGTTGGCCTGATCGCCTTCCCCTTTGCCTGCCTCTTTATGTGCGCGGCCCGCTACGCCAAACGGCTTTACGTCGAGGGCAAGACCAGGCCCGGGGACGGGGCACAAAACACCCTGGTCTACGGTGCCGGCTTCCTCGGCAACTCCCTGGTGACCCGGATGCTGCAGGACCCGGATTCCCCGTACTTTCCTGTAGGCCTGGTGGACGACGACCCCGCCAAAAAGCATCTGCGGCTTTCCGGCGTCCAGGTCCAGGGCCGCGGCGACGACCTGCCGGCGATTATCCGCCGCACGCGCGCCAAAGTGCTGGTCCTTGCGTTCGCCAACGTGGAGGCCGCCGTGGTCCGCCGGATCTCGGACGCTGTTGCCGGCCTGAACGTGCGCGTACTGGTGCTGCCCCCCTTGCGGGACATGCTGGGCACAGGCGCGCCTGCCGGTTTCTCCGACTTCCGCGACGTCGCGGTGGAGGACCTGATCGGCCGGCGGCCCGTGGACATCGAGGTTGACGAAATTGCCGGATACATCACAGGCAAGCGGGTGCTGGTCACCGGAGCCGGAGGTTCCATCGGCTCGGAGCTCTGCCGGCAGATCGTGCAGTTCGACCCCGCGGAACTGATCATGCTGGACCACGATGAGACGGGCCTGCAGCAGACCCAGATTTCCATCACCGGCCACGGCCTGCTGGCAGGCCGCGACACCGTGCTGGCGAACATCCGCGACGGCGAAGCGCTGCAGGACATCTTCGAGGACCGGCAGCCGGAAGTGGTGTTCCACGCTGCCGCACTTAAGCACGCCCCGCTGCTGCAGCAGTACCCGGTGGAAGCCTGGAAAACGAACGTCTGCGGCACCCTGAACGTCCTGCGTGCCGCCCGGCGCGCCGGCGTCTCGCACTTCGTGAACATTTCCACCGACAAGGCCGCCAACCCCACCACCGCCCTTGGCCACTCCAAGCGCGTCGCCGAGAAACTGACTGCCTGGATGGCCGGCCAGACCGGCCGCAAGTACGTCTCCGTCCGCTTCGGCAACGTGATGGGCAGCCGCGGATCGATGCTGCCGCTCTTCACCGAGCAGATCCGCGTCGGCGGGCCGGTGACGGTCACCGACCCCGACGTGACGCGTTTCTTTATGACCATCCCCGAAGCCTGCCAGCTGGTGATCCAGGCAGGTGCGATCGGCACCGGGGGAGACGTGCTGATCCTGGACATGGGCGAACCGGTCCGGATCCTCGATGTGGCCCAGCGGATGATTGCGATGTCGGGTAAGGACGTGGAAATCATTTACACCGGGCTGAGGCCGGGGGAGAAGCTGCACGAGGAACTGGTGGGCACCGGCGAACTGGACAAGCGCCCGCTGCATCCGAAGATTTCACACACGAGGGCCATGGAACAGGACCCGGACAAGCTTGACCTGGACGTCTGGCTGGCCCGCTGCGAGGCGGAGCAAGGTGCCAGCATCGCCGCCATTCCCGACGACGAGGCCAACGACACCGGCGACATCCGGGTGGCGTCGTGACGCCGTTGCTCCTGGTGGCCGCCATTACGCTGGCAGCCGGCCTGCTGCTTCCCTTCGCCGTAAAGCCGCTGCTGGTCCGGATGGGCGTGGTTGATGTTCCCTCCGCCCGTTCCTCGCACGTCAAAGTGACCATCCGCGGCATGGGTGTGGCCACGGCCCTGGCCACGGCCATCGGAACCGCCGCAGCGGTGCTGCTGGGCGTCGTCACCGTGGACCGCTCCGTTTCCGCCGTCGTGCTTGCCGTCATTGCCGCCTGCGCCGCTGTGGGCTGGGTCGAGGACCTGCGCGGCATGTCCATCCGCGGCCGCGCCGCCGCCCAGCTCGGCATCGGCGCGGCCGGCTCCGCGGTGCTCATCGTCCTCACCGGACAGTCGTTCTGGTGGCTGCCCCTGGCTGCCGTGGCGGTCGCGGCCTACGTGAACATCGCCAACTTCATGGACGGCGTCAACGGCATCTCCGGCCTGCACGGGGTGACTGCCGGGGTGGCCTACGCCGTGGCCGGCATACTGTCCGAACAGCCCTGGCTGACCGCCGGCGGTACCGTGCTGGCCATGTCCTTCCTCGGTTTCCTCCCTTGGAACCTGGGCCGCGGTTCAGTCTTCCTGGGCGACGTCGGCAGCTACCTGCTGGGTGCCTCGGTAGCCGCCCTCGCCGTGGCCGGCTTCCTCAGCGGCGTCTACGTCGAGTACGTCCTCTCACCGATCCTGGTCTACGCCGCGGATACCGGCTATACGCTGCTTCGCCGGATTAAGGCGGGGGAGCGGTGGTACGCGTCGCACCGGGAACATGTCTACCAGCGGCTCACGGACGTGGGCTTCTCACACCTTCAGTCAGCCGCCACCGTCACCCTGTGCACCGCTGCCGTAATCATCCTCGGGTTCGTTGCCGCAACGGCCCAGCTTCCGATTGTTGCGCTGTGCGTCGCCGCAAGCGTGCTGGTTCTCGCTGTTTACCTGGCCAGCCCGGACCTGATCCGCCGCTACCGGCGCCCGTCAAAGGTCACGCGCCTGCCAGTGACCTGAGCGGTGTTCTATCTCGTGTAGAATTTGAGGGCAGCCAAAGCTGCCCTCCACACTGCTACTGGCCACCTGCCTTTGGTGCCGACGATTGGGATCGAATGACCTCCAACGCCGAGTCCGGACCTGCGTCCGGCAACGGAAAAGTTGGCGCATCCGGCCCCACGCCGTCCCTCTGGCTGAACCTCCTCAAACGGAGCTCGCTGGCCGCGGCGGCCGGGCTGGTCCTGTGCGCCGTTCCTGCAGCAATCCTCGAAGGACCGGGCGGAGCCCTTTCCAGTACCGCCGGCGGGTTGCTGGTGATGCTGTTCTTCGGCATCAGCCTGCTGGTGGGACACTTTGTGGGACGCGACAACCCTTCCGGGGCCATCGGCATGTTCGTAGCCACCTACTTTGTCAAAGTGGTGGGCTTCGCCGCCGTCCTGTTCGTGGTCGGTGCTCCGGCGTGGCTGCACGGCCGCTGGTTCGTCGCCGGCGCCGTGACCGCCGTCGTCCTGTGGCAGGCCGCTGAAATCCATGGTTTCAGCAAAGCCCGCCTGCAGATCTACAACGATCCAGAAACCAAGGAAACCCCCCATGCGTGATCCGAAGAAGCCAGGCAAGGCCGCCAGCGGCGGCCGCGCCTCCGGCAGCTCTGCGCCGGGTGTATCCGGGGACAACTCCGACGGCGGATACAACGCCGGAATGGCTGTCTTCAGCTACATCATTGGCGGGATCATCGTCTGGAGTTTGATAGGGTGGGGACTGGATTATCTGTGGGGAACGCGCTGGATTGTGCTCGCAGGCGCTCTGCTTGGAGCCGTCGGAGGTTTTTACCTTTCCCACATGCATGGCCTCACCAGTTCTCGCAAAAATACTGGCGAGCGTCCTGCTGCCAGCGGGCCGTCCCAGGACGGCAACAGTAATGCCAAATAATTTCACAGGGGGAACAGCAGGCCGTCAGGCTGCCGGTCCCCGCCCAACGCCCAATGATGGACACTGCAGAGAGGAAACGCGTTGATCGCGCTTGCGCTCCCGGCCCAAGATTCAGGAGAGTTCGCTCCTCCTGGAATTAACGAAATGCATTTGCCGGCAATCCTGCCGTGGGGTGCCGCAGAAGGATTCTCCAAGCAGATGCTGCTGGTCCTCCTCTCTGTCGTCATTATCGGCGCTTTCTTCGTGCTCGCCGCACGCAAGCAGCAGCTGGTTCCCGGCAAGCTCCAGTTCGCCGGCGAGGCCGCCTACGGCTTCGTCCGCAACGGAATCGCCAAGGACATCATCGGCGGCAGGGACTTCATCAAGTACGTCCCGCTGCTGTTCAGCCTGTTCTTCTTCATTCTGGTGAACAACATCTACGGCGCCATCCCGCTCATCCAGCTCCCCACGTTCTCGCACGTCGGCGGCGCATATGTGCTCGCAGGCATCGTCTACGTCACCTGGATCGCCATCGGCATCAAGAAGAACGGACTCCGTTACTTCAAGCTGGCCACCGTACCGTCCGGTGTTCCCTGGTTCATCCTTCCGATCGTGATCCCGATCGAGATCATCTCCAACTTCCTGGTCCGGCCCGTGACGCACAGCCTCCGTCTGTTCGCCACCATGCTCGCAGGACACCTCATCGTGATGATCGCCGGCTCCGGCATCGAGTACCTGGTCATGCAGGAGAACATCCTGCTCAAGGGAACCTCCGTCCTGGTCCTCGCAGGCGCCATCGCCATGTACATGCTTGAAGCCCTGATCATGGTTCTGCAGGCCTACGTCTTTACCCTGCTGACAGCGATCTACATTGAAGGCGCACTTCACGCCGACAGCCACTAAGGCACCCTAAGCTTCCCCTCGCGGGGATGAAGCAACCCAAACAACCTGCCACATGGGTGGCATCTTGAAAGGAAGAAAAATGGAAGGCAATCTCAACCTCGTAGGTTACGGTCTGTCCGCAATCGGCGGTGGTATCGGTGTTGGTCTCGTATTCGCTGCGTACATCAACGGCGTCGCCCGCCAGCCCGAAGCACAGCGTGTCCTGCAGCCGATCGCATTCCTCGGCCTTGCGCTGACCGAAGCCCTCGCCATCCTCGGCCTGGTCTTCGCCTTCGTTCTCTAGTCCTTAGAGCGAAGCGAACTTACAGAACCGAGTAGAAAAGGACGGGTGAAATATGAATCAGCTGATCATCTCAGCCGCCACTGAGGGCGAAGTCAACCCCCTGGTTCCCAATGTCTGGGAAATGGGCGTTGTCCTCGTGGGCTTTGCCATCCTCATGTTCATCGTGGTCAAGTTCGTTGTCCCGATGTTCGAAAAGACCTTCGCTGAGCGCGCCGAGGCCATCGAAGGCGGCATCGCGAAGGCTGAAAAGGCTCAGGCTGAGGCGTCTGCTGCACTCGAAGAGTACAAGCAGCAGCTGACCGACGCCCGCGCCGAAGCCAACCGCATCCGTGAGGAAGCCCGCGCTGAAGGTGCCCAGATCCTCGCGGATCTCAAGGAAAAGGCAGCTGCAGAGTCTGCCCGCATCACGGCCCAGGCCCACGCCCAGATCGAATCCGAGCGCCAGGCGGCTGTTGTGTCCCTGCGTTCGGAGGTCGGCACCCTCGCCACCACCCTCGCTGGCCGCATCGTCGGCGAATCGCTGAACGACGACGAGCGTGCAGCACGGGTAGTGGACCGCTTCCTGGCAGATCTGGAGACCCAGAACGCAGGTGCAGCTAAGTAATGGCAGGCGTATCGAGCGTTTCGCTGGCAACAGCCCTGGCCGAGTTGGAAGCCAAGCTTCCGACGGCGTCGCTGCAGCTGGCAAAGGAACTCTTCGGAATTCTGGGAATGGTGGACAGCTCGGCTGGCTTGCGCCGCGCCCTGACTGACCCGTCCCGTAACGGTGACGAAAAGTCGGCGCTGGTCAGGCAGCTGGTTGGCGGAAAAGTCTCCGCTGATGCTGCAGAGATCGCGGGCGGACTGGCCAGCTCACGCTGGGCAAACGCCCGGGATATCGGCGATGCACTCGAGACTCTTGCCGCAACGGTGGTCATTTCCGTTGCTGAAAACAAGTCGGCCGTTTCTGCCTCCGGAATCACTGGCCTGGAAGAGCTGGAGAACGACCTGTTCTCCTTCAACCAGGCTGTTGCCTCCAGCCATGAGGTACAACGTGCTCTGTCCGAACCGCAGGCCAGTGCTGCAGCCAAAGCGACGCTGGCCGAGCGGCTGGTGCCCGGTGTGAGCGAGGAAGCGAAAGTCCTCATCACACAGGCGGTCACCCAGCCCCGCGGCATCAAGCCCACCCGGCTGGTGGGACGGTTCGCCGAACTGGCGGCCAAACGGCAGCAGCGCTGGATTGCAACGGTCAGCGTGACCCGTCCCCTGACGCAGACGCAGCTGGCACGCCTCCAGGCGGGCCTGAACGCACTGTACGGGCGGGAACTGAAGGTCAACGTCAACGTTGACCCGGCACTCATTGGCGGTATCCGCGTCCAGGTCGGTGACGAAGTGCTCGACGCTTCGGTCATCACCCGCCTGAGCGAGCTGCAACGCCAGCTGGCCGGCTAGCCGGACAAGCACACCACAACTGATAGAAACCCCGGTCATCGTGGACAACGGTGATCACAAAAACAGGAGAGCAGGGACTGCAGATGGCCGAATTGACCATCAACGCCGACGACGTCCGTAATGCGCTGAACGAGTTCGCGGCGTCCTACGAACCCGGAAACGCAGAGCGCGTAGAGGTCGGCCGCGTAACCACCGCTAGTGACGGCATCGCCCGTGTTGAGGGCCTTCCCTCGGTCATGGCGAACGAGCTGCTGCGCTTCGAGGACGGCACCCTGGGCCTGGCCCAGAACCTGGACGTCCGCGAAATCGGCGTTATCATCCTCGGTGACTTCACCGGCATCGAAGAGGGCCAGGAAGTCCACCGGACGGGACAGGTTCTGTCTGTTCCCGTCGGCGATGCCTTCCTCGGCCGCGTTGTCGACCCGCTGGGCGTGCCCATCGACGACCTCGGCGAGATCAAGGCCGAGACCACCCGCGCCCTGGAGCTCCAGGCTCCCGGCGTGACCCAGCGCAAGTCGGTGCACGAGCCGATGCAGACCGGACTCAAGGCCATCGACGCCATGATTCCGATCGGCCGCGGCCAGCGCCAGCTGATCATCGGCGACCGCCAGACCGGCAAGTCCGCGATCGCGATCGACACCATCATCAACCAGAAGGCCAACTGGGCTTCTGGCGATGTGACCAAGCAGGTCCGCTGCATCTACGTGGCAATCGGCCAGAAGGCGTCAACCATTGCCGCCATCCGCCAGACCCTCGAGGACAACGGCGCGCTGGAGTACACCACCATCGTGGCGTCCCCCGCATCCGACCCCGCAGGCTTCAAGTACCTGGCACCGTACGCCGGTTCGGCCATCGGCCAGCACTGGATGTACGGCGGCAAGCACGTCCTCATCGTGTTTGATGACCTGTCCAAGCAGGCAGAGGCCTACCGCGCAGTATCCCTGCTGCTCCGCCGCCCGCCGGGACGCGAAGCCTACCCGGGCGACGTCTTCTACTTGCACTCCCGCCTGCTGGAGCGTTGTGCAAAGCTCTCCGACGAGCTGGGCGCGGGTTCCATGACCGGCCTGCCGCTGATCGAAACGAAGGCAAACGACGTTTCGGCCTACATTCCCACCAACGTGATCTCCATCACCGACGGCCAGATCTTCCTGCAGTCGGACCTCTTCAACGCCAACCAGCGTCCCGCTGTTGACGTTGGTGTGTCGGTGTCCCGCGTGGGCGGTGCCGCACAGGTGAAGTCCATGAAGAAGGTTTCCGGCACGTTGAAGCTGGACCTCGCCCAGTACCGCGACATGCAGGCCTTCGCCATGTTCGCCTCGGACCTGGACGCCGCTTCACGCCAGCAGCTCACCCGTGGTGCACGCCTGATGGAACTGCTCAAGCAGGGCCAGTACTCGCCGTTCCCGGTGGAGAACCAGGTTGTATCCATCTGGGCAGGCACCAACGGCTACCTCGACGACGTTCCGGTTGAGGACATCAGCCGCTTCGAGTCGGAGTTCCTGGAGCACCTGTCGCACAAGTCCTCCATCCTCACCACGCTGGCGCAGACCAACGTGCTGGACGATGACACCGTTGCAGCTCTGAAGTCCGCGATCGTGGATTTCAAAAAGGGCTTTTTCGGCGAGGGTGACAACCACCTGGTAGGCGCCGGCCACGAGGAGCATGACGCTATCTCCGAGGGCGACGTAGACCAGGAAAAGATCGTCAAGCAGAAGCGCTAATTCCACTGACCGGGTGTGCCGGCCCGCCAAGGTCCGGCACACCCGGTTTAGGGAATGTTAGGAAAGGATAAGTATGGGAGCCCAGATTCGGGTCTACCGCCAGAAGATCAGCTCGACCACGTCGATGCGCAAGATCTTCAAGGCGATGGAACTGATCGCTACCTCGCGCATCGGCAAGGCCCGTGCGCGCGTAGCAGCTTCACTGCCTTACGCGAACGCGATCACGCGCGCCGTTTCTGCTGTCGCCAGCCAAAGCGAAATCGACCACCCGCTGACCACTGAGCCGGAGCAGATCCGCCGTGCCGCCGTCCTGGTAATCACCTCGGACCGCGGCTTGGCCGGATCCTATTCGGCAAGCGTGCTCAAGCAGGCGGAAGGTCTCAACGAGCTGCTCCACGCTGAAGGCAAGGAAGTCAAGACGTACCTCGTCGGACGCAAGGCGCAGGCCTACTTCGAGTTCCGGAACCGCGAATACGCACGGGTCTGGACCGGGGGCACCGACGCACCGGAGTTCGCCACCGCCCGTGAAATCGGCGAGGCGCTGCTGACGGAATTCGCCACCGACTATGAAGAGGGCGGCGTGGACGAGATCCACGTGGTGTACACCCGCTTCAAGTCCATGGTTACCCAGGAGCCCACGGTCATCCGCCTGCTTCCGCTGGAAGTAGTGGAAGAGCAGGCAGCTTCTGAATCCGACCTGTTGCCGCTGTACGAGTTCGAGCCGGAAACCGAGCGTGTTCTTGACGCCCTGCTGCCGCGCTACATCGAGTCACGCATCTTCGCGGCCATGCTGCAGGCAGCAGCTTCCGAGCTTGCTGCACGCCAGCGGGCCATGAAGTCCGCGGGCGACAACGCCACGGACCTCATCAAGAAGTACACGCGTCTGCGCAACACGGCCCGCCAGGCTGAAATTACGCAGGAGCTTTCCGAGATTGTTGCCGGCGCCGACGCCCTCGCGTCCTAGCCTGCAGCAGCCGGTTCCGCTGGACCTGCACCACCACAGATAAACTTAAACCCACGCCATCTACTGAGTGAAGTGAGAGAGATGACTGCCACTGCTACCGAACACGTAGCCGCAACGTCCGGTGCCACCGGCCGCATTGCGCGCGTAATCGGCCCGGTTGTCGACGTCGAATTCCCGGCCGACGCAATCCCGTCCATCTACAACGCCCTCACCACCGAGATTACTCTCAACGGTGTAACCAAGACCATCACGTTCGAGACCTCCCAGCACCTGGGTGACAACCTCGTCCGCGCCATCTCCCTGCAGGCCACCGATGGACTCGTCCGCGGCACGTCCGTAGTGGACAGCGGTGCCCCCATCTCCGTGCCGGTCGGCGACGGCGTCAAGGGCCACATCTTCAACGTCCTGGGCCAGCCCCTGGACGTTACCGAGTCGGAACTGGAGATCAGCGAACGCTGGCCCATCCACCGCAAGGCACCGAGCTTCGCTTCGCTCGAAGGCTCCACCGAGATGCTCGAAACCGGCATCAAGGTCATCGACCTCCTCACCCCCTACATCAAGGGTGGAAAGATCGGCCTGTTCGGCGGCGCCGGCGTGGGCAAGACCGTTCTGATCCAGGAAATGATCACCCGTGTTGCCCGCAACTTCGGTGGTACCTCGGTCTTCGCCGGCGTGGGTGAGCGTACCCGCGAAGGTAACGACCTCTGGGTTGAAATGGAAGAGGCAGGCGTCCTCAAGGACACCGCCCTTGTGTTCGGCCAGATGGACGAGCCGCCGGGAACGCGTCTGCGCGTGGCCCTGTCCGCACTGACCATGGCGGAGTACTTCCGCGATGTGCAGAACCAGGACGTGCTGCTCTTCATCGACAACATCTTCCGCTTCACCCAGGCAGGTTCCGAGGTTTCCACCCTCCTCGGCCGCATGCCTTCGGCTGTGGGCTACCAGCCCAACCTGGCTGACGAGATGGGCCTCCTGCAGGAGCGCATTACGTCCACCAAGGGCCACTCCATCACCTCGATGCAGGCCATCTACGTCCCCGCAGATGACTACACCGACCCGGCGCCGGCAACCACCTTCGCACACCTCGACGCGACCACGGAACTGTCCCGTGAAATCGCCTCCCGTGGTCTGTACCCGGCTGTTGACCCGCTGACGTCGACCTCCCGCATCCTGGATCCCCAGTACATCGGCAAGGACCACTACAACACGGCTGTTCGTGTGAAGCAGATCCTGCAGAAGAACAAGGAACTCCAGGACATCATCGCCATCCTTGGTGTTGACGAACTCTCCGAAGAGGACAAGATCGTCGTGTCGCGTGCACGCCGCATCCAGCAGTTCCTCTCGCAGAACACCTACACCGCCAAGCAGTTCACCGGCGTCGAGGGCTCCACGGTTTCCATCAAGGACACCGTCGAAGGCTTCTCAGCCATCTGCGACGGCGAGCTGGACCACATCGCGGAGCAGGCGTTCTTCAACGTCGGCGGCCTCGATGACGTTGAGCGCCAGTGGGCCAAGATCCAGGAACAGACCAAGTAATATGGCTGAGCTTGAGGTTGAGATTGTCGCAGCGGACCACTTCGTGTGGTCCGGAGCGGCCAAGATGGTCAAGGCCCGCACCAGCGATGGTGAAATCGGAATCCTGCCCGGCCACTCGCCCCTGCTGGCGATCCTGGCCGAGGGTGAGCTGGCTATCCAGCCGGTGTCCGGAGACCGTATTGCGGTAGACGTCGACGGCGGATTCTTCTCCGTGGACAACAACCGCGTGGTTATTGTTGCTGACAACGCCCACCTGGGCGGCTCGGCTACCGCTGGGATCCGCTAGCACCACCTTGATGGACGCACCGAGTCTTCCGTTCATCGCCATGGCAATCACGTTTGGATTGCTGGTATTTGCACTGTGCCTTTCGGGGGTGCGCCGCTTCAACCTGCGGCGTGCCCTCGGCACAGTGGACGCCTCCATCTGCATGGCTGGAAACAGCTGGCAGGTGGGGGTTTGTCGTTATCAGGACAACGACCTTGAGTGGTTCCGTCTGTTCTCGTTGAGTGTCCGGCCGAAGCACAAGTTCAAGCGGCACTCGCTGGAGCTGCTGGGCCGCCGCAAGCCCACGGAGGCCGAGGCAGTGAAGGTCCAGCCCGACGTCGTCATCGTTGAACTCCGGTACGAGGGGCAGGACCTCCGCCTTGCCATGAAGTTCGACGCCTACGCCGGACTGTCCTCCTGGCTGGAGGCCGGGCCGGTCATCGGCGTGGGCACCTGGCGCTAGCCAACGTGGACTGGGTTTTTGACGTCCGGCTGACCGACGGCCCCGTGTACTGGGGGTCCCTGGCATTGGGCCTCGCGGGTGCGGTCTATCTGCTCGCACCTCCCGTGCCGGCAGGCAGGCGCCGCTGGCTCGTCCAGGCCATTGCCGCGGTTGCCGCGGCCTTCGCCCTGGTGGCCACAGTCCACTGGGCGCTCATCAATCTCTTCTCGGTCTTCCCGGAAAATATCCCTGACACGGTCCTGCTCTGGGTAGTGCCCGCTGTGGCCGCCCTGATCCTCCTGCTGCTCCGCCTGCCGCGAAGCACATGGCGCCGCCGCGCGGCAGGCCTGGCCGCGGTACTGCTCGTCGCCGCCCTGTCCTGCGTACAGGTCAACGCCTACTTCGGACTGAACCGCACCGTGAGCGACCTCCTGGGGACTGCCGTGGCCCGCATCCCCACGCTGGAACCGGCCCTGATGCGGCAGCAGGGCCAGCCCGACGGCGTCCCGCTCCCCGGTTGGGCACCTCAGGGTGAGCTTCCGGCCGGGGGAGCCCTGCGCAAGGCTGCCATTCCCGGCACCGCGTCCGGCATGACTACCCGGGACGCGTACATCTACCTGCCGCCCGCGTACTTCGCCAAAAACCGTCCTGCCCTTCCGGTGCTGGTCCTGGTGGCAGGCCAGCCGGGCGGGCCGCCTGACTGGCTGACCGGAGGCGCCTTGGACGGGCACATGGACTCCTTCGCCGCGGCCCACGGGGGGCTGGCACCGGTGGTGGTCATTCCCGATCCAAACGGTTCGCAGTCCGCCAACACCATGTGCATGGACAGCCGGATTGCGCAGGCCGATACTTTTATGTCCCGGGACGTGCCGGCCTGGATCGGCGCCACCCTTGCCGTGGACACCAACCACCGCCAATGGGCCATCGGCGGATTTTCCTTCGGCGGCACCTGCGCGCTTCAAATGGGAACCAGGCACCCCGATCTTTTTCCCGCCGTCCTCTCGTTCTCCGGCGAAGCAGAGCCGGCCCTTGCCAAGGAACGGCAAAAGACTATTGATGCCGCCTTCCCGGGCGAGCCGGAGAAATTCGACCGGCAGACACCCCTGGCCATTATGAAAGAGCGGCGCTTTGAGTCCAGCGGCGTGTACTTGACTGCCGGTCAGGATGATCCGGAATTCGTCGCCTACCTCAACACGCTGGCTGCTGCTGCCCGCGGCGCCGGGTTCGACGTGCGCGCCTACGAGGTGGAACATACCGGCCACTCCTGGGACACGTCTTCCAAGCGGATCGCAGATGCCCTGCAGTTCCTTTCCGACAGGTGGGGACTGGGCCAGTGACTTCCGGACAGCAGATCCGCACAGTCTCCCTGGCCTGGACAACAGTGGTGCGCCCGGCACGGGACCGGATCATCGCCGGACTAAAATCGATGCCGTTCTCCGTGGCAGTCCTCGCGGTGTTCCTGGCCGCCGGCGCCGTCACCGGCAGCTACCTGGCTGGGCCGCCCGAGCAGTTGCTGGACGGGGCCGGAGTCAGCGGTCCGGGCCTGCGGGCCGGCAACTGGTGGTCCCTCTTCACCAGCCTGTTCTTCGCCACCAATCCTCTGGCTTACATCTCGGCATCGCTGATGATCCTGCTGCTGCTGGGCCTGGCGGAGCGAAGGCTGGGAACCCCGGCCGCGGTGGCGCTTTTCCTCGGCGGCCAGTTCGGGGCCGTCACACTCTTCCTGCTGGTCACCCAGGTTGCCGGCTATGCCGGTGACGGATGGCTCGACCGGATGGCCGACGACATCCTGATCGGACCCTACCCGGCAGTCCTGGCGGCAGGCCTGGCCGCCACCGGCCGGCTGCCGGTCCTGTGGCAGCGCCGGCTCCGGACCGGCGTGCTCTCCATCTCCCTCCTCCTGGTCCTCTACATCGGGCATGCCGAAACGGTGATCGGCTTGATTGGCGCGGTGCTGGGACTCCTGGTGGGCTGGTGGATCCAGGGTGACCACGGCCAGCTGCACCGGCACCGTTCCACCGGCCGCGAAGCCAGGAACCTCCTGGCCCTCACGGTGGCCGTCTTTGCGGTGGGCCCGATCCTCACGGGCATCGCCCGGGCTCCCACCGGTCCGCTGGCGCTCCTGCGGGACGTGGTGCTCAATCCCATGCCCACGCTGAGCCAGCTGGCCTTCAACTGCGGCACCACGGTGGAGGCATCCTGCCTGGAAGCCGGACGGGCAGGATTTGCCGGCCCCTTCGGCCTCGCCCTTGCAGTGGTCCCGGTGGTGCTGCTGCTGATCTGCGCCGACGGGATGCGCCGCGGCCGGCGCCTTGCCTTGAACATCGCCATCGCCATCCAGCTCGCGGTGACCGCCCTGGCTGCCGTTTACCTGGCCCTTTTCGCACTGGTTCCGTCCAGGTCGCAAGGAACTTCCGCCCCGCCCATGGGCTCGGCCTTTGCCCACGTGCTTCCCCTGGTGTGCGTACCCCTGCTGCTGGCGGTTCTCCTCTGGCTGAACCGGCGGCAGTTCCGCGTCCAGACGCTTCCGGCCGCCCGCCGCCTGCTGGCACTCGTGGTGGGAGGTTCCTGGCTTGTCCTGGCTGCTGCCTACGCCACGGCCTGGTTGTGGGCGGGGGGACTGCTGCGCGACGGCGGCCTGCTGGGACTTTTCGCCGAACTTGCCCGGCAGTACGTGCCGGTACCTATTCCGCAGCACTACCACCGTGTGTTTGCCGAGCGGAACAGTGTGGAAGCCGTCCTCTTCGCCTACTCAGGCCCAGTGTTCTGGGTGATTGCCCTGGCGGCCGTCTGGTGGGTGCTGCTGGGCGGGCACCATGGCAGCGATTCCGGACGGCAGGACAGGATCAAGGCGCGGAACCTGCTTCACCAGGGCGGCGGACCGCTGTCCTGGATGGCGTTATGGGAACCCAACAGCTACTGGTTCAGCCCTGACGGCCGCGGCGCTGTGGCTTTCCAGCGGCACGGCAGTGTGGCACTGACGCTGGGCGGTGCCTTCGGGCCGGCTGATGCGCAAGGGCAGGTGACCGAAGGGTTCCTGGCGTACTGCGGCCGGCAGGCCCTGATCCCCGCGCTCTACTCCTGCGACGATACGCTGTGGCCCATGCTCCGGGACCGGGGGTTCTCCCGCGTTGCCGTGGCCCAGGAGACGCGACTGGCCATCCGGGAACTCGAGTTCAAGGGTAAAGAGTGGCAGAACGTGCGGACTGCCCTGAACCGGGCCGCAAAGCTGGGGGTTGAAGCAGTCTGGGGAACCTACGGATCACTGCCGGCGGCGCTGCGTTCAAAGCTGAGCGAGGTGTCCGAGGAGTGGGCAGCAGGCAAAACTGTTCCCGAGATGGGTTTCACGCTGGGCGGGATCGACGAGCTCGACGACCCGGAGGTGCTGTGCTGCCTCGCCGTGGACGGCAACGGCACAGTCCACGGGGTGACGAGCTGGCTGCCGGTTTACGACGGCGGCCGGCTGGTCAGCAGGACGCTGGACGTGATGCGGCGCGGCGCCGACGGCTTTCCCGGCGTCATGGAATTCCTGATTGCCTCCGCGGTCCTTGAACTGCGCGATTCGGTCGAGGTCATCTCCCTTTCCGGGTCTCCGCTGGCGAGCCTTCCCGGCGCCGGGACCGAAGCAGGGCCGGACGGCGGGGACCGGGCGGACAACCTGGTCCGGATCCTTGACCTGGTGGGGCATGCCCTGGAACCGGTCTACGGGTTCCGTTCGCTGGCCGCCTTCAAGTCACGGTTCAAACCGGAGTACCGGGCCCTGTACCTCTATTACCAGGACCCGCTGTACCTGCCGGCGATTGGCCGGGCATTGACAAGGGCCTACCTGCCAGGACTTTCGCTTCCGCAGGGCGCCCGCCTGGTCCGCAAATTGGTGAACTGAACCCGGCGGACAGCCAACGGGCTGCCGGCCCCACAATATCCGGCAAAAGCCGTTGGGCGGGTTAGTAGCCATATCCATAACCGGCAGCGCAGGATCTCCTGGTAATTGCACTTGATTGTCTATAACCGTTAACAACAATGGTCCCCGGCATTGTTGCCGGGGACCATTGTTTCGCTGATGGCCGCATTAAGCGGCCGTCAGGCGGGGACTAAACCAGCGTGACGCCGGTAGCCTGGGGGCCCTTGGCGCCCTGGCCGATCTCGAACTGAACGCGCTGGTTCTCGTCGAGGGTCTTGAAGCCGCCGGTCTGGATCTCGGAGTAGTGAACGAAGACATCACCATCGGAGTCATCCGGGGTAATGAAGCCGAAGCCCTTTTCAGCGTTGAACCACTTGACGGTTCCCTGTGCCATTTATTTCTCCTCATTGTGGAACTTTAAGATCGGCACACCTCGTGCCGGCCTTGGTTACTCCGCGAGAAGAATCCTGGATTGCCCGTCCGGAAAGGGACCGGCGCTGCAGGAGCTTCGCGCTCGCAACATGTCTTGCGAGCATGAAAAACACCTACACAAAGACTGAGATAAGAATTTCACGCCGGTCCGCGGAGGTCAACGGTTTGGGCGGCTAAACGCATAAATTTTAGGTAAAAGGCCGGTTAAATGTCCTTGTTGGAACGAATTCCGCGCCGCCGGAAGGGCAGCCTGCTGATTATCTGCGGCCGGCGAAAGGCAGCGTCAGAAAAGCCGGGACTCGACGTCGTCCACGCCGCGCATTGCGTCGTAGTCAAGGGTTACGCAGTCAATGCCGCGGTCGTTTGCCAGGACCTTCGCCTGGGGCTTGATCTGCTGGGCGGCGAAAATCCCGCGGACCGGCGCCAGCAGGGGATCGCGGTTCAGCAGTTCCAGGTACCGGGTGAGCTGCTCCACGCCGTCGATGTCGCCGCGCCGTTTGAGTTCCACGGCCACTGTTGCCCCGTCCGCATCCCTGGCCAGGATGTCCACAGGTCCGATGGCCGTGAAGTACTCGCGGCGGATCAGCGAATAGCCTTCGCCCAGCGTTTCTATCTGTTCGGCCAGGAGCCGCTGCAGGTCCGCCTCTACACCGTCTTTGATGAGGCCGGGGTCGACGCCGAGGTCGTGGGAGGAGTCGCTGAGCTTTTCATGGATATTGATGATCAGGCGGTCGTCCGTTTTGGCTGACTGCACGGTCCACTGCTCAACTACCCCCATTTCGAGGTCCACGTCCTCGGGGGACGAGACGCGCAGCGTTGCCGGCGGGCTCATCCAGTTCAGCGGCTTGTAGGAGCCGCCGTCCGAATGAACCAGGACGGAGCCGTCGGCCTTGACCAGCAGGAGCCTGGTGGCAAGGGGAAGATGGGCTTTGAGCCGGCCAACGTAATCAACAGAGCATCGGGCTATGACAAGTCGCACGCCGTACAGACTACCGTCTGGAGCGGCCGGTCCCTGCCCCGGCGGGTCCTGCGGACAGGGCTCTGCCACGGCCGCAGGACCTGTCCGGAAGCAGGCAAAGGAAGCTGGCCATGCCGGGGCTGGGGCAGAATGGAGGCATGCCGCGTTCCAACCGACCCCGCCGTCCAGTGTCCGGAAAAGCCGGTACGGGTTCCGGCCGGGCAGCCGGAAGAAAAGGGAGCGGTGAGGTACCCGAGCTGGACCTGGAGCGCGCGCGTGCAGGCATCGCCCGCCGGGAAAGCGCCCCCGACGGCGAATGGATGGTCCGCACCATGACCGCCAAAAATGCGGAAAAAACCTACATCTGCCCGGAGTGCTCCACAGCCGTGCTGCCCGGAGTCGCCCACCTGGTGGTGTGGAAGGATGACCACCTGTTCGGCGCGGCAGCGGGCCTGGCCGAACGGCGGCACTGGCACACCAACTGCTGGAAGACCCGCAGTTACCGGTACCGGTAACGGGCAGGCGGGCCGCTGTCGCTAAGCTGGCAGGCATGACTTTTGATCCGGCGTCGTACGAATTCAGCCAGCCCACCGGCCCCACTCCCATCCGTGCCTCCACTGTCCTGCCGGCCAGGCGGGAAAACGTGGAGTTGAAGACGGCGGACGGACATATCCTGGTGGGCGAACTGGCGCTGCCGGAGTCCGGACCGGTCAACGCCACCCTGATTACGCTCCATCCGCTGCCCACCCATGGCGGCTTTATGGATTCCCATGTCTACCGCAAGGCCTCCTACCGGCTGCCGGCCCTGGCAGGAATCGCGGTGCTGCGGTTCAACACCCGCGGCACTGAATCCCCCCGCGGCACCAGCACGGGGTCCTTTGAGGAGGGCATCGGGGAGCAGCATGATGTGGAGGCAGCCGTCCGCTTCGCCGTCGAACGCGGCCTGCCCAACCGGTGGCTGGTGGGCTGGTCCTTCGGCACCGAGCTTGCCCTGATGTACGGGGCCGGTGAACCGGTGACGTCAGAAATCGAGGGCGCCATCCTGCTTTCGCCCCCGCTGCACCGGGCCAAGGACGCCCACCTGCAGCAGTGGGCGCAGTCCGGCAAGCCGCTCACGGTGCTGGTGCCCGAGCACGATGACTACCTGCAGCCGGACGCCGCATCGGAGCGCTTCAGCCTGGTGCCCCAGGCGCACGTGGTGGGCGTCAAGGGTGCCAAGCACCTGTGGGTGGGGGAGAAGTACGCCGCACGGGTGCTGAACGAGATCGTGCATGAGGTCACCGGCGCAGGCTCCGCGGGAAACAGCCTTCCGCAGGAATGGGACGGACCGGTGGCCAGCGCGCCGGCCTAATCGTTGAAAGAGGGGCCGGTGAGTTAAGGGTTCCGGCCCCTTAGTGCTTGTCCTGCCGCACGATATAGATTTCCTTGATCAGCAGCAGGATGGCCGCCGCGGTGGGAATGGCGATCAGGGCGCCGAGGACACCCAGCAGGCTGCCGCCCGCGATGACTGAGATGACGGCCACTGCGCCGGGCACGGCCACGGCCTTCTGCATAATGCGCGGCGAGATGAAGTACGCCTCGAACTGCAGGTAGGCGAAGTAGCAGATGCCGTAGACCGTGGCGGTCTGCCAGCCCACAGTGAGGGCAATAAGCACCACCACCACGCCGGCGATCATGGCCCCCACCAGCGGGATAAAGGCGAGCAGCGCCACCACAAACGCCAGCAGCAGGGCGAACGGAACCCCCACGATGGACATCACGATAAAGGCGAACGTGGCATTCAGGATCGCAACGCAGGCCTGTCCGATGACGTAGTTGCCCACCGACTTGGTGATTTCCTCGGACAGTGCCTCCACACGGTGGCGGCGCGAGCGCGGCGCAAGCCGGTAGCCCCACTTCTTCATCGCGGGCAGCGCCGCCAGGAAGTAGAGGCTGAGCACCAGGACGATCAGGGCGCCGAACAAACCGTTGGCCACCGTGGAACCGAATCCCACCACTCCACCGGCAATCCCGCCCATGGCTTCGGGATCGTTGACGAATTTGTTGACCTCTTCGGCGATGCGGTCGCGGACCCCGAACTGGTCATCGAGGGTGCGGAACAGGTCCGAGTTCATAAAATCGCGGACCCAGACCGGAGCCTGCTCCACGATCTCGGTGACCTGTTCCACGATGGTGGGGATCAGGGTGGCAAAAAAGCCGACGACGGCAGCCACCAGCACGCTGACGGACACCAGGATGCCGGCCGGCCGCGGAATCCTGCGGCTCTCCAGCCACCCCACCACCGGTTCAAGGCCGAGGGCGATGAAAAGCGCGGCGACAATCCACAGCAGCAGCTGCGTGGTGTGGGACCCGATCCAGTACACCAGCAGTGCCACCCCCACGCCCACGGTGCCCATAAAGCCCATGTAGAGCGGATGCTGCGGGGACATCCGGGGGCCGGGATCACCGAACTGCGGCCGGCTGACGCCGTCGGGATCCTCGACAAATTCCTCGTGCTGGGAGTACTCCGGCGGCATCTCGAAGCGGAGCCGCGGCTGGGCCCCGGGCAGCGGCTGGCGAAGGCGGCGGACCACCAGCCCGAGAGCAGCCGCGGCCCCCCTCCGGCGCGCCGGCACAGGGTCCTGGCCCGGCTTCGCCGTGGGGTCTGCGCCCTCCGGATTCTCGTGTGCCGCGGAGGACTCGTCCGTCTTGTCAGTCACTGGGATGTGGGGCCTGTTCGGTGCATGGCGCCGCTGCTGCGGGCCGGTGTGATGATCATCGCAAACACTATCAGCAGCCTTGTCAATACCCGCGGAAGGGCCTTGTCCGGGAGCCTGCGCAGGCTCCATTACGGTGTCTGATCAGGGGCCGTGGTAACAAAACGGTTACTATTGAAGCTAAACCCCCGCTGATGATAGGTGTTCCCTTGCGTTTAAAGACTGCAGTCGCACTTGTGCTGCTCGGCCTCCTGACACTGCTGGCCGGCATCGGCCAGAGAACCATCTGGGCCCCTTCCGAGACCTTTACGGCCGCTGCGCCCGCTGACGGGCAGGCAGCGCCGTTGACCGTCATTGACCAGAGCCTGCGCACGCTGCATGGCGGAACGGTCAAGATCAACATCGAGGGTGACGGCAACTTCCTCCTCGCTGCCGGCCGTCCCGACGACGTGGACGCCTGGGTGGGGCAAACAGCGCACAACACCGTCACGGGGGTTTCTGAGGACGGAAAGTCCCTGCAGGTGGAACACGCCGACGGCGAGGCCACTGCGCCGAGCCCGGCCGGCTCGGATCTTTGGGTGTCCACCGAGAACGCCAGCGGCGAGCTGGAATACTCCTGGACGCCGCCCGCTGGCGGCGACTGGACGCTGCTGCTGGCCTCCGACGGAACCCAGCCCGCGCCCTCCTCGGTCTCGATGACGTTCCCGAACGATACCTCCACGCCGTGGGCGGTGCCGCTGATGGTGCTTGGTTCGCTCCTGATCCTGGGCGGCATCGTCCTGGCCCTGCTCTCTGCCCGCAAGCGCGACGGTGAAGGGGACGGCAAGGGCAGTGGTTTTGCCCAGCGTGCCCGTGCCCGGTCCGAGGCCCGTTCGTCCTCCCGCCTGGGCATGGTGGCCGCCGGAGCGGTAACCGTGGCCGTGGTTGCCGGGGCCGGCACGGCGGCGCAGGCAGCCTCGCCCGCGCCGTCCCCGGATCCGGCATCCTCGCCGGCCGCTGCCCAGGAGCAGTCCGGCTCGCCGGTGCTGCTGGACGCACAGTTCCGCCGCATCCTGGAGCAGGTCTCCGCCGCAGCGGATGCCGGTGACGCAGCAAAGGACGCCGCGAAGCTGGCCGAGCGCGTGGGCGGGACCGAGCTTGAAGTCCGCACACAGAACTACAAGATCCGCTCCCAGGTGGGCTCCTACGAGGCACGCATGCCCGTGCGCTCCACCAAGCTCCTCACCACGGTGGTCACCAAGGACCGCGAGTGGCCCCGGTCCGTCCTGGCCGTCACCCAGGGGGACGGCAACGTGGTGCCGCAGCTGCTGACGCTTGTCCAGGCGTCGCCGCGCGAGAACTACAAGCTGGTGGAAACCAATCCGTTGCAGCCGGGCACCACCTTCCCCACGATTAACCGGGACGGGACCGAAACGTTGGCTCCGGCCGACAAGACCGGGCTCCTCTACAGCGGTGAAGAAGCCATGTCAGGCCTGGCCGACCGGCTCACCAGCGCGGATTCCGCCTTCAAGGACAGGCTGGTGGAGGGCGAGTCCTCGCCGTACATCGCTGACACGCTGTCCTACCAGTCCGAGGTGGTCAAGGCCGGCGAGAACGGAAACTTCTCGTTCACCCACAAGGTGGTTCCGGAAAGCACAGTGGTGTTCCGTACGGCCGACGGCGGCGCGCTGGTCCTGGGCCGGATCAACTTCGGCTTCGAGGGAACCCCCAAGGCCGCCGGTGACAAGCTCACCATCGGTGACGACGCCGCGGCCTTGGCCGGCGGCAAGGAAACCACCACCGGGATGGTCCTGAGCTTCGCCGAATCGATGGCCGTTTACGTTCCGCCGGCCGGCTCCAGCGACCCCATGAAGCTTGTGGCCGCTACCCGCGGCCTGGTGGGGGCCAGCTTCAAGTAGGCCCGTCTTTGCAGTACCCCCGGCAGCGGCCGGAGTGGCTAGAGTGGAAAGCATGAGTTCGCCAGCTTCCCGCCCAGTCCCTCCTGCCGCTGCCAACCTGCTTAACCTGCGCGGCGCCGTCGACCTTTCCTCGCTGAAGCAGCGCCCGGCCCCGGCCGGCCCATCCGCCCCGCCATCCGGAACGGGTGGTGCCCAGCAGGGCTCGGCTCCCGGCGCGCCGGAACTGAAGGTCAACGTCACCGAGGCCAATTTCCAGCAGCTCGTGGAGCTCTCAGCCCAGGTGCCCGTGGTGTTTGCCCTGTGGGCGTCCTACTCGCCCGAGTCCGCCGGGATGCTGGACGTCCTCGAGCAGGTGGTGGACAGCTACGGCGGCCGGCTGGTCCTCGGCGCTGCCGATATCGAAGCCTTCCCGCAGCTGGCCCAGGCGTTCCAGGTCCAGGCGGTGCCCACCGCCGTTGCCGTGCTGAAGGGGCAGCCCGTCCCGCTCTTCCAGGGCGGAGCCGACGAACAACAGGTCCGCAGCCTCTTCGACGAACTGCTGAAAGTCGCCGCTGCCCACGGTGTGACGGGCAGCCTGGGCGGGGGAGCCGGCGCCGAAGCGGAGCCGGCGCCGCTCCCGCCGCTGCACCAGGCCGCGTTTGATGCCATCGAAGCGGGCGACTATGCAGCCGCGGCTGACGCCTACCGACAAGCGCTGAGTGACATGCCGGCCGACCATGAGGCCAAGGCCGGGCTGGCCCAGGTGGAGCTGATGCTGCGGCTCCAGCCGCTGACTGCCCAGGACAGCGAAGCCCTCCGCACCCAGGCAGCGGATGAACCGGACAACCTGGAGGCCCAGTTTGCTGTTGCAGACCTGGATGTTGCCGGGGGACATGTCGAAGATGCACTGAACCGCCTGGTCAGCTTCATTGGCCGGAACTTCGGGCCGGAGCGCGAGACCGCCCGCGTCCGCCTGCTGGAGCTGTTCGAGGTGGTGGGGACGTCAGACGAGCGGGTTGCCAAGGCGCGGCAGGCCCTGGCCCGGGTGCTCTTCTAGTGTCCGCACTGTTCGAGCCGCTCAAACTCCGTTCACTGGAGCTGCAGCACCGCGGCTGGGTATCGCCCATGTGCCAGTACAGTTGCGATCCCGACGACGCGCCGGGGGTTCCACACGACTGGCACCTGATGCACCTGGGCTCGCTCGCGGCGGGCGGGGCAGCGCTGATCCTCACCGAGGCAGCCGCCGTTGATGCCGAGGGCCGGATCAGCCCGCGGGACGCCGGCCTGTACAACGACGCCCAGGCGGAGGCCTGGCAGCGTATCACGTCCTTCGTGCACCGTTATAGCGCGGCAGACGCCAAGATCGGGGCCCAGCTGGCGCATGCCGGCCGTAAGGCTTCCACGTACTGGCCCTTCTCCGGCCAGCACGGCAGTGTCCCGCAGTCCGATGGCGGCTGGGCCACCGCGGGACCCTCACCTTCGGCGTTTGATGGCTATGCCGTGCCCGCCGAAATGACGGAAGAGCAGATCCAGGAAGTCATCCGCGATTTCGCCGCCGCCGCAGTCCGGGCCGTGGACGCCGGGTTCGACACCCTGGAGATCCACGGGGCGCACGGCTACCTCCTGCACCAGTTCCAAAGCCCGCTGATCAATGCGCGGACTGACTCCTGGGGCGGGGATGAAGCCGGCCGGAACAAACTCATGCTGGCAGTGGTGGACGCGGTGCGGGACGTCATTCCTGATTCGATGCCCTTGCTGCTGAGGATCTCGGCGAGCGACTGGGCCGAGGGCGGCGTTGACCTGGCGGCCTCCGTGCGGCTGGCCCGCGAGGCGGCCGAACATGGCGTGGACCTGGTGGACGTTTCCAGCGGCGGAGCCGTGGCGCACCAGCAGATCAAGGCCGGTCCCGGCTACCAGACCGGGTTCTCCGCCGCGATCCGAAATGAGGCGGGAGTGCCCACCGGTACCGTTGGCCTGCTGACCTCCGCAGGCCAGGCAGAGCATGCCATCGCCACCGGGCAGGCCGACGGCGTTTTTATCGCCCGGGCCGCCCTGCGGGATCCGCACTGGTGGCTGCGTGCCGCGTTTGAACTGGGCCACAACATCCCGTGGGCACCGCAGTACGAGCGCGCCGTGCCCCGCAGGACCTTCTGACCGCCGGGTGCGACATGGCCGACGGGAATCAGGACAAGGCACAAACCCCGGGCGGCAGCTTGGGCCGGCAACTCGAAACCACCATCCTGGCGCTCCTGGCTGCCAGGGCCGCCACGTCCACCATCTGCCCGTCGGATGCAGCCCGCGCTGTTGGCGATGACACCTGGCGCGACCTGATGGAGCCCGCCCGCGAGGCTGCGCGACGGCTGGTGGACGCCGGCGAGGTGGAGATCACCCAGGGCGGGTCAGTGGTGGATCCGGCCACCGCCAAAGGTCCCATCCGCATCCGCAGGAAGCGGCAGGACCGGGAGCGGTAGGGCCAGGGCGGCAGGACTGGCCGGCTTTTCGGGAAGTCCTGCCTGGTTTTCTACTCCTGCAGGAGGACCCCGCGGCCGCAGGGTGAGGACTAGTCTGGCATCATGACTGCCCAGCACCCCGATCCGGTAAACCAGCCTGATCCGGCCCTGTACCCCGTTCCGGTAAACCAGCCTGATCCGGCCCTGTACCCCGTTCCGGAAAGCCACCCCGTTCCGGTAAACCACCCTGATCCGGCCCAGCACCCTGCTCCGCCACAGGCCGCCGCGCCCGTAGCCGCATTGTCCATCCGCGGGCTGGCGAAGCGCTTTGGGCAGAAGATCGCGGTGGACGGCCTCAGCCTGGACGTTCCGGCCGGTTCGTTCTTCGGGATCGTGGGCCCGAACGGTGCCGGCAAGACCACCACGCTGTCGATGGCCACCGGCCTCCTGCGCCCCGACTTCGGAACGGCAGTGGTCCACGGGGTTGATGTCTGGGCCCGGCCGCTGGAGGCAAAGCGGCTGATGGGCATCCTTCCCGACGGCGTGCGGCTGTTCGACAGGCTCACGGGCGAGCAACTTGTCACCTACGCCGGGCTGCTGCGCGGCATGGACAAGGATGTGGTGGCCAGCCGCGTCGGGGAACTGCTGGCAGCACTGGACCTGGCCCAGGACGCAGGCACGCTGGTGGTGGATTACTCCGCCGGCATGACCAAAAAGATTGCCCTGGCCTCAGCCCTGATCCATGCGCCCCGGCTGCTGGTGCTGGATGAACCTTTTGAGGCGGTTGATCCCGTCTCTGCCGCCAATATCCGCTCCATCCTGGACAGCTACGTGGCTTCGGGCGGAACAGTGATCGTCTCCAGCCACGTGATGGACCTGGTCCAGCGCATGTGCGACCACGTGGCCGTGGTGGCCGCCGGCCGGCTGCTGGCGGCCGGCACCGTTGACGAGGTCCGGGCCGGGGCGTCCCTGGAGGACCGCTTCGTCCAACTGGTCGGCGGCCGCAGCCACACGGAAGGGCTGGAATGGTTGCGCACCTTCTAAGGCTCAAACTGACGCTGCTGCGCAACGGCCTGCGCCGCAGCCCCTGGCAGTTGGTGGGAATGGCCTTCGCCGGACTTTATGCCCTGGGCCTGGTGGGCACGCTGGTGCTGGTGCTGGTCCTGCTGCGCCGGGCAGACCCCGAACTTGCCCACACCGCGGTGGTGCTCGGCGGCTCGGCCGCCATCCTGGGCTGGGGCATCATTCCGGTGGTCGCATCGGCCACGGACATGACCCTCGACCCGGCCCGCTTCACCACCTTTGCCGTCCCCATGAAACAGATGCTGGCAGGGCTGGCGCTGGGCGGGCTGATCGGCATTCCCGGGCTGGCCACAACACTGGTGGCACTGGCCACGGTAGCGACCTGGTCCCGCGGGGTGCTGCCCGCGCTCGCAGCCCTCGTGGGAGCAGTGCTGGGAGTACTGACCTGCATTGTGCTGTCCAAAGTGGTCACCACGGCAACTGCGAGCCTCGCCGCATCCCGGCGCTTTAAGGACGTCAGCGCCATCGCCTTTATGGTGCCCCTGGTCCTCCTGGGACCGATCGTGGCGGGAGTCAGCCGCGGAATCTCCGCCTCGACCGGCTTCCTGCCGGAATTTGCGCAGACGATGTCCTGGACTCCGCTGGGCGCCCCCTGGTCCATTGCCGGGGACATAGCTGCCGGGCGCCCGGGAGAAGCCGCCCTGAAGCTGCTCATTTCCGCTGCGGTCCTGGCCGGACTCGCCTGGTGCTGGAAGCTGCTGCTGGTGCGGGCCCTGGTCAATCCGCCCTATTCCGGCAGCGGCAGGCGCAAAGGCGGAAAGCTGGGCCTGTTCGGGCTGCTGCCCGCTGTTCCGGCGGGAGCCGTGATGGCCCGCTCCCTCACCTACTGGATCCGTGATCCGCGCTACTCCGGCTCACTTATTGTGGTGCCGCTTCTTCCCGTGCTTCTGGTGTTCCAAGGCAGCCAGACCGGCGACTTCAGCACGCTTGCCTTCCTGGCGCCCCTGACGGCGTTTATCCTGGCCTGGTCCATCTCCGCCGATGTCTCCTATGACAACACGGCCTTCGCGCTGCACCTGGCCAGCGGCGTCCGGGGCGTGGACGACAGGCTGGGCCGGGCGCTCGCCTGCCTGGCCTTCGCCCTGCCGGTTGTCCTCGCGTTCGCCATTGGCCACGCTGCTTTCACCGGGCAGTGGGCTTCCCTTCCCGGCCAGCTGGGGTTGAGCCTGGGAATCCTCTTTACGGGGCTGGGACTGTCCTCCGTGGTGTCTGCCCGGTACACGGTGGCCGTTCCGCTGCCGGGGGACAGCCCCTTCAAGAAGCCGCCCGGAAACGTGGGCCAGACCCTTGCAGTGCAGTTCGCCGGGATGGGGATTCTGTTTCTCCTGGTCCTGCCCGAGGCGGCGCTGCTGATCGCCCAGCTGGTCACGGGCAACAGCCTGTTCGGCTGGCTCAACCTCGGGGCCGGGCTCCTGCTGGGGCTTGCGCTTCTTGTCACCGGCGTAAGGCTTGGCGGGAAATGGCTGGACGCCCGCGTGCCCGAACTGCTGGCCCAGGTCACCGTCAACCGCTGAGAACGCCCTGGAAGGAACAAGATGGAAATCGTCATCCTCAACGGCAGCAAACAGATCGGCAAGCTGGCAGCCGACGCCATCGAGGAGCTGCTCCGGCACAAGCCGGACGCGGTCCTCGGCCTGGCCACCGGGTCTTCGCCGTTGCCCGTCTATGACGAGCTGGCCGCCCGCCACGACCGGGACGGCCTGGACTTCAGCCGCGCGCACGGGTTTGCCCTCGACGAATACGTTGGCCTGTCAGCAGGCCACCCCGAGTCCTACCGCGAAGTGATCCGGCGCGAGTTCACCGACCGGGTGAACATCGCGCCGGAGAACGTCCACGGCCCGGACGGCACGGCGGCCGACATTCCCGCCGCCTGCCAGGCGTACGAGGAATCCATCGCTGCGGCGGGCGGCATCGACCTGCAACTGCTGGGCGTGGGCACCGCCGGCCACATCGGCTTCAACGAGCCCGGTTCCTCCTTCGCCTCACGCACGCGGATCAAAAGCCTCATCGAGCAGACACGCCGGGACAACGCCCGGTTCTTCAACAGCCTCGCAGAGGTCCCGCACCACGTCCTCACCCAGGGGCTGGGCACCATCATGGAAGCCAGGCATGTGATCCTGGTGGCAACGGGGGCACAAAAGGCGCAGGCCGTGCGGGAATTCGTTGAAGGGCCGGTGGCTGCCATCTGCCCGGCATCGGTGCTGCAGTTCCACCCGCACGCCACTGTCTTACTGGACGAAGCTGCCGCCTCGGCGCTGAAGCTGGCGGATTTCTACCGCCACACCTATGACAACAAACCTGCCTGGCAGGGCCTCTGAAGCGGCCACGGCAGTGGACGCAACCCGGAGGAAAAGTACGACGGCGGCAGGTCCCGGGCGGCGCGGCGGGAGCCTCCGGCGTCGAACGCCTGCCCGCCGGAACGGCTAAGATGGATCGCATGACTAGCATGACGGACCCCCTCGACAACGACCCGATGCGCGAGCTTTCCGGGGCTGGATCGTCCACAGCCACCATTGAGCGCGAGGAACTGCGCCAGGAAGTGGAGCCCGGGGACCGGGAGCGCTTTTCGCACTATGTGCGCAAGGAAAAAATCATGGAGTCCGCGCTGACTGGCGAGCCTGTCATCGCCCTGTGCGGCAAAGTCTGGACGCCGGGCCGGGATCCGCAGAAGTTCCCGGTGTGCCCCATGTGCAAAGAGGTCTATGACGGCCTCCGCCCGGGCAACGACGGCGGCAAGGGTCCCGGAGGGGACTCAGGCAACAACAAATAGTGACGGAGACGCTCTTTGGCGGCCCCACCCTGCCTCCGGCTTATCCGGAACGTGCAGCCTGGGGAACCGCCCCGAAACTCCGTGCCTGGCAGCAGGAAGCCCTGGACCTCTACCTGAGGACGAGTCCGCGGGACTTCCTGGCGGTAGCTACTCCCGGCGCCGGTAAAACCACCTTCGCGCTGCGGATCGCATCCACGCTCATAGACTCCGGCGCCGTCAACCGGGTGACTATTGTGGCGCCCACTGACCACCTGAAGCGCCAGTGGGCGGATGCGGCAGCAAAGGTTGGCATCGCCATCGACCCCAACTTCAAGAACTCCGACGGCCAGCACGGCCGCGGGTTCATTGGCGTGGCCGTCACCTATGCCCAGGTGGCCAGCAAGCCCCTGCTGCACCGGGCCAAAACGGAGGCCGCCCGGACCCTGGTGATCCTGGACGAAATCCACCACGGCGGCGAAGCCCTCTCCTGGGGCGACGGGCTGCGGGAGGCGTTCGACCCCGCGGTCCGGCGGCTGTCCCTGACCGGTACCCCGTTCCGTTCCGACACCTCGCCCATCCCGTTTGTCGAATACGCCGAGGACCGGGACGGCATCCGCCGCTCAAAGGCTGACTACACCTACGGCTACGGCAACGCCCTGCGGGACCATGTGGTGCGTCCGGTGATGTTTATGGCCTACTCCGGCCAGATGCGCTGGCGCACCAGTGCCGGCGAGGAAATGGCTGCCTCGCTCGGCGAAGCCGCGGTCACCAAGGACATCACGTCCCATGCCTGGCGGACGGCGCTGAACCCGGCCGGCGAGTGGATTCCTGCAGTCCTGGCCGGCGCGGACAAGCGGCTCAGCGAAGTGCGCCGGACCGTGCCCGACGCCGGCGGCCTGGTCATTGCCACCGACCACGAGGACGCGCGTGCCTACGCCGGGCAGCTGAAGCGGATCACGGGGGAGTCGCCCACTGTCATCCTGTCCGATGACGCGAAGGCCTCCAGCAAGATCGAGGAGTTCTCCGCCGGCGAGCAACGCTGGATGGTGGCCGTCCGCATGGTGTCCGAAGGTGTGGACGTTCCGCGCCTTTCCGTCGGCGTCTACGCCACCTCAACGTCCACCCCGCTGTTCTTCGCCCAGGCCGTGGGCCGCTTCGTGCGCGCCCGCAAAAGGGGCGAGACGGCGTCGGTCTTCCTGCCCTCGGTACCCCAGCTGATGGCCCTGGCCAACTCCATGGAAATGGAGCGCGACCACGCCCTGGACCGGCCGGAGAAAGAGGACGGGGACGGACTGTTCAACCCCGAAGACTCGCTCATGGAGGAGGCCAACCGCGAGGAGAAGGCCTCCGACAGCCTGACCAAGGGCAAGTTCGAGGCACTGGACTCCCAGGCGTCCTTCGACAGGGTCCTGTTCGACGGCGGCGAGTTCGGAACCGGCGGCGAGGTTGGCTCCGAGGACGAACTGGACTTCCTGGGGATCCCCGGGCTGCTGGACGCCGAACAGGTGGGAACGCTCCTCCGGCAGCGCCAGCACGAACAGCTCAACCGCAAGAACCGAAAGGCTCCCGCGGCTGCGCAGGCTCCCGCGCCCGCCGTCCCGGACCACCGGCTGCTGATGGACCTCCGGAACGAGCTGGCCAAAAACGTGGCTGCCTGGTCAGCGCGCACCGGAACGCCGCACGGCGTGGTGCATACCAAGCTGCGCACCGTCTGCGGCGGTCCGCCCGTTGCCCAGGCGAACGAGGAACAGCTGCAGTCCCGCCTGCGGAAACTGCAGGACTGGTTCATCGGCAGGAAATAACATACGCCGGCGAGCAGCAGTGGCCCCGTGCACAGCACGGGGCCACTGCTGCAGCTGCGGGTGTTCAGGCGACGTCCACGCCGCCGAGCTCCAGTTCCGTGACGGTTTCCTCCAGGTCGTCCGCGATGCCTGCTGTCAGGGAGCGGATAACCGTGACGGAGTAGCCCGCCTGCACGGCATCCAGCGAGGTGGCCTTGACGCAGTAGTCGGTGGCGATGCCCACCACTACAACCTCCTCCACGTCATTGCTCTGCAGCCAGTCGTCCAGGCCGATAGCGTCTTCATCCGGGGTGAGCCGGTCAACCTCGCCGGCACCGGGCAGCGCGCCGGGCTGCCGCTCACCGGTGGGCACGGCATCCTCGGGTGCCAGCAGCCCTTCAAAGCCGGAATAGGCGGCGGCGAATTGCCCTTTCTGGAAGTAGGCCTCGATGTATTCAGTGTCCAGGTCCGGGTGGAGCTCGGCTCCCCGGGTCCCGGCCACGCAGTGCGGCGGCCAGCTGTCAACGAAATCCGGGGTCTCGGAGAAGTGGTCGCCCGGATTGATGTGCCAGTCCTGGGTGGCCACGATGTGGTCGAACTCGTTGTGGTGCGCGTCAATGTATTCGCTGATGGCGCCGGCCACGTCCGCGCCGCCGGCGACGGCCAGGGAGCCGCCTTCGCAGAAATCGTTCTGGACGTCGACGATGATCAGGGCCCGGGACATCAGTTCTCCTCAGTTTTCTTCATAGTGAGTAGGGATGGCTGCTTCCCCGCGCTGGAGGCGGTTGACGACGGCGGGCAGCTCGGCCATGGTTTCAGCGTGGCGGCGGCGGGCGCGTACCACTCCTTCGTGGCCGGTCCAGCCGGGCATCAGTTCGCCGTTCTTCATAAACTGCTGCAGCAGCGGACGGTCGTTGCCGTCGTCCTCCGGCCGGTGGCCCACACCCACCACCTCGGCGGTGGCAATGCCGCGTTCGTCCAGTTTCCGCAGGGCGTACTTCCGGCCGCCCACGCTTCCCTTGTTCTTCGCGGCCTTGGCCACGGAGACGAAGTTCCCGTCGTCGTCCGTGCGGCTGACCAGCTTGTAAACCATGGACGCGGTGGGAGCCCCGGATCCGGTGACCAGCGAGGTTCCCACGCCGTAGGAGTCCACCGGCGCGGACTGCAGCGCGGCAATGGCGAACTCGTCCAGGTCCGAGGTGACCACGATCTTGGTGTTCTCGTTGCCCAGCTGGTCCAGGAGCTGGCGCACCCACTGGGCCTGCGCAACGAGGTCGCCGGAATCAAGCCGCACGGCGCCCAGGCGTGGACCTGCCAGGTCCACGGCAGCACGCACGGCCGTTTCGACGTCGTACGTATCCACCAAGAGGGACGTGCCCTCGCCGAGGGAGGCAATCTGGGCCTCGAAGGCGTCCCGTTCGGTGTCGTGCAGCAGGGTGAAGGAGTGTGCGGCGGTGCCCACGGTCTTGACCCCGTACCGGATGCCGGCTTCGAGGTTGGACGTGCTGTCGAAGCCGGCGATGATGGCTGCCCGGGCGGACGCGGTGGCGGCCTCCTCGTGCGTGCGGCGGGAACCCATCTCGATGCAAGGCCGGCCGCCGGCAGCGCTGACCATCCGGGATGCGGCGGACGCGATGGCGCTGTCGTGGTTGAGGACCGAAAGCAGGTAGGTCTCCAGCATGCAGGCTTCGGCGAAGGTGGACTCGACGATGAGGATGGGGGAGTACGGGAAGTAGGCTTCGCCTTCCGGGTAGCCCCAGATATCCCCGGAGAACCGGTAGGACGCCAAGTACTCCAACGTCTCTTCGTTCACCACGTCGGTGCGGGCCAGGAAGTCCAGTTCCGCCTCCCCGAACCGGAAGTTCGCGATGCCCTCCAGAAGCCGCCCCGTCCCTGCCACGATGCCGTAGCGGCGGCCGTCGGGGAGCCGCCGGGCGAAGGCCTCAAAGACGGACTTGCGGTGCGCGGCGCCCGAATGGAGTGATGCCTGCAGCATGGTCAGCTCGTAGTGGTCAGTGTAAAAGGACGTGCGGGGATGGTCCCAGCCGGCAGAGGTGCTCACGAAAATCACTCTAGTCCCCACCGGCTCCCACGTCTCGCTCCGCTTCGCCGCGGGCCCCTCGCCGGTGTGGGCCCACCCACCGGCTCCCACGTCTCGCTCCGCTTCGCCGCGGGCCCCTCGCCGGTGTGGGCCCACCCACCGGCTCCCACGTCTCGCTCCGCTTCGCCGCGGGCCCCTCGCCGGTGTGGGCCCACCCACCGGCTCCCACGTCTCGCTCCGCTTCGCCGCGGGCCCCTCGCCATAGACGCGCGGCCCTCCCCATAGAATGGACAGATGACCTTAAGCGTTGCGCTCGGCCCTGATACGCAAGAGGGCACCCGGACCGGCACGGCGGAGTCCACCGACTTCCTGGCCGCACCGGACATCCCCTGGAACCTGGTGATCTGGAATGACCCCGTTAATCTCATGAGCTACGTCAGCTATGTGTTCCAGAGCTACTTCGGCTACTCGGAGACCAAAGCCAACAAGCTCATGATGGAGGTCCACAAAAAGGGCCGCTCGATTGTTGCCCATGGCAGCAAGGAACAGGTGGAGCGGCACGCCGTGGCCATGCACGGCTTCGGGCTGTGGGCCACGGTGGAGAAGGCCAGCGGCGGATCGGGCGGCAATTCAGGCAAGTCCGGCGGACCGGGCCAGGGTAAGGGGAAGCGTGGCTAAGGCGTTTAAGTACGGACTCAAAGGAATTACCGGCTACCTGGAGCCCACGGAGCGGGAGCTGCTGCGCAGCCTCATCGACGACGTGATCTCCATGCTCCAGCCGGAAGACCGATCGGGCCAGGACCCGCTGGCTGCCCTGATCGGCCTCGACATGGACGTTGCCGTTCCCACGGACAGGGCAGTCAAGCGGCTCCTTCCCAACGTGATGAAGAACGACGACGCCGCGTCCCTGGAGTTCCGGCAGCTCACCGAGCGATCCTTGCGGGAGACGAAAATAGGCGCCCTCCGGGCGGCCGCGCTGGACCTGGACAAGGACGAGATTGTCCTGACCGCCGAAGGCGCCCGGCACTGGTCCATGGCACTGAACGATGTCCGGCTGGTCCTGGCCGAACGCCTGGACATCCAGGACGAAGAGGATGCCGAGCACGTCCACCTGATGCAGGACTGGTCCCAGGCCGAGGATGTGGAGAGCTACCTGGCCCTGGTGTACAACTTTGCCACCTGGCTGCAGGAATCACTGGTCCAGGCCATGCTGCAGTCACTGGACACCCGCCGTTGAGCGGTAGCCGCGGCTTCGGCTGTGAGCCGTGTGACAAATTAGACATGAGTCGCAGGCCACAAGATGATGGCTGAGGTTGCGGGGAAGCCCTATCCTCGAATAATCATGACAACAGCCTCGAGCATGGATCCAGCTGCGGCAGCAGGGTCCGAAGCCAGCGACCTGCCCGCCGCTGCCGTGGAATCACGGCCCATCGGTGTCTTCGATTCCGGCGTCGGCGGCCTTACGGTGGCACGCTCCATCATCGACCAGCTCCCGAACGAGTCCATCCTCTACGTAGGGGACACCGCGCACGGGCCGTACGGTCCTTTGCCCATCGCGGAAGTCCGGGCCAACGCCCTGGGCGTGATGGACGAACTGGTGGACTCCGGCGTCAAGCTGCTCACCATCGCCTGCAACTCGGCGTCGGCCGCTGTGCTCCGCGACGCGCGGGAGAGGTACACGGCAAGGTACGGCATCCCCGTCATTGAGGTCATCCAGCCCGCGGTGCGGCGCGCCGTCGCCGCCACCCGCAGCGGCAGGGTGGGCGTGATCGGCACCTCCGCCACCGTGGGCTCGCGGGCCTACGAGGACACCTTCGCGGCGGCCCCGGACCTTCACATCACCTCGGTGGCCTGTCCCGAGTTCGTCAGCTACGTGGAGGCCGGCGTTACCACCGGCCCGGCCCTGCTGGCCGTTGCCGAGGAATACCTGGCCCCGCTCAAGGCCGCCGGCGTGGACACCGTGGTGCTGGGCTGCACCCACTACCCGCTGCTGACCGGCGTCATCTCCTACGTAATGGGCGCGGACGTCACCCTCGTGTCCAGCGCGGAGGAAACCGCCAAGGACGTCTACCGGGCCCTTGCCACGCACAACCTGCAGCGCACCGAATCCTCGCCGCCCGAGCACCACTTCGTGGCCACCGGAGACGCCGCCCAGTTCGAGGCACTGGCCCGCCGCTTCCTGGGCCCCGAAGTCCTCTCGGTCCGGCACGTGGACCATGTGGCGGCCCAGTATCCCACCGGCAGCCTGGCCCGTATCACTCCGGAAATGATCGCCGCCGCGCAGCGTGCCGGCACCCGTCCCCGAATCTCCAACTTCGTGGGCAGTTCCGTCCCCGGGGGTTCAGACCAGTGAAGCTCACCATCGTCGGCTGCACCGGGTCCTTTCCCGGGCCGGGATCCCCGGCGTCGTGCTACCTGCTGACCGCCAATGACGGCGAGCGGACCTGGAAAGTGGTTATGGACCTCGGCAGCGGCGCCCTGGGCGCCATCCAGCGGTACACCGACCTTGAAGACATCGACGCGATCTTCCTCACCCACCTGCACCCCGACCATTGCATGGACCTTTGCGGCCTGCACGTGGCAGTCCGGTGGAAGCCGGGCGGCTGGGGCCGGGGCCGGATTCCGGTATGGGGGCCGGCCGCCACGGCTGACAGGATGGCCACGGCCTACGGCCTGGAACTCGATCCGGGCATGCGCGAGGAGTTCGACTTCACCAACTGGGCCGAGCGCGAGCCGGTGACCGTGGGTCCCTTCACCGTCACGCCGTACGCCGTGAACCATCCCATCGAGGAATGCTATGCCCTCCGGGTGGAGGTGGTGGAGCCGGACAAGGAAGGCAACCGGATCGCCAAAACGTTGACCTACTCGGGCGACACGGATTCCTGCGCGGCCCTTGAGGAGGCCGCCAAGGATGCGGACCTGTTCCTGTGCGAAGCAGCTTTTGAAGAAGGCCGGGATGACGGCATCAAGGACGTCCACCTGACCGGCAAGCGGGCAGGCGAAGCAGCTGCCGCTGCCGGTGCCCGCCGGCTCCTCCTCACGCACATTCCGGTGTGGACCTCGCAGACCACCGTGATGGCAGAGGCCAGGCCGGTTTTCGGTGGCGACGTGGCTGTTGCCGTGGCGGGCGTGCACTACACCATCTAGCTGGTTCTTCATCGGCAGGTTGCCCTGCGCGATTTTGGTGCGGGCATCCCGGCGGCCGGCAGTGGATAAGCTAAAGGCATGACTTCTGAAGCAACTGCAGTGCCCATCGTGCGCGCCGACGGCCGCGCCCCGGACCAGCTCCGGCCCATCAGCATCACCCGTGGATGGTCCAACCAGGCCGAAGGATCGGCCCTGATCGAGTTTGGCAACACCCGGGTCCTGTGCACAGCTTCCCTCACCGCGGGAGTTCCGCGCTGGCTCAAGGGCGAGGGCCGCGGCTGGGTCACCGCCGAGTACGCCATGCTGCCCCGCGCCACCAACACCCGCTCCGACCGGGAGTCAGTCAAAGGCAAGATCGGCGGGCGCACGCACGAAATCTCCCGGCTCATTGGCCGTTCCCTGCGCTCCATCATCGACACCAAGGCCCTGGGCGAGAACACCATCGTGCTGGACTGCGACGTTCTGCAGGCTGATGGCGGAACCCGGACCGCAGCCATCACCGGCGCCTACGTGGCGCTCGCTGACTCCATCCGGTTCGCCCGCGACAACAAGCTGATCGCCAAGAACGCCCAGCCCCTGATCGATACCATCGCGGCCGTATCGGTGGGCATCATCGACGGCGTTCCCATGCTGGACCTGCCGTACGTTGAGGACGTCCGGGCCGAAACCGACATGAACGTGGTGGTTACCGGTTCGGGCAAGTTCGTGGAGGTCCAGGGGACCGCCGAGGGCGCGCCTTTCGACCGCGCCGAACTGGACCAGCTCCTGGACCTGGCCCTGCTCGGCACCACCCAGCTTGCGGCCATTCAGCGCGAAACCCTGGCAGACACCCTGTGAGCGCGGCCGGCGCCGCGCCGGGTCAAGGCACAACACCGCGCCTGGTCCTGGCCACGCACAACAAGGGCAAGCTCCGGGAGCTGCGTGAACTGCTGCGCGGGCAGGTGCCGGGGCTCGACGTCGACACCCAGGTGGTGGACGCAGCAGCGGCAGGTGCCCCCGACGTCGTCGAAACGGGCGTGACGTTCGCCGAGAATTCCCTGCTCAAGGCACGGGCTGTCGCTGAGGCCACCGGCCTGGTGGCCATCGCCGATGACTCCGGCCTCGCTGTGGATGTGATGGGCGGAGCGCCCGGCATCTTCTCGGCGCGCTGGGCCGGCAGCCATGGGGACGACATAGCGAACCTTCGGCTGCTGCTCAACCAGCTCTCCGACGTCCCGGACGCCCACCGCGGCGCCGCTTTTGTCTGCGCGGCAGCCCTGGCGGTCCCGGCGGCCGACGGGGATTCCGGGCACGAAGTGGTGGAGTACGGGCAGCTGGAGGGCGTGCTCCTGCGCGAACCGCGCGGTGACGGCGGCTTCGGCTACGACCCCGTGCTGCAGCCGGCGGGGGAGACCCGCAGCTGCGCGGAACTGTCCGCCGACGAGAAGAATGCCATCAGCCACCGCGGCAAGGCGTTCCGCGCGCTCCTGCCCGCCATCGTCAAGGCCCTCCAGGACCGCTGAGCAGGCGACTGCGAAGCTGGCACAAAGAAGGGTGCGCTCCGGGCCGATGCCCGGAGCGCACCCTGATCTTTTCGTGCGGTAAGACCCGCTGCTACTCGGGCCGTGTTCCGTGGACATGCCGGGGAGTCTTGTGCTCTTCCTCGGGCGCGTGTTCTTCGATGAATTCGTCCACCGGGTCCGTGCCGTAGGCGGTGGCCTGGCGCCTGGCGGACATGCCGCGCAGGACCTCCACGCCGATGGGCAGCACCGAGACCAGAACGATGGCGATGAAGATGATGTCCAGGTTGTCGCGGACCCAGGGGATGCGGTCGCCCAGGAGGTACCCCAGGAGGGTTACGCCGCCGCCCCAGAGGAAGGCGCCGATGACGTTGTAGAGGAAAAACTTCTTCTTGCTCATCTGCGCAACGCCCACGATAACCGGGACGAAGGTCCGGATGATCGGTACGAAGCGGGCAAGGATCAGCGCTTTGCCGCCGTGCTTTTCAAAGAAGGCGTGCGCATTTTCAACGTTCTCGCGCTTGAACAGGCGCGAATTGGGCTTGTTGAAGATGGCGGGGCCGGCTTTGGAGCCGATCAGGTAACCGGTCTGGTTGCCGATGATTGCCGACACGATGATCAGCAGCGCGAAAAGGAACACGTTGAACTTGATGGTGTCGGTGGCCACCAGCAACCCCGCGGTGAACAGCATGGAGTCACCCGGCAGGAAGAAGCCCACCAGCAGCCCGGTTTCCGCGAAGACGATGCCGCAGACGAGCAGGACCACCCAGGGTGCGAGGGCGGGATCGGCCAGGAAGACCTGGGGGTTCAGCCAGTCGGGCAGGAAGGAGGCCAGCTGTGGCTGCACCGGTCCCGCACCGCCCAGCATGGACACAGCGAAGTCGTTCATCACAGGAAAGTTCACTCCTCAAGGGTACTTGACATGCCTCTTCTTCCCGGTGGCGGCGGAAGGCGCCGGCCCGGGGCGGTCGGGTGATTTCGGTGACAGGACGGCATGGGTGACCCGGGAACGGCCCGGTCCGGCGGTAAGGTGGGGCCCGTGGGTTTGGACTTTACGGCGATCGACTTCGAGACTGCGAACGGATTCCGGGGCTCCCCGTGTTCTGTGGGCCTGACGAAAGTCCGCGGCGGCAAGGTGGTTGAGGAAGCTTCCTGGCTCATGCGCCCGCCGGCCAGCCACGACCACTTCGACTACCACAACGTCCGGATCCACGGCATCACTGCCGCCGACGTTGCGGGCCGGCCCCGGTTTGGGGAGCTCTTTCCGGAGATCGGCGCATTCATCGGCGATGACATCCTGGCGGCCCACAATGCGGCGTTCGATCTCGGCGTGATCCGCTCCGGCCTTGAGGTCTCCGGGCTGCCCGGTCCGGCCTACGACTACGTCTGCACAGTGATGTTGTCCAGGCGCTGCTACTCGCTGGTGTCCAATTCGCTGCCCTTCGCCGCCGAGGAGGCCGGGGTTCCCCTGGTCAATCACCACGACGCCGCCGAAGACGCCCGTGCCTGCGCCGGTATCCTGATCGACATCGCAGCCCGCAACCAGGCGAACAGCATCGCCGAGCTCTACCTGTCGCTGGGGCTCGTGATGCCCCGTCAGGAGGCGTTCGACCCCGCCCGGGACACGTTGTCCAAGGCAAGCCTCGCCGCCCTTTCCAGTGCCGCAGGCAGCGGAGCCGGGCTGGTGCGGCCCTTTTACAGCGGCTGGCCCGAAGAGGGCGCAAACCCCGAGCCGAATCCGCACGCGGAGCCCGGCCACCCGCTGTTCGGCCAGACAGTGGTTTTCACCGGCCAGCTGTCCATCGGCCGGCCTGAAGCGAAGCAGCGGTCTGCCGAGTTCGGCGCACGGCCGGAGAGCCGGGTCACGGGACGCACCACCGTCCTGGTGGTGGGGGACGGCTTTGTGGCCTCCGACCTCCGCTCGGGCAGGCTCACCGGCAAGGCACGCCGGGTCCTCGAACTCCACGAGCGGGGGCAGTCCATCGAGGTCCTTTCCGAAGGCGAGTTCCTGCAGATGGTGGGCAGTTTCGCCGGAGCCGTCAGCGCCTAGGGAAATGCGCGCCCCCGGGTCACGCAGCGCAACAAACTTACCGCCCGGCGTCTGCTGCCCCCTAGCCTTGCCTCATGCGCACGCTTTTTGCCTTCCCCAACCCCGTGAACGAGTACGCTGCCCGCGTGACGGCGGGACTGGTGGTGGTGCTGGCCCTGGCAACAGCAGCTGCAGGGTCGGGATGGGGACTGCTGGCCATCGCCGCCGGATTCTGGCTCCGTGTGCTCTTCGGGCCCCGGGTTTCGCCGCTGGCGCTGCTGTCCGTGAAAGTCATCACGCCACGGCTGGGCCGGGTGAAACCCGTTCCGGGGCCGCCCAAGCGCTTCGCCCAGGGCATCGGGGCAGTGGTGTCCACTACAGCCCTTGCCCTGTTCGCGGCCGGCGCCGCCCCTGCCGCCTGGGCAGTCCTGGGAGTCCTGATCGTGGCGGCGGCGCTGGAAGCCTTCGCCGGCTTCTGCCTTGGCTGCGTGATCTTCGGATTCCTGCAGCGGCGCGGGCTGATCCCACAGGAAGTCTGCGAAGCCTGCAACAACATCAGCCTTCGCCGGTTGTGACCTTCACCAATTGATCGGCCATACCGCCGATAACCTCCGGTCCTTCGAGCGCTGCAAGCCACTCCGGGGGCAGGCATGCTTCGCCGTAGAAGGCGCCGAGGATGTTCCCGGCGATCGAACCGGTGGAATCGCTGTCGCCGCTGTGGTTGACCGCCAGGGCCACAGCATCAAGGAAGTGCTGTGCGGGTTCCGCCGCGTCGGCCTCCGGAAGGGTGGCCAGCGCGGCGTAAAGCCCGACGGCGAGGGCTTCTTCAGCGACCCAGCCCTCACCGAGTGCCTGGACCATTTCCTCAGGTGTCACAACGCCCTTGCCCGCCAGCCGGAGGGCAGCCTCCAGCCGTTCCGGCAACTCAGTGGCCACGCCGTCGAGGCCTGCAGTATGGGCCAGCGCCTCGGCTGCGGCTTCGCGCAGCCCGTCGCCGGACACCAGACGGTGGATGAGGAGACTGAAGGTACCTGCGCTCTGGCGGGCTGACGGATGCCCGTGCGTTAGTGAGGCGGCGTCGGAACTCAACTTGTAGACGGCGTCGGGCGCGATGTGGGGAATGAGCCCGAACGGGGCCGAACGCATCACCGTCCCGCAGCCCTTCGAGTCAGGATTCACCGGCCGGGCAGAGGTGCCCATTTCCCCGGTGGCGAGCCCGGAAAGGCAGGCTTTACCCGGGTGCCGCCGCTGGTGGAGCACCTCTTGGGCATCAATCCAGCGCGGCTGGGGGGCCGGGGCCGAGGCCGGCGCGGTTTCCCCCTGAGTGGCATACCAGCGCAGGTACGCGAGCCACAGGCAGGCGTTGACGTCCGCGCCAACACCCGAGTTCGCCCACTCCAGGGCCTCCACCAGCCCGTCCACCGTGTAAAGGGTCATCTGGGTGTCATCGGAGAAATGGGTTGGGCCGGTGAGCTTATCAAGTCCCGTGAGTCCGGCCGCGCCGTAGCGGCTGCGGATCTGCCCTATTGAGTCGAACTCGACGGCGTAACCCAGGGAGTCGCCCAGCGCGCCGCCCAGGAGGCAACCGCGGATGCGGGACTTCAGGGAGGGAGTGGCAGCGTCCGGCTCAATACTCATGGTTGCCAATTTACCGTGGCCGCCGGCGGCCGGCCGACGCCTGCCCGGGCGGCAGCACTGGCATGAGGCAGCGGGCCCGGGCGGTGCGGCAGAGCTGTCCAGCGAACGCACAGCCTGTACTGGAATAATGCCGGGGTTGCCTGAACGCAGCGCCCACGCCCGCCTACCTCAAAGGTCACCACCATGAGCACGCCCGTCCCGGCCCGCCACGATCCAGTTCAACCAGCCGGAAGTGAAGTCCCGCCGCGGCTTCTGCCGCGCCTGGCCGCGGAGGCATTTGGCAGCTTTTTCCTCGCACTCGCCGGGCTGGGCGTTCCGCTGTTCACCATCCCGCAGTCCAGCCCGATGCCCGCCGCCCTTGCTGCAGGGCTCGCCGTGACGGCGGCCATGCTTGCCTTCGGCCACGTTTCCGGCGGTCATTTCAACCCCGCCATCACGGCCGGCCACCTTATGGCCGGCCGGATCCGCGTGGGGGCAGCCGGCGCCTATGCCGCAGCCCAGCTGGCCGGGGGGCTGCTGGCCGCCCTGGCCCTCTTCGGAATCCTGCGCACGTTGCCTGGGATCGCGGACAGCCGGACCGCTTTCGACACCGTCACGGCCGGTTTCGGCGAACACTCCATCATCCAGGCGCCGCTGGCGGCCGTCCTGCTGCTCGAGATGATCGGGGCCGCAATCATCACCGCGGTTTTCCTGGCAACAGCCCGCCGGGACAGCAGCAGCCCTTCCGCCGCGCCGGTTGCCGTTGGCTTGTCCTTCGCTGTCCTCCTGCAGCTGGGCCTGTCTGTGGGCAACCTGCCCTTCAACCCGGCCAGGGCGGCTGCGTCCGCAGTGTTCAGCTCAGGCTGGGCTCTTGAACAGCTCTGGGTTTTTGTTGCGGCCCCCTTGATCGGCGCCGTTATCGCCGGGCTCGCGTTCCGTAGCTTCAATGCCGCTGCTTCCACGACCGGCGAAGCCCTGGCGGGCCGTGACAGCAGTGAAGCAGCGGCAGTTGAAAGGGCCGACGAGGACCCGATTGACGAGTCCGTCGCAACCGGTGAGACCGCCCCAAAACCGGCCGGCAAGGATTCACAGACCGCAGCCAGCGAAGCGCAGGAGTTCTTTGAGGGCAAGCGCTGATCCTGGCAGGAGGCCGGCGGCTGCGGCGGTTACCGGAACTGTCAGTGGCAGCCGATAGCGTAGAAACATGAGGTTACTTCACACATCTGACTGGCATCTGGGCCGGTCCTTCCACGGCGTCGGCATGCTGGATGCGCAGCGGGCCTTTGTGGACCAGCTGGTGGATGCCGTTGCCCGGCATGCGGTGGATGTTGTGCTCATCGCCGGCGACGTCTACGACCGTGCACTCCCTGGTGTGGATGTGGTCCACCTCCTCGATGACGCCCTGGTCCGGCTGACGTCGGCAGGAGCGCAGGTGATGCTGACCAGCGGCAACCACGATTCCGCCATCCGCCTGGGCTTTGCCTCGCGCCTCCTGGAGCGCGGCGGGGTGCACCTGCGGACCAGGCTGGACAGCCTGGACCAGCCCTTGCTGCTCCCTGTCGGAGGAGCATCCGGCGGCGCAGCTGAGGGTGCCGTTGACGGTGCCGTGGTGGCGATTTACGGCATTCCCTGGCTGGAACCCCGGCTTGTGGCGGATCAACTTGGTGTCGAGACCGCCAGCCACTTCGAGGTGACCCGGGCGGCAACGGACTTGATCCGGCAGGACGTCGAACGGCGCTCGGCAACAGCTGCAGTCCATTCAGTGGTGCTGGCGCATACCTTTGCCAGCGGCGGGATCAGCTCGGACAGCGAACGCGACCTCAGCATTGGCGGCGTTGGGGCAGTTCCGCTGGACCTCTTTGACGGCTTCAGCTACACGGCTTTGGGCCACCTGCACGGGCGGCAATCCCTGTCGCCCCAGGTCCGGTACTCTGGATCGCCGTTAGCGTATTCCTTCTCTGAAGCGTCGCACCAGAAGGGAGCGTGGCTCATCGACATCGATGCCGGCGGCGTGACCGCGGTCCAGGAAGTCCTGTGGGACGCCCCGCGCACCTTGGCAGTGCTCCGGGGTCCCTTGGCCGAACTGCTTGAGTCCTCCGAATACTCGTGGGCCGAAACCGCCTACTGCCAGGTGACCCTCACCGACGCCCAGCGCCCCGCCCGGGCCATGGACCAGCTCCGCTCCCGTTTCCCGGACACGCTGGTCCTCAGCTTCGAACCCGAGGGCGGTCCGGCCGGCACCGCGTCCACCTACAGCAGCAGGCTGGCTGAAGCCCCCGATGACCTCGCTGTTTGCTGCGGCTTCCTCGAGCACGTACGCGGCCGCGTTCCGGATGACGCCGAGAAAGCCGCGCTCGCCGCCGCCCTGGAAAACGTCCGGCTGCAGGAGGCCTCGCTGTGAGGATCCACCGCCTCCGCATCTCCGGTTTTGGTCCCTTTGCAGGCACCGAGGAGATTGACTTTGACGCCTTGAGCGCGCATGGCCTGTTCCTGCTCAACGGGCCCACCGGCGCGGGTAAAACCAGCGTGCTCGACGCCATCTGCTTTGCGCTGTACGGCTCGGTGCCCGGAGCACGCCAGGACGGCAAACGGCTCCGCAGCGACCATGCGGAACCCGGCCAGGAACCAGCGGTAAGCTGTGAATTCTCCGCGCAGGGGCGGCGTTTTGACGTCACCCGGTCGCCCGCCTGGGACAAGCCCAGCGCCAGGGGCAAGAACGGATTCACTACCCAGCAGGCCAAAACCCTCCTGCGTGAACGCGTTGACGGAACGTGGGTGGAGAAGTCCACGCGCAACGATGAGGCCGGGGCGGAGATACTCGCCCTGCTGGGAATGGACCGGGAGCAGTTCACCCGGGTGGTGATGCTGCCGCAGGGTGATTTTGCCGCCTTCCTGCGCTCCAAGGCCACGGACCGGCTGGAGCTGCTGCAGAAACTTTTCGGCACGGAGCGGTTTGAAGCCGTGGAGCAGGAACTCTCACAGCAGGCGCAGGCAGCAAAGGAGGGAGTGGCCGTCCTCAACGGCCAACTTGAACTCCTGGCGGCGCGGGCGGAATCCGAAGCAGGAACGCTGCAGCTCCACGACACTGACGGGCTGCCGGAGGACAGTCCGGCGGCAAATGTTTCGGCGGACATCCGGGCTGCGCGGCTCGACTGGTTGAAAGAGCGGGCGGCGGAACGAAAATGCCAACTCTCGGAGCTGGCGCTGGCTGCTGAGTCGGAACACCAGGAGCGGAAAAGGGCCGTTGCGGCGGAGACTGCACTGCGTGAACGCCATCGCAGGCTGGAGGAGGCAACAACCAGGCAGGCTGCCGTGGAGGAAGCCCTCCCGCGGCTGGAGGACCTGAACCGCCGGCTGGGCCGCCACCGCAAGGCAGAGGTTCTTGCCGGGCAGCTGCGCGGAGTTGATGCTGCTGCTGCCAAGGTGCGGCGGGCGGCAGACGCCATGGAATCGGCGTTCACACTGCTCCGGCTGGCCGCGGACGAAGACCCTGAACTCGGCCAGCTGGACCTGGGCTCCGCCTACCGTGTCCAGCAGGACATCGGGGAACCGGCAATGTTTTCCGGCGCCGCGGATGAATTGAACCGGCTCCGGTCCCTCCTGGCTGTTGTGGAGGCAAGGCTTCCGGATGAAGAGCGCCTGAAGATGCTCCGGTCAAAGCACCAGCAGTTGCTGGGAAGGCAGCAGGAACTCACCGCATCCAATGCCGCCCTGGACCGCCGCGTGGAGGAACTGCTCGCCGAGCGGGCGCGCCTCATGTCAGGCCTGGAATCACTCGAAGGACGGGCAGGGGCGGCAGCACTCCGGGCGAAGGAAGCGACCGCCGCCGGAGAACTGCTGGATGTGGTGCGGCGGTACGGCGCTGCCGTTAGGGCGCGGAATGCGGCCAAGCTGGAGCATGACCAGTCACGCGGGCATCAGCTGGAAACCAAACGCCGCTGGCTCGATGTACGCGAGCAGCGGCTCGCCAACGCCGCCGCCGAGCTGGCCGCCAAACTGGTGGCGGGGGAAAACTGCCCGGTGTGCGGCAGCGCAGAGCATCCCTCTCCTGCGGCCGGAGACGGGGCCGGTCCCGGACTTGAACAGGAAGAGGAAGCAGCCCATCAGCTGTCTGAGGCAGCTGAAGCAGGATTCGCCCGTGCCGGCCAGCGGCTGGCCGACGCAGATCAACTGGTGGCAGTTCTGGCTGGCCAAGGCGGCGGGACCGCTATGGAAGAGGCCGTCGCCGGGGCTGAGGAAGCGCGCCTGGCCGCGGCCGACGCCGAACAGGCCGTAAGCGAACTCGCGTCCGCACGGTCTCGGCTGGAAGCGCTCGAAGCGGGTGTCACCGCAGCCCGGGCGTCCCGGGCTGCGGCGGAGGCTGAGCTCGCAACAGTTGTATCCTCCCTGGCCGACCTGGCAGAACAGTCATCGATCCTTGACCAGGCACTGGGGGAGTTGCGGGCAGGACACCGGAGCCTTTCGCAGCGGTTGCGTGCCCTGGAAAACGCGGCCGCCATGCTGTCCAAAGCCGTGGAAGCCCAGGCTGCGCTTGCCACCGCCAACGCCCAGGTGGCGGAAGCCCGGGAGCACCTGGAACTGGCCTTGCCGGAAGCCGGGTTTGCTACTGCCGAGGAAGCCCGGGCACACCTGCTGTCCGCCAATGAGGCTGCTGGCCTCGAAACTGAAATACGGTCGGTCCAGGACGAGGCTGCCAGGGTTGCCGAGCTGTTCGCCTCCGACGAGGTGGTGCTGGCCCTGAAGGAAACGGCCGACGGGATCGAGATGGACCAGCAGCGGCTGCCGGCCCTGGAGGCTGATGCGGCGGCGGCCCTGCAGGCGGCACGCGATGCTGACGTGGCGGTGGGCCTGGCAGCACGCTGCCTTGAGTCCTTGACAACCATCGCTGCCAGTTACAACGAGCTTGCCGGCTCCGCCCGCGGCCCCGCCGAGCATGCCCGGATGCTTTCCCGCCTGGCGGACGCGGCGGCAGGCCGGGGGGACAACACCTACCGGATGAGCCTGAACAGCTATGTCCTGGCAGCACGGCTGGAACAGGTGGCCCTCGCCGCCTCGGAACGGCTGGTGGCCATGAGCGACGGGCGATACCTCCTGCAGCACACCGACGCCAAAGCAGCGCGCGGCGCCAAATCCGGGCTCGGCCTGGAAGTGGTGGACCAATGGACCGGACACCGGCGCGACACGTCCACGCTCTCAGGCGGCGAATCGTTTATGGCCTCGCTGTCCCTGGCACTCGGCCTGGCCGACGTTGTCCAGCAGGAGTCCGGAGGCGTGGAAATCGAAACCCTCTTTGTGGATGAGGGCTTCGGCAGTCTTGACGAGCAGTCCCTGGAACAGGTGATGGATGCCCTCGAAGGCCTGCGGGATGGTGGCCGGGTGGTGGGCCTGGTGAGTCACGTCGCCGAGATGAAGCAGCGGATCGGGATGCAGCTCCAGGTGCTCAAAGGCCGTAACGGTTCCACCCTGCGGATATCGGAGGCCGTCGAGGCCACAGTGTAACCAGCCCCGGACAGGACTGGAAGCAGGCTCCCGGTTCAACAGCGAAGGCCGGATATACTTGGACAGTTACCGGGTTGGGCGCATCGGGAGGAGGGACGATGCGCACTTACTGAACGAGCCCGGAAATTGACTTCTTCGACCTCCCTTTCCCCTGACCAGCCTTCGTCTTCACTTCGCGCTCCTGCCACGCCGGATTCGCCTGCCCCGGCCGACGGTTCTTCCGGCCGCCCGGAAAGCGCGTCCGGCAGCAGGTTCGCCAGGCTTCCGCGGCTCGCCGGCCGCAGCTTTATCCCCCTCGGTATTTTCGCCCGCCTCCCCCTGGCCATGCTCACGGTGGGAACCCTGACCCTGGTCACGTCCAACAGCGGTTCCTATGCTCTCGGCGGCACGGCCGCAGGGGCAGTCGGCATCGGGTCTGCCCTGGGTGCACCCATCCTGGGCGCCCTGGCGGACAAACGCGGCCAGCGTCCGGTACTGCTCTTCGCGGCTGCCCTCAACACCGCCGCGGTCTTGGCATTGATCTTCGCGGCTGCCCTCCTGGGGACATCCGGAAGTTTTACCCCCGGGGTGCTGGCTGCCGCGTTCCTCTCCGGCGCAAGCTGCCCCCAGGTGGGACCGTTGGCCCGGGTGAGGTGGATGGCACTCACATCGCAGGGGAGCGCACCGGACAACAGGCGGGACCTGGATACAGCGCTGTCCTACGAGAGCACCGCCGATGAAATCACCTTCGTGCTGGGCCCTGCCCTCGTCGGAATCCTGGCCAGCCTCATGGCCCCATGGCTGCCCCTTGCGCTGGCAGCGGCAATGACCATCACGCTGGTGCCCGCGTTCGCAACGCACCGCACGCACCGTGCTGTTCCGGTCACCCGGCGCCGGGTTGTCCCGGCAGCACAAGCCCAGGCCCGGTCAGCAGCGCAACCGCGGGCCAGGCGCAGTCTTCCCGTTGCCGTTGTGGTCCCGGTGGTGGCCATGGTTTGCATGGGTACTTTCTTCGGCTCCGCGCAGGCGGCCTTAAGCTCCTTTTCCGCGCACTACGCCACCTCCGAAATCGCCGGACTGCTTTATGCGGTGATGGGGCTCAGTTCCGCCGCGGCCGCCCTGTCGGTCGCTTACTGGCCGCACCGTTTCGCCCTGTCCTGGCGCTGGATAGTGTCTGCTGTGCTGATGGCAGCGCTGGCCCTGCTCCTGCTGGTGCCTGGATCGTTGGGATCGATGGTGTTGGTTTTGCTGATCCTGGGGGTTCCGGTGGGACCGGTGATGGTGACCGTCTTCGCCGTAGGCGGGGTGGTCGCCCCCGCAGGGCGGCTGGGAACCGTGATGACCGCGCTGGCCAGCGGCATCGTGGCTGGAACAGCAATTGGTTCGGCAGTGGGCGGCCGGCTGGCCCAGGATCACGGCTACGAAGCCGCATTCCTCGTCCCCGCATGTGCGGCAGCCGCCCTGGCGCTCCTTGGTGCCGCGGCCGCCGTCGTACTCCAACGCCGGCGCGCCTGAACCCTTCCCGGGCCCACGCAGTAAGCCGCTGCTGCCCGTGCTGCCTAGGCCAGCTGCCGTTCGATTCTGGCCGCACTTTCCGCCAGTGCCGCGCCCACCGTTGAGGGCTGGTGGGCTGACCGGATATATACGACGGCAAGCGCTGCCGGCCGGCCGCCCGGAACCCTGACTGGTGCCGCCAGGGATGAGACGCCGGCGATGACCTCGTCATGGCTGGCGGAGTACCCGGTGCGGCGGGCTTCGGCGGCCTCCGGCCGGTACGGGATGCCTGTCTCGAGGCGGTCCCACTCGGCTTCGGTGAGGGCCGACTGGATGGCGATGCCCGGTGCTCCGGCGTTGATGGGGTGCCGCGTGCCGGGATGCTGTGCCACGGTGGCCCCGGAGTGCCGCGGCTCCACGGTGACCAGGGTGATGCAGTCGTGGTGGTCCCACAGCGCCACGAATGCAGTCATATCCCAGGTGTTGGCGAGGTGTGTCAGTTCGGGAAGGGCGGCGCTCTGCAGGTTCCTTGACACGCCGCGTGCCAGGACGGCCAGGCCGGGGCCCGGCTGGACCCGCCCGGCGTCGTCGCGGACCAGCAGCGAGTGGTCCTCCAGCGTGCGGAGGATCCGGTAGGCCACCGAGCGGTGCACGCCCATGGCGTCGGCAAGTTCGGCAATAGTCAGTGGGCCTGGCGCTGCAGCTAGAATCTCCAAAGCGCGGATGCCCCGCGACAGCGTCTGGGAGGGCGAGGCCTGTGCCGGCGCGGCTGCAGCGGTGGAAGTCATGGTGTCCATCCTAGGTCGGAGCGTCCGGATAGCGAAGCGCCAGTTCTCATATAGAACCTTCCGGAGACCTTGCCGGCCAGCGTCGGCACGCCCTTTTTTATCCAGACCGCGCCACGGAGGGAGCAAATTCGCAAAAAGCGTGTCCCGCCTCACACTTTCGTAGTACCCTGCTAACTAACTGACCGTTCTGTCGGTAATCCTGAAGGCGTCCTGGCAGCCCCGCTGCCAACAAACAATGGAGTTTCAATGACCACACCTTCCAAGGTGGATTCACTCTCCGGTCCCAGCACCCGGCGGGAGGAGCGCAAAGTCCTGGCCGGTACCCTGGTCGGCACCACAATCGAGTGGTATGACTTCTTTATCTTTGCCCAGCTGACGGCAACGCTGCTGTCGCCGCTGTTCCTGGCACCGCTGAACCAGTCCAACCCGGGCCTGGCGCAGATCCTCTCGTTCGCCCTGATCGGCATCAGCTTCCTGTTCCGGCCGCTGGGTGCCGTGGTGGCAGGCCACCTTGGCGACCGGCTGGGACGCAAGGCGATGCTGGTCTTCACCCTCGTGATGATGGGCGCGGCCACGGCCCTCATCGGCATGCTGCCCACCTATGCCCAGATCGGCGCCTGGGCTCCCGTCCTGCTGATCCTCCTCCGCATAGTCCAGGGCTTCTCGGCAGGCGGCGAGTGGGGCGGCGCGGCGCTGATGGCCGTGGAACACGCGCCCCTGAACAAGCGCGGCCTCTTCGGCGCGTACCCGCAGATCGGCGTGCCGGTGGGCATGATCCTGGCCACCGGCCTGCTCTTCTTCCTCAACAGCAGCATGTCCAAGGAAGACTTCGCCGCCTGGGGCTGGCGGATGCCGTTCCTGCTCTCCATCGTCCTCATCGTGGTGGGCTACCTGATCCGGCGTGCCGTCGCCGAGAGTCCGGTCTTCCAGGAGATGGCCATGCGGAAGCAGGAAAGCAAAGCGCCCCTGGGTGAACTGGTCCGCAGCCACAAAAAGCCGGTCCTCTACTCCACCATGATCTTCATCGGCAACAACGCTGCCGGGTACCTGCTGATTGCCTTCTTCATCGCGTACGCCACCCGGACGCTGCAGATGCCCACACCCCAGGTCCTGCTGGCCACCACGCTGGCGTCCTTTGGCTGGCTGATCTTCACGCTGGTGGGCGGCTGGCTCTCTGACCGCATTGGCCGGGTCAAGACCTTCCTCACCGGCTACGCGATTGTCTTCGTCTGGATGATTCCCATGTTTGCCCTGATCGATACCAGGAACATCTGGCTCTACGGCCTGGCATTGTTCGTCCTGACCATCGGCCTTGGTCTCTCCTACGGCCCCATGTCCGCAATGTACGCCGAGATGTTCCCGGCCAACGTCAGGTATTCGGGCATTTCGATCGGCTACGCCTTCGGTGCCATCCTGGGCGGGGCCTTCGCCGCCACCATCGCCGAAACGCTGCTGCAAACCACCAAGTGGGCCGGGTCCATCGGCATCTACATCATGGTGCTGTGCGTCATCTCGGCCATCGGTGTGATCCTGGCCAAGGAAACCAAGGGCAGGCCGCTCGGCGTCAGCCACCACCAGTAATTCCAACGACAGCCAAAAGCGGGCCCGGACCTTATTGGTCCGGGCCCGCCGTCGTTTACGGCTGCTACTGCTTCAGGAAGCTGATGGCGTCTTCGTCCGTCAGTTGTTCGAAGTGCCGGTAGAAACTGCCCACCGCGCGGAATTTGCCCGGCAGGTGCAGGCACAGCACGGCGTCGCAGACCCGCTCCACGGACGCCTCCGCTTCAATGGAGCCAACAGGAGCGGCGGCCACCACGGCCTTAGCCCCACCTTCGCGGACGGCCTCGACGGCGGCCCTCATGGTCGCTCCCGTTGCCAGGCCGTCGTCGATCAGCAGGACGGTCTTGCCGGAAATTTCCGGGTCTGACTGGGGGTAGAGATCCACGCGGCGGAGCAGTTCGGCGCGTTCCCGCTGCTCCACCTGGTGCAGGAGCTCCTCGCGGACTCCATGTTCCAAGACCCGGTCCAGCAGCGGCTTGTTGAGCAGGCGCACGGTCCGCCCGCGGGCCCATGCCAGGGCCCCGTACGCCGTTTCCTCATGCCCGGGAATGCCGAGCTTGCGGACCAGGACGGCACCGAGTGGAAGGTACAGGGCCTTGGCTGCTGCCGCCGCCACGGGGATTCCGCCGCGCGCAAGTCCCAGGACAACGGTGCCTGGCCGCTCGCGGAACTGCGTCAGGACGGCAGCCAGCCGCTCGCCGGCCTCGGTGCGGTCTTCGAAACGCATATCCATGTGGCCCTCCCGGCTGTGCCAGCCCTTCCGCCTCCCTTTCAGCCTACCGCCGCCGAACGGGCGGCAGGAGAGGTTCGGACAGGCGGCAGGAAATTAGTTCAACCGGAAGGGATATCAGACCGCGAGGAAGGAGATGGCGGCCTGCTTGAAGGCCCGGCTCGTAACGGCGTTGGTGTGGTTGCGGCCCGGCAGCGTCAGCTGTTCGGCCAGGCCGCCGGCGCCCTTAGCCAGTTCGGCGAGCTGCGGCAGGCTGCCGGCGCGCTCGTCCTGGTCCCCGGCCACCAGGAGCATCGGCACGTGCGGGACCGCCTCGGAGGGGTCGTAGGGTTCTGCCTTGATGGCTTCCACCAAGGAGAGCAGCGCGAAGATGTTGTTGCTGGGCAGCAGCAAGGCCATCTTGAGCAGCCTTGCGGTTGACTCGTCTTCGATGGGAGTGCCGTCGGCCAGGTAGTCCTGCGCGGCGGCGAGGTCGAACTCAGCCAGCGGGTCCGCGGTGTTTGGCCCGCCCAGGACAATCCGGTGCACTATTTCGGGCTGCGTGGCGGCGAACTCCCAGGCGAGCCGGGACCCCAGGGAATAACCCACTACGTCCAGCCCGCTGGCAGGGTCGCCGGCCTGCACAGGACGCACACCGGCGTCGAACGCTACCTGCAGCAGGTCCGCGCGGATCCGGCTGGGGGAGTACGAGTCGCGGTCCTCAGGTGCGCCGCTGCGCCCGTGCCCGGGCAGGTCCACCAGGATAACGCGGCGGCCGGCGTCGAGCAGCGATGCCAGCCAGCCGGTGTCCTCCCAGTTGAGTTTGCTGGACGACGAGAAGCCGTGCAGGAGCAGGACGGGGCGGAGCCCGGCGTCCACGGCAGGATCATGCACCGCCACATACAGCTGGGGGTCGGTGCCCTCCACGGTGTGCGAATGCTGTTCGCCGGTGTGCCTGCCGCTCATGGTGTCAGTCCTCATCAACTACGGCGCCCAGGCGGACCCGGCGCGTCGGAACGTCTTCGGAAGTTACTCTACCTGCCTTGCCGCTGGCTGCTTGGGCTGGCTGGACCTGCCGCTCAACCGGGCAGCCACGGCACAGGCTGCCGCGATGGCCGCGATTAGGGCGAAGGTGCTGACGAGCTGGACGCGGCTGCCCTCGGCGCTGAATCCCACGGCGAAAATCAGGCCCAGCAGGGCGAGGCCCACAAAGGTCAGTACCGGGAAGCCCTTCATCCTCAGGGGCAGGGAAGTGCCATCCCGGTCCGCACGGCGCCGCAGGACCAGCTGCGAGACCAGGGCGCTGCCCCACACCACCAGGCAGGTGGATCCCACGAGCTGGAACAGGGCGGGCAGGATGCGCTCCGGGAACAGCAGCTCCAGGACTGTGGCCACAAATCCAAAGGCGACGGACACGCCGACGGCCAGCATGGGCACGCTGGCACCGCTCAGGCGGGCCAGGAAGCGCGGGGCTTCGCCGCGCCCGGCAAGGGAGTAGACCATCCGCGACGCGCCGTAGAGGTTGGCGTTCAGTGCGGAGAGAAGGGCGACGACGGCCACGAGGGTGATTGCCGTGGCGGCACCGGGGATGCGCGCGGCAGCCAGGACGCCGGCAAAGGGTGATGCAAGGCTCTCCGACCTGGCCGGCAGGACAGCAGCGATCACAAAAACGGAGCCGATGTAGAAAACCAGGATGCGCCACACCACGGTCCGGATGGCTCTGGCAACGCTGTGTTCCGGGTCCTCGGTTTCTGCCGCCGCCACGGAAACAATCTCGGTGCCGCCGAAGGCGAAGATCACCACAAAAAGGGCCGCAGCGATCCCGCCGAGTCCTGCGGGAGCGAAATCGGACGTCAGGTTGGCCAGGCCCGGGGACGCTACGTCCGGCAGGATGCCCACGAGCAGGGCGGCTCCAATCACGAGGAACAGGACGATGGCAGCGACCTTGAGGATGGCGAACCAGAACTCGAATTCACCGAAGTTCCGGACTCCGGCCAGGTTGATGGCGGTGAACACCACCATAAAGATCAGCGCGAGCGCCCAGACCGGGACCACCGGCCAGACGGTGAAGAGGAGTCCCGCAGCGCCGAGGGCCTCGGCGGCAATCACCACCACCAGCTGCAGCCACCACAGCCAGCCGATCGTTGCGCCGGCCGTTTTGCCCAGGGCCCGTTCGGCGTAGACGGAGAAGGCTCCGCTGTTCGGGTTCGCGGCGGCCATTTCACCCAGCGCCCACATGACCAGGATGATCAGCGTTCCGGCCACCAGGTAGGAGATGAGCACTGCAGGGCCGGCCGCCTGGATCCCGGCCCCGGAGCCGAGGAAGAGGCCCGCGCCAATGGCACTGCCCAGGCCCATCATGGTGAGCTGGCGGGGCTTCATGCTGTGGCCCAAGTGGCCTTGTGGACGCGTTTGGGTGGACTTCGTCGTCATCTGCTGCTGAACCTTCTTGGGGTTGGTGGTGGCTCCTTGTGGGACCACACGAATTTACCGCCTTGCGGCCCTGCTGCCCGCATCACAGCACTCCCAGGGCCGGGCCCCGGCCTGCAGAGTTAACCGGCGCGGCCGGCGGGAAGCAGAAACATTTGGCAATTGAGGGCCGGTTGCCCGTAGAATTAGTTATGGTCAAGTTGACCATAACTAGGGCGGCTTCAACGGGGAGCCGGCAGGGCCGGAAGGTGGTGGACATGTACTCGAGCTCAGCGAACGTCTCGGAGCGCCAGGCCGCACCTCCGTCACTGGCCATCTCCACCGTCATCTTCGCGCTCCGGCCCAGTGAAAGCTCCGGGCGGCCCACGCTCTGGCTTCCGCTGGTGCGGCGTATCCGGGAGCCGTTCAAAGGCCTGTGGGCGCTGCCGGGCGGGCCCCTTAGCCATTCGGAGTCCCTGCAGGACGCGGCGTCACGGAACCTGCGCGAGACCACCGGCCTGGCGCCGAGTTACCTCGAGCAGCTCTACGCCTTCGGCGGCCTCCACCGCTCACCCACCCAACGGGTGGTTTCCATCGTTTACTGGGCCCTGGTCCAGCCGACGGAAGCCGCCCTGGCGGACGAGTCCGAAAACGTCCGCTGGTTCCGTGCGGACCGGCTCGGCGAACTGGCCTTTGACCACAACACGATTGTGGACTACGCACTCTGGCGGCTGCGGAACAAGCTTGCCTACGGATCCGTGGCTTACCACCTGCTGGGGGAGTACTTCACCCTGGCACAGGTCCGGGAAGTCTACGAGGCTGTGCTGGACCGCCAACTGGATCCGGCGAACTTCCGGCGCCAGCTCAAATCCACGCCGGAGATCGAGGAAACCGGCGAATACCTCCAGGGCGGTAAACACCGCCCGCCCCGCCTCTACCGCTTTACCGGCCGGCCCGGCCTTGACCCAGATAACAGGAGCACACTATGAGCAGCGTCAACACAGCAATCCAGCTGATCACGCGCGAACAGGCCGAGAATGGCGCGGCGGCAAAGGGCAGCACCTGCAGCCCGGCCCTCGCCAAGGGCCCGTGGGACTACGACGTTGCCGAGGCGCTCGCCGGCGTTCCCGCCTACGGCCCCGGCGCCTCGAGCGCGGACGTAGCCCCCGCCGCAACGCCGCGCCAGGGGCAGCTGCCCGAAGAGTACAAGCTCGCCAGCGACGCCGAGCTGGGCGAAAGGATCCTCGCTGCCAAGGCTGCGCTGGGGGACCGGGCGGTCATCCTGGGGCACTTCTACCAGCGCGATGAAGTCATCCAGTACGCGGACTTCGTGGGCGACTCCTTCCAGCTGGCCAACGCCGCGCTCACACGCCCGGACGCCGAGGCCATCGTGTTCTGCGGCGTCCACTTCATGGCCGAAACCGCCGACATCCTTTCCGCACCCGAACAGGCCGTCATCCTGCCTAACCTCGCGGCCGGCTGCTCCATGGCGGACATGGCCGACGCCGACTCCGTGGCGGAGTGCTGGGAACAGCTTGAGGAAATCTTCGGCACAGAGCCCGACGCCGAGGGCCGGGTTCCGGTCATTCCCGTCACTTATATGAATTCCTCCGCAGCCCTGAAGGCTTTCTGCGGCGAGCACGGCGGGATCGTCTGCACGTCCTCCAACGCCAAAACCGTCCTCGAATGGGCGTTCCAGCGTGCGCGGCGGGTGCTGTTCTTCCCGGACCAGCACCTGGGCCGCAACACCGCCAAAGCGCTGGGCGTGCCGCTGGAGCAGATGCCCATGTGGAATCCGCGCCAGGACCTCGGCGGCAACGACGAGCAGGCACTCCTGGATTCCCGGGTCATCCTGTGGCACGGCTTCTGCTCCGTGCACAAGCGCTTCAACGTGGCGCAGATCGAGAAGGCCAGGGCCGAGTTTCCCGGCGTCCAGGTCATCGTTCACCCGGAATGCCCCATGGAAGTAGTGGACGCGGCAGACTCGGCCGGCTCCACAGACTTCATCAAAAAAGCCATCGCTGCGGCCACCGAACCCACCACCTTCGCGATCGGCACGGAAATCAACATGGTGAACCGGCTCGCAGCCGAGTACCCGCAGCACACCATCTTCTGCCTGGATCCCGTAATCTGCCCCTGCTCCACCATGTACCGGATCCACCCGGGTTACCTGGCATGGGTCCTCGAGGAACTGGTTGCCGGCCGGATCGTCAACCGGATCACCGTGGCGGACTCCGTCCAGGACAACGCCCGCACCGCGCTCGAGCGCATGCTCGCCGCCAGGCCGTAATGAACCGGCAGGCGGACATGCCCACCCGGGGGAGGGCAACCACGCCGCCGGGTCACGGCGGCGACGGTACGCGCCGGCGGCTGATCGTCGTCGGCAGCGGTATTGCCGGACTCTACGCGGCGCTGCTGGCGGCCGATGCCGGCGCGGACGTGGTGCTGCTCAGCAAAGGCCAACTGCGCGAAAGCAACACCTGGTATGCGCAGGGCGGTATTTCCGCCGTCCTGGGCGAGCCTGCTCCCGGGGATACGGTGGCGGCACACATCGCCGACACACTCCAGGCCGGCGCGGGACACTGCAACGAAGCGGCCGTCCGGCTGATGTGCACCGAGGCCCGCCGCGACATCGCCGGACTGGAGCGGTTCGGCGTACGTTTTGATCCCGGAACCGACGGCGGTCCGGCCCTGGGGTTGGAGGCCGCACATTCCGCCCCGCGCATCCTGCACGCAGGCGGCGACGCCACGGGTGCGAAGGTCGCCGCGGCACTGATCGATGCCGTGCTGGCCCGGCAGTCAGCCGGAACGCTGACGATCCGCACCGGCGCTCACGCCACGGCGCTCCGCCAAAAGGACGGCTACGTCAACGGCGTGGACTTCGGCCAGGACGGCCGGACCTTCACACTGCACGGGGATGCAGTCCTGCTGGCTACCGGCGGGGCGGGGCAACTTTTTGCCCAGACCACCAATCCCGGCGTGGCCACCGCCGACGGCCTCGCCCTCGCTGTCCGCGCCGGGGCGGCCGTGGCTGACCTGGAATTTTTCCAGTTCCACCCCACCTGCCTGGTTCCCGGGGCCAGCGGCGCAAACCCGGGCACCGTGACCGGGCTGGACCAGGACCCGCTCCTCATCTCCGAAGCCGTCCGCGGCGAAGGGGCCATCCTCGTTGACGGCAACGGCAGGCGGTTCATGCGGGCCTACCACCCGGACGCCGAACTCGCCCCGCGCGATGTCGTCTCCCGCAGCATCGCCCTGCACCTGGCCAAGCTCGGCGACCCCAACGGCCACGTCTACCTCGACGCACGCCTTATCGAACAGGTCAAGGGCCCGGGCTTCCTGGCCGGGCGCTTCCCCACCCTCACGCAAAGGACGCTCGACGCCGGCATCGACTGGACCAGGGAACTGGTCCCGGTTGCCCCGGCAGCCCACTACTGGATGGGCGGCGTAGCCACCGACCTGCACGGCCGGACCACAGTTTCCGGGCTGTACGCCGCCGGTGAGGTTGCGTGCACCGGTGTCCAAGGTGCAAACCGGCTGGCCAGCAACTCCCTCCTTGAGGGACTCGTCTTCGGCCGCCGCGCTGTTGAAGATTTCCTGGTTGGTGACGACGGCGGTGGGCCCTCTCGGGGCACCGATGCTCCGCGTGCTGTCTCGGCCGCGGGCGGCCTCCCCTTGACGCACGCTTCCGCACCGCTGCCCCGAGAAGCTGCGGGCGACGTCACCTTCCCTGCTGCTTTAGAAGGCGGGGCGGCCGCATCGGGTGCTCCGCGTGGGAGTCGGCTGGCCGACTTCGGCGAGGAAGGGGGTGAGGGTGATGGCACTGACGGCACATTCTCGCGGGGGGCGCTTCGTCGGTTGATGACTGCTCAGGCCGGGGTGCTGCGTTCCGGGGAACTGTTGGCTCAGGCGGGGGACGCGCTTGGCCGGTGGGCCGGCGTCGTCCGTCCTGGGACTGTTGCCCCGGGGGAACTGGACCCGACGGCCCACGAGGACCGCAACCTGTTGCTGGCCGCGCAGCTGCTCGTGGCTGCCGCCCGGCAGCGCACAGAATCCCTGGGCGCCCACTACCGCAGTGACGATCCGGCCGATGCCGCCGGTATCGCTGCCGACTTTGAAGAATCTTCCCGAACCCGCGCGAAAGCGAGCCTTCTCCATGACTGACACCACCTCCTTGACAGCGCCGGTAGGGGCCGGTACCCGCAGGCTGGACCTGACGATGCCGTCGGCGCCGGTGCGGGAGATCCTGGAACGGGCGTTCGCTGAGGACGCTCCCGCCGGGGACATCACCTCCCAGCTGCTGATTCCCGCCGCTGCCCGCGCCACCGCGGTACTGAACGCCCGGGTCCCCGGAGTCTTCAGCGGCGCCACGGTATTCCGGGACGCCATGCTGCTGGTGGACCCGGAAACACACGTCGAGCTGCTGCTCGCCGACGGGGAAAAGTTCGACGCCGGCACCCACCTTGCCCGGGTCAGCGGACGCGCCCGGTCGGTGCTGCTGGCTGAACGGGTGGCCCTGAACCTCGTGCAGCGGATGTCCGCTATCGCCACCAGGACCGCCGAATTCGTCCAGCTGACGGAGGGCACTTCCGCGCGGATCACCGATACCCGCAAGACCACGCCCGGGCTCCGTATCCTGGAACGGTTCGCGGTGCGCTGCGGCGGCGGCGCCAACCACCGGTACAGCCTCTCCGACGCCGTCCTCGCCAAGGACAACCACCTTGCCGTGATGACGGGCGGGGACCCGGCCAAACTGACAGAGCTGCTCGCCGCGGCCAAAGCACAGCTCGGGCACACCACCCACTTCGAAGTTGAGGTGGACCGGATGGACCAGATCGAACCCGTGCTCGCGGCCGGCGTGGACACCATCATGCTGGACAACTTCACCCTGGAGGAGCTGAGGGCCGGTGTGGCGCTGGTGGCCGGACGCGCACGGGTTGAGGCCAGCGGGAACGTAAACCTCGCCACCGTGGCCGGAATCGCCGCCACGGGAGTGGACGTTATCTCCATTGGCGCCCTGACGCACACGGTGGCCGCCCTGGACCTCGGGCTGGATGTCGAACTGACGGTGGAGTGAACCCATGATCTTCCTCGACGCGGCCGCCACAACACCCGTCCGCCGTGAAGTGCTGGACGCCATGTGGCCCTACCTGACCGGAGAGTTCGGGAACCCCTCCAGCCACCACACCCTCGGCGAGGCTGCAGCCACTGCGCTCGCGGATGCGCGGCGGACGGTGGCAGCGGTGCTGGGCTGCCGGGCGGGCGAGGTAACCTTCACCGCGGGCGGAACCGAAGCAGACAACCTGGCGGTGAAGGGCATCGCCCTGGCCCGGCAGGCTGCCAACCCGCAGCTGAACCGGGTGGTGATCAGCGCCGTCGAACATCCCGCCGTCGAGGAATCGGCCCGGTACCTGGAGCGCTTCCACGGCTTCACCGTTGATGTGGTTCCGGTAGACGGGACCGGGCAGGTGACCCCGGAGGCGTTCCAAAAAGTCCTGACGCCGGAAACAGCCGTGGCCAGCGTGATGTACGCCAACAATGAAGTGGGAACAGTCCAGCCCATTGCCCGGTTGGCAGCCCTGGCCCACGAACTCGGTATCCCGTTCCACACGGACGCCGTCCAGGCGGCCGGGTGGCTGCCGCTGGACACCAAGGCGCTGGGCGTGGATGCGATGAGCATTTCGGGGCACAAGCTGGGGGCGCCCAAGGGCTGCGGTGTGCTGTTCGTCCGTGGCCGGACCAAACTTGAGCCGCTGATCCACGGGGGCGGGCAGGAACGCGGCCGCCGCTCGGGAACGGAGAATGTGGCCGGAGCCGTGGGCCTGGCAACCGCCCTGACACTGGCGCACGCAGGCCAGGAGGAACAACGACGCCGGGTCGCCGCTCTGCGGGACGCGTTCATCAACGCTGTGCTCACCGGCGTTCCCGGCGCCGTCCTCACCGGGCATCCGGTTGAACGGCTGCCCTCCGTGGCGTCGTTCTGCTTCCCCGGAACCAGCGGCGAGTCGGTACTCCTTGAACTGGAACGCCAAGGCGTGGTGTGCTCCAGCGGTTCAGCCTGCGCTGCGGGCTCGGACGCACCCTCGCCGGTGCTCACAGCACTGGGCTTTGCACCCGAGGTAGCCCAGACGGCCGTCCGGTTCAGTTTCGACGCAACGGTTGCCGAAGCGGACCTTGCAGCCGCGGCAACCGCGGTGGAAGCCGCCGTCGGACGGGTCAGGGCACTCGGCGCCTGAGTTCCTTAACACCTGAGTTTCCTGAAGCCCGGGACGCTGCCGCCTCAACTCAGCCCGTGGGTCCTGGCCACGATGAGGCAATGACCGGGTTCGGGAGTTCGCCGATGCCTTCCACGCGGCACACCACTGTGTCACCCGGGGCCAGGGGCACGCACTCTGCCGGGAAGCCCGTCAGCACCAGGTCGCCCGGGTGGAGGGTCATAAACGAGGTCAGATACACGAGGATCTCATCAACGTTCCAGCCGAGGTCAGCGGTGCTGGCGGCCCGCAGGGGAGTGCCATTGTGCACCACGTCCACGGCCAGGCGGGACTCCTCGAGGCCGGTCACAATCCATGGTCCTGCCGGCGTGAACGTGTCCTGGCTCTTGGCGCTGATCCAGAGTTCATCGGATTTCTGCTGGTCCCGGCAGGTGACGTCGTTGCCGATGGTGAAGCCCAGGACCGCGCTTCGGGCGTTCTCTGCAGTCAGGCCGCGAGCCTTGGTGCCGATCACAATGGCCAGCTCCGCTTCCGGGTCCACCCGCCGCATTCCGGGCGCGAGTTCTATCGCGTCGCCGGGCCCTATGACGCTGGTGGCCGCCTTGTGGAACGCCTGCGGCGGCAGCTCCCGGCCGGACTGGCCGGTGTTGTGCGCCATTCCCAGGACGTTGGCGGGCACGCTCGGAGCGAGGAACATCAAGGACTCCTCCCGCACCTGGTCCCCGGGTTGCCACCCGTCCCGGGAGAGGCTGGAGGCATTAGCCGGGGAGCCCGGGAAGGGACTGTCCACGACCGTCCACGTGCTGCCTTCCGCGCCGCCAAAGTCCGTCGCATCGCTGGCTACAAAGAACTGTTCCGTGGGATGGGCCGGGGACAGCGGACGGACGCGGGCAATGCGGCGGGGAAAGGCAGTCATGAGGGAATCCTACGGGGCCCCTGGCGGCTGACGGCCGCGCTCCGTCAGTAGAGCTCGCCCACCGGTATTTCCACGGCCAGACGGTTGGATGGCCCCGGCAGCGGGCAGGCCCAGGCCTCGTTGTAGGCGCAGGAGGGGTTGTAGGCGAAGTTGAAGTCCAGCACAAAGGCAGCATCCGGACCGGTGCCGTCCACGCCATGGAACGCACCCTTGATGGTGTCCAGCAAGTACCGTCCCCCGCCGTAACTGCCGCCCGGCTGGCCGGCCGTGGCGTCGCGGAACGGGACAAAAATGCCGCCGCCGTAACCGTGCAGCTTCCACACTCCGAGCTGGCCCATCTCGGGCAGGTCGAACGTTCCCAGCCGGATAAAGGGGACCACGCCGTCCGTTGCGGTCTCCACACTCATCTCACGGCCGGCACCCTCCTTGGTCAGCGGAACGTGGAAACGGTAGATGGGATCGTAATCCGCGGTTTTGAGCCCGGAGAACCGGGCCTTGTCCTGGGCGGTCAGGGCCGAGGCAGGGTGCGTGGCGAACATCAGGTCGCGCTGGTGGCGCCAATAGGAATGCGCCTCCGCCGGATTCTCGAGCGCCAACTTCCGGACGTTGGCGTACAAGGCGAAGGTCCGCAGCCGCCAGTCGGCAATGTCCACGGCGGAGATGCCCGCCAGGTTGTCGTCGGCTCCGCCAAGGGTTTCTTCGGCTCTGCCGTGCTGCTGATCTTGCGCCATAGCCACCAGCCTAGTCCCCGCGCGGTACCGGACCCGCCCGACGGCGACACGGACCAGGGTGCCTTCGCTTGCGGGAGGAGAGGAAACGCCCTCCGGCACGGCCCGGCTGCTGCGCAGGTCCGGTTAGGCTGGCTGCATGAGAGGCAAGGCGACTACGGGGCTGTCCGGTGTATCACTGCTGCTGGCCGGTGCCCTCCTGTCCGGCTGCTCCGGCGCAGGACCGGGCCAGCCCGGCTGGACCGCGCAGCCGGGTCCTGCCGGCAGTGCAGGCCCAGGCGCCAGCGCGCCCGCATCCCCGGACGCCTCCTCCTCAACGATGCCTTCCGCTGGCGCCGCTCCCGGCGCCAGCTCATCCGGCCCGCCGCTGGCAGTGGCCACGGCTGCGGCCTGGAAGACTTTTTCGGACCCCGGCAAGACCGTCAGCTTCGACCTGCCGGAGGACTGGATCGTCCAGTCCGTCACGCCGGAGGAAGGCACCTTGCCCGGTGCCCTGAAAATCGAAGTGAAGAAGCCCGACGGCACCTTTATCGCAGCGCTGCGGACCGGACTGCCGCCGTCGTCCGCGGAATGCCCGGAAACAACCCGGCGGCCGTACACGGTGGTCAGCAGCGTGCCGGTGGAAATGCCCGCGACGGGCGGGGAGGGAACCATCCCGCCCAGGGTGGTGTTCCGCGTGATCCAGGGCTACAAATACTTCGGTTCCTACGGGATCACCAACGTGGTGGGCGGCGCGGACGGCCTGGCCTGCGAGCTCCGGAACATCCTGCGGGGCCCGGCCGGAAAGGGTGACTACTCATTCGGCGACGTCGTCTCCGTCAGGGCCTTCGCACCCGACGAAAAGGTGGCCCCGGCCAAGGCCTTCGACACCCTTGACCAGGCCGCCCGGTACGTCAACGAGGGCACAGAATTCGCCAACGTCCAACGGATGCTAATGTCTCTGGAGATCAAAAACTAGTCCCGTTCCCGGCCCCACGTTTGTGCCGGGCAGAGCGGGGACTTTTCTTCACCGCACTCGAACCCGAAAGAGCCATGGAACGCAGCGTTTCCGCACGACTGGTCTTCAAAACCACAGCCAACACCAAGGTGGCCATGGCCATCGCCGTCGCGAGGAACAGGGGCTATTCCTCCTTTGACGAGTCGCTCGCCGTGACAGCGGGCAGCGGGCAGGTTCCACTCACCGAGGTATCCGACCACCACGGCGGGCGGTTCCACTACATGGAGTTCGCCGAACCCGCGGTGGTGACAGTGGACTACTCCGCAACCGTGGCCGGAAAGGCGGAGCCGGAGGAGGCGGAGCTCGCAGACCGGATCCGGTACGTCCGGCCCAGCCGCTACGCAGAATCAGACCGGCTCCTGCCTACCGCCTACGCCGAATTCGAGGGGGTCCAGGGAGCCGGCCTGCTGAACGCCGTCAGGAACTGGGTGAACGGGGAACTGCGCTACCTCAGCGGATCGTCGCGGGGCACGGACGGTGCAGTGGAAACGCTCCTCAGCCGGCGCGGGGTGTGCCGGGACTTCGCGCACCTTGCCATCGCACTGCTGCGCTCCAAGGACATTCCGGCCAGGCTCGCTGCCGTCTATGCGCCCGGCCTGGCGCCGATGGACTTCCACGCCGTGGCCGAAGCCTATGTTGAAGGGGCCTGGCACGTCATCGATCCCACGGGGCTGGCCCCGCGGGAATCGATGCTGCGCATTACTGCCGGCCGGGACTCGGCGGATACTGCCTTCCTCTCCACGGTGGGCGGCAGCCTGGTCCTCAACCAGCTCCAGGTCGCCGCCGTGGTCAACGGCTCCCTCCCGGTGGAGGATCCGGCCCGGCTGGTGGAGCTGGGCTGATCCCGGCCGGCGGGCTGATCCCGTCCAGCGGGGCCGGCCTTCCTATCGGGCTGGCCTTCCTACCGGGCCGTGCGGGGACCCAGTGAACTGCGCAACTTCTCGGTGAGGCGCCGCAGTTCTTTCTGTTCCTCCGGTGTCAGGGCCGGCCCCATCAGGGTGGAGATGTCCCGGACATGCTCGCGGCCGATCTCTTTTTGCAGTTCCCGGCCTGCGTCGGTGAGCTGGAGCAGCACGCCGCGGCCGTCATCAGGAGCCGGCATCCGTGCCACCAGCCCGCGTTTTTCCAGCCGCTCCACCAGCCGGCTGAGGCTGGACTGGCTCAGGAGGACGTTGTCGTTGAGCTCGTTGAGCCGCAGCCACCCGGTGGGACAGCGCGAGAGCGTGAACAGGACGTCATACTCATTCACCGCAAGTTTCCGGAAGGCCGGACCCGCCTGCAGTTTGCGCATCACGGCTACCTGCGCGCGGAACAGCGATTCCCAGGTTTCGGCCGCGAGGCGGACCGGTGATTCTGAACTGTTGCCGGCCATCATGCCTGCACAGCGGACTTCTCCGCGTCCTTGGCCGGCTGTTCCTGGGCGGCCAGGGCTGCGGCAACCCGGTTGGCGTGGGTGGGCGGTTCGGGAACGTGCGCCGGCTTGAGGGCGGCGTATTCCTTGCGCAGGACGGGCAGGACTTCCTCACCGAAAAGGTCCAGCTGTTCCAGCACGGTCTTCAGCGGCAGTCCGGCGTGGTCGATCAGGAACAGTTGCCGCTGGTAGTCGCCAAAGTACTCCCGGAATGTCAGGGTCTTTTCAATAACCTCCTGCGGGCTGCCTACCGTCAGGGGTGTCTGGGACGTGAAGTCCTCCAGTGACGGGCCGTGGCCGTAGACCGGGGCGTTGTCGAAGTAGGGACGGAATTCCTTGACGGCGTCCTGCGAGTTTTTCCGCATAAAGAACTGGCCGCCCAGGCCCACAATCGCCTGGTCCGCCTTGCCGTGGCCGTAGTGCTCGTAGCGCTCACGGTAGAGGCTGATCAGCTGCTGGTAGTGCTCCTTGGGCCAGAAGATGTTGTTGGCGAAGAAGCCGTCGCCGAAGTACGCGGCCACTTCGGCGATCTGCGGCGTGCGGATGGAGCCGTGCCACACAAAGGGGGCTACGCCGTCGAGCGGGCGCGGGGTGGAGGTGAAGTTCTGCAGCGGCGTGCGGAACTTACCGGACCAGTTCACGGTGTCCTCGTCCCACAGCTTGCGCAGCAGGCTGTAGTTCTCGATGGCGAGCTCCACACCGTCCTGGATGTTCTTGCCGAACCAGGGGTAGACGGGCGCCGTGTTGCCGCGGCCCAGGACCAGGTCCACGCGGCCATCGGCGAGGTGCTGGAGCATGGCGAAGTCTTCGGCGATCTTGACCGGATCATTCGTGGTGATCAGCGTCGTGGCCGTGGACAGGATGATCCGCTCGGTCTGCGCCGCGATGTAGGCGAGGGTGGTGGTGGGGGAGGAGGAGAAGAAGGGCCGGTTGTGGTGCTCGCCGATGGCGTACACATCCATGCCGATTTCCTCGACCTTCTTGGCGATGGCGACGGAAGCCTTGATGCGTTCGTTCTCGGTGGGGGTCCGGCCCGTGGTGGGGTCCGTGGTGATGTCGCTGACGCTGAAAACACCGATCTGCATGATGTGCCTTTCCGTTGCTTGGACTTGCTGGCCTTGGTTCCACTATAGGCCAATTTAGATGCATGTGCATCTATCGCAAGATACAACGCTGCCGCGCGGAAAATATTCCGCTGTTTTACTCGGGGCTTCCCGGTGCTGCCCGGCGGCCGCTGACCTTGGGCACCATGCCGGTGGTCCAGTCGCGGAACTCCTCGTCAACGTCGGCGCCGGGGCCGAATTCCGGGCGCTCGTGCAGTTCCCGCAGGAGCGCCTTCTTCTCCCGGCGCCCCTCCACCAGCCGGTAGAGGACCGGAACCAGGACCAGGGTCAGGGCAGTGGACGAGACGAGGCCGCCGATCACCACCACAGCCAGTGGCTGCGAAATGAAGCCGCCGCCGCCGGTAAGCCCGAGCGCCATCGGCGTCAGGGCGAAGACCGTGGCCAGGGCGGTCATCAGAATGGGGCGGAGCCGCTGGCGCGCGCCGTGGGTGATGGCATCGGCCACGTTCATTCCCGGCCGGCCGTCGCGCGGCTGCCGGTACTGGTTGATGAGGTCGATCAGCACAATGGCGTTGGTGACCACGATGCCCACCAGCATCAGCATGCCGATCAATGACGGCAGGCCCAGCGGGACCCCGGTCACCAGCAGCAGTGCCACTGCGCCGGTGGCCGCGAACGGCACCGACACCAGCAGGATCAGGGGCTGGATGAGGGATTTGAACGTGGCCACCATAATCACGTAGACAATGGCGATTGCCGCGAGCAGGGCGAGCCCGAGCTGCTGGAACGATTCCTGCTGCTGGGTGGTGGCACCGCCGATTTCGGCTGTGACGCCGGCCGGCAGCTGGACCCCGGCGAGGCGTTCCTGGACCTCCGTGTTCACGGCGCCGAGGTTGGATCCCGACGGCGTTACGGACACGCGTGCGGTGCGCTGGCCGTTGCTGGCGGTGATGGATACCGGGACGTCCACCTGTTCCACTGCGGCGATGCTGCCGAGCGTAACGGGACCGCCGGCTGCCGGCAGCGGAATGTTGCGGACGGCGTCGATGCTCGTAAAGCGGGTGCCCTTGCCGATCTGGACGGGGAAGTCATTGGTTTCGATCCGCACGGTGCCGGCAGGAATGGGGCTGATGGTTGAGGCGAGGACGCCCGCCACCTGCTCTTCGTTGAGCCCTGCCGCTACGGCTTTGGCGCGGTCCACTTTTACCTGCACCACGGGCTGGCTGGCGGCGAGGTTGGTGGCTACTTCACTGGTGCCCGGGACCCCGGTCATGGCTTGGACAATGGCGTCGCTGGCAGCCTGCAGGTCCGCCGTAGTTGCAGCTTTGATGGTGATGTCCACGGTGGAGGACGTGCCGAAGCCGCCCTGCTGGGTGCCCACGGAAACCTTCCCGGAATCAGGAACCTTTGCCAGTTTGTTGCGCACCGTTTCCTGCAACTGGTCCTGGTCCGCCTTCTCGTCGGTCACCACCGTGAACGTGGAGTTCGAGGATCCAGTGGAGGTGATGGCGGCAAACCCGGCCTGCGCGTTCCCGGAGGTGACCTGCACGTCCCGGATACCGTCGATCCCCCGCAGGACCTCCTCGAGGCGGATGGCGGCGGCGCTGGTATCCGCCAGGCTGGTGCCGGCGGGCAGCACCTGCCGGACGGTCAGGCTGTTCTGGCCGGAATTGCCCAGCAGGTTGGTGGCCAGCAGCGGTGCCATCGCCCCCGTCGCGCCTAAGACAAGGGCCGCGGCCACCAGCGTGATCACGGGATGCTTCTGGGTTTTTGTGAGAATGGGAAGGTAGCCGCGCTGGAGCCTGCTGCGCTGTTCCGCCTCCAGCGCCTTCGCCCTCGCCTCTGACGCATCCCTGCGGGCTGCCCCGCTGCCTGGCGTAAGGCCGGGATTCCGGAGGAACCAGTAGGCAAGGACGGGAACTATGGTCAGCGAAACCAGCAGGGACGCCAGCAGCGCCATGGTGACCGTGAGGGCAAACGGCCGGAACAGTTCACCCGCGAGTTCGCCGACGAAGGCAATGGGCAGGAAAACTGCCACGGTGGTCAGCGTGGAAGCGGTGATGGCGCCGGCTACTTCGCGGATGGCGGTCAGGATGGCGGTGACCTTGTCCTCGCCGTAGCTGAGGTGCCGCTTGATATTTTCGATGACCACGATCGAGTCGTCCACCACGCGCCCGATGGCGATGGTCAGCGCGCCGAGGGTGAGGATGTTCAGGGAGTAGCCGGTGGCGGACAGGCCGATAAAGGTAATCAGGAGCGAGAGCGGGATGGACACCGCCGTCACCAGCGTGGACCGCGCGGACATCAGGAACACCAGGATGACTGCCACGGCGAAGCCCAGGCCCAGCAGGCCCTCCGTGGTGAGGTCCTTGATGGACTTTTCGATGAAGGGGGCCTGGTCGAAGACCGGCGTGAACTTGGCATTGGAGCCCAGCTCGGCCTCGAGCCCGGCCAGGGTGTCACGCACCGCATGCGAGATGGCCACCGTGTCGCCTTCAGGCTTCTTGGTGACGGAGACGGCCAGGGTTTCCGCGCCGTTGGTCCGCGTGATGGAGGTCCGTTCGTCGTCCTTGACGGTGACATCAGCCACGGAGCCGATAGTGGCGGCGTTTTTTGCCCCGGCGAGCGGCAGTGCCTTGACGGCGTCCAGGGAATCGACGGGGCTCCCGATCTGCAGGGAGAGGGTCTTCCCCTGCTCCTCGAGGGTGCCCGCCGGGACCAGCGCCCCGTTGTTCCCCAGGGCGTCGCGTATGGACGTGATGCTGGCTCCAGATGCAGCCATGGCATCGGGGCGGGGGAGGATCTCGATGTGCTGGGTGGCGCCGCCGGTCACATCGGCGCCGCGGACGCCGTCGATCTTCTGCAGCCTGGGCACGCTGAGGCGCTGCAGGTCCGAATTGAGCTCGCTGAGGGACTTATCCGAGGACACGGCCAGGAAAACGATGGGAAAGTCGCTGATGCTGCCGGCAATGGCCTGCGGCTGGACGTCGTCCGGGAGGTTCCGTTTGGCGTTGGAGATGGCCCGGTCGATCTGGTTCCGGGCACGGTCAAGGTTGGAACCGTACGTGAAGACCATGGTGATCTGGGAGACGCCGTTGCGCGACGTGGAGGAGGTGGATTCCAGCCCCTCCACGCCGTTCAACGCAGTCTCCAGCGGCCCGCTCACCTGCTTGTCCACCACCTCCGGGGAGGCCCCGGGCATGGCGGTCAGCACCGTGATCTGGGGAAACTCGATCGACGGGATGAGCTCCTGCTTCAGCGACGACATGGTGATCACGCCGAACACGGAGGCGAAGACGGTGATCAGTGCGATCAGTGCCCGGTTTGCCAGTGAAAGTTGTGCCAACCGGAACATCGCATGAACTCCTGTGGGGTTGTGACTGACTGTTGCGGACCAGGACAGCCGGCCATCGGCCCCCCGGCAGGGTCAGTGGCTGGCGGTAACGCTCTCCAGCTGCAGGGACCTCGCCGTGGCCTTTTCGAGCTCCGCGGCAAGCTCCGGATTGTCATCGAGCTTGACGCCGTAGCCGGGCATCATGTCCTTCAGCCTGGACTGCCAGCCCTTGAAGTTCTTCGGGAAGGCCTTCCGGAGCAACTCGATCATGATGGGCACCGCAGTGGAGGCTCCGGGGGACGCACCCAGGAGCGCGCCGATGGAACCGTCACGGCCGGCAATGACTTCAGTGCCGAACTGAAGCACGCCGCCCTTCTGCGGGTCCTTCTTGATGATCTGTACACGCTGGCCGGCCGTGATCAGTTCCCAGTCGCCTGCCTTGGCTTCCGGGTAGTACTCCCGCAGGGCTTCGACCTTGTCGCCGTGCTTCTTGGCCACTTCCTTGACCAGGTACGCGGTGAGGTCCATGTTGTCCTTGGCTACGGCCAGCATGGGGATGATGTTGCTTGGCCGGATGGACAGCGGCAGGTCCAGGTAGGAGCCGTTCTTCAGGAAGTTGGTGGAGAAACCCGCATACGGGCCGAACAGCAACGAACGCTTGCCGTTGACGTACCGGGTGTCCAGGTGCGGCACGGACATGGGCGGGGCACCCACCGACGCCTGGCCGTACACTTTGGCGCTGTGCTGCGCGGCGAGGGTTTCGTCAGTGCAGCGGAAGAACTGCCCGGACACGGGGAAGCCGCCGTAGCCCTTGCTTTCCGGAATGCCGGAGGCCTGGAGCAGGTGCAGCGCGCCGCCGCCGGCGCCCACAAACACAAACTTGGCGCGGATCTTGCCGTGTTCGCCGGACCTGGGGTGCTTCAGCGAAAGGTTCCAGCCGCCGTCGGACGCCCTGGAGATGCCGGTGACGTCATGGCCGTAATTGATTTCGACGCCGTTGTTCCCGAGATACGTGGTCAGCTCACGGGTGAGCGCCCCGAAGTCAACGTCGGTGCCCTCGGCCGCGCGGGTGGCGGCGATCCGCTGCTTCGGATCGCGGCCCTTCACGATCAGGGGCGCCCACTTGCCAATCTGGCCGTGGTCCTCGGAGTACTCCATGCTGCGGAACAGCGGGTGCGGCTTGAGGGCCTCGTAGCGGGTCTTCAGGAAGCGGGTGTTTTCCTCGCCGATCACAAAGCTCATGTGCGGCACGGTGTTGATGAAGCGCTTGGGCGAACCGATCAGGGACTGGTCCACAAGGTGGGACCAGAACTGGCGGGAAAGCTGGAACTGCTCGTTGATGAGCAGGGCCTTGGTGGGGTCCACCGAGCCGTCTTTGGCAGCGGGGGAGTAGTTGAGTTCGCAGAGGGCGGCGTGGCCGGTTCCGGCGTTGTTCCACGGGCCGGAGCTTTCCAGCCCGGGCTCGTCCAGCCGCTCGAACATGGAGATGGTCCAGTCCGGCTCCAACTGCTTGATGAATGCCCCCAGCGTGGCGCTCATGATGCCGCCGCCAATCAGGACGACGTCGGCATGTGGGGTCTTGGAAATGAAGGTCACGATCAGTCTCCGATTGCAGCGGCTCTGGCTGTCACAGAATATCCCCGCGCAGGCCTACTACTGAAATTGGGCTGGCCCGTCAAGGCTTCAGTTGCACTTTGGTGAAAACTTCATTTAAGACAGGTGACGCCGGATAGTTCAGCACCCGGTCCGAGAGGGCAAGCGCGGAGATCGGGAAGGCGATGGGGACCGCGGGAACCGTGGCCGCGATCTGGGCATTAATGGTGTGATATTGCTCATCCCGCTCCTCTCCCTCCGGCATCCCGCGGGCCCTGTTGATCTTGGAAAAGACCTGCGGATCCTGGTAGCCGAACTCGCCGTTTTTTTCGCCGAAGAGCGGGCCCACAAAATTGTCGGCATCAGAGTAGGAGCCGTTCCAGCCCAGCAGGTGGAGTGCATGGTCCCCGGGGGACTGGACCTTTTGCAGGTACCCCTCGGACCAGTCCACGGGAACCGGCTTGACGTTGAAGCCCACGGCGGTGAGCTGGCGGCTGATTTCGGCATAGACCTTCTCCGGAGTGGGGAGGTAGGGCCGGGTGACGTTCAGCGGGTAGTAGAACCTCAGTTCCTCACCGGCGTAGGCGGCGTCCTTGAGGTACTCCTTGGCCTTGGCGGGGTCATGCCCCAGGGCAGGGGCGTCGTTGTTGAAGCCGCTGATCTTCGGCGGCACGAACTGTGTGGCCACGGCAGTGTTGTCGATGAAGAACTTGCGGATCAAGGTCTCTTTGTCGATCGCCAGCTCGATGGCCTGGCGGACTTTCTGGTTCTGCAGGACCGGAATCTCCTGGTTGATGCCCAGATACATCACCGAGAACGGATCCCGTTGCACAATCTGCTTGCCGCGCTTCACCAGCTGGTCAAAGTTGCCCACAGTCACGGCGTCGTAGCCGTCGATTTTTCCGTCCAGCAGCGCCTGGAGGCGGGCCTGCGGGTGGTTGTAGGCCACGAAGTTGATGGTGGCGATCTGGCCGCGGTCTCCCCAGTAGGACGCATTGCTGGCCAGGGTGACGCTGCCTTCGTCCCAGGACTTCAGGGTGAAGGGGCCGGTGCCCACCGGATTGGTGCCGAAAACGGACATCGCCTGGCCGCCGCGGCTTTGGTCCAGGACGTCGGCCTTACCAGCGGCAAGCGCTGCAGGGGAGGCCATGGCGAAGGCGGGCAGGGTGAGCGCCTGCAGGAATGCGGTAAAGCGCTGGGTAAGGTCGATCCGCACGGAATCGGCGGACAGCGCCGTGCAGCTCTTAAAGATGGACAGCTCCGGCTGGTCCGAGTGCGCCTTGAACACGCCTTTGAAGGAACTGCCCGGAGCCTGCCGGCGCAGGTCTTCGGAGAAGGCGAACCACCGGTTGAAGTTGGCGCAGACAGCATCGGCATTAAAGGGGGTGCCATCGTGGAACGCCACACCGCTGCGCAGCTTAAAGGTGTAGGAGCGGCCCTCGTTGGATTCTTCCCACTCAGTGGCAAGCAGCGGGGTGGGTTTCCCGGTGGTCTGGTCCACCCCCACCAGTCCCTCCAGGATCTGGCGGGTGATCCGCTGGGACTCCACGTCGCTGGACAGCGCAGGGTCCAGGCCCAGCGGCTGTACCGCCGTGCCGAAGTTGAAGGTTGCTGTGGGCGCCGCCGTCGGGCTGGGGGCAGCGGAAGAAGACGACGGCGAGGGGGCCGGAACAGCAGTGCACGAGGTGACGCTCAAGGCCAGGAGGGCGGCGCCGGTCGTCAGGACCGTCCGCCGGGATGGACTGCTGGGCACTCGATGATCACCTCGGGATTTTGCCGGCGCCGCCGCTTGCGGGCCGGGACCCAGTCTAGTTGACCTCCCCGGGTGTTTTCCGGGAGGCCCGCAGGGGCCGCCGTATGCTTGCAACCGCCGTTAAAAGGCCCGGGGCCCGTCTTTGTGAACGGACCCCGGGCCTTTTCGATGTGCGTTACCGCCTGCCCGGACTATTTGGGCATAAGGACCGAATCGATGAGGTAGACCGTGGCGTTCTTGGTCTTGACTCCGCCGCAGATCACGCTGGCGTCGTCCACCTTGAGGGCATCATCGCTGCCCGTGACCGTGACGGAGCCGCCCTGGACCGTGGCGTGGGTGCCCACGATCTTGTCGGGGGTGATCTGGCCGGGAACCACGTGGTAGGTCAGGATCTTGCTCAGCAGGGCATCATCGGTCTTCAAGGTTTCGATGGTGGCTGGGTCGATCTTTGCAAAGGCGTCGTCCACCGGCGCGAAGACAGTGAATTCACCGCCGTTGAGCGTGTCCACGAGGTCCACCTTCGGGTTCAGCTTGCCGGAAACCGCAGCCGTGAGGGTGGTCAGGATGGGGTTGTTGGATGCTGCCACGGCGACGGGGTCCAGCGCCATGCCTTCCACGGAACCGGCGCCCGTGGGGACCTGCTCGGCGTAGGCGGCGCAGCCGGGGCCAACGAGGTTTGCCGCCGGATCCATGGCAGCGGCCGAGGCGCTGGCCGAGGGGCTGGGGGCCATGGTGGAGGCCGAGGGCTCTGCGGCCGGCGCGGAGGAGGTTGAGGTGCCGGCCGAGCCGCCGCATGCGGTCAGGCTGAGCAGGGCTGCAGCTGCAACGCCTGCGACGCTGAAAGTGGTGCGCTTAAGAGTCTGCATTTCGGTTCTCCTTGGTTGAACATTTCGCCTGGCCGTGGACGGGTGTCCGCGGCGCCTGGTGTTTCTGGCTGGTGGGCACCTGCCCTTGGCTGGTGTCTCATGGGGTATTCGGCTGCTGCAGAAACATGGATGGGTCAACGTCAAGGACTTTTTCAAAACGCTGCTGATTTTTTGTCGGCGGCAGGGAAACAAAAAGATCCCCCGGCCGGTGAACTGGTCACTGGCCGGGGGATCTTTTGTTGTTGAGTGCGCAAGGGGGGACTTGAACCCCCACGCCCGAAGGCACAGGAACCTAAATCCTGCGTGTCTGCCAATTTCACCACTCGCGCTTGGCTGCCGTTGCCGGGTGTTCAGCTGCCTGGGTCAGGGCTGGAAACGTACGACGGCGGATGCCAGTCTTTATTGTAGCGTCGCGCAGGCGTGGCCTGCGTCAGCCGTGGCAGGGTCAGGCGTCCAGCTTCAGGTCCCGGCGCAGCTTGGCCACATGGCCGGTGGCGCGGACGTTGTACTGGGCCAATGCCACCTTGCCGTCCGGGTCCACCACAACAGTGGACCGGATCAGGCCCTCATACGTCTTGCCGTAGTTCTTCTTTTCTCCCCATGCCCCGTAGGCCTCCGCCACTGCGTGGTCCTCGTCCGAGAGTAACGGAAAAGTGAGGGTCTCCTGCGCAGCGAACTTGGCGAGCTTTGCCACCGGATCGGGGGAGATGCCCAGCACGTCATAGCCTGCCGACTGCAGGGAGGACAGGCTGTCCCGGAAGTCGCAGGCTTCCTTGGTGCAGCCGGGGGTCGCCGCGGCGGGGTAGAAGTACACGATCGTGTGCCGGCCCGGGCGCGGTGCCAGGCTGACGTCCTTGCCGGAGGAATCCTTCAAGGTGAAGGGCGGTGCTTCGTCACCTGTTACGAGTCTGTCAGCCATTGTTTTTCTCCTTGTTGCAGGCGGGACACACCAGCCTAGTAAGCGGCCCGGAGCAGTGCCAATCGACACTTGGCTATACTTGCTGCTATGCCTGATATGGATCAATGGCCCACAGGGCGCCTCTTGTCCACTGCTGCGCGCCTCGTTGAACACTCCTGGAACGAAAAACTCGGCGCAATAGGTCTCACCCACGCCGGTGTTATTGCCATAGAGGTTCTCCATGCGCAGGGCCCCATGACTCAGGCGCAGCTAGCCCAATTCGTGCGTGTGCAGGCCCAGACCATGGGTAAAACCCTCAGCCGGCTGGAGGCCCACGGCCACATCGCCCGGGTCCGCAGCACCTCGGACCGCCGCAGCCACGTAGTGTCCCTCACGGAACGGGGCAGGGAAGCCGTCGCCGCCGCCGTCGAGATGGAACGTACGGTCCTGGCAGCGGCCACCATCGATCCCGACGCCCTCCGGCAGGAACTCAAGGCAGTTGTCCGGGAGCTCGCAAGCCAGTTTGGTACCACCGCCACCGCCGCGCTGGTAGAGAATCCGTCCATGACGCCGTAGGGCAACCAACCGCTTCCGCACAAGCGTGATCCCAGCTGTAGCAGGCTGTGGTCACGCTTTATTTTTTGCTCGGCATTTCATTTCTTGCCGGGCACTTCCCCGACACCGGCAAAACCCCATCACCTTTCGCAGCAGGAGGTGATGGGGTGTTTTGTGCCTGACGCGGTCCAGGCCCACGGGTCGGAGGCCGCGAACAACAAAACAGCCCCCGGCTTGCGTTTCCGCAAGCCGGAGGCTGTTTTCCCAGTGGTGCACCCCCCGGGACTTGAACCCGGAACCCATTGATTAAGAGTCAATTGCTCTGCCAATTGAGCTAGAGGTGCATCTTTTGTTTCGATCGTTTGGGGCTTTTTCTTTCCCCGTTGATCTCCGCAACGACATGAAACTCTACACGAACTTTTGGTGCATGTGAAATCGAGGGACGCAGGCGGGCCCCGGTCAGCCCGAAGGGGGCAAAACCAGCACAAAGTCGGGATTTTCATTGTTGGTCAGCAGCCAAAAACCACCGTCCGGGGTGTGCACCACGTCCCTGATCCGGCCGTATTCGCGTGTGAAATGGGCCACAGGCGTGCCGGCCTCCTCTCCCGCCAGGGGGACGGTCCACATCCGCTGGCCGCGCAACGCGCCCAAGTAGGCTGTTGAGCCCACGATTTCCAGTCCGCTGGGCGAGGATTCGCTCGTTGCCGGCCAGACGACTTTTGCGTCCCGGAACTCAGCGCGGCGGGGCGCGCCGGTTACTGCAGGCCACCCGTAGTTGCCGCCCGCCACAATCAGGTTCAGTTCATCGTCCACATCGGGCCCGAACTCGCTGGCCCACAGCCGGCCGTCAGCGTCCCAGGCCAAGCCCTGGACGTTCCTGTGGCCGAGGCTGTAGACGGCGTTGCCGAACGGATTGCCGGGGGCGGGGTCGCCGTCGGCCGTCAGGCGAAGGATCTTCCCGCCCAGCGCTTCCGGGTCCTGCGGCTGGTCCCGGCGCTGGGAGTCGCCGGTCCCCACGTACAGGAAGCCGTCCGGTCCGAAGCGGATCCTTCCGCCGTTATGGGTGGAGGCTTTCGGAATCCCAGTAAAGATCACCTCGGGTTCTTCCAGGGAGAGTGTGCCGTCACCGGCTGCCGGCAACCGAAGGCGGGCAATTCTGTTATCCGACCCGGACGTGAAGTAGGCATACAGGTAGCGGTCGGTTGCGAAGTTGGGGGACAGGGCAAGCCCCAGCAAGCCCCCTTCTCCTCCCGGAACCACGCCCGGGACTTCACCCAGCTCGCTGGCGGCGCCGGAGCGGACTGTTTTGAGCAGGGCACTGTCGCGCTCGGAAACCACAGCTGTTCCGTCCGGAAGGAACACTGCGGCCCAGGGGATTTCCAGCTGCAGGTCCAGGCGCTGCGGTGTTCCCGGCGTCGGCACCGCAGGGCTGCTGAGGGCGGGGGAGCTCATGGAAGGGGCGCTGCTGCCGGTGGGTGTTCCATCCGGTGCGCCTGTGCAGGAAGACAGCAGGAAGGCCAGGCAGGCGGCAGCCGCAGCCAAACCGGGTGCCGCACGGCGCGCCCGCCGGGAAAGGGCGGTACTAGATGCGCCTGCGCCGCGGTGCCCTGAACCCGGCAGCCTCGGCGTGCGCCGGTGATTCGAACCAAACGTCGGCCCTGGTCTGCTCATACTCGGGGTGTCCCTCCTCGTAGTACACCATTGCGCCGGCGTCACCTTTGACGGTGTAATCCGCCGGCCCGCTTCCGTCAGCCGCGGCCGACGCCGAGCCCGCACCGTAGGGCTCTTCCGCGGCCAGGTGCCCGGCCGACTCCGTCCCTGCCGGCGGGGTGGCTGCGGGTGCCGTCCCGGCCGAAGGCATGGCTGCCGGCTGGTCCTGGGTATGGTCGGCGCCGGTTTCCACGAGGGCGGAAGACTGCGCCCGGTCCTGCGTTTCCACCGCTGCGGCGTCGCTGGGGAGGCCGACGCCGGCGCCGGCACCTCCCGGGGAAGGCGCGGTGTTGCCGGTTTCGGGGCTGCCGGCGCGGGCCGCCGAAGGCTGAGGGGCTGCGGCTGCGGTCCGGGCGTCCTCCGGTTCCTCAACTGCTGCCGTCTCAGCTCCGGGAAGGGTAGGTGCCTGCGGCGCGGTGTATTCGGCGTGGTGAACCGGGTGCTGGTTGACGGTTCCCTTATCGGTGGTTCCGGAAAGCTCAGTTCCGGAGGTCTCGGAGGCCGGGGCATGCGCCGCCGTCGTTGCGCTTTCCCGGTGGCCCGCGCCTTCGTGGGCCGGCGCCGGTCCTGATGCCTCGGACCACTGCGTTTCCCACTCAGCCTCGTCTTTGATCCGGCGTTCTTCCCGGGCTTCACCGCTGTTGGCACCTGCGGCGGTTCGAGCTTCCCCGTCGCTCACATGTGAGGCGCCAACAGCGGAAGATCCCGCACCGCCGTGCTGTGCTGCCGCGGCCGGCACATCACGGGCCGTCGCCGACGCGGTCTCGGCCGGCTCATCGGCAGTGACGGGCGCGGCGGGTTCTGCCGGGCGGCCGAACCCCGCAGCGCTGGGGATACCGGTGGTGCCGGCAGCTTCGGCGGACGCGGCGGCGCTGCCGCCCGAGAGCGCACCGTCAGTGCGCAGACCCCCTTCAGGGCGGGGCCTTTCCGGCTGCCCGACGGCCGAGCCGGTAGAGGTCTCCCGGGCAGCAGCCGACTTCTTAGCATTGATCCGCCACCACACAACACCCGCCAGTACAACGAGCAGAATGATCAAGAAGACAGCTTCCATGGCAATCCCTTCAGTCGGTTCGGCAAGCTCCTTTGCCCGACGCTACGTCGGGTCCACAGCGCTGTCCAGCACTTTGACCTGCCGGGACATCCTTTTCCCCTGGCCGGACGGCGCCCGGGGCAGGAGGTGGAAGCACGTCCAGGCTGATACCCGGGTTTGGTGTCCGGATGCGTGAGGGAGGCCACAGGAACCCCGTCTTGCTGGCCGTGGATCTCAGCATTCGGGATGACAGTCCACTATCTGAGCCGAAATATTCCGGGTTTTGTACTTAACCGCGCCCGGTCTGTCGTTGAGCCGTTCCGCAGAGCCATAGACTTTCCCCTATGAGTGAGGACACCCTGACGGGAACCGACAACAAGCCTGACATCAAGCCGCGCAGCCGGGTAGTCACTGACGGCATCCACGCCGCCCCCGCCCGGGGCATGTTCCGCGCTGTCGGCATGGGCGATGACGACTTCGCCAAGCCCCAGGTGGGTGTCGCCAGCTCCTGGAACGAAATCACCCCATGCAACCTTTCGCTGAACCGGTTGGCCCAGGGCGCCAAGGAAGGCGTTCACGCCGGCGGCGGCTTCCCCATGCAGTTCGGCACCATCTCCGTTTCGGACGGCATCTCCATGGGCCACGAAGGCATGCACTTCTCACTGGTTTCCCGCGAAGTCATCGCCGACTCCGTGGAGACCGTGATGCAGGCCGAACGGATTGACGGCTCGGTCCTTTTGGCCGGCTGCGACAAGTCCCTCCCGGGCATGCTGATGGCGGCAGCCCGCCTGGACCTGTCCAGCGTCTTCCTTTACGCCGGCTCCATCATGCCCGGCTGGGTCAAGCTCGAGGACGGCTCGGAAAAGGAAGTCACCCTCATTGACGCCTTCGAAGCTGTTGGCGCATGCGCCGCCGGCAAGATGAGCATGGAAGACCTGACCCGCATCGAAAAAGCCATCTGCCCGGGCGAAGGCGCGTGCGGCGGCATGTACACGGCCAACACCATGGCCTGCATCGGCGAGGCCCTCGGCATGTCCCTGCCCGGCTCGGCCGCCCCGCCCTCGGCAGACCGCCGTCGTGACGAATTCGCCCGCAAGTCCGGTGAAGCGGTAGTCAACCTGCTCCGCCAGGGCATCACCGCCCGCGACATTATGACCAAGAAGGCCTTCGAGAACGCCATCGCCGTCACCATGGCCTTCGGCGGTTCCACCAACGCCGTCCTGCACCTCCTGGCCATTGCCCGCGAGGCCGAGGTTGAGCTCACTCTCGATGACTTCAACCGCATCGGCGACAAGATCCCGCACCTGGGAGACCTCAAGCCTTTCGGCCGCTATGTAATGACCGACGTCGACAAAATCGGCGGCGTGCCGGTGATCATGAAGGCACTGCTCGACGCCGGCCTGCTGCACGGCGACTGCCTCACCGTCACGGGCAAGACGGTCGCGGAAAACCTCGCATCCATCAACCCGCCTGACCTTGACGGCAAGATCCTGCGCGCGCTGGACAACCCGATCCACAAGACCGGCGGCATCACCATCCTGCACGGCACCATGGCCCCTGAGGGCGCAGTGGTGAAGAGTGCAGGCTTTGACGCCGACGTCTTTGAAGGCACCGCCCGCGTGTTCGAACGTGAACAGGGCGCCCTCGATGCGCTGGACAAAGGCCAGATCCATGCGGGCGACGTCGTCGTCATCCGCTACGAAGGCCCCAAGGGCGGCCCCGGCATGCGCGAAATGCTTGCCATCACAGGCGCCATCAAGGGCGCGGGCCTGGGCAAAGACGTCCTGCTCCTCACCGACGGACGGTTCTCCGGCGGCACCACGGGCCTGTGCATCGGGCACGTCGCACCGGAAGCCGTCGACGGCGGCCCCATCGCCTTCGTCAAAGACGGCGACCGCATCCGCGTGGACATCGCAGCCCGCAGCTTCGACCTGCTGGTGGACGAGGCAGAGCTCGAAACCCGCAAGGCCGGTTGGGAGCCGCTGCCCGCCAGGTACACCAAGGGCGTCCTCGCCAAGTACGCCAAACTGGTGCACAGTGCCAGTACAGGCGCATACTGCGGGTGATGCCTTCCCCTTGCGTGGGGCGCTGAGCGCCCCACGCAAGGGGCCCCTCGGCATCACCCTTATTAAGCCCTTCCGGGCTTTGGTGACTCGCTGAAGGTTGGATCCCTTCGCCAGGAGGGATCAGTTCGTGGACAATGATGTCCATATGGTGAGATCGGGTGGTGCCTCGTTGACACCCGTCACACCAGAGGGAAAACTGAACGCATGACTTTCGTTACCAGCTGCGCCGCTGCAGAAGCAGTCGTCGTCCTTACCAAGCGCGTGGCACATTAGCCTCCACTGGTAACGAACCGTCACGCGCAAACCCCTCGAAGAGCCGCCAGGCTGAGGGGTTTTTTTATTTCCCGCAGTTTCCATGTAACACAGATGATCCACAAGGAAGAGTCCGATGAGCAAAGGATCGCCGATCAGCCCCTCGCTGATGGCTACTAAGTCCGCTGGAGCCCCCAAGGCTCCGGAACGCGCCGACCGAACGGCTGACCACGCCGTCGTCGTCGCCGACCTTGCTGCCGTCTCTCCTGTCCTTGGGCCGAACAACGTTGTACCCCCAACGGTGATGACCGGCTCGCAAGCTATTGTCCGCTCGCTCGAAGAACTCGGCGTCGACGATATTTTCGGTTTGCCCGGTGGCGCGATCCTGCCCACCTATGACCCCTTGATGGCCTCCAGCATGAACCACGTCCTGGTCCGTCACGAACAGGGAGCCGGCCACGCCGCGCAAGGCTACGCCATGGTCACCGGGCGGGTAGGCGTCTGCATCGCCACCTCTGGCCCCGGCGCCACCAACCTCGTTACCGCCATCATGGATGCCCATATGGACTCCGTGCCGCTGGTGGCCATCACCGGCCAGGTGTCCAGCGGTGTGATCGGCACCGACGCCTTCCAGGAAGCGGACATTGTGGGCATCACCATGCCCATCACCAAGCACTCCTTCCTGGTGACCGACCCCAACGACATCCCGCACGTGATGGCAGAGGCGTTCCACCTGGCCTCCACCGGCCGCCCCGGTCCGGTCCTGGTGGACGTGGCCAAGGATGCCCAGGTGGGCCAGATGACCTTCTCCTGGCCGCCCCGGGTGGACCTGCCCGGATACCGGCCCGTCACCCGCGGGCACAACAAGCAGGTCCGCGAAGCCGCCAAGCTGATCGCCGCGGCCAGCAAGCCCGTCCTGTACGTGGGCGGCGGCGTGGTCAAGGCCCACGCCTCCGCTGAACTGCTGGCCCTCGCCGAGGCCACCGGGGCACCCGTTGTCACCACGCTGATGGCCAAGGGCGCGTTCCCCGACTCCCACCCGCAGCACGTGGGCATGCCCGGCATGCACGGCACGGTCTCTGCCGTCACCGCCCTGCAGCAGTCCGACCTCCTCATCACGCTCGGCGCGCGCTTTGATGACCGCGTCACCGGCGTGCTGAAGACCTTTGCACCCAATGCCAAGGTCATCCACGCGGACATCGACCCGGCCGAAATCTCCAAGAACCGCACGGCCGATGTACCGATCGTGGGCTCGGTCAAGGAGATCATCCCTGAGCTGACCGACGCTGTCCGTACCCAGTTCGAGGTCTCCGGCGCACCGGACCTCACCACCTGGTGGGCTTTCCTGAACAACCTGAAGGAGACCTACCCGCTGGGCTGGACCGAGCCGGACGACGGACTCACCGCCCCGCAGCGGGTGATCGAGCGGATCGGTGCACTGACCGGGCCGGAAGGCATCTACGTGGCGGGCGTCGGCCAGCACCAGATGTGGGCCGCGCAGTTCATCAAATACGAGCGTCCGCATGCCTGGCTGAACTCGGGCGGGGCCGGCACCATGGGCTACGCCGTCCCGGCTGCCATGGGCGCCAAGGTGGGGGAGCCGGACCGCGTGGTCTGGGCCATCGACGGCGACGGCTGCTTCCAGATGACCAACCAGGAACTGGCCACCTGCGCCATCAACAAGATTCCTATCAAGGTTGCCGTCATCAACAACTCCTCGCTGGGAATGGTGCGCCAGTGGCAGACCCTCTTCTACGAGGGCCGCTACTCGAACACCGACCTCAACACCGGCCACGACACCGTCCGCATCCCGGACTTCGTCAAGCTGGGGGAGGCCTACGGCTGCGCCTCGTTCCGCTGCGAACGCGACGAGGACATCGACGCCACCATCCAGAAGGCCCTCGAAATCAATGACCGCCCCGTGGTGATCGACTTCGTGGTGAGCCCCAACTCCATGGTGTGGCCGATGGTGCCCGCCGGCGTGAGCAACGACCAGATCCAGGTTGCCCGCAACATGACCCCGGAATGGGAAGAAGAGGACTGACCATGAGCCGCCACACACTCTCCGTCCTGGTTGAAGATAAGCCGGGCGTGCTGACCCGCGTCGCAAGCCTCTTCGCCCGCCGGGCCTTCAACATCAATTCCCTGGCCGTTGGCCCCACCGAGGTTCCGGGCATCTCCCGGATGACGGTGGTGGTCGACGCCGATGGCGACCTCATCGAACAGGTCACCAAGCAGCTCAATAAACTGATCAACGTCATCAAGATCGTTGAGCTGACCTCCGAATCTTCCGTACAGCGTGACCACATCCTGGTCAAAGTACGTGCGGATGCCGCAACTCGTCTGCAGGTGACCCAGGCCGCAGACCTGTTCCGCGCCTCAGTGGTCGACGTCTCCACCGATTCGGTCGTCATTGAAGCAACCGGCCATCCCGAAAAGCTCACCGCACTGCTCTCAGTGCTGGAGCCCTTCGGCATCCGCGAAATCGTGCAGTCCGGCACCCTGGCCGTTGGACGGGGATCCCGCTCCATGAGTGACAGGGCGTTGCGCTCCGCGTAGGAATCTGACCGGGCCCCGCCCGGCAGAGCGCGACGCCCTTAACCGCACCACCGAACACCTATCTACAATCCACTCAAGAGGAGTTACGCAAGTGACTGAAATGTTTTACGACGACGACGCCGACCTGTCGATCATCCAGGGCCGCAAGGTTGCCATTGTGGGCTACGGCTCCCAGGGCCACGCCCACGCGCTGAACCTGCGCGATTCCGGCGTCGAGGTTGTTATCGCGCTGAAGGACGGCTCCAAGTCCGCCCCCAAGGCCGAGGACGCAGGCTTCACCGTCAAGAACGTCGCCGACGCCGCCGAATGGGCAGACGTCATCATGATCCTGGCGCCGGACCAGCACCAGCGCTCGATCTACAACGACTCCATCAAGGACAAGCTGAAGCCGGGCAAGGCCCTTGCTTTCGCCCACGGCTTCAACATCCGCTTCGGCTACATCCAGGCACCGGAGGGCGTTGACGTCATCCTCGTTGCCCCGAAGGCACCCGGCCACACCGTCCGCCGCGAATTCGAAGCCGGCCGTGGCATCCCGGACATCATCGCCGTCGAGCAGGACGCTTCCGGCGCCGCCTGGGAACTGGCGAAGTCCTACGCCAAGGCCATCGGCGGCACCCGCGCCGGCGTTATCAAGACCACCTTCACCGAAGAGACTGAAACCGACCTCTTCGGCGAGCAGGCTGTCCTCTGCGGCGGTGTGTCCCAGCTGGTCCAGTACGGCTTCGAAACCCTGACCGAAGCCGGCTACCAGCCGCAGATCGCCTACTTCGAGGTGCTCCACGAGCTCAAGCTCATCGTTGACCTCATGTGGGAAGGCGGCATCGCCAAGCAGCGCTGGAGCGTTTCCGACACCGCCGAGTACGGCGACTACGTCTCCGGCCCGCGCGTCATCACCCCCGCGGTGAAGGAAAACATGCAGGCTGTCCTCGCCGACATCCAGTCCGGTGCCTTCGCCAAGCGCTTCATCGAAGACCAGGACAACGGCGGCGTGGAGTTCAAGGAACTGCGTGCCAAGGCCGAGCAGCACCCCATCGAGGCTGTCGGGCGCGAACTGCGCTCCCTGTTCTCCTGGCAGCAGCAGGACGTGGACTACGTTGAAGGCTCTGCCGCCCGCTAAAGGTTCCTAACCTATCCAATGGGCAACGTGAGGCCGGGTTCACACTTAACAATGTGAGCCCGGCCTTTCCGTCGGCCTAGACTTGTTCCATCCCCAGGACTGCAACGCAGAGGATCAGCCGTGTCAAAACCCGTAGTACTGCTCGCCGAAGAACTTTCCCCCGCCACCATTGAGGCCCTCGGCCCGGACTTCGAAATCCGCCAAACCGACGGCGCTGACCGCTCCCAGCTGCTCTCTGCCATCGGTGACGTTGACGCGATACTGGTCCGGTCTGCCACCCAGGTGGACGCCGAGGCCATCGCCGCGGCGAAGAACCTGAAGGTCATCGCCCGCGCCGGCGTGGGCCTGGACAATGTGGATATCAAGGCCGCCACCCAGGCCGGCGTGATGGTGGTCAACGCCCCCACGTCCAATATCGTCTCCGCAGCCGAGCTCACCGTAGGCCACATCCTCAGCCTCGCGCGTCATATTCCGCAGGCCAGCGCCGCGCTTAAGGACGGCGAATGGAAGCGCTCGAAGTACACCGGCATCGAACTGTTCGAAAAGAAGATCGGCATCATCGGCCTGGGCCGCATCGGCGCCCTGGTGGCAGCCCGCCTGAAGGGCTTCGACACCAAGATCCTCGCCTACGATCCCTACATCACCTCCGCCCGCGCAGCGCAGCTCGGCGTACAGCTGGTCACCCTGGACGAGCTCCTGGCCCAGTCCGACTTCATCACTATCCACATGCCCAAGACCCCCGAGACGGTGGGCATGCTGGGCGCTGACGCGTTCAAGAAGATGAAGAACACCGCCTATGTGGTGAACGTTGCCCGCGGCGGCCTGGTGGATGAGGAAGCCCTCTTCACCGCCCTGCAGGACGGTGAAATCGCCGGCGCCGGCGTGGACGTCTTCGCCAAGGAGCCCAGCACGGACCTGCCGTTCTTCAAGCTGGACAACGTTGTGGTCACCCCGCACCTCGGCGCATCCACGGACGAAGCCCAGGAGAAGGCGGGCGTCTCCGTAGCCAAGTCGGTCCGCCTCGCCCTGGCAGGCGAGCTGGTTCCGGACGCGGTCAACGTCGCCGGCGGCGTCATCGCCCCGGACGTCCGCCCGGGCATCCCGCTGATCGAGAAGCTGGGCCGCATCTTCACCGCCCTCACCCACGACTCCCTGACGCAGTTCGACGTGGAGGTGGCCGGCGAGATCTCCTCCCTCGACGTCAAGGTCCTCGAGCTGGCAGCACTGAAGGGCATCTTCGCCGACATCGTGACCGAACAGGTCTCCTACGTCAACGCCCCGGTCATCGCCGAGCAGCGCGGCATCAACGTCCGCCTGATCACCACCCCGGAGACCGAGTCCTACCGCAACGTCCTGACCCTGCGCGGGGCGCTCAGCGACGGCAGCCAGATCTCCGTGGCCGGAACCCTGACCGGACCCAAGCAGATCGAAAAGCTGGTGGGCATCAACGGTTTCGAGGTTGAAATCCCCATCAGCGAGCACCTTGTGGTGGTGGCGTACACCGACCGTCCCGGCGTGATCGGCACCATCGGCCACATCCTGGGCATGAACAACATCAACATCGCCGGCATGCAGGTGGCACGCCACGACCAGGGCGGCCAGGTCCTCGCGCTGCTGACCATCGACAGCTCCGTGCCCCAGCAGGTCCTGGACGCCATCAAGGCGGGCATCGGCGCCGAGATGGTCCGGGAAGTGGACCTGGAGGACTGATTCCAGGGGAAACGCCGTAGCGTCGGCTTCCGCTCGGCGCGTCCGGGCGGGGCCACGTATGATTGGCCGGTCTGCTTACAATGGCTGGGTCCTCTTGGGACCATGCCGGCAGGCCGGCCAATACCTTTTGCACATCCGTCCGTAATCGTCCACGTCCGCCGCGCGGACACGAATGTGCGCACGCAATCCAGGTTTCAGGGAGTTCAATGAACGCCGTCCAGAGGTTCATCAGAAGCAGGGTGCTGCTGTTGACCGCGGCCATCTTGATCGCAGCCATGTGCTTGTCGGTCATCGTCCAAAGTCAATCGCAGGCGGCGCTCAGCCGGACCGTGAATGAAAATTCCCGGGGCCTTTACGATGTCCTGGTCCAGGCCAAGGCGCCCTCCGGTGCGATGCTGCAGCCGGAAATCGCTAACGGAACCGGCGGCATCAGCTTCGAACAGCTGGAGGCCATCCGGAAGTTGTCCGGTACCTCCGTGGCAGCGCCCATCAGCCTGGTGTCCCGCGTGACACAGAACCTTGAGGCCCCGCGGCTGGATGCCATGGATTACCTGGGCTACAACGCCGGGCTGGCAGGGACCGCGACGGCGGACCAGGCCGCAGGTGCCACCGCTCCCGCCCAGTGGCCGGCAGCGGAGTCCGTGCTCAGCGACCAGGCGAAGAAGTACCGCCTCACCGCCAGCGCCGTAAGCTCCGACGGTGTTTCCGAGCAGACCCTGTTCAAGTCCAGCGCCGAAGGCACCCTGGGCAAAGCCAGGCTCGTTGAGGAACAGGCCGCCGGGGGAAGCAGCATCCGGATCGCCGCCCCCGAAGGCGAAACGGGAATCAAGTTCGCCGCGCCCGCCGGCGGTTCCGAACACAACCTGTTCAACCTGTCCGTGTCACTCCCACTTGCCCCGGAAGTGACGGAGTCAGTGGTCGCCGTCGACCCTGCCGCCGAGCGCGCCCTGCTCGGATCCGCCGGGGACTTCCTTTCCCCGCTGGAAAAGGCCCCGCCCGCCGACGCCCGCAACGCCGGCGCTGTCGGCCGGTACCTGGAAGGCCTTTTCACCAACGGCATCGGGCTGGACCAGCTGGAGGAAGGTCCTGACTTCCTGGGCGTGAAGCTCAAATACTGGGCACCGCTGATGACCCAGTACCAGCAGGCCAAGCGCACCGGCCAGCTCACCGCCGACTCCCAGGCCATACCCCTGGTGGTCCGCTCGGGTACGTCCCTGGACCTGAAGTACAACGTCAAGATCGAGGAAATCGACGACGCCGGCAAGGTGGTCAAGGACGTCGGGACAGTTTCCAGGTCCCTCGGACAGGACTACCTGCCTTTCGTCTCGAAGGACCCGTTCGTCCTTTCCTGGCCCGGATCCACAGACCACACCTCCCTCCTGGGTGCCACCGGCAACTTCAACCAGGGCCTCTACACGCCCGCCCAGTGGAGCACCGACTTTGCCGCGGCCCCGCAGTACACCGACGGTAAAACCGCGGCAAATGGCGCCGTGGACAAGGCCGCGGTACCCGGCGAATGGGTCACTGTGAACCGGCTGCCCGAAAAGAGCGCCAACGGCACCCCGGTGGACCAGACCCAGCGCGAACCCGTGGATGAGCGGTCCTACCGCGAAAACCTGGAGACCGGCGAGAAGAAGGTCTCAGCCCCGCTGGCCATGGTGTACGGCACCTTCGACCCGTCCGCTGTGGCGAAGGCGGCCGGTGACGTCAACAGGCTTCCGCTGGGCGGCTATGACCCCACTCCGTTCAGCCTGGTCAAGGACGCCGAGGGCAAGGATGTTGCGGCCGCAGAACTGAAGCCGTCCCTGAGCGCCACCGGGCTCGCCAGCCAGTCCGCCGGCGCCATCACCGACTACTACGGACTCGCTGCTGCCCGCGGCTACACACAGAACGCAGCCGTGATCGATGCCGTTCGTGTCCGCGCCGACGCCCCCGGAAGCTGGAAGGAGGCCCAGCCCGAGGTTGAAAAACTCGCCGCCGAGATCCGCAGCATGGGCCTGGAAGCCACCATCGTGGCCGGCTCCGCCCGTGAAGACGCAAGCATTTTCGTTCCCGGCTACTCCAAGGACGGCGCCGGCAAGGAATCGGCCCTGGGCACGGTCCAGCAGTCCTGGGTCCGGCAGAACGCAGCCGACGCCGTGACGGGGTCCCTGTCCGGAACGAACGTCACGCTGCTCTTCCTCACGCTGTGCGGAGCCGCGCTCCTGACCGGCGCCTCCACCGTGAGCTACATCCGCAAACGCCGGTCCGAGGCCGGTACCCTCCGTGCGATGGGCTGGACCCAACGCCGGATCCGCAGCTGGGTCCTTGAGGAATTCGGAGTGGGCGCTGTCCTGCTCGCCGTGGCCGGCCTGGTCCTGAGCCTGGTCAGCTGGAGCCTGGCCACCGCCCTGGTCTCCGTCTCCGTCCTGGTGCTGTACGCCGCCGCGGCATTCTTCGCCGCCCAGCAGCTGCGCCACAGGGACGTCATCGACCAGGAGCCGCAGCACGACGAACGGCTCATCCCGGTGGACTCGCCGCTGACCTTCGCGAACCGGCAGCTCGGCACCAACAAGTTCAACACGCTGTCCCTCGCTGTTGCTGTTGGCGTCTTCGGCGCCGCAGTGGGCGGGCTCATCGCGCTGCTGATCGACATTCCCCGGGCGGCCGGCGCCAGCGCCCTGAGCGGCCTCGCAGCTGCCAGCGTGGCCCTGCCGAGCATCCTCCTGGCGCTCTCCGGCGTGGTGGTGGGACTGGTGCTCACCCTGGTCACCGGACGTTTTGAACTCAACGCCAAGCGCCAGTACCTGGGCATCCTCGAAGCCATGGGCTGGAACCCGGACATGCTCCGCCAGGTCCGGTTGTTCGAGAATGCGCTGGTGGGAACCGTGGCCCTGCCGCTGGGCGTGCTGGGCGCCCTCGGCATCGGCCTGCTGCTCGCCCCCTACGCCGCCCTGTGGGCAGGCGTGGCCGGGCTGGTAGCTGTACTTTGCTGGATACCGATTGCAACGAAAGTGGTCCAATGACAAACCAGACGAATGTCCAGCGGAGCCGCCGGTCCGGCTCCGGCGACGTCCCCCTGCAGACGCGCGCCAACACCATCGTCAAGGCCGCTGACCATGAGACGCCGCTGGAACTGAGCGACATCACCATCCGCTACGGCGGCGGGAAAGGCGGAGCCGAAGCCGTCAGCGTGGTGGAAGGTTTCGACCTGACGCTGCACGCCGGCGAGATGCACTGCGTCGCCGGCCGAAGCGGCTCGGGCAAGACCAGCATCCTGACCGTCAGCGCCGGACTGACCCTGCCGACGTCGGGCCGCGTTTTCTGGGAAGGCGACTCCCTCGAAACCATGGGCGACGACGAAATCGCCGACCGCCGTCGTGCCCTCATCGGGTACGTGGACCAGGGCGGTGCCCTGATCGACGGCATGAGCGCCCTGGAGAACGTGCTGCTGCCCGCGGTTCCCGACGGCGAAGTGGACCAGCGCCGGGACATGGCCAAGGACCTGCTGGACCTGGTGGGCCTGGGCCGCCGCATGCGGCACCGCCCCGCCCAGCTGTCCGGCGGCGAACGCCAGCGTGTTGCGATCGCCCGGGCCCTGATCCTCGGCACCCGGGTCCTTGTTGTGGACGAACCCACGGCGAGCCTTGACCGCGCCTCTGCCAACCGCATCATCAGCATCCTGAAGGACACCACGTCCGATGGCATCGCAGTACTCGTTGCCTCGCACGACCACGAACTCGTCCGGCTCAGCGATACCCTGACTGAACTGATCTAGCCTGTCCCTCCGCACCGAAGGTAACGTCCTCCCGTGACTGCTTCAGAGAAAACGCCGTTCTATATCACCACGGCCATCACCTACCCCAACGGCGTGCCCCACATCGGCCACGCCTACGAGTACATAGCCACCGATGCCATGGCACGCTTCAAGCGGCTGGACGGCTACGACGTGATGTTCCTGACCGGTACCGACGAGCACGGGATGAAGATCGCCCAGACCGCGGAAAAGGAAGGCATCACGCCCAAGGAACTGGTGGACCGGAATGCCGAGGTCTACAAAGGCGCGCATTCAGCCCTCGGCATCACCTACGACCGCTTCATCCGCACCACGGACCAGGACCACTACGCCGCTTCGCAGGCCATCTGGAAGAAGATGGAAGCCAACGGGGACATCTACCTCTCCAAATACGAGGGCTGGTACTCCGTCCGGGACGAAGCGTTCTACGGCGAAGACGACACCGTGGTCAAGGACGATGGCGTGCGCTACTCCAAGGAAACGGACACCGAGGTGACCTGGACGGCTGAGGAGAGCTACTTCTTCCGCCTTTCGGCCTACCAGGACAAGCTCCTTGCGCTCTATGAGGCACAGCCGGAGTTCGGCGCCCCGCAATACCGCTTCAACGAGGTCATCAGCTTCGTCAAGCGCGGCCTGGAGGACCTGTCCATCAGCCGCACCACATTTGACTGGGGCGTCCCGGTCCCGGGCAACGACAAGCACGTGATGTACGTCTGGGTGGACGCCCTGACCAACTACCTCACCGGTGTGGGCTACCCGGACGTGGATTCGGAGAAGTTCCGGAAGTTCTGGCCGGCCGACGTCCACGTCATCGGCAAGGACATCTCGCGCTTCCACGCCATCTACTGGCCCGCCTTCCTGATGAGTGCGGGGCTGGAGCTGCCCAAACGGGTGATGATCCACGGGTTCCTGCAGAACAACGGCGTCAAGATGTCCAAGTCGCTGGGCAACGTGGTGGCCCCCGCCGACTTCGTGGCACAGTACGGGCTTGACCAGGTGCGGTTCTTCTTCCTGCGCGAGGTTCCGTTCGGGGCTGACGGCAGCTACAACCATGAGGCGATCGTCGGCCGGATGAACGCCGACCTGGCCAACAACTTCGGCAACCTGGCCCAGCGTTCGCTGTCCATGGTGGCGAAGAACTGCGGGGCCCAGGTGCCCGTACCCGGTGCGTTCACTGCCGCGGACGAAGCGATCCTTGCCCAGGCCGGGGGCCTGCTCCAAGCGGCCCGGGCCGCTTTTGACAAGCAGGAATTCAGCCGCGCCCTTGAAGCCATTTGGGGCGTGCTGGGTGACACCAACGCCTACTTCGCCGAGCAGGCTCCCTGGGTGCTGCGGAAGACCGACGTCGAACGCATGAACACCGTCCTGTACGTGACGCTGGAAGTCCTGCGTATCGTGGCCATCCTGGCCCAGCCGGTGATGCCGAACGCCACGTCCAAACTCCTGGACGCACTGGGCCAGCCGGAAGGGCAGGCCCGGCAGTTCGCCGCCATTGGTACGCCCATCGCGGCCGGGATCGATTTGCCGGCACCAGCACCGGTGTTCCCCAAGTATGAGGAGCCCGCCGGGGCCTGACGCTCTCTCACTTTCTGCAGGTTTTCCGGCAACGCTCTCTCACCTTTCGCAGCGAAGGTGTGGGAGCGTTGCCGTTCCTTCCCGAGGAGTACCGCCCATCTGTTCGAATAATGAGACGGCTTGACCAGCATCTGGATGACTTGGCTACCCTGAAACTATGAGCGCATCCTCCATCGATCTTGCAGTTATCCCCGGCGACGGCATTGGCCCTGAGGTCATTGCGGAGGCACTGAAGGTGCTGGAGAAGGCCGTGGCCGCAGAGGGCGTTGAGCTCAAGCAGACCCACTACAAGCTCGGCGCTGAGCACTGGCTGGCCACCGGCGAAACGCTGCCGGACCATGTCCTTGCGGACCTGCGCACCCGGGACGCCATCCTGTTCGGCGCCGTGGGGGCAGCCCCCGGCGATACGCGCATCCCGTCCGGCATCATCGAGCGCGAGATGCTGCTCAAGCTCCGCTTCAGCCTCGACCACTACGTCAACCTCCGCCCGTCACGGCTCTACGGAACGGTGGGGAGCCCGCTGGCCAACCCCGGCACCATCGACTTCATCGTGGTGCGCGAAGGAACCGAAGGCCCTTACGTCGGAAACGGCGGCACCCTTCGCGCCGGCACGCCTCACGAGGTGGCCACCGAAGTTTCGCTGAACACGGCGCACGGTGTGGAGCGCGTGGTCCGCGATGCCTTCCGCCGCGCCAGCGCCCGGGAACGCAAGCATGTGACCCTCGTCCACAAGCACAACGTCCTTGTCTACGCAGGACACCTCTGGAAGCGGACGGTCGAAGCAGTGGCCCAGGAGTTCCCGGAAGTCACCCACGACTACCTGCACGTGGACGCTGCCACCATCTTTATGGTTACCGACCCGTCCCGCTTCGACGTGATCGTCACCGACAACCTCTTTGGCGACATCCTCACCGACCTCGCCGCAGCGATCACCGGCGGCATCGGCCTGGCCGCTTCGGGGAACATCAACATGGACCGCACCGCGCCGTCCATGTTCGAACCGGTCCACGGTTCAGCTCCGGACATCGCCGGACAGGGCAAGGCCGACCCCACCGCCGCCATCCTGTCCGCAGCACTCCTGCTGGACCACCTCGGCTACACCGCAGCGGCCCGCCGGATCGAGGCAGCAGTAGTTGCCGACGTCGAAAAGCGCGACGGCGGTGCCCGCAGCACCAGTGCCATCGGCGACGCCATCGCCGCAGGCCTCTAGCCGCGCGGGGCGTGCCGGCAACGGGCGTAAGCTTGTCTCGAATCACCAAATGCCGCCTTGCCGTTCAACGCTGAGCCGAGGCGGCCGATCGTGGAGGAACCATGACTCAGACTGCCCACGGCGTCGACTTTAGCCAGCAACCCTCGGCCACCCCGAAGTCTGCTGAAGAGCGTGCAGCCATCCTGGCAAACCCGGGATTCGGCAACTACTTCACCGACCACACCGCCATCGTCGACTACAGCGTTGACGAGAACGGCAGCGGCGGCTGGCACAACGCCCGGATTGAAGCGTACGGGCCGATCGTCCTCGATCCGTCGGCCGCTGTTTTCCACTACGGCCAGGAGATCTTCGAGGGGCTCAAGGCCTACCGCCACGCCGACGGTTCCATCTGGACCTTCCGGCCCGAGGCCAACGCCGCGCGCCTGAACAAGTCCGCCCGCAGGCTTGCCCTGCCCGAACTGCCTGCCGAGTACTTCCTCGGCGCCATCCGCGAACTGGTGGCAGCCGACAAGGAATGGGTTCCCAGCGGCGACGGCGAAGCGCTGTACCTTCGGCCGTTTATGATCGCCACCGAAGCGTTCCTGGGCGTCCGTGCGGCCCGCGAGGTCTCCTTCCGGGTGATCGCTTCGCCGGCAGGCAACTACTTCGGCGGCGAACTGAAGCCCGTCTCCATCTGGATCTCGCGCGAGTACGCCCGCGCCGGCCGCGGCGGAACCGGCGATGCCAAATGTGGCGGGAACTACGCCGCGTCGCTCATCGCCCAGCAGGAAGCTGAAGCCAACGGCTGCAAGCAGGTCCTCTTCCTGGACCACTTCAACGACGACGCCGTTGAAGAACTGGGCGGCATGAACGTCTTCTTCGTCATGAAGGACGGCTCGCTGGTCACGCCCGCGCTGACCGGCACCATCCTGGAAGGCGTCACCCGGATGTCCGTCATCCAGGTGGCCAAGGACATGGGCCGCGAAGTCACCGAGCGGAAGATCACCCTCGATGAGTGGCGCGACGGCGTTGCCTCCGGCGACATCGCAGAAGTCTTCGCCTGCGGCACGGCGGCAGTCATCACGCCCATCGGTGTCCTGAAGGACGCCACCGAATTCATCGGCTCAGAAGATGCCAAGGCAGGGGAGACCACCATGGCCATCCGCGAGCAGCTGCTCGGCATCCAGACCGGTTCGGTGCCCGATACCCACGGCTGGCTTACCCGCCTCGCCTAGTCCGGCTTATTCCTGACTGCCAAATTACGACGGCGCCTGCCGGGCTCATCCCCGGCAGGCGCCGTTCGCTGCTCAACGGGGATGATCAGCGCCGGGCAGCCTTCCGTGCGGCATTCTTCAGTGCCTTGCGGGAAACGGGCTTCAGGGCCTTCCTGGCAGCTTCCTCCTCCAGCGCCCGCCGTCGTCGGGCATCAAGGAGGTCGTTCCACAGGGTGGTGGCGAAAACTGCGCCGTCCTGGGTATACAGCTCATAGGGATACGAGGCAAACCCGGCCGGGGGAGTGCCTTCAGGAAGTTGTTCGCCGGAGGTCCGGGCCACGGCCTCGGCTATCGCCCAGGTTTCGGTCAGGTGCGGCACCAGGTTGGCTTCCACAAACGCGTTCGGGTCGGCGGACACGGCAGCCCTCTCAAGCAGGATCCCGCGCTGCTGCTCCAGGTGTGCGGCGGCTGCCTCTGCAACTGACGTCCCCTCTTCGCTGGCCCTGGCCAGCACGGCTTCCTGTTCCGCCACCGCCACGGCCCAGTCTCCTGTACGGCGGAATGCCTGCCATGTGGGGAACCACACCACGGAGCCGGTGGCGTGGTTGTGGATGTGCCGGAGGCCGGTGCTCTTCTCGGTTCCTGCGTGGTCGTTTCCTGCGGCGGCAGCACCGGCGAGGAGGTCTGACAAGGCGGGAGTGGGTGCTGTGCTCATGATGGCGGTGCTCTCGGTAGGGAATGCTGATCTGTAGGCCACAACCCGCCGCAGGGTCCCGCTTATTCCGCCGGACTGCAAAGATGGGATGGTGACTTCAGCTTCCGGCCCCGTCCTTGCACGCAGCTCGGCCCTCACGCAGTTCTTCCTGGCCCCCAACCCCGGACCCATGAGCCTGGAGGGAACCAACTCGTACATCCTGCAGGCGCCCGGATCCGCCGGTGCCGTGGTGGTGGACCCGGGGCCGCTGGACGAGGCTCACCTCCGGGCGCTGGCCGGTGCAGCGCCAGTGGAACTCATCCTTATCACCCACCGCCACGCCGACCACACCGCCGGTTCGGCGCGGCTGCACCAGCTCACGGGGGCTCCTGTCCGTGCCGCCGATCCTGCCCACTGCCACGGAAGCGGCGCCGTGCTGCAGGACGGCGAGGTACTTTCCGCAGGCGGCCTCGAGGTCAGGGTTGTGGCCACGCCGGGCCACACCTCCGATTCCGTATGCTTCCATCTCCCCGGCGACGGCCAGGACGGGTCCGTCCTTTCCGGGGATACCATCCTCGGCCGCGGCACGACCGTGCTGGATTACCCTGACGGAACCCTCGCGGACTACCTCGCATCGTTGGACCGGCTGGAAACGCTGGGGCATGCCACCGTCCTTCCGGCTCACGGACCGGTCCTGCCGTCCCTGCAGGGCATCACGCAGGCATACCGCACCCATCGCCTCGAACGGCTGGCGCAGGTCCGTGCCGTCCTGGAGCGCCTGGGCGGGGACGCAGCCGTTGGCGACATCGCTGACGCCGTCTATTCCGACGTCGACCCTTCCGTCCGGCGGGCCGCTGAGACATCGGTTGCGGCTCAGCTTGAGTACCTCCGCGGTGAAGCCGCGCGGCAGTAGCGGCGCCCGGCCGGCGCCGGGCAAGACGGTAGGGTAGGAGCCATGCGTATTGCCAGGTTTGTCGTTGATTCTGATCCCCTCTACGGCGTTGTCGAAGGTGACCCCGGCAGTGAAGTCATCACTGTTATCCATGGAGACCCCTTCTTCAACGGGGTGGAGCGCACCTCTGTCCGTCACAAGCTGGACGACGTCCGGCTGCTCGCGCCCATCATTCCCCGCAGCAAGGTGGTGGGTGTAGGCCGCAACTTCGTGGAGCACGCGCACGAGCTCGGCAACGAAGTTCCCGCCCAGCCGCTCCTCTTCCTGAAGCCCAACACCGCCGTGGTGGGCCCCAACGATCCCGTGGTACTCCCGGAGTTCTCCGAGGAAGTCTCCTTCGAAGCGGAACTGTGCGTGGTAATCGGCCGGATCTGCAAGGATGTGCCCGAGGAGCGCGTTGACGATGTCATCTTCGGCTACACGTGCGGCAACGATCTCACCGCACGGGACGTCCAGAAAAGCGACCTCCAGTGGACGCGCGCCAAAGGCTTTGATACCTCCGCGCCGCTGGGACCGTGGATCGAGACGGAACTCGATCCCGAGGACGTGCAGATCCAGGCCCGGCTCAACGGTGAGCTGCGGCAGGACGGCAGCACCAGCCAGATGATCAGGGGCGTGCGGGAACTGGTGTCCGTTGTCTCCCAGGCGTTCACCCTCCTGCCCGGCGATGTCATCATGACCGGGACGCCGGCCGGGGTTGGCCTGGTCAGCGCCGGTGACCGCATTGAGGTGGAGATCGAGGGGATCGGCCGCTTGTCCAACCCCATCGTCCGCCGCTGACCCCAGCCACGGTGGCGGGCAGGCGGCAGACGGTAAAGTTGAAGCCACTATGACTACTGCTTCTGCGTCGAATGCTGCCTCCATCCCGCCCGTCACCGCCGAGACCCCCGTACGGGTGCGCTTCTGCCCTTCGCCCACCGGCACCCCGCACGTGGGGCTGATCCGTACCGCCCTCTTCAACTGGGCCTACGCCCGCCACACCAAAGGCACCATGGTGTTCCGGATCGAGGACACCGATGCAGCCCGTGACAGCGAGGAAAGCTACCACCAGCTGCTCGATGCCCTGAAGTGGCTGGGCATCGACTGGGACGAAGGCGTGGAGGTGGGCGGCCCGCACGAGCCCTACCGGCAGTCGCAGCGCAGCGGCATCTACCAGGACGTGATCGCCAAACTGCGCGAGGGCGGATTCATTTACGAGTCCTATTCCACCCCGGACGAGATCGAGGCCCGCCACCGTGCCGCGGGACGCGATCCAAAGCTGGGCTACGACGGCTTTGACCGCCACCTGACGGACGAGCAGCTCGCCCAGTACAAGGCCGAAGGCCGTGAGGCTGTCCTGCGCCTCCGCATGCCGGACGAGGACATCACCTTCACCGATCTGGTACGCGGCGACATCACTTTCCGCGCCGGATCCGTGCCCGACTTTGCAGTGGTCCGTGCCAATGGTGCTCCGCTGTACACCCTGGTCAACCCCGTGGACGATGCCCTCATGGGGATCACCCATGTGCTCCGCGGCGAGGACCTGCTCAGCTCCACCCCCCGGCAGATCGCTCTGTACCGCGCCCTCTACGCCGTGGGCGTGGCACAGTACATGCCCGAGTTCGGCCACCTGCCGTACGTCATGGGCCAGGGCAACAAGAAGCTCTCCAAGCGTGATCCCGAATCAAGCCTGTTCCTGCACCGGGAGCGCGGCTTCATCCCCGAAGGCCTGCTGAACTACCTCTCCCTGCTGGGCTGGTCCCTGAGCGCAGACGAGGACATCTTTACTGTTGAGCAGCTGGTGGAGCATTTCGATATCCACGACGTGCTGGGCAACCCGGCACGCTTCGACCTCAAGAAGGCCGAAGCCATCAACGGAACGCACGTCCGGATGCTGGCACCTGAGGTTTTCCGGGAGCGGCTGGCGCCGTACCTGCGCGCCGCCGATCTCGTGGGCGAAATCCTGACGGACCGCGAAGAGCAGATCCTCACCGAAGCGGCGCCCCTGATCCAGGAACGCATCACCCTGCTGGGCGAGGCGCCCGAGATGCTGGCCTTCCTCTTCAAGGCAGACGACGCCATCGACGTCGCCGCTGACGCCCTCAAGGGACTGCCGGAGAACCTGACGGAGGTCCTGGACGCCGCCATCGCTGCCCTTGAACCGGTTGAGGACTGGACTCCGGACAACATCCAGGCGGCGCTGAAGCAGGCCCTGGTCGAGGACCTGGGCATCAAGCCCCGCCTGGCCTTCGGGCCGGTGCGCACTGCCGTTTCCGGCCGCCGCATCTCGCCTCCGCTGTTTGAGTCCATGGTGATCCTCGGCAAGGAGTCCTCCCTCCGCCGGCTCAAGAGCTTCCGCGGCTGATGACTGCTCCCAGCCAGGCAGAGGGCGCCGTCCTGGTGACGCCCTTCGGCGCGGTCCGCGGGGTGCTTTTCGACATCGACGACACCCTGGTTGACCTCGAATATTCGATGACCACCGCCCTGCGGGAGGTCAGCGAACATCTCCTGCCCGGCCTTGACCAGGCCGGGTGGGAGCGGTTCGGGCGTATTTTCACCCACGAGACCACGCACTACTACGACCGGTACCTGGCCGGCGAGCTGACGTTCAACGAGCAGCGCCTGCTCCGCGGCCGCGCTGCGCTGGGACACTTCGGGGTTGAGCTGGGGGAAGGTGAGCAATCCCACCAGTGGCTCAATGCGTACATGGAGAAGCAGCCCGCCTACGTGAAGCCCTTTCCCGACGTGATGCCGCTGCTGGACAAGCTCGACCGGGTGGGCATCCCCTACGGCGCGGTCAGCAACAACGTCCACGATTACCAGCGCGCCAAGCTGGACGGGGCAGGACTTGAACGCGTCCGCCGCCTTGTGGGAACAGACACTTTGGGAGTGGCCAAACCGGACCCGGCCATCTACCTCGAAGGGGTCCGGCTGCTGGGCACGGACCCTGCCCACACGTTGTATGTGGGCGACAACCGCCTGCTCGATGCGGAAGGCTCGACGGCGGCCGGCCTGCTTGGCGTCTGGCTCAACCGGGCGGGGGAGCGCGTGCAGGAATTCGAGGGCAACTCGGTGGCTTCGCTCCAGGAATTGATCGCCTAGGAGTTGGTTGCGCGGGCCGCTGGAGACGGCGGCCCGCACACGTTCCACTGGCCGGGGCGAGCCGATTTGTGCGAGCCGGAAGCTTCGGGTAAAGTAATTTCTCGTGCTGAGGGGCACGGAGCAGGGTAAAAGCCCTGAAAACCGGCCCGAAAGTATCATTGGGATATGGTGTAATTGGCAACACTACGGTTTCTGGTACCGTCATTCTAGGTTCGAGTCCTGGTATCCCAGCTCTGTTGAGAGCCCGCTTTCGGGCGGTACAACAGCCGGTTTCAGACGGTCCGCCGATTTGAAACCACAGCGAAGTGTATGAAACAATCACTGAGCTTGACCAGCGGAAACGTTGGTTAGAAATATGGAAAAGTACACGGCCCCATCGTATAGCGGCCTAGTACGCCGCCCTCTCACGGCGGTAACGCGGGTTCGAATCCCGCTGGGGTCACCAATGAAACGGTCCCGGGCAAACGCCCGGGGCCGTTTTTCGTTTCGCACGACATCCGGTGCCGGCCCTCCTTTCACGGAATTTACTCCTACTGGCCCAACCCCGATCGCCCCATCACCTCCTGCCACGATTTTGGCAACGCGCGCTCACTTGGTGCCGGGTTCCGGGCAACCCTCGCTCACTTGATGCCGGGTTCCGGGGAACGCTCGCTCACCGCCCGCTGGCACATCTGGCTGGAGTGAGCGAGCGTCGACCCGATGGGGACCGCAAGTGAGCGCGCGTTCTTCCAATCAGGACCATAAGTGAGCGCGCGTCCGGAAGGAGGGGAGGCTGCAGGAGGTGATGGGGCGTTGAAACGGGACCAGGCTGCCCTGAACTGGCATGATGTTCCTGTGACCTCCCGGAACGAGCGGAACGAGCAGGAACTGCCGCGCGATGCACAGCCAGCGCAGGCGATGGCGGCTGTGGCCCTGCTGGAAGAGGTCCGGGATGACCTCGCCGCTGCCTCGCTGCCGCTGGCCTTGCCCGAGGCGGAACAAGCCAGGCGCGACGCCGCCAGCGCCGTAGCCCAGCTCGACGACTACATCCTCCCGCGGTACCGCAGCCTGGACGCCCCGCTGCTGGCCGTCGTCGGCGGGTCCACGGGTGCGGGCAAATCAACGCTTGTGAACGCTTTGGTGGGCCACCCGGTGACCCGGTCCGGAGCCATCCGCCCCACGACCCGCCAGCCCATCCTGCTGCACCATCCGCAGGAAGCAGCGTGGTTTGAGGGCCAGCGCGTCCTGCCCACCCTGAGCAGGATCCGCGGATATGTCGCCAGCAGCCCGGTGCCGGCCACCAGCGCCGGGCCGGCCCCGGACGCCGGAGCAATGTCCTCCCTGGTCCTCGTAGCGGACCCCGCCATGCCCCAAGGCATCGCACTCCTGGACGCCCCCGACGTCGACTCCATCTCCGACGACAACCGCAAGCTTGCCGGGCAGCTCCTCGCCGCTGCCGACCTGTGGATTTTCGTCACCACGGCCAACCGCTATGCCGACGCCGTTCCCTGGAAACTGCTCCTGGACGCGGCCGGCCGGGACATTATGGTGGCCGTGGTGCTGGACAGGGTGCCGCCGGGTGCCGAAGCGGAGGTCAGCGAGGACCTGCGGGGACTGCTGGACCGTGAAGGCCTGGGTGCTGCACAGCTGTTCGTCATTCCGGAAACAGCTCTCGACCCGCTTGGTATGCTGCCCGCCGGCACAGTCCTGCCGCTGCGCACCTGGCTGGGCGACCTTGCCGCGAATGCCGCCGGCCGTTCCGAGATCGCCCGCCGCACCCTCAACGGAACGGTCAGGGCCCTGGCCGGCCGTGTTGCCGCGGTGGCCCAGGCGGCGCGGGAGCAGCAGCGGGCGGCAGGCAACCTCGAAGCTGCCGCCGTGTCGGCCTACAACAGTGCCGCCAGCCGTATCCTCGACGCTACGAGGGACGGCTCACTGCTGCGTGGCGAGGTGCTGGCCCGCTGGCAGGACTTCGTGGGTACCGGAGAGTTTTTCCGGACCCTGGAACAGAACGTTGGCCGGTTCCGCGACCGTTTGGGCGCCTTCTTCCGCGGAGAACCGCCGCCCGCCATCCGCGTGGAAGCAGCCATCGAGACGGGCCTGCAGGCCGTCATCGTGGACGAAGCCGCGAATGCCGCCGAGGACACTGACCAGAGCTGGCGGAACGACTCCGCCGGACGCCATCTGCTGGGAACGGACGACCTTTCCGGGACATCCCCGGGCTTCGAGGACCGCGCAGCCGCCGCAATCAGGGCCTGGCAGGAGTCCCTGATGGAAATGATCCGCACCGAAGGCCAGGGAAAGCGGACCCAGGCCCGCTGGCTGTCCTTCGGCATCAACGGGCTGGGGGCGGCCCTGATGATCGTGGTGTTCTCGATGACGGCCGGACTGACAGGACTCGAAGTGGGCGTGGCGGGGGGAACGGCCGTTGTGGGACAGCGGCTGCTGGAGGCTGTTTTCGGCGAGGACGCCGTCCGGCGGATGGCCGAAAAAGCGCGGGAGGACCTGGACGTGCGCTGCCGGCAGCTGCTGCAGGACGAACAGCAGAAATTCCTGTCCCGGCTGCCGGAACAGGACGCCAGATCCGCCGAGGCCTTCGCTGCCCACGCGAACGCGCTGGCCCGGCTGGCGGACACCACATGAGCCGTCACAGCGACACGCGCGATGCCTCACGGCTGGACCGCAGGCTCTCCGCCCTCAACGACGCCCGGGAACTGGGCGAAGGCGTCCTCCCCGACGAATCGCTCCAGGAGGTGCTCAACGTCCTCGAGCGGGCCAGCTCCCGGCGGTCACTGTCCGCCGACCACACCGTGGTGGGCTTCTTCGGCGCCACCGGCAGCGGCAAGTCCTCCCTGTTCAACGCTGTGAGCGGAGCGGAGATCGCGACGGCGGCAGCGCGCCGTCCCACCACGTCCGAACCTTTGGCGGGGGTGTGGGGAGCGGAAGGCAGCGAACCCCTGCTGGACTGGCTGGAGGTCCGGAACCGGCACCATGCTGAAGCCGTGGACGGCTTCGCTGACGAGGCCACCGGCTTGATCCTGCTGGACCTGCCGGACTTTGATTCGACCAGGGCCGCCAACCGTGAAGTGGTGCAACAGATGGTGGGGCTCGTCGACGTCCTGGTCTGGGTCCTTGATCCCCAAAAGTACGCCGATGCGGCTGTCCACAACGACTTCCTGGCCCGCCTGGCCTCGCACGGGGCCGTCACCCTGGTGGTCCTCAACCAGGTGGACCGCCTTCCCGCCCAGGACGTCCAGCCGGTGCTGGAGTCCCTCCGGTCCATCCTTGCCCGTGACGGCCTCGCCAAGGTCCAGCTCCTGGCGGCTTCTGCACTCACCGGGGCAGGGGTGGACAAAGTCCGGGACGCTATCCGCGGCGTAGCGGTACACCGCAAAGCCCAGTCACAGCGGCTGGCGGCTGACATCACCCGGGCCTCAGCGGAACTGGGCACAGTATCCGGTGGCGGAGAGGCGGCTGGCGTCCGGTCCGGTGGAAAGACGCGCCTGGCGGACGAGTTGGCTGTTGCGGCGAATGTCCCCGCTGTTGTGCGGGCAGTGGGCCAGTCCTATCGCCTCGAAGCAGTGAAGCGGACCGGCTGGCCCGTCACCCGCTGGCTTTCCAGGTTCCGGCCGGACCCCTTGCGTCGCCTTAATCTGCGCAGCGCCGCTCCTTCGGAGCTGAACCGGACTTCGCTGCCGCAGGGGGGAGCGCCCGAGCGTGCCAGGACGGATGCAGCCGTGCGGGAGTTCGCCGACGCCGCCAGCGCGGGCGCTCCTGGCCCCTGGCGGGCGGCCATCCGGAGCGCGGCGAGGGAGGGCAGGGAGCGGCTGCCCGACGCACTGGACCAGGCGATTGCCGCTACCGACCTTGCGGCCAACCGTAAGTCGTGGTGGTGGACCGTATTCAACGTGGTGCAATGGCTGTCCCTGCTCACAGTCCTGGGCGGGCTGGGCTGGCTCGGCGTCCTGGCGGCGCTTGGCTACTTCCAAATGCCTGTACCGGAAGTGCCCAGGGTGGAGGGCTGGCCGGTGCCCACCCTGATGATCGCCGGCGGGGTGGTCCTGGGGATCTTCCTTGCCCTCACCGGCAGGTTCATAGCCGCGGCCGCCGCCAAGGCCAGGGCAGCACGGGCACGGAAGCGCCTTAACGCAGCGGTGGCGGCCGTGGCCGAGGAACTCGTGGTGGAACCAGTGGAGGTCGAAGTCAGCAGGCTTGCAGCGTTCAATGCGGCGCTGAAGGCAGCCGCCGGATAGGAGTAATGAGCGACGCCGGCGGGCAGCCAGTCAGCCGGCTGCGGAGAGTCCGACGGCGGCATCCCTGACTTTGATGAGGGTGCGCAGGTTCCGGGTGGTGGTGGAGGCCTTGAACCTGGCCTTGGAAGTGATTTTGCTGAACGGACTGTCCAGGGTTCCCCCGGCGGGGGCCAGCCAGGCCAGCGCTTCAGGGCCCAGCCGCTTTTGCTCAGCGCCCTCCAGTGCGGCTCCGGCTGCTTCGAGTTCGTCCAGCATGCCACTATCGGAGGAGAGCGTGATGTAGGTGTGAGTGGTCTTATCGTCGTCCGGGTAGGGGCAGGCAGTTACCAGGTCCGCCACCCGGGCTGCGTCCAGGACCACTACCCAGGCGTCATAGCCGAAGGTCTCCCGGAGGCATTTCTCGCATTCCCGTTTTACTGCGGTGGCGTCCAGGCTGCTGGTCAACACCACGTTTCCGCTGGCAAGCAGGGTTCGGGCGTCCGGAAAACCGGCGGACTTGAGCGCCTCCCGGAGCTCCGCCATCTTGATGTTGATGCCGCCCACGTTGATGCCCCGAAGAAACACTGCAAAGCTGCCCATGGCGAAATCCTAGCGTCCGCAGCACCGGGCGAGGGAAAAGCCTGCAGGAACAGGTTCCTGCGTCAGTCGTTGTTTTTGCGCAACGCCTCGGTGAGGATACGGCCGGCATTGCAGACCACTTCGGCGTGCAGCCTGCCGGGCTGGCGGGTGAGCCGCTCGATGGGACCGGAAATGGAAACTGCTGCAATCACCCGGCCGGACGGTCCGCGCACCGGTGCTGACACTGAGGCGACCCCCGGCTCGCGCTCGCCGAGGCTCTGGCCCCAGCCCCGCCGTCGTACTCCTGCAAGGACGGTGGGCGTGAAGCGGGCGGACTGCAGCCCTTCGAGCAGGCGGTCATGGTCCTCCCATGCCAGCAGCACCTGGGCGGCCGAGCCTGCCTTCATGGACAGCTGCGTTCCCACCGGAATGGTGTCGCGCAGGCCGATGGGACGCTCCGCGGAAGCAACGCAGACGCGCCAGTCGCCCTGGCGGCGGAAGATCTGTGCGCTCTCACCGGTGGCATCGCGCAGCTGCATCAGCACCGGCCCCGCCGATGCGATCAGGCGGTCCTCGCCCGCGGCCGACGCCAGTTCAACAAGACGGCTGCCCAGGACGAAACGGCCCTGGATATCGCGGCTGACCAGCCGGTGGTGGACGAGTGCCAGGGCAAGGCGGTGGACAGTGGGACGGGCCAGGCCGGTTGCCGCTACCAGCTGCGCCAGGGTGGTGGGGCCTGCCTCAAGTGCATCCAGCACTTGGGCCGCTTTATCAATGACACCGACTCCACTAGAATTGTCCATGTAATGATATTGCCGTCTCAATATCTGAGATGCAAATCTTTCGGCTGGCGCAGTGCCGAGCGTACTGGTTCAGTGGAACTATCAGCCAAACAGCAGTGAAGGGAGATGGCCATGGCAAAGACATTGGCCGAGAAAGTCTGGGACGCGCACGTGGTGCGCAAAGGCGACGGCGAAGGTGCCAATGCCCAGCCCGACCTTCTTTTCATCGACCTCCACCTGGTCCATGAGGTCACGTCCCCGCAGGCGTTCGAAGGCCTGCGCCTGGCCGGCCGCAAGTTGCGCCGCCCGGACCTGACCATCGCCACGGAGGACCACAACACTCCCACGCTGGACATCGACAAGCCTATCGCTGACCTGACCAGCCGCACGCAGATCCAGACGCTGCGCAACAACTGCGCGGAGTTCGGGGTGCGGCTGCATTCCCTTGGGGATGCAGAGCAGGGCATCGTCCACGTGGTGGGTCCGCAGCTGGGCCTCACCCAGCCGGGCATGACCGTGGTCTGCGGCGACTCGCACACCTCCACTCACGGTGCCTTCGGGGCGCTGGCCATGGGCATCGGAACCTCCGAGGTTGAGCACGTCATGGCCACCCAGACGCTGTCCCTGAAGCCGTTCAAGACCATGGCCATCAACGTCGAAGGCACGCTGCGTCCAGGCGTCACCGCCAAGGACATCATCCTGGCCGTCATTGCCAAGATCGGCACCGGCGGAGGCCAGGGCTACGTCCTTGAGTACCGCGGCTCCGCCATCCGCGCCCTGTCCATGGACGCGCGCATGACCATCTGCAACATGTCCATCGAAGCCGGCGCCCGCGCCGGCATGGTGGCGCCGGATGAGACCACTTACGGATACATGAAGGGCCGTCCGCACGCACCGCAGGGTGCTGACTGGGACGCCGCCGTCGAGTACTGGAACACCCTGCGTACCGACGACGACGCCACCTTCGACGTGCAGGTTGACCTTGATGCCGACACGCTGGAGCCCTTCGTCACCTGGGGCACCAACCCCGGCCAGGGCGTCTCCCTGTCCGAGTCCGTGCCGTCTCCGGAGGACTTCGGCGACGAGAATGCCAAGGCTGCCGCCGAGCGCGCCCTGCAGTACATGGGCCTCCAGGCCGGCACGCCCATGAAGGACATCCGGGTGGACACCGTCTTCCTGGGCTCCTGCACCAACTCCCGGATGGAAGACCTGCGTGCCGCTGCAAACATCATCCGCGGGCGCCAGAAGGACCCCAACATCCGCATGCTCGTGGTCCCGGGCTCGGCACGCGTCCGCCTGGAAGCCGAGGCCGAGGGCCTGGACAAGGTCTTCAAGGACTTCGGCGCCGAATGGCGTTTTGCCGGCTGCTCCATGTGCCTGGGCATGAACCCGGACCAGCTGGAAGTGGGGGAGCGCTGCGCCTCCACCTCCAACCGCAACTTCGAAGGGCGCCAGGGCAAGGGCGGCCGGACCCACCTGGTGTCCCCGGTGGTGGCAGCAGCCACCGCCATCCGCGGGACCCTGAGTTCGCCGTCGGACCTTGATCCGGCCCCCGAATCCGCCGCCATCCGTACCGACGCAGCCTAGGACACGCCATGGAAAAGTTCACCACCCACACCGGAATCGGCGTCCCGCTGCGCCAGAGCAACGTGGACACGGACCAGATCATCCCCGCTGTCTACCTCAAGCGCATCACCCGCACCGGCTTCGAGGACGCGCTTTTTTCGGCATGGCGCAAGGACCCTTCCTTCATCCTCAACCAGGAACCGTTCAACGCCGGTTCCGTCCTGGTGGCAGGCCCCGACTTCGGCACCGGCTCCTCCCGCGAACACGCGGTATGGGCGCTGAAGGACTACGGCTTCAAAACCGTGCTCTCCTCCCGCTTCGCCGATATTTTCCGCGGCAATTCGGGCAAGCAGGGCCTGCTCGCCGCCCAGGTGGCGCAGGACGACATCGAACTGATCTGGAAAGAGCTCGAAAACGCTCCCGGCACCCAGGTCACGGTGGACCTCGTGTCCAAAACCGTGGTGTGCGGCAACATCGTTGCTCCCTTCGACATCGACGACTACACCCGGTGGCGCCTGCTCGAAGGCCTGGACGATATCGGGCTGACGCTCCAGCACGAGGCGGACATCACTGCCTACGAGGCCACCCGCCCCGCCTTCCTGCCAAAAACCCTGCCGGCACGCCTATCCTGAGCGGGCGGAAGTACCTGCCGACCGTGCGACGGCGGTCCGCCACGCCCTGCCGCCGTCGCCGGCGTATTTCGGTTCGGTAACGCGACCTCCTATGCTTGGTTGGAGCCTTTGCAAGGTTTTGGGGGCTAGTTATCGTGAGGAAACCGGTATATGAGTAGTGTTCTGACAATCCGCGGCGGAGTCCCGCTCACAGGCCGCGTCAGCGTCCGGGGAGCGAAAAACCTCGTTCCCAAGGCGATGGTGGCAGCGTTGCTGGGCAACGAACCGTCCGTGTTGCGGAACGTTCCGGAGATCAAGGACGTGGAGGTAGTCACCTCCCTCCTGCAGCTCCACGGCGTGACCGTGGTCAAGGACCCCGTCAACGGGGACCTGACGTTGGACCCGAAGGCTGCCAAGACTGCGCCCAGCACCGCCATTGATGCCCACGCCGGCGACTCGCGGATTCCCATCCTGCTTTGCGGTCCCCTGATCCACGCCATCGGTGAAGCGTTCATTCCCGATCTCGGCGGCTGCAAGATCGGCGACCGTCCCATCGACTACCACCTCGACGTGCTGCGCCAGTTCGGTGCGGTAGTGGAGAAGCGGCCGGGCGGCATCCACATCTCGGCACCCAAGGGCCTGCACGGGGCGAAGATTTCCCTGCCCTACCCGTCCGTCGGTGCCACCGAGCAGGTGCTGCTCAGCGCCACCCGCGCCGAGGGCATCACCGAACTCTCCGGGGCCGCGACGGAGCCGGAGATCATCGACCTGATCGCCGTGCTGCAGAAGATGGGCGCCATCATCAGCGTCCAGACGGACCGGACCATCCGCATCGAGGGCGTCCGCGACCTCGGCGGCTACAACCACCGGGCCCTCTCGGACCGCAACGAATCGGCGTCGTGGGCCTCCGCAGCGCTGGTGACCAAGGGCGACATCTTCGTTGAAGGCGCCTCCCAGCGGGACATGATGACGTTCCTGAACACCTACCGCAAGGTGGGCGGCGGCATGGACATCGGCGAGGACGGCATCCGTTTCTACCACAAGGGCGGAAAACTCAACCCCCTGGTCCTGGAAACGGATGTGCATCCCGGGTTTATGACCGACTGGCAGCAGCCGCTGGTGGTGGCGCTGACCCAGGCTGAAGGTGTTTCGATCGTCCACGAGACCGTGTACGAGAACCGCTTCGGCTTCACTGACGCCCTGATCCGGATGGGGGCCAGCATCCAGGTGCACCGCGAGTGCCTGGGGAGCGTGCCGTGCCGGTTCGGCCAGCGGAACTTCCTGCATTCCGCGGTGATTTCCGGGCCCACCCAGCTGAAGGGAACCGACATCGACGTCCCTGACCTCCGCGGCGGCTTCAGCCACCTGATCGCGGCCCTCGCCGCCACGGGAACCTCCCGCGTGACGGGGATCGACATCATCAACCGGGGCTACGAGCGCTTCACCGAAAAGCTGGCCGGACTGGGCGCCGACTTCGACATCACCCCCACGAAGTAGCGGTACTGACGTGAAAGAGTCTGCGAAAAGCAGGGCCACCTTTATGTTCATCGCCGGGGTTGCCCGGCCGCTGTTGAACCTCATGATGGACAAGAAGTGGGAGGGAACGGACAAGCTTCCCGCCGGCGGGTTCATCGCGGCCCCCAACCACTGCACCGAAATTGATCCGCTGGTGGTGGGCCACATGCTGTACAACCACAAACGTGCACCGCACTTCCTGGCGAAGGCCGGCCTCTTCAAGGTGCCTGCCCTGGGCTGGCTGCTGCGCGCCACCAAGCAGGTCCCGGTGGAGCGTTCGACGGCGGGAGCGAACCGCTCGCTGCAGGTCGCCCAGGAGATTGTCGCCGAGGGCGGCGCCATCATCATTTACCCTGAGGGCACCCTGACGCGGGACCCGGACCTGTGGCCTATGAAGGGCCACACGGGCGCGGCGCGACTGGCGCTGGAGGGCGGCATTCCCGTGGTTCCCATCGCTCACTGGGGCGCCCACGAGGTCTTCCCCCGCTACGGCAAGCGGTTCCACATCTTCCCGCGCAAACGGTCCCGGGTGGTGGTTGGTGATCCCGTGGACCTCAGCGCCTTCTCCGGCCGTCCCCTGGACAAGGCCACACTGGCTGGTGCCACCGACGCCATCATGGACGCCATCACCGCTCTCCTTGCGGACCTGAGGGGGGAGCAGCCGCCGGCGGTGCGTTGGGATCCGGCCAAGCAGCAGCAGTCAAAGCACGGGCGCTTCGTGGAGCGCGGGCAGCAGCAGACCGGCGAACGGACGCCCGGTGATTCCTGAGGGGACGGTGATTCCTGAAGGGATACAGGGGGGATCGGCCCGTTCCGTTGCCGTGCTCGGGGCCGGCTCCTGGGGGACTACATTTGCGAAGATCCTGGCCGACGCCGCCACGGCGGCCGGTGTGCCGCGCACCATCCGGCTGTGGGGCCGGCGCAGTGAAGTGGTGGAGGAGATCAACACCTTCCACCGCAACAGCCAGTACCTGAAAGACATCGCCCTCCCCGACAGCATTACCGCCTACACCGAGGTCCGCCAGGTATTCGACGGCGCTGACTTGGTGGTCCTGGCGGTGCCGGCGCAGTCCCTGCGGCCGCAGCTGCGCGGGTGGAAGGACATGATCGTGCCCGGCGCCATGGTGGTTTCGCTGATGAAGGGCCTGGAACTGGGCACCGACGCACGGATGAGCGAGGTCATCAGCGAGGAACTTGGCGTTCCCACCGAGCGCATCGCCGTCGTATCCGGTCCCAACCTGGCGATGGAGATCGCCCGTGAGGAGCCCACCGCGTCTGTGGTGGCCTGCACCGATTCCGCAGCTGCCGGCTGGATTGCCCGCAGCTGCACCGCGCCTTATTTCCGGCCCTACACCACGGCGGACGTCGTTGGGGTGGAGATCGGCGGCATAGTGAAGAACGTCATCGCGCTGGCAGTAGGGATATGCGAGGGCCGGCAAATGGGGGACAACACCAAAGCTTCCGTCATCACCCGCGGCCTCGCCGAGACGTCCCGCCTCGCGCTGGCGCTGGGTGGTGACGCGAAAACGATGGCGGGCCTGGCGGGCCTGGGCGACCTCGTGGCCACCTGCTCTTCGCCCCTGTCGAGGAACCACACCGCCGGACGCTTGCTCGGCCAGGGCCTGACGCTGGAGGAAGTAGGCCAGAAGATGACCCAAACAGCCGAAGGCATTAAATCCGGCCAGGCCGTGCACGAACTCGCAGCAAAGCTGGGCGTCGAGATGCCCATCACAGCCGCCGTCGTCGCCGTGCTGGCAGGCAAGTTGTCCGTTGACCAACTGGGGCCCGTCCTGCTGGCCCGGGAACTGAAACCTGAAGGCGATTACTGAACATGTCCCACAATCTGACCGCAGCAGAGCCCGCCGGCGGGGCAAAGCCCCGGGTGGCAGTACTTTTCGGCGGACGGTCCAGCGAGCATGCCGTGAGCTGCGTTACCGCGGCCGGCGTCCTTGGTGCCATTAACAAGGACAAGTACGAGGTGATCCCGATCGGAATCGCCAAGACGGGGCAGTGGGTCCTTGCCGCCGACGACACAGCCCAGTGGTCCCTCTCCGCATCCTCGTTGCCTGAGGTGGTCCCGTCACAGAAAACAGTGACGCTGGCCGAGATCGGCGGTGAACACCAGCTGATCGTGGCTTCCCCGAACGAGGTTCCGCAGGAGCTCGGCACCGTGGATGTGGTGTTCCCGCTGCTGCACGGCCCGTTCGGTGAGGACGGCACCATCCAGGGGCTCCTGGAACTCTCGGACACCCGGTACGTCGGAGCCGGCGTCCTGGCCTCAGCTGTGGGGATGGACAAGCACTACATGAAGGTGGTCTTTGAAGCGGCCGGCCTTCAGGTGGGCCCGTACATTGCCGTCACCGACAGGCAGTGGCGCAAGGACGCGGAGTCCGTGCGGAAGCAGGTGGACCGGCTCGGGTTCCCCGTCTTCGTCAAGCCCGCCAGGGCCGGATCCTCGATGGGCATCTCCAAGGTGGACTCGCTGGATGAGCTGGATGCGGCCATTGAGGAAGCACGGCGGCACGACCTCAAACTCGTCATCGAGGCAGGAATTGCGGGCCGCGAGATTGAATGCGCAGTGCTCGAAGGCAGGGGGACCGATGCCCCCCGCACCTCCATGCCCGGCGAGATCTCCGTGGCAGGCGGCACGCACGAGTTCTACGACTTCAACGCGAAGTACGTCGAGGAAGACGCCGCGGCGCTCAGCTGCCCGGCAGACCTGCCCGAGGAAGCCATCACCAGGGTGCGTGAACTCTCGGCGGCTGCTTTTGACGCGGTGGGCGCAGAGGGATTGAGCCGGGTGGACTTCTTCTACACACCGGACGGCCAGCTGATCATCAACGAGATCAACACCATGCCGGGCTTTACCCCCAAGAGCATGTACCCGCAGATGTGGGCCGCCTCCGGCCTGGGCTACGCGGACCTGATCGATGAACTCATCTACTTGGCACTGAACCGCAAAACCGGACTCCGCTAGCCGCCTCGGTGGTCGGACTTCCCCCGTGGTTGACCGTGTCCGGCGGTTAGGCTTGCCGGAACCTACTGGCTTTCCGGCAGGTTCTGCAGCTCCTCCTGGCCCACGCAGTTCCTGCCGGCCGGGATCTCGGCTGCGGCAACTGCAAGGTCGGCAAGCACCGTGGCGGAGCTGATCTTGTCCGGGTCCATCAGGATCTCCGTAGCCGGCTCCCGGCCGTAGGTGGTGAGCGTCCACACGGGGTTGCCTTCCTTGATGACCCAGTCGATCCCGTTGACGGTCACGCACCGGTCGGTGGTGGGTCCCGGAACATTCACGCCGCAGCGCAGGACCACCAGCGAGGGATCACCCCAGGCGGCCGTGGCCTGGCTGTTCGTCTTGCGAAGTGCGGAGTCCCCGATGGCCTCAGGCAGCGCCACCATCATGGGGGCGCACGCCGGGTTTGCGGCATCCTTGGCAGCAGGAACGTCCACCACCGGCGCACAGGCAGCGAGCGGGAGGGCCGCAAAAGCCCCGATCAGTGCGGTCCTGGCAGCGCGGGCGGTCAGGGAAGCGTGGGGGCGGTGCATACTCCAAGCCTATCGCCGCCGCCACACCGGCCAGGACACGGTGCCGGCTGTGGGGGCCGCCAATGTCCGGGGTCCGCTGTAGCGTAGTGGCGTGCCAGAGAACTGTTTAACCGCCCACCCCCAGCCCACAGCCGTCGGTGCGCTGTCCGAAGCCGAATTGCTGGCGCGGATCTTCCCCCGCCTGTCCATGCCGGCGTCTCACTCCCAGGCCACGCTGCTGGGGCCGGGGGACGACGCCGCCGTGGTTGCAGCGCCGGACGGGAAGACGGTGGTGAGCATCGACACGCAGGTCCAGGACCAGGATTTCCGGTTGGAATGGCCCAACGGCTACCGGACCACCGGCTTCGACGTCGGCTGGAAGGCCGCGGCGCAGAACCTGAGCGATATCAACGCCATGGGAGCCACCGCCACGTCCCTCGTGGTGAGCCTGACCCTTCCACCTGAGACACCTGCCAGTTGGGTGGAGGACCTGGCGGACGGGCTGACGGCGGCCATCAGGGAGCTGGGGGCCGCGGGATGCTCGGTGGCAGGAGGCGATCTGGGGCGCGGCCGGGAAATCTCTGTCACTGCTGCCGTGCTCGGCACCCTCCACGGCGGCCGTGCCGTGCTTCGGTCCGGTGCGCGGCCGGGGGACGTCCTCGCGCTTGCCGGCACGGCCGGACATGCGGCCGCCGGCCTGGCCCTTCTGGAGTCCTCCGTACCCGTCGAAGCTCTGGGCGGACGTGAGCGGGTGTTCCTGGACCTGCAGTGCAGGCCGAGGCCACCGCTGAGTGCCGGCCCCGCAGCGCGGGCGGCCGGTGCCACAGCCATGCTCGATGTCTCGGACGGCCTGTTGCGGGATGGATTGCGGATGGCCGCGGCCAGCAGCACCACCCTCGATCTTGATCCGGCGCAACTGGAGGTGCTGGGGGAAGTCTTGCGGCCTGCCTCGGACCTGCTGGGAACGGATCCCGTGGCGTGGGTGCTCAACGGCGGGGAGGACCACGGCCTGCTGGCCACATTCCCTGCTGATGTTCAGCTGCCTCCCGGATTCGCTGCGATAGGCTCAGTACAAGCACTGGAAAGCAATGAAAGCCCGAGCGTCACAATTGCGGGCCGGCCCGCGGACGCCGGGGGATGGGATCACTTTGCACACTAAGGTTGCCGCCAACGCGCAAGCGATGAAGAGGTGGTTGAGCAAGGCTGAGACCGTCATTGGGAACCACAGCGACCGCCTCAACGCCATCAATATCTTCCCCGTGGCGGACGGGGACACCGGGACCAACCTGTACCTGACCGTCCGTGCGGCCGCCCGGTCCGCTGTTGCCGCTGAAGACCAGCCTGCCCAGCTGGATGTCGGCGTCGTCCTTGCTGCCGCCGGCCAGGCGGCGATGGAGGAGGCCCGCGGAAACTCGGGAACCCTGCTTTCCGTGTTCCTGTGCGCCGCGGCTGAACCCCTGGCGGGCCACACCCGGCTGACGTCCACGCTTCTTGCCGCAGCGCTCAACCGTGCCCAGATCAGGGCGTGGTCAGCCCTCAGCGACCCCGTCCCGGGGACCATGCTTTCAGTGATGGAGGCAGCGGCGCGGGCCGCCGCTGCGGTGGACGCCGGACAAAATGGTGACGACAGCAACCACGCCCTGGGCCTTGCCCTGGACGCAGCCGTTGAGGGTGCCCTGGCTGCCGTGATCCGCACCGAGGACCAGCTGGACGCCCTGACCTCGGCCCGGGTGGTGGACGCGGGCGGAGTGGGAATGCTTTTGATCCTGGATTGCCTCCGTTCCGCGGTCCTGGGTGAAGAACTCCAGAGTGAGCTGCTCGACGGCCTGCATGGCTATGACGTCTCGGATCCCCACATCCACACCGCCCTGCCCGACGATGACGGCGTTGAAGTCATGTTCACCATCAACCTTTCGCCCCTCCACGCAGCCACCCTCCGCCAGCAGCTGGACGAGATCGGCGAGTCCGTCATCATGAGCCAGGTGGGCGGCAACGAGGACGCTGACGGGAACTACCGCTGGCGGGTCCATGTGCACGTTCCCCAGCCGGAACCGGCCGTGAGCATCATCCGGGCCCTGGGGGAACCTTCCCAGCTCAGTATCAGCGAACTCGCGCTCCCGCGCGAACCCCACACGGATGCAGTGAACTCCAGTGGGCATGACCGCTGAACTGGATCTTGCGCTGGAACGGCGGCTTGGAAAGCGTTCCGCAACCGTCATCGAGAAGCATCTGGGCATCACCACCGTTGACGGGCTGCTGAACTACTTCCCGCGCCGCTACATGAACCGCGGCGAGCTGACGCCCATCAGCGAGCTTCCCCTCGACGAAGAGGTCACACTCATCGCCAGGGTGCTCTCCAGCAGTACCCGGAATATGCAGGCCCGCCGCGGCACCATCACAGACGTCATCGTGTCCGACGACGACGGGCAGCAGGGGCTCCGGCTGGTCGGCGGCACGGACTACCGCGGAAAAGTCCCCGGCACCCTCAAAATCACCTTCTTCAACGGGTACAAAGCAAAGACGGACCTCCTGCAGGGCCGCCGGGCCCTGTTCTCCGGAAAAGTAACCAGGTTCAAAGGCCAACTGGGCCTTACCAACCCGGACTTCCAGCTCCTGGATGAGGATCCTTTCAGCGAGGGCAGCCAGGACCCGGAAAAACTGGCCGCCATGCCCATCCCGGTGTACCCGGCCACTGCCAAGCTGCCCAGCTGGAAGATCCAGAAGGCCGTCCATACGCTGCTGGAAACCCTGGACCTGGATACTCTGCCCGATCCCGTTCCGCCCGCCGTCGCCCGGCGTGAAAAGTTCCTTCCGGTAGCCGAGGCCTACCGCCTTATCCACGCGCCCGAATCCGCCGAGGACTGGCGGCGGGCGCGGGACCGGCTCCGGTACCACGAAGCGCTGGTGCTGCAGTCCGCCCTGGCCCGGCGCCGGGCACAGCTGGCTGCGGAGGAAGCCACCGCCCGGCGGCAGGTTCCGGGCGGACTGCTGGAAGCCTTCGATGCAAACCTTCCCTTCACGCTCACGGCGGGGCAGGCCGCCATCGGCAAGACCCTGGCGGCCGAACTTGCCCACGACTCCCCGATGAACCGGCTGCTGCAGGGCGAAGTGGGTTCCGGCAAGACCATCGTGGCGTTGCGGGCCATGCTGCAGGTGGTGGACGCCGGGGGACAGGCCGCGCTCCTGGCACCCACCGAAGTCCTTGCCGCCCAGCACTACGAGTCGATCCGCCGCTCCCTCGGACCGCTCTCCAGGGACGGCCTGCTGGGCGGGCTGGACACCGCCTCCGTCCAGGTCACCCTGCTGACGGGTTCCATGCCGGCCGCCGCCCGCAAGCAGGCACTGCTCGATGCTGCATCCGGGACGGCGGGGATCATTATCGGCACCCATGCCCTGCTGAGCGGCAACGTGGGCTTCTACGATCTTGGCCTGATCGTGGTGGATGAGCAGCACCGCTTCGGTGTGGAACAGCGGGACGCCCTCCGTGCCAAGGCACGGAAGCCGCCCCACCTGCTGGTCATGACTGCCACGCCCATCCCGCGCACTGTGGCCATGACCGTATTCGGGGACCTTGAAACTTCCGTACTGGACGAGTTGCCCGAAGGCCGGGCCCCGATCAGCACCCATTTGGTGGGCCTTGCCGAAAACCCGGCCTGGGCCGGACGCATCTGGGCCCGGTCGCGCGAGGAAATCGACAACGGGCACCAAGTGTATGTCGTCTGCCCCAAGATCGGCACCGACGACGACGGCGACTTCAGCCCGGAGGAAGCGGACCTGTCCGATGGCCCTGAGGGGGAAAACGGGCGCGAACTCGCGTCGGTGACAGCCGTCGTCGAACATCTCCTGGCCGAGCCGGCACTTGCGGGTGTCCCCGTGGCCCCGCTGCACGGGCGGCAGCTGCCGGACGTGAAAGCCGCCGCCATGGCCGGCTTCGTGGACAACCGGGTCAAACTGCTCGTCTCCACCACCGTTATTGAGGTGGGCGTGGACGTCCCCAACGCCACGCTGATGGTCATCCTCGACGCCGACAGGTTCGGCATCTCCCAGCTCCACCAGCTGCGCGGCCGGGTGGGCCGGGGCGGGCTGCCAGGAACCTGCCTGCTGGTCACCGCCCTGGAGCCCGGCCACCCCAGCCGGAAGCGGCTGGAGGCGGTAGCCGCCACCACGGACGGTTTCGAGCTTTCCCAGGAGGACCTCAAGCTCCGCCGCGAGGGCGACATCCTCGGTGCCTCCCAGTCCGGCGGACGCTCCACCCTTCGGCTGCTGCGTGTGCTTGAGCATGAAGCCGTCATCAGCCGGGCCAGGGACGACGCCCAGCAGATCGTGTCACAGGACCCCTCGCTGGCTGGACATCAGGAACTGGCCGAAGCCATCGAGAAGTACCTCAACCCCGAAAAGGAGGCGTTCCTTGAACGCGGTTAGCAAGGCGGACCCCACAATGCGCGCCGGCGGAAGCAGAGGCCTCCAGTGAGCCGGATCATTTCCGGCGCAGCCGGCGGTACACCCCTGCAGGCCGTCCCGGGCTCCTTGACCAGGCCCACAACCGACAGGGTCAAAGAAGCGCTCTTCTCGCGCCTTGATGCCTTTGATGTCATCAGCGGCGCCAGGGTGCTGGACCTTTACGCAGGCTCGGGATCCCTCGGTGTGGAGAGCGGCAGCAGGGGAGCCCAAACCGTGGACCTCGTGGAGTCCGATGCGAAGGCGAGTGCTGTGTGCCAGCGCAACGCGGACCTCATCAACGGGGTCCTGGGCCGAAAAGCCGTGACGGTCCACCGGTCCAAGGTGGAACCATTCCTTGAGCGCGCCGATGCCGCCGCAACCTGGGACCTGGTGTTCCTGGACCCGCCCTATCCGCTGGAGGAGGTGGCTCTGGCCGCGGTGCTCGAAAAGCTGGCCGGGCACCTGACACCGGCGGCCGTGGTGGTGGTGGAGAGGTCGTCCCGCTCGCCGGAGCCGGCCTGGCCGGGCGGGCTGGCGCGGTTCGCGGAGAAAAAGTACGGCGAAACCAGGCTGTGGTTCGCTGAGCCGTTTGTCCCCGACGCCGTCGATGCCGAGGTCCTGGAGGCCGAAGGCGCGGATGCGGGCGGGAACACCCAGTAGGAAACCTTCCCCGCGAGGCCGCCTCAGACGGCGAGTGCGTCCAGGTCCACTCCGGCCAGGACCTTCGCCGGATGCGGCCCCCGGGCGGTCAATTCCTCGGACCAGCCGGCGGGCCAGGGTGTTTGCGTGCCGGCCAGGATGATGTTCCCGGGGTAGCGGCCTTCGAACATGCCTGCTTCAGCAAAGGCGGCGACGTCAGCCATTGCGCGCCGCATCGCCGACACCTGGCTGCGGAGCAGGGTGAGGCCTGGCTCGTCGCCCACATTGACGATCAGGAGCCCGCCCGGGGCCAGCCGTTCCCGCAGCTCGCTGTAAAACTCCGTGCACGCAAGATGCGCCGGGGCCTCGGGCCCGGAGAAGATGTCCAGGATCACCACGTCAAAAAGGAGGCCGGGCTCAAGGTCCGTCAGTGCATCCCTGGCATCTCCAATGACGGTGTGCAGGTTGGTCCCCTCGGGAAGGGGCAGCTGCTGCAGGACGAAATCAAGCAGTTCGCGCTCCAGCTCCACCGCGTACTGGGTGGAGCCCGGCCGGGTCGCCTGGATGTAGCGGGCCAACGTCAGGGCCCCCGCTCCCAGGTGCAGCGCCGTGACCGGCGTTCCTGCCGGACCCGCAAGGTCCACCAGGTGCCCGATCCGCCTCAGGTATTCGTAGAAGATCTCATCCGGCCGCGCCAGGTTCACGTGCGACTGTTCAGCGCCGCCGATACTGAGCACATAGCTGCCCTCAGTGAAAGCGTCCGGTTCGATGGCTGCGTGCTGCCCGCTGGTGCGAAGGAACCGGGCCGCCGCCCGCCCGCTGCCTGCCTGCATCAGACCAGTCCGCCAAGGGTGGCCAGCCGGGCGGCAGCCTCCTCAAGGACGTCGGTCTTTTTGCAGAAGGCGAAGCGAAGCAGGCTGCGCGTCCGCTCCGCACCTTCCGCATGGCAGAAGACCGGGACGGGAATGGCTGCCACTCCCACCAGGCCTGGCAGCCTGCGGGCCAAGTCTACCGAATCATGGATTCCCAGCGGGGCAGTGTCGACGTTGACGAAGTACGTACCCTGCGGGGAGTAGACGTCGAAGCCTGCCGCCCTCAACCCGTCGCTGAGGATGTCCCGCTTGCGCTTCAGGGTGGCGGCAACGTCCTCATAGAACGCATCCGGCAGGCCCAGGCCGGTGGCAATGGCCGCCTGGAAGGGGGTGCCCGAACTGTAGGTGAGGAACTGCTTGACCGTCCGCACAGCGGATACAAGTTCCTCCGGGCCCGTCACCCAGCCGATTTTCCAGCCTGTCAGCGAAAACGTCTTGCCGGCCGAGGAGATGGTGATGGTGCGGCCGGCGGCTCCGGGCAGGGAAGCCACGGGCACGTGGCGGGCGCCGAACGTGAGGTGCTCGTACACTTCGTCAGTGATGATCAGGCAGTCATGCTTCCGGGCCAGGTCGACAACGCGCTGCAGGATGCTCCGGGGAAAAACCGCACCCGTGGGGTTGTGCGGGTTGTTCAGCAGCACCGCCCGGGTCCGTTCGCTGAAGGCCGCTTCCAGGGCGGCCAGGTCCGGCATAAAATCCGGGGCCAGCAGCGGCGCCGTGACATGCGTGGCGCCGGACAGTCCGATCACCGCACCGTAGGAATCGTAGAACGGCTCGAAGGTCAGGACCTCGTCCCCGGGGCCGGTAAAGGCCAGCAGGGCAGCGGCGATACCTTCGGTGGCGCCGGTGGTAACGATGACCTCGGTCTGCGGGTCGAGGGACAGGCCATAGAACCTGTCCTGATGCGCGGCCACTGCTTCCCGGAGTTCCAGGATTCCCTTGCCGGGGGCGTACTGGTTCACGCCGGCGGCGATGGCGGCGCGGGCAGCCTCCCTGATTTCCAGCGGACCGTCCTCATCCGGAAAGCCCTGGCCCAGGTTAATGGCGCCGGTCTGCGCCGCGAGGGTGGTCATCTCTTCGAAGATGGTGACGCCCAGCCCGCCATCCGGCCCGAGGAGGTTGGCGCCGAGCGCGGTCCGTTGCCAGGGGGCAGGGGCCAGGGGGGTGGAAACTTCCCGTGGTGGATGCATCCAGTCATGGTATCCCGGCCTTTCCATGGGGTAGGTTCGGAGCATGAGACGCGCTGTCTGCCCCGGATCCTTCGACCCCATCCACAACGGCCATCTCGAGGTTATTGCCCGGGCCGCCAGCCTGTTTGACGAAGTAATAGTGGCGGTATCCACCAACCCGGCCAAAAAGTACCGGTTCGCGCTGGGGGAGCGCCTGGACATGGCCCGTGAAACCCTGGCGTCGCTCAAGGGCATCGTGGTGGAACCCGTGGGCGAAGGGCTCCTCGCGGAGTACTGCCGGCAGCGGGGTGTGTCGGCCATCGTCAAGGGCCTGAGATCGTCTTCCGACTTCGACTACGAGCTGCCCATGGCCACGATGAACCGGCAGTTGAGCGGTGTGGAAACAGTCTTCCTGCCGGCCGAGGCCCACTACATCCACTTGTCCTCAACTTTGATCAAGGAAGTCGCGGGCCTGGGCGGCAGCGTCTCCGACTACGTCCCCAGATCCGTGCACCGGAGAATGCTCGCGGGCGGGTCGGCGGAGGATCAGCAGCCAAGAGGGTAGGCTTGTCAGGTACTTCGGCGGTCCCCGCTGGCTGGTTTGAGTCCCCGCGGCTCTTCAGGCTAAGATGGTACGTCGGTCATATGTTCAACAGGAGTTCTCATTAAAAGAGATGCTGGTTCGCCCCTGGCGTTCGACGTCAAGGACCTCGGACGCAGTCCGGGAAGCATGCGGACACTGAAGGAACATGTACCCGCACCGGGTGATCTTGGTGTGGCGCTCATTGGTGTTCAGGAAGGCTCGGATATCGAGCTGGATCTGAGGCTTGAGGCCGTACACGAAGGAATTCTGGTATCCGGAACCGCACTTGCCGAAGTAACCGGTGAATGCGGCCGATGCCTGGATCCCCTTGCGTATGACCTTGAGGTCAATGTGCAAGAACTTTTCTTCTATGAGGGCGTACAGCTTTCGGACGAAGAAGATGATGAAGAGCAACGTCGAGTCGAGCACGATGTAATCGATCTTGAACCGGTGTTGCGGGACGCGGTTGTCACCAATCTGCCGTTCCAGCCGGTGTGCCGGGAAGACTGCCAGGGCCTTTGCTCCGAATGCGGAGCTCGCCTGGAAGACGAGCCGGGGCACCACCACGAGGTCTTGGATCCTCGCTGGGCTGCCCTAGCTGATATGGCTAAGCCTGACCGGCAAAATTGATTTGTACGTGTTTGTCTAGAGAGAAATGAGTTAGCCGTGGCTGTTCCCAAGCGGAAAATGTCTCGCTCGAATACCCGCGCCCGCCGCTCGCAGTGGAAGGCGACCGCCCCCCACCTGGTGAAGACCGTGGAGAACGGCCAGGTTACTTACAGCCTGCCGCACCAGGCGAAGGTCGTCACCGATTCGGCCGGCACCGCGCTGTTCCTTGAGTACAAGGGCCGCAAGGTCGCGGACGTCTAATCGGCCCCTCAGGCTGACATGATGTCTTCAACTGAAGAGCTTTTGAAGCGTCTCGGTGTCTCCATTGACGCCGGGACGCTTCGTCTTGCGCTCACACACCGTTCCTACGCCTACGAAAACGGCGGCATCCCCACCAACGAGCGGCTGGAATTCCTGGGTGACTCCATCCTGGGATTCTCCGTGACGGACGCCCTGTACCGGGACAATCCTGACCTGCCCGAAGGCGATCTCGCGAAGCGCCGCTCGGCCGTGGTCAGCACCCGCGCCCTCGCCGGCATCGGGCGGAGCCTGGGCATTGGCGACTACATCTACCTCGGACAGGGCGAAAAGCTCACCGAGGGCAAAAACAAGGCGTCCATCCTGGCGGACACCATGGAGGCCCTGATCGGCGCCACCTACGTGTCCAACGACATCGAGACGGCCCGCCAGCTGGTGATGCGACTGATCGGGCCCCTGCTGAAGGACGCCGCTGCCCTGGGTGCCGGGACCGACTGGAAAACCAGCATCCAGGAACTCGCGGCCAGCCGCCAGCTCGGAACCATCCACTATGCGGTGGACGGGTCCGGGCCGGACCACGCGCGGGTTTTTACCGCAGTCCTGCACATCGGCGGCACGGCCTACGGCAGTGGTACCGGCCACTCGAAAAAGGAAGCGGAGCAGGAAGCTGCCGCCGACGCCTGGCGTGCTCTTTCGGGGACTGCGGCTTCCCACACCGGGGGCAAGTCCGCCGGCTCCGTGGCCGCCAAGTAGGCATTGTGCCCGAACTGCCCGAGGTTGAGGTGGTCCGCCGCGGCCTGGTGAGCTGGGTCCGCGGCCGGATCATCGAACGTGTGGACGTCCTTGATGACCGCTCCATCCGGCGCCATGCGCTTGGGGCCGGGGATTTCGTCGGAAACCTGGAAGGCGCCATCGTGGCCGACGTCGTGCGGCGCGGCAAATTCCTCTGGATGCCGCTGCTTGACGCAACCGCCGGCACCGCTGACGAACCGTCAGGGAACGGGCGTCCCGCCGTCGCGCTGATGGCCCACCTTGGCATGAGCGGCCAACTCCTCATGCAGGACGCTGACGTCCCGGACGAGAAACACCTTAAAGTGCGCTTCCGGCTGGGCTCACGTGACGGCATGCCCGAGCAGCTGCGGTTCGTGGACCAGCGGATCTTCGGCGGCCTGTTCGTCACCTCCCTGGTACCAACGGACGACGGCGGCCCTGGCGGCCTCGCTGAATCACCCCTTCCGCTGATTGCAGAGGAAGCGGCCCACATCGCCCGGGATCCCTTGGACCCCGCCTTCTCGTTCGATCTTTTCTACCGCCGCCTGCGCAAACGTAAAACTGGCCTGAAACGGGCGTTGCTGGACCAGGGCCTGGTATCCGGCATCGGCAACATCTACGCCGACGAAGCGCTGTGGCGTTCCCGCCTCCACTTCGCCCGGCCCACAGACACCCTTCGCCGTGCCGAGGCCGAAAGGGTGCTGGGCAGCGCCCGTGACGTGATGCTCGATGCCCTGGCCGCCGGCGGAACAAGCTTCGACTCCCTCTACGTGAACGTCAACGGTGCCTCCGGGTACTTCGACCGGTCCCTTAACGCCTACGGCCGGGAGGGCCAGCCGTGCCATCGCTGTGCCGCTGCGGGAATCCACGCCCTGATCCGCCGCGACCAGTTCATGAACCGTTCCTCGCACACCTGCCCGGTGTGCCAGCCGCGTCCCCGCAACGGCCGCTGGTAATCCGCCGGCCGGATATTCTGCGGATTCTTCGGTTCCGCAATGTGGACCCGGCTGCAAAACTTTGTCCGTGAAGGCCAGGCGCAGCCCGCCCGCGCATGGCCCCCTTGCCGGACAACAGGAACGGGCAGCCGTTGTACATCTCGATGTCGGACCGCAAAGGCGGCCAGCAGGACCTGCAGGAAACAGGCAGCCGCGGCCCGACAGCCTTCAGGTTGTCACCGGTGATCATCTGGCTCGGCGTCGTGAGCATGATGACCGACATATCGTCCGAGTCCGTTGCCGCCGTCCTTCCGCTCTACATCACCGGGTTTCTTGGGCTGTCAACCATCGCCTTTGGGGTCATAGACGGTATTAACCAGGGCGCCAGTGCCATTGTCCGGATCGGGGCCGGATGGGTCTCGGACCGCACAGGCCACCCCAAGCGCGTGGCCGTGGCCGGCTACGGGCTGTCCATGGTGGCAAGGATCGGCTTCCTTTTCGCCGGAGGATTTTGGGCCATCGCCGGAATCGTCACCGGGGACCGGATCGGAAAGGGCATCCGGACGGCTCCCCGCGACGCCCTGATCTCGGCAGCCGCGCAGCCCGAGTACCTGGCCCGGTCATTCGGGATCCACCGGATGCTGGATAACATCGGTGCTGCTGCCGGTCCGCTCATCGCCTTCCTCATCCTGATGCTTATACCCAGCGGATTCAACACGGTGTTTGTCGTGTCCCTGGCCTTCGCCATCATCGGCGTGGCCGTGTTGCTGCTGGTGGTGCCGGACACCTTGAAGCCCGCGTCCCGGCAGGCCGGAGGGACGTCCCGGCCCGCTTTCCGCTGGTCACAGCTGAAATGGTCGAGCCTCAAGGACCAGGGCATGGCCCGCCTCGTGGCGGTCACAGGGCTGCTCGGCCTGCTCACCATCGGCGACGGGTTTGTCTATCTCCTCCTGCAGCACCGGGAAGCCTTTGCTGTCCAGTGGTTTCCACTCCTTTACGTGGGAACGAACGTGGCATTCCTGGTATTCGCAATTCCGCTGGGCCGGCTGGCTGACCGCTGGGGCAGGGTCCCGGTCTTTTTGGCCGGCCACGTGGCGCTCCTCGCCGGTTACGTGCTGGCCGTACTTCCGCTCGGCGGGACCGCCGCCACGCTCGGCTGCCTGGTGCTGCTGGGAGTGTTCTATGCCGCAACCGACGGCGTGTTGTCGGCCCTCGTCAGCCAACTGGCTCCACCGGAACGGCTGGGAACTGCCCTGGGAACCGCGCAGACGGTGGTGGCAGTCAGCAGGATGGCCGCCACAACCTGCTTCGGCCTCCTCTGGTACCTGCTGGGGCCGGTCGCAGCAGCCGCCTGTGTGGCAGGGCTGCTGGTTTTGGCTGTGCCGGCCGCCGCCCTTGTCCTTCGCGGCACGGCCGGAAAGGCAGCGGCGCTGTGAGCAGGACCACCGTGGATACTGCCCCAGGCAGCCGCAATCCTGGCCCCGGTGGCACCCGTGGCGCCGGTGGCTCCGATGAGTACAGAAGCACCGGGCTTGACGCACCCGGTGCGGGTAGCCGGCGGCGGCTGGTGCTCCTGCTGGCAGTGGCCGCCCTGGTCCTCGCCGGGGCAGGAGCCTACGGACTCGCGGCGTTCCAGCAGGAACAGGCCAGCCAGGAAGCCGCATCCCCGGTGAAGGTGGTCCCGGCCACGGCCTTGCCGCCGGAGCCGTTTCTGATGTTCCGCAATACGGCGTCCGGGCATGGTTACGGACAAGCTGCCACGGTTGCCCTGGCCGATCCTTCCGGGGAACGTGCCCTGAGCGGTCACGCCTGTGACCGCGTCTACGCCTCAAGGGAACTGGTCAGTTGCCTGCAAACCATCAACGGGATTCCCACAAAATACGAGGCCGCGACCTACGATTCGTCGCTGAAGCGCCTTGATTCCTGGATGCTGGGAGGCATCCCCAGCAGGACGAGGCTGAGCGGAGATAGCTCGCTGATCGGCACCACAGTTTTTGTTTCCGGGCACTCCTACGCCTCCTCCGGCTTTTCCACGGAGACCGTCATCCGCGGCAGGGACGGTACCGTCCACGGCAACCTGGAAGAGTTTTCGCTGATTTCAGACGGAACCCGGATCAAGGCTTCCGACCGGAATATCTGGGGCGTCACCTTCATTCCGGGGAATCCCGCCGGCTTCTACGCCACCGCGTCATCACAGGGCCATATCTGGCTCGTCCGGGGCGACCTTACCGCCAGGACGTTGACGGTAGTGGCGTCAGGCGTTGAGTGCCCGTCGATTTCACCGGACGGAACCCGGATCGCGTTCAAAAAGAGCAGCACCGGCACCCTGGTGGGGCACCGGAACATCGCCGTGCTGGACCTCGCGTCCGGGAAGGAAACCGTCCTGGGCGAGGAGCGCGACATTGACGACCAGCTTGAATGGCTGGACAACAGCACCGTGGTTTACGGTGTACCCCGGGATGACACCGGCCAGGACAGCGATGTCTGGGCGGTTGCCATCGAAGCCGGAGCGGCTCCCCGGCTGTTCATCGAGCACGCATGGTCTCCCGCGGTGGTCCACTGACGCTTATCCGCCCCTTCCGAGGAACCGGATACAACTGAGGCGGGGCGTAAATCCGGGTCATTGCGCCACAACGCAGTAGATTTGGTGCAGGGAAGCAGCATCCGCCCCACGCCACCCAGGAGATCCGAAAAGCCTTGCACCTCAAAAGCCTGACCGTCCGGGGGTTCAAGTCCTTTGCGTCCGCCACCACGTTCGAGTTCGAACCCGGCGTCACCGCCGTGGTGGGCCCGAACGGCTCCGGCAAGTCCAACGTTGTGGACGCCCTGGCCTGGGTCATGGGCGAACAGGGTGCCAAAACGCTACGCGGCGGGAAGATGGAGGACGTCATCTTCGCCGGAACCTCCGGCCGGCCGCCCCTGGGGCGCGCACACGTCTCGCTGACCATCGACAATACCGACGGTGCCCTGCCCATCGAGTACAGCGAGGTGACCATCTCGCGTACGCTCTTCCGCGCGGGCGGTTCCGAATATGCGATCAACGGTGCAAGCTGCCGCCTGCTGGACATCCAGGAACTGCTGTCCGATTCCGGCCTGGGCCGCGAAATGCACGTCATCGTCGGCCAGGGCCAGCTGGACAGGGTCCTGCACGCCACCCCGGAGGACCGCCGCGGCTTCATCGAGGAGGCAGCCGGCATCCTCAAACACCGCCGTCGCAAGGAGCGGACGGTGCGCAAGCTGGAGGCCATGCAGGCCAACCTTCAGCGGCTCACCGACCTCACGGGGGAAATCCGGCGCCAGCTCACCCCGCTGGGCAAACAGGCTGAAGTTGCCCGCAGGGCACAGCGCGTCCAGTTCGACGTCCGCGACGCGCGGGCCAGGCTTTTGGCCGACGACCTGGTCCAGCTGCAGCAAGCACTGGAACAGGATGTGGCAGACGAAGCTGCCCTGAAAACCCGGCGTGCCTCCGTCGAGCAGGAGCTTGAGGCCGGCCGAAGGCAGCAGGCTGCCTTGGAACAGCTGGCCGCGGAGTCAACACCGAAGCTGAACGCCGCACGGGACACCTGGTACCGGCTGACCGCCTCGCGCGAACGGCTCCGGTCCCTCGGATCGCTGGCCCAGGAACGCAGCCGCCTGCTCGGCTCCGCTGAACCGGCTCCCGCCGGCCGGGACCCTGAACAGCTGGAACGGCAGGCCGCGCGCGTCCGCGCGGAGCTCGCCGAACTCGAACGCCACCTCCTGGACAAGCGCAGCGCCCTTGGAACAGCCAGTGCAGCAAAGGCTGAAGCCGAAGCGGCAGCCCTTGCTGAAGACAAGCGGCTGACGGCAGTGCTGCGGGCGGCCGCCGACCGGCGCGAAGGACTGGCGCGCCTGGCCGGACAGGTTGCCGCGGCGCGGTCCCGGGTGGAATCCGCGCAGGCCGAGCTGGGCAGGCTGCGGGAATCGCAGGCTGCCGGGCTGGAGCGCCGTGCCAGCGCGCAATCCGAATACACGGCGCTCGAAAACCAGGTGGCCGGCGTGGAGGAGGGCGAGGAATCCCTTGACGCGGATTACGAGGCCGCCAGCGACGCCCTGGACGCGGTGCTGCAGGAAATCTCTGATCTGACCGCCGCGGTCAGCGAAGGAATCCGGAAGCGTGACGCCCTGGTGGCGCGCCTTGATGCCCTGAAGCTTGGCCTCACCCGGAAAGACGGTGCCGGGCACGTCCTGCAGTCAGGCGTGACCGGTGTGCTCGGAACCCTGGCCGGGGAACTCACCGTGGAACCGGGCTTTGAGACCGCAATAGCAGCGGCACTGGGGGAGGCCTCGGAAGCCGTGCTGGTCCATGACGAAGAGGCAGCGGCAGCCGCGGTCCAGGTCCTCAAGGATGACGACGCCGGGCGCGCGTCGCTCCTGCTGGCTTCCCCGGGTGCCGCCTCAGGAGGCCAGACCGGCTCACCGCCGTCCCTTCCGGAGGGGGCAGCCTGGGCCGCCGCACTTGTCAGGGACGCCGGCCGCTCCGCCGCCGCAGTGCGGCACCTGCTGGCGGGCACCGCCGTCGTCAGCGACATCGAAGCAGCTGCCCAGGTGGTGTCAGCCCATCCCATGATCACCGCGGTGACCCGGGCCGGGGACATATTCACTGCCGTGTCCGCCACCGGCGGCTCAGCCAAGGCGCCGTCGCTATTGGAAGTCCAGGCGGCAGTGGACGACGCCGAAGGCCAGCTTTCAGACGTTACCGCCGGGCTTGAACGGAGCAGGTTCGCCCTGGCCGGCGCAGAGGCCAGGCGGGCGGAGGCGCAGGAACGGGCCGACGCCGCCCTGGACCGGCTGCATGAATCGGATGCGAGGCTGGCAGCTGTTGCCGAACGCCTGGGACACCTCAACTCGGTGCTGCGCAGCGCCGTGGGTGAAAGCGAGAGGCTGGCTGCCTCCCTTTCACGGGCCGAGCACAACGTCGCGGCGGAGGAGGAAGCCCTCGCTGCCGTGGCCGCCCGGCTGGCCGCCGCCCAGGAAGCGCCGCTGGAGCAGGAGCCGTCCACGGAACATCGGGATGCCCTGGCAGCGGCAGCGTCAACTGCCCGGGCCGCCGAGGTGGAGGCCCGGCTGTCACTGCGCAGCGCGGAGGAACAACTGACCGCCACGCAAAACCGGGTGGCCTCACTGGAACGTGCGGCAGCAACGGAGCGCCGCGCCCGCGAGGAAGCAGCCGAACGCGCCCGCCGGCGCCGCGCCCAGGCGAAACGTGCCGCGGCAGTCGCAACCGCCGTCGAACTCGCCATGGGGTACATGGACGTGTCCGTGGACCTGGCACGGCACGAACGCGACCTTGCCGAGGACAACCGGGAACAGCGGGACCGGGAACTGCTGCACCTCCGGACAGCAAACGACGCCTTTGCGCGGGAACTGGCCGAACTCACGGACAATGTGCACCGGGATGAGCTGGCCCGGGCGCAGCAGCTGGCCCGCATTGAAGCCCTCGAAAGCCGTTCCATCGATGAACTTGGCATCACCCCGGACGCCCTGGTGGCGGACTTCGGGCCGGACGTTCCCGTCCCGGTGCCGGCCGAAGAAAGCAGCGACAAGTGGGCTGCCCTGCGCGCCCCGGTGGATGCAGGCGGAACCGAAATCGTCGAGGGAAAGCCCTACGTCCGCGAGGAACAGGAAAAACGGCTCCGCAAAGCTGAACGGGATCTCGCCAGCCTGGGCCGGGTGAACCCCCTGGCCCTGGAGGAATTCGCCGCGCTCGAGGAGCGCCACCAGTTCCTCAGCACGCAGTTGGAGGACCTCAAAGCCAGCCGGAAGGACCTGCTGGACATCATCAAGGAAGTGGATGACCGCGTCCAGCGGGTCTTCACCGAAGCTTTCGAAGATACCCAGGCGCAGTTCATCAGGGTTTTCGCCAGGCTTTTTCCCGGCGGCGAGGGCCGCCTTGTCCTCACTGATCCCGGGGACATGCTCACCACCGGCATCGAAGTGGAGGCCCGCCCTGCCGGCAAGAAGATCAAGCGGCTGTCGCTCCTGTCCGGCGGCGAGCGCTCGCTGACCGCCGTCGCCCTGCTGGTGGCCATTTTCAAGGCCCGCCCGTCGCCGTTCTATGTCATGGACGAGGTGGAGGCTGCGCTGGACGATACCAACCTGGGCCGGCTGATCACCATCTTTGAGGAGCTCCGGGAATCCAGCCAGCTCATTGTCATCACCCACCAGAAACGGACGATGGAGGTCGCGGACGCGCTCTACGGCGTGACCATGAGGGGCGACGGCGTCTCCACCGTGATCAGCCAGCGCCTGGGAGCAGAGGTATAGGCGCGGGCGCCGGTGAACCTTGCGTGCGTCAGGCGTCAATCACGTGTGAGGCGTGTGTGAGAAGCTAGGGGAGTGAATGACATCCTCCCCATAATTTTGTCCATTGTTGCTGCCTTGGCGGTTATTGGCGGGCTGATTCCGGTCCTGCTCAAGACGCGGAAAAACATCAACCAGTACCCGGGCACCCGTGATGCCAACGATCCCGTACTGCCCCGGGGCGGCAGCACGGCCGTCGAGGACAGGCCGGCCACCACCGGTGGCACGCCCGCCGGCACCGTGGATCTGGAGGAGCTGGACACCACCACGGTCCCCGACGATGCGGCGGGGCTGGAAGTCATCCCGGTGGAGACGCCGCTGCCTGTGGCCGGGCGGCTCATGCGCCTTCGCGAACGGCTGGTCCGCTCCAACAACATTATGGGCAAGGGGCTCCTGGCCCTGCTGTCCAGCGACAAGATCGATGAAAACGTCTGGGACGAAGTAGAGGAAACCCTCCTCCTGGCGGACCTTGGCACCGAACCCACCATGCAGCTGGTTGATGCCCTGCGTGAGCGCGTCAAGGTGCTGGGAACCCGGACGCCGGAGCAGGTCAAGGTGCTGCTCCGCGAGGAACTCATCAAGCTCGTTGATCCCACCATGGACCGCACGCTGAACGTCCAGCGCCACGCCGACAAACCTGCCGTGATGATGGTGGTGGGCGTGAACGGCGTCGGCAAGACCACCACGGTGGGCAAGCTCGCCCGCGTCCTCGTCGCGGAGGACAAGGACGTCCTGCTCGGCGCGGCGGACACGTTCCGTGCTGCCGCCGCCGAACAGCTGGCAACCTGGGGCCAGCGCGTGGGAGTGCCCACCGTGAAATCGGACATCGACGGCGCAGACCCCGCCTCGGTTGCCTACGAGGCGGTCAAGGCCGGGATCGACCAGGAGGTCGATGTAGTCATGATCGACACCGCCGGCCGGCTTCAGAACAAGGTCGGCCTTATGGACGAGCTCGGGAAGGTCAAGCGTGTGGTGGAAAAGCTGGCGGAGGTGGATGAGGTCCTCCTGGTGCTGGACGCCACCACCGGCCAGAACGGGCTGAACCAGGCACGCGTTTTCTCCGAGGTGGTCAATATCACGGGCATCGTCCTCACCAAGCTGGACGGCACTGCCAAGGGCGGCATCGTGGTCGCCATCCAGAAGTCACTTGGCGTTCCCGTGAAGCTCATCGGACTGGGCGAAGGCGCTGACGACCTCGCACCCTTCGAACCTGAAGCGTTTGTGGACGCCCTGCTGAACTAGTCCCGCCGGAGACCCTCACGCCTTGCCGGGCTTGAGGGTCTCCCTGGTCCCGAACCAGGCGCCGGCTGCAACCAGCATGACGCCGCCGGTGACCCCAAAAGCCCAGCCATACCCTAAACGGTCCGCCAGCACGCCGGCCAGGACCGGCCCAACGATCGCGCCGACGTCGGACAGCATCTGGTACACAGCCAGCACCTTGCCCCCTGACCGCTCATTGCCGATCACGTCCGCGACAGCTGCCTGCTGCGCCGGCCCGAACAGCCCGGAGCCGACGCCGGCCAGTGCCGAGGCGGCCAGGAACCAGGGGAGCTGGTCGGTGAAGCCGATGCCGGCAGTGGCGGCGGCCGCCACCAGCAGCCCCGCTATCATCATTGGCCTGCGCCCCATAGTGTCGGCCAGGCGCCCGGAGAAGGTCAGCGCCGCGGCGTTGCCGGCGGCGAAAACGGCCAGCGCCAGCCCCGCAGCCTCAGGACCGGCCCCGAACACGGCAGCCGCCAACAGCGGAACCGTCGCCATCCGCACGCCGAACGTGGCCCATCCGTTCGCGAAGCTGGATGCCAGCGCAGCCCGGTAAGCCCCGGTGCCCAGCGCCTCCCCGAACTTCATCTCCGGTGCCCGCTGCTGCGCCTGCGCCGACCCGCGGCGCTGGTGGCTCAGCTGCGTCTGTACCACCACCGCGGCAACAATCAGTGCCGCGGCATACGCCAGGAACGGGACCCTCAGGCCGAACCCGGCCAGCAGCCCGCCCACAATGGGGCCGCACACGCTGCCAACAAGGAACGCCGACGCGTAGGCCCCGGACACCCGGCCCCGGCTTTCCGGCGGTGCCAGCCGGACCACCAGAGCCATGGACGCCACCGTGAACATCACTGACCCTGCGCCGCCGAGCCCGCGGAAGAGCAGCAACTGCCAGTAGTTCTGGGCAAAAGCGCAGGCTGCCGTGGACACAGCTACGATCAGCAGCCCCGCCACGTAAACGGGCCGTTCTCCCACTTTGCCGATCAGGCTTCCGCCGGCGGGGGCAATCACGAGCCGCATGAAGGCGAAGATGGCAACGATCACCGACGCCTCGGTGTTGCCTACCCCAAAGGTTGTGGCGAACTGTGGCAATACGGGCGCAACAAGCCCGAATCCCAGCGCAATCAGGAACGCGGCGACGAGCATCACCTTGATGTCCCGCGGCAGCGGGTCCCGCTGCGGCCGAAGGCGGGCCAGGATCCTTGAAGTGGCGCCGCTTCCGCGGGGTGCTGCCGTCATGGTGCGCAATTCCTTGCAGTGGGGAGGGCCAGGGGCCTGCGGGATCGATGAAACACAACCGTAACAAGTGCGATATGCACCATTTACTTCCTAGAGGTTCTTGTAACAGGCCGGCAATCTAAATCCTCCGCGGGCGAAACACGCCAACGACACACTCTTTACAGGACGCAAAAAGGCGTTGGCAGGCGGAGGATTCCGCAACATTCGATGAGAGAGGACGTGCACCATGGAACTTACCGCAGGTCACGTTTGGCTCATGGTGGCGGCAGCACTTGTGCTGTTCATGACACCTGGCCTTGCATTTTTCTACGGCGGCATGACCCGTGCCAAGGCAGCACTGAACATGATGATGATGAGCTTCATCTCCATCGGCATCGTCAGCGTTGTGTGGGTACTGTGGGGCTACTCCATGACGGGCGGTGATGGCTTCCTGCAGATCGTCGGGAATCCCTTCGCCAGCTTTGGTCTCGAGGGAGTCAACACGGCGGATTCGCCGGACGGCCTCATCCTTGTCGGCTACGGTGCAACCTTTGCGATCATCACCGTGGCCCTGATCAGCGGCGCGATCGCTGACCGGGCCAAGTTCGGCGCCTGGAGCGTCTTCGTCCCCGTGTGGGTAACGCTGGTCTACTGCCCGTTGGCCTACATGGTCTGGGGTGGCGGCCTCTTCGGTGAGGAAGGTGCGATCGGCCAGGCACTCGGCCCGGCCATCGACTTCGCCGGCGGCACCGTTGTCCACATCAACGCCGGTGTGGCGGCTCTGATCCTCGTCCTGATCATCGGTAACCGCAAGGGCTTCGGCAAGGACCCGAACCACCGCCCGCACAACATTCCGTTCGTGATGCTTGGTGCAGCCATCCTGTGGTTCGGCTGGTTCGGCTTCAACGGCGGCCTGGCCTCTTCCGCTGAGCAGGGCGGCCTCATCTGGGTCAACACCCTGGCGGCTCCTGCAGCGGCAATGCTCGGCTGGCTGGTCACCGAACGCATCCGTGACGGCCACCCCACCTCCCTGGGCGCAGCATCCGGCGTAGTTGCCGGCCTGGTGGCCATCACCCCCGCGTGTGCAAACGTCAGCCCCGTCGGTGCCCTCGGCCTCGGCCTGGTAGCCGGCGCGGCCTCCGCCCTGGCCGTGGGGCTCAAGTTCCGCTGGGGCTTCGATGACTCGCTTGACGTCGTCGGCGTCCACCTTGTGTCCGGCATTATCGGCACGGTGGCCCTGGGCTTCATCGCACTGCCTACCGACGGCGTGGGCGGCGGCCTGTTCTACGGCGGCGGTATGACCCAGATGTGGGCACAACTTGCAGCAGCAGGCATCGCCATCGCCTACTCCGCAATCCTGACGGCGATCATCGCCTTCGCCATCCACAAGACCATGGGCTTCCGGGTCTCGCAGGAACAGGAAACGGTGGGTGTGGACCTCAGCCTGCACGCCGAAACCGCCTACGAGTTCGGTGTGGGCGGCCATGGCGGGAGCTTCCAGCCGCTGCACGAGATGATCACCGGCAAGAGCCAGCAGGAAGGCGCACAGGCTGCCGACGCGGCTGCTGCGCCGAAGAAGGAATCAGCAACAGGCAAGGAAAGCGTGGGGGCATGAAACTGATTACCGCAATCGTCAGGCCGGAAAAGCTCGAAGCCATCCGGGAAGGACTGGAAGCCTATGGCGTACAGGGCCTGACGGTCAGCGCGGCCAGCGGCTACGGCCGGCAGCGCGGCTACACCGAGGTCTACCGCGGAGCCGAGTACAACGTGGACCTGCTGCCCAAGATCCGGGTGGAAGTCCTGGCCACGGACGAGCAGGCCGATGACATCCTGGACGTCATCATCGCCAGCTCGAACACGGGCAGGGCAGGTGACGGCAAGGTCTGGACCATGGACGTCTTCGAAGCAGTTCGGGTCCGCACCGGGGAACGCGGAGTCGCCGCGATCTAACCAATCGCACCTCGTCACGACAGGCGGGGTAATGCAACAGAAAGAGCGGGCAGGGAACCGAAGGTTTCCTGCCCGCTCTTCTGTTTGCCCGCAAAGCCGGCACGGCTGCCGGCGCCGGTAACGGCCTACTGTGCCCGTTCGCGACTGGACCAGCCCACCGGGCCGGCAGATCCGGCGTCGTACTCGTCCAGCGGGACGCTGTCCTGCTGCCAGGCCTTCAGCACGGGTTCAACGATCCGCCAGCAGTCTTCTGCGGTGTCGCCCCGGACGGAGAGCAGCGGATCGCCGGCGAGCACGCCCTCAAGGACTTCACCGTAGGGCAGCAGTTCGGAGGCGCTCAGTTCAGCGTCCAGGGTGATCCGGGACAGGCTCAAAATTTCGCCGGGGCCGTTCACATCGACGTCGAACTGAAGCGTATCCGGCCCAAAGCCGATCCGCAGCCGGTTCGGCGAATCCACCCCCGTAAAGCCCTTGGGCAGATGGGGGACGGGCCGGAACGTCACCACAGCCTCCTTGCGCTTCACACCCATCGCCTTGCCGGAGCGGAGGATAAACGGGACACCCTTCCAGCGCCAGTTGTCGATTCCCACCTGGATCTGGGCGAGGGTTTCGGTCCCGCGGGAGGCGTCCACGCCCTCCTCCATTGCGTATTCCGGCACCTCTTTGCCTCCTACCGTGCCGGCCGCGTAGCGCGCCCGGTGTGTGGAGTCCGTGTACGGGGCGCTGACGCTGCTGGCGCGCAGGACGGTGGAAATGGCGTCGCGCAGGTCGCGTTCGCTTATGGTCGACGGCGGCTCCATGGCCATCAGGGCCATGATCTGCAGGAGGTGGCTCTGGATCATGTCCCGCAGTGCGCCCGCGCCGTCGTAATAGCGGGCCCGGCCCTCGAGCGCGAGGTCTTCGTCGAAGATGATCTCCACCTTTTCCACGTGATGCCGGTTCCAGACCGGCTCAAGGAAGTTGTTGGCGAACCGCAGGCCCAGGATATTCAGTACCGTGGCCTTGCCGAGGAAGTGGTCCACGCGGTGGATGTGGTCCTCCGGGACCAGGCGCACCAGGGTCTGGTTCAGCGATCGGGCGGATTCCTCGCTGGAACCGAACGGCTTTTCCATCACCAGCCTGGTGCCGGCCGGAACCTGCTCCGGGCGGAGGGTCTCGCAGGCCAGCTGGCTGATCCGCGGCGGCAGCGCGAAATAGACCGCCGTGGGACCCTCCAGTGTGGTGAGCAGCGAGGCCAGGGCGCCCTCGGCGGTGACATCGAGCTGGTGGTAGACCGTCTCCTTTTCCAGGTCCGCCAGGGCGCGTTGTCCCTCGGGACCCGCGGACTCCGCCGGCCCGGAAAAGGACTGATGCACCCTGTCCCGCCATTGCTCCGGAGTCCAGGGATCCGAGCCTGCCCCTACCAGCCGCAGCCCTGCCGCCCGCCCCGTTCCCACGAGGCGTGCGAGGCCCGGCAGGAGCAGCCGGCCGGTGAGGTCTCCGGAAGCGCCGAGGATGAGCAGGGTTTTTACAGTTGTTGGGCTCGTCATTTCGCCAGCATGCCACCTTGCGGGCCGGCTTGGTACCCTAGATAGTCGAGTCCCGATCATCCACTGAAAGAAGTGCACGGCACGTGTTCAATTCACTCTCTGACCGGTTGACAGCAACCTTCAAAAATCTCCGCGGCAAAGGCCGCCTCACTGAGGCCGATGTTGATGCCACAGTGCGGGAGATCCGCCGCGCCCTCCTGGACGCGGACGTTGCCGTTCCCGTAGTCCGTGAATTCACCAGCCGGGTGCGCGAACGCGCCCTGGGCGCCGAAGTTTCGGGCGCGCTGAACCCGAGCCAGCAGATCGTCAAGATCGTCAACGAGGAACTCGTGGAGATCCTGGGCGGCGAGACCCGGCGGATCCGGCTGGCCAAGAACGGCCCCACCATCATCATGCTGGCCGGCCTCCAGGGCGCCGGTAAGACCACCCTGGCCGGCAAGCTGTCCAAGTGGCTGAAGTCCCAGGGCCACAGCCCCATGCTGGTTGCCTGTGACCTGCAGCGCCCCAACGCCGTCACCCAGCTCCAGGTGGTGGGCCAGCGGGCCAAGGTACCCGTCTTCGCACCCCACCCGGGTGCCACGTCCTCCGAACTGGAGCACCCGGCAGGGGACCCGGTGGAGGTGGCCCGCGCCGGTGTCGAGGAAGCCCGCCAGAAGCTTCACGACGTCGTCATCGTGGACACCGCCGGCCGCCTCGGCGTTGACGCGGACATGATGGAGCAGGCACGCCAGATCCGCCGCGCCATCGTGCCCAACGAAGTCCTGTTCGTTATTGACGCGATGATCGGCCAGGACGCCGTGAACACCGCGCTCGCGTTCGACGAGGGCGTCAACTTCACCGGCATCGTGCTGTCCAAGCTCGACGGCGACGCCCGCGGCGGTGCGGCCCTCTCGGTGGCGTCGGTCACCGGCAAGCCCGTGATGTTTGCGTCCACCGGCGAAGGCCTGGACGATTTCGAGCTCTTCCACCCGGACCGGATGGCTTCGCGCATCCTGGACATGGGCGATGTCCTGACGCTCATCGAGCAGGCCGAGAAGTCCTGGGACAAGGACGAAGCTGCCCGGATGGCGAAGAAATTCGCCGACCAGGAGGATTTCACCCTCGAGGACTTCCTGGCCCAGATGCAGCAGATCCGCAACATGGGCTCGATGAAGAAAATGCTCATGATGATGCCCGGCGCGCAGAATATCCGCCAGCAGCTGGAGCAGTTCGACGAGCGCGAAATTGACCGCGTGGAAGCCATCGTCCGGTCCATGACGCCGCACGAGCGCCTTGCCCCGAAGATCATCAACGGTTCACGCCGCGCCCGCATCGCCCGCGGTTCCGGCGTGCACGTGTCCGAGGTGAACGGCCTGCTGGAGCGTTTTGCGCAGGCCCAAAAGATGATGAAGAAGATGGCCCAGGGCGGCATGCCGGGTATGCCCGGAATGCCTGGCATGCCCGGGGCCGGCGGCGGCGCCCGGAAGAACGCGAAGAACGCCCCCAAGAAGAAGGCCAAATCCGGCAACCCGGCCAAGGCTGCCCAGGAGCGCAAGGAAGCCGAGGCCCGCCGCGCGAACGCAGCCAAGGCCCTTCCCACCGGTGCCGCGTTCGGCCAGCAGTCCGGTGACTTCGACCCGTCACAGCTGAACCTGCCCAAGGGCTTCGACAAGTTCCTCGGCAAGTAGCCGCCGGTTCCCCGGGGAAGTAGCGCCAAGTTCGTTTTGACGGTCCATAACGACACTTGGCGCTACTCGCTTGGATGGTTCCCCGGGGAAGTCAGTGCCGTGGAATAGGGTTGGGTCATGTTCAAGCAGAGGGTAGTGTTCGTGCACGGCGCCGGCAGTTTCGGCTCCGCCGCCTGGCCGCGCCAGCACGGAATGGCACTGTCCTACGATGCTTTGTTCCTCCGCCGCCACGGCTATGATCCCGTGGCCGAGCCGGTTGAATCCTCCTTCGAGGAGGACGCCAGGATTGTGCTGCGGTCGCTGGCCGACGACGGCCGGGGCGCCGCCGGAGGGCATGTCGTGGCACATTCCCAAGGCGCCATCGCGGCGATGCTGGCCGCCGTCGAACGCCCGGACCTGGTCTTTTCCCTGACGCTGGTGGAACCGGCATGCCTGTCGCTTACCGCCGAACTTCCGGCCACTGCGGCCCACATCGGCACCATGCAGCCGCTCTTCGATGCCCGGCACCAGATGAGCGACCAGGACTTCCAGCGCGAGTTCGTCCGGCGCGTCTACGCCACCGACCTGCAGAAGCCAGCCACTGCCGAGGAGAAACGTTCCGCCCGGCGGCTCCGGCTGCAGGCTCCCGCCTGGGAAGCCCCGCTGCACATCGTTCCCGGCGTGCCCACCCTGGTCCTCACCGGGGGATGGGAACCGCTCTACGAGGAAATCGCCGGATACCTGCGGGAGACCGGCGCCCTGCACCGCACAGCGGCGGGAGGGCACCGGCCCCACGACTCCGTGGAGGGGGACCGCATCATCCGGTCCTTCATCCGGGACGTGGGCAGGGTGCAAGCACCCTGGGCGTCCTGAGGCGTCAGCTGCCGGAGGGGACGCTCAGCTCCGGAAGGTAGACCTTGCCGCCGGCCGCCAGGAACTCCTCGCTTTTCCCGCGCATGCCCGCTGCAGCATCGGCCAGCGCCGCCTGCTCCGCCGCGGAACCATACTCATCCCGGATGTCCTGGCTGATCCGCATGGAGCAGAACTTGGGGCCGCACATGGAGCAGAAGTGCGCCGTCTTGGCCGGCTCGGCAGGCAGCGTCTCGTCATGGAAGGCCTCAGCCGTCACCGGGTCCAGGGACAACGCGAACTGGTCGCGCCAGCGGAACTCGAACCGCGCCTTGGACAGGGCGTCATCGCGTTCATGCGCGCCGGGATGGCCCTTGGCGAGGTCTGCCGCGTGGGCCGCGATCTTGTAGGTGATCACCCCGGTCTTGACGTCGTCCTTGTTGGGCAAGCCCAGGTGTTCCTTGGGAGTGACGTAGCAGAGCATGGCGGTGCCGTAGCGGGCGATTTCCGTGGCGCCGATGGCCGAGGTGATGTGGTCATAACCGGGCGCCACGTCGGTGACCAGCGGCCCCAGGGTGTAGAACGGGGCACCCTTGCACAGTTCCTGCTGGCGCTCGACGTTCTCCCTCACCAGGTGGAACGGGATGTGCCCGGGGCCTTCCACCATCACCTGCACGTCGTATTCCCACGCCCGCTGCGTGAGCTCGGCCAGCGTATCCAGCTCAGCGAACTGCGCCGCATCATTGGCGTCTGCCGTCGCCCCCGGCCGCAGCCCGTCACCCAGGGAAAAGGCGACGTCGTACTTGGCGAAGATTTCGCAGAGCTCGTCGAAGTGCGTGTAGAGGAAGTTTTCCTGGTGATGCGCCAGGCACCAGCCGGCCATGATCGAACCGCCGCGGGACACGATGCCCGTTACCCGGTTGGCCGTCAGGGGAACGTACCGGAGCAGGACGCCGGCGTGGATGGTCATGTAGTCCACACCCTGTTCGCACTGCTCAATGACGGTGTCGCGGAAAATCTCCCACGTCAGTGCGTTTGCTTCCCCGTTGACCTTCTCAAGTGCCTGGTAGATGGGAACGGTCCCGATCGGCACCGGGGAGTTGCGGATGATCCATTCCCTCGTGGTGTGGATGTCGTCGCCGGTGGAAAGGTCCATCACCGTGTCCGCGCCCCACTGGGTGGCCCACTGCAGCTTGTCCACCTCCTCGGCGATTGAGCTGGTGACCGCCGAGTTGCCGATGTTCGCATTGATCTTCACCAGGAACGCCTTGCCGATGATCATCGGCTCGGACTCCGGGTGGTTGATGTTGTTCGGAATAATGGCCCGGCCGGCAGCCACTTCACTGCGGACCAGCTCCACATCGCAGTTCTCCCGAAGCGCCACGAACCGCATCTCCGGGGTAATCACGCCTTGCCGGGCATAGTGCATCTGCGTGACGGTTGCGCCGTCGACGGCGCGGCGGGGCACCGGCCGCGCGCCCTTCCACTCAGCGCTCGCCGCCCCGCGGCGGACGGCAGAGCGGCCGTCGTCGAGCAGGTTCCGCCCGCGCCCGCTGTACGTTTCGGTGTCACCGCGGGCTTCGATCCACTCCGCGCGGAACGGGGTGAGGCCGCGGACGGGATCACTGCCCGGACCGGCGGTCCGGTAGACCCGGAAGGGCCCGTTCGGCTGGCCGTTGGGTGAATCCGCAAGTTCGATTTCCGTGACCGGCACCCGGATTCCGGCCGCCTCATCCTGGACGAACGCCAGGGAATGGGACTTCAGCGACTGTGTTACCGGAGGCTGGTCCTGGCCACCTGCGGTTGTGCCGGACGGATTTTGGGCAGGGTTAAGCTGTGCATTTGGTGTACTCAAGGAATACTCACTTCCTTCGCCGGCATTACCCGGACAGGTTCAACGGTCGCAGGCTGCATCAGCCCGATCTCAGCCCCTGCAAGGGCACCCGTGTGGTCACCAAGAAGCTACCACAGCTGTCCGGAATGCCATTGTCATATCCCGTGGTGCTAGCCTTTCGGGGCGGGAAAGGGAAGCAGATCCATGGCAGAAATCATCCAGTTCAACGGTGCCGTGCTGACCGGGCCGGACACCGGGGTACGCGGGCTGTGGTCCGTTGGCGGCAGGCTCACGTTCCGGCGGCCGGCGGCGGAACCGGACAGGTTTCTGGACGGCTGGGTGCTGCCGGGTTTTGCTGACGCCCACTGCCATATCGGCCTGGGAACAGGGGGTGCTGTCGATGAAGCGACGGCGGAAGAACAGGCACGAACCGACCTGGAAGCAGGCACACTGCTGGTCAGGGATGCGGGTTCCCCCGCAGACACCCGCTTCCTCCAGGGCAGCCGTGCAGCGCCGGTGCTGATCCGTGCCGGGAGGCACGTAGCCAGGACCCGCCGATACCTCCGCGGCTTCGCCGAGGAAGTGGAACCCGACCGGCTGGTGGAGGCCGTCCGGAAGCAGGCGCGCGACGGCGACGGCTGGGTCAAGCTCGTGGGGGACTGGATAGACCGCGGCGCCGGCGACCTGGCGCCGTCGTTCCCTGCCGCCGTCGTCAAGGACGCCGTCCGGGCAGTGCACGATGAAGGCGCCCGGATCACCGCGCACTGCTTCGCCGAAGAGACACTGGACCAGATGCTGGACGCGGGCATCGACTGCGTCGAACATGCCACCGGACTGCTGCCGCGGCACGTTCCCCGGTTCGTGGAGCAGGATGTTCCCATCGTGCCCACCCTCATCAACATCGCCACTTTCCCGGACATCGCTGTGCAGGCCGAGCCCAAGTTCCCCCGGTACGCCGCACATATGCGCGCCCTGTGGGAACGCCGTGCGGAACGGGTGCTGGAGGCCTTTGAAGCCGGGGTGAAGATCTACGCCGGCACGGATGCCGGCAGCGTTATCGGCCACGGCAGGATCGGGGACGAAATCCTGGCCCTCCACCACGCCGGACTGCCCACAACCGCCGCCCTCGACGCCGCGTGCTGGGGCGCCCGGAAGTGGCTGGGCGCTGAGGCGCTCGAAGAAGGTGCCCGGGCCGACGTCGTCCTGTGCCGGCAGGACCCGCGCCGGGTTCTGGAAACCGTGCAGGAGCCGGCCCACGTGGTGCTGGGAGGGCACGTCGTACGCTGACCCGGGAAGTCCCGGAAGCCACTTGGAATAAATTGAAGCTTCAAGTAATTTTAACAGTGACAGGCCCACCAACCCGACGGGCCACAGCACCGGGAGTTTCACATGACTGCAGAAGCCGCCACCCAGGATCTTCTTCCTGCCGACCTCACCATGGGCACCGTGATGCTCAAGGTGGGCGACATGAAGGTCATGACCGACTACTACCAGCGTGCCCTCGGCCTTGAGGTAATTACTGAACAGGACGGCGGCCTGTACCTCGGCCGGCGCCGGAAGCCGCTGGTCCACCTTGCGCCCGCCCCCGGGCTGAACCTGCCCGGCAGGGGAGAGGCCGGCCTCTTCCATACGGCGCTGCTCTTTGAAAACCAGGCCGACCTTGCCGCCACCATCGCCACGGCGGCACAATTCGAACCGCGCTCCTTCACAGGCAGCGCCGACCACCTCGTCAGCGAGGCTTTCTACTTCAACGATCCCGAAGACAACGGTATTGAGCTCTACTGGGACCGCCCGCGCAGCAACTGGTCCTGGAACGGCACCGATGTGGTGATGGACAGCCTGGCCCTGCCGCCGCAGCGCTACCTGCAGCAGCACCTCACCGAGGAATCCCTGGAGCGCCAGCGCGGAACTGTTGCCGGGGTGGGCCACGTCCACCTCCAGGTAGGCGACGTCCAGTTGGCGCGCGACTTCTACGTGGGTATCCTCGGGTTCGAGAAAACCGCCGGCTGGCACGGGCAGGCACTCTTTGTCTCCGCCGGCCGCTACCACCACCACATGGCCATGAACGTCTGGAACAGCCGCGGCGCGGGGCCGCGCAAGGACACGTTGGGCCTTGGCGAAGTGCTCATCGAGGTTCCGTCCGGGGACGACGTCGGGGCGCTGGCTGACAGGCTGAAAGTCGCCGGGGTGCCTTCCCGCCACACCGGCGCTGAACTGCGGTTCGAGGATCCCTGGCGCAACAACATCCGGGTCACGGTCCGCTGACACCGCTCGCCCCCCGCGCCGGCAGGCGTTGCCGCGCCGGGGCGGGGCGGCCTGTACTAGGCTGAAGCCCAACGGCCGGGGTGGCAGACACTGCCCGCCCAGTGGACCGAACCGTCAACGGAATGAGGGTAATTCCCATGGGCTTCACCGAGATCTTTGTCGCTGACCATGCGGGTGCGCTGAAGCGCGCCGGGGTGCTGGACCAGGGCGGCAGCCAGCCGGCTGCCCAGGCCCTGCGGATCCCTGACATCAGCGACTTTGAAGTCGAGCAGCTCGGGGAACTTGCAGGCGCCGCCGTGCATGCCGGCGGAGCGGACTATGAGCTGACCATGGTGGACGTTGCCAGCGATTCGCTCCTGGCCGTACCTCCGGCCATGGTCCGCGCGCTCGCGGACCTGCTGACCTACGAAACCGAAGGGGAGGGCAACGTCCTGGACGACGTCGCCGAACGGTGGGCGGCCCAGGATGACATGCCTTTCGACTCAGCCCAGGCCCGGACCTACGTCCAGCAGTTGGCTGAACTTGCCGGCGGCATCGACGACTCGGAACGCAGCGGCCTCTACGTCTGGACTTCCTAGGCTTCCCGCCCGCAATCGGCGGGCAGGGTGTCAAGTCGAAATCCGGGCGCTCATCTGGCACAATAGACAGGTACTCGATCTGCGTGGCCCCTCTCTCCGCGTCCGGATCCTGTCCTTCGAACCCGCAAGTACGGCCCGCCCCACGGGTGCAGAACGCCGGGCTCACCCCCTTTTCTGAAACAGGAGTGACCACAAAAGTGGCCGTAAAGATTCGCCTTAAGCGCTTTGGCAAAATGCGCGCACCGTACTACCGCATCGTCGTCGCTGACTCACGCACCAAGCGTGACGGACGCGCCATCGAGGAGATCGGCAAGTACCACCCCACCGAAGAGCCCTCATACATCGAGGTCAACTCCGAGCGTGCGCAGTACTGGCTGTCCGTCGGCGCCCAGCCGTCCGAGCAGGTTGCCGCGATCCTGAAGATCACCGGTGACTGGCAGAAGTTCAAGGGCCTGCCGGGCCAGGAAGGCACCCTGAAGACCAAGTCTGAGAAGCCTGCCTTCGTTGCCCCCGAAAAGGGTTCTGTGATCATCCCGGAAGCCATCACCAAGAAGGCCTCCAAGTCTGACGCAGCCGAGGCACCTGCCGAAGCCGAAGCAGAGACCACCGAGGCTGAGTAAATTGCTGGCAGAAGCGCTGGAACACCTGGTCCGGGGAATCGTTGATTCCCCGGATGACGTCAAGGTCAGCTCCAAGAGCAACCGCCGCGGGGATACCCTCGAGGTGCGCGTTCACCAGGACGACCTCGGAAGGGTGATCGGCCGCCAGGGCCGCACGGCACGCGCACTGCGCACCGTTGTGGCAGCCCTGGCCGGCGGCGAGCCGGTGAGGGTCGACGTCGTCGACACTGACCGCCGCCGCTGAGCGCTCGGCAACATCAGCTTTGCTCCGGCCCCTCCACCCATGGTGGAGGGGCCGGAGTGCTTTCACCGGCACCCCCGGACCATACGGAACAGACACATCGAACAGAGGAACACATGCAGCTTCAGGTGGCACGAATCGGCAAACCCCACGGCATCCGCGGGGAAGTAACGGTCCAGGTCCTGACCGACGCCCCTGGAGACCGGTTCGTACCGGGCACCGAATTTGTGGTCGAACCGGCCTCTGCCGGCCCGCTGACCGTCAGCAGCGCCCGCTGGAACAAGGACATCCTGCTCCTCGGCTTCGAGGAAATCGAGACCCGCAATGACGCGGAAACCCTGCGCGGGGCCAAGCTCTTTATTGAAACCGAGGAACTCGACGAGGACGACGACGAAGGCTGGTACGAGCACGAGCTCGTGGGACTCGAGGCCAGGGTGGGATCCCAGGTGGTGGGCAAGGTTGCCGCGCTGAACACCATGCCGGTCCAGGATCTGCTGGTGGTCACCACCCCGGGCGGGGAAGAGATCCTCATCCCCTTCGTTGAGCAGATCGTTCCCGAGGTCAACATCGAGGAAGGGTTCGTGCTCCTCACCCCGCCGGACGGCCTGTTCGAGCTCAACGCGGACCAGGACGCCGGCACTGATCCGGAAAGCAAAGCCTAAATGCGGATCGACGTCGTCAGTATCTTCCCCGAATACCTGGCACCGCTGGAGCTTTCCCTGATCGGCAAGGCCCGCCAGGACGGGTTGCTGGACCTGCACGTCCACGACCTGCGTGCCTTCACCACCGACAGGCACCGGACCGTGGATGACACTCCGTACGGTGGCGGCGCGGGCATGGTCATGAAGCCCGAGCCCTGGGCGCAGGCCCTGGCATCGATCGCCGGGGGTCGGCCCGAGGATGCAGGACGGCCGGTCCTGATTGTCCCGTCGCCCGCGGGGGAGCGGTTCACCCAGGCCCTGGCCTACGAACTGGCCGAACAGGAGCACCTGGCCTTTGCCTGCGGCCGCTATGAGGGCATCGATGAGCGGGTCATCGAATGGGCCCACGAGCACTTCACCGTCCGGCCCGTCAGCCTGGGCGACTACGTCCTGAACGGTGGTGAGGTGGCGGTGCTGGCCATGGTCGAGGCCATCGGCAGGCTACTGCCCGGCGTCGTCGGTAATCCGGAATCACTGGTCGAGGAGTCACACTCCGACGGGCTGCTGGAATACCCGGTGTACACCAAGCCGTCCGTCTGGCGGGAGCGGGAAGTGCCGGCCGTCCTGCTCAGCGGCAACCACGGAAAGATCGCGCAGTGGCGCCGGCACGAACAGTTCCGCCGGACGGCGGAGCGACGGCCGGACCTGCTCGAAGCGTTCGACGCCGGAAAGCTGCCCCGTGCCGACCGCACAGCACTGCAGGACCTCGGGTACGACGTCGTCGACGGGCGCCTGCAGCGCCGCCCCGCCCACCCGGACGAACAGCCGGGCTGACCCGGAGCTCCTTCGGCCCGCAGGATTGGCTGTCCAGCGCGGACTGTGGCAAAATTAGTCCTTGTGTCTGCTGGGTCCGCACCTGCCACAGGGGGAGCGCAACCAACAGCTAAGACAACCGGCCGCATCAATCAGTGAAGCGGCCGGACTACTAAACTTTCGGCAGCAATCTCCAGTGCGCCATCAGCGTACGGGCTTGGCTGCCGTGACCCAAAGTGAATGACCCGTGGCGTTCACCAGGAGTGCACTCATGCATATTCTCGATTCCGTAGATGCAGCCTCGCTGCGCACCGATGTTCCCGCGTTCCGCGCAGGTGACACCCTCAAGGTTCACGTGAACATCATCGAAGGCAAGAACACCCGTGTCCAGGTATTCCAGGGCTTCGTCCTGGGCCGCCAGGGCGAGGGCGTCCGCGAGACCTTCACCGTCCGCAAGGTGTCCTTCGGTGTCGGTGTGGAGCGTACCTTCCCGGTACACTCCCCGATCATCGAAAAGATCGAGGTCGTCACCAAGGGTGACGTCCGCCGCGCCAAGCTTTACTACATGCGCGCGCTGCGCGGCAAGGCTGCGAAGATCAAGGAAAAGCGCGACTTCAGCACCGCCAAGTAAGTCCTACCGGACCTACCAGGCAGGGCCGCAGCCGTACCCGGCCAGCGCCGGAGCCATGCACCAGCGCCCAGGATACGGACTTATGGACCACACAAAACGCAGCCC
>NZ_CAQI01000040.1 GCF_001046895.1 Pseudarthrobacter siccitolerans
CGTTTTGTGTTCCTGGCCTTTGTGCTGGCCCTGGCGGTCAGCGGGCTGGTGCGTTCACTCTGGCTGGACGTTTACTACATTCCGTCCGAATCCATGGAACCGCTTCTGCAGGGCGGGGACCGCATCCTCGTCTCGCGCACTGACTTCAACGCCCAACCCATCCGGCGCGGGGACATCGTGGTCTTTGACGGCCGGGGCACCTTCGCGCCGCTCAACAGCGGCAAGGGCGCACTGGTGGATACTGCCGGCGCCATCACCCAGTGGCTTGGCCTCACGGGCAGCGACACCACCTACGTCAAGCGCGTCGTCGGACTCCCGGGGGACACCGTGGTCTGCTGCGACGCCGGCGGGAAAATCACCGTCAACGGCCAGCCGCTGGACGAGCCCTACATCTTTCCCGGCGATCTCCCGAGTACCCAAAAGTTCAGCGCGGAGGTGCCGGAGGGGCGGTTGTGGCTGCTGGGCGACCACCGGTCCGTGTCCGCTGACTCCCGGAGCCTGCTGGGTGCCCCCGGCGGCGGGATGGTGCCGCTGGACAGGGTGACGGGAAGGCCGGTCCAGATCGTCTGGCCGCTTGATAGATTTGCTGCAGTACCTCGGCCGGCAGCGGCAGGGCCAATTACAGAGAACGGACAGTAGATGCCCGAGAACCACCCGCGGACCCCCGAGCCGCGTCCAGACGGCGCCCCGGATTCCCCGGCCAGTGCTGCACCGGAAGCAGCTGCGGGTTCCGAAGCAGCTTCTCCTGCGGCAGGCAGCCGTGCCGAAGCCAAGGCCGCCGAGGAACAGACCGGTGGAAGCCAGGTGCTCGCCTGGTTGAAGGAAATTGCCACCGTTGTGGTCATCGCCGTGGTGCTCTCCTTCCTGATCAAAACCTTCCTGTTCCGGGCCTTCTTCATTCCTTCCGAATCCATGGTCAACACCCTGGACGTTGACGACCGGATTTTTGTTAATCTCCTGGTTCCCGAGCCCTTCTCACTGACCCGTGGGGACGTTGTGGTCTTCCGCGACACGAAGGGCTGGCTGCCGCCTGTGCAGGAAAAATCCGATGGACCGTTCACCTGGGTGCAGGACGGCCTGACCTTTGTTGGCCTCCTGCCGGACAACTCCGAGCAACACCTGGTCAAGAGGGTCATCGGGCTGCCCGGGGACCATGTGGTCTGCTGTGAGGACGGCGGTAAACTGACCATTAACGGGACCGCCATCGACGAAAAGTACATCAACTCCGCTGAGGTCCCGCAGGTCCGCAACTTCGATATCACTGTCCCCGAAGGCAAGGTGTGGGTGATGGGCGACAACCGGAACCACTCCGCCGACTCGCGCGCCCACATGGATGCTGACGGCGGCTTCATCGACATCGCCGACCTCGAAGGCAAGGCCGCCGTCATCGCCTGGCCCCTGAGCCGGATCACCGCCCTGGACAACTACCCGGACGTGTTCCGGAACGTTCCGGCGGCACCCTGAGCATGCCCCCGGTAGTCAAAGCCGGCCCGGCAAAGGCCGGCGCGGCGAAGGCCCGGGCGGGCTCCACGAAGGTGGCCCGTCCCGTGAAGGCGCCCACCCTGCGGCACGAGCGGACGTTCAAGGCACAGGGCGTGCGCCTCGTCGCCGGCGTGGACGAGGTGGGCCGCGGCGCCCTGGCCGGTCCCGTCAGCGTCGGCATCGCCGTGGTGGATGTGGAGCGCCAGCGGCCGCTGGCCGGTGTGCGGGACAGCAAACTCCTCAGCCCCGCTGAACGGGAACGGCTTGACCCGCTGGTCCGCCGGTGGAGTGTTGCATCTGCCGTGGGGCACGCCTCGGCGCAGGAGATTGATTCCCTGGGCATCATAGCGGCGCTGCGCCTGGCCGGAACCCGTGCGTGGCAGGAGATCCTCGCTGCCGGCGTGACCCCGGACATGGTGCTCCTGGATGGCAGCCACAACTGGTTGTCCCCGGCCGAACAGCTGTCCCTCTTCGATGAGCCCGTGCTGGAAGCCGTTTGCGACGCCCCCGTGCACACCAAAATCAAAGCGGATATGCAGTGCCTCAGTGTCGCTGCGGCGAGCGTGATCGCCAAGGTGGAGCGGGACCGGATGATGCGGGAGCTGCACACCGAGTACCCGGACTTCGGCTGGGACATCAACAAGGGCTACGCCACCGTTTCGCACCGGGACGTACTCCGTGCGGCAGGCCCAACCCCGTACCACCGGGTGAGCTGGCGGCTCCTGGGCGGCGAGTTGCTGGAGGGCGTGCAGGACGACGGCGAGGGACCCGGAGTCGAAGACTGAGCACCACGGCGGAGGCCCGGTCATGGCTTGAAAGGCTGCCTCCCATCCAAAGCACGGGCGGCAGCGGCGCCGGACATGGTGCAAGATGGAACCATGAGTGCTGAGGATCTTGAAAACTATGAGACCGACATGGAGCTGCAGCTCTACCGTGAATACCGGGACGTCGTCGGACTGTTCAGCTACGTTGTCGAGACCGAACGGCGCTTCTACCTGGCCAACCATGTGGACCTCCAGGCCCGCAGCGCCGACGGCGAAGTCTACTTCGACCTGACCCTCCAGGACGCCTGGGTGTGGGACGTGTACCGCTCCGCGCGGTTCGTTAAGAGTGTTCGGGTCCTCACGTTCAAGGACGTCAACGTGGAAGAACTTCCGCGCAATGAGGAACTCGCGCTGCCCAAGGACGTTGATATGGGCCAGTAGTGCCCGACGGGGTGCCGGGCACTTATCCTGCACAGCCTCCCCGGGCAGTTGATTTGTACACATACGGGACAAGCTCCCTTACCTCCGCAACCGCGCCGCCGCAGGCTGGTTGCGGAGGTAGAAATGAAATCAAAAGACCTGTTGGGCCGCCGGGGCGAGGACCTCGCCGCCGGCTATCTGGAATCCCTCGGCATGCTGGTGGTGGAGCGCAACTGGCGCTGCACCGAAGGCGAAATCGACATCGTGGCCCTGGACGGCGACGCCCTGGTCATCGCCGAAGTGAAGACCCGCCGATCCCTCGATTACGGCCACCCCTTTGAAGCGGTGGGCCCCGAGAAGCTCGCCCGCCTGCACCGGCTCGGCTCCGCGTGGTGCCGGGACCGGGAGCTGCGGATGCCGCTGCGCCGCGTGGACGTCATCGCTGTCCTGGACGACGGCGGCGGCGAACCATTGGTGGAGCACCTCAAGGGGGTGGGGTGAATGTCCCTGGGCAGAACCTACTCCATCGCCCTGGTGGGGTTGAACGGCTACATCGTGGAGGTCGAGGCCGACATCGGCCAAACCCTGCCGGCTTTTATCCTTCTTGGGTTGCCGGATGCCTCGTTGAATGAAGCCAAGGAGCGGATCCGCTCGGCGGCCAAGAATTCCGGCATTCCCCTGAGCCGCCGGAAGATCACGGCCAACCTCATTCCCGCCTCCCTGCCGAAACGGGGCTCAGGGTTCGATCTGGCAGTGACCATGGCAGTGCTGCGGGCAGCAAACGACATCAAGCCAACGGGGAAAACAGTCTTTATCGCGGAGCTGGGGCTTGACGGCAGGCTGCGCCCGGTCCGCGGCATCCTGCCCGCCGTGATGGCGTCGGTACAGGCGGGCTATCCGGACATCGTGGTGGCCCAGGCCAATCTGGCTGAGGCTGCCCTGGTTCCCGGGGCCCGTGTCAGTGGCTACCGCACCCTCGCCCGGCTGGCCCTCAATTTCGGTGCGGACCCGCAGGAGCTTGCCCTGGATTTTGAACCTGACGATCCGGAGCTTCCAGCCGATGAACAGGAGGAGTACGGAAGTTGCCCGGACATGGCTGATGTTTCGGGGCAGGGCGACGCCAGGCGGGCCCTCGAAGTGGCAGCAGCCGGCGCCCACCACCTTCTCCTGATGGGGCCGCCGGGTGCGGGCAAAACCATGCTCGCGGAGCGCCTTCCAGGACTGTTGCCGGACCTCGCTGACCACGAGGCCATGGAAGTCACCGCCATCCATTCGCTCTGCGGCCTGCCGTCTTCCTCGGCCCAGCTGCTGCGCCGGCCGCCGTTCGAAAGCCCGCACCACTCGGCTACCGCCGCCGCGATCATCGGCGGCGGCTCAGGCCTGCCTCGGCCCGGCGCCGCCTCCCGTGCCCACCGGGGCGTTCTCTTCCTTGATGAGGCCCCCGAGTATGAACGCCGCGTCCTGGACGCGTTGCGCCAGCCTTTGGAGAGCGGTGAGCTGGTGATTCACCGCTCCGCCGGCACCGCTGCCTATCCTGCCCGGTTTCAGCTGGTCCTTGCCGCCAACCCCTGTCCGTGCGGCAAGGCGTCCGGGAAAGGACTGGACTGTACCTGTACGCCCGTGATGCGGCGGCGGTATCTGGCCAGGATGTCCGGGCCGCTCCTGGACCGGGTGGATATCCAGCTCCAGGTGGACAGGGTCTCCCTCGCGGAGTTCGGCCAGGGAGGCGCCGAGGAAGACACGGCGTCTGTTGCCGCCCGGGTCCGCGACGCGCGCGTGCGGCAGCTGGAACGGCTACAGCCCTTCGGACTGGAAACCAATGCCCAGGTACCCGGCCGTGTACTGCGCGGAGAACTCCGGCTTCCACCGGCTTCCACCCGCATCCTTGACCATTCGCTTGAGCGCGGCGTCCTCACCGCCCGCGGCTACGACCGGGTTCTCCGGCTGGCCTGGACCATGGCCGATCTTGGATACCGGGAACGGCCGGACGCGAACGATATCGGGCAGGCCCTGGGGTTGCGCCAGGCCGCGGCGGTGGCCGCGTGAACGCGGCTGGAGCGGATCCGGAAAGGCTGGCCCGTGCCGCCCTTGCCCGGCTGATGGAACCCCAGGATTCTGCGGGTCTGGCACTGGTGCAGATCTGCGGCGCACCGGATGCCTTGCGGATTGCCACCGGGCAGGCTGCTGCCGGAGCCGGACTGGAGCGCGAGATCACCTCACTCCTCACGGACAGCGGGTCCGCAACCAGTTGGTCCGGGATGGCCGCCGCCCTGAAACGCTGGCAGCCACGAATCCCGGATCTGGCCCCGGAGCGTGACCTCGCCACTATGGCCCGCCTCGGCGGCCGGTTGATCATCCCCTCGGACGATTTGTGGCCTCCCCAGCTCGCCGACCTGGGGATCCAGGAACCCATCTGCCTGTGGTGGCGGGGACAAGAGCAACCCCTACCCGAAGCGGAGAAGTGCATCGCGCTGGTCGGGTCGCGGGACAGCACCAGCTACGGTGCATCGGTAACAGGGGATATGGCCTACTCTTTGGCGCAGCGGGGTTTCACCATCGTGTCCGGCGGTGCCTATGGCATTGATGCGCACGCCCACCGCGCCGCGCTTGCCGGTGCTTCGGCAGCGGTACCCACCATCGCCGTGATGGCTGGCGGTGTTGACCGCTTCTACCCGTCGGGCAACGAAGACCTCCTCCGCGCCGTCTGCAACCAGGGCGCCGTCATTGCGGAGGTCCCCCCGGGCTCGGCGCCCACCCGTTACCGTTTCCTGCAACGGAACAGGCTTATCGCCGCCATGTCCGCGGTGACGGTGGTTGTCGAAGCGCGGTGGCGGTCAGGAGCCCTGAACACCGCCCACCACGCCGAGACGCTGGGGCGTGCAGTGGGCGCGGTCCCGGGGTCTGTGCACAGCGCCAACTCGGCCGGCTGCCACCGGCTCCTTCGCGACGGCGGCGCCGTGTGTGTCACTGACGCTGCCGAAATCACCGAGCTGGCATCGCCCAGCGGATCCGGTCTTCCGGAACAACGCCACGGCGGAACTGAAGTCCAGGACGGGCTCACCCTGGAAGACCTGATCCTCCTGGATGCGCTGCCACTGCGGTCCACAACGTCTGTGGAGAAGCTCTGTTCCGTGGCCGGGCTCGGGCCGGAATCGGTGCGGGCCGGGCTCGGCCGGCTGGGGCTGCTCGGGCTGGCCGTGTCGGAACGGGGCGGCTGGAAGCGCGGCACGGCATCCGGCTGAGCGGGGATCGTGTCCGGGCACCCTGTCGGCAGCAACACCTGAGACAGTAGGAGGGTGGAGAACCAGGAATTGCCGCGGGAGCTAAGCCAGGCGCTCAGCGCCTTCGTGAGGTACCTGACGGGGGAGCGGGCCCTGTCACAGCACACGTTGCGCGCGTATGAGGGCGATCTGCGCAGCCTGCTTTCCCATGCGGCCTCCGAGGGTGCGGCCCAGCCGGCGGACCTTGAACTGGGAACTCTGCGCCGGTGGTTGGGAGTTCAGAGCCAGGCGGGCGTTGCGCGCTCAACCCTGGCACGCCGGGCCGCTACTGCACGGGCTTTCACGGCGTGGGCCCTGAGGGAAGAACACATCCCGGCTGACCCTGCCCTCCGGCTCAAGGCACCCAAACGGGAGCACTCCCTGCCCGGCGTTCTGCAGTCCCAGCAACTGTCCCGGCTGCTGGCCAGGCTGGAGGAAGCTGCCGCGGAGGGTAAACCCCTGCCCCTGCGCGACAGGGCGATCGTCGAACTGCTCTATGCTACGGGCGTCCGCGTCGGGGAGCTCACGGGCCTCGACGTCGACGACCTCGACCCGGACCGGCGCACGCTGCGAGTCATCGGCAAAGGCAACAAGGAACGCACCGTCCCCTACGGCGTCCCCGCAGCGCTGGCCCTGGATGACTGGCTTCGGCGGGGCCGCCCGAAGCTCGTCCGCGCTAACAGCGGCCCCGCTCTTTTCCTGGGTGCCCGCGGTGGCCGGATGGACCAGCGGCAGGTCCGGTCGCTGGTAAATGCGCTTTTTGAGGCGCTGGGTGACACGTCAGCTTCGGGCCCGCACGCCCTCCGGCACTCAGCAGCCACACACCTGCTGGACGGAGGCGCGGACCTGCGGGCCGTGCAGGAGATTCTGGGCCACAGCAGCCTTGCCACCACCCAGATCTACACCCACGTCTCCGTAGACCGGCTGCGCAAAAGCTACCAGCAGGCACATCCCAGGGCGTAACCCCGGACTGCGTCGAACAGGCGGGGAATCGCACTGGCGTAATTAGGCAGCGTACGGCACAATAAGAGTCACGTCCGGCAACTTTCAAGTCCCGCTTGAAGCTCCATTGCTTCCAGTGGACCCGCAAGTGGCGGACACTGCTTAATCTGAACAATTGAATATCGAGGCAGGGAACACGGGCCGCAGTGCAGGGCACGGCAGTTCCATCCAGGCAGAGGTCGTTGGGGAAGACGTACCTAGAGCTATGGAGGATGGAATGTCTGTTGCAATGACCCGCGGTGTGCTGTTTGTTCACTCAGCCCCTACTGCTTTGTGCCCTCACGTCGAGTGGGCCATCGGCTCCGTCGTGGACAAGCGGACGGACCTTGAGTGGACCCCTCAGCCTGCTGCGCCCGGAATGTTCCGGGCTGAGCTGTCCTGGACCGGTGCCCCCGGGACAGGATCGAAGCTTGCCTCGTCCCTCCGGGGCTGGGCACACCTCCGCTATGAGGTCACCGAAGAACCGAGCCAGGGTGTGGATGGCGGCCGGTGGTCGCACACCCCCGAGCTCGGCATCTTCCATGCGGTCACCGACGTCCATGGCAACATCATGGTTTCCGAAGACCGGATCCGCTACGCCTACGAATCCGGCGCGGGCGATCCTGCAGCTGTCTACCACGAGCTTTCACTGGCCCTCGGCGAGGCCTGGGATGAGGAACTCGAACCCTTCCGGCACGCCGCCGAAGGCGCGCCCGTCCGCTGGCTCCACCAGGTGGGCTGACCGCCGCGGCCATGCGGCGCGGCCAGGTGCCGCCGTCGTTAAACCTGCAAAACACCCACCAATTTCCATAGCAAAACAGGAGGCCCCGCCAGCTGGCGGGGCCTCCTGTTGGTGCCGGGAGTAAACCCCGGATTGACGCTAGATGCTGCGGACGGCAACCACGGCGTTGTGTCCGCCGAAGCCGAACGAGTTGCTCAGTGCCACGATGTTGCCGGCGGGCAGATCCCTGGCCGAGGTGACCACGTCGAGCGGGATCTCCGGGTCCTGGTTTTCGAGGTTGATTGTCACAGGCGCCTTGCGCTCGTAAACAGCGAGCACCGTGAGTACAGCCTCGACTGCACCGGATGCACCCAAGAGATGGCCCATCTGGGACTTGGTGGCCGATACCGCGACGTTGTCCACGTGGTTGCCCAGGGCGGCACGAAGTGCAGTGTATTCGGGCTTGTCGCCCACGGGGGTGGAGGTGGCATGCGCGTTGACGTGCACCACGTCCTCGGCCTGGATCCTGCCATCGAACATCGCAGCCTTCAGCGCGCGGGTTGCACCAAGGCCTTGGGGATCCGGGGCCGTGATGTGGTAGGCGTCCGCCGTGACGGACGTACCGGCGAGCTCACCGTAGATCCGGGCTCCACGGGCCAGGGCGTGTTCCTCCGCCTCCAGGACCAGGGCGCCGGCGCCCTCGCCCATCACAAAGCCGTCGCGGGCCGTGTCGTACGGGCGTGAGGCGCCCTGGGGGTCGTCATTGCGGCGGGAGAGGGCCTGCATGGAGGCGAAGGCGGCCAGGGGCATCGGGTGGATGGCCGCTTCGGCGCCGCCGCACATTACTACATCTGCCTTGCCGGAGCGGATCAGGTCAAGGCCCAAGTGCAGGGCTTCGGTGCCTGAGGCGCAGGCGGAAACGGGGGTGTGGGCACCGGCGCGGGCGCCAAGGTCCAGGCTGACCGCCGCGGCAACGCCGTTGGGCATCAGCATCGGAACGGTCATAGGGAGAACACGGCGCGGGCCCTTTTCCTTCAGGGTGTCCCAGGCGTCCAGCAGGGTCCAGACCCCGCCGATGCCGGTGGCGAAGGCCACAGCCAGCCGGTCCTTGTCGAATTCGGTGATGCCGGAATCGGCCCAGGCCTCGCGGGCCGCGATAACGCCGAACTGCGTGGAGGGGTCCATCCGCTTTGCCTCAACACGGCTCAGCACGTCCAGGGCAGGGGTGCTGCAGCGGGCTGCGAAGTGGACGGGCAGTTCGTACTTGGCTACCCAGTCGTCTTCCAGGGTGCGGGCACCGGAGACCCCCTTGAGCGCGTTGTTCCACATCGTGGGTACATCGCCGCCGATGGGTGTGGTGGCACCCAGACCGGTAATGACTACTTTGCGTGTCATGGGATCACTCTTTCGTCGGTGGGAATCCGTCTGCCGGAGGGTCCCGCGTTTTGATGGTCGGCACACTTGCACACGCAAGGGGCCGGAAAATGCGGCGGGCTGCCGGTCCGGTCATCCGGACCGGCAGCCCCGCCAAGCCGTAGGACGGCGAAAGCCTGGAATTAGGCCTGTGCTCCAGCGATGAAGCTGACGGCGTCGCCGACGGTCTTGAGGTTCTTGACCTCTTCGTCCGGGATGCGCACTCCGAACTTCTCTTCAGCGTTGACCACGATGGTCATCATGGAGATGGAGTCGATGTCCAGGTCCTCGGTGAAGGACTTGTCCAGCTCCACAGCCTCGGGGGCCAGGCCGGTTTCTTCGTTCACGATTTCAGCCAGGCCGGCCAGGATCTCTTCGTTGCTAGCCATGTGATGGCTCCTTTTCTTGTATTGCCGGCAAGTACTGCCGGAAATGGCTCAGGACGCGGGTTGCGGCCTGTTGGGGGCGCTTCTAGGGAAGGACAATTACCTGGGCTCCGAAGACCAGCCCGGCGCCGAAACCGATCTGCAGGGCCAGCCCGCCGCTCAGTTCAGGCTTCTCCGCCAGGAGGCGGTGGGTAGCCAGCGGAATGGACGCCGCAGAGGTGTTCCCTGCATCGGCAATGTCCCGTGCCACTGTAACGGTCTCCGGCAGCTTCAGCTTCTTCACCATCTCGTCAATGATGCGCATGTTGGCCTGGTGGGGGATAAAAGCCACCAGGTCCTCGGCAGCCACCCCGGCCGCCTCAAGGGCCTGCTGGGCCACCTTCGCCATCTCCCAGACAGCCCAGCGGAACACCGTCTGACCATCCTGGCGCAGCGTGGGGTAAAGCTCCTGGGCCTCTTCAAGCAGGGCGAGGTCGCCGGTGGAGTCCGACTGCCGGGCAGCCATGCCGAGGTCGCGTACGTCCAGCATGGAGCGGGTCATGCCGATGGCGTCCCACTTGCTGCCGTCCGAGCCCCACACGGAGGGCGCGATGCCAGGAGTGTCGGAGGGGCCAATAACGACGGCGCCTGCACCGTCCCCGAGCAGGAACGAGATGGTGCGTTCCCGGTTGTCAATCACGTCGGAAAGCTTTTCGGCACCGACCACGAGCACGTACTTGGCCGTTCCGGAGCGCACCAGCGCGTCACCCTGGGCGATGCCGTAGCAGTAGCCGGCGCAGGCGGCCGAGATGTCGAAGGCGGGGGCAGGGGTGGCGCCCAAGCGGTCCGCCAGGCTGGCAGCAGCCGACGGCGTCGCATACGGGTGGGTGACCGTGGAGACGATGACCGCGCCCAAGTCAGAGCCCGTGATCCCGGCTTTCTCCATCGCCTCGCGGGCAGCGCCCTCGGCCATGTCGATGACGCTGACGTCCGCGGGGGCGCGGTGACGGGTGATGATGCCGGTGCGCTGGCGGATCCATTCGTCCGAGGAGTCGATCCACTGGCAGACGTCTTCGTTGGTGACGATCACGTCAGGGCGGTAGGCGCCGAGGCCCAGGATCCGGGTGTGCTCCTGAAGGGGAGCCTGCTTCAGCGTAGGAACGCTCATGCGTTGCCCTCCAGTTCTGCGAAAAGCGCCAGGGCGGCGGAAAGGTCGTCGGGTGTCTTGACCGCAACGGTTTTGACGCCCGGCATGCCGCGCTTGGCGAGGCCGGCAAGGGTGCCGGCGGGCGCCAGCTCGATGACGCCGGTGACGCCGCGCTGGACAAGGGCGTCCATGCAGAGGTCCCAGCGGACGGGGCGGGACACCTGGGCGATCAGGCTTTCGACGGCGGCGCCTCCGTCGGTGACCTCTCCGCCGTCGTAATTCGACAGAAGGGGTACCTTCGGTGCCTGCGGCTTCAGCTGCGGCTCCAGGGCCTTGAGGGTGCTGACGGCCGGTGACATGTGGCTGGTGTGGAAAGCGCCGGCCACCTTCAGCGGAATGACGCGCGCCTTGGCCGGCGGGTTGTCCGCGAGGGCCTTGAGCTGCTCGAAGGTTCCGGCCGCTACGGTCTGGCCCGCGCCGTTGACGTTTGCGGGGGTGGCGCCTGCTGCTTCGATGGCGGCCAGGACCTCTGCCGGGTCCCCGCCCACCACGGCGCTCATGCCGGTGGGAGTGACGGACGCGGCGGCGGCCATGCTGTTGGCACGCTCGCGGACGAAGGTCATGGCTTCCTGCTCGGTGAGGACTCCGGCAAGGGCCGATGCCGTGATTTCACCAACGGAGTGTCCGGCCAGGATGACCGGCAGGGAGTTCAGTTCGACGTCGAAGAGGGACGCGGCGGCGACGAGGCCGGCGGCAACAATCAGGGGCTGCGCCACGGCAGTGTCCTTGATGGTTTCCTCATCCGAGGTGGTCCCGTGCGCGATCAGGTCAATGCCTGCGATGTCGCTCAGGGCGGCCAGCTGGCCTGCCACCGGAGGCAGTTCCAGCCAGGGGGCCAGAAAACCCGGGGTTTGCGAGCCCTGTCCAGGGCAGACTATTGCAAGCACGTAACCAGCTTTCCAAATTACTGTGTGATTGAGCGGTGTTTGTCCGCACCAAGCTCAGAGGGTCAGGTTGTAGGAAGTCTACAACGCCTCAGGGCTGGTTCCGGGACGGATGGCGCTCCGCGGCTGCTTTGGGCGGGGCGGAAAGACGGCCCACCACAAGGGCCGCCTGGAGGACAAACGCCTCGCGCGGCAGGAGCGGATCCCAGCCGGTGACGTCACAAACCCGCTTCAGCCGGTACCTGACCGTATTGGCGTGGACGAAGAGTTCCCGGGCCGTTGCCTCCAGGGAATGGCCCAGTTCCAGGTAGGTTCCGAGGGTTTCCACCAGCCCGTTGGACGCTGCCAAAAGCGGCCGGTAAATGTTTTTGACCAGTGAGCGGCGGGCAGCGTCGTCACCGGAAATGACCCGCTCGGGAAGGAGGTCATCGGCGGCAACGGGCCGCGGGGCGGCCGGCCAGGCACGGGCAGCCGTGAGTCCAGCGAACGCGGACTGGGCTGAACCGCTGGCCTCCAGCAGGGAACCGGCTTCCGGGCCGTACACCACCGGTCCGGGAGCGAACATGTCGCTGAGCTTCACGTAGGCGGTTTCCCGGTCCTGCACCCCGCCGAGGATGAGTATCAGCCGGTCGCCCTGGATACCTACCAGCGCGTCCTCCGCGTACCGGCCTGCCATCCGGCGCAGTTCGCTGACGTAACTGGCGCTTGGCTCTGAGGGGGAATTGCCTACCATCACGGTGAAGCGTTCCTGGGCTTTCCAGCCCAGCGCGGCGATCCTGGAGCGCAGGGCGTCAGTGTTTTCGCCGCGCAGTATGGCGTCCACGATCAGGGCTTCCAGCCGGGTGTCCCAGGAACCGCGGGATTCAGCCGCCCGCGCATAGACGTCAGCGGCGGCGAAGGCCACCTCGCGGGAGTAGCGGAGCACCGCCTCGCGCAGGGACGGCTGGTCAGCCTCGGGGGCGATCACGGGGACCTGGTCTTCGACGACTTCCACCACGATCCGGATCAGCTGCAGTGCTTTCTGCAGGCTGATGGACCGGGTCAATTCTGTGGGCGCGGTGCCAAAGACGTCGGTGAGGATCCACGAGGGTGAACTCGGGCGCTCATACCAGGTCACAAATGCTGCAATTCCGTTCTGCGCGACCATGCCGAGGGCGGAGCGCTCGTCTGAGCTGAGCCGGCTGTACCAGGGAAGCGATTTTTCCAGCTCCCGCATGGTGGTGGTGGACAGCTGGCCCACGTTTGCGCGCAGTTTCTTCAGGGTTTCGGACTTCTCCGGAGTGACCCCGGGCAGGGACGGTTTGCGCTTCGCGGACGGTGTGGCAGGTGCTGGCATTCTTTGAGCATACGGCCACTGCCCTGCAAGCTCCATTTGTGCGAAGGCTACAATTCGGATAGTTGCGCGCCACAGCACGTTCCCCGCAGAACAGACGACGGCGGCCCCCGCCTTCTGGTGGGAGCCGCCGTCGTTCTATGCTTGCCTGAACGTTTTTGGACAGTTCCGGGGCTATAAGTCCCCGTATCTGTCCAAAAACCCGGCAGTAAGGCTAGGCCTCGCCGCCGGCATTGCCGGTGGTACCGGCGTTTACGTTGTGCAGCCGGTACTTGTCGATCGCCTTGGCCGGAGCCTGGGGATCAACTTCACCGCGGCGCGCCAGCATCTCCAGCGACCGCACCACGATGGAGTGGATGTCGATCTTGAAAAAGCGGCGGGCGGCGGCGCGGGTGTCGGAGAAGCCGAAGCCGTCGGCGCCGAGGGTCGCGAATTCGTTGGGCACGAACTGGCGGATCTGGTCCGGGACGGCCTTCATGTAGTCGGACACTGCGACGACCGGGCCGGTGGCGCCTTCGAGCTGTTTGGTGACGAAGGGGACGCGGGCGGGCTGGCCGGGGTTGAGGAAGGCTTCCTCTTCGGCGGCGAGGCCGTCGCGGCGCAGTTCGTTCCAGGAGGTTACGGACCACACGTCCGCGGAAACGCCCCAGTCGTCGGCCAGGAGCTGCTGTGCCTCCAAAGCCCACGGCACCGACACACCCGAGGCCAGGATCTGGGTCCGGGGACCGTCGATCTTTGCCGGGGCGAGCAGGTAGATGCCCTTGATGACGCCTTCGACGTCCAGCTCTTCGGGTTCGGCGGGCTGGGTGATGGGCTCGTTGTACACCGTGAGGTAGTACATCACGTTGTTATCCGGCACTGTTGCGGTTCCTTTGCCGCTTGCGGCGGGCCCGTACATGCGTTCGAGGCCGTCGCGGATGATGTGGCCCATTTCGTAGCCGTAGGCGGGGTCGTAGGTGACTACCGCGGGGTTGGTGGAGGCCAGGAGCGGGGAGTGGCCGTCGGCGTGCTGGAGGCCTTCGCCGGTGAGGGTGGTCCGTCCTGCGGTGGCGCCGATGATGAAGCCGCGGGCCATTTGGTCTGCTGCTGCCCAGAAGGCGTCGCCGGTGCGCTGGAAGCCGAACATGGAGTAGAACACGTAGACCGGGACCAGGGGGACGCCGTGGGTGGCGTAGGCGGTGCCGGCGGCGGTGAAGGCTGCCACGGCACCGGCTTCGTTGATGCCGGGGTGGATCAGCTGGCCCTGGGCGGATTCCTTGTAGGCCAGGACCAGGTCCCGGTCCACGGACAGATAGTTCTGCCCCTTGGGGTTGTAGATCTTCGCCGTCGGGAAGAAGGCGTCCATGCCGAAGGTGCGTGCCTCATCCGGGATGATCGGGGCAATGTGCTTGCCGAACTCCTTGTCCCGCATCAGGTCCTTGAGGAGCCGGACGAAGGCCATGGTGGTGGCGGCCTGCTGCTTGCCGGAGCCGCGTTTGGCGACCTCGTAGGACTTGGCTTCCGGCAGGGTGATCTGGGCGTGCTTGCTGCGGCGCTCGGGGACCGATCCGCCCAGCGCGGCGCGGCGTTCCAGCATGTACTGGATTTCCGGAGCGTCCGTACCGGGGTGGTAGTACGGCGGCTGGTACGGGTCTTTTTCAAGCTGCTCATCCGTGACGGGGATCCGCAGGTGGTCGCGGAACTTCTTGAGGTCGTCGAGGGTGAGTTTTTTCATCTGGTGGGTCGCGTTGCGGCCCTCGAAGTGGGGTCCGAGTCCGTAGCCCTTGACGGTTTTGGCCAGGATGACGGTGGGTTTGCCCTTGAATTCGGTGGCGGCCTTGTAGGCGGCGTAGACCTTGCGGTAGTCGTGGCCGCCGCGTTTAAGGTTCCAGATCTGGTCATCGGTGAGGTCCGCGACGAGGTCTTTGGTGCGGGGGTCCTTGCCGAAGAAGTGTTCGCGGACGAACCCGCCGGACTCGGCCTTGTAGGTCTGGTAGTCCCCGTCGGGGGTTTCGTTCATGATCTTCACCAGTGACCCGTCGGTGTCGCGGGCCAGCAGGTCATCCCATTCCCGGCCCCAGACGACCTTGATGACGTTCCAGCCCGCGCCGCGGAAGAACGCTTCGAGTTCCTGCATGATCTTGCCGTTGCCGCGTACCGGCCCGTCCAGGCGCTGGAGGTTGCAGTTGATCACGAAGTTCAGGTTGTCCAGGTTCTCGTTCGCAGCGAGCTGGAGCAGGCCGCGGGATTCGGGCTCGTCCATTTCGCCGTCGCCCAGGAACGCCCAGACCTGCTGGTCCGAGGTGTCTTTCAGGCCCCGGTTGTGCAGGTACCGGTTGGACTGGGCCTGGTAGATCGCGTTCATCGGCCCGATGCCCATGGACACGGTGGGGAATTCCCAGAACTGCGGCATCAGGCGCGGGTGCGGGTAGGAGGACAGTGCGTGGCCGGCGCGGGATTTTTCCTGCCGGAACCCGTCCAGGTCCTCCTCGGAAAGCCGGCCTTCCATAAACGCCCTCGCGTACATGCCGGGGGAGGCGTGGCCCTGGAAGAAGACCTGGTCCCCGCCGCCGGGGTGGTCCTTGCCGCGGAAGAAGTGGTTGAAGCCCACCTCGTACAGGGTCGCGGCACCGGCGTAGGTGGAGATGTGCCCGCCCACCCCGATGTTGGGCCGCTGGGACCGGTGGACCATCACCGCGGCGTTCCACCGCATGTACGCCCGGTACCGGCGCTCGTATTCCTCGTTGCCCGGGAACTGCGCTTCCTGGTCCGCCGGGATCGTGTTCACGTAATCGGTGGTGGTCACCATCGGCACGCCCACGCTCTGCGCACCCGCGCGCTGCAGCAGGCTCCGCATGATGTATTGGGCACGCTCGGTGCCCTGTTCCCTGATCAACGAATCCAGGGACTCAACCCACTCGGCGGTCTCTTCCGGATCACGATCAGGCAGCTGGTTAGTCAACCCGCTGAGGATATGGGAGGTATCTTCTCCTGCAGCCACGTCCAACCTCTCTTTGCGCGCATTGAGGCGCACTCAGGCCGGGCAGGGTGACCGCCCGGCGTACATACGCCGTGTGCGACGTAACGGTTACAACAGCCCGGTCATGTGTGCCGGGCAGGGTCCTAGCTTCCTACGTCTGCAATGGAGTTACAGGGTTGTTGCCCCGCAGGCATAGTTGTCACCTGCCACTCTAACTCTCACCTCAGCGCGATGCGTAGCCGCGGCTTGGGCGGCTCTGTTGTATTTCGCCGTCATACTGGTTGTGTGACGAAAAGCCGCTGCGACGTGTGCTGCCCGTCCCGGTGTGACGCAGAATATGCCGAGCTCAGGGGGCTGCAGCTTGAAGCGCAGGCACAAAGGGTGTTGGCTTGGGAGTAATGGAAATCACTATGCGCACAGCATGCATGAGGCATTGGAGGAACACGTGAGCGAGGCCGACGCCGCCACTTCGGTAAATGTGGCGGAAAAATTGGGTTTCAAGAACGGGGATCTGATTCAGGAGTTCGGTTACGACGACGACGTCGATCTCGACTTGCGTGACGATATTGAGGACCTCACAGGTTCCGAGTTGCTGGATGAAGACGATCACGAAGTGGCGGACGCCGTCATCTTCTGGTGGCGCGACGGTGACGGGGACCTGGTGGACAGCCTGATGGATTCGCTGACCACCCTGGGTGAAAACGGTGTGGTCTGGGTCCTCACCCCGAAGTCCGGACGGGACGGGTATGTCTCGCCGGCAGACATCCAGGAAGCTGCCCCGACAGCCGGCCTGCACGTCACAACCTCGGCAGGCGTTTCAAAGGACTGGAGCGCCGTCCGCCTGGTCAGCAGGAAAAACAAGTGACGGCAGCGCTTGGCGCTGCCCCAGTAGCTGTGCCCGCCCTTGGCGGGCAGGCGCCCGACTTCGAGCTCGCCAACCAATACGGTGAGCCCGTCCGGCTGTCATCCTTCCGCGGCGGGAACGTGGTCCTGGTTTTCTATCCGTTTGCGTTTTCGGGCATCTGCACCGGCGAACTCTGCGAGCTACGGGACAACCTGGCGCTGTTCGAGGCCACGGACGCCACGGTCCTGGCTGTCTCCGTTGACAGCAAGTTCAGCCTGCGTGCTTATGCCGCCCAGGAGGGCTACACCTTCGACCTGCTGGCGGATTTCTGGCCCCACGGCGGGGTGGCACGCGCCTACGGAGTCTTTGACGCGGACAGCGGCATGGCCCAACGAGGAACGTTCATCATCGATGCGGCCGGAGTGATCCGCTATTCGGTAGTGAACCCGCGCGGCCAGGCGCGGGACCTCCAGGAATACCGTGCCGCGCTGGCAGGCCTGGGGCGGGATTGAGCTTCCATGGCGCAGCATCGGGCGGGGGTAGGGCTGACAGGCTTTGCCAGTATGCCGCCGGTGGCTGCAGCCAGTCCCTCTGACGGGGAGCGCGAGATCCTGCTCCGGATCCGGGACGTCCTGGCCGGCAGGCAGTTTGTGCTGCTCACCGGGGCGGGATTGAGCACGGACTCGGGAATCCCGGACTACCGGGGGGCGGGGTCGCCGCCCCGTACTCCCATGACCTACCAGGAGTTCGTCAAGGACGCGGCCAACCGCCGGCGCTACTGGGCCCGGAACCACATCGGCTGGTCCCATCTGCGCCATGCCGATCCGAACCAGGGCCACTATGCTGCTGCCGAACTCGAGCGGCGCGGCTACCTCACCGGGCTGATTACCCAGAACGTTGACCGGCTGCACGAGGACGCGGGCAGCGTGAACGTGGTGGACCTGCATGGCAGGTATGACCAAGTGGTATGCCTGGCGTGCCGCCGCACCTACTCCAGGCGCCTCCTGGCAGGAGTGCTGGAGGAGCTCAACCCGGATTTCCTGTCCCGCGCGGAGGAGACAGGCCTGGTGGAGATGGCCCCGGACGCGGATGCCACCGTCGAAGACCAGGAACTGATCAGCAGCTTTGTTGTTGCGGTCTGCCCTGCCTGCGGCGGAACCCTCAAACCCGACTTTGTCTACTTTGGCGAGAACGTACCCAAGGACCGGGTTGAACGGTCATACCGGATGGTCGACGAAGCGGACGCCCTGGTAGCCGCAGGTTCGTCGCTGACGGTGATGAGCGGGCTGCGTTTCGTCCGGCACGCCGCCAAGGATGGAAAGCCCGTCATCATCATCAACCGTGGGGACACCCGGGGTGACGACAAGGCCACCATCAAACTGGATGCGGGCGTCAGCGAGTCCCTGGCCTGGCTTGCAGCCGGGCTTCCGCCCCTCTAGGGCGGGACCGGAGCGCCCGAATGCAGTGCCGATTCGCGTTTGGAGGCATGGGTCGGGTAGAGTCTATGTTCGTTGGTTGCGGCGCTGAAGCGCCGGATTCAACAGTTTCGGGTCTTTAGCTCAGCTGGTAGAGCGCCACGTTTACACCGTGGATGTCATCGGTTCGATCCCGGTAGGACCCACTTGGAAACCCTGTTGTTTCCGCCCCCGCGGCGGAAGCAGCAGGGTTTTTTCGTTCCCGCTGACCCGCCGGAAAATGTCGGTGCCCGGACATAGCTTTCAGGTATGGAACATGTGATGGTGCGGACGGAAAACAACGGCATGCCGACGGCGGTCATCTGCAACGGGAGGGAATGGGCCGTGGGTGCCGAACCAGTGCGCTGGTTCGAGCGCGTTAACTGGTGGGAAGTCAACCGGAGGATGCCCAAAGGCCTAAGCCGCGTGGACGTGGAGGTCTTACAGGTCCAGGTAAGGCTCGGAGGCAACAGCGGCTCTGACCTGACAACCATGCTGCTGGAGCGTGACGGCCTCGGCGGCGGATGGCGGCTGCGGGAGTCCGTCGCGGACGCCGCTTGAGGGCGGTACTGGCCCTCCGGCCTGCGGCTGCAAGTGCCGGCGGGCAGGCTCCTGCCGGGCCCGGGTATTGGAAAACCCTCCACCGCGACTATTGGGGGATGCCGCGGTGGAGGGTCTGAGATGAATATACCGTGAACTGCCGGAAACACGAAGCTGTCCGGAAAGTGTGTCGAAGCATCGCAGAGAGGCGGCGGGAGGGCCGCGGCTTGCTGGGACATGCACCATTATGATGGTTAGTGTTCAGTCGAATGAACAGCCCGCGCAGGCGCCTATATAAGGAGAATCATGGCCGATTCCCGCAACTCCCGATCCTCTGACGGCCTGGGAAGCGCCTCACCGGCGCCCGCCGTCACCCGTGCAGCCGCCGTGCTGGACGCCCTGGCCGCATCGGCAAGCGGGAGGCTGACCCTCAGTGATCTCGCCCGCGAGCTGGGGATCCCCAAATCCTCCACGTCCAACCTCCTGCTGGCGCTCGAAGAAGCCCGCCTCATCAGCAGGCAGGGTGCCGAGTTCACCCTGGGCCGCAAGCTCGTGGAACTCGGTGCGGCCTACCTGAGCCGGCTGGATGAGGTGCAGGAGTTCTACCGGTACTGCGAACAGGCTCCCACCCTGTCCAGGGAAACCGTCCGGATCGCCATGCTGGATGGGACGAACGTCATTTACCTTGCCCGCTACGAGGGCCACCCCGCTGTGAGGCTCACTTCCAACATCGGGGACAAGATGCCGGTCTCGCTGTGCGCAGTGGGCAAGGCCTTGATCGCCCGGCTGCGTGACCACGACATCGACACCATGTTCCCTGACGACGCCGAGCTGCCTGTTATGACGCCGAAGTCCCTTCGGACCGGGGCGGAACTCAAGTCCCAGCTGCGGACCATCCGCGAGCAGGGCTACGCCTTCGAGGATGAGGAATCCACCACGGGTGTGGTGTGCCTTGCGGTGTCGGTGCCCACCAGGGGTGCCCACGGTCCCAGCCTGGGCCTTTCCGTAACAGCGTTGAAGGCAACTTACACGGAAGAGCAGGGGTCCCAGATGGTCAAGGAACTCCGGGAGCTGGCGCGGTCCCTCGGCAATCCCATGGGCTGAGTGCCGGGGGGCCTGCACAAAAGAATAATCTGCCCGCTGCATTTGCCCGTTGTTCAACTTACTGTACTCTGTTCAACATAGTGACCGACACAACATGTGCCGTCGCTGACCCACCAGGCCAACGGGGGCCTGGAGTGTGATGAGGGAGTTCTTGTGACAACTCGTACTAAAGCACCGCAGGCCGCGGACGGCGCCGTCGTCGAACCGGACCAGCTTCGTAGGGCAACTCTTGCCAGTTCCGTCGGTTCCGCGCTGGAGTACTACGACTTCTACATTTACGGCCTGGCCTCCGCGCTGATCTTCGGGCCGCTGTTTTTTGCCCCGCTGGGCGAGAGCGGGGCGGTTATCGCCTCCTTTGCCACCTATGGTGTGGGCTTCGCCGCCCGGCCGTTTGGCGGCGTGGTCTTCGGTTACATCGGTGACAGGTTCGGACGGAAGATGGTCCTGATCCTCACGATTGGCCTCATGGGCATGGCCAGTTTCGCCATCGGGCTGCTGCCCACCTTTGAGCAGGCGGGCATGCTGGGCGCCGTCCTCCTGGTGACCTTGCGCATCATCCAGGGCCTCGGGGCCGGCGCGGAGCAGGCCGGTGCCACCACGCTGATCTCCGAAGTCGCCCCGCGCCGGCGCCGCGGGTTCTTCGCTTCCCTGCCGTTCGTCGGCATCCAGCTGGGCACGCTCCTGGGGGCCGGCACCTTTGCCCTGATGGCCCTGGCGGACAAGTCCGTCCTGCAGGGCTGGCTGTGGCGGGTGCCCTTCCTGGCGAGCTTCATCCTGATTGTGATCGCCGTCTTTATCCGCCTCCGCCTCAAGGAGACGCCGGTCTTCCAGGAGCTGGAGAAGCATAAGGCCGTGGTGAAGAACCCGGTGGGCCAGATCTGGAAGCACTCCAAAAAGAACGTCCTGGTGGGCATTGGCCTGCGGATGGGCGAGAACGGTAACTCCTCCATCTACTCCGCCCTCCTGGTCTCGTTCATCAGCATGCCTGCCGGCGTCTTCGCAGGCGACAAGTTCATCGGCCCCACCGGCCTGCTGATCGCTGCCGCTTTTGCCGCGGTTATGGTGGTGACGTTCGGCGCCCTCTCAGACCGTTTTGGCCGCGTCCCCGTTTACAGGTACGGCGCCCTGTTCCAGGCCGTTATCGCCCTTCCTGCGTTCTACCTGGTGACGTTGGGCAACGTCACCCTCGTCTGGGTGGTGATGGTGGTGGGCATTGCCCTGGGCGTGCAGTCAATGCTCGGCCCCCAGTGCGCCCTGCTGCCGGAACTGTTCGGCTCCCAGCACCGGTTCACCGGCGTTGCGCTGAGCCGGGAACTCTCCGCCGTGCTGGCCGGAGGTTTTGCCCCCATGATCGGTGTGGCGCTGCTGGCCGCCACCAACCACTCATGGCTGGTTCCCGCCATCTATTCCCTGGTGCTGGCGTCGATCTCCTTTGTGGCCACATTCTTCACTCCCGAAACCGTGGGCCGCGACCTGGTGCTGGTGGAGGACGCCAGCTAGTCAAGGCTTTCCACGAAACAGGGCGGCTTCCCGGGTGGGGAAGCCGCCCTGTTTCGTGCGTCCGGCCAGCTTTAGTAGAAGTGCACCGTGTCCACGAGGTGGGGCAGTTCGGCACCCTCGAGGAAGAGGCGGAGGTTGCCGCGGAAGCGTTCGGTGATCAGGCGGTTTTCCGCTGCGCTGAGGGCGGATGTGTGCGGCGAGACCAGCACGTTGGGGTGGCTCCAGAGCGGGCTGTCCTGGGGGAGCGGCTCCACTGCGAAGACGTCCAGGCAGGCGTAGGAGACCTGGCCGTTGTCCAGTGCTTCGAGCAGGGCTTCCTCGTCCACCACGGTTCCCCGGCCCACGTTGACGAAAACGGTGCCAGGCTTCATGGCGGCGAACATGCCGCGGTCAAAGAGTTTTTCCGTGTAGGGCGTCCCCGGCAGCGTGTTGACCACGGCATCTGCCGTGGCCAGGAGGGCCGGGAGGCTGTCATTGGTGGCAACCTCGGCGATGCCCTCCAGCGGTTCCACCGTGCGTTTGGTGCCGCTGACTTTCATGCCGAGGGCCCGGGCAAGGCGGGCCGTTTCCATGCCGATCTCGCCGAGGCCGGCGACTACAAGCGTGGAGCCACTCACCAGCCGGGTGGGGGTGCGCAGGTCAGGCCAGAGTTTGGCTCCCTGGTCGCGGACCAGCTCCGCCGTGCGCTTGAAGCCGTTGAGGATTCCCATGGTGGCGAATTCGGCCAGCGGAAGGGCATGGACTCCGGCGGAGGTGGTCACCTTGAACTTTTGGAGCGTTTCCTGATCGAGGCCGGAGGCCTTGACTGCCCCGCCGGCTCCCGCCGCCATGGCGTGCACCCACTGGAGGTGCGGGTTTTCGCGTGCAACGCGGGCAAGGCCCGCGGGGCTTTCGTTGGGCATGCCGTACAGGACCTGTGCCTGGTTGACCATGGCCCAATAGCGTTCCTCCTGCTCCGGCGACCGCTGGAAAGCAGGATCGCCGGCGTGGTCGGCGGGGTACCGCTCCGGCGGCAGCAGATCGGGCTCGTACAGCACGGTAACGGATGGGTCGACGGCGCGGATGCGGTCCACCAGCTCAGCTTCGAGCGGGACGGCAATGGCCACAGTAAGGGGAGAGGTCATCTGTTCATCATACTGAATAGAGGCAAGGATAGTGGACAACTTTGAACCCAATCCCGTCCCGCAGTGTCAGCGCCGCACGGGGATAAAAACCCGCGGCTGCTCCGTCCACGTATCCGACATCTGGGACATGGTCCGGCGCATGATCCGGTCGGAGGCGTCCCGTGCCGCCGCACTGTCCCCCCGTGAAATAGCTTCTGCCACATCCACATGCCACTGCAGGGCAGCCTCGTGCGGGTGGTCGGGCATGAGGCCATGGACGGTGCGCCCCGTCAGCGTCTCGGCCACCTGGCCCATCAGGTTGGCGAACATTTCATTGCCGGAGCCGGAGAGCAGCAGGGAATGGAACTGGATGTCCAGCTCCAGGAAGCGTGGCACCTCACCGTTGTGCCCGGCGTCGCGCATTGCGTAGGCAACGTCCACCAGCTCGAGCCGCAACGGCGCCGGCGCGTTCTGGGCGGCGAGCTCTGCGGCAGCGGGTTCGACGGCGGCGCGCAGCTCCGCCAGTGAACGCAGCTGGGCCCCGCGGGCGTCACTGGCCAAACGCCATCGGATGACCTGCGGGTCAAAAGGATTCCAGCGGCTGGGCGGCAAGACCCTGATGCCTACCCGCTTGGTGGTTTCCACCAGGCCCAGGGACTGCAGGACGCGCACCGCCTCACGGATAACCGACCGCGAAACCTTCAGTTCAACCTCGAGCTGCTCGGCCAGCATCACATGTCCGGCGGGCAGGTTGCCCGAGACAATACGGGTGCCAAGATTCTCGATGGCACGGTGGTGCAGGCTGGTGGTCATGGAATCAAGACTAGTGGGACTGCCCACCCGGACTGCTTTTACGATGGACGGCCGAAGACACAAAGGGTTCCAATAGGTGGGCGTTACTTTTTTGTGACCGCGCGAATATATATGCTTTATTCAGACCCCCGGTCTGCAACTGTGCTTCCGCCAAGGGAGCCCCTGCACATCCATCGCACAGTATGAATTGGAGTTTTGATGTCTGCACACATCGGTGTCACCGGCCTTGCGGTCATGGGTGCCAACCTGGCCCGCAACCTCGCACGGAACGGCTTCACGGTCGCACTGCACAACCGGTCCGTGGAGAAAACAGACGCCCTGCTCGAACGGTACGGCTCCGAGGGCGACTTCGTCCGGACCGAAAGCCTGCAGGAGCTCGTGGACTCGCTGGAGAAGCCCCGCCGTGTGCTGATCATGGTCAAGGCCGGCAAGCCCGTTGACTCCGTCATCGAACAGCTGGAGCCGCTGCTGGAAGCCGGTGACATCATCATCGACGCCGGCAACTCCCACTACGAGGACACCCGCCGCCGCGAAGCCGCGCTGGCCAAGAAGGACCTGCACTTCGTAGGCGTCGGCGTATCCGGCGGCGAGGAAGGCGCCCTGAACGGCCCGTCGATCATGCCCGGCGGTTCCAAGGAGTCCTACAAGGCCCTCGGCCCGCTGCTGGAAAAGATCTCCGCCAAAGTGGACGGCGAACCGTGCTGCGCCTGGGTGGGAACCGACGGCGCCGGCCACTTCGTCAAGATGGTGCACAACGGCATCGAATACGCCGACATGCAGGTCATCGGCGAAGCCTTCGACCTGCTGCGCTCCGGTGCAGGCATCGAGCCGGCTGAGCAGTCCAAGATCTTCTCCGAGTGGAACAAGGGCGAACTGTCCTCCTTCCTGATAGAAATCTCCGCCGAGGTCCTGGGCCACGTTGACGCCAAGACCGGCAAGCCCTTCGTCGACGTCGTGGTGGACGCCGCGGGCCAGAAGGGAACCGGCCGGTGGACGGTCATCTCCGCACTGGAACTGGGCTCTCCTGTCTCCGGCATCGCCGAATCCGTGTTCGCCCGCGCCCTGTCTTCCCAGGCGGGCCAGCGCAAGCTCGGCCAGGAACTGCTGGCCGGCAACGAAGCATCCGTGGAAATCCCGGAGACCTTCGTGGAAGACGTCCGGCAGGCACTGTACGCCTCCAAGCTGGTCTCCTACGCCCAGGGCCTGGACATGCTCACCTCCGCCGCAAAGGAATACGGCTGGGACCTGAAGCTGGACGAGATCGCTTCCCTGTGGCGCGCCGGCTGCATCATCCGCGCCGAACTGCTCAAGGACATCACCAAGGCCTACGCTGCTGACGAGAAGCCCGCGAACCTGCTGTTCGCCCCGGCCTTCACCAAGGCCATCGCCGACGCACTGCCCGCCTGGCGCCGTGTTGTTGCCACCGCCGTCCAGCTGGGCATTCCCGTTCCGGTGTTCTCCTCGTCGCTGGCCTACTACGACGGCCTGCGCCGCAAGCGCGTTGCCGCCGCCCTGATCCAGGGCCAGCGCGACCTGTTCGGCGCCCACACCTACGGCCGCGTTGACGCCGAGGGCACGTTCCACACCCTTTGGGGCGAGGACAAGTCCGAAATCGAAGCAGTGGACACACACTAACGTCCAGCCGCATCAGCGAACGGCCGGCAGTTCCCGGGATTCTTTCGGGAACTGCCGGCCGTTTTCTCTGCGCGTGTACGCAAAAGGCCCGGGACCGCTGCCGCATTGGCAGCAGTCCCGGGCCTTTTACCGGGTAGACCGGGTTAGGCCTAGATGCGGTACTCGATGTCGTACTCCGCCGGGTCCACCGCGGGCTTGGTTTCCCGCTGTGCGTCCCGGTGGCGCCACTTGGCAGGGATACCGGTCACGATCGATTCGGGCGGCGCGTCCTTGACCACCACGGCGTTGGCGCCCACTGCACTGTCGCGGCCGATCGTGATCGGGCCCAGGATCTTGGCACCGGCACCGATGGTCACCCGGTCCTCGATGGTGGGGTGCCGTTTGATCTTGGCCAGCGAACGGCCTCCCAGCGTGACGCCGTGGTAGATCATCACGTCCTCGCCGATCTCCGCAGTCTCACCGATCACCACACCCATGCCGTGGTCGATAAAGAACCTGCGGCCGATGGTGGCACCTGGATGGATCTCAATACCGGTCCAGGAGCGGCCCAGCTGGGACAGGAGGCGGGCCGGGAACCGGAGGGACGGATTCTGCCACAGGCGGTGCGTCAGCCGGTGGATCCAGATGGCATGGAGGCCGGAATAAGCGAAAAAGTTCTCAAAAGAACCTCGCGCCGCCGGGTCGTGGGACCGGGCGGCGTCGAGGTCTTCCTTCAGTCTTGCGAAAAAGCCCACGAAGTTCTTTCTACAGGAAACGGGCGGTGGGCGGCTCTAATCAGCCGCGGATGTCGTCATACAGCACCGTGGAGATGTAACGCTCGCCAAAGTCGCAGACCACTGCAACGATCAGCTTGCCGGCGTTCTCGGGGCGCTTGGCCAGTTCCAGGGCGCCCCAGACGATGGCGCCGGAGGAGATGCCGCCCAGGATGCCTTCCTTGACGCCGAGCTCGCGGGCGACGCGGACCGAGTCCTCGAGGGTGGCGTCCAGGACTTCGTCGTAGACGTTGGTGTCCAGGATTTCGGGCACAAAGTTGGCGCCGATGCCCTGGATCTTGTGCGGGCCGGGAGCGCCGCCGTTGAGGATGGCGGAGTCCTTGGGTTCGATCGCAACGATCTGCACGCCGGGCTTGCGTTCCTTCAGGACCTGGCCGACGCCGGTGACGGTTCCGCCGGTGCCGATGCCCGCGACGAAGATGTCCACCTGGCCTTCGGTGTCGGCCCAGATTTCCTCGGCCGTGGTGGTGCGGTGGATTTCCGGGTTGGCCTCGTTGGCGAACTGCTGGGCCCAGATGGAGTTCTCGGTGTTGGCCACAATTTCCTGGGCCTTATCGACGGCGCCGCGCATGCCCTCGGAACCCGGGGTCAGCACAATCTCTGCACCAAAGGCACGCAGCATGACACGGCGCTCTGTGGACATGGTCTCCGGCATGGTGAGGATGACCTTGTAGCCGCGGGCAGCGCCAACCATGGCCAGGGCGATGCCCGTGTTTCCGGAGGTGCCTTCCACGATGGTGCCGCCGGGCTTCAGGGCGCCGGACTTCTCCGCCGCGTCCACGATGGCCACACCGATGCGGTCCTTCACGCTGTTAGCCGGGTTGTAGAACTCGAGCTTGACGGCAACGGTGGCATCCAGCCCTTCGCTGAGCCGGTTGAGCTTGACCAGCGGGGTGCCGCCGACGAGCTGCGTCACGTCGTCATAAATCCGTGCCATGTAGATACGCCTATCTGGTTAGGGGTGAATACTGAGGTCAGCCTAACGAGGCCGCGTAACACCCGCTAAGCGTTAAGCCATGCAGAGTAATATTTCCTTGCCTTCGCCAGCTTGGGGTTGATGATCACCTGGCAGTATCCCTGCTCAGGATGTTTGGCGTAGTAGTTCTGGTGGAACTCCTCGGCAACGTAAAACCGGGAGAGCCGGCTGACCTCAGTGACGATGGGATTCGCCCACAAAGCCTGATTCCGGTCGATGGCTTCCTCGAACAGGATCTTCTCTTCCGTGGTTTCGTAGAACATGGACGAACGGTACTGCGTCCCCACGTCGTACCCCTGGCGGTTGAGGGTGGTGGGGTCATGCAGGGCGAAGAACATGTCCAGGATCACCTCCGCTGGAATGATGTCCTCGTCGAACGTCACTGCCACCACTTCGGCATGTCCGGTGGTGCCGTTGCAGACCGAGTAGTAGTCCGGGTTCGGATCGTGGCCCCCCGTGTAGCCGGATACGACGGAGCTGACGCCCCTGGTCTTCTGGTAGACGGCGTCAAGGCACCAGAAGCAGCCTCCGCCTAGAACAAAAGTTTTCATGACCTCTTCAATGGTTGGCGGCACCGGATGATTCCCCGGCCATCCCGCAGGTATGCGTCAAAGGCGGAGCCCGGACGGTGTGATGGGGTAAAACTAAGACTATGGAACCTGTGGACACTGACGTTACCGGCCAGGAGAAACGCGACGGCGAAAAGCACGACGGCGGCGCCCCTTCCGGCGGGGAGGCAGTGGTTGAGCAGCCCCAGGCTCCCACCTTGGCTGAACTGCTCCTGGCAGTGGAGGAATTGTGGCCGGAGTCCCTGGCGGAAAACTGGGACGAGGTGGGCCTGGTGGCAGGGCACCCCGCCGCGCCGGTCACGCGCGTCATGTTTGCCGTGGATCCCACCCTGGAAGTCATCGACGAGGCCGTGGCATGGGGTGCAGAGCTCCTGATCACCCACCATCCGCTGCTGCTGAAGGGTGTCACCACGGTGGCCGCCACCACCCCCAAAGGCCGCGCCGTCCACCGGCTCATCGAGTCCGGCACCGCACTGCTGACCATCCACACCAACGGTGATTCCGCCGTCGGGGGTGTTTCCGATGTCCTCGCCGACGCCTTGGGCCTGCAGAACGTGGCCCCGCTCACCGTTGCCGCCAACGGCCTGCCGGAGGAAGGGATCGGCCGTGTGGGGGACCTGGCGGATGCCATGACCCTGGGTGATTTCGCGGCCCGGGTCTTTGGGATCCTGCCCTCGGTGGCCGGGGGAGTGCGCGTTTCAGGTGACAAGGACGGCCTGGTGCGGCGGATTGCCGTGTGCGGCGGTGCCGGGGATTCATTGTTCAACGAGGTGCGCGCCAGCAATGCGGACGTTTACGTCACCGCTGACCTGCGCCACCACCCGGCGTCGGAGGCCCGCGAGGCTGCACTGAACGGCAGGCCCTATCTGGTGGACGTCTCGCATTTCGCCAGCGAGTGGCTGTGGCTGCCGGCCGCGGCGGCAGCCCTGGGCAACGTGCTCGCTGACCAGGGACATGAGGTGGAGATCCAGGTCAGCACCACCAACAGTGATCCCTGGGACTTCATCCTGACTCCCGGCTGAGCATGGACCGGGTGAGCGGCGCGGGCGGTGCGGGCCAGGCGCTAGAGTCTAGGAAGCGCCGGTACGGTGCCCGGCTCCGGCCGGAAGGGATCAATCGGAGGTAACAGTGGCGAAGGCAGCACCGGCGGAACAGTTGAAGTTGCTTGAGCTGCAGGCGCTGGACGCCCGGCTCAAGTCGCTTTCAAACCGCCGCCGCACACTGGAGAACGATCCCCGGATCAAGGATCTCGAAGCCGCCCTTTCCGTGGCCAACGGTGAGCTGGGCGCCGCCAAGGTGGCTGTGCACGACGCCGAGGCCGAACTGAAGCGCGCCGAGGCGGACGTGGAACAGGTTGCCTCCCGCATCGAAAGGGACGAGGCCAGGCTGAACAGCGGCACGGGCCTGTCCAAGGACCTCGTTGCCCTGCAGAAGGACATTGCCTCCCTCAACAAACGCCGCTCGGACCTTGAGGACGTGGAACTCGAAGTCCTCGAGCGGCTCGACTCTCTGCGCGCCAAGCAGGCGGCACAGCAGGCAATCGTGGACGACATCCAGGGGTCGTTCGGCGGCATCCGGGCTGAACTCGATGCCGAGCTGGCTGAGGTGGAGGCGGAAGCTGCCGGCCTGCGCACCCGTCGGGCCGAATTCGCGGCCGGGATCGACGCGGGAATGCTCGCCGTTTACGAAAAGACCCTGGCCAAGCGTGGTGTTGGCGCGGCCCGTCTCTTCCACGGCACGTCCGAGGCTTCGGGAATGAAGCTGAGCCCCGGTGATCTCGCCGAGATCAAGGCCGCGGCTTCCGACGACATTGTGTTCTGCCCGGACTCCGGCGCCATCCTGGTCCGTTCGGAGGAGTGGGCCTGACCCAACTGATTAGCGGGGGAGTCAGCCCGGCAGGATGATGTTCAGCGCGTGTGGTTTCCGTGCCGAACCCTCCACCAGTTCGGCCTCCCACTTTTCGCGGGCTGCCTTCAGGAGGTCCGACGGCGTCGCGGGCGCCTTGCCCCGCCGCACCAGCAGGTGCCGGGCCAGTTCGCCCCGGGTGTGCTTGGCGAAGTGGCTGACCACCTTCCGGACTCCGCCGACCTCGGTGAAGACATTGACCATGACCGTCTGTGCCGCCGGGGGAGCCCACGCCGCTGCATAGGTACTGGACCGGCAGTCCACCAGCAGTTGTCCGGCGGCGGACTCCGCCAGCGCCTCGGAGAGCTGCGGTTTCCAGAACGAGGCGAGGCGGCCGACGTCGGGCAGGGCGGTGCCCATGGACAGGCGGTAGGCGGGCACACTGTCGCCAAAGCGGATGGCGCCCCACAATGCGGAAATCACCAGTACCGCTTCGTCGGCCTTGCGCCGCTGCGCCGCAGTGAGTGTTTTGTAGCCCAGGGCGTCGTACAGCACACCGGAGTAGATGCGGTGGGCGGGAGCCGCCGGTTCCGCGTGGAGCCGGGTGTTGCGCTCGACGTCGTCCTTCAATGACGCTCCGACACCCAGCAAGGCGAGGGCGTCATCATGTGCGCTCACCGTACCGAGCGCGTCCAGCACTTTGGCGCGGTAAGTGTTCAGTTGCGGGAAGCTGAGGGAAGGCCAGTCGACGGCGGATCCGCGGACCGCCGGTGTCTTGCCTTCGGAAGGGGGAAGCAGAATCAGCACCGTCCGATCCTACCGGCGCAGGGAAAGCACCCCGTCGCCGGTAGACTGGAACCGGATGGGTTGACCAGGCGGCCGCGCGTCACGAAAGTGGCTCGAGGAACGTCCGGGCTCCATAGAGCAGGGTGGTGGGTAACGCCCACTCGGGGTAACCCGCAGGCCAGTGCCACAGAAAACAGACCGCCTGGGTCGCGCCGGTTTGAAAGCGGCACGAAACAGGTAAGGGTGAAACGGTGGTGTAAGAGACCACCAGCTTCCCGGGTGACCGGGAAGGCTAGGTAAACCCCACCCGGAGCAAGGCCAGACAGGGCACGTTCGAGGGCTGCTCGCCCGAGTGTCCGGGTAGGCCGCTGGAGGGCGCCGGCAACGGCGTTCGTAGATGGATGGCCGCTACTCCCGCACCGGCAACGGAGCGGGAGCACAGAACCCGGCGTATCGGTCAACCCATCCACTTAGTCCGGTTTGACCTTGGAAGCTGTGTTGGGGATGCTGAACCGTGCCCGCGAATACTGATGGACAATACGCCTCCGGAGCCACCGGACGGCCCGGCCCTTCAACCGGCAGGCAAGTGCTGGCGCTGGCCGGGTTCCTGGCACTCTCCTTTGCTGTCTGCATGCTCGCTTCCGTCCCGATCATCCTGCACTCCAACGGCTGGTTCGCCAGTTCAACGAAGGCGCCATGGATGCCTGCCGGATGGATGTTCCGTACTGTGTGGATCGGACTGTATGCCTTCATCGCCCTGTCCGGATGGCTGGTGTGGCGCAAGGGAGCCCTGGCCGGCCGCCTCCGGCGGTCCTATGGACTGCAGTTGCTGCTGAACCTGGCCTGGCCGTTTATGTTCTTCGCCATGTACCCCATGCTCGGTTCCGCTGCCCTGTGGCTCGCCTTCGCCGTCATCTGTGCCCTGGCATGTGTCCTGGCACTGCTGGTTGTGGATGCCGGCCCGGTCCAGACCTGGGCGGGGCTGCTGGTGCTGCCTTACCTGTCGTGGGTCGTTTTCTCCGCAAGCCTCAACCTTTATTCGGCCCTCCACAACTAAGCGGGACACCTCGAGTCCTGTGTGAGTGATTTCACGCGGCTCGAGCCGCCCGCGGGCAGTCTGCCAAATTAGAATGAATACCGGACGCAGGAGTTCTTCCGCCGAAAGTTGCGTTTGCAGCCGGCGGTTTTCTTTTGCACATGATCCAGGCACCTGGGGAACAACCCGCAGGTGCCGGCGCCCCTGGACACCATCAGGTGGCCGACATCCGTGTACGAGGACGTACGCGGCTGAACCGAGGAAGGTATTTCTGTGAGCCAGACGTCAGATTCTTGTCTTGATACGTGGATGGGCCGCGAGGCCCTCGCCGAGGCCATGATTCCGGTGATCGGCCGGCTGTACCGCGAAAACAACGTGGTCACCAGCATCCACGGCCGCAGCCTGATCAATAAGTCCACCATGAACATCCTCAAGGCGCACCGCTTCGCGCGCAGGATGAGCAAGGACGAGCTGCGGCTGGAGGAAACCGCTCCGCTCCTGAACACCCTGGCGGGGCTGGAGCTCGGTGCGGCGGCGATCGACATCGCCCGGCTGAACCAGAAGTTCAAGGAAGAGGGCGGCGACGCCACCCTGGAGGAGTTCCTCCGCGAAGAGCTGGCTGAGATTGTGGGCAAGCGCGGCGGCGACGACCGCACCAGCACCGACGTTGTGCTCTATGGCTTCGGCCGCATCGGACGCCTCCTGGCCCGCCTCCTGATCGAAAAGGCGGGCGGCGGCCACGGCCTGCGGCTGCGCGCCATCGTGGTTCGCAGGGGCTCGGACAACGACCTGTCCAAGCGCGCCAGCCTGCTGCGCCGCGACTCGGTCCACGGCTCCTTCGAAGGCACCATCCGCGTGGACGAAGCAGCCAACACCATCACCGCCAACGGCGTCCAGGTCCAGGTCATCTACTCTGACAACCCCGCCACCATCGACTACACCGCCTACGGCATCAACAACGCGCTCGTGGTGGACAACACCGGCCGCTGGCGCGACGCCGAAGGCCTGTCCCAGCACCTGCAGAGCAAGGGTGTGGCGCGGGTGCTGCTGACCGCCCCGGGCAAGGGCGAACTGAAGAACATCGTCCACGGCATCAACCACCGCACCATCGAGGACACGGACCAGATTGTGTCCGCAGCCTCCTGCACCACGAATGCCATCACCCCGGTCCTGAAGGCCATCAACGACAAGTTCGGCGTGGTCCACGGCCATGTCGAGACCGTCCACTCCTTCACCAACGACCAGAACCTGATCGACAACTTCCACAAGGGCGACCGGCGCGGACGCTCGGCCGCGCTGAACATGGTGATCACCGAGACCGGCGCAGCCAAGGCCGTGGCCAAAGCCCTGCCCGAACTGCTGGGCAAGCTCACCGGCAGCTCCATCCGCGTCCCCACCCCGGACGTTTCGCTGGCCATCCTGAACCTGAGCCTGGAAAACGGAACCACCAAGGACGAGGTCAACGAATACCTGCGGGAGATGTCGCTGCACTCGGACCTGCGCAAGCAGATCGACTACATCGACTCGCCCGAGGTTGTTTCCACGGACTTCGTCGGTTCCCGCCGCGCCGGAATCGTGGATGGACTGGCCACCATCTCGAACGAGAAGAACCTCGTGCTCTACGTCTGGTACGACAACGAGTTCGGCTACAGCTGCCAGGTGGTCCGCGTGATGGAGGAGATGGCCGGGGTCAACCCGCCCTCCTTCCCCGCCAAGGAAACGGCCTCAGCCCTGGCGGCAATCGCCGTCTAGGCACAGCTGCCCGGGCCGCCAGGGATTTCCCGGCTGATTCGCTGGAATCAGCCGGGAAACCCCAGGGATTTCCCGGCTGATTCGCTGGAATCAGCCGGGAAACGGGACCACACTGGTGCCATGGATAAAGAATCGACGCTTGAGCACGAAACCACCCTGGAACACGCCCTGGACGTGGCCAAGGCCAACCACAAGGAAGCCGTACGGCTGCTGGAGGGGGCCCGCGCCGGGCATGCCACGGGCGACGTCAGCGCGGACCGGGTGCGGCAGCTTGAGGGTCTCCTGGCCATTGCCGAGGAGGACCTCCGGCGGGTGATGCGGGAGCAGTAACCGGCGGGTCTGAACCTGCACCCGTCCTCCACAGTGTGGATATCTGCAGGGACGGCCGGCGGGTGTCCTAGGCTCTTCTGGTGCATGAGAGTACCGGAGGGGCAGAATCCCCATGACCGTGAGCTGGTTCGCCTACCGGCGTGCGCGCCGTCGTTCCCGGCAGGCCTGGGCAGTCCTCGCCCTGGCCGCGGTCTCAGCCCTCGCAGCCCTGCTCTGGTTCTTTACCGCCGGCCAGTTCGCCGTAGCGGAGCCGGCCGCGTCCGGGCCCACCGAGGCGCCGGTCTTTGATCCGGCCTGGATGAAGCCGGTAGTGCCGGTACATGCCGTTCCCGAAGGTACTGCACTCTCGGCGCTGGACGGCCTTGCTGTCAAAGGGCGCGCCGCCAAGGACACGTACAACCGTGAAGCGTTCGGCCAGGCCTGGCAGGACGTTGACCGGAACGGCTGCGATACCCGCAATGACATCCTGCGGCGCGACCTGGCAGCCGTGGTCTTCGTTGACGGCTCCATGTGCCGGGTGGCGGCAGGCTCCTTCCAGGAACCCTACACAGGGCAGTTCGTGGACTTCCGGCGCGGCTCCGGGAGCAGCCGTGCGGTCCAGATTGACCACGTGGTCGCTTTGGGGGACGCGTGGCAAAAGGGCGCCCAAGGGCTGACGGCCGCCCAGCGGCAGAGCCTGGCCAACGATCCGCTGAACCTCATCGCCGCCGACGGCCCGGCGAACCAGCAGAAGAGCGCAGGCGACGCCGCCACCTGGCTGCCGAAAAACAGCTCGATCCGCTGCCATTATGTGGCACGCCAGATCTCCGTCAAGGCAGCCTACAGGCTCTGGGTCACGGAAGCGGAGAAGGAAGCAATGAAACGCGTCCTCGGATCCTGCCCCGGGCAGCGGACAGTGTCAGCCCGCTAGGCCCGGGCAGCATTCCTGACCGTCCCCCAGGGTGGGCAAAGGCAGCAAGGCGGCCTCCCGCCGTCGTGCCTAGTGCCCGAAGGGGTCCGGGTCCACACCCGGCATCCACGTGAGGCCGGGAACTCCCCAGCCGCTCTTCTTGGCTTGCTTCAGCGCCTTGCGCGCATAGCGGTCTATGAGGCGGTTGACGTACAGCTTCCCGTCCAGGTGGTCATACTCGTGCTGGATGACCCGGGCGAACCAGCCCGTGGCCTCAAATTTCACCGGCTGGCCGAAGCCGTCAAAACCCTCAACGCGCGCCCATTCGGCCCGCTTGAGCGGGTACACCGGGCCGGGGAAGGACAGGCAGCCTTCTTCTTCCTCGTCCGGATCAGGGACGGCGCCGGAGATCTTCGACAACGTCAGGACAGGGTTCACCAGCACACCGGTGGGGGGCGCGCCGTCGTCATTGGCGTACTTGTACACGAAGATCCTCTTGCCGACGCCCACCTGCGGGGCGGCAAGGCCCACGCCGTTGGCGGCGTCATTGGTTTCGAACATGTCCGCAATCAGGGTCCGCAGTTCGTCGTCGAAGACTTCAACTTCGGCTGCCCTGCGGTGAAGTACGGGCTCTCCCCAGACGGTGATTGGCAGAACAGTCATCTCGCGGTCCTCCGGCGGTTCCAGTGCAGAAGCAATTGATGCAAAACAAAGGAGGCCGCACCGGATATCCGGTACGGCCTCCTTACTGTGAGGGTGAGCTACGGGGGTTGAACCCGCGACCTCCTGGACCACAACCAGGCGCTCTGCCAACTGAGCTAAGCCCACCATGTGCCCTGCAGATTTACCGGCCAACCGGCTCTCTGGAAAGGCAACTCAAATAGCTTACCTGCTCTTCAGGGGTGCTTCGTCCACTTTTGCCCATTTCACCGAAATTTCCGGCAAACGTGGCGCAGATTACGCTTCTTCATGCTGCCCGCCCGCGGAACCGGTGATGCGCTTGGCAATCCGCTGGGCGGTGGCGCTGTCCGGACCGGGTGTTGGCACAAAGACCGCTTCGCGGTAGTAGCGCAGTTCGTCAATGGAATCCTTGATGTCCCCCAGGGCACGGTGGCCGCCCTTTTTGGCCGGCGACTGGAAGTAGGCCCTGGCGAACCAGCGGCGGGACAGTTCCTTGATGGTGCTGACGTCGATCACGCGGTAGTGCAGGTGCTCCACCACGGCCGGCATATCGCGGGACAGGAAGACGCGGTCCGTTCCCACCGAGTTGCCGCCCAGCGGCGCCTTGCGGGGATCCGGCACCCATTTGGAGATGTATTCCATCACCGCATCCTCGGCTTCCGCCATGGTGATGCCGTGGGGCAGTTCCTTGAGCAGGCCGGATTTGGTGTGCATGTCCCGGACGAAGTCGTTCATCTGGGCCAGGGCGGCATCATCCGGTTTGATCACGACGTCCACGCCGTCGCCGAGGATGTTCAGTTCCGAGTCGGTGACCAGTGCGGCAACCTCGATCAGGGCATCGTTTTTGATGTCCAGGCCGGTCATTTCGCAGTCGATCCAGACGATTCGTTCGTTAGATATAGGCACCGGACCAGCCTACCGTTACACCTCCCCAGTGCCTGCCGGTGCTAGGATTTCGGTACGCGGCGGGACCACTTGCTGTCGTTGTAACCCGCCTGTGCCGGCCATGCAGCCCGCCGGGCAGAATCGCGCAAACGCAAAAGATTGGACCATCCTGAGATGACGGCGCCTGTGCCTGCAGCGGGGGAGCTGGCGGCCGCGGAATCTGCTGCGGCGGACGGGGCCGACGTCGATAATCCCCGCTCTCCGCTCCTCGCCGGATTCGTGGGCTCGCTGTTCATGATGATCGGGTCGCTGGGAGTGGGCTGGCTGGCCCCCGTTTCCGAACTCCGCAGGATGCCGCTGTTCATCTGGATGCGGGCCGAAGCCGCCGGTGTTGCGCTGTCCATCGTCCTGCTGGCGGTGGGCGGAATGCTCCTGGTCCGGGCGTGGCTGCGGCTTGGCCAGCGCATCCGGGTCTGGGGCAACCAGGCGCGGGAGGCGACACTGATGGCTGTGGTGGCCTGGGGGCTTCCCATGATGTTCAGCGTCCCGCTGTTCAGCAGGGACGTGTACGCCTATATCGGGCAGGGTCGCCTGATGGTGGAGGGCTTCAACCCCTACGAGAACGGCATCTCGGCCCTTTCCAACTACTTCCAGCTGGGCGCGGACAAAATGTGGACCGAAGCCCCGGTTCCCTACGGCCAGCTGTTCCTGTGGATTGAACAGTTTGTGGTCTGGTCTACCAACGTCCAGCCTGAAGCCAGCGTGATGCTGTTCAGGTTGGTTGCGCTGGCCGGCGTGGTGCTGTGCGTGATCTATGTACCCAAACTCGCTGAGCTGCACGGAGTAAACCCGAACCGCGCCCTGTGGCTGACGGCGGCCAACCCGCTGTTCCTGACGAATTTCATCGCCAGCGTCCACAACGATGCCCTGATGATCGGGCTGGCCCTGGCCGGCCTCTACTATTCCGCCACACGCCGCGTGGTCCGCGGCATTGTCCTGGTGACGCTGTCCATCGCCGTCAAGCCCATCACCATCGTTTTCCTGCCGTTCATCGGACTCCTGTGGGCGGGCAAAAATGCAGGCTGGCTGCGGAAGTTCGCCTTCTGGGGGCTGACGGCAGGCCTGAGCCTGGGGATCCTGGTGCTGATGAGCCTGGTGAACGGGTTCGGCTTTGGCTGGATCAACGGCCTGTCCGCCCCGGGCAGCATCTACATCTGGTATGCGCCGGTGGGACTGATCGGGATGGTGGTGGCCTCGCTGGCCAATGCGTTCGGGCTGGACGGGCTGGTCCTCGCGGACTGGGTGTTCGACGCCGGGAAGCTGCTGGCGGTGGGCGTGGTCGCCTGGCAGATTTTCCGGGGAGAGCACGACCGCCTGATCCGGCGCCTCACCCTTGCGTTTGCCGCGATCGTGGTGCTCGCACCCATGATCCAGTCCTGGTACGTGGTGTGGCTTATTCCGCTGTTCGCCGTCACCGGCATCCGGAACGACTGGCAGGTCAAGGCCCTCTACTTTGTGGTCTCGTTCTTTATGATCTACGCCATTTCCGACCAGCTGGAAGTCTTCCCCTACCTTCAGACGGCGGACCTCGGGCTGGCGCTTGCCCTGGCCCGGGTTGCCGCTGCCGTCACCGGGCTGCTGTTCGGCCTCTACCTCATCTTCTGGGATCCCCGCACCCGGACCCTCTTCCGGAAGACCGGCGATCCGGTTCTCGAACGGCCGGTCATTTAGCCAGGTTCTTCAGCGCCTCACGCCGGGACAGCGGGCTGAGGCTTCCCTCGTGTCCGGCCACAAAGTCCGCCACCCACTCCGGTGCGGTCTTGGCGTATTCCCGCAGCGCCCAGCCGATCGCCTTCCGGATGAAAAATTCAGGGTCCGCCAGGTTCGCTTCGATAACGCGACGGAGGAGTTCGGGATCGGTACCGGCCTTGGCTTTGAGCTGCGCTGTGAGGGAGGCGCGCCTGATCCAGAAGTCGGGATCTGTGCTCCAGCCCAGAATAACGGCCGTCATTTCCGGCCGGTGGGCCTGCAACAGGGCACAGATCCGGCCGGCCACGCCGTCCGCAAAATCCCACCACGCGCCCTGGCGGATGATTTCCTCGTAGACCGGGAGCATCTGCAGATCCGCGGCCACCAGCCTGCCCGCGGTCAGGTCGATGGCGGCATACCGCTCCTCCCGGAATCCGGCGCTTCGCCACAATTCCAGGACCGTTGCCCGGAGCTGGTCCGCGGAAGCGAGCGGGTAGTGGCGAGCAGCCGCAGCGGTCAGCCGGCGCACGTCCGGCACGCGGACACCGAGCGAGGGCATGGCGGATTTCATGTATGCCTGCGCGCCGGCGGCGCGTACGGGATCAGCCTGGCCGCGGAGTTCGCTGCGGATGAGGTCAACGAGCTCGCGGTTCACCATCCTGCAACTCTAGCCACGGCGCCGTTCCGGATGAGGCGGGTTAGGACGCTGTCCAGCCTGCGCGGTCCAGCCAGCCGGCGCAGAGGGCGGGCCACTGGTCCGCTCCGGGTTGCTCGTCCGCCAGGCCCAGTCCGTGGCGGCCCTCGGGGAAGACGTGCAGTTCGGCGGGCACCCCGGCGTTGAGCAGGGCCGCGGTGTAGCCCAGGCTATGGCTGACGGGCACAGCAGCATCATCTGCTGTGTGCCAGACGAACGCGCTCGGGGTTTCGGTGGTGACCTGCAGCTCGGCGGACAGTTCGGTGAGGAGGTCTGCCGGCGGCGACTCGCCCAGGAGGTTGTCCACGGAGCCCTGGTGCACAGCGTGGGTATAGGACACCACCGGATAGCAGAGCACCGTCAGGTCCGGGACTGCCGCCGGGACGTCCAGTTCGGCGCTGCCGGTGGCTACTGCGGTGGACAGCGTCGCCGCGAGGTGCCCGCCGGCGGAAAACCCGAGCACGCCCACCCGCCGGGGGTCTACCGGCAGCCCGTGGGAACCGCTCCTGATCCGGAGCATTGCCTGCTTGGCATCCTCGAGCGGCGCCGGATGCCGGTCCGGGGCAACGCGGTAACGCAGGACGAAGGCGTGGATGCCCAGCCCTGCAAGCCATTCGGCTACCGGCTCCGCCTCGTGGTCTGCCTGGCGGCCGTAGCCGCCGCCTGGGAGGACCAGGACGGCCGGCCGGTCTCCGGATCCGCCCGCCCGGGCGGCCATCGCAGTCAGCTGCAGGGCCACGGTCACGCGGCCGTTTCCGTGCTGCGCCGGAGCGTGACTTCGCCGGTGATCGGCTGCTGCTCCCCGCCGTCGTGCCCTGAGTGTCCGGAACCGGCACCGTCCTCGCCGGTACTGTCCTCACGGGGACCGGCCGCGCCGGAAGCCGTGGCCCGGGTGGCCTGGCGTCCGATCTCTTCCAGGGGCAGGCGCACGGTGGACAGCGCGGGACGGAAATCGCGGAGGGTCTCGATGTCGTCAAAGCCGGCGATGGTGGCATCACGCGGGATCCGGAGTCCCTGCGAACGGAGGGCGGCCGTGGCGCCGATGGCCATCACGTCATTCACGGCAAAGATGCAGATCTTGCTGCCGGCAGCTCCATCGCCGGGCTGTGCCTGCCGGGCCTTAATCCTGTCAGCCAGCTTGAGGCCGGCTTCGTAGCCGCCGGCACGGTTGAAGGCAGTGCGGAAGATTTCCGCCGGTTTGCGGCCGGCGGCTGCCAGGCCTTCCTGGAAACCGCGGATCCGGTCGTCGGAGGTGAAGAGTCCCTCCGGTCCGCCGATGATCACAAAATCACCGTCCCAGCCCGAGGCGAGCTTGCCCGCCAGCGCTGCTGCGAGCTCCTGGTTCGGTACGGCCAGCACGTGGTAGCCCTCCGGTGCTGTCGCGCCCACCACCGGATGGCCCACCACCGCTACCCGGCCGCCGTTCCGGCAGTACCGGTCCAGTTCAGCCGCCAGTTCTGCGTTGCCTTCCTGGTTTTCCGGCTGCGAGGAGCGGGAGCCTGCAATCACGATTGAGTCAGCACGGCGCGCGGCGAAAGCCGCAACTGCTTCCTTCTCCTCAGCCGGGGCTCCGCCCGTGGTGGCGAGCAGCACCATCTTCCGCTGCTCACGCGCGGCCTCCTGGACGCCGCGGGCGATGGCGGCGAAGTAGGGGTCGGCGATGTCGTGGACGATCAGTCCGATCAGCCCGGAGCTGGACTTGGCAAGGCCCTGGGCCTGCGCGTTGGGAATGTATCCCAGCGAGTCCGCAGCCTGGCGGACCCGGTCCGCAATGTCCTGCCCGGGCTTTCGCGCGGAACCATTGAGGACCCGGCTGGCGGTGGCCGGAGACACCCCGGCCAGCCGCGCCACCTCGGTAAGGGTACTTGCAGCCACAGCGTCTCCTGATCGGCTTTGTTGGGTCGATAAGCGTCACCACATTATGGCAGTTTTAAGGCCACGCTGGAAAGCGCTTGCCAATATGTCCCGGGAGGTGCATCATTGACGTAGTGGGAATGCGCTTTCCCGATCAGCTTGAGTACAACTGCTCACTCACCGTGGAGGACTTATGGGCTTCGAAACAAAAACAATCCGCATCGCCATGAATGGCATCACCGGCCGGATGGGTTACCGCCAGCACCTGCTGCGCTCCATCCTCCCCATCCGGGACGCCGGCGGTTTCACCCTGGAGGACGGCACCCGCATCCAGGTTGAGCCCATCCTGGTGGGCCGCAACGAAGCCAAGATCCGGGAACTGGCCGAAAAGCACAAGGTCTCGGAGTGGAGCACCGACCTGGACGCCGTCATCAACGACCCCACGGTCGACGTCGTTTTCGACGCCTCCATGACCAGCCTCCGCGCCGCCACCCTCAAGAAGGCCATGCAGGCGGGCAAGCACATCTTCACCGAAAAGCCCACGGCCGAAACCCTCGAGGAAGCCATTGAGCTGGCCCGGATCGGCAAGGAAGCCGGCGTCACCGCCGGTGTTGTCCACGACAAGCTGTACCTGCCCGGCCTGGTCAAGCTCCGCCGCCTGGTGGACGAAGGCTTCTTCGGCCGCATGCTCTCCATCCGCGGCGAATTCGGCTACTGGGTCTTCGAAGGCGACATCCAGGCCGCCCAGCGCCCGTCCTGGAACTACCGCAAGGAAGACGGCGGCGGAATGACCACGGACATGTTCTGCCATTGGAACTACGTCCTCGAAGGCATTATCGGCAAGGTCAAGAGCGTCAACGCCAAGACCGCCACCCACATCCCCGCCCGCTGGGACGAGGCCGGCAAGGAGTACAAGGCCACGGCCGACGACGCCTCCTACGGTATCTTCGAGCTTGAGACCCCCGGCGGCGACGACGTCATCGGCCAGATCAACTCGTCGTGGGCCGTCCGTGTCTACCGTGATGAGCTCGTGGAATTCCAGGTGGACGGCACGCATGGCTCGGCGGTCGCCGGCCTGAACAAGTGCGTCGCCCAGCAGCGCGCCCACACCCCGAAGCCGGTCTGGAACCCGGACCTTCCGGTCACCGAGTCCTTCCGCGACCAGTGGCAGGAAGTGCCGGCCAACGCTGAGCTGGATAACGGCTTCAAGCTGCAGTGGGAAGAGTTCCTCCGCGACGTCGTGGCCGGCCGCGAACACCGCTTCGGCCTGCTGTCCGCAGCCCGCGGCGTCCAGCTTGCCGAGCTCGGCCTGCAGTCCAACGACGAACGCCGCACCATCGACATCCCGGAGATCACCCTCTAATGACCTCACTCATCCTTCCCTCCCACGACGGCGGCACCAGGGAGTACCGCCTGCAGGGCGGCACCACCTGGGCGCGCCCCGCCGCCCCGCTGACTGCCCGCCGCGCTTACGCCGCAGCCCACGTGATCCCCGAGGTCCTGGCGGACAACACCCCCGGCGCCCCCGCCCGCCTCGACTGGGATGCCACCATGGCCTACCGCCACGAGCTGTGGTCCTACGGACTGGGCGTTGCCGACGCCATGGATACCGCCCAGCGCGGCATGGGCCTTGACTGGGCAGCCACCCAGCAGCTCATCAAGCGCACCGGAGTAGAGGCCGCCTCAGTGGTTTCGTCCGGCAACGCAGCCACGGCCGGCAAGTCGGTCCGCGACCTCGTATCCTGCGGCGCCGGCACGGACCAGCTGGACATCGACTCCCTGCCCGTCGGCGAAGCCGGCCTCAAAGCCGTCCTCGAGGCATACCGTGAGCAGATCGCCGTCATCACCGAAGCCGGCCCCAAGGTCATCATCATGGCCTCGCGCGCCCTGGCCAAGGTTGCCCGCGGCCCGGAAGACTACCTGAACGTGTACTCCACCCTGCTGCAGGAGGTGGAGCAGCCGGTGATCCTGCACTGGCTGGGCACCATGTTCGATCCCGCCCTGGCCGGCTACTGGGGCTCGGACCACGTGGCAACTGCCACGGACACCTTCCTTGGCCTCATCAAGGACAACGCGGCCAAGGTGGACGGCGTCAAAGTCTCGCTGCTCGACGCCAGCCACGAGGTGGCCCTCCGCGCCGCCCTCCCCGAAGGCGTCCGCCTCTACACCGGCGACGACTTCAACTACCCCGAACTGATCGACGGCGACGGCAACCACCACTCCGACGCCCTGCTCGGCATCTTCGCGGCGATCTACCCCGCCGCGTCGGTGGCCCTGCAGAACTACGACGCCGGCAACGCCGTCAAGGCCCGCGAGATCCTCGACTCCACCCGCGAACTGGGCAAGCACATCTTCAGCGCCCCCACGTTCTACTACAAGACCGGGATTGCGTTTATGTCCTGGCTCAACGGCAAGCAGCCCGGCTTCCAGATGGTGGGCGGCCTGCACTCCGGCCGTTCGGTCTGCCACCTGGCCAAGACCTTCGAACTGGCGGACCAGGCCGGGCTCCTGCGGGACCCGGCACTGGCTGCCTTCCGGATGTCCGATTACCTGCGGATCAACGGGGTGGGCGTGTGACAATGAACTCAGAATCCTCCACTTTCTCACGTCTCTCCATCAACAGCGCCACCACCAAGAAGTGGACCCTCGCCCAGGTTGTTGAGGGCTGCGTCAACGCCGGCATTCCCTCGATCGGTCCCTGGCGGGACCGGGTGGAGGAAGCCGGCCTGGACAAGGCCGCGCGCCTGATCAAGGATGCCGGACTCCGGGTTTCCTCCTTGTGCCGCGGCGGGTTCCTCACCGCACCCGACGCCGAGGGGCAGGCGGCTGCCCTGGCCGACAACCGGGCCGCCATCCTCGAAGCCGTTGCGCTGGACACCAGGGAACTGTTCCTGGTGGTGGGAGGCCTCGCGCCGGGGGAGAAGGACGTGGTGGCAGCACGCCAGCGCGTGGCAGACCGCCTCGCGGACCTCGTTCCCTTCGCCGAGGAACACGGCGTCCGCCTGGTCCTGGAGCCGCTGCACCCGATGTACGCGGCGGACCGTGCCCTGATCTCCACCCTGGGGCAGGCGCTGGACCTTGCAGCGCCGTTCGACGCCTCCACCGTGGGCGTTGCCGTGGACACCTTCCATGTCTGGTGGGATCCCGAGCTGAAGGCACAGATCGAGCGCGCGGGCCGGGAAAACCGCATCGCCTCCTACCAGGTATGCGACTTCAATATGCCCATCGCCGCCGATCCGCTGCTGTCCCGCGGGTACATGGGCGACGGCGTGGTGGACTTCGCCACCATCGGCACTTGGGTGCGTGATGCCGGATACACCGGGGACATCGAAGTCGAAATCTTCAATCAGGGCATCTGGGACACGGACGGCAACACCGTTCTGGCCACAGTCAAGGAGCGCTACGCGGAGCTTGTCCTCCCGTTCGCCTGACCTGAAAATAGACCGCGGGCTCCTGCCATGCCTTCCCAACATGGCTGGCAGGAGCCTGCGCCCCACCGCAAAAGACCCGGACCGCGCTCGCGGTCCGGGTCTTTTCGTTTCCAGTTGTCTGCAGGTACTAGGCGGACATGCCGGCGTACCGGCGGTAACGCGCCAGCACCCCGCCGTCGTCCTTCCCGGCAGGAACGTCGACGGCGTCCAGCTCCCACTGCGGAAACTGTCCGGTGAGTGCCGCCGCGGCCTGGCGGGCTGCGCCGTCGGCCACGTATTCGCCGGGGCGGGGAACGGTGATGCTGATTCCCAGCAGCCGGGCCGCCGCCGACTGGACGGCGGAGGACTGGGCCCCGCCGCCCACGAGGATGATCCGCCGGGCCTCCACGCCTTGCTGCTGCAGGGCGGCCAGCCCGTCCGCGAGGGAGCAGACCACACCCTCGACGGCAGCAAGCGCCAGGTTCGCAGGCATGTAGTTGGCGCGGGTTATGCCATGCAGGGAACCGGTGGCGTCCGGCAGGTTCGGCGTGCGTTCGCCGTCGAAATAGGGCACGAGGGTCAGGCCCCCGGCACCGGCTTCCGCGGACAGCGCCAGCTCGTTGAACCCGGCGAGGCTGACGCCAAGCAGGGCTGCGGTGGCGTCAAAGACCCGTGTGGCATTGAGGGTGCATACCAGCGGCAGGTAATGTCCGGAAGCATCGGCAAACCCTGCCACCAGCCCAGACTGGTCGGCAGCTGGGGTGTCCGAGACGGCAAAGACCGTTCCCGACGTCCCCAGGGACATCACCACGTCCCCGACGCCGGCGCCCACACCCAGCGCCGCCGCGGCGTTGTCCCCGGCGCCGGCTGCCAGGAGGGCGCCGTCCGGAGTCTTGCCGGCAACGTCCACCGGACCAAGCACCTCGGGCAGCAGCGGAACGTGCCCGAGCGAAGACTCCAGGACGTCCGGCAGGTAAGTGCCTGCAGCCGTTGAATAGTAGCCGGTGCCGGACGCGTCGGAACGGTCGGTGGCCAGGGCCTCAAGATTGCCCGGCCCGCTCCCGGGGCCGTGTCCCGTCAGCCGCCACGTCAGCCAGTCATGCGGCAGGCACACTGCCGCCACTTTCGCCGCGTTCTCCGGCTCGTTGGCCGCGAGCCAGCGGAGCTTGGTCAGCGTCAGTGATGCCACCGGGACGGTGCCCGTGGCACCGGCCCAGTAGCGGGCACCGGCAGCAGTGTCGCCGTCGCCCGCGGACCTGATCAGGTCTTCGGCCGCGCCGGCACTTCGTGTGTCGTTCCACAGCAGGGCCGGCCGGATGACGCGGCCGTCCCGGTCCAGGCAGACCATGCCGTGCTGCTGCCCGCCCACGGAAACCGCGGCCACGTCGGACAGCCCGCCCGCCTGCTCTATCGCTTCCTGCAGAGCGGTCCACCAGTGGTCCGGGTGGACTTCAGTGCCATCCGGATGGCTGGCCCTGCCCTGGCGGACCAGTGCTCCCGTATCCGCATCGCGGATGACCACTTTGCAGGACTGGGTGGAGCTGTCGATTCCTGCTACCAGCGCCATGTCAGCGGGCGTTGAGGAGGTGTTCGATGGCGAGCTGGTTGAGGTGGACGAACGCGAAGGAGCGTTCGGCGGCCTTGTCGGCGTCGAAGTCTTCGAAGGCTGCGGCGTCGTTGAGCAGGTCGGCGGTGGTTTCGCCGGCGGCGAGGGTGGGTTCTGCGAGTTCGCCGACGCCGGAGGCGGCGAGGGCGGCCTGGACTTCGGGGTCCGCGCGGAAGGCCAAGGCGCGTTCCTTCAGGAGCAGGTAGGTGGCCATGTTGGCTTTGGCTGATTCCCAGACCCCGTCGTAGCCGTCGGTGCGGGAGGGCTTGTAGTCGAAGTGGCGCGGGCCTTCGTAGCGGGGGCCGCCGTTGGGGAAGCCGTTTTCGAGCAGGTCCACGGTGAAGAACGCGCTGGTCAAATCGCCGTGGCCAAAGACGAGGTCCTGGTCGTACTTGATACCGCGCTGGCCGTTGAGGTCGATGTGGAACAGCTTGCCGGCCCAGAGGGCCTGGGCGATGCCGTGGGTGAAGTTCAGCCCGGCCATCTGCTCGTGCCCGGTCTCGGGGTTCAGTCCCACGATGTCGCCGTGTTCGAGCTGGGCGATGAACGCCAGGCCGTGCCCGACGGTGGGCAGGAAGATATCGCCGCGGGGTTCGTTCGGCTTGGGCTCGAGGGCGATCCGCAGGTTGTAGCCCTTGTCCTTGATGTACGCCGCGGCGGTGTCCACGCCTTCCTTCATCCGGTCCAGGGCGGCGGCGAGGTCCTTGGAGCCGTCGTATTCGCTGCCCTCACGCCCGCCCCACATCACAAACGTCTCGGCGCCGAACTCGGCGGCCGAATCGATGTTGCGCAGCACCTTGGACAGGGCGAAACGGCGGATGGAACGGTCGTTGGAAGTGAAGCCACCGTCCTTGAACACCGGGTGGCTGAACAGGTTGGTGGTCACCATCGGCACCTTCAGGCCGGTCTCGGCCAGGGCAGCCTTGAAGTTCTTCAGGATCAGCTCCCGCTCCGAGGCGGTGGCATCAAACGGGACCAGGTCGTTGTCATGGAAGGTGATGCCGTACGCGCCAAGCTCAGCCAGCCGGTGCACCGCCTCCACCGGATCCAGGGCGGCCCGGGTCGCGACACCAAACGGGTCAGCACCGGTCCAGCCAACAGTCCACAAACCAAACGTGAACTTATCAGCGGGTGTGGGGGAAAGAGTCATCATGCGTCCTTGCAGTCAGGCGTGGCGCGGTCTTTTTCCGGCCACTTAGTTTATCGCTTGAACTATATAGGCGGCATTAGGCTAGGGTCAATAGCAGCGGGCAGGTTCGAAGGCCCGGTTTTATCCGAGGAGGCGGGCCATGGCGAACACGGCACCAGCACCTGCCCTGTCCGAGGCCGGGGCGCCCGGAAATATGGGCGACGTGCGCAGGAGCAACCTGGCCCTGGTCCTGGGCAGGGTGGCGCAGTCGCCCTCCGGCTCGCACCTGACCCGGGCGCAGATAGCGGCGTCTACGGGCCTGACCAAGGCTTCCGTGTCAAGCATTGTCCTGGACCTTCTCGACGCCGGCATCCTGCGGGAAATCGGGCTCAACCCGCAGGGGGAGCGCGGCCGGCCGGGAGTGGGGCTGGAGCTGAATCCGGCCCGCGGCGTCATCGGCTTGGAAATTAACGTGGACTACATTGCGGCGGGCGTGACCGATCTGTCCGGTGCCGTGCTGGTGCAGCAGATCCGGGAGCGCGACAACCGCGACAGTGACAGCGAGCCGGTAATGGCTGCGCTTGCTCACCTTGCCGCCGAGGTGCGGACTGCGGCAATGGAAAAGGGCGTGGAGCTCCTCGGCGGGGGACTTGCCGTTCCAGGCCTTGTCGATGCCGGCAACTCCACTGTCATCGCGGCCCCCAACCTGGGCTGGCAGGACATCAAACTGGATCTTGGCCGGCTGATTCCCCATCTGCCCCTCGGGATCACCCTCTTCAACGAAGCCAACGCTGCCGCCCTCGCCGAACTGGCACGTGGCCCCGCCGGAAGGCATGACTTCCTCTACGTGTCGGGTGAAGTGGGTGTGGGTGGCGGACTGGTCATCAGGTCGGAGCTTTTTACCGGCCCGGAAGGCCATGCCGGAGAAGTGGGCCATATTGTGGTCGACCCCGGCGGCAGCCCCTGCTCATGTGGCGGAACGGGCTGCCTGGAAACCGTCGCCGGGCAGGATGCCATCTTCTCGGCCGCTGGTATCGCAGGCAAAGCCGGAACGAGGTCGGAGAGCATGTCCGCGCTGGTAGCAGCCCTCGCCGGGGAAGAGCCCGATGCGTTACGGGCCGTAGAACGTGCAGGACGGGCGCTCGCGGTGGCAGTCGCTTCCACAGCACGGGTGGTGAACATCGGGGCAGTAGTGCTCGGGGGCCACTTCGCCGTCCTGGAACCATGGCTGCGGCCGTCGCTGGTGGAAAGCCTGGCTAAATACGCACCCGGAAAGATACAGCCGGAACACATCACCACGGCAGCCGTGGGGGAGGGTGCGGCGCTTCTGGGTGCCGCCGGAAGTGTGGTGCGTTCGCTCGTGGAAGCGCCCCATCAACTGCAGTCGTAGAGAGCGCATGCGGTGTCTGGGGAGCCGCAGCTTTCAAACCCTTCTGGGCGCTGCATCCCAACCTGGGCGCTGCATCCCAACGCCCCATCAGCTCCTGCGGTTTTTCCGCATCCCGTCATCAGTTCCTCAATGAAGTCCGACGGCGGCGCCTGAGTGGGTGCCGGGGCAAAGAAAAACACCCCGGTCCGAAGACCGGGGTGTTCCGATGCCCCGACTCATCCATGAAGGATGGCTCCAGCCATCACGACGGTGCCCCAGGAGGGAATCGAACCCCCGACCGGCGGATTAGAAGGCCGCTGCTCTATCCCCTGAGCTACTGAGGCAGTTCCGGAGGTGAATTCCGGCGCATCAAAAAGTTTACATTGCCCGCCGTCCCGGCGCCGTCATTGCTGTACGTGGCACCCCACTGATCCTCCACAGGCAGCCGCAGGCGGCGGTTTTGCACATAGGCGGACTCCTGCCTCCCCGGCAGATTGCGCCAGGGCCATGCTGGTTTTGCCTGCTAGGGCAGAACTATCGAAGACAGGACGTAGAGATGAACGACACCATAACCATCAAGGGCTTTGTTGCCACCGAGATCACCAGCGGCACAACGCCGGGGGGAGTGGCCACCGCCGAATTCCGGATCGCTTCCAACTCGCGTCGGCGTGACAAGGACGGACAGTGGGTGGATGGCCACACCAACTGGTTCACGGTCCAGGGTTACCGCCATCTGGCCGGCAACATGGGCTGCAGCATCCGGAAAGGCCAGCCCGTCATTGTGGTGGGCACGCTGAGGATCCGCAGCTGGGAGAGGGACGGCAGGGTTTATTACTCGCACACCATCGATGCTGACGCCGTGGGGCATGACCTCACGTTGGGGACGGCCAACTTCACCCGGTCCTCCAGGAAACCGCTCCTCTCGCTCGTGGAACCGGAGCCACCCCTTGACGCCAGCCGCCAGGCCGGGCCGGAAGGCCCTTTCGACGAACCCGAAGACAGTGACGATGACACCGGTGACGGCGGAGATCCGGCTGCCGCCTATGTCGAGGACGCCAACGGCGACCTGCTCGCCCTCGACCTGAAAACGGGGGAGCTCGCCGACTCCCCGGTTTGAGGATGCCACTGTCAACACCCGCGGCTCGCCAAGCTCCTTGGCGGACAGGGCCGCAGCACCCCCCGGCTGCACCCCTGTCCGCCAAGGTCATGAAACCCAGGGCGGAAAGCTGCCCCGTGGAGGCGTGGCAGAATGGCACCATGCGGCTTACCCCTGACCACCGGCAGAAGACTACAGCCGGTGCAGCTGCCCATCGCAAAGCTCTTTGGCCCACCGCCGCACACTGTTTGTCCACTGCAACGGCCGCCGCGGCGCTGGTGGCGGGTTTAGCGGGCTGTGTTGGCGGAACGCCGCAAGTCCAGCCGGAAGCACCGGAGCAGGCCACCGCGGCAGCATCCACGGCGTCGGCATCAGCCGGTGCAGGCCCGGCAGCAACTGAAGGCCCAGCCGCGGAGCCGGCAGCTTCCGGGGCACCCACCACCGCAGGAGCGGAAGCCGCCGCTACCGAAACGGTGACAAAGACCGTGACCGATGCGCTGGGGCGGCTGGCTGCGGGCTCACCAAAACCGGCCACGGCCCAGGTGACGGACGCCCTTACCGGGGCGGGAATCGCGCCGGCGGCGTTGCAGGTATCGCAAAGCCGTACCCCCACCGGCCTCGAAGCCGATGCCATCGAAGCGGCCGTCCTTCAAGGAAAGGACTGCGTCATTGGCCAGGTCCGGGACGGCGCAGTCACGGTAACGGTCCTGCCGGTACTGGCCAGCGGCAAGTGCTTTGTAGGCTCCTGACCGTTGCTGCACCGAATGTGAGATATGCCCCCTGACCCACTAGATTTGGAACCATGGCGGAATTTATCTACACAATGACCAAGGCCCGAAAAGCCGTTGGCGAAAAACTCATTCTTGACGACGTAAGCATGTCCTTCTTTCCCGGCGCCAAGATCGGTGTTGTGGGCCCCAACGGTGCCGGTAAGTCCACCATCCTGAAGATCATGGCCGGACTGGACACCCCCTCCAACGGTGAGGCCCGGCTCAGCCCCGGCTACTCGGTGGGCATCCTGCTCCAGGAGCCACCCCTGAACGAAGAAAAAACCGTCCTGGGCAACGTCCAGGAAGGCGTGGGCGAGATCTACGGCAAGATCCAGCGCTTCAACGAAATCTCCGAGGAAATGGCCAGCCCCGATGCTGACTACGACACCCTCCTCGAGGAAATGGGCCAGCTGCAGGAAGCCATCGATGCTGCCGACGCCTGGGACCTGGACTCCCAGCTGGAACAGGCCATGGACGCGCTCCGCTGCCCGCCGGCCGACGCCGACGTCACCAACCTCTCCGGTGGTGAGCGCCGCCGCGTAGCCCTGTGCAAGCTGCTCCTGCAGAAGCCGGACCTGCTGCTCCTGGACGAGCCCACCAACCACCTGGACGCCGAAAGCGTGCTCTGGCTCGAACAGCACCTTTCCTCCTACGCCGGCGCCGTCCTGGCTGTCACCCACGACCGCTACTTCCTGGACCACGTGGCCGAATGGATCGCCGAGGTGGACCGCGGCCACCTCTACCCTTATGAGGGCAACTACTCCACGTACCTCGAAAAGAAGCGCGCCCGCCTGGAGATCCAGGGCAAGAAGGACGCCAAGCAGGCCAAGCGCCTTGCCGAGGAACTCGAGTGGGTACGGTCCAACGCGAAGGGCCGCCAGACCAAGTCCAAGGCCCGCCTGGCACGCTACGAGGAAATGGCTGCCGAGGCGGACCGGACCCGCAAGCTGGACTTCGAAGAGATCCAGATCCCGCCGGGACCCCGTCTGGGCGGACTGGTGCTCGAAGCCAAGAACCTGCAGAAGGGCTTCGAGGACAGGACCCTGATCGACGGCCTGTCCTTCAGCCTGCCCCGCAACGGCATCGTGGGCGTCATCGGCCCCAACGGTGTCGGCAAGACCACGCTTTTCAAGACCATCGTGGGACTGGAACCGCTCGACGGCGGAGACCTGAAGATCGGCGATTCGGTCAAGATCTCCTACGCTGACCAGAGCCGTGGGGGCATCGACCCCAACAAGACGCTGTGGGAAGTTGTGTCGGACGGCCTGGACTTCATCCAGGTAGGCCACGTCGAAATGCCGTCCCGTGCCTACGTTGCCGCTTTTGGCTTCAAGGGCCCGGACCAGCAGAAGAAGGCCGGCGTGCTCTCCGGCGGTGAGCGCAACCGCCTGAACCTCGCCCTCACCCTCAAGCAGGGCGGCAACCTGCTCCTCCTTGACGAGCCCACCAACGACCTCGACGTCGAAACCCTCAGCAGCCTTGAAAACGCGCTGCTGGAGTTCCCGGGCTGCGCCGTGGTGGTCTCGCACGACCGGTGGTTCCTGGACCGGGTGGCCACCCACATCCTCGCGTACGAAGGTGACGAGGAGAACCCCTCCAAGTGGTACTGGTTCGAGGGCAACTTCGAATCCTACGAGGAGAACAAAGTGGAGCGGCTTGGCCCGGATGCGGCCAAACCGCACCGCGTCACGCACCGCCGCCTCACCCGCGACTAGTAAGCCGCGGCACAGCGAAAAACAACAGGCCGGACCCTCAAAGGGTGCCGGCCTGTTGGCGTCCCACCTACAGGAGCAGGCGGAAGCAAGCCAGGAGCTACTCCTTGGCCGCCTTGCGGATCTGGTGCTCCATGACTTTGGACTGGAAGGCGCCAACCACTTTGTTCTTCAGGTCGGTGGGCACGCGGACCATCCCTTCCTGGGCCACCGACGCCACGTGCTGGCCCGCCTGGTTGAAGATCTTGCCGGTGGCGAGCCCCCGGGCACCCTGCGCGCTGGGGGATTCCTGCACATACAGCAGCCATTCGTCCACCCGCGCCGGGCGGTGCCACCACATGGCGTGGTCGAGGCTGGCGACATTCATCCCCGGGGTAATCCAGCTCAGGCCGTGCCGCCGCAGGATGGACTCCAGCAGGGTGTAGTCGCTGGCGTAGGCCAGCGCCGCGCGGTGCAGGTTGGGGTTGTCCGGCATGGGGCCGAAGGTCTTCATCCACACCGCGTTGCGTGCTTCCCGCTCGCCCTTTGCCGACACATACAGCGGCGGATCAACGTGCCGGATGTCGAAGGGCCGTTCATAGGACCAGTGCCGCGCCACGGGGTGATCGAACTTGCCCAGCAGGTCAGCTGTGCGAGGCAGCGACTCCGGATCAGGAATCCCGCTGGGCATGACGGATTCGTGCTCAATACCTTCGTCCTCGCCCTGGAAGGAAGCAATCATCGACAGGATGGGCACGCCTTCCTGGTAGGCGTGCACACGGCGGGCCGAGAAGGACCTGCCGTCCCGGAGGCGCTGGACACCGAAGGTAATTGGCTTGTTCGCATCCCCGGGGCGCAGGAAGTAGCCGTGCATCGAATGCACAAAACGGTCCGCGGCCACGGTCCTGATGGCGGCAATGAGCGACTGTGCCAGCACCTGCCCGCCGAACACCCGGTGGTGCGGTTGCTGCTGGGACGGGCCCAGGAAGATGTCCTCATCCGTGCGGGCACCCTCGAGCACTCCAAGGTCGAGCAGGGAAATGAGCGAAAGGGTGGGGTCTTCGCTGGGGAGCGCGAGGAGTCCGGCGTCTGCTTCAGTCATGGTTTGACTCTAGACGGCACCCCGGCACCGCTCAACAAAGCTCCAGCCGGTAGTGTTCTTGGTGTGTCTGATCTACTCACCTCGTCCTTCCGTTTCGCCGACCCCCGCGACCTCGCTGATTTGAAGACCTTCGCCACGCGGGCAAAAGCAATCGACGACGGCGCCATCCGGCTTCAGGCGGCAGGTTCCGTTCTCGCCGCATACGTTTGCGTGCTGCGGCCGCGCGTGCTCGGTGAAGCGACTCCCACCATCCTGGGGCTGCGCACCATGGCATTGGCGCAGCCGTCCGGCACGGACGTTACCGTTCCCCTGGCCGCAGTGCTGGACCGCCTTGCCAGGGCGGGGGAGGACGACGTCGAGCTGCCGGTTCCGCCGTCCACCGTCACCGAATCCTGGACCGGGGTGGGTGCTCCCAGGAGCGGGTGGGAGCTGATGGGGCCGCGCAGCGACGCCGCCCTGCGCAAGGCCGCTGAGGCAGGCATCGCGGAAGTGGCTGGAATTGTGCCGGACAAACCCGGTGCGCTGATCGTCAACAACGCCCGGGCCGCGGTCTGGGGCAGGGAACTTGATGAAACCGGACTGCCGGCAGGGGCTGCTTTCGCGGCCCTGGCCCTTGGTTTCCTTGGCGACGGAGACCAGAAGCTCTACCGCACGGGGCGCTGGTTCCGGCTGAGCGGTCCGCGCGGGCATGTCCTGGCACGGACGGGAAGCGGACTGCTCTAAGAGCAGAACTCTTTCAGCAGCCGCGGTTCACTGCCCGGCCGGGCTGTTCACCATCGACAGGGCGGCACGCTCCATGTAGTCCCACAGGGTTCCTTCATACAGCGGCGGCAGTTCGAGTGCGTCCACGGCTGCGCGCATGTGGAACAGCCAGCGGTCCTTGGCTTCGGGAGTCACCTGGAACGGCATGTGGCGCATGCGCAGCCTGGGATGGCCGCGCTCTTCCCCGTACGTGGTGGGACCGCCCCAGTACTGCTCAAGAAACATCAGGAACCGGCGCTTGGCCGGTGCCAGGTCCTCTTCCGGGTACATGGGCCGCAGCAGCGGATCCGTGGCCACGCCGTCGTAAAAGACGTCGATCAGCTTCACAAACGTTTCGTGGCCGCCCACGGCGTCGTAGAAGTTATCGGTGTAACCGGGCTGGCTGAAGGGGTCGTTCTGCATCAGCTGGCGCGGCCGCTGCGGTTCGATGGGGATGCTCATCGCTAGTCTCCGGCTTTCTGATCAGTCTTTTTGGTCTCGACGGCGCCGTGGTCGCTGCCTTGGTCCGTGGTCCCGTCCGGTGACTCGTGCAAGGGCACGTAGTTGCCCTGGGACCGGTTGCCCACGCGGAGGATCTCCCCGTTGCGGAGGTACCAGATGGCGCCGTCGTCGGAGCGTACCCGGGTGATGCGCAGGCCCATGGACTCCACCACACCAACAACCTCACTGGTTTCAATCACGTCGCCGATGCCGTACTGGTCTTCAATGGTAATAAAAATTCCGGCCAGGAAATCGCGGATCAGCTGCTGGGCGCCGAAGCCGATGGCCACACCCAGGATGCCCACGCTGGTGAGGAGCGGTGCGATGTTGATGTCCAGGTTCTGGAGCACGTACATGCCGGTAATGATCACTACCAGCACACCCACCACGCTGTTCAGCAGGGATCCGATGGTTTCGGCGCGCTGTACCCGCCGTTCGTGGTCCAGGGCGCGCAGCGCCGGAGCCACCCATTTGAAGGTGGGCTTCTTGAAGAGGCTGCTGCCGGAAGCCACTTGCCGGGTGATGCGGGAAATGACGAAGGTGGCAACCAGCCATACCGTGACGCCCACGCCGAGGCTGATCACGATGCCGGTGATGTTGATACCGTCCGGATCACTGGCGGCGGGGGGAAGGATCGACAACGTGCTGACCATAAGGGGGAAATACTCCTGAGGGTTCCCCGGCTGCAGCCGGGATCGGATGACGCGCACCGGTTAAGCCCGGCGCGGAAGGCTCTGTTCTCCTTCAACCCTAGCGCCGTACCGTGGCGGCATGCGCATTCTTGTCCTCGGCGGAACCGCCTTCCTGTCCGCAGAAATTACCCGCCAGGCTGCGGCCGCCGGGCATGATGTGACATGCCTCGCCCGCGGATCCGTGGCCGTGCCGCCCCGCGGAGCGGCCTGGTTGAAAGCCGACCGTTCAACGGGCGGGCAGGCGTATGCCGGAGCCACAGGCGACTGGGACGCGGTGATCGACGTCGCCCGGGACCCGGTGCCGGCCTCGGAGGCCCTGGAGGCCCTCGCCCAGGGGGCGGCGCACTGGACATTCGTCTCCAGCTGCTCCGTCTACGCTGATGCGTCCGTTCCCGGCGCGGGGGAGGATTCCGCCCTGCTTCCCGCGCTTGGCCGGGGTACGCCTTCCACAGCCGAAAATTATGGCGAGTCAAAGGTTGCGATCGAGGAGGCAACGCTTCGGGCCGCCGGCGGCAAAGCCCATCTTTGCCGGGCCGGCCTGATTGGCGGCCCCGGGGACGGTTCGGACCGCTACGGCTACTGGCCGGCGCGTTTTGCCAGGGACGGGAACCCCGTCCTTGTGCCGGCAATCGACAGCGCCCCGACGCAGGTGATCGACGTCCGGGACCTCGCCGTCTGGATCCTGCTGGCTGCGGAGCGGGGCATCACCGGCGCAATGAATGCGCTGGGGGACCAGGTTCAGTTCGGCCAGTACCTCGACCACGCCCGCCAGGCAGCGGGTCACACCGGCGATGTGGTGCCCGCCCCGGTGGACTGGCTGGCGGACCAGGGCGTGGGCTACTGGGCGGGCCCGGATTCCCTGCCGCTCTGGCTCCCGCCGGGGCAGGAGGGGTTTATGGCACGCAGCAACCAGGCGGCGGTTGACGCCGGCATGCGGCTCCGGCCCTGGCAGGAGACATTGGCGGACACGTTGGCCGACGAACGAGAACGCGGACTGGACAGGCCCCGGAAGGCCGGGCTGTCACCGGAAACGGAGGGGCGCCTGCTCGCCGCCCTGCAGGAGGCCGCCTAGGCGAGTAGAGCGCCTAAGCGGGGGAGGCCGCCTAAGCGGGCAGGCCGCCCGGGTCAGCCAACCACCGTCTCGGGCGCATGTTCCACCGGGAAGTTCACGCTGCGGGCGATGAAGCAGACCTGGTTCGCGTCGTGGTGCAGCCGGGCGGCGAGGTCGGCCTGGCTTCCGTCCGCAACCGTCACGCGTGGGCGCAGCGTGACACTTTCGAACTGGCCGCTGCCGTCCCGGTTCAGGCGCAGCAAACCGGAAGCGTCGTCGCGGTAGCCAGTCACCACCACGCCGTGCTTCACGGCCTGGTGCAGGTAGGAGAGCATGTGGCACTGGGCCAGGGCGGCCAGGAGCAGCTGTTCAGGGTTGTAGCGCTCGCGGTCCCCGTGGAAGGTGGGATCAGCCGAACCCTTGATGACCGGCAGGCCGGGGATGAGCACGTCGTGGTCGCGGGAGTAGCCGCGGTAGGACGACGTGCCCTCGCCCAGATTGCCGGTCCACTGGACCGTCAGGGCGTAGCGGTGCTCACTGAGGCTCATGCCGCAGGAACTGCTTCGCCGGGAAGGACATCAGCCGCACGGGCGCGCAGGGCCCGCGCAACGCCGTCGCGGTTTTCCAGCATGAGCCGCCGCAGTGCGGCGCTTTCGGGCGGAAGCGATGCCAGGAAGCCGTCCGTCCGGTCCACGATGGACTGGGTGGTCAACAGGGAGGGGTAGAGCCCGACGACGATCTGCTGGGCAAGTGCGTGCGTGCGGGTCTCCATGATCCCCGGCACCGCCTGGAAATACTTCTCGGCGTACGGTTCCAGCAGTGACCGGTCCAGGACCCGCATGAACCCGGTGACCGCCGAGCCCTGCAGGGCGTTGGACAGCTCGCCCTTCACCACAATCGATTCCCAGGCAGCAGCCTTGGCCTCCGGCGTGGGGATGGCGGCCTTCGCCTGGGCCGCAGCATTCTGCCCGCTCGAGGTGTTGTCCCGTGCCAGCTCGGCGTCGATGCCGTCCTGGCCCAGCCGGCCGCCGGCCACGAGTGATGTGACGAGCTCCCACCGCAGGTCCTGGTCAACAGCAAGTCCGTCCAGGACAAACGAGCCGTCGAGGAGGCCCGCAACCTGGTCCAGCTGGGTACCGCTGGAGGCCAGCAGCGCAAAGGATTTCACGAACTGCAGCTGGGCGTCCGAGCCGCCCGGCACCTCGGCGGCCAGTTCCCACAACTTGTCCGCGGCAGCCACTGTGGTGGCCTGCCGGTGCTCCTCGGCCACATAGAAATTCAGCGTGGTGGCGAGCTGGCGCAGTTGGACCAGGATCACCGAGGAATCCGACTCGGCAGCCACGTTGGCAAGGATCAGCTCCACGTACCGCCGGGCCGGGGTCTCGCCGTCGCGGGCGGCGTCCCACGCGGAGTTCCACACGAGGGTGCGCGGCAGGCTGTGGCTGAAGTCCTTCAGGTGCGCGGTGGCGGTGGCCAGCGACTTTTCATCCAGCCGCACTTTGGCGTAGGCGAGGTCGTCATCATTGACGAGGATGAGGTCCGGCTGGGCCAGGCCAGCCAGCGCGGGCACTTCGGTTCGTTCGCCGTCGACATCCAGCTCCTCGCGGTGCACCCGCTCCAGCTTGCCGCCAGTGAGGTTATAGAACCCCACGGCCAGCCGGTGCGGACGGATGGTGGGCCACTCGTCAACCGCGGACTGCACAATGGCGAAGGACGTGAGCCTGCCGTCGCCGTCCACCTCCAGCTCGGGTTTGAGCGTGTTGACGCCGGCTGTCTCAAGCCATTGCCGTCCCCACACATCGAGGTCGCGGCCGCTGGCCTTCTCCAGCTCCACCAGGAGGTCGCTCAGTTCGGTGTTCTGCCAGGAGTGCTTGGCAAAGTACTCCCGCACGCCAGCCATAAACTGCTCCGGTCCCACCCATGCCACCAGCTGGCGGAGCACGGAAGCGCCCTTCGCGTACGTGATGCCGTCGAAGTTAACCTCGACGTCCTGGAGATCGTTGATCTCGGCGAAGATCGGATGTGTGGTGGGCAGCTGGTCCTGGCGGTAGGCCCACGACTTTTCGACGGAGGCGAAGGTGGTCCAGGCGCTGGTGAACGAGGTGGCCTCGACGGCTGCAAGGTGGGACATGTACTCGGCGAAGGACTCGTTGAGCCACAGGTCGTTCCACCAACGCATGGTCACGAGGTCGCCGAACCACATGTGCGCGAGCTCGTGCAGCACGGTGATGGCGCGGCGCTCGACCTGCGCGCCGGTGACCTTGCTGCGGAAAACGTAGCCTTCGAGGATGGTGACCGCGCCGGCGTTTTCCATCGCGCCGGCATTGAACTCGGGAACGAACAGCTGGTCGTACTTCTCGAAAGGGTACGGGCAGCCGAACTGCGCTTCGAAGAATTCGAAGCCCTGCCGGGTCAGCTCGAAAATGTTCTCCGCGTCCAGGTACTGCATCAGCGATTTCCGCGCAAAAACCCCCAGCGGGATCACCCGCCCGTCGGAGCTGGTGACCTCGCTGCGCACCGACTGGTACGGGCCTGCGATCAGGGCCGTGACGTAGGAGGACAACCGCGGGGTGGGAGAAAACGACCAGACGGACCGGGCACCGCCGTCCTCCCCGGGTATGGTCTCCACCGGTGTGGGGGTGGGGGAGTTGGAGATGACGTCCCAGTGCGCAGGGGCCGTCACGGTGAAGGCGAAGGTGGCCTTCAGGTCCGGCTGCTCGAACACGGCAAACATCCGCCGCGAATCGGGAACTTCGAACTGCGTGTACAGGTAGACCTCGTTGTCCACCGGGTCCACAAAGCGGTGCAGGCCCTCGCCGGTGTTCATGTACGGAACATCGGCAACCACCGTGAGTTCGTTGTGCTCCGCCAGCTCCGGCAGCTGGATCCGCACGCCGTCGGAGACAGTGGCGGGGTCAAGGCTGCGGCCGTTGAGCGTGACGCTGTGGACGGACGCGGTGACCGCGTCAATGAAGGTGGAGGACCCGGACCTGGCATTGAACTTCACCGTGGTGGTGCTGCCGAAGACCTTCCCGCCCCGGGTCAGGTCCAGGCTGACATCGTAGGACTCGACGGTGATCAGTTCGGCACGCCCGCTGGCTTCAGCGCGCGTCAGGTTCAAACCAGGCAAAATGGGGCCTTTCGTAAGATTGGCGAATGTCCTGCTGGCGGTGCCCAGCGGGACATTCGTTCATTCTTGCATTCCTCCCGCGGCTACGAGTAGCGCGACCCACAGTGGGTACTTCAGGGAAGTGGGAAGCCAGCGGCGGGCGTCGGGAGTAGCGTTAAATCATGGGCAAGTTCATGGAGTCGGTGGACACCAGGGCCCTGCGTTTCGTCGCGGGGTTCCCGGTGATGGTTGCGGTCGCCTTTGTGGTGACCGCCTTCCTGATCCGGCCGGACCTTCCTGAGCCGCTTGCCATCCGGTGGACGGCCGACGGCGGCGCCTCCTTCGCGCCCTTCGCCGCTTACGTTACGGGCGGGGCGCTGATGATCGTGGCTGCGGGGTGGCTGGTGCTGTCCCAGGCCCTTCCGGTCAGGCGGCCGGTGATGATGCGCCGGATCATGATGGGGGCCGGACTGTTTTTGACGCTCTTTGTCACCAGTGCCCTCGCCGCAGGGCTGATCGGCCAGGCCGGACTGGCGGACGCCCGGGAATCCAGGGTGGACATGACCGTGCTGGCACTGGGCAGCGGGGCCGCCGTGTCGCTGGGCGTGACCATCGCCATGGTCTACAAAGCGGACCAGCAATGGTCGCCCGATGACGACCGGGCCCTGCAGCTGGCCGTTGCCAGGGACCTGGATCCGGACCTGTCGCGGGACAGCATCCGGCTCTGGGTCCATGCCCGCAGCTCAGTCTTTGTGATGATCGGCATCGCTTCGCTGTTTCCTGCCGCGCTGATCGCCATTGCCGTGCCCTGGCTTGGAGCCCTGCTTGTTGTCCTGGCAGTTATTGGAGCAGCCTTCCTGTTTGCCCGCATCAAAGCGGACCGGGGCGGCCTCCGGGTGCTGCTGGCCGGCGTGGTGCCCGTGATGGACGTGCCCGCCGGGGCGATTTCCGCAGCCAGTGCGGCAGACATCCGCGCTGCCGACTTTGGCGGGTGGGGCTACCGGCACCACAGCGGAACCGCGGCCATGCTCGTCAGCAGCGGCCCCGCCGTCGTCGTCAAAAAAACCGACGGGCAGCGGCTCGCGGTCAGCGGCGGGAGCCAGGACTCGGCTGCACGGCTGGCCGAGGTCCTGACCAGGGTCGCGGCGAGGGCGCGGGGCGGCGGAGAAGCCGCGGCAGGCCGGCCTGAGTCCTAGTATCCTTGTCCGTGTTGTCCTGACCCCGGCCTGCACCGTCCGTGCCGGCCGCCAGCGCCCACCGAACGGATTCTGCTCGTGACTTCTTCCCCTCCCTTCCCGCGGGTCCACATCGCCACCGACCATGCAGGCATGGAACTCAGCGCCCACCTCGTCACCCACCTGGCTGCCAAGGGGTACGAGGTGGTGGACCACGGTCCCAAGGTCTACGACGCCCAGGATGACTACCCGTCGTTCTGCATCAACGCCGCGCTGGCCGTGGTCGCGGACCAGCAGGCCGGCATCCACGCCCTGGGCATAGTGCTGGGCGGGTCCGGCAACGGTGAACAGATTGCCGCCAACAAAGTGAAGGGTGTGCGCGCTGCCCTGGCCTGGAACCACTCGACCGCCACCCTGGCCCGCGAGCACAATGACGCCAACGTTGTGGCCGTGGGCGGCCGGCAGCACACCGTGGAGGAAGCGACGGAGCTGATCGAGGCATTCCTGGCCGAGCCCTTCAGCAACGATGAGCGGCACGTGCGCCGCATCGGCAAGATCGCCGCCTACGAAACAACCGGTGAGGTCATCGAGTAGTGCCGGAAGGCCACACACTCCGGCGCCTGGCGCGGCAGTTCTCGGACGTCTTCGGCGGCCAGCGGCTGGCAGTCTCCAGTCCGCAGGGCCGGTTCACCGGGGGAGCAGCGCTCCTGGACGGGCATGTCCTTGTTGCCGCGGATTCCCACGGGAAGCACCTGTTCCTGCACTTTGACCACTCCTTGGTGCTGCACGTCCACCTGGGCCTCTACGGAGCATGGAGCTTCGGCGGGGACAGTACCTTTGCCGGGTCATCCAGCATCGGAGCGCCGCGCCGGGTGGGGGAGCAGGAGAGCTTCGACGACGGCGACGCCGGCCGACCCTATGCGGGTCCCCCTGAGCCCGTGGGAGCAGTGCGCGTCCGGCTGGTGGGCACCAACGGCTGGGCCGACCTGCGCGGGGCCACCACCTGCGAAACCATCACCGCCGCCGAGGCAGAAGCCGTGCTCCGCCGCCTGGGCCCGGACCCGCTGCGGAACCGGCGGGGAGACGCAGGCCGGTTTACGGCCAACCTGCAAAGCCGCACAACACCGCTGGCCGCACTGCTGATGGACCAGAAAGTCATTGCCGGCGTGGGAAATGTGTACCGCGCCGAAGTCCTGTTCCGGCGGCGGCTGGACCCCTGGCTGCCGGGCACCGACGTTCCGGACACCGAAGCACGCAAGCTGTGGCGCGACGTCGTCTCCGTAATGAACGACGGCGTGGCGGACGGCCGGATCATCACCACTACGCCGCGGTACTGGGCGGGCAATGGAACAGGTGCCAACGGGAAAGCCGCCGCGCGCACTCCGGTGGCGAAGCCGGCTGCGGCAAGTTCCGCCGTCGTCAGGACCGAGACGTATCCGGCCCGCGAGGACGCCCATTTCGTCTACAAACGGCACGGGCTGCCCTGCCGTGTCTGCCGGACCACGGTACTGATGGCAGAACTGGTGGGCCGCAAGCTCTACTGGTGCCCATACTGCCAGCAGTCGGCCTAGGCGCGGCGACTCCGGTCCCAGGGGAACCCCGGAACGCCCCATCACGGCTCACGCCGTTCGGCGCATCGCTCCCTGAAGCAGGAGGTGGTGGCGCGTGCTGTGGATTAACGCGAAAGGCCCCTCCGGAGAGGGGCCTTTCGTCCTGGAGGGGACGACGGGAATCGAACCCGCGTAATCAGTTTGGAAGACTGAGGCTTTACCATTAAGCTACGTCCCCGAAGGAAGATCCATCTGTAAGCCTACTACTGCGGGCATTCACTGATGGGAACTTCGGGCTGGCTGTTCAAGCCGGATATAACTAAACCTAATCCATGGGCTACGTGTCAAATGTGCAAAGAAGGCGCGTATCACCGTAGACTTGCCTGTGCACTTACGGGGTGTAGCTCAGCTTGGCTAGAGCGCCTGCTTTGGGAGCAGGAAGTCGCAGGTTCAAATCCTGTCACCCCGACTCTGCGGCCCGGACCTCTCGGCCTGGACAAAACATTGCGTTTGCAGAAACCCATCCCACAATCCCAGGAGTACTTAGACCGTGAAGAGCGCTGTCGAGAACCTCACCCCCACGCGGGTCAAGCTCAATGTTGAGGTCCCCTTTGAGGAATTGAAGCCCAGCATCGACTCGGCCTACAAGACCGTTGCTTCGCAGATCCAGGTCCCTGGCTTCCGTAAGGGCAAGGTCCCCGCAAAGCTCATCGACCAGCGCGTCGGCCGCGGCTACGTCCTGGAGACGGCCATCAACGAAGGCCTCAACGGCTGGTACCAGGCTGCCGTTCAGGAATCCGGCATCCGCCCCCTGAGCCGTCCCGAGGTGGAGATCACCGAGGTTCCGGACCCCTCCGCCACTGACGGCGGCCTGAAGTTCGCCGCAGAGGTTGACGTCCGCCCCGAGATCGAACTCCCGGACTACGCCGGCATCCAGGTCGAGGTTGCTGCAGCCCAGTCCTCGGACGAGGACGTGGACAAGGCCCTGGACGAACTGCGCGGCCGCTTCGGCACGCTGAAGCCCGTTGACCGCCCCGCTGCTGATGGTGACTTCCTCACCATTGACATCACCGCCAGCATCGACGGCGAAGAGGTTGACTCCGCTGCCGGCCTGTCCTACCAGGTTGGTGCCGGCACCATGCTCGAAGGCCTCGACGAAGCCGTCACCGGCCTGAGCGCCGACGAAGACGCCATCTTCAACACCACCCTGGTGGGCGGCGACCACGCCGGTGAAGCAGCCCAGGTCAAGGTGGTTGTGAAGGCCGTCAAGGAGCGCGAACTCCCCGAGGCGGACGACGACTTCGCCCAGCTCGCTTCCGAATTCGACACCCTGGCCGAGCTCCGCGAGGACCTCGCCAAGCAGGCCGCCGATTCCAAGGTTGTTGAGCAGGGCGTCGAGGCCCGCGACAAGGTCCTGGACAAGCTCGTTGAGCTGGTGGAGGTTCCGGTTCCGGACTCCGTCGTCGAAGAGCAGCTCGAAGCCCACTTCAAGGAGGGCAACGGCCACGGTGAAGGCGAGCACGACACCGAGGAGCACCGTGAAGAGGTCCGCGCCAACACGGCCCGCGCCTTCCAGAACGAAATCATCCTCGACGCCATCGCTGAGAAGGAAGAAGTCAACGTCAGCCAGAACGAGCTGATCGACTACATCGTCAGCACGGCCAGCCAGTACGGCATGGACCCCAACCAGTTCGCCCAGATCATCGATCAGAGCGGCCAGGTCCCCATGATGGTCTCCGAGGTACGCCGCCGCAAGGCCCTGGCTGTGGTCCTGGGCCAGGCCACGGTGACCGACACTGAAGGCAACACCGTTGACCTCAGCGACTTCGTCCGCCCCGGCGGCGAAGAGGAAGCTCCCGCCGCAGAGGCAGAGGAAGCTGTGACTGAAGCACCCGAAGCTGCCGAGGAAGACAAGGCAGAGGCCAAGGCCTAGCCCATGCTGTAAGGCAGACCAGACGGCCCCCGGATCCCAGGATCCGGGGGCCGTTTGCTTTGCGCCGGCATTGCCCGCCGGCATCTCCCTCCGGGGGCCTGCCGATCGTGCGCCGTCAGCGAACAGCCCACGGCGCGCGAACAAATCGTCGGTGAAACCGGTTAGTGTCCAAGTAGAGATTTTCAGTGATGTCACCGTCACCAGTGAGAGGTAAGTACATATGTCACAGCACGCAGAGGCCCCCCGGATGGCGACTGTCGATCCTGCAGCCCAGGACAACTACATTTACAACCGCCTCCTCAAGGAGCGGATCATCTGGCTGGGCTCAGAGGTGCGTGACGAGAACGCCAACGCCATCTGCTCGCAGCTGTTGCTCCTGTCCGCCGAGAACCCGGAAAAGGACATCTACCTTTACATCAACTCTCCGGGCGGGTCAGTCACCGCAGGCATGGCCATCTACGACACCATGCAGTTCATCCCGAACGACGTCGTCACCGTCGCCACCGGCCTCGCCGCCTCGATGGGGCAGTTCCTGCTCTCCTCGGGCACCAAGGGCAAGCGCTACGCCACCCCCAACGCACGCGTCCTGATGCACCAGCCCTCCGGCGGCATCGGCGGCACCGCCTCGGACATCAAGATCCAGGCGGAGCTCATCCTGCACATGAAGAAGGTTATGGCGGAGCTGACGGCCGAACAGACCGGCCAGACCGTGGACACCATCCTCAAGGACAACGACCGTGACAAGTGGTTCACGGCCACCGAAGCCCTTGAGTACGGCTTCTTCGACAAGATCGCCGCCCACGCCGGCTCGGTTGCCGGCGGCGGCGGAACCTCGAACAGCAACGGCGCCACGGGCGAGACCCCCTCCGCGAACTAGACCGGCACAAGAACACTCAGATCAGGAGCAATAAAAATGAACTACAACTTCGGGTGGTCCGCCGGTAATCTTCCGTCCAGCCGCTACGTCCTGCCCCAGTTCGAGGAGCGCACGCCCTACGGCTTCAAGCGCCAGGACCCGTACACCAAGCTCTTCGAGGACCGCATCATCTTCCTTGGTGTCCAGGTGGACGACGCCTCCGCTGACGACATCATGGCGCAGCTGCTGGTGCTGGAATCGACGGACCCGGACCGCGACATCACCCTGTACATCAACTCACCGGGCGGTTCGTTCACTGCCATGACGGCGATCTACGACACCATGCAGTACATCCGCCCGGAGATCCAGACGGTCTGCCTCGGCCAGGCGGCCAGTGCCGCGGCTGTCCTGCTGGCTGCCGGTACGCCCGGCAAACGCCTGGCGCTGCCGAACGCACGTGTCCTGATCCATCAGCCGGCGCTCTCCGGCGGCCAGGGCGGCCAGGCCTCCGACCTGGAGATACAGGCCGCCGAGGTCATGCGCATGCGGTCCTGGCTTGAGGACACCCTGGCGCACCACTCGGGACGGACGTCCGAGCAGGTCAATAACGACATCGAGCGCGACAAGATCCTGACCGCGGAAGAAGCCCAGGTGTACGGCCTGATCGACCAGGTCCTGGATTCCCGCAAGATCAAACCGCAGGCAATTACCAGGTAGCGGTAAAGTAAAGCGCCGGTGGTGCCAATCATTTGGCTCCACCGGCCTTTTCCTTCCACCCTCGGAAGCGAATGTGACCTAGAGTGGATGTTGTCACAACCGGCCCACGCAGGCTGGTGAAGATTCCAGCAACGGTGCAAGGCTGCCTGGCAGCAAGATACTAAGGGGTTCACATATGGCTCGGATTGGCGAGAGCACGGATCTGCTGAAGTGCTCTTTCTGCGGAAAGAGCCAGAAGCAGGTGCGCAAGCTCATTGCCGGGCCCGGTGTCTACATCTGTGATGAGTGCATTGAGCTTTGCAACGAAATCATCGAAGAGGAACTTGCCGAAGTCGCCGATCTGGGCAGCTTCGAACTGCCCAAGCCGCGGGAGATCTTCGACTTCCTGCAGGAATACGTCATCGGCCAGGAGCCAGCCAAGCGCTCCCTCGCCGTGGCCGTCTACAACCATTACAAGCGGATCCAGGCAGGCCACGCACCCAAGTCCGGAAGCCTCGCCGAGGGCGGCCACCATGACGACGTCGAAATCGCCAAATCCAACATCCTCCTCATCGGTCCCACCGGCTGCGGAAAGACCTACCTGGCCCAGACGCTGGCCCGCCGCCTGAACGTTCCCTTCGCCGTGGCCGACGCAACTGCCCTGACCGAGGCCGGCTACGTGGGCGAGGATGTGGAGAACATCCTGCTCAAGCTCATCCAGGCCGCGGACTACGACGTCAAGAAGGCCGAACAGGGCATTATCTACATCGACGAGATCGACAAGATTTCCCGCAAGAGCGAAAACCCGTCCATCACCCGCGACGTCTCGGGCGAGGGCGTCCAGCAGGCGCTCCTGAAAATCCTGGAAGGCACTGTTGCCTCCGTCCCGCCGCAGGGCGGCCGGAAGCACCCGCACCAGGAATTCATCCAGATCGACACCACCAACGTCCTGTTCATCGTGGCAGGCGCCTTCGCCGGCCTCGAGGAGATCATCGGTTCCAGGTCCGGCCGGAAGGGGATCGGCTTCGGCGCACCCCTCAATGAAGCCAGCAAAAAAATTGATTCCTACGGCGAAGTGATGCCGGAGGACCTGCTGAAGTTCGGGCTCATCCCGGAATTCATCGGCCGGCTCCCCGTGATCACCACCGTGTCCAACCTGGACCGGGACGCCTTGATCCAGATCCTCTCCACACCCAAGAACGCCCTGGTGAAGCAGTACCAGAAGATGTTCCAGATCGACGGCGTGGAACTGGTCTTTGACGACACCGCCCTCGACGCCATTGCGGAGCAGGCGCTGGAGCGCGGCACCGGTGCCCGGGGCCTGCGGGCCATCATGGAGGAGGTCCTTCTCCCGGTGATGTTCGATCTCCCCAGCCGCGAGGACGTGGCCAGCGTGGTGATCACCGAGGACGTGGTCCTCCGCGGCGCGGAGCCCACCGTGATCCCGCACGTCACCAAGCGGCGCAAGTCTGCCTGAAAACCTTCCGCAACACACCGTCAGATGCGGCTGCCCTCTGCGCAGCCGCCTGCACCTGAAGGAGCAACCCCTATGACTGACACTGCACGGAACAAGGCCGATTTCTGGTTTGACCCGCTGTGCCCGTACGCCTGGATCACCTCGCGCTGGATTGGTGAAGTGGAGGACGTCCGCGACATCGAAACGGTGTGGCACGTGATGAGCCTTGCCGTCCTCAACGAGGGCCGCGACCTGGAGCCCGCCTACCGCGAGTCCATGGACAACGCCTGGGGCATGGTCCGCGTTATCATCGCGGCACAGCAGGAACACGGCCAGGAAACGGTGAAGGCCCTTTGTGACGCCATGGGCACCTTGATCCACGAGCGCGGCGAGAAGGACCGGGCCCTGGTCATCACCAAGGCCCTTGCCGAGTGCGGCCTCCCCGCCTCGCTGGCTGAAGCGGCCGCCACCGACGCCTTCGACGAAAAGTTGCGTGCCAGCCACGAGGAAGGCATCTCGCTGGTAGGCCAGGATGTTGGAACACCCGTGGTGGCCTTTAATGGAACCGCCTTCTTCGGCCCCGTCCTCACGCGGATCCCTCGCGGGGAAGAGGCAGGCAAGCTGTGGGACGCCACCACCGCCCTGGCGTCCTACCCGCACTTCTTCGAGTTGAAGCGCAGCCGCACTGAGCGCCCTGAGTTCAGCTGAACCAGATCCTGCCAACCGTCCGGCGGGAAGGCCGAAGAGCCCTGGTAGAACTACTCGCTTGTAGTTCTACCGGGGCTCTTGCGCATCCGGACGCGCAGGACAATGATGGTTCTTACCCCCTTCGAAAGAAGAGGGACGCAGGAACCGAAGATTCAGTGATATGTATTTGACGCAGCCATCGGCAAAGCCGGATACAAGCTACCAGTGACGAGGTAGGAAGACCTGAAATTTCCTAGGATCTTGCCAGACCATCAAAGACGTCACCGGATGGCCGAAAAGTCGAAGCCCCACCAACGGCAAAACGCTGATGGGGCTTCCCCTTTGCCCTGAAACAGGCTGCCCTGAAACAGGGCGCTGCCGGTCAGGCCTGTGCGGGCTCTTCGGTGGCGGCCAGCGCCACGTCGCTGACGGTCAGTTCGCCGTCTCCCACCACGAGCGTGATCTCGCGGGCGTTCGACGCCGCCTTCAGGTCCGCAAGGCCTGCCTTCAGCTGCGTGGTCAGGGCCTCCGACGCCGTAATGGTGGCGGACAGGACCTCCGTGCGCTGCTTGACCTTGGCCTCGGACTTGGCCTTGCGGACGCCGCTGAGGGCAACACCCACGGTGGCCAGCATGGTGGTGTCGCCGCCGGGTACGTCCAGCGGGGCGGGCCACTGGGCGCGGTGGACCGAACCGTTCCGCCACCAGCCCCAGACCTCTTCGGTGGCGAAGGGCAGGAACGGCGCGAACAGCCGCAGCAGGGTGTCCAGGCTGGTGGCCAGTGCTGCGAGGACGGAAGCCTGTTCGGCTTCGCCGGCGGCGCCGTAGGCCCGGTCCTTGATGAGTTCCACGTAGTCGTCGGTGAACTGCCAGAAGAAGCTTTCGGTGATCTGCAGTGCCCGGGCGTAGTCGTAGTTCTCGAACGCCTTGGTGGACTGCGCCACAACCTCGGCGAGCTGGGCGAGGACTGCGCGGTCCAGGGGGTTGGACAGCACCGAGAGGTCACCGGACAGCACCGAAGCCTCGGTGGCGCCGAGGTTCAGCACGAACTTCGAGGCGTTCAGCAGCTTGATGGCCAGGCGGCGGCCGATCTTCATCTGCGCGATCTCGTAGGCGGTGTCCGCCCCGAGCTTCGCCGAGGCGGCCCAGTAGCGGACAGCATCGGAGCCGAATTCCTCCAGCACGTCGGTGGGCACCACCACGTTGCCCTTGGACTTGGACATCTTCTTGCGGTCCGGGTCCAGGATCCAGCCGGAGATGGCGGCGTGCTTCCACGGCGCGCTGTTCTCCAGGGCATCGGCACGGACCACCGAGGAGAAGAGCCAGGTCCGGATGATGTCGTGGCCCTGCGGGCGGACATCGAACGGGAACACCTTGGCGAAGAGTTCTTCGTCGCGCTTCCAGCCGCCCACGATGTTCGGCGTCAGTGAGGACGTGGCCCAGGTGTCCAGGATGTCGGCGTCGCCGGTGAATCCGTTCGGAACATCGCGCTGCGCCTCGTCGAAGCCCGGAGCGGCATCTGCCGCCGGGTCAACGGGGAGCTGCTCGTTGGAGGGCACGATGGGGGAGTCGTAGTCCGGGTTGCCGTCGGCGTCCAGCGGGTACCAGACCGGGATGGGCACGCCGAAGAAGCGCTGGCGCGATACGAGCCAGTCACCGTTCAGGCCGGAGATCCAGTTCTCGTAGCGTGAGCGCATAAAGGCGGGGTGGAAGTCGATCTCCTGGCCGCGTGCGATGAGCCGCTCGCGCCGGTCCTCGTCCCGGCCGCCGTTGCGGATGTACCACTGGCGGGACGTGACAACCTCGAGGGGCTTGTCGCCCTTTTCGTAGAAGTTCACGGGGTGCATGATCTTCTTCGGCTCGCCGTCCAGCAGGTCCGCGGCGGTGAGGAGCTTCACCACCTCCTCCTTGGCGCTGAAGACGGTCTTGCCCGCAATGGCAGCGAAGGCTTCACGGCCGATGTCCGTGGTGATCCACTCGGGCGCCTCGCTGACGATCCTGCCGTCCCGGCCCACGATGGCGCGCGTGGGCAGCTGCAGTTCGCGCCACCAGGTGACGTCCGTCAGGTCGCCGAAGGTACACACCATGGCAATGCCGGAGCCCTTGTCCGCCTTGGCGAGAGGGTGGGCCTTAACTTCAACCTCGACGCCGAAGACGGGGGACGTGACCTTCTTGCCGAACAGCGGCTGGTACCGTTCGTCGTCGGGATTCGCCACCAGGGCGGCGCAGGCCGCCAGCAGTTCGGGACGCGTGGTCTCGATGTAGATCCGCTCGCCGTCCTCGGTGAAGAACGGGTAGCGGTAGTAGGCGCCGGGCACCTCACGGTCCTCGAGCTCGGCCTGCGCCACCGCGGTGCGGAACGTAACATCCCACAGGGTGGGCGCCTCGGCCATGTAGGCGTCGCCGGCGGCCAGATTGGCAAGGAACGCGCGCTGCGATACCGCCCTGGAGTTGTCGTCGATGGTGCGGTACGTCAGTTCCCAGTCCACGGACAGGCCAAGCGTCTGGAAGAGGTTTTCGAAGACCTTCTCGTCCTCGACGGCCAGCTCTTCGCACAGTTCGATGAAGTTCCGGCGGGAGACCACATCGAAATCCCGCTGGTTCTTGGCAGGCTGTGCCGGGGGACGGTAGTCCGGGTTGTACGGGATGGCGGGGTCGCAGCGCACACCGTAGTAGTTCTGCACCCGGCGCTCGGTGGGCAGGCCGTTGTCGTCCCAGCCCATCGGGTAGAAGACGTTTTTGCCGATCATGCGCTGGTAGCGGGCCAGCACGTCGGTCTGCGTGTAGGAGAACATGTGTCCCACGTGCAGCGATCCGGAGGCGGTGGGCGGGGGAGTGTCGATCGAGTAGACCTGCTCCCGGGTGGTGTCCGGGTTGAACTTGTAGGTCCCCTCGGCAAGCCAGCGCTGCGTCAAGGCAGCTTCGAGGCCTTCGAGGGCCGGCTTGTCCGGAACGTTGATGGGGGCGGTGTTGGGCGTGTCTGTACCCTGTTTGTCTTCAGCCATCTGCCAATTGTTTCATGGCCGCGCGTGTCCCCCTGCCCGGCAGCAGGCTGGAAGCGCCCGTTTCATCCGGGGAAACACGCCGGGGTGGTGTCCGGGCAGGGAAGGTTAGTGTGGTGCCATGACTTCGGACTTCCAGAAAAAAGCAGCTTTGGTGACCGGTGCGAGCAGCGGAATCGGCGAGGCGACCGTCCGCGCCCTGGCGGGGGAAGGCTGGACAGTTTTTGCTGTGGCCCGCCGCGCGGAGCGGCTGGCCGCGCTGGAAGCCGAGACCGGCGCCGTCGGAATTCCTGCCGATGTTTCCGCGGACGACGACGTGTCCCGGCTCCTTGCCCGGGTTACCGAAGGGGGCGGCATCGACACGCTGATCAACATCGCCGGCGGCGCCCGGGGCGCCGATACGGTGGGCGGGGCCAGCACCGAGGACTGGGAATGGATGTACCGGGTCAACGTACTGGGCACCATGAAGCTCATCCGGGCGTTCCTGCCCATGCTCCGTGCCCACGGCGAGGGGACCGTGCTGAACCTGACCTCCACCGCGGGCCTGGCAGCCTATGAAGGCGGGGGCGGCTACAACGCTGCCAAGTTCGCCCAGCACGCCATGACCGGGGCGTTGCGGCTGGAGGAAGCCGAAAATAACGTCCGTGTCATCGAGGTGGCGCCCGGGCTGGTCTTTACGGAGGAATTCGCGCTGAACCGGCTTGGTGACCGGCAGGCCGCCCAGAAGGTGTACCAGGGAGTGGACAAGCCGCTTACCGCCGATGACGTGGCGGACGTGGTCCGGTACGCGGTCAGTGCCCCGCACCACGTGAACCTGGACCAGATAGTGATCCGCCCGGTGGCGCAGGCCGCCAATCACAAGCTGATCCGCAAGGGCTGACCTTCACGGCAGAGCCTGATTTCAGGGCACTGCCAGGCGGGCCACTACCGCAGCGTGGTCGGTTCCCGGCAGGGTCACGACGTCGAAGTCCATCACCTCTATTCCCGGACTGACCAACACATGGTCCAGGGCTGCGAAGGCGGGCACCGGCGAATTCGCCGGCCACGTGGGGACCAGGCCCTTGCCGGCGGTCTGTGCCGCATCGGTCAGTCCCCGGGCCAGCAGGTCCCGGAATTCGCGGTGGTCCCCGCTCGCGTTGAAGTCCCCGAGCAGGATGGCGGGTTCACCTTCCGGCACGGCCTGCCATAATTCCCCCAACTGCCCCAGTTCCGCCCGCCACATGGGGGTATGGCCCGGCCGCGGGGAGTCGATATGGACGGCGGTCAGGTGGACCCGTGCGGAGGACCCCGGGATCACGCCTACGGCCCGGCTTTGGTAAAACACCGAACCGGGCACCCGTTCAACCTGCTCCAGCGGCAACCGCGCGAAGAGTGCGCTTCCGGTGCCGGCCCAGTCCACGTCCAGGGCCCGGCCGGGCAGCAGGGAGGCCAGGCCGGCGTTGTCCAGCTCTTCCAGTCCCTGCGGGGCGAGCTCGGGCAGGGCCAGTATGTCGATGTCCCGGCTTTTCACCTCCGCCAGCAAAGCCGCTGCGTCGATCCCTGTGGAACCGACATTCACCGCCATCACCGTGAGCGTCCGTTTTCCGGGCAGTGCGTTTTCGGCCGCCTGGCCGGCCGGGAGGGCTGCGGACTGCACGTTGTCCGCCCCCGCAGCCGGCACGATCCGGTCCAGCACCAGGCCGAACTGGACTGCGAGAACCGCCGCCGCCAGCGCGGCCACCAGTAACCGTGGGGCGCCGGGACGGAGACAGGCCGCCACAACGGCAGCAGCCAGCGCGGCCGTCGTGGTCATCAGCGCCGCAGGAAAGAAGGACAAAAGCTGGATCCACGGGGTCCCGATGTCCCAGGGAACCAGGCGAAGCGCCACCAGGACCGCACCCGGCACGGCCAGCACGGCAGCCATCACCAGCCACCAGGAACCGCGGCGGGAATGCCCTCCGCCACGCTGTCCTGCCCGGTTCTTCCGCATACGCTCCATTATTGGTGGCCGGGCCGTGGAAATAGTAGACTCGGGTACGGCTATGACCCGGCTATCACCGGCGAGCTTCCGGAAGAACACGCCAACCGCCGCACCTGCGGACGGCGCCAGTAGAACCGGACGGGTAAGCCCGTCACAGCAGTCAATGAGCGGCCGGAGCAGGACGGTTCCCCAGGGAGCCGGCAGCGCCGGTAAGTGAGGTGGTACCGCGGTGGGCGTGGAGTCCGGGAGGACAACACGGCAGCCGTCCTTGCATCCTGAACGGAACGAAAGGCGCAAGCCGGCAGTTCGCCAAGCTCAACCCAGGATGTCGAGAATGACGTATTACCCCAAGGCCTCAGCCTCCGCCAATGGCACCTCTTCCAGCCGCAACGCCGGCGTGTCCGCTTCCGTGAAGTTCCCGGAAATCGAAGAGCGCATCCTCAAGTACTGGGACCAGGACGGCACCTTCCAGGCCAGCATCGACCAGCGCAGCGCCGACGCCCCCGGCGGGGAACCCGGCAGCAACGAGTTCGTGTTCTACGACGGCCCGCCGTTCGCCAACGGCCTGCCGCACTACGGCCACCTGCTGACGGGGTATGCCAAGGACCTCGTGGGCCGCTACCAGACCCAGCGCGGCAAGCGCGTGGAGCGCCGCTTCGGCTGGGACACCCATGGCCTGCCCGCGGAGCTGGAAGCCATGAAGCAGCTCGGCATGACGGACAAGACCCAGATCGAAGCCATGGGCATCGACAGATTCAACGACGCCTGCCGCGCCTCGGTCATGAAGTACGCCGACGAATGGCGCAACTATGTCACCCGCCAGGCACGCTGGGTGGACTTCGACAACGACTACAAGACCCTCAACGTCGAGTACATGGAGTCCGTCCTTTGGGCGTTCAAGCAGCTGCACGAAAAGGGACTGACCTACAACGGCTACCGCGTGCTGCCCTACTGCTGGAAGGACGAGACGCCGCTGTCCAACCATGAGCTGCGCATGGATGACGACGTCTACAAGAACCGCCAGGACCAGACCGTCACGGTGACCTTCCCCCTGCTTGCCGGGGAGTCCGAACTGTCCCGGCAGCTGGCCGGCGTGCAGGCCCTCGCCTGGACCACCACGCCCTGGACCCTGCCCACCAACGCAGCGCTCGCCGTCGGGCCTGCCATCACTTACGCGGTGCTGCCGGCAGGACCCAACGGCATCAAGGCTGCCTCCCCGGACGCCCCGGTCCGCGGCAGCTTCCTGCTGGCCGCCGACCTGCTGGCCAGCTACGCCAAGGACCTCGGGTACGACGACTTCCAGGCCGCGCAGGCCGCCGTCGTTTCCACGCACACCGGCGCCGAGCTGGAAGGCCTGGCATACCAGCCGCTGTGGCAGGACTTCAGCGACAACGAAAAATACGGCATGGAGAACGCCTGGCGGATCCTCGTGGCCGACTACGTCACCACCACCGACGGCACCGGCATCGTCCACCAGGCTCCCGCCTACGGTGAGGACGACCAGAAGGTCTGCGAGGAAGCCGGCATCCCGGTGATCCTGTCCGTGGATGAGGGCGCCAGGTTCCTGCCGCTGTTCAAGCACGGCGACCTGCACGACATCGTGGGCCTGCAGGTCTTCGAGGCCAACAAGCCCATCACCCAGGTCCTTCGCGCCCAGGGCCGCCTGGTCCGCCAGGCCAGCTACGAGCACAGCTACCCGCACTGCTGGCGCTGCCGCAACCCGCTGATCTACCGCGCCGTGTCCTCCTGGTACGTGGAGGTCACCAAGTTCAAGGACCGGATGTCCGAACTGAACCAGGAGATCAACTGGATCCCGGGCAACGTCAAGGACGGCCAGTTCGGCAAGTGGCTGGAAAACGCCCGTGACTGGTCCATCAGCCGCAACCGCTACTGGGGCAGCCCCATCCCCGTCTGGCAGTCCACCGACCCCGAATACCCCCGCACCGATGTGTACGGCTCGCTCGCGGAGATCGAGGCGGACTTCGGCCGGCTGCCGCTGAACAACGACGGCCAGGTGGACCTGCACCGCCCGTTCATCGATGAACTCACCAGGCCCAACCCGGACGATCCCCGCACCCCGGAAGAGGGCCAGTCGGTGATGCGCCGTGTGGAGGACGTACTGGATGTCTGGTTCGACTCCGGCTCCATGCCCTACGGCCAGGTGCACTACCCGTTCCAGAACGAGGCCTGGTTCGATACCCACAACCCCGCCGACTTCATCGTGGAGTACATCGGCCAGACCCGCGGCTGGTTCTACATGCTGCACATCCTCTCCACCGCCCTGTTTGACCGGCCCGCCTTCCGCAACGTCATCAGCCACGGCATCGTGCTCGGCTCGGACGGGCAGAAGATGTCCAAGAGCCTGCGCAACTACCCGGACGTTTCCGAGGTGCTGGACCGCGACGGCTCGGACGCCATGCGTTGGTTCCTGATGTCCAGCCCCATCCTGCGCGGCGGCAACCTGGTGGTCACCGAGCAGGGCATCCGCGACGGCGTCCGCCAGGTCATCCTGCCCCTGTGGAACGTGTACAGCTTCTTCACGCTCTACACCAACGCAGCCAACGGCGGCGCCGGCTACGACGCCAAGCTGCGCTATGACGGTTACGCCGACACGCTGGACCAGTACCTGCTGGCCAACACCGGCGAACTGGTCCGGAACATGACGGCGCAGCTGGACACCTACGACATCTCCGGCGCCTGTGACGAACTGCGCAGCTACCTGGACATGCTCACCAACTGGTACGTCCGCCGGAGCCGGCAGCGGTTCTTTGACGAGGACCAGGACGCCTTCGACGCCCTGTTCACCGCGCTGGAGACGGTCACCCGGGTGGCGGCGTCCCTCCTGCCGCTGGTGTCCGAGGAGATCTGGCGCGGCCTCACCGGCGGCCGCTCCGTGCACCTGGCCGACTGGCCCGAAGCGGAGCTGTTCCCCGCGAACCCGGACCTGGTGCAGGCCATGGACAGGGTCCAGCAGATCTGCTCCACCGGCTCCTCGCTCCGGAAGGCAGCAAACCTGCGCGTGCGCCTGCCGCTGCAGGAACTGACCGTGGTGGCACCCGGTGCCGATGCGCTGGGTGGCTTCGCCGCCGTCGTCGCGGACGAACTCAACCTCCGCTCTGTCCGCCTGCTGGACGCCGCCACGGCGTCCCCCGAAGAATTTGGGATCCAGCAGAAGCTCGTGGTCAACGCGCGCGCCGCCGGTCCGCGCCTGGGCAAAAACGTCCAGGCCGCCATCAAGGGCTCCAAGTCCGGCGACTGGTCAGTCTCCGACGCCGGTATAGTCACCGCGGGCGGGCTCCAGCTGGAACCGCAGGAATACACGCTGGAAACAGTGGTGGCAGAGAACGACGGCGGGTCCGCCTCCGTGGCGGTCCTCCCCGGCGGCGGCTTCGTGGTCCTCAACACCGAGGTCACCCCCGAACTGGAGGCCGAAGGCCTGGCCCGGGACATGGTCAGGTCCATCCAGCAGGCACGCAAGGACGCCGGACTGAATGTCAGCGACCGGATCCGGACCTCCGTGAGCGCCCGTCAGAACGTCGTCGACGCCCTGCTGGCCAATGCGGACCTGGTAAAAGGTGAGACCCTCACCGTGGACCTCACGGCAGAACCAACGGACGCCGCCGAACCGGTAGTCGCCGTCGAAAAAGTAGAGGCCTGATCCATGACTGACGAATTTTCCGTAGAGAGCGTCTACGCAGAACTGCTGGGCCGGGCGCCGGAAAACAAGATGGAGCCGCGGCTTGCCCCGCTGTTCCGGGCGATGGATGTGCTGGGGGAGCCCAACAAGGCGTACCCGATCATCCACGTCACCGGGACCAACGGCAAGACCTCCACGGCCCGCATGATCGAATCGGTGTTGCGGGCCCACGGCCTGAGCACCGGCCGGTACACCAGCCCGCACCTGTCCAAGGTCACCGAACGGATCAGCATCGACGGCCACCCTGTTTCGGATGAGACCTTCGTGCGGATCTGGGACGAGATCCGGCCCTACCTGCAGATCGTGGACTCGGAACTGGAAGCTGAGGGGCAGCCCCGGCTGACGTACTTCGAATGCCTCACCATCCTGGGCTTCGCCATCTTCGCCGACCAGCCCGTCAACGTGGCGGTCATCGAAGTGGGACTCGGCGGCATCACGGACGCCACCAACGTGGGGGACGGGCAGGTTTCGGTGGTCACGCCTATCTCCCTGGACCACACGGACCTGCTGGGTGACACCACCGGAGACATCGCCCACGAAAAGGCCGGGATCATCAAGCCTGGCGGCTACCTCGTCAGCGCCGCCCAGCCCCTTGACGCGGCGCAGGTCCTGCTCGAGAAGGCCAAAGACGTGGGCGTTCCTTTCAAGTTCGAAGGGGTGGAGTTCGGCGTCGAGTCCCGGACCGTGGCCGTGGGCGGTCAGATGGTCACCATCCAGGGCATCGCGGGCCGTTACCCGGACCTGCTGGTGCCGCTGCACGGAGCCCACCAGGCACAGAACGCCGCCGTTGCAGTGGCAGCCCTGGAGGCCTTCTTCGGCGGGAAGGAACTCGGCTTCGACGTGCTGCAGGAAGGGTTCGCCGCAGCCACCTCACCCGGCCGGCTCGAAGTGGTCCGCACGGCACCCACCATCGTGGTGGACGCCGCCCACAACCCGGACGGCATCAAAGCGTCGGCGGCAGCACTGCAGGAGGCTTTCACGTTCACCCGCCTGGTTCCGGTGGTGGGCGTGCTGAAGGAAAAGGACGCCGAGGAAGTCCTCCGCCAACTCAAGGAATCCCTCGGCGGCCTGGCGGAGGAATACTGCTTCACCCAGTCGAATTCCCCGCGGGCCGTACCGGCGGCCGAACTGGCCGAACTGGCCATCGACCTTGGCTTCGGCGAGGACAACGTGCACATCGCCGAGAAGCTCGACGACGCCCTGGAATGGGCCGTGGAACGCGCCGAAGCCAACGACGACCTGTCCGGCGCCGTGCTGGTGACCGGTTCCATCACGCTGGTGGCCGAAGCCCGGATCCTGCTTGGAAAGACGGAGGCGTAGGCCGTGGCCAGACTGACCAAAGCCCAGCGCGAGTGGCGCCCGGGCATGCCCAAAAAGCGCCGCTCCACGAAGGTTATGTTCGCCTCCACCGTGCTGCTGCTGGAAGCATTCGTGATGTTCTTCGCCACCCTGGCGGTGTTTGGACTGCGCCGCGGGGAATTTCCGCCGGCCCTGATCCTGGGCGTGGGCATCGGCCTGAGCGTGGTGATGATCGTGGCTTGTGCCTTCCTCAGCAAGCCCTGGGGCGTCGGCCTGGGCTGGATCCTGCAGCTCGTCCTGATCCTTACCGGCATCTTCGAGCCGGCCATGTTCCTGGTGGGAGCACTGTTCGCCATTGCCTGGTGGTACGGAATCCGCACGGGCATCCGGCTGGACCGGGAAGCCGGCCAGCGGGCCCGCGAACAGGCCGAATGGGAAGCAGCCCATCCGGACCAGGCCGCCGGGCCGGACCAGCAGGCCCAGGCCACCTGACGCCGGTCCCCGTAGACTTGTCCCCGAAACCCCTTACCAACGCATTGGAGCAGTTGTGACTATTGAGCGCACCCTCGTCCTGATCAAGCCCGACGGCGTCGCCCGCAACCTGACCGGCGCCATCCTGGCCCGGATCGAAGCCAAGGGCTACACCCTGGCTGAGCTGAAGAAGGTGGACGCCACCCGCGAACTGCTCGAACAGCACTACGAGGAGCACGCGGGCAAGCCCTTCTACGAGCCCCTGGTGGAATTTATGCTCAGCGGCCCGGTAGTGGCAGCCATCTTTGAGGGCCACCGCGTCATTGAAGGTTTCCGTTCCCTCGCCGGCACCACCGACCCCACCACTGCCGCCCCCGGCACCATCCGCGGCGACTTCGGCCGCGACTGGGGCCTGAAGGTCCAGCAGAACCTGGTGCACGGCTCCGATTCCACCGACTCCGCCGAGCGTGAAATCAAGATCTGGTTCCAGGGCTGATCCCGCCGAGATGACAGATAAGGCCGATGTTCGTGAAGAACATCGGCCTTATCTGTCATCCCGCGCACTCCGCGGCAGGCTTAGAACCCGGAGGTTCCCGTGAAGACCTGGATAAAGGCGAAGAAGATGGTGGCGATGACGGCCACGTAGAGCAGCGCGGTGATGATCCAGCCGGAGTCGCCCAGGACCCGGGCTGCGTTGGCCGGCACCGGGATCACCCCGGCGGTGATGTTCCGGATGGTCACCCAGACGAAGAGCGGAATCATGGCGGCCCACACGATCATGCAGAACGGGCACAGGACGCGGATGTCATAGAGGGCCTGGGACCACAGCCACACCACGAAAGCGAAGCCAAGGGTGACACCTGCCTGGAGCCCCAGCCAGTACCAGCGGGCGAACGTGGCACCGGCGAGCAGGGCCATGCCTACCGTGATGATGATGGCGAAAGCGACGATGCCGATGAACATGTTGGGGAAGCCGAACAGGGAACTCTGCCATGTCTGCATCACCTGGCCGCAGGAGATCCAGGGGTTTACGTCGCACACGGTGACGTGGTTCGGGTCCTTCAGGACCTCGAGCTTTTCCAGGACCAGGGTTCCGGAGGCGAGCCAGCCGATCACCCCCGTGATCACCAGCAGCCAGCCGAAAGGCCGGTTCCGGGTCATGGGCGGAACGGCTCCCGCTGCCCGGGCAGCGGGACCGCTGTCCTGGGCCAGGCTCCGTTCCGGCGCCGGGGTACCGCTGAGGGGGGAGATGCTGGGCATGGGTGTGGCGTCCTTTTCATCCGGTGCTCCTTGCCCTGATTGTAACGCCGGAGGCTGGAAGGGCCGTCCAGGTGCCGGACCCGGGCCGACGGCGCACGCTGGCTTCCGCGGCGATTTACTCCGGGTATGAGAGAATGAACGTGGCTGGAAGCCGAACCACATTCGGACTCCGGTCCGGTGGCTTGTTCCCAAGACCGCCAATGATGAGCAGGGCAGGCATCGGTTCCACCGAGGCGGTCTCCCGCGACTCCATTGGACGGCACCTGGTTGTGGCATGTAGAACAACGGGTTTTTAGAACATCCCGCCGGCCCCCATGGGCTGCCGCACCCCACTGCCGGTGCGAACCTGGGGGTATCCACTTGACTTCTGTCAACGCCTGCGGGTTTTGACAATATGTGCCCCAATGGGTGCCGGATGTGGCGGTACGTCAGGGGCAGGAGTGTTGCCACATATGGATAATGAACAAGTTTCAGCCGTTAACAAGGACGCACCGGCCACGGAGGCCGCAGAGGCCGGGGCCGCGCCCAAGAAAGCCACCAGGACCCGGCGCAAAGCGGCACCTAAAGCCGATGACGCCCTGATCCCGGCCCCCGATGCCGGAGAAGCAGACGCTGCCGGGGCCAAGGCGCCTGTCCGGCGGTCGCGTTCCCGCAAGAAGGCGGACGTCGCTGAGCCGCTTCCGGCCTTTGCCGGGGAAGCAACTCCTGACGCCGCGGAACTCCCGGCCGAGGCCCCTGCGCTGGCGGCATCAGCAGGCGAAGCCGCCGTGGAGGCTGAGCCCAAAGCGAAGCCGGTCCGCCGCCGCCGCGTGGCCACCCGCAAGACCTCCGCGCCTGCTGCTGCCGAAGCCGTGCCCGCAACGGCAGCCGAATCCGCAGTTGAGGAACCGGTAACTGGAGGACCCTCCGCGGAAACCGCGCCTGCCGCCTCCCCGGCCGCGGAACCGGTGGCCGCCGCGTCCGTGCCGTCCGCCGTCGAGGCCGGCGCGGCCACGGCAGACGAGGCTCCAGTAGAACCCGCAGTAGAAGAAGCCGCAGCCGCAGAAGCGCCCGCACAACAGGCTCCTCCCGCGCAGGAGCCCGTACAGGCTTCCGCAGAAGCAGCATCAAAGGAGCAGGCACCCGCAGCGCCGGCCAGCCCCTTTGGCTCCCTGTTCCTGGAGCCGACTTCCCCCACCTCCGTGCTCTTCCAGGCTCCGGACCTGAGCACCGTAGTGCGCCCGGTACCTGCCGCCGCCGAGGAACCGGGGGAGGACGAAGTCGAAGACGCTGACACCGATGACGCCAACAGCCGCCGCAGGCGCCGTGGCCGCGGCCGCCGTAACCGCGGCCGTCCGGGCGAGGGTGAAGACGCTGAGCTTGAAGGCAGTGAAGGGGCCGACGCCGATGCCTCCGACGAGGCCGACGAGGAGACTGCAGGGCAGGCGGAGGAAGGTGTCACCTCCCGCCGTCGCCGCCGCCGCCGCCGCGGTGACCAGGACCTCGAGCTGACGGGCGGCGGGGAAGACGATCCGCCCAACACCGTCACCCGTGTCCGTGCGCCGCGCGCCGTCACCGAAGCGCCGGTCAGCAACCGGGTCACCAGTGTCAAGGGTTCCACCCGCCTGGAAGCGAAGAAGCAGCGCCGGCGCGAGTCCCGCGATACCGGCCGCCGCCGCACCGTTATCACCGAAGCCGAGTTCCTGGCCCGCCGCGAATCCGTGGACCGGCAAATGATTGTCCGCCAGCGCGATGACAGAATCCAGATCGCCGTCCTCGAAGACGGCGTCCTGGCCGAGCACTTTGTGTCCAAGACGCAGCAGGACTCCCTGATCGGCAACGTCTACCTGGGCAAGGTCCAGAACGTACTGCCGTCCATGGAAGCTGCTTTCGTGGACATCGGACGCGGCCGCAACGCCGTCCTGTACGCAGGCGAGGTCAACTGGGAAGCCGTTAACCTCGAGGGCAAGCAGCGCCGGATCGAAAACGCGCTGAAGTCCGGCGATACAGTCCTGGTCCAAGTGACCAAGGACCCCGTAGGCCACAAGGGCGCCCGCCTGACCAGCCAGATCTCGCTGCCCGGCCGCTACCTCGTGTACGTGCCCGGCGGGTCCATGACCGGCATCTCCCGCAAGCTGCCCGACGTCGAACGCAACCGCCTCAAGCGCATCCTGAAGGACCGCCTCCCCGAGCAGGCCGGCGTTATTGTCCGCACCGCTGCCGAAGGCGCTTCCGAGGAAGAGCTGACGCACGACATCAACCGGCTGCGCGCCCAGTGGGAGGGCATCGAGAGCCAGTCGAAGTCCACCAAGATCCTTGCCCCGGAGCTGCTCTACGGCGAACCGGACCTCACCATCAAGGTGGTCCGCGACGTCTTCAATGAGGACTTCTCCAAGCTCATCGTCTCCGGCGAGGAAGCCTGGGACACCATCGAGGCCTACGTCACCTACGTGGCTCCGGACCTGGTGGGCCGGCTCGAGAAGTGGACCAAGGACCAGGACATCTTCGCGGCCTGGCGCATCGACGAGCAGATCCACAAAGCGCTGGAGCGGAAGGTCTTCCTCCCCTCGGGCGGTTCGCTCGTGATAGACCGCACCGAAGCCATGACCGTGGTGGACGTCAACACCGGCAAGTTCACCGGCAGCGGCGGCAACCTCGAAGAGACGGTGACCAAAAACAACCTCGAGGCAGCCGAGGAAGTGGTCCGCCAGCTCCGGCTGCGCGATATCGGCGGCATCATCGTCATCGACTTCATTGACATGGTCCTGGAATCCAACCGCGACCTGGTGCTGCGCCGGCTCGTGGAATGCCTGGGACGCGACCGCACCAAGCACCAGGTGGCCGAGGTCACCTCGCTTGGACTGGTCCAGATGACCCGCAAGCGGATGGGCACCGGCCTGCTCGAAGTGTTCGGCGAGCAGTGTGAAGCGTGCGCAGGCCGCGGCGTGGTCACCCACGACGACCCCGTGGAGCACCGGCGCGCCAACATCGTGGCCGCCGAGCACCACGTCCAGCGTGCGGACAGCCGGCCGGAAGCGCGCAATGAAGGCCACCGCCCTGACAGCCTCCGCCCGGACAACAACCAGCCCGGTGCCCGCCCGGACCGCAAGCGGCGCCGGGGCCGCGGGGGCCAGCAGCCCGAAGCGGCGCCGGCTGCTGCCGTGCAGATCCACACCGTGCACCCGGACCCCTCGGATGCGGAACGTCACGCCAAGGCTGAAGCCACCAGGCTGGCCTTGGCCAACATCGCCGCTGCTGCGCACGCGGCGCACCTGCATGACGACGAGGTGGCCGCAGCCAGGCAGGCGGCCGGAGAGCAGCCTGCCGCTCCTGCAGCTGAAAAGCGCGACGCCGATGCCCGGCCGGCTGCCGTGCTGACCTTCGGCGGCGAGAAGGTTGTGCTGCCGTTTGTGGAGCACGCGGAGGAGCAGCAGCCGCGGCCGGCACTGACCCTGGACCGGCTCGCGGAGGCGTTCGCCCATCTCGGCCAGCCCGCCACGGAACCCGAAGCGGAGCCGGACACGGAAGGACAGCAGGCGCCGGCGGAACCTGAGCAGGAGCCCCAGGCCGAGCCTGCGGCGCCGGTGCAGCAGTCTCGGGTCCCGCAGCGCGCTGCGGCACCCGAGAAGGATTACAGCGACCACACACTGGAGCAGACGCGGCAGCGGCGGCCCCGGCGCCACCGCAGCGCCAGCCGTGCGCAGGGCGCTGCCAACGAAACCGCCGTGCAGCAGCACGAGGACGTTGCGCCAGCCGGCGCGGGCCACTCCCATGAGGCCAAAGCTCCCGAGCAGGCAGGCACCGGCAGCACGGGTGGCGAAAAGCCGGCAGCCAAGGCAGCCGAGGCGCCCATCATCCTCGGCGTAGGGGTTCCGGCCTCGGAGCTCTGAGAGGTCAAGGAACGCTGACGATCAGCAGGAATGCCCGGCCGGCCACCAACAGTGGCCGGCCGGGCATTCCCGTACCTGCTCCCGAACCGTATCTAGGGGCGAGGGCATGGCTGGCCGCGGGGCCGGTCGCAAAGTGTCACCTTCTGCCTGCGGCCGCCAAAAAAGCTAGGCTGGGGAACCGACACGGGGTGCCGCGCAGAGAGCCGGCTGAGATCCACACCCGTTGAACCTGTCCGGCTAGCACCGGCGAAGGGATGTCCTCTTGTCTGCGACTCTTGCAATGCCCACTGCCACCCCGGCAACCGCGCCCGCAACGTTCCCTGCATCCACCCAGCCAGACCGTCCCGTACCCCGGGTGTTATCCATTGCGGGCTCCGATCCATCCGGCGGCGCCGGAATCCAGGCCGACCTCAAAAGCATTGCTGCACTCGGCGGCTACGGGATGGCCGCCATCACGGCCCTCACCGCCCAGAACACCCAGGGCGTGCGGTCCGTCCACGTGCCGCCGGCCAATTTCCTGGCCGCGCAGCTGGACGCCCTCAGTGATGACATCGCCATCGATGCCGTCAAGATAGGAATGCTCGGCAGTGCCGAGGTGATCGAGGTGGTAGGGGAGTGGCTCCGCAAGGTTCGTCCCGCCGTCGTGGTCTTGGACCCGGTGATGGTTGCCACCAGCGGGGACCGGCTGCTGCAGGAGTCCGCCGAAGCCGCGCTGCACGCGCTCCTGCCGCTGGCCCACCTCATCACCCCCAACCTCGTTGAGCTCGCCATGCTGGTGGGCGGCGACGTCCAGGAGGACTGGGCAGGGGCGCTGGAGCAGGGACGCGCACTGTCTACGGCTACCGGGGCCACCGTGCTGGTTAAGGGCGGGCACCTGGACAGCGAAGAGTGCCCGGATGCCCTGGTGAACACCGCAGGCCTCCTGTCCGGGGAAGTGGTGGTGTTGCCGGGGGAGCGCGTGGCTACCCGGAACAGCCACGGCACCGGCTGTTCGCTGTCCTCCGCGATGGCCACTGCCCAGGCGCGGCTGGGGGACTGGGAAGCGTCGCTGCGCGAAGTCAAGCCCTGGCTGGCAGGCGCCCTGGAAGCCTCCGGAACGCTGGAGGTGGGAACCGGCAACGGCCCCGTGCACCACTTCCACCACCTCCAGCCGCTCCTGCCCGAAGGCAGCTTCGCCGCCCAACTCTGGAGTGAGGCCCAGCCGGACCTGAAGGACATCTATGCCCTGGACTTCATCCACGGCCTGGCTTCGGGCAGCCTGCAGGAGAAAGAGTTCGCGTACTACCTTGCGCAGGACGCGATCTACCTCAACGGCTATTCGCGCGTGCTCGCCAGGGCGAGTGCCTTGGCGCCGACCGAGGCCGAACAGCTCTTCTGGGCCGGATCTGCGAGCCAATGCCTGGAGGTCGAGTCGGAACTGCACCGCTCCTGGCTGAGCACCCGCACCGTCCAGCCCCAACTCGGCCCGGTTACAAAGTCCTACGTCGACCACCTGACGGCAGCATCGGCGTCGGGCAGCTATGCCGTCCTGGCGGCCGCCGTCCTGCCCTGCTTCTGGCTCTACGCGGAGGTGGGCGCCACACTGCACGCCCGGTTCCTCGCCGCCGGCGAACCCGCCGGGCACCCGTACGCGGCCTGGCTGCGGACCTACGCCGATGAAGACTTCGCCGCCGCCACGCGCCGGGCCATTGCCATCGTGGATGAGGCCGGGCGCAAAGCCTCGGCCGCGGACAGGGAGGCCATGATTACCGCGTTCAAGCAGTCCTGCCGGCTGGAAGTGGACTTCTTCGACGCGCCGCGCCTGCACTCCTGAACGGGGGCCGGCGGGCGGACCGGTACTATGGTGGGGCAGGGTGCGGACGCCGGACCTGGACTGTGGTACCTATCACAGCAACCCGCCGGGGACCAGCCTCATTTGCGGCCGAAGACAAAATTAGCGTATTCTGGATCTTCGGTGCTTACGCCAACACTTGGGTTATGACCCCACGGCGTTGAGGCACAGCGAGAAACCAGGCTTTTGATAGTCGGTTCCGCACGCAAATTTAGTTATAAACGTCGAGAGAAGTGAGTTCCCAAGTGGTGTACGCGATTGTCCGCGCAGGCGGCCGCCAAGAGAAGGTTTCCGTTGGAGACTTCGTTACCCTGAACCGCGTCGCCGGTGGGGCTGGCAGCACCATTCAGCTGCCCGCGCTGCTCCTGGTTGATGGTGACAAGATCACCACTGCCGCTGCTGACCTGGCCAAGGTAACTGTTACAGCTGAGATCCTGAACGACCTCCGTGGTCCGAAGATTGTGATCCAGAAGTTCAAGAACAAGACCGGTTACAAGAAGCGCCAGGGTCACCGCCAGGAACTGACCAAGGTCAAGATCACTGGCATCAAGTAACCACCGGTTACTGTTCAGGTTTTTCAGCAGATTCTCCAGAATTAAAGGCAGGCATTTCAGATGGCACATAAAAAGGGCGCGAGCTCCACTCGCAACGGTCGTGATTCCAACGCTCAGTACCTCGGCGTCAAGCGCTTCGGCGGCCAGGTTGTTTCGGCTGGCGAGATCATCGTCCGCCAGCGCGGCACCCACTTCCACCCGGGCGCCGGCGTTGGCCGTGGCGGCGACGACACCCTGTTCGCACTGACCCCGGGAGCCGTTGAATTCGGCACCCGCCGCGGTCGTCGCGTCGTCAACATCGTTGCTGCTGCAGCTGCAGAGTAACAAACAGTTCTGAAGCGGTGGAGCGGGCCTGAGGGTCCGCTCCACTGTTCTTTTAACCGCATTACAATCTTCTTGGCGCCCCGCGGCGTCCAGGAAACAGCACTGAGGAGATCCACGTGGCCAGCTTTGTAGACCGGGTAGTACTGCACGTATCCGGCGGTAACGGCGGCAACGGATGCGTCTCCGTCCACCGGGAGAAGTTCAAGCCGCTGGGCGGTCCCGACGGCGGCGACGGCGGCAACGGCGGCGACGTCATCCTCCGCGTGGACCACCAGACCACCACCCTCCTCGACTACCACCACGCACCGCACCGGCACGCCAGCAACGGCGGCCCGGGCATGGGCGACTGGCGCGGCGGAAAGAACGGCGAGACCCTCATCCTCCCCGTCCCGGACGGCACCGTGGTCAAATCCAAGGACGGCACCGTGCTGGCGGACCTCGTGGGCGAAGGTGCCGAGTTCGTGGCGGCAGCAGGCGGCATCGGCGGCCTGGGCAATGCTGCTCTCTCCTCGCAGAAACGCCGGGCGCCCGGATTCGCGCTGCTTGGTATCGAAGGTGAGTCCCGGGACGTCATCCTCGAGCTGAAGTCCATCGCCGACATCGCCCTGGTGGGCTTCCCGTCCGCCGGCAAGTCGAGCCTGATCGCTGCCATGTCCGCCGCCCGCCCCAAGATCGCCGATTACCCCTTCACCACGCTGGTCCCCAACCTCGGTGTTGTACAGGCCGGTGAAGTCCGTTTCACCATTGCCGACGTTCCCGGCCTCATCGAAGGCGCCAGCGAGGGCAGGGGACTGGGCCACCACTTCCTGCGCCACGTCGAGCGCTGCGCAGCGCTGGTCCACGTCCTGGACTGCGGCACCCTTGAATCGGACCGCGACCCCCTGTCCGACCTGGCCATCATCGAGGCCGAACTGGAAAAGTACGCCGTGGACATGAGCTACGCCGGGCAGGACGGTGAGGTTGTTCCGCTCAACCACCGTCCGCGCCTGGTCGCGCTGAACAAGGTGGACCTGCCGGACGGCAAGGACATGGCCGACTTTGTGCGTCCCGAACTTGAATCCCGCGGCTACCAGGTGTTTGAGGTATCGGCCACCAGCCACGAGGGCCTCCGCCAGCTCGGCTTCGCCATGGCCGGAATCGTCAAGGCCGCACGTGATGCCGTGGCTGCTGCTCCGCCCAAGGTCCAGCCGGCCGTGCTCCGGCCGCGCGCTGTCAACGAGTCCGGGTTCAAGATCCGCCGCGAGGAAAAGAACCTTGAGCCGCTGTTCCGCGTCCTGGGCGAGAAGCCCGTGCGGTGGGTCAAGCAGACGGACTTCACCAACGAGGAAGCCATTGGCTACCTCGCCGACCGCCTGGCCAAGCTCGGTGTGGAGGCCGAACTGTTCAAGCAGGGTGCCAAGCCCGGCGACACCGTGGTGATCGGCGAAGACGACGGCGTTGTCTTCGACTGGGAGCCCACCATGATGGCGGGCGCAGAGCTCCTCGCATCCCCGCGCGGCACCGACATCCGGTTTGCGGACATCGGCGACCGGCCCACCCGCAGCCAGAAGCGCGACGAGCAGCAGGAGCGGAAGGACGCCAAGGCGGCCGCCCGCGCCGAACTGGAAGCGGAGCGCAAGGCAGGCATCTGGACCGAGTCAGTCAGCAGCCGCCGGGTGGCCAAGCCCCTCAAGGAGAGTGGACTGGACACAGACGATGAGTTCTAGGGCTGCAGCCGCGGTACCGCTCACCCGTTCCGTGGACAGGAGCGTGCTCGCGAACGCGGGCAGGATCGTGGTCAAGGTGGGTTCATCCTCCCTGACCAGCATCAAGGGCGGCATCTCCGAGGAATCACTGACGGCCCTCGCTGATGCGTTGGCCGCCAAGCGCAACACCGGCACGGAGATCATCCTCGTCTCCTCCGGCGCCATCGCCGCCGGCCTGGCCCCGTTGGGCCTGGCCAAGCGCCCGCGCGACCTCGCCACCCAGCAGGCTGCGGCCAGTGTGGGCCAGGGCCTGCTGATGGCCCGCTATACCCAGGCCTTCGGCGCACACGGCGTGACCGTCAGCCAGGTGCTGCTTACGGCGGAGGACCTGATGCGCCGCAGCCAGCACACCAATGCTTTCCGTGCCCTGGACCGGCTGCTGAACCTCGGCGTGGTTCCGGTGGTCAACGAAAACGACACCGTGGCCACCCATGAAATCCGTTTCGGCGACAACGACCGCCTGGCCGCCCTGGTGGCCCACTTGGTGCGGGCCGATGCGCTGGTGCTGCTGTCCGACGTTGACTCCCTGTACGACGGCCCGCCGTCGCTCGGTGCGAAAAGAATCCCGCTCGTTGAAGGCCCGCAGGACCTCGAAGGGGTGTCCATCGGCAAGACCGGCAAAGCCGGCGTGGGCACCGGCGGCATGCAGACCAAAGTCGAGGCAGCCACCATGGCGGCCGGCTCCGGGATCCACGCCCTGGTCACCTCAACGCCCAACGCAGCCGCCGCGCTGAATGGCGAGGACGTTGGCACCTGGTTCACGGTCAACGGGGCCCGCAAGCCCGTCCGCCTGCTCTGGCTCGCCCACGTGGCATCCGTTCAGGGCCGCCTTGTCCTGGACGACGGCGCCGTGAAAGCCGTGCGGCATCACCGCACCTCACTGCTGCCGGCAGGCATCTCCGCTGTGCATGGCGACTTTGAAGCGGGCGACGCCGTCGAGATCGCCAGTGCCGACGGCACCGTGGTGGCGCGGGGGCTCGTCAACTACTCGTCGGCTGAGTTGCCGCAGATGCTTGGCCGTTCCACCCGGGACCTTGGCGAGGCCCTCGGCACGGGTTACGACCGTGAAGTTGTTCACGTAGATGACCTGGTGCTGGTTTGAGCCCCGGGCTCGCCTAAACTTGGATCATGACTGAGGCCCTGATACACACCACTGCTGAAAATTCCGGAGACACCGCTGCCGCTTCCGCCGCGCAGCCGGCCGATTCATCTGCAGTAAAGGTCCCGGCCGAGGCTCCGGTTTCCGCCAGCGGCGATGTCGAAGCAGCAGTCCACGCCATCGCAGACCGTTCCCGTCTTGCCGCCCGGCGCCTGGCCATGGCCAACCGCGCCTGGAAGGACCGCGCGCTTCGTGCCGTGGGGGCTGCACTGCAGGAAAACAGCGCCGCCATTCTTGCAGCCAACAGCAAGGATGTCGCGGCAGGCAAGGCCAACGGCACCTCCGCGGCCATGCTGGACCGGCTCACGCTGACCGACGCCCGGATCGCCGGATTGGTCGCTGCCCTGGAGAACCTGGCAAACCTTCCCGATCCCGTCGGCAACGTGGTCCGCGGGCAGACCCTTCCCAACGGGCTGCGCCTGCGGCAGGTCAACGTCCCCATGGGCGTGGTGGCCGCCATCTACGAGGCACGGCCCAACGTCACAGTGGACATTGCAGGACTCGCCCTCAAGAGCGGCAACGCAGTGATCCTGCGCGGCGGCAGCGCTGCCGAGGCAACCAACGAAGTCCTGGTCCGTGTCCTGCGTGAGGCCCTGGAGTCCGTGGGCCTGCCTGCTGACGCCGTGCAGACCGTTGACCAGTACGGGCGCGCCGGTGCCAACGTCCTCATGCGCGCACGCGGCAGGGTGGACGTGCTGATTCCCCGCGGCGGCCGTGACCTCATCCAGACTGTGGTCACCAATTCCGCTGTCCCGGTCATCGAGACGGGGGAGGGGAACGTGCACATCTTCATTGACGAGTCCGCAAGCGAAGACATGGCAGTGGAGATCCTCCTGAACGCCAAGACCCAGCGTCCCAGCGTGTGCAACACGGTGGAGACCCTCCTGGTCCACTCCGGTTCCACCGTGCTGCCAGCCGTTGCCACGGCCCTGAGCAAGGCAGGCGTCCGGCTTCACGCCGACGAACGCATCCGTGCTGCCCTTCCGTCGTCAATCGAGTCGGAGCCGGCCACCGACGAGGACTGGGGCACCGAATACATGGACCTCGATCTTGCCGTCGCCATGGTGGACAGCCTCGATGAGGCCGTGCAGCACATCCGCACCTGGACCACGGGCCACACCGAGGCGATCCTCACCAACAACCTCTCCAACGCCGAGCGTTTCATCGCCGAGGTGGACTCCGCTGCGGTAATCGTCAACGCCTCCACCCGCTTCACCGATGGCGGGGAGCTCGGCCTGGGTGCCGAGGTGGGCATCTCCACGCAGAAGCTGCACGCCCGCGGTCCCATGGGCCTGACCGAGCTCACCACCACCAAGTGGATCGTGCAGGGCGAGGGCCAGGTCCGCGGGTAGCAACGCGGTAACATAGACCAGAAGTCAGAATCGGCGGAGCTTTCCGCTGCCACAATCCTTTGAGCATTAGGGGAGAACATGCTGTTCCAGCAGATTGCCACGACCATCGCCGAGGGCGGAGAACACGAAGAGCTCGCGCCGTTGTGGGCTGAGCCGTGGGTCTTCGGCGTCGTCATTTTCGCCATCCTCCTGGTCATGATGTTCATCACCCTCTCCTACACCAACCTGGGCAACCGCCACGCCGCAACTGAGGAGCACGCGGATCCGCACCGCCAGCACCCGAACAAGCACGACCACGGGCAGGGCCACTAACATTTCCCGCGCTCTGCACCGTAACGGTGCCAACGGCAGGCTGCGGCTGGGCGTGATGGGCGGGACGTTTGATCCCATCCATCACGGCCACCTTGTGGCTGCCAGTGAAGTTGCTGCCGAGTTCGACCTCGACGAGGTGGTCTTTGTCCCCACCGGGCAGCCGTGGCAGAAGTCCCACAAGCAGGTCAGTGAACCGGAACACCGTTACCTCATGACTGTGATCGCCACTGCGTCCAACCCGCGGTTTACCGTCAGCAGGGTGGACGTTGACCGGCCCGGCCCCACCTACACCATCGATACCCTGCGCGACCTCCGCGCCCAGCGTCCCGAGGCTGATCTGTTCTTTATCACTGGAGCGGACGCCCTCGCGCAGATCCTGTCCTGGAAGGACATCGACGAACTGTGGTCACTGGCGCACTTCGTCGGCGTCACCCGGCCTGGACACGTGCTGGACGGAATGGGACGCAAGGACGTCAGCCTGCTCGAGGTGCCGGCCATGGCCATCTCCTCCACGGACTGCCGTTCCCGCGTGGCCGCGAATAATCCCGTCTGGTACCTCGTTCCTGACGGGGTGGTCCAGTACATCGCCAAGTACGGCCTGTACCTGGAAGCGCCGGCAGGCGGGCATGCCACTTCCGAAGCAAGCGAACCAGCCAGCACTGAATGAGTCCTCAATGAGTCAGGAACAGCCCCCCATCCGCAGCCGCCGGGAACTCCGGAAGGCCAGGGATGCACAACAGGCATCCGTGTCCACAGGCACGGATCAGGTTACCCCTGCCGCGAAACAGCCTCCGGGAAGCCGGCCTGCCCCCGGCCCTTCCGGCGCCAATATTCCTGGTGCCAATGTCCCTGGTGCTCGCACTCCGGGTGCGGGTGCGCCAAGTGCCCCTTCACCGGGTGCACCTGCCCAGAGCGCACCTGCCCAGAACGCACCTGCCCGCGCAGCCGAACAGACGCACACCCAGCGTTCCTCCCAGATCCGTGCCCGGGACCGCGCGGCGCTGCGGACTATCAAGGAACTGGAAGAAAAAGAGGGCCAGCTGGCCGGCGGCGGCCCGCCCACGCGGCGCCAGCTCCGCCTTCAGCAGCTCAAGGAGCAGGCACTCACCGCTGCCACCCCTATCGTGGTCCCCGCCGGTCCGGCTGCTCCGGGCACCAACGGGCCCGAAAACTGTCCTGCCCCGGAGAATCCCGCCGAGGCCCGGGACTCCAAAGCTGCCACCACGCCGGCCGCGTCTTCGCGCACTGCCACGGCTCCTGCGGGGATGACGGTTGAACAGGCGCTGGCGGCGCGGGCGCTGCTCGCCGAGCAGGCCAAGAACCAGATCGCCAAGATGGAGCACATTGCTTCCCTGGATCCGGAGGCAGTGGATCCGGAGATCCTGGCGGAGCAGATTGCGCTGGCAGAACGTGCCGCCGTGATCAACCGCCGGGCCATGGCCAGGCAGAAGCTTGCTGAACAAGCCGGCGTCCCAATCGGGCAAGAGCCTTTACCGGGCCAGGAGCCGGCTCCCGCTCCGGAATCCGAAGCGGGAAGAAAACCCGTCCCGGGCCAGAAACCCGTCCCGGGCCGGAAACCCGCGCCCGGCCAGAAACCCGCGCCGGGCCAGCAGAAGTCCGGGCAACAGGGACCGAAGACGCAGCCTGCTGCAGATCAGCGTCCAGCCCCCTCGACGGCCAGCAACCTGGCCATGGTCACGCCGCTGGAATTCGTCCAGGTGCCAGGGGTGGACCGGCCGGTGATGAAGCCGCCGGCAACGTCCCACGTTCCGGTCACCACCCGCCCCGGCAGCAAGGTTCCTCCTGCGGCCGGCACTAAGAAGCGGCGCCCTGCAAACGGCGCGAGGCCAGCCCCGTCCGACGGCGGAACCGGCCGGTCCCAGGTCATCGCCCGGGCAGAAGCTGCGGCCAGGGCGGCAACCCGCCCAAGGCCGGCTGTGCAGCCACCGGCGGCGGCCCACACCGACACCGAGGACGCCTTCGAGGACCTGCCGCGTATCCCGGCGCGGTCTGCCCATGGACTAGATCCCCTCGACGCCGCCACGGCCGGCCTCGCCCGCGCCAACCGCAATCGGATGCTCCAGTTCTGCGTCCTGGCTTTCGGGATCCTGGCCCTCATCTCGGGCATCCTGCTGATCATCAGCGGCATGTCCAACTGACCGGCCACCGCCGGCACCCACGCTTTCTAAATTCAACAAGGAGTCCCGTGACTGCATCAGAATCATCCATCATCACAGCCCGCGCCGCCGCCAAAGCGGCCGCGGACAAGATTGCCCAGGACATCGTGGCCCTGGACGTGAGCGAACGCCTTGCCCTGGCCGACGTGTTCCTCATTGCTTCAGCCCCCAGCGAGCGGCAGGTCAACGCCATCGTTGACGGCATCGAAGAAGAGCTTGCCAAGCAGGATCTGCGGCCGGTGCGCCGGGAAGGCCGTTCGGGTGGCCGCTGGGTCCTGCTCGACTACTCGGACATTGTCATCCATGTCCAGCACGAGGAAGACCGCGTTTTCTACGCGCTCGAGCGTCTCTGGAAAGACTGCCCGGTAGTGGACCTGCAGCTGGGCGACGACACCTCGGCGAAGGCTGCCGCTGCCTCCGACGCGGAGTAACAACAGGGGAACCAGCCGGAATATGCCCGATTTGGAATTTTCGGAATTGCTGTTCTAAGATATTTGAGTTGCTCCGGGGAAACCCGGGAGAAAGGCTCGCAGAGCAGCAATAATTCGGGGCTGTGGCGCAGCTGGTAGCGCACCTGCATGGCATGCAGGGGGTCAGGGGTTCGAGTCCCCTCAGCTCCACCATATTGACCTTATTCGAACCATCGACAGAGTCGATGCCATTCAGTAAGTCCTCAACAGATACGAAAAGGGAACCACCAGATCTGGTGGTTCCCTTTTCTGTGTCGCTGTGGGCCGCCTGGTTGGCTTGTGCGCGACCGAGGGCGTCCCCGCGGCTACCGCCAGCAAGGAGTACTTGGTGGCCTGCGTGAGCGGCAGCCAGCGTCGCAACCGGTTCGGCCCTTGCTTTGTGTGCTTTCCAGAGGGCCCGAGGCCAAGCCTTCGAGCTCCGGAGTAGATGGCTGAAGTGGCGAATGATTCTCGTCCTGGCCCAGTCGGTTGTATGCGTCTTCAACGGGGAAGGTCGATTCCAGAAGTGAAAGCACCACTGACATCTGCGTGACATCATCGGGACTCATCTGATCGGCCAACATCTCCAAAGCTGGGTGCTGCCGATTGATCTCATATCTGAAAGTGCCGCGGTCATCGACCACGTTCCACATGGGACTCGTTCGGGACTGTTCTTGGACGATGCGGCCACGATAGAGATGAACACGCTTGCTCGGCTCTACGATGCGCCCTGCAATTCGTCGAAGATTGTCTCGAATCTGCGGGGGTGGGGCTGCTGAAGCCTTCTTAATGTCCAAAGACCACAGGTGATCCAACGTGTTCGGGATATCGACCTTGACTCTGGCGAGCTTCCCCAAGTCGTCCTTGGGTGCTATGCGGAACCACGTACCCCAAATGACCAAACGCTTTCCGCGATAAATATAGAAGCCTTGGCTGTCACGGACTCGACCAGCAATTTGAGCCCGCTTCTTTTCTGCCGTCGTCATCCGATTTAGATGCGGCAGCGTGTACGGCTGGACCTCAATTCGTTCCCCTCCGACGGAGAAGGACTCGGATGGCCCGAGTTGGGTCGACTTGTTGGACTCTAGGAAAGGATCGGAGCCTTGCACAGGGGCGCGGTTTAGGGAGATGCCGAAGCGTTGGCCGTGTTCGCCGGCAAGAAATCTGTAGAATACAAGGGCTAAGTGGCTTTTGACATCCACCATGGCGGCGTCGAACGACGAGCTGAGATCTCCAACGGTCGCTTCAAGCCTGTCGAGATTCCGCCAAATGACGAGCGTGCCAGAGGTGAGCTCAGCTAGTTCGTTGAACCGGGGGAGCTCCCGCAACTCTTCCTCAGCAAGGACCAGGAGGCTCCAAGTTTGCTGTTCGATCATATGATCGATGTTCCATTCGAAGCCGCACAAGACGCCGTCACGCTTGGAAACGACGACCAAGTCTCGGCACTGCGACAACGACGCCGTTTTCAGTCCGAGACCAAAGCGCCCCAGGTCCTTCGGATTCCTCGACTTCATCGGGCTGGCGCCTGCCAAACGCATTGCTTTGATGGCGTCCTCGGCCGTCATTCCTTCGCCATCGTCGACCAGAGCGACGTATGGCTCAGGCTGATCGCCAAAGAATATGTCGACGTTGGTGGCCCCTGCGGATATCGAGTTATCTATGAGGTCGGCAACGGCTGTCTGAAGTGTGTAGCCGACGGCGCGCATGGACTCCATGAGATGCGGATCCGGCGGAAGGATTTGCTCGGTTGTCACTGACCCCCCCCAGTTGTAGTTCGTGCCGTCAACGTTGCCCAGCACTTTGGATACTAACGGGCAGCAACGACAAAGTATGTTTCATCACTCGCTTCTGGACCGCGATGGTCATCAGTCGTCGAGCAGCGAAGGCTGAACATAGGGTGTTACTGGGCTTCGAGTACCGTTGGTCCGGGTGGTGAGCAATCGAAATTTAGCCACGTTGTCGACTACTGATTGGGCCAGATCGAGTATGTCGACCAATGATGGGGCTGCGACCACAAGTAGCTCGGGTCGGTCCGGGTCGACGTCGAATCCGCATCCGGATCCGTTTTCGGGGATCAGGTCTCGCAGAAGTTCGGCGCGGGGCCGGATGGACGCGAAATAGACGACCGGATACGGCGCCCAACTCCGAGCGACGTGGCTGCGACAGCTAGCTGCTGGGAACATCTTTCCGGCAGAAAGGGCGTACGCCAGAGCCCCCACGCCAAGCTCCAGACCTCCAAGGTCGCAGTCCTGGGACTCGATAAGGCCATAGATTTGGTCGGCGGCGGCTCCCGACAGGCCCGCGTCCTCAGCATTGCTGTTTTCGAAGGCCTGCGCATATTCTTCAAAGTCGTCCGGGTTGGTGGCCAGTGCATCCAGGAATTCCAGCACGCGCCGGTGTGCGGCCAAATAGGTTCGAGCTTCCTTGACCGTCGTGCCGCGAAGATCAACGACGTCCCGAAAGTTGCCGAATCCTTCCTCGTCGATCTCCGAGGGCTTCGGGGGCTTGAAAGTCGCTCCGGCCGGAAAATCGGACGACAACTCTGTGCGGAAAACGGGATGCATGGACTATCTTTACCATGTGCCCGGAGCTGGCATCGGACGAAGCTCCCAAAGGCGGCGCAGCCTGAGCTGAGGACAATAGCCCATGGTTTCGTCGTTAGCCACGCAGGCTGTGGCACCATGAAGCATGCCTGCCGAATTGTCCGAGCCCCAGAAGTTGCTCCTCGGCTTCATCACTGACGCCTACCTGACTTCCAACGATTTCAACGGTGTCCACTGCGGCTCCCTTCCGCCCGAACTTACAACTGAACTTCGGCCGTTGCTGGAAGAAGGCCTCATCTACGCGAATTTCGGTCAGCGTATGGTCAACCCCCACATTCTCGGTCTACCTCCTGAAGCTCCCGGCGTTCATCTCCAAGTCATCGATACTATTGGCCGCCCTCTCACTGATGCCGTGCTCTTCCCCACCCCAGGGCATCTGCAGACAGTGGTTCCTTCGGCCCTTTACGCCGATGCGCCGTTCAGTCGAGAACTGGCCTTGGGGGCCGGCCAGTTGGAGCACCGTTTCTTCGAGACGGCCGTCCTGGCTCGGTACCGGGACGATCCTCGATACAACTACATTTTCGACATTGACGGTCAGATTTCCCGGGATGACTTCCCGGATGGCATGTTCCTCAACACGATGAGCGTCGGTCATCGTGTTACTGACGGCCTTGTCGTTGTCGGGGTCTTCTTGAAGTACGTCGATGACCTCGCGCCTACCGAGCAGCAGTACTGGAAGTTGCATGAGGTTTCCGACCGCGAGAACTTCCGGCTGCATCCAGACTTCATACGTACGCACCTTCGCGCCGAGTTCCCACAAAAGCTAAGCCCCTTCGTTGCCATGCTTGAGGAGATGGCGCTCATCAACAAGATGTGCGACGCCATCGGCTATCCTCAGCTCTTTCGGAAGATCTATGAGAGTGGCGCCAAGGCTAAGGAACCGGACTCGCGTGAGCCGCGACCCCGCGACTTCGGGCATCTGGTTCGCCCGACTATGAAGGAACTTCGTGACTTCACCGCCATGCTGGACAAGATGCTGTCCGACAACATGACGGACGAGTTCTTCGCGGCGGAGATACCCGAGATGTTCCATGATGTTCCCGGGCACGGTGGTGCGATGGTGCGGCAGCAGAAACGGTCGCTCACGCTTCTCAAGGAATGGCTGACGCTCTTCGTCAAAGAGGATCCGCAGGGCTTGGTAGATTTCACATGCAAGACGATGAGGGACATTCGTAATGCAAGAAATCCTGATGCACACACCATTCGGGACAATGACTATGACGAAACGATCTACGCCAAGCAGCGAAAGCTGATCATGGATGCATACGTCGCGGTCAGAACGATTCGCCAGAGTCTTCAGGGGCATCACCTCGCGAACGCCGTGCACGTGCCGTCCAAGCTAGAAAACATGGACGTTTGGAACATATAGCTAGAGAATCCGTCGCAATCAGGCTGTGTCTTTGGGTCTTGATGGCGAGGCTGCTCCGCTGAGTCTGCCGACCTGATCATCCATGGTATGGACGCGCACACCTCGGATGCCAAGAGCATAAACGGTGCAACCCCCTTGCTGGTCGAGCGCAAGCGCGGGCGGGCCGCCGGTCGCGACAGCAGACGACTGACCCGGGCTGCTGGTAGAGAATGTCGGAGGCACTCGGCAGAATAATTCGTTATGACACCGACAACAAAGACTGGGTATCCGGCGGGCACCTTCGAACACGAGGGTCGGCTTTGGAAGCCGATGCCAGGCGCGGCAACAACAGCCGCGGAATTCTTGACTGCGCGGCGACTTTTTCTCGAACTTCACCACGAGTCGACGTGGAACCCGTGGGTTCTCGAGGACCGCGCCGAGGAGATCGAGCGAGCAATGGAGGTCATGGGCCACTGGACAAGGGCTGAACCTGACCATCGCATACTTACGGACAAGCAGGTCCAGGCTATGTTCAAGCTTCGGGATCACGAGATCGAGGAGCGTTGCGCGGCCGAGCAGGAGGGATTCGAGAAGAACCGCGAACGCTACGACACCGAGACGGAGAGCGCTCGCCTGGCCTTGCTGGAGCAACAGTCGCGACTCGACTATGAGGTTGACGAGGTTAAGGCTCTTCGATCCGGCGAACGGTTCCCGGCAATGGACTCCAGAAAGCGCGCAGGACAGGTCGCCGAACTTGATGCCTCGATCACTCGGCGTCAGGCAGAGGTTAACCGTCTCAGTAGTCTCGTCGGTGACCCAGAACAGGTCGTCGACATGCACGGCAGGCTGCCCCGCGACCTCCGCGGCATGATGCTGGCCGCGTTCACTGCACATCGTTCGGTCAGCGTGGGGGCACTGCGCGAGAAGGTCCAGGAGTTCACCACAGCCGTGAAGGGCGCGACGGACAAGAGCACCCGAGCCAAGGCGCGTCTTGAGCTGGAACAAGCAACAAGCAGTCTGGACAAGCTGCTCGCGATACCGCAGCTCATCGCCGATGACATGTGTTCGGAGTGCTCGACACCAATTGCGCAACACGGTTGGTGTACACGGCCAACCGAAGGACCGTGTCCTGCTTGGCCTGGCTGGGCCGCCCGGCTCCGGGAAGTGCAGCAGATGTTTGAGATATTCGCACGAAACCAAGGCGTGAAAGAGCCGGCGCCGCTCAAGCCCTTGGCGGTAGTGCCCTCAGGGCTGTCTATCGCAGAAGTGATCAACAGCTGACGGAACTTCAAGCTAGGTACCCAGGTAGTGAAGTCCGACGCGGCAGAGCGAACCGCTGGGAACTATGGCCTAGCCAGCCAACCGAGGACTGAGATCGCTTGGTGTTTCCAAGCGTACGCAATGATGCGCAATATGGAGACGGGCGTTCCTGCGACTCAACCGATCCAGCCATGAGTAGCTGGCCGCAAGCAGAAGGTACTGACTATTAGCAGCTTGGTCAAGCCACACGTCGATGTCGATGCTTACGTCGCTACGGTCATGCAGATTGTTGATCGCTTGGCGGAAGAGAATCCGGAGCAACTTCGCAAGATGACACGGCATTAGACGCTTGACCGCCTGGAATTCGGTGTCACAATAATAGCTGAAGAATACTGCATTCAGCTAAAGGCTTTCCGACCAATGGCCCGCCCTCGGAGATTCGGTTCTTTTCTATATTAGTAGTGTTGCCGTATGAGGGGATTAAAGTGCCGGATTTGCTAACTGATCAAAACGAATTAGTTTTAGAGAATGAAGACAGTATCGTAATGACTAAAAGCGCCAGTCAGCTTTTGGTTGATTGGGCCAACGGACAGGACGGCTGGGTCCGCAAGATTGTAGCCCTCGTCTTGGCTACACGATCTCCTGTTGCCGGTGAGTCTTTCGAGGACTTGTTTGCTCACTACCTGGCCGAGAAAAGACTATCGGGAACTGAGCCCGCCGTTGTTCCGGCCATCCAGCTCTTGGACGCCGCTTCAGAAGACGGTTCGGTGCTCAAGCTTCTTAGCCTCGAGAATGTCCAGGGGGTCAACGCTCTGGCTTCGAACCAATGCATAGCCTTCAACGAAGGCATCACTGTTATCTTCGGAGAAAATGGCGCTGGTAAGACTGGCTACACGAGGATTCTCAAGCGAATCGCTAAAGCTCGCTCGGCTGAAACTATCATCCGCAATGTACATAATGGCTCCACATCCGATTCACCGTCTGCGGAGCTTGCCTGGTCCCTGGATGGGGTGGCTGGATCTTCTGCGTGGTCGAATGAGGAGGGCTTTTCGCCGCTCGATCGCATGGATGTTTTTGACTCTCCATCTGTACTCATGCATCTTGATAGTGACCTCAGTTACGCATATACGCCTGCGGACCTTGCGCTCTTCAAGTATGTGAGCGACGCCATTGGTCGAGTTTCCGAACTGGCGGCAGCCGGTGTCGAAGCAAAAAAGCCTAAGAAGAACACGTTCCTTCCACTTTTTGGACGAGGCAGTAGCGTCTATGCTCTCGTTGAGACGCTGGGTCCTGCAACTGACCTGCCGGGCCTGAGAACTCTCGCTAACCTGTCAGATCAGGAATCTGCCGATCTGACAACTTTGCCAGATGTTGTCGAAGCTCTTAAAGGCGACAGTGTTCGAGCCCAGCTGACCGTCGCTAACAATCGCCAATCCGCCAATACACAAATCCTGGCGCTTGCAACGGCCTTGGCTAAATTTGATCGAGAAAAATACAACCAAGCAGTTGCTGACCTGAAAGCCGCGGAAGATGGGCAGCGGAAGCTCAAGGCAACTATTTCCGAACACCACGAAATACCTGCCGCCGACAGTGATGAATGGCATGAGTTGATCACTGCGGGCGACAACTACCGCAAGCACCTTCATCTGGATGCCTATCCGTCCGAGGCAGACAGTTGCCTGTATTGCCGGCAAGCTCTGTCTTCGGATGCAGTTACACTCCTCCAGACGTACAAAGACTTGGCCAATAACGCTGGTCAACTGATGATCAGCCAATCTAATCGGCTCCTCGAAGAACTTTCGCGGGACATTCTGGCGTGCGATCTTGAGCGCTTAGAGCGCGACATTGAAACACTTGGCCAGATCCCGGACGATGACGAACACATGAAGGCTGCGACTGCGCTGGTGTCCGCGGCCAAGGATCTTTCGATCGAGCTGGTTGCGAAGCGCTCACTTGGTTCAGATCCTGTCGCGTTGCTCCTGGCGCCGGTAAGTAAGGAGTCTCAGGCGAGGATAGACGCAAGTCAGAAGTTGATTGTTGAACTCAATCAACGGTCTGCCGACCGGACTGCGAAGCTCGCTGAGTCTCAAGCCAAACTGCTCAACCTGAAAGCTAGATCACTACTGAACGACCACTTCTCGGACATCGAGGCCTATGTTGAGGATGCAAAGTGGGCTGAGTCTCTGCGGATCGCCACAGGTCGAATCCCTTCTACGCAAGCTGGCCTGACGGGGATTGCGAAGCAGGCAAGTACGTTGTTACTTAACAACAACTTCGATACCAGGTTTCAGGAAGAATGTCGCAAGCTTCGCGCGCCGGAAGTACAGCTTGACTTCCCGGGTCGCAAAGGCGCTAGCCGACGCGTGAAGACAGTGACCAGTCACAAGCCGTCTGCCATCCTTTCGGAAGGTGAGCAGAAGGTCATCGCCATGGCCGACTTCCTCGCGGAGTCCTCGCTTCGCTTTGCATCTTCACCGGTGATATTTGACGATCCAGTGAACAGCCTTGATTATCGCCGTATCGGTGAAGTGTCTTCCAGGATCGCTCGTTTGGCAGAGGAACGACAAGTCATCGTCTTCACGCACAACATCTGGTTCGCCACCGAACTGTTGTCGCGATTCGACAAGAACACGGCCCTTTGTAGCTACTTCTCCATTCAAGACGACGGTCCGCTTAAGGGAATTGTCAGCTCGGGAACACACCCGCGATGGGACACCGTCAAGAAGATGACGGGCAAAGTGAATGCGATACTACAGTCGGCCAAAGCAGCAGAAGGCGAAGCGCGGGAAGCGCTCGTCGAGAAGGGCTACAGTCTTGTTCGATCGTGGTGTGAGGTCGTCGTTGAACAAGAGCTTCTGCAACAAGTGGTCCAGCGGTACCAGCCAAACGTCATGTTGACCAAGCTTGACTCGATCAATGGTAAAAAACTGGATGAAGCTAAGAAAGTGATTGTCCCGATTTACGAGAAGGCCTGTCGGATTATGGATGGTCACTCTCAGCCACTGGAAACGCTGTCCGTGAGACCGAAGCTCGAGGAGTTGGAAGCTGAGTGGAAGCAACTTCAGGAAATTCGTCCCAAGGCTTCGAAATGAGCAGGTGCTCACACGGACTCCGCATCGCAACCCCCAGCTGAACTAAGGCTCGTCGAACTGTGGTGGGTGAGACGTCGCCGTACTTCTTTCCCAGCACAGCCAGAGATGTGCCCGCCTGATAGCACTCGGCGGCATCCAAAACCTGAGTTTCATCCAGCCCACGCACGCGCTTCGCGAAACCATGAATGGCAAGGTGATCCGCGACGGTTACGCGGTGGATGCTGTACTTTTTGGCCAGTTTCCCAACCTTCATGCCATGCAGGTTGGCGACAGGTTGAAAGCGAAGATATCCATAGCGCACGATGATAAGTGAAAGCGCAGGCTAAGAATGAAGGATTGCTTCCGCTTCAATTGCGTACGAGCCTGAAAAATCAGGGGCGTAGGTACGGACCTCAAGTGACTTAAGTTCGGTCGTTGTCGGAATATCTCTCTCTTCTAGGCGACCGGCGAACTCCACTGAGCGTGAATGCCACAGGTTTATATTGAATTCGAGTGGCTGATCTGGAATAGGTGTGGGGTTCCAGAGCGTGCGTTCATGGACGACCAGGCCGTCGACTTTCCAGCGAATGACGTTGGGTTGCCAATCGATCTCGTAGGTATGGAAGTCTGCTGCCGCGTCAAAACCGAGGTCGATTTGAGTTGGAGTGCCACGGTAGCCATACTCTAGTTTCGTCCCCTCAGGTCCAGGGTTGTAGTAGACATTGACGAGCATCTTCGTCGTGTCTTTGCCTAGGAACTCGATATCGATCTCTTGGCGTGGGCCATTGCGATGAAGGAAGATACCGGTGATGAGCCCCGGCACGCTCGATGGACGGAGCTTCGCGGAGAATCTGCCGTACAGGTAGGAGTCGCCGCTTGCAATCGCCGCCGATGTAAACTCCCGTACCGATGTCCTCTCTTCCTGGAATGTAAGGAGGGCGCTGCCACTGTTTGTTTCGTTGAAGTTATCTGGGCTGAACAAGGACAGGTTGCTGGGAAAGGTGTCGTCTCTTAATTTCCAGTTCGGAGACGTGAGGATCTCACCCTCCGTCCAGTCGACGCCGGTGATAACAGCAGGATGGGTTGAAAGACTCTCGAGAGAAAACCCGTTCCAATCTTCGCGCGCTGGGGAGAGTGTCCAGGGGGACTTGTCGAACTTGTGATTCGTAGATGCACGAGAATCGGCAAGCGGTGTCCGATCTACCACTGGGCGTTGACCGAGGTCTGCGTCGTTGGGGTACGGAAATGACGGGTAGTCGATTCCTAGGAAGTCACACAGCACAGCCCATTTGTCTCGGGTAGCATCATCGAAAGATAGGACCCGGTCGGGGTGGATGAGCGGCAATTCCACACCAGGTGACGTGAGGATGAATAGGGCGTCGGGGTTAGATTTGGCGATGACCGTGGCGACTGTGCTGTCGAGGGTGCCGATGTTGACGTAGGCATTGAAGAGTCTATTGCGACGCCCAGTGAGTAGCCTTTTCTGTTCTAAGGCGGGCAGCGTGCCAAGATCGCTGCAGCAGGTGTAGCCGCTCATGGAGAGTGCTTTTGCCAGAGCTGTCAGGCCTGAGCCGGGATCGCCGAGCGCAATGACTGGGCCACGTAGCTTCTTTGCTGTCGTCACGAGGGGTTTTTCGCGTGTGATCACGCCGACCTGTGAAAGTACCGGAAGTACTGAATATGAATTCGTTGATGGTTCGTCGAGGCGCTGCTCGACGATAGGTCGGGCGGCTGTGAACACCTTCAGGTCATGGAACTGTAAGTTAAGCCACAGATCGACCGGGCCGTACATAGGAAGTCTGTCGAGTAGCTTCCGGGCACCTTCACGCGTTACGACGTACCCCGACGCCTCCCAGAGGCCGGGGTCTTTTCGCCGCATAAGGGCCTGATCTTGTGGCGAGACAGACGCACCAACATCTCTGAACGCGAGATACAGCAGATCGAAATTTGCGACACCCTCTGCGTTAAACTCGACCGCAGACCACGTCTCTTCGAGATTGCGGACGAAACCATATGGCATGACGATGTCGTCTTCAAGCACTAGCGCACTAGGGACCTCTCCCTCGGCGATCAGCTTCCATACTTCGATATGCGATAGCGCGACAGCAATCTCTTGCCTGGTCATCGTGATCTTGCGTGCGCGCGTATCGTCGTCAACGAGAAGGAGTGGGTTCGGGTCGATGGTCAATTGATCGGCAAGTGTGAACGTAGGAATCAGCGTTGAGTGGTCAGGCTCCGATTTCAAGTATCTGGCGTCTATGGCCGAAAATCTCCTGACGACCGTTGATAGCTGTTCACCATGACGGTCTTGAAATCGGTTGAGTTCGCGCCGGAGGCGGCTCCAGCGGTCGGGCTTACGATCTAGATTGATGACGTAGATGCGCTGTATCGCGTCAGATTCATCGCCGCTAGAAAAGACCTTGGCGCGTCGGCGAAGATCCAGGACACGTGTGCGGAGTCGCAATCTATGTGCGAATCGCTCCTTGAAGTCAGCGAAGGTCAACATATTCATCGGACGAGTCCCCCGTTAATTCGATTTGGATACTTACTACCCATCGCTACTCACCCATCGTCGCCAGTTACGGTCATCGGAGCGATATGAGAGTGGCCACGTACTAACCGCCACAGAATCCCAGTCTGTGAGCAGCTCGAAGTCCCAGCCTTTCCCGGCTTGAGTTAACTCGACGGCGTGAGCAACGAGAGACGATGTGAGATTGCCGGGACCGGTCAACGACTGGATGTCCCGACTGTCCTCGTCTGCAGAGAGTAGTGAATTAGTTGCCTGTTCCAGAGCCATGGCAATGATCGGATGGTTCGCAGGTGCGAGGAGCGGATTGTTGTTGACATAGAAGATGCGTCCGCCTGCTACAGAAATCCCGGCTGAACCCACCGGATCAACCATTGAATCTGAAGCAATGTCATAGCAAAGCGGCTGGAGTTTGAGCCGTCCGTCGACCATCAGCTTGTCAATGTCATACCCCTGGTAGGTGTCATCTGCATCGACATAGAGCCCACCGTTCTTCAAGACAAAGCACAGGCGGAAAAAGTCGGCACGCATCGCTGGGTGACGACATCGATTGAATGCACGAGCATGTCGCGGGCTGAAGTTCTCCAGAATGAACTGTTCGGCGGTCGCGTCGTCGAACAGCAAGCGCTCGAATCCGATCTCCTCCAGAGGAGCCCAGCTGTCTAGGCAGCCCTGGACATCTGCAGGGATACAAGCTGCATCATCCCAGAACTGGATAAGTATGCGTGGCGGCTTGACGAGATTGATGACGCCAATGTTGTCCGGAGTTTCCTGGATCATCCATTCCATGAAGGCGGATCTCAGGTCGTGTACTTCCGCGACTTCTATCGGGCTGAGGTTCAGTTGTTGTGGGATGGGGTTCATATTTATGCATGAGTATGGAAGGTTTCGCATTTTCAGTCAATGCTAGCGATTATGAGACTTGTTGTAGCTGATCGACACAGCTCGACCGGCGGCGTCCGAACCACGGCTGGTGGTTCGAGCTCTCCTCCTAGAGATTCCTTTGACAGCAGATATCCATATGAACGTCGCATCACGACGCCCCGCTTAACTAAATTCTTCCGAACCGTTGTAGGTGAGACGCCATATTTCTTTCCCAGCACAGCCAGGGATGAGCCGGCGTGGTAGCGAGTGGCTGCGTCCAAAACCTGAGCTTCATCCAACCCACGTAGGCGCTTCTCGATGCCGTGCACGGCGAGGTGATCAGCGACGGTCACGCGGTGGATGCCGTACTTCTCAGCCAGTTCGCCAACCGTCATGCCCTGGCGGTACTCGGCTGCCAGCTGGGCTGACTGCTCGTCGCTAATCTGCTTGGCACGCCGGGGGATAGGCGGTGCAACACGCGTTACCTCTGGCCGGGCGTAGATTTTGCGCATCAGGGAACGAAGTTTGACGGACCCGCTACTTTGTTTCGAATAGGCATGTGGACCCCCACCGACAATCCGCCGGAATCATCTGATTCCGGCGGATTTTTTGGTTTCCGCCTCCCGGCTTTTTGGTCCCTCCGACAGGCCGACGGCAAAGAACGGCAGCGGTTGAAGACACGCCCAGAGGCGCCAATTGGCGCAGCGGACGAAAGTGCATTAAGCTGATCAGGTTGCTTCGGCGGGACACCGCAACGGAGCAAGTCCGGGGCTGTGGCGCAGCTGGTAGCGCACCTGCATGGCATGCAGGGGGTCAGGGGTTCGAGTCCCCTCAGCTCCACCGGTAAAGAGGAACCATCCTGACGGATGGTTCCTCTTTTTATGTCCCGGGCTTGTTCGCACATCCGTGCCTTGAAGGTTC
>NZ_CAQI01000041.1 GCF_001046895.1 Pseudarthrobacter siccitolerans
AGGTTCGGATCCACGAACAAGCCCAGGAGCCCGGGTTAGCGGGCGGTCAGGAAGCAGCCGCTACAGCCACTGGGCCCGGCGCAGGGGCGGCGGGTCTCCGCCCGGCCGCTGGACCAGGACCTGGTTTACTCCCGTGAGCCCGTTTTCAAAACCCAACGCACTGGACGCCATGTACAGCCGCCACACCCGCGCGCGGCCCAGGCTGGTCAGCTTTACGGCTTCGTCCCAGTGTTCCTCCAGCCTGTTGACCCATGCCCGGAGCGTGAGCGCGTAGTGCCGGCGCAGTGCCTCCACGTCCAGGATCTCGAAGCCTGCGGATTCCAATGCTGTTGCCATTTCGCCCAGGCTGATCATCTCGCCGTCAGGAAAAACGTACCGGGGGATAAAGGAATCTGGATCGGGGTCCGTGGGCCCGGCATTCCACGAGATCGCGTGGTTCAGCAGCCGGCCGCCGGGACGGAGCAGGCTGAACAATGCGGCGGTGTACCGGGGCATTTCGGCTCGTCCCACGTGCTCCGACATGCCGATGGAACTGATGGCGTCAAAGGGCCCGTCCTGGACATCCCGGTAATCCTGCACCCGGATGTCCACGTTCTCCGTGAGGCCCGCTTCTGCCGCCCGTTTGCGGGCCAGGTTTGCCTGCTCTGTGGACAGCGTCACGCCCACCACCGTGACACCGTACTTGCCCGCGGCATGGAGGGCGAAGCTGCCCCAGCCGCAGCCGACGTCCAGCACCCGCATGCCTGCGGTGAGTCCCAGTTTGCGGCACACCAGGTCAAGTTTGGCTTCCTGGGCGGCGTCCAAACCACCGGCAAGGCGTGAACCGGTGGGAACCGGTCCTTCCCCGTTGGAGGGCCAGGCCTCTTCGGGCCACACAGCGCAGGAGTAGACCATGGACGGCCCCAGTACCAGGGAATAGAAATCGTTGCCCACGTCATAGTGGTGGGAAATAGCAGCGGAATCACGGCGCCGGGAATGGGGGCGGCCCTTCCGGGCAACCCGCGCTTCCTCGGCCGGGGGAGCAGGGTTGGGGCCGAGCGCTCCCAACCTCACCGCCGTGCGCACCAGCGTCCAGAGTTCACCTGTGGTGAGCGGCTTGAACGGCCCTGGTTCGGCGAACTTGCCGGCCGAACTGAGCGCCGTGAAGGCGGCGAAGATATCCCCGGGGGAGTCTATGTCACCTGACACGTAGGCGCGGCTGAGGCCCAGCTGGCCGGGGGACCACAGGATGCGCCGCAATGCCCGGCGGGAGCGGAATTCGAGCACCGGAGCGTCTTCCGGGCCGGCTTCGGAACCGTCCCACGCCCGCAGCCGGAGCGGGATTTCCTTCGTGCCCAGCACAATGGCCAGGGCTTTTGCGAGCCGGTCTGCATTCCCTCTTCTGGTGGTCATGGCTGTCCTCCCTGTGTCGTTGGGCCAACACTAAGGGAGGGAGGGCCCGCCCGACTATCATGGGTGGGTGAATTCTCCCCGCGCCGACGTTGTTGTTATCGGTGCGGGCCAGGCGGGGCTTTCCGCCGCCTACCACCTCCAGCGGCGCGGACTGGACTTTACAGTGCTCGACGCCGAGGAGGGTCCGGGCGGTGCCTGGCGCCACCGGTGGAAGAGCCTTCGGATGGCCACTGTGAACGGCATCAGCGATCTTCCCGGCATCGCCAAGCCTGCCGTGGACCCCAGGGAACCCAGTTCGGAGTTCCTGACGCGCTACTTCCGGGACTATGAGGAAGAACTGGGCCTGCGCGTCCAGCGCCCGGTCAAGGTCGCCTCCGTCAGCCGCGAGGACGACGACCCGGCCGGGAGGCTGCTGGTCAGCACGTCCCGCGGGGACTGGAGCGCCGCCGCGGTGATTAATGCCACCGGAACCTGGACCCGGCCCTTCTGGCCGATCTACCCCGGCCAGCACACATTCCGGGGCAGGCAACTGCACGTGGCCGATTATGTTTCAGCCGAAGAATTCGTGGGCCATCACGTCATCGTGGTGGGCGGCGGGATCTCCGCCGTGGGCCTCCTGGACGAGATCTCCCTTGTGACCACCACCAGCTGGTTCACCCGGCGGAAGCCGGTATGGCGGGACGCGGAGTTTGATGCCAAAGCCGGGCACGATGCCGTGGCGCTGGTGGAGGAACGGGTGCGCCAGGGACTGCCGCCGCAAAGCGTTGTGTCCGTAACAGGCCTGATCTGGACACCGCCACTGCGGGCGGCGGCAGCACGGGGTGCCCTTGACCGGCAGCCCATGTTCACCGCCATTGAACCAGACGGCGTCCGGCTGGCGGACGGAGGCCACCTGGCGGCAGACGTTATTCTGTGGGCCACCGGGTTCAGGGCGGAACTTGAACACCTCGCCCCGCTGCACCTCCGCGGGCCGGGCGGGGGCATCCTGATGGACGGGACGCAGGTGGCAAACGAGCCGCGCGTCCATCTGGTGGGCTACGGCCCATCGTCGTCCACCATCGGGGCCAACCGCGCCGGACGCGCCGCGGTTGCGGCGATCCTGAAACTGCCCGGGATCCGCCCCACCGCCGGGACGGTAAATTGGGGCTGACCGTCCGGAGCCCGGACGGAGACTTGCAAACAGGAGAAGGCGGCAGGAACCAGGTGGCAGTAACGAGGCTTGACGAGGTCCTCCCCAGGCTCCGGCGGCGGCCGGACGTTGAAGCACCCAACCTGCAGGCCTGGGATGCAACGGACCGCCTGCTGCTCGACGCTGCCGCCGAGCGGATGCTGCCGGGAAGCAGCATAACGGTCATCGGTGACCGCTACGGCGCCCTGACCCTCGGGGCCCTGGCAGTACTCAATCCCGGAACGCTCCGCGTCCACCAGGACCTCATCACCGGCGAGCAGGCGCTGCGCCTGAACACCGCGGAGGTGCTCGGCCCCGATGCTGCGGAGGCCGGCTTCACCCAGCTGCCCCTCGGCCCGGAACTGCTCCAGGGCGCCGGCATGGTGCTGCTGCAGTTACCCAAGACCCTCGCCGAACTGGACCAGATCGCGGAGGCAGTGGCACGGCATGCCGCGCCGGACGTCGTGCTCCTGGCCGGCGGCCGGGTCAAACACATGTCCCTGGGCATGAATGCTGTCCTGGAACGTCACTTCAGCTCGGTCACACCCCAGCTGGCGCGGCAGAAATCCCGCGTCATTGTGGCCAGCGGTCCACGGGGGAGCGGGGAACCGGAGCGCTTTCCCGTGGTCGAACACCTCGCCGAAATCGACCTCAACGTTGCCGCCCACGGCGCCGTCTTCGCAGGCCCGCGCCTGGACATCGGCACCAGGTTCCTGCTGACGTTCCTGCCTGACATGCGCACCGCACGGCACGCCGTCGACCTTGGCTGCGGCACCGGGATCCTTGCCGCCATGTACGCCCGGCAGCATCCGGGGGGAACCGTCACTGCAACGGACCAGTCAGCCGCAGCGGTGGCATCCGCACTGGCGACGGCCGCCGCCAACGGCCTGGCGGGGCAGGTCAACGTGCTGCAGGACGACGCCATGGCAACGCTCGCGGACGGCAGTGCAGACCTGATCCTCCTGAACCCGCCGTTCCATGTGGGGGCCGGTGTGCATGCCGGAGCAGGCCTGAAGCTCATCGAAGCAGCAGGCCGTGTACTGGCCCCGGGCGGGGAACTCTGGACCGTCTTCAACCGGCATTTGGCCTACTCCCCAGCCCTTGAACGCCACGTCGGCCCTACCGTCGTCAAAGGCCAGAACCCCAAATTCACGGTGACACTGAGCACCCGCCGCACCCCGGGCTGACCTTGCAAACTGCGCCGCCGGGGCAGCGGACCGCCGCGCCCCGCAGCCCATTGCGCTTTCCCGCACAATGCGCCGCGCCGTCGGCCGTTCCTATGGGTCTGCGGGGGTGCGTAACGTACGATTCAGACATCAGTAAGTATGTGCAGAAGACGAAGGGGACGCCGTGACTGAGATCCGTCAATCCTCACCGAGGCGCGGCACGAACCTTCCCCGGATGGGCGACTTCAACCTCACGGTGATCCTTGATGCCATCCGCAGGTCCTCAGGCGGACTCAGCAGGGTGGAACTCGCCCAGATCGTGGGCCTCTCGCCGCAGACCATCTCGAACATTTCCCGCCGCCTCCTGGACCAGAACCTCATTGTCGAAGCCGGCAAGGAGGGCAGCGGCCCGGGCAAGCCCCGCACCATCCTCCGCCTCAACCCCCACGGGATGTTCGCCGTCGGCGTCCACTTGGACCCCGCCGTCACCACGTTCGTGGTCCTGGATCTCGTGGGTGCGGTGGTGCAGCACTCCCGCATCAAGACGCCCGGCGGCAACGATCCTTCGGCAGTCATTTCCACTATCGCCGCGGAGATCGCCCAGCTGGTGGAAAACTCCGGCGTGGACCGGGACAGGATCGCAGGCCTCGGCGTGGCGGCTCCCGGCCCCATCGACCTGGACAACGGCACGGTGGTGGACCCGCCTCTCCTGCCCGGCTGGGACCGGGTGGAACTGCGCAACGCGCTCTCCGAGGCCACCGGATACTCGGTCCTGGTGGACAAGGATGTCACCAGCGCCGCGGTGGCCGAAACGTGGGCCGGCGGTCCGAGCGGAGCGGGCAGCTTCATCTTTATGTACATGGGCACCGGCATCGGCTGCGGGATTGTGCTGAACGACGAAGTGGTGCGCGGCACCTCGGGCAACGCCGGCGAAATCGGCCACATCATGGTGGACCCGGACGGCCCTGAGTGCGACTGCGGCCTGCGGGGCTGCGTCAAGTCCTCCTGCATCCCGCAGGTCCTGGTGGCCGAGGCCGAGGCTGCAGGCATCCTGGACGGCTCCCGGTCCGGCAACAGCGGCGCCGAGGTACAGCAAAGCTTCTCCCGGCTGTGCGAACTCGCGGACGCCGGTGACGAACGGGCGCTGGCCATCATCGACAAGTCTGCGGTGCTGGTTGCCCGCGCAGTGTCGGTGGTCACCAATACCCTTGACGTGGAGCGGGTGGTCTTTGGCGGCCCGTTCTGGAGCGGCCTGGCCGAACGCTACCTCGCGAAGGTGCCGCCGCTGCTGGAGGCCAACAGCGCTGCGCGGCTGATCCACCGCATCGAGGTGGTGGGAACCGGGGTGGGCGAGGATGTGGGCGCCATCGGCGCTGCCTCCCTGGTCCTGGAACACACCCTGGCGCCGCGTGCCCAGAGGCTCCTCCTGGAGAGTTAGGGGGCGCCCTGCCCTTGTTCGGGGCAGGACTCCCATCTAGCATTTGCGTATTGCCGCGGCTGGGGCCCGCTGACAACGGGGTCCGCAGCCTTCGATCGAATGGAGCACCATGCGCCGCCCGGGCCTGAAGAGCATGTCCCTCATCGCTGCTGCAGCGTTCATCCTCACGGCGTGTACGCCGGCGTCTCCCCAAGAGGGCTCCAAGTCCCTGAAGGTGGTCTATCAGAAGACCGATTCCTTCACCGCGCTGGAGACGATGTTCCAGGCCGCCAAGCAGGAGTTTGAGGCGGCCAACCAGGGTGTCACCGTTGAGCTGCTGCCCATCCAGGGGAACGACGACGATTACGGCACCAAGCTGGCCCTTGCGCTCAGATCCCCATCCACCGCCCCGGACGTCTTTTACGAGGACACCTTCAAGGTCCGCTCCGACGTGGACGCCGGATACCTCCTGAAGCTGGACAGCTACCTTGAGGGCTGGGCGGACTGGGCGAAGTTCGACGACGGCGCCAAGGCAGCAGGGCGCGCGGACGACGGCGGCACCTACGCAGTGCCGCTGGGCACCGACACGCGGGCCATCTGGTACAACAAAAAGGTCTTCGAAGCCGCCGGGATCAGTTTGCCCTGGCAGCCGCGCGACTGGCAGGAGATTCTTGACACCGCCCGGAAGATCAAGGCGGACGACCCCTCCGTGATCCCCTTCAACATGTACGCCGGGAAGGGCACCGGCGAAGGCACCGTGATGCAGGGCTTCTACGAGCTCCTCTACGGCACCGGCTCCACCCTCTACGACGAAGAGTCCAAAAAGTGGGTGGTGGGATCCGCCGGGTTCAAGGATTCGCTGGGCTTCCTCAAGACCCTCTATGACGAGGGGCTGGCCGTGACGCCTGCCGAAGCCCTTGACGCGAACGTGTGGAAGAAAGTGTTCGGCGAGTGGTTCCCCACCGGAAAACTCGGCGCCACCGTGGAAGGTTCCTACGCGCCGTCGTTCTGGCAGGACGGCGGCAGCTACGAATGGCCCGGTTACGCCCAGGACATGGCCGTGGCCCCGTTCCCCACCCAGGACGGCGGCGACCCCGGGGCCGTGAGCATGTCCGGAGGCTGGACACTGGCCATCGGAGCCGGGACCAAGGAACCGGACCTCGCCTTCAAATTCCTCAGCACTGCACTGAACCGGGACAACTCCCTGAAGTTCACGCTTGACAGCTCCCAGATCGCGGTCCGAAGCGATGTTGCCGGTGACTCCGGCTACCAGGCGGCCAATCCGTTCGTGAAGGACGTCTCCGGACTCGTCTCCGTCACCCGATACCGCCCTGCCACCTCCGACTACCCCCGCATCTCGGCGGCAGTCCAGGAGGCAACGGAGGCCGTCATCACCGGAGCAAAGTCGCCCGAACAGGCGGCTGCGGACTACGACGCAGCCGTTGCGGACATTGTGGGCGGCGACAAGACCGTCCGGAAGTAAGCGGTGCCGGCCCGATCGGGGGGACGGGGCCTGCTGCGCTATCTGCCTGTCCTGCCTGCCCTCCTGCTCCTGCTGGTTTTCCTCGCCGGACCCGTGTTCTGGGCCTTCCAGGCCTCGTTCACCAATACCGGACTGACGGGAAGGAACGCACGCAATCCTGAATGGGTGGGGCTGGAGAACTACCAGCGGCTGCTGCTGGACCCGGTGTTTCCGCTCTCGCTGGGCCTGACCGTGTTGTTCGTGGGAGGGTCCGCTGTCCTGGGCCAGAACCTGCTGGGGCTGGCTCTGGCTGTACTGATGCGGCGGGCGCGCCGGGCCGTGTCTGCGGTGGTGGGGACCGCAGTGGTGGCGGCCTGGGTGCTTCCCGAAATCGTGGCGGCCTTCGCCGCCTACGCCTACTTCAGCCGGGACGGAACGCTGAACCAACTGCTGGGTGGCCTGGGGGCGGGGCAGCCTGACTGGCTCTATACATGGCCGATGGCGGCGGTGGTGCTGGCCAATATCTGGCGTGGCACGGCCTTTTCCATGCTGGTGTACCGCGCTGCCCTGAACGATATTCCTGCCGAGGTGGTTGAAGCCGCCCAGATGGACGGCGCGACCGGCTGGCAACGGCTGGCCTTCATTACGCTGCCCATGATCCGGAACAGCATCGCCACCAATCTGATGCTCATCACACTGCAGACGCTCGCTGTTTTCACCCTGATCTGGGTGATGACTGCCGGCGGCCCGGCCAACTCCAGCACTACCCTCCCGGTCCTGGCCTACCAGGAAGCCTTCAAGTTCGGCGACATCGGGTACGGGACTGCGGTGGCTTCGGTGCTGCTCCTCATCGGCGCGGTGTTCGGTGTCGGCTACATCCGGCTGCTGAGGGAGGGGAAGCGTTGACCGCGCCGGCAAGGGCACCAGGGGTTGCCCCCTCCGAAGCGCCCGCGCGTCCGCGCAGGCCGCGGCACCGCCGCAGCAGTCCCGCAGATCTGGCTCTCCTGCTGCTGGGCGCCTGTTTTGTGCTTCCCCTGCTGTGGCTCGTCCTGGCGTCCTTTGACGCCGAAGCGGGCCACGAGACACGGATTCCAAAGGCCGTCACCCTGGACAACTTCGCTGCCGTGATGACACCCGGGCTCCTGCTGCAGCCGCTGTGGAACAGCCTGCTCCTCTCGGCCGGGACTGCCCTTGTCACGCTTGCGGCGGCCGTCCTCGCCGCCTATCCGCTGTCCCGCTTCCAGTCCCGTTTCAACACGCCGTTTATGTCCGTGGTGCTTCTGGGCACCTGCCTGCCCATCACGGCCATTATGGTGCCGGTCTACGGGCTCTTCGTCCAGCTGGAACTGCTGGATTCGCTGCCGGCCACCACCCTGTTTATGGCCGCCACCGCCCTGCCCATGGCCATCTGGATGACCCGGAACTTCATGGACGCCGTGCCGGTATCCCTGGAGGAAGCAGCGTGGGTGGACGGCGCGTCAAGGATGACCGCGCTGCGCACCATCGTCCTGCCGCTGATGCGGCAGGGGCTCGGCGTCGTGTTCATTTTTGTGTTTATCCAGGCCTGGGGCAACTTCTTTGTCCCGTTTGTGCTGCTCCTGTCCGAGGCAAAGCAGCCCGCGGCGGTATCCATTTTCAGCTTCTTTGGACAGCATGGAGCAGTTGCCTACGGCCAGCTGGCCGCATTTTCCATCCTGTATTCGCTGCCGGTGCTGGCCCTGTACGTCATTGTGGCCAGGGGTGCCGGCAACTCCTTTGCATTGTCCGGAGCGGTGCGGGGGTAGTCGCTGCTAGTCGATGTCCTCCACCACCACGCCGAAGGGGATGCTGTCGTCCAGGTGTGCCTGGTGGCCGGTCGCGCCGGGGTTGTAAACAACCCGGACGCCATGAAGCTTGTCCGCGGCTGACTGCTGCAGGACAGGCTTGACGGTGCTGATGAACATCTCGCTCTTGTCGGCGAGAAACTCCTTGTAACTGGCTGGAAGCTCGCTCATGTCAAAAGAATAGACCTGCGCAGCTGCGGTGGGGAGGGGTCCCCATTGCCCAAACCCGGGGATCCGTCTTGGATAGGATGGCGGCGGAGCGCGGTCCGGCCGGGAACGCGCGCCCAACACAGCCACCAGGGGGAATTGCAGTGCTTCAAACCAGCTCTTCGGCAAGGATCGAACCGCAGGAGCTGGCCCGGGCGCAGCAGGTTGCCGCCAGCATTTCCAGGAGCTTCGACGCGAAGATGGTAGGCCAGTCCCGGCTGCGCGAATCGCTGCTGGTGGGCCTGCTCACCGGTGGTCACATCCTCCTTGAAAGCGTTCCGGGCCTTGCCAAGACCACCGCTGCCCAGACCGTCGCCGAAGCCATCAGCGCGGAGTTCCGGCGGATCCAGTGCACACCGGACCTGCTGCCAAGCGACATCGTGGGGACCCAGATCTACGACGCCGCCAAGGGAACCTTCGTCACCCAGCTGGGCCCGGTGCACGCCAACATCGTGCTGCTGGATGAGATCAACCGCTCCAGCGCCAAGACCCAGAGCGCCATGCTGGAGGCCATGCAGGAACGGCAGACCTCCATCGGTGGCCAGGAATACCGGCTGCCGTCCCCGTTCCTGGTCCTGGCCACCCAGAACCCGATCGAGCAGGAAGGCACCTACCAGCTTCCGGAAGCCCAGATGGACCGCTTTATGCTCAAGGACGTCCTCGACTACCCCTCGCCCGTGGAGGAAGCCGAGATCATCCGCCGGATCGATGCCGGAGTGTTCACCGACGGGCAAAAGCCGGCGGCTGCGGCTTCGCTGGATGCGGTGGCCGGCGTCCAGGACGTGGTGAAGCGGATCTACATCGATCCGGCGGTCATCAACTACATCGTGGGGCTGGTCTACGTCACCCGGAATGCGCAGCAGTACATCGACGCGCGGCTCGCCGGCTTTATTGAGTTCGGCGCCAGCCCGCGCGCCAGCATCGCCTTCAGCCAGGCGGCACGTGCAGTGGCGCTGCTGCAGGGCCGGGACCACGTGATTCCGGAGGACGTGAAATCACTCGCCCACCGCGTCCTGCGGCACCGCCTCATCCTGAATTTCGAGGCAGTGGCGGAGCAGGTACCGGTGGAGACGGTGATTGACGCCGTAGTCGCCGCCGTCCAGACACCCTGATGCCGGAATGACAAGCCTCCTTCACCGGGTGAAGTCGAAGATGGCCATCTTCGCGCACCGCAAGGCCCGCGGCATGCTCGACGGCGAATACGGTTCCGTGTTCCACGGACGCAGCCTGGACTTCGACGATCTCCGCGCCTACGTCCCCGGCGACGAGGTACGCGACATCGACTGGAAGGCGACGGCCCGCCACGGAACGCCGCTGATCAAAAGATACGTGGCCGTCCGGAGGCAAACGGTCCTGCTCATCACCGATACCGGGCGCAATATGGCAGCCGAAGCTGCCGGCGGGGAAATCAAAAAGGATGTAGCCGTCATGGCGCTTGGGGTGATGGCGTACCTGGCCCACCGGCACGGGGATGTGGTGGGCCTGGTGAGCGGCGACGCCACGGAAACAAGGTCGTTGCCGGCCAAAGGCGGCGAAGCCCACCTCGAACGGCTTCTGCGCCACGTCCATGCAAGTGCCACCGCGGATTCCGCTGCCAGCAGGCTGGAGGACCAGCTGGAGCATGTGGCCCGCACCGTCAAGGGGAGATTCCTGCTGTTCGTCGTCGCGGATGAATTAACGGCCACCCCGTCGCTGGCCGGTCTGCTCCGCCGGCTCCGGGCGCAGCACGAGATCCTCTGGCTCACGGTCCGCGATGCCGAACTGGCCACAGGAGGGGATTGGTACAGCGTGCACGATGCCACGCCACTGCCAGGGCAATTGGCAGGGTCCGCCGGTGTTGCCGCAGCCTATGCCCGGGCGGTGATGGACAGGGACGCCGGCAGGCAGGACATGCTCCGCCTGGCAGGAATCACCGAGGGTTCGGTTTCCGGCAGCCAGGACGTCATGACGGAACTGTTCGCACTCCTGGAAAGGCACCGGCGTGCAGGCTGACCCCGGATTCCTCGGCCCGCTGCCCTACAGTCCGCTATGGACCTGGGCAGGCGCAATCCTGGTGCTGCTGGTGGCAGCCTGGTACGCGTTTGTCCTGGCCGGCACCAGGCGTCCCCGCCCAAAGCCCGCTTCCCGCCCCGCCCCGCTCACCGACCTGCCCGCACTCCAGGCGGCCTACCTCCAACGCATCGCTGACGTGGAGCAGCAGGCGGCAGCGGGGAGCATCAGTGCCCGTGCCGCTCATCAGGAGATCAGCCTCCTGCTGCGGCGGTTCGTGCGCGACGCCACCGGGGTGGACGCGCCCAGGATGACGCAGTCCGACCTCGCCAAGCACCCCCTGCCCCAGGCCGCGAACGCCGTCGGTGCGCTGTACCCGGGCGAGTTCGGGCCCGAGCCGCTGCCCGCCGTCGCATCCTCCGCCGCGACGGCACGCGAGGCGGTGCGCTCGTGGAGCTGATGTTCTGGTGGGTGGTTCCGCTGGGTGCAGCCGGGGCGGGCCTCGCGGCCTGGACGGCGTTGCATCCGGCCAGGAACGCCAACGCACGACGCCGGCCGGCAGCCCACGTTGACAGGCTCACGTCACTGCCCGAGTACCAGGCGGCGTTGCGGAGGCACCGCCGCTGGCTTGTTGTTGCAGCAGCCGCCTGCGGCGCCCTGCTGGCGTCAACCCTGCTGGCCGCCGGCCGCCCGGTGGCCGTGGACACCATCAGGCCGGAGCAGCACAACCGTGACATTGTCCTGTGCCTGGACGCCTCCGGATCCATGAGCAGCGCGGACGCCGAGGTGGTGGAGGTGTTTGCCCGGCTGGCGGATGAATTTAAGGGCGAACGGATCGGGCTCACTGTTTTTGACAGCACAGCCGTCCAGGTCTTCCCCCTCACCGACGACTATGAGTACGCCCGGGAACAGCTGACCCTTGCGCGGGACGCCTTCAACGGCAAACCAGGATCATCCGGCTTCCTCGACGGGACCTGGAGCGGCCGCGGGTCATCGTTGATCGGGGACGGACTGGCCTCCTGCATCACCAGCTTCCCGTCCGGCACGGACCAGGCAGGCAGCAACGAGGCGGGCGGCGGCCGGGAGAGCGGCCCGCCCCGGCGCTCGCGGTCGGTGGTCCTCGCAACGGACAACTTCGTTTCGGGGGATCCCATCATGAGTCTTGCGGAGGCTGCCCGGATGGCGAAGGAGCGGAATGTGCATGTTTATGCCCTCAACCCCGGAGACTTCGATTACGGAACTGATGAGAACCAGCCCGGGGCGCAGCTGAGGTCGGCCGCCGAGCTCAGCGGGGGAGCGTACTACGCCCTGGACAGCCCGGAGGCAGTGCCCGGCATTGTGCGCGCGGTGCAGGACACCGAAGCATCCGCCCTCCAGGGGGCGCCCCGTGCTGTAGTCACCGAGGGGCCCGACCTGCCGCTGGCCGCCGCCCTGCTGTCCGGGCTCGTCCTTGGTGTGGCTTCCTGGCGGCTCAGGCCATGACGTTGCTGCCGGTCCTGCCGTGGTGGATCCTCCTGCCCGTCATCGCGGTTGCCCTCTTGTTCATGGTCTGGCGGATCGTGCTCGAACGGCTGCGGCCGGGAGGCCGGGCGTGGGTCCGCCGCAGCGTGCTGGTTCTTCTCGTGGCGGCGGCTGCACTCCGGCCCGGCGTGCCCGGCGGTTCCGTCCAGGCAGCCACGGCGGACCTCAACGTCTTTTTTGTAGTGGACACCACCAGCAGCATGGTGGCCGAGGACTACGGAAATGCGGCGCCCCGCCTGGCTGGCGTCCGCCAGGACATCATGGCCATCGCCGAGGAACTGCCGGGGGCCCGGTTTTCCGTGATCACCTTTGACACCGAAGCCCGTGTCCGGATGCCCCTGACCGCCGACACTTCAGCGCTGGAAACCATCACCGCCATTCTCGAACCGCAGGTCACGGTCTATGCCAAGGGCAGCAGCATCACCGCCGCACGTGAGGTGCTGGCTGAACGCCTGTCCGCTGCCAAGGACAGTCACCCCGGCCGGCCCCGGCTGGTGTTCTACCTGGGTGACGGTGAGCAAACCAGCGCAACGGAACCAGCACCCCTCACGCTCGATGACGGACTGGTGGCCGGGGGAGCAGTGCTGGGATACGGAACCTCCAGCGGTGGACGCATGAAGGAGAACACCGGGATGGAGTCCGACGCCGGTTCCCCCTACATCCAGGACTTCACCGGGAGTGCCGCCAGGGACGCCCTGTCGGTCATCGATGAGGACCGGCTTCGGGGGATTGCGGCTCAGCTGGGCGTGCCCTACGTGCACCGGTCGGACGGGGACGCGGCCTCAGCCATGCTGCAGGAGGCGCGGCCCGGGGCCTTGGAACGGACTTCGGAGGACAGCACTTTGACCGGCCGGACCGAGGTGTACTGGCTCCTTGCCGCCGCGGCCTTTGTACTCGGACTGCTGGAGATGAGAGGGATCATCCGGCAGCTGCGTGAGGTGCGGCTTACAGGCAGCCCTCTTCGTGCGCCGCACGGCGGCCAGCCCAGGGAGGGGGCACGATGAGGCGCCGCCTGCTGGTGTGGTCAGCCTTGCCCGCCGTGCTGCTGCTGTGCCTGGCGGCCAGGCTGCTCAGCCTGGATCCCCTCGCCCGGCACGCAGCCGCTGCCTTCGACGCCAAGGACGCGGCCGCCGTCGGACAGGCTGCAGATGCGCTCATGGCCGGAAACATCGTGGAACGGCACAAGGCGCCCTTCGCAGCGGGGGACGCCGAGGCGCTCGCCGGCAACTTTGCCGCTGCCCGGCTGCGCTTCGAGGACGCCCTGGACCTTGCCCCGCCAGGCTCCCCCGACGCCTGCGCCATCCGGCTCAACCTGGTCCTGTCCATCGAACGGCTCGGGGACGGGAAGCAGCGTGCGGAGGATGGGGCGGGTGCCGCGGCCCTGTTTACCGAGGCGCTGGAGGTGGCCCGTGCAGCCCCGGACGGCTGCTTTTCAGGGGGAGCGGCTGCTGATGCCGGCGAAAAACTCAGCCAGGCAGAAGGACGCCTGAACGGGAAACTCAGCACGGCCCGAGACTCCGTTGCGGAGCAGGGCAATGCGGCGGAGGAGGGCGTGCCGGAGGAACCGGAGGCAGATCCCCCGAGCCCGAACCAGCTGGAACAGTTGGAGCAAAGCGCCCGGGAGTCCCAGCGGGAACGCAACAATGGACGGGAACGCTCGGACTACCTCGAGGACTCCGGAACCGGTCCCGGCGTGGACCGGCCTTGGTGACCGGCCTTGAAGCGGGGCGCCGGCCGGCAACGTGAAGCGGCGCCGGAGCGAACATTGTTCTGTTCGGGAAAGAAACAAGGCGTAAGACTGCGTCTTAATTCGGAGCCCAACTTGAAAGCTCCTCGCGCCACTCATAGAGTTCTATACAAGTTACCGCGGTAACGTGTCAGCGATCCTCCGTTTTGGAGGGTGTGGGTGCCCCCATGTGGGCCTGACATTTGCTCACGGACAACTTCATTCCAGGCGTAACAGTCGCGGCTGCGTCCTTGTGGAGTTCCTCCGTGTTCCCCAAACTCAATTCATTGCCGGCCTCCCGCCGTTTTTTGGCAGGGGAGCCCCCAATGGCCCAAAGCCAAGGATGCAAATGTCGCCACCAAGCCTTATTGACACACACCCGAATCTCTCCGACACCGCCCCGGTGGCGCTTTCCTACGAGCTTTTCCCGCCCCGTTCGCCGGCAGCCGCGGAAACGCTCTGGACCACCATCCGGGAACTGGAAACCACCGAGCCCGACTACGTCTCCGTCACCTATGGTGCCAGCGGCTCCAACCGGGACACCGCCGTCGAGCTCATCAACCGGCTCCTGCTCGAAACCACCCTCCGGCCGCTGGCCCACCTGACCTGCGTTGGCAATACGCCCCAGGAACTGGCGGGCATCATCGGCGAACTGCTGGACACCGGTGTGCGCGGGATCCTCGCCCTGCGTGGTGATCTCCCCAAGGACGGCGGCGAACCCGTTCCCGGGGCCCTGCGGTACGCCCAGGACCTGATCGAACTCATCCGCCGCGTGGAGCAGCGCCGTTCAGCACTGCTCTGTGCAGGAAAGATCGCTGTTGGCGTGGCGGCATACCCCACCCGGCACCCCGAGTCGCCAAGTGAGGAGCACGACGTCGAGGTGCTGCTCGCCAAGCAGCGTTCCGGCGCGGACTTCGCCATCACCCAGGTCTTCTTCCACGCCGGGCAGTACGCCGACCTCCTCACCCGGGCACGCCGTGCCGGCGTCACCATCCCCATCATTCCCGGCGTGATGCCGCTGACCAGCCTCCGCCGCCTCAAGCGGCTGGGCGAACTGGCCGGAGTTGAGCCGGCCGCGGAACTGATGGAACGCCTGGCCGCCGCGGACAACGACATTGAACGCCTCCACATTGGCGTCGATGCCACGGTGGACCTGGCCAACGCCGCCCTGGATGCAGGTGCGCCCGGCATCCACCTCTACACCTTCAATGAACACCAAAGCGCACTGGAAGTGCTGGACAAACTGGCCCTTCCCCGGCACTCCCGTTCCGGGATCCGGCGGGCCGCCCTCGCCGGGCGCCAGCTCGCAAGCTGACGCCTTCGCAGAGCCGCTCCGCGCTTTAGACCCCGGCTTCTAAGCCCACACTTTCAAACCCAGCTCCTACCTGAGGATTTGCCATGCCTGAAAACAACACGCCTTTCCCGTCCGCCTCACTCCTCGGCTACCCCCGCATCGGCCGCCGCCGCGAGCTCAAGAAGGCCGTCGAGGCCTACTGGGCCGGCAAGATCGACGCCGCCGCACTGGACGCCGCCGCCAAGGACATCCAGCTGGCCATCGCCAGGCGCCTGCAGGAACTCGGCCTGACCGAAGCCGCCGCCGTCCCCGGCACCTTCTCCTACTACGACCAGGTCCTGGACACCACCGCGCACCTCGGCGCAGTGCCGGCCCGCTTCGGCAACCTCCTCAACGCTGAGGGACAGCTGGACATCGACGGCTACTTCACCCTGGCCCGCGGCAACAAGGAACAGCAGCCGCTGGAAATGACCAAGTGGTTCGACACCAACTACCACTACCTGGTGCCGGAAATCGGTCCGGAGACCGAGTTCACCCTCGCCTCCACGGCCAAGGTTGACGAGTTCGCCTTCGCCCTGGCCAACGGCATCGAGACCCGCCCGTACATCGTTGGCCCGGTCACCTACCTGCTGCTCTCCAAGGCCTCCGATGACGCCCCTGCCGGCTTCGCCCCGCTGTCCCGCCTTGAGGACATCCTGCCCGTCTACGTCCAGTTGCTCGAGAAGCTCGCAGCAGCCGGTGCCGGCTGGGTCCAGCTCGACGAGCCGGCCCTGGTGGTTGACCAGGACACCCCGGCCGCCGACATCGAAGCCGCCGTTGCCCGTGCCTACGAGGTCCTCACCGCTGCAGCCAACCGCCCGCAGATCCTCGTCTCCACCCCGTACGGCGCCCTCGACGGCCAGCTCGGCACCCTCGCCGCCACCAACATCGACGCCCTGCACATCGACGTCTTCAAGGGCGCAGTTCCCTCGGCCGCAGCACTGGAGGGCCTTGGCAACAAAACCCTGGTTGCCGGCGTCGTGGACGGTCACAACATCTGGCGCAACGACCTCGCCGAATCCGCCGCGAAGCTGGATGCACTGAAGGAGGCCGCCGGCAGGCTCGCCGTTTCCACCTCCACCTCCACCCAGCACGTTCCGCACGACGTTGCCGAGGAAACCCAGCTGTCCGAGCAGCTGCGCAGCTGGCTCGCGTTCTCCGACCAGAAGGCCGTGGAGGTCAAGACCCTCGCCGCGTACCTGGCAGACCCCGCCTCCGCGAAGGCAGCCATCGACGAAGCGACGGCAGTGATCGCCTCCCGCGCCACCGCCGAAGGCGTCCGCCGTTCAGACGTCCGGGCCCGCACCGAGGCCCTGACCGCCGCCGACTTCTCCCGCTCCGAGTACTCGGTCCGTGAAGCAGCCCAGGAAGAAGCACTGAACCTGCCGCCGCTGCCCACCACCACCATCGGCTCCTTCCCTCAGACGTCGGAGATCCGTTCGGCCCGCGCCCGCAACAACAAGGGCGATCTCACCAACGAGCAGTACGAAAAGCTCATGAAGGACGAGATCAAGCGGGTTGTGGACCTGCAGGAAGAGCTGGGCTACGACGTCCTGGTGCACGGCGAGCCCGAGCGCAACGACATGGTGCAGTACTTCGCCGAGAACCTCGAAGGATTCGACGTCACCGTCCACGGCTGGGTCCAGTCTTACGGTTCGCGCTGCACCCGTCCGTCCATCCTGTGGGGCGATGTGACCCGCAGCGCCCCCATCACGGTTGAGTGGGCCCAGTACGCACAATCCCTGACCAGCAAGCCGATGAAGGGCATGCTCACCGGTCCGGTCACCATCCTGGCCTGGTCCTTCGTCCGTGACGACCAGCCCCTGGGTGAGACCGCCAACCAGGTGGGCCTGGCCCTGCGCGACGAGATCGCCGACCTCGAAGCCGCCGGCATCAAGGTCATCCAGGTGGACGAGCCCGCCCTGCGCGAACTCCTGCCGCTGCGCAAGGCAGACCACGCCGACTACCTGAAGTGGTCCGTGGACTCCTTCCGCCTGGCCACCGCCGGTGCTGCCGACGCCACCCAGATCCACACCCACCTCTGCTACTCCGAGTTCGGCGTGATCATCGACGCGATCGACGGCCTGGACGCGGACGTGACCTCCATCGAGGCAGCCCGGTCCCGCATGGAGGTTGTGCACGACCTCGAGTCGCACGGTTTCGGCCGCGGCGTTGGCCCGGGTGTCTACGACATCCACTCGCCGCGCGTTCCGGGCACCGAGGAAGTCACCGAACTGCTCAGCACCGCTGTGAAGCACGTTCCGTCCCGCCAGCTCTGGGTCAACCCTGACTGCGGCCTCAAGACCCGCGGTTATGTTGAGACCGAGGAATCCCTGCGGAACCTGGTCGAGGCCACCAAGACGGTCCGCGCCGGACTGCTGGAAGCGGCGAAGTAATCAGAGCAAACTAAATGCCCGACGGCGGGTGGTCACCAATGATGACCACCCGCCGTCGGGCTTTAATCAAGAAGTCAGGACTCCCAGACGATCTCGTCGTCCACTACGCCGTCCTCGTCCGCCGATGCCACCAGGACCTCATCGGTGAAGTGCTCGCCCAGGGTGAAGTCCATCACGAAGTAGCGTTCAGGCTGGCCCGGATAAATACCCACGCGGCCCAGCTTCAGTGCTTTGAGGAACACTTCCTTGGTGAGCTGGCTCCGGTGCTGGACACCAAAAACCTTGTGCAGGTGCTCATCCTTGAGCGCGTTGCAGTGGAAGTGAAGGTATTCCTGGGGGCTGGTGCCTTCCTGGTCCAGCTCCTCCGCGATCATGTCCCGTACCTCGTCCACCAGTTCGGGCAGGAACCGCAGCCGGTAATCCACCTTGCGAAGCGCCGCCTCGTCGAAGTGGTCGTGCGCGGTGATGTTCAGGTCGATCTCCAGCGGATGGCCGCGCAGCTCATGTTTGGCAGCAATGTTGTGATCGCTGCCGTGGTTGAGCTCGATCTCGCCAAAGTGCTGGCTCGCTACCTTGTTCATAGTTTCAACATAGACCCGAAGTGCGGTGCATTCCAGCGTTCGGGCCTAATTCACCGCCTTGGGCATCCCGGCGAACGTCTCGGCCAGCAAATCGACGAACAGCTGGACCCGGGCGGTTTTCCTGTCGTTGATGAGCAGTGCAAAAACATTGCGGGCCAGACGGATTTCCGGGACGTCCAGCACCACCACACCGGCAGGCTTGTTCCGCAGCGCGAGCTCGGGGACCAGGGCCGCGCCCAGCCCGGCAGCGGCCATCTCCAGGCTGGCATGGAAGTCGTCGCTGTGGGCCACTACCCGCGGGTGCAGGTTGCAGCCGGCAAAGAGCCGTTCGATGACCATGGCATCGCTCGTTCCGGGATGGTGCACGATCCAGGGCATCTCGGACAGGTGGTCCGCTGCCACCTTCGCCTCGGCACGGAAACCCCAGCCCGCAGGCAACACCACACGGAAGTCGTCGTCGCCGATCCATTGCCTGTTGATCGTGTTGGGCCAGGCGAAGCCGGTCTGGCCCACCTGGAAAACCACTGCCAGGTCCAGGTCGCCGCCGGCACGCAGGCCCTGGATGGTCTGGCCGGGCTCAGCGACGGAGACCTTCAGGTCGATGCCCAGGTTCTTCCATGTTGGATTCTTCAGGATCCGCGGCAGGACAAAGGTGGCCAGGCTGGGGAAGATCCCGAGGCGCAGTTCCTGGTGCGCCGAATCCTGGGTTTTGGAGGCTGCGGCCATGAGTGCCTCGATGTCCGTGAGCACCTTGGCGGCGTGCCGGCTCATCACGACGGCGGCTTCCGTGGGCACCACGCTGCGCGCCGAGCGCTGGAAGAGGACCACGCCGGTGTCCCGTTCCAACGCGGACATCTGCTGGGAAACGGCTGAGGCGGTGTAGCCAAGCGTTGACGCGGCGGCCGCGAACGAGCCCAGCCGCGTGACCTCCAGGAGGGTCTTCAGGTGTACCGGATTTACCACCAGCCCACAGTACTCTGCCGTACACCGTCGAAGAAGCTGAAGCCCAGACCCATCCGGCGGCCCGGGTGGTGCGAATTTCCCTCTGTATACCCATCACTGGCAAATGTTCAGCAGAGGAGCATCAATTGTCACCTGACCCAGCAGTAAGCGGAACCGGACGACGGCGGGTGGCCGTCATCGGCAGCGGCGTCGCCGGCCTGACGGCCGCCTATGTCCTCAACCGCGAGGACGACGTGACCTTGTTCGAGGCGGATTCGCGGCTGGGCGGGCACGCCCACACCCACGACATGCCGCAACCGGACGGCTCGGTTCTCGGCGTGGACACCGGATTCATCGTCCATAACGAGCGGACGTACCCCACGTTGCTGCGGCTGTTTGCCGAGCTGGGGGTGGAAACCCAGGACTCCGAAATGAGCATGTCCATCCGCTGCGACGGCTGCGGGCTGGAATACGCCGGTGCCCGCGGCGGTGCCCGCGGCATCATCGCCCGCCCGTCCAGCCTGCTGCGGGGGCGCTACCTGCTGATGCTCCTGGAAGTCACCCGCTTTTACCGTAAGGCCAGGGCTCTGCTGACCACGGCCCCGGTTTCCGCAGTCAGCCCGGACGAGGCAGTTCCCGAACTGACCCTGGGTGAGTTCCTCGAGCGTGAAAACTTCAGCCCCTACTTCGTTTCCCACTTTATGACCCCGGTGGTCAGCGCCGTCTGGTCCTGCGATCCCACCACCGCTTTGGCCTACCCGGCCCGCTATCTCTTCACGTTCCTGGGACACCACGGGCTGCTCGGCGTCAAGGGCTCACCCCAGTGGCGCACGGTCACCGGCGGGTCGGCGCGGTACGTGGAGAAGCTGGCGGCCACCCTCCCGGATGTCCGGCTCAACACACCCGTCTCCGCAGTCCGGCGGCATGCGCTGGGCATCGAGGTGGTGACGGAAGCCGGCGTCGAGGATTTCGAGGCCGTTGTCATCGCAACCCACCCGGCGCAGGCGCTCGGGTTCCTGGCCGACGCCACGCCGGATGAGAAGGAAGCGCTGGGCGGGATGCCGTATTCGGTGAACCACACGGTGTTCCACCGGGACCCTGCCGTCCTGCCGTCCGCCGGGAACGCCAGGGCATCGTGGAACTACCGGCTGCCGTCCTGCGAAGCCCGGCCGGACAAGGTCCTGGTCAGCTACGACCTGACCCGCCTGCAGCGGTTGAGCCCGCTGGACGGCAAGCGGTACCTGGTGAGCCTGGGGGAGTCTGAACTCATCGCCGATGACGCCGTACTGGAGCGGATGGTCTACGAGCACCCGCAGTACACGCCTGAATCAGTGCAGGCACAGCAGGCAATCGCGGCACTCAGCGACAGCCGGATTGCCTATGCCGGCGCCTACCTTGGCTGGGGTTTCCATGAGGACGGCGCGCTGTCCGGCGTCCGGGCCGCCGGAAAGCTTGGCCGGCAATGGGCTCCTGTCCTGCCCGCTGAAGGGCCCGGTTCGTTCGACGACGGCGGGCGGCAGCTTGCTGCCGCCGCGGAACCAGTATGAGCTCCGCGATCTACCGCACGTCCATCTCGCACGTGCGGCATACCCCCTTGAAAAACTCGTTTACGTACCGCAGCTACAGCTGGTTCGTCGACGTTGACAGGCTTCCGCGGCTGCCGTTCCTGCTGCGGCCATTGGCCGTCTTCCGGTCCGGCGACCATCTGGGCGATCCGGACGCCACCATCCGCAGCAACGTGGAGCGGTACCTGCGCACGCAGGGGATAGAGCCCGACGGCGGCCCTATCCACATGCTGACCAGCGCCAGGGTTTTCGGCTACGTTTTCAATCCGCTGACGCTGTTCTGGTGCTACCGCTCCAGCGGCGAGCTTGAGTGCGTGGTTGCCGAAGTCCACAACACGTACGGTGAGCGGCACTGCTATCTCCTCCGGACGGACCCCTCCGGGCGCGCTTCCGTTCCCAAGGCGTTCTACGTTTCACCGTTCAACGATGTGGACGGGCAATACCGGATGAAGCTGCCTGCGCCAGGGGAGAAGCTGGCCGTTTCCATCGTCCTGGACCGCGAGGGCCACCGGCCGTTTGTCGCAGCCATGGATGGTTCGCGCCGGCCCGCCACTCTGCGGAACATCCTGGCGGCGGCGTTCACGGTTCCGGCCGCGCCGCTGTTGGTTTCGGCGCTCATCCGGGTACAGGGCATTACACTCTGGGCAAGACGCCTGCCCGTCGTCGCCAGACCACACCACCCCTCACAGGAGGCAGTTCAATGACAATGACGGACAACAACGAAACGGCTGCAGCTCCTTTCCGGGACAAGGCCGCGCAGCAGGCTGAAGGCAAAGCCACGAAGGCGGCGCTCGGCCAGGGCGCCACGCAGCTGGCGGGAGCCTGGAACCCAACGGGAGTGCCGGCGTCGCCCGCCACCATCGATGCGGAGCTGTGGCCGGGAGTGGCCCAGCCGCCGTCGGGAGCCAAAGCAGCCATCGCCGGGAAGGCCGCCGGACTCCTCTTCAAGGGGGCAGTCAAGCGCCTGCCGCTGCGGGTGGAGTACCCGGACGGCACTGTCCTGGGGATAGGCGGGCCGGATGCCCCGGTGATGGTCATGGTCCGGCCGGAAGCGTTTGAAGCCCGGATCGGGGACAACGGCCTGATCGGGCTGGGTGAGTCGTTTATGGCCGGGGACTGGGAGGCCAGCGACCTGGCCGGCGTCCTCGAGGTGTTTGCCGCGTCGGTGGACACGCTGATTCCCACTCCGCTGCAGAAACTCCGGGCCCTGTACCTGCCGCGTACCCCGCGGCAGGAGCGTAATGCCGAACACAACACGCGCAGCAACATTTCCCGGCACTACGACCTCTCCAACGACCTGTTCTCGAACTTCCTCGACTCCACCATGAGCTACTCCTCAGCCCTGTTCCCGGCTGACGCCGGAGCGCTGGGCTCCGTGGGATGGGAGGCCCTGGCGGAAGCACAGCGGGCAAAAATTGACCGGCTGCTGGACAAAGCCGGCGTGGGAGAAGGGACCCGGCTGCTGGAAATCGGCACCGGGTGGGGCGAGCTGGCACTGCGGGCAGCGGCCCGCGGCGCCACCGTCTACAGCGTCACCCTCTCCAGCGAGCAGCAGGCCCTTGCACAGGAGCGCATCGCCGCGGCCGGTTATTCGGACCGCGTCACAGTGGCGCTGCAGGACTACCGGGCAGTGGAAGGCGAGTACGACGCCGTGGTGTCCGTGGAGATGATCGAGGCCGTGGGCTACGAATACTGGCCCATCTATTTCCAGACCATCGACCGCGTCCTGGCGCCGGGCGGAAAGGTGGCCATCCAGGCGATCACCATGCCCCACGGCAGGATGCTGGCCACCCGGAACGCCTACACCTGGGTCCACAAGTACATCTTCCCCGGCGGCTTCCTGCCGTCCGTCCGGGCGATCGAGACCGTCACCCAGCAGCACACCACGCTGCGCGTGCGCGAGCGGATGGGCATGGGGGACCACTACGCCGCCACGCTGCGTTTGTGGGAGGAGCGGTTCCTGGAGCGGTCCCGCGAGGTGGCGGAGCTAGGCTTCGATGCGGTGTTCCAGCGGATGTGGCTGTTCTACCTGTGCTACTCCCGGGCAGGCTTCCAGTCCGGCTACCTGGATGTGCAGCAGGTTGTGCTGGACCGCCGGGAGGTCCAGCTCTAGCAGCCGCTGCCTGCGGCGGGGTGTGGCACCTGGCCGCGGGCCGGCGTCGTGCGTTTGGTCACCTGAAGGGGTTCCGAAGGTCACTTCGGAGCCCCTTTTTGGTGCCGTCCGCACTCCGCCGCTACTCCGCGCGGCAGGTGCGACACGCCGTCTTTTCCACGACACGCTGGGCGTTAATTGTGGCTAAGTACTCCACAGGGTGTGGATTCCGTCCGCGAAAACAGCGGGATTCCGGACATTTTGAAGGCCTCTCCCTGTGGATTAAAGGTGCATTAAATGACATACTTGTAATACATCATCTTGGGGTTCCAAAGAGGCGTCTGCACTAGATGTAGTATCTAGGTACAGCTTGGGCGGGAACACCGGACGAGCAAGTTTTCCAGAAAAGGGGACAGGAACCATGACCGTAACGGTTTACACAAAGCCTGCTTGTGTTCAGTGCAACGCCACCTACCGGGCTCTCGACAAGAAGGGCATCGCGTACCAGAGTGTTGACATCTCCCAGGACGCCGAAGCCCTCGAGCGCCTGAAGGCACTGGGTTACATGCAGGCCCCCGTTGTGGTCACCGACCAGGACCACTGGTCAGGCTTCCGCCCGGACAAGATCGAGGAACTGGCGCTCTCCGCAGTTTCCTCCGTGGCCTAAGGGGTCACACTTTTTCCTGCCGGCAACCGTCAACCAGCTGAGGTGACTCCCATGGCAGCACCAGCAGCACAGGAATCCTACACGGCGCAGGACTCCTATACATCGCAGGGAGCCTCCGGAAGGCAGCAAATCAACGCGGCTCAGCGCGGGGATGCTGCGGAGCCGGTTTCCGCGGTTGTCACCGGCAGCCAGCTCATCTACTTTTCCTCGGCATCCGAGAACACCAGCCGCTTCGTCTCGAAGCTTGGCCGTGAGGTGGCCCGGATTCCGCTGCTCCCGAAGGATGCACCCCTCCTTGCCACCCGGCCCTATGTGCTGGTGGTGCCAACATATGGCGGCACCAGGGGAGAAGGATCCGTTCCAAAGCAGGTCATCCGGTTCCTGAACAACCCGCAGAACAGGCAGCTGATCCGCGGCGTGATCGGGGCCGGCAACACAAACTTCGGGGACAACTACTGCATGGCGGGGGACATCATCGCCGTCAAGTGCGGAGTACCGCACCTCTACCGCTTCGAATTAATGGGCACGCCAGACGACGTGACCCGTGTAAACAATGGATTGGACACGTTTTGGACACGACTGTCGCAGACACAGAAGTAACCAGGGCCCAGAAGCCTGAGATGCCTGCCGCCTACAAGGGCCTGGGCTATCACGAGCTGAACGCGATGCTGAACCTGTATGGTCCCAGCGGCGAGATCCAGTTCGAGGCGGACCGCGAGGCCGCCCACCAGTACTTCCTGCAGCACGTGAACAACAACACCGTGTTCTTCCATGACCTGGAAGAGAAGCTCGAATACCTGGTCAAGAACGACTACTACGAGCGCGAAACCCTCGACCAGTACACGATGAACTTCATCCGTGACCTGTTCAACCGCGCCTACAAAAAGAAGTTCCGCTTCGAGACCTTCCTGGGCGCGTTCAAGTTCTACACGTCCTACACACTGAAGACGTTTGACGGCAAGCGTTTCCTGGAGCGCTACGAGGACCGCGTGTGCATGGTTGCCCTGCACCTGGCCCGCGGCAACGAGCAGCTCGCCCTGCAGATGGTGGACGAGATCATCGAGGGCCGCTTCCAGCCGGCCACCCCCACCTTCCTGAACGCCGGCAAGAAGCAGCGCGGCGAGCTGGTGTCCTGCTTCCTGCTGCGCATCGAAGACAACATGGAGTCGATCGGCCGCTCCATCAACTCCGCCCTGCAGCTGTCCAAGCGCGGCGGCGGCGTGGCTTTCGCACTGACCAACATCCGTGAGGTGGGCGCGCCCATCAAGCAGATCGAGAACCAGTCTTCCGGCGTCATCCCGGTGATGAAGCTCCTCGAAGACAGCTTCTCCTACGCCAACCAGCTGGGTGCCCGCCAGGGTGCCGGTGCCGTGTACCTGCACGCGCACCACCCGGACATCTACCGGTTCCTGGACACCAAGCGGGAGAACGCGGACGAGAAGATCCGCATCAAGACCCTCTCCCTTGGCGTGGTCATCCCGGACATCACGTTCGAGCTGGCCAAGAAGGACGAGGACATGTACCTGTTCTCGCCGTACGACGTCGAACGCGTCTACGGCATGCCGTTCTCCGACGTCTCGGTCACCGAGAAGTACTACGAGATGGTGGACGATTCCCGGATCAAGAAGACCAAGATCAAGGCCCGCGAGTTCTTCCAGACCCTCGCCGAGATCCAGTTCGAATCCGGCTACCCGTACATCATGTTCGAGGACAAGGTGAACCGGGCCAACCCGATCGACGGCAAGATCATCATGTCCAACCTGTGCTCGGAGATCCTCCAGGTCTCCCAGCCCACCACGTACAACGATGACCTGTCCTACGCTGACACCGGCAAGGACATCTCCTGCAACCTGGGCTCGCTGAACATCGCCAAGACCATGGACTCGCCGGACTTCGGCCTGACCATCGAGACGGCCATCCGCTCGCTGTCGGCGGTCTCGGACATGTCCAACATCACCTCGGTGCCCTCCATCGCCAAGGGCAACGACCAGAGCCACGCCATCGGCCTGGGCCAGATGAACCTGCACGGCTACCTTGCCCGCGAGCGGGTGCACTACGGTTCCGAAGAAGGCCTGGACTTCACCAACATCTACTTCTACTCGGTGGTGTACCACGCCATCCGCGCCTCCAACCTGCTGTCCATCGAGACCGGCCAGACCTTCGGCGGCTTCGAAAAGTCCAAGTACGCCTCGGGCGAGTTCTTCGACAAATACACGGAGCAGGAGTGGATGCCGCAGACCGAGAAGGTCCGCGAGTTGTTCAAAAACGTGCACATCCCCACACAGGCTGACTGGCTGGCGCTGAAGGCTTCGGTCATGGAGCACGGCATCTACAACCAGAACCTGCAGGCTGTCCCGCCCACCGGTTCCATCTCCTACATCAACAACTCCACCTCCTCGATCCACCCGGTGGCGTCCAAGATCGAGATCCGCAAGGAAGGCAAGATCGGCCGCGTCTACTACCCGGCGCCGTACCTGACCAACGACAACCTGGAGTACTACCAGGACGCGTACGAGATCGGCTACGAGAAGGTCATCGACACCTACGCTGCCGCCACCCAGCACGTGGACCAGGGCCTGTCCCTGACGCTGTTCTTCAAGGACACCGCCACCACCCGCGACATCAACAAGGCCCAGATCTACGCCTGGAAGAAGGGCATCAAGACCATCTACTACATCCGTCTCCGCCAACTCGCGCTGGAAGGGACTGAGGTGGAGGGCTGCGTTTCATGCATGCTGTAGTTGTAGCTTCAACTAACTTGTGAAGTACGACGGCGGGCGCCCGCCCGCCGTCGTACGCTTTAACTTAGAGAAACCCACCCAACGTTTAGGGGATGACATGACCGAGAAGGTCAAGCTGCTGAGCCACGTCGAGGCCATTAACTGGAACCGCATCCAGGACGACAAGGACGTAGAGGTCTGGAACCGGCTCGTCAACAACTTCTGGCTGCCGGAGAAGGTGCCGCTGTCCAATGACGTCCAGTCCTGGAACACCCTAACGCCCGCTGAGCAGCAGCTCACCATGCGCGTGTTCACCGGCCTGACCCTGCTGGACACCATCCAGGGCACGGTCGGCGCTGTCTCCCTGATCCCGGACGCGCTCACCCCGCATGAAGAAGCCGTGTACACCAACATCGCCTTCATGGAGTCCGTGCACGCCAAGAGCTACTCCTCGATCTTCTCCACGTTGGCCTCCACCAAGGAGATCGACGAGGCGTTCCGCTGGTCCACCGAGAACTCGAACCTTCAGAAGAAGGCCCAGATCGTCATGGACTACTACCAGGGTGACGATCCCCTGAAGCGGAAGGTGGCTTCCACGCTGCTGGAGAGCTTCCTGTTCTACTCGGGCTTCTACCTGCCCATGTACTGGTCTTCACGCGCCAAGCTCACGAACACCGCTGACCTGATCCGCCTGATCATCCGGGACGAGGCCGTGCACGGCTACTACATCGGCTACAAGTTCCAGAAGGGCCTCGAAGGCCTGTCCGAGGAACGCAAGCAGGAAATCAAGGACTACACGTTCGAGCTGCTCTTCGAGCTGTACGAAAACGAAGTCCAGTACACGCACGACCTCTACGACGGCGTTGGCCTGGCTGAGGACGTCAAGAAGTTCCTGCACTACAACGCCAACAAGGCCCTGATGAACCTGGGCTACGAGGCAATGTTCCCGTCCTCCGTTACCGATGTGAACCCGGCCATCCTCTCTGCGTTGTCCCCGAACGCTGACGAGAACCACGACTTCTTCTCCGGCTCGGGTTCCTCGTACGTCATCGGCAAGGCTGTCAACACCGAAGACGAGGACTGGGACTTCTAGTTTTTTTCTGTGAGATCGGAGGCTAGTTGGCGGTTTAGCGACTAGTTGGCGATTTGGGACCGGAGATTTGGCGAAGACCGGCCTATCTGGCGGCTTTGCCTGAAAGTCTCGAAGCTTGTTTCAGCATTTGGAGCCAACTGGGAATATGGAGGTAGCTCGCCTGTGGCGTGGCCAACTATGCGCGTCTTGAAAGAACTTACCCGAGGCTGGGAGGACATTCGTCAGCGTTCCTTAATTGCCGGGGGCGACTGGAAAAGCCTTCCGGCGCTATCAGAACTCTCTCATCCCGCCATCCAAGTGTGTCAGGACTTTGACACGAACCCGGCAAGTCCAAAGTACGAACGCCACAAGGAGGCTACGCAGGCTGCCGGGTACCCCGTTGTGGAGGCAAGAGACCTGAAGACCGGACCAGGGTGGCGTGCAGCCGTAATTGTTCAGGACGGTGTTTCGTGGATCGTCCACGCCGATACACACGATCGATTTCACGCTGGGGTCTCTAGCCGTTTCGGTGGTCAGCTTCGGGAGGCAACTGAGCCGACCGAGCTGGATTTCGCTTTGAGGAAGCTCAAGCTGGCCGAGAGGGAAGTGATGAGGTCGGTGAAGGAGTGGCAGGAACACATCATTCTTGTGACGCTCACGGCGTTCCGCAAGGCGTTCAAGGAGCATCCGGACGGTCGGGAAGTTAAAGTGATGCTTCCGTGCCCCCCCTTCGGCCTTGTTGCAGTCCGGAATCCCTGCAGTAGACGTGGAGCTCACCATCTCCGTGATCGCTGAGGAACCTCAGGGGACTGAAGAAGGCCACGAAATCGGGGAGACACTTGCCGAGGTCAACCTCAAGTTCGATTCGTGGAAATTTGTGGGTGCTCAGGGCGGATCTTCGGCATATGCGCGGGGTGTCGAGACTATTCTCCTGACTACGATCCTGCCTATTCTGGATAGTCGCGAGGAAACGTGGGCGAAGGAACCGGCGGCTCACTATGGCTTGGATGGAAGCTTGAGGTTCAGCATCGAAATGTCGAGGATGCGCGCCCTCCAGATTGTTTTTGCTGCAGAAAATGAGGGAATCTCTGCTGAAGCTTCAGGGCAGGCAACTCGAGCCGATGTCCACCATTTTGTTACAGGCGAAGCACTGAAATCCGCTATTGCTGAGCAAAAGCCACTACGGGCTGCTTGTGGTTATTGGTTCGTCCCAGCAAGGTTTCCCGATGGCCTTCCTTTGTGCGATGACTGTTCGAAGCAGGGTCTTGTCATACGGTTTCTTGAGCAGATGGGGGCAGGGCCGCTGCAACGTTGAGGCGAACTCGAATGCGGCCTCACCATGACGCGCAAAACAAAACCGGTCGGTCCCAACTGAAGGGGGCCGACCGGTTTTTGAATCTTTGGGGATTTACGAAGCTAGTAGCCGAGCTTCCGGGCTGTGTCTGGATCGACGCCAGCGACGGCCGGTATCAACTGATCAATCGCCTGTGATCGGTTCGCGAATGCAGCAGCAACATCGCGAGATGCCTGCGCCTGGCGATCTTTCAAAGCAAAAACCGATTCTGCTGAGATTCGTTGGTCACGGGCTCCCACCACGCGGGAACAGAGTTCACCTTCCGCGATCATTTTTAGAATAGTGGGGCGGCTTACGTTTAGGACTTGAGCCGCTTCATTGGGGGTAAGCTCCTCGCATTGGGACAGAACTTGAACGGTGAGACCGCGGCGCACAAGGCCGAGGACCTCCTGAAATGCCTCAGTTATCTTCGACTCCGGGTCAAGATGTTTAACTGCCTCTTCAACTGCGTTTATTTCGGCAGTTGGGACGGTGTTGGCCGGGATGGTTTTCATTACTTATCGCCTACTTCTTCTCTGCTCGCCTTGGCTATGTCATGTGTAGCAGGTGTCGTAAATGTAGCAAGTGAAAGCCCGCGCGGGCAAGCTAAGGACATGCTTTCTGACTCTCGTGGAGGAGGGGTACCACTGTGAACCAGGAAGGGATGCCGCGGCTGGTGGGGTTTGCCTGTAGTGGGACTCCAGGCTGAGCGGCGGCTCCGGGTCGACTATAGTGGCCCACCCGCCGCCGTAACGAACACGCAGCAGTCACTATAGGCAGGTACTACATGCGCGACGTCCAACCGGGCTTGGTCCTGGACCAGATCCAGTGCCCCCCGGCGCCTCATTGTACTGAGGCGGATACTGCGGGTCGTCGGTTCCACATACGTCCGGCGATCTTCTGCCGTCAACCGGCCGGAGCTGAGTCCGTGATGAGCGGATGTGCCGTCTATGTCCAAGAAGTGGCTGTAAGGCCGTCACTCCACCAGCGCTAATCGAGTCCGCCTCCCTCGTAAAGTGCGCTGCACCACGACGAGTGAAGCGAACAGGGCATTGGTTCGCCGTGACCTCATGATCGACTTGTAGACTCAACTGGAGTTTGCAAGGCAAAAGCGGTGCTGAATTGTGGGGGGACATGATGAGTTCACCTGGACGGAATATCCTAGCCGGGCTTGCTCGAAAGATTAAAGAAGAAGCTGGCTACAGGTGTGCCATCCCCACTTGCAGGGGGACCTCTGGCCTAGAGATGGCGCATATCGTACCGTGGGCGAAAGTGAAGGCACACTCGTTCGACAATCTGAGCTTCGCGGAATTCAGGTCGGCGGCCGGGGCGTGTGGCGCATCGGGGCCAACGACATCGAGGACTACATCGCCGAAGCGTACCGGCGCACCGTCGAAAGGATTGCTGCTGGGGAACTGAAGGATGAAGGGCAAGCGTAGCCGCCCATAACGTGCCTTCACCCTCACGGTTCAAGTTGGCTGACCCCTTAGGCCGGTTGGACAACACGCACTCCTGACACCCTCAGGCTGGTCGCGTTGCCTTCGCTGTATCGGAAGGGGACGAAGGCCTCGACGGAGCCTGAATAAGGGCAGGTGTCTGTGGACGACAGCAGATTAAAGGTGAAGGTTTCCCCTTGGATTACGGAAACCCGGCTGTCTTGTTGATCTGCCCCTGAAAGGCGACATGTGATTGCACCAGTGCTATCTGTCGCGACGGCATTTTGCAATGAGGATTTGATAATCAATGTCTCAAAAGATGTGCCTTCCCACGGCACCGGTATCTGCTGAATGACGACGTTCATCTGACCGCTAACGAAGGTGAGGATCTCTTGTGTCTCTCCGTCCGGTGTGACAATGTAAAGCGGATCACCCTCCAGGGGAAGGCTGAAAACTTGGGCGGCCCTGGGAGAAGCTGCCTGTGCCGGTGCGATCGATCCGATGACGGCAACGGAAAGCGTGATGAGCAAAACTGCGAAAGCTTTATTTCGGGTCATGATTGTCTCCGAGGAATTGTCTAAATACGAGCCGGGTTGCCGGTCGTAAATTTGAGCCCGAAGGGGCGTTCGGGACGCGGCCCTAACTGCAGCCGACAACGGCCACTCTCGGTCCTGCCGTAGAGGACCTGAATGTGCGGCAATTGTATTTCTGAAATGGACTGGCTGGCCTACCCAATTTTGCTGCGTTGACCCTAATACGAAGCCGTGAGCTACCCTCTGCGAAGGACACGCCTCACGGGTTCCGCAAGACTGTCGGTGCCCGGGAGCACCATGGAAGCATGACGGCTCCAACTGTTGAGGCGGCGATCCACGAACTGATGGATCTCGCCTGGAATCTTGTCTATGACCTGCTCGGGCAGCGGGGCCTGCTCGGTGACGGGTTGTTCGTCGAGGAGTACACCGGGATCCATTCCTGGGTGGAAGACCTCACCCGCTACACGGTGGTCCATTCCCGGGAGGTGGCGGTCCTGTTCGTGGACACCCGGCCCGTGGACGCCATTGTCTTCCGCCATGACCTGCTGGGCGCCGACGACCCGAAGAGCTATTTCGTGCTCCCATGGGCTTAGTGCCGGGGACGCCGCATTTCCCCGTCCATGCAATGAGTTGGCGCGCCGCAGGTGGGATCGCCTATCGGATTAGCTGGTCACTTGTAGGACCTGAACACGATCGAGTCGAAGACGGCGCGTGCCTCTCTCATCAGCTCCGGGTTGATCGAGTCGTCGATATGGCCCACCCCGGTCACAGCCCGCTGGCCGTTCAGGTCGACCACCCGGCAGGTTTCGCGTTCGCCCCGAGTGGAGTACCCGTGTGTGCAGGTGAATCTATTTTCTGAGTGGATACATAACCTATCGGCATCGCAGGCGTTGATGTCCACATCGCCCTCGACGGAGTGGTCGAACTCGAAGCCGGAGTAATTGCCGACCATGACCTTGGTGGGAGGGGTGCTTGCCGTTGACGACTGCGCCGCCATAGCCTTACTGAAGGCCTCGGCCGACGGACCGACATCGGCAAGGGCGCCCATCCACCTGCACGCGTCCATCGACACATAGTTGGCAGGCCAAAGCGTTATATAGACGGCCCATTCAGCCGGGTGATCCGGGTCGTCCTTGCCCAAGCTTTTGCTGTCGAGAGCAAACCAGCCGTCTGAGACGGTGATCTCGAAAGGTTCCTTGTAGCCGGCGACGGGGACGAGGTACGTGCCGGCGTCGATGTCGCCACTCTCCGGCAGCGGTGGGACCGTGCGGGTGCCGCCGTCGGTCGGCGGCGGTGGGAGTGTCAGCTCCGTAGTTGGAGCACTGACGGACGGGAGAGGAACATCGTCGGACTCATACTGACAGCCGCCAAGACTTGCAATCAGTGCGATCGCTATCAGGGGCAGGAGGTGGCGAGGTCGTTGAGCGGCTTTTTCGAGGGGTGTCCTGGAACTCATCGATCCACCAAGCCGCTACAGGGGTACCGTGAGGCCCCGCAGCCGGGTGGCCTCGCGGGCGGCCCGGGATGGGATGCCGTCGCCTCAAGTCTCCTCCGGCACATGACCCGTGACAATTAAGAGTTGTACGGTGATCGTCCTCAGCACAGTTCGGGCAAGGAAACCGACGGTACGGGGCTCCAGCTGCTCGACGACGTATATGCGGCCAGGATAGGACCGCGGCCTCCGTGTGGGTACGCAAGAATCCCAGCAGGGGATGCCGAGGAACCCGAATGGCGAGAATCCGTGGAAGATCTTTTCGGAGCGGCTGCGCGCGGCGTTGCGGTAAGGGCGCGCGACGCCATCTTGCAACTGGTCGACTCTGACCAGGCAAAGCGATCAGGGCCCACTCAGGATTTGGGGCACAACGCTTGACCTGGGTGATAGGGCTTACAGGTTGTTCGTTGGCGGGGCAGCACGTTTCAACTCGGCGATCCGCAGCCGAAGGAAGACGATTGCCAACACCAGGGCGTACACCGCAAGAGCGGCCAGGACTATGCTGAGTGCTGCGGACAGGATGCCGAGAAAGCTGAACGCGGGACTGAGACTAAACATTGCTACCCCCAAATAGTCGTTGCCCCTAGGCTACGCGAGGAGATCCCCTGCGGCCGGGCACGAAAAAGGTGCGTCCCGTCCGCTGGGCGCACCTTTCTCGATCCTTCAGTTATGCGGCCGTTCGACAGCCAATTTCGCCGGTCAACTCGCTGCTGGCTCGCCGGGCTCCAACGTGTACTGCTTGGGCAGCTTCAGGGACCGCTCGGCCATGACGTCGCGGAGACGGTCCGGGTAGTCGGTGATGAGCCCGTCGACGCCGGCCTCTATAAGGGCACGCATCGTTGGCTGGTCGTTGACGGTCCAGGGGATGACCTGCATGCCCTTGGCGTGCGCCCGTTCCACCATGTCGGCTGTGACGTACGGGACGTAGCCTGCATCGGTGACCTTCCCGTTCTGCGGGTTTCCGTGAACGGGAGAGATGGCGTCGAAGCCGAGCGACGCAGCCGCATCGACGAGGTCCCCGCCGAAGTCATCGGAGTCAATGCCGCCAAGCCAGGGTGAGGCTCCGTGCTGTCCGGCCTGCAGGAAGTCCTTGTTGGTCAGGGCCACGGTCCGGAGGCCCGGTTCGCGTTCCTGCACGAGGCGGAGGGCGCCCCAGTCAAAGCTCTGGATGGAGACGCGGTGTTCCATGTTGGCGGCCCTGATCTCGCGGATGGCAACGTCCACGAACTGCTCGCGCGGTGCGGTCTGCTCGGGGGCACCGGCCTCAACCTTGGTTTCGATGTTGAACTTCACCTGGCTGGCCCGGTACTGCTTCGTGAGGTCAAAGACCTCAGCCAGGGTCGGCATCTTCGCGCCGGGGGAGGCCTGCTGGCCGGGGTAGTTGGCCAGCGTCAGGGAGCCGCAGTCCAGGCTGCGGACCTGATCGAAGGTGAGGTCCTTGATGTACTTGCCGACGTAGGGGAACTGCGGGTCTCCTGCCGTGACGGGGGCGGTGTCCTGGCACTTGAGGCCACTGATCTTGCGGTCGTGGGTGACGACTTCCCGGCCGTCCTTGGTGATCTGCAGGTCGAGTTCGAGAGTGCTGACCCCTGTCTCCAAGCCCTTGGCAAAGGATGCCAGGGTTGATTCGACGGTGAGTCCGAGCCCGCCGCGGTGTGCCTGCAGGTCGAAGCGGTTATCCATGCCGTTGGGGTTGGTGTCGGCCGCCTGCGCCGGGAGGGTTGTCCCCAGTGCGAGGCCGGCGGTCAGTGCAGCCGCGGTCAGGAGCTTGGTGTACTTCACAATGCTTCTCCAGATTGATGTTGGGGGAGTGACGCGGCAGGGATTTGCCGCCCCAGGAAAGCCCCCAAGCTACTTACCAGTAGTGAACGGGCTGTAGCGGGCTGGTGAACTGCGACTGTCGGAGGGGAGTAGTCGGCCTGCTCTGCGGCGCGGACGAAGTGCGGACACGAAAAAGGTGCGCCCCGTTCGCTGAGCGCACCCATTTCGATTACCCCTCACACCGGATCCCCATCCGACTGCACTTATTGTAAGCATGCTTAGCAATCTGTGCGCAAGGGCTCTTGGGGCGATCAGTTCCTTGTCGCCTGGCGAGACGCGGGTATAACTAACTTCCTTTGGGCCACGTGAAACCCAGTTGCAGTAATCCCCCCATACCGTGCATTTCACCGGCTAACGGGCGCAACCACATGTCGATTCAGGTCGGACTACGGTACCGCCGATGGGATGTCTAGAGGGTAAAACTAACTCTGTTTCGTTCACGACCCTTGGGCTATGCGCCATGCCACCAACATGAACGCGGCGGCGGCAAACGCTCCGGAGGCGACAACCAGGCTCACGATTGGTGACTCCCGGATTACGGCTGTTCGCAAAATGAGAGTTCCCACACCCGACACCGCAAAGACAAGCCAGGCCGAGGCTTGAGGCCCTGCGAAAGCAGGGCCTCAAGCCTTTCCTCGTCGCTGGCCCTAAGCGATGGCCGCGTCATCGAGGTGCAGGCGCCGGGAGCGGCGGGTGACACCCCTGGCCCAGAACACGATCATGAGCCCTGCCGTGGCCGAGCCGCCGGCGTGAATCCACGGCGAGCTAAAGGCCCCCGCGGGGTGGGAATCGCGAAGGCCACCACCACGGCGGCCACAGCCAGGAGAACCTCCACAGTCGCCTGCAGTGACCTGGTCCGGTATTTTGGATAGGCCAGTCGGACGATGGGGATTGCTGGCAGCAGGAACAGGCCCAGACTGAAGACCACGAAGACGGCGTTGAAAGTGAAGATCACCAGGCCCAACACCAGCAAGCCCACGAATGCCAGCACCTGCCCAACCTTGAGCGGGTTAGCCGCTGTCCACCCGGTCAGCAGCAGACCCCACGCGGGCAGGCCGAGGAGCCAGCCGACGGCCCAGAAGCCGAGGTTCAACAGTGCCAGGACCACGAGCAGGGCGCCGGGCAGCAGGAACGCCGCGGACTGCCGCAGCGACGGCAGCTTCCGGGTCGGGCCGAAGATGCAGGCCCCGATCAGGAGGTAGGCGGCCGCGTACCAGGGCAGCAGCTGGATGACAGGGTCCGCCAGGTTGAACACCATCAGGGTCAGCGCTGGGACCATGACGCACACCGCGGCGAAGGGCCAGGGGCGGCGTTCCGGCATGTGAAGCTCCCTATCCGGCATCGGCGTCGATGGGCCGTCCGCTTTCGTCAAGGGGGATGCCCCGCTCATCAATCCGGAAGTCCTCAATGACCAGGCCAGACGTGGCATCGATGATCACGATGGAGTCGGCCGGCCACTCGGGATCGGGGACAAGGTCATAAGCAACATCCGAGATCAGCGTGCTGTTCTTCGCCCTGTTGAAGGCATCGATGATTTTGCCCGTGCGGGTGTTCACAGCCACGGTTTCCTGCGGGAGGCCTTCTGTGCTGCCGGAAATAGGGGTCGAGTTCCACCAGCCTTCGTAGCCTCCGATCGGACGGTCTGGCACAGGCGTCCGGGTCACCGGCGTCTCTGTGTTTGAGTGGGCCGCCTGGATGCCGATTGCGCCGCCGACCAGGATCGCAGCTGCAGCGGTTATGCCCAGTACCAGTTTCATGTTTTCCCCCTTTTTGATGCGCGACAGCACGTGGCCGCCGCGGTGAAGCAATTCATGAGATCGTGCCGTTGCTGACGAACACACAGCCCCGAAAAGCAACGACTGCGCGGAGATGCCCAGAGCCGGACCATCGCGCAGGTCGGCTCTCCATTGCTCCTCGCGGACTTCCCTGAGACGGGTTGGCGTCAGGGCCACAGCCAACGCAAGCACGATTTCCGCCAGCCTCATGCGCCCTGCCACTGGCCCTCAAGCGTGGACGGCGACGGCCTGACCACGGATGTCCGGACCTTTGCCCGGTGCGTGTTCACGTAGTCCTGGGCCATCGGGCGGGCTTCAGCCAGCAGCCGGTAGTAGCGCCGGCGGGGCCCTTTGCGGTCATGGGAAGAGTCCCATTCCCCCCGGATCCACCCGGCAACCTCAAGGCGGTCCAGAATCGGATAGACAGTGCCCGGCTTTTTGCCGACGTCCTTCACGATCTGCAGCCCCCATACGCTGTCGGCTGAGAGTAGGGCCTCAAGGACCAGCGCGGTGGCGGGTGTGACCCGCCCCAAGTTCTCCATACGCTAAATCTAGCTATATAGATTTAGAAGTCAATCCATCCGTTTTCGATGCCTTCTGGAAGGGAGGTGAGGATGTCGTGCGGCCACTCTTTGGTGAGCACGTCGCTCAGCTCCCGATCTGAGCTGGAGACACAGTATGGAGTGTGGTTCGGGTTCAGAACGGCAAGCTCCACTGGAACCTTGTAGATGCCCCAGGGCCGGATCTTGTTTGCAAGGTAGCCGGTCAGCTTCAGGTCGGTGTACTCGGGCGCGTTCCAAACCCTGCAGGAATGCTGGAGGTCATCAGGATGTATCGCGATCCACACACCGAAGCGGAGCTCGTGCCCGCCCTCCAGCTTGACCGGCAGCAGGGCCCGAACGAACGGGCTGATGTAGGGGATCTGCATGAGCGTGGCCTGGTTGGGATCCGGGTCGCTCAGCCAGCTGTCCTCAGCCCTGTGCTGCTCGGGACTGTTCAGGACAGGGTCAGGAAGCCGGAAGCGGACGTCCCTGTTGTGCGCAGACGTCGCCTGCCCGCACATTTCGCACGCGTGTTCGTCAGCAATCATTGATCCCCCAAGTTCCAATTTTGATGCGAGTCTACGTGGAGTCCGTACCCGGCGCTCCGCGATAGGACAGCCTAGGCGGCCTGATCAGACTTCCGAGGGGTTGGTGGCAATGATCCGCAAAACAGGGGGTAGTTCTGAGCGTAACGATGTGGTCGTCCCAGACTTGGATCCAGTAGCGGGCGGATGCGCCGACAGCGCAGGACTCGAGTGGCTACCCGTAGCCGTGATCACAAGGTAGCCCCGCGTCGTCATTGCGCAGCTCCTGCATTTGCACCATAGTGCGAGTGTAGCTGCGGCCTGTGACACTTTTCCGGGTGTTAGTGGCGACGCAGCATGCCGTGCCTGTATGTGATGGCTGGCGGTTCCGCAGTTGCCGAGGAGAAACGACTGGGCGGACCGGAGGCTGATTCAGGCTAGTTCTGTGCTACCCACTGGGCGCGGCTTAGAAACAGCAAGGCCCGGATGTCTGCGTAGCGCTTTGATTCCGACAGGAGATTCCACGATGAGCAAGCCGACCGGAAGGCTCCGGGTGATATTCAGTTGGTGAGCGCCGATGAGAACTGGCACAGCCGGGGCTGGCGGTTGGCGAACGTCGCGAAGAAACAGGAAGCCGCTCTGGTGCAGAAGGGACGGATCTGGGGCCACCTCGCGAGCGACCAGCTCGTATACGGGCCATCCAGCCTTGCCAACTTTAGGTCAGCCACAGCGAGGAATCAGGTCCCTATGGGTTCCTGATTTCAAGCGCGTCAATCCGCAGTGGAGCTTTGCCAGGCCAGACGAGGACACCATTCCCGTGATGGGAGTTCTCCATATCGAGCACGTCGGGACACTTCCTTCTAATGTCCGCAGGAAGGGATGAGTCCCGTCGTCGCGGCTTCCGGGCTGACTGCTTAGAAAAGCGGCCAGGGCACCGCGGGCATCCCGCCGCTCGGAGCCGGGAACCGCCCTGTTGCGCGCAGTCGGGCGCAGCGTGCGGCGAGTGAGGCGATTTCTGCTGCATTGAGCAAGTCCGCCAGGTTTCGGCCGAGCTCACCGTGCAGTCCTTCGATGACGCGACCGATGCCGTCGCTTTCCTGCTCGGTCAGAGTCTCTCCCAGCCACCCCCACAGCACCGTGCGCAGCTTGTGGTCACGGTGAAAGGTCAGCCCATGGTCGACGCCGTGCCGGTGTCCGCCTGGCATGGGAAGGATATGATCGCCTTTGCGGTCGGCGTTGTTGACCACGACGTCGAACACCGCCATGCGTCTGAGCTCCGGTGTGTCTTCATGTACGAGGGCGACCATCCGGCCGGTCTCATCCTGCCCCTCGAGGACCTGTTTCCACCCGATCTCCGGTACGTCGTCGGCCGCAACGAGATCCACCGCGTTCTGGTCGGGGTCAGTGTCCTGCCACAGCTGCACCATTCCCTTGCCCAGAGGACCATCCCGGAGCCAGGTGCGTGGCACCACATTCCAGCCGAGGACCTCAGAAACCAGGTAGGCAGCGACCTCCCGGTGGGCAAGGAATCCGTCGGGGAAATCCCACAGCGGCTTCTCCCCGGCTACCGGCTTGTAAACGACTGTGGTGTCGCCGATTGCGCCCACAAAGGTGGCATTCGACGCCGTCGTGATGCGCCCGGTGAGCGTCAGCTCGTCAGTCAGCAGGTCGGGTGCGGGCATCAGGCCTCGGGCAGGGTGCAGACGTGCCCGTCCGCGTCCACGGGAAAACCGCAGAGCGGGCACGCGGGACGCCCGGCGCCCACCACTTCCCGGGTCCGCTTGGCGAACGCGCGGGCGGTACCTACCGGCATCCGCACCAGCAGCATTTCGGGCACTTCAACGCCGTTCCCATCAAGCGGTTCGTCGTCGTCATCGACATCGGTGATCGGGTATGCCTCGATGACCACCTGCGCCGTCGTCGGATCCCAGCCTAAGGTCATGGCCCCGGTTCGGAACTGCTCCTCGACGGCTTCAAGCTGGTCATTGTCCACGAGTTCGATGGGAGTACCCGTGGGAACACTGAAGGGGTTGCCCTCGAGGGTGATGAGCTGATCGAGGATCTCGTCAATCTTCTCGGCAAGCTGGGCCGACTGCTGCTTCTCCAGGGCGATGCTCACGATTTGCTTGCCTGTGCGAACCTGCAGGTAGAACGTGCGCTCCCCCGGAACACCGACGGTACCGATGACGACCCGGTCAGGCCAGGCAAACTCGTGAACACGTGTGGGCATGTCAGTATTTTAGGCACATGAGCGTTACTCCGCCGTCTGCCCGGCACCGCCGCCCACTGGTGCGTCGCCGGAGTTGATGCCTTTTGACAGCCAGGACAGATCCCCCGCGTCGGTGTTTGTCGCATGGACGCTCGGCCGGACAGCACCGTAGTGCACGATCGATACGGAGGCAGGGCCGACATTAATTCGCTGGAACAGGTCGAGGTGCATACCTAACGCGTCGGCGAGGATTGATTTGATGATGTCACCGTGGCTCACTGCCACCCACACGGCGCCTGGCCCGTACTCGGCCTCGAAAGCTGCATCGTGGCGCCGGATTGCTGCTACCGAGCGAGCCTGCATAGCTGCCATGGATTCGCCACCGGGAAAAACGACGGCGGACGGCTGCGACTGCACAGTCGCCCACAGGTCTTCGGTTGCGAGATCGCTGAGCATACGGCCCTGCCACTGGCCGTAATCGCACTCGGTGAGATCGGGATCGCTGGGCGCAAAAGGATTACCGACCTGGCGATTGAGGATGAGCCGCGCGGTTTGCTGGCAACGCTCGAGGGGGCTCGATACCACCCCAGCCAAGGGCACCACCGCGAGCCGGTCTCCGGCCAAAGCTGCCTGCTCGAGCCCGATCTGGTCCAGACTGACGCCGGCTGCCCGACCGGCCAGGAGTCCAGCGGCGTTGGCTGTGGTGCGGCCGTGCCGCACGAGGATTACTGTCGCCATCCATACAGCCTAACCAGTCCTCGCCAGGTCCCGGCGTCAGTGGCTTGGCTCCGGTTCTGCGGCTACTGGTGGAGGCGTTCCTGCCAGTCTGCCGGTACCTTGTCCGGCGGTGCGGGTGACGGCTGTTCCAGGGGCCTGGATTGAGGATCCGGCAGTCGCGGCCCGTGGAAGAACTTCTGTGTGGTGTGCTCGTAAAACCAGTTCTCCCCAGGTTCAAAGGACCTCATCACAGGGTGACCCGCGGTGCGCGCATGGGCACTGGCGTGCTGTGAGGGCGATGAATCGCAGCAGCCGATGTGGCCGCACTGGGCGCAGCGGCGAAGATGCAGCCACCAACCCTGGCCGTCTCCGTTGAGGCACTCCAGGCATCCAGTTCCGCTGGGAGTGGCGGTGAGGCTGATTCCCGGAATCGGGCGATCTTCCATGGGGTACTCCATTTCCACCACTCCGGTTCTGATCAGGCCTGCCGGTAGCCCGCCGTCGGGAGCTATTGTGGCAGAATCTCCGCGGCGTTGGAATGACGGAATCTCTTGTCCCCACTGTCCCGGCGCGAGTATCGTGATCGGCACCGAACCATTGATCCGGAAAGACGCCAGCCATGGACGAACCGGTTCCGATCATGCTGATTGCCACCCCAGACCCGGCCTCGCGGCGCATTCTTGAGGATGAGCTGCGCCGGCGGTACGGTGCCGACTACGAGGTGGTGGTGTGTGCCGAACACGCCCACGGGCGGGCGGTGCTTGAGGGGCTCCGGCGGTGGAACCGCCAAGTCGCCCTCATCCTAGGGTGCTACGGACCGGCTGACCGTGGTGGACTCGATTTCCTGCGGCGTGCCTATGGCTTCCACCCGGCAGCCAAGCGTGCTGTTGTGGTGACATGGGGCGACTTCGCCAGCGCGCCCACTGTATTCCGGGCGATCGCCCAAGGGTACGCCGAACTGCTCATCATCCGTCCGGAGCGGTCGCGCGACGAAGAATTCCATGGGGCGATTACCGACGCCCTCGACGACTGGCACTTGGCCCAGGGAGTCGGGTTCGAGGCGGTCCGGCTGATCGGGGAGGTGGGCGACCAAAGGACCCATATGTTGCGTGACTCCTTGAGCCGGAACCACATCCCGGTGGGATTCCACCCCGCGGGGTCCGAGAGCGCCCAACGGACGCTGGCGAGCCTGCACCTGAGCGACCCCGTGCTGCCGGTCCTGGTGCTCGAGTTCACTGCTCCACCGATTGTCCTCGAAAACCCCACTGACCTGGAGATCGCCGAGGCGATGGGGGTGACGCGGCCCCCACCGGCGGACAAGATCTTTGATGTAGTGGTGGTGGGAGCGGGCCCCTCCGGCCTTGCGACCGCCGTATATGCCTCCTCCGAGGGTCTCTCCACCATGGTGGTGGAGGGAGAGGCGGTGGGAGGCCAAGCCGGCACGAGCTCGTTGATCCGCAACTACCCTGGCTTCTCCCGCGGTGTGAGCGGCGCCCACCTGGCCTACCGCTCGTTCCACCAGGCCTGGACTTTGGGCACGGACTTCCTCTTCCTGCGCAAGGTGGAGGGGCTCCGTGTGGACGGCGGGTTGTACGCCGTGTCGATTTCCGATGGCAGCGTGGTCCGGTGCCGCATTGTGGTGGTGGCCACCGGCGTGGACTACCGCCGCCTCGGCATACCGCGGCTGGAGGATCTGGTGGGCAGGGGCGTCTTCTACGGGGCAACAGTCTCTGAGGCGCCGTCGATGACCGGAAAGCACGTCTGCGTGGTGGGTGGCGGCAATTCGGCCGGACAGGCGGTTCTGCACCTTGCGAGGTACGCGGCGAAGGTGACGCTGCTGGTTCGCGGACCCACTCTGTCAGCCAGTATGTCGGAGTACCTCATCTCCCAACTTGAGGCCACGCGGAACGTCGCGATCCGCTATGGCACCGTCCTCGTGGGGGCTCGTGATCAGGACGGTTTCCTTGCCGCCGTCAAGGTCGCCCCAGCCGGCGCCTCTGATGCAGTGCAAAGCGAGGAGATTGAAGCGGGTGGCTTGTTTGTGCTGATCGGCTCAGTGCCACGGACGTCATGGCTTCCCGACATGGTGGAGCGGGATCCAGCGGGTTTCCTGCGGACGGGCGTCAGCCGCGATGTCAGCGCACCCGGGTCCGTCAAGCCTGACAGGCCGCCCTTGGCGCTGGAAACCAGCATGCCCGGCATTTTCGCAATCGGTGACGTGAGGGCCGGTTCGATTAAAAGAGTGGCCACCGCAGTGGGGGACGGCGCCACCGTGGTCTCGATGCTTCACACCTACCTGGCGGAGAACCGCGCGGCTGCCTCGACTCCTGTGCCTGCCGGGGAAGCCGAACCCGAGGAGCTTCCGGGGTGATGTCCGCTTCAACCGAGGTCACGCCGTTGATTGTGCCGATGCGGCGGCTGCTCTACGTCGCTGCATTCCTCGTGTTTCTCGCCGGGCTCGTGCTGTTCGTGTTTCCGCTGCGGACGGATGAATTCTTCTCGTGGACAGTCAACCCGCCCATGACCGCGGTCTTCCTCGGTGCTGCCTACTGGTCAAGTGCCGGCCTGGAGGTGACGGGCGCCCGTTCGGAGAGTTGGGAGTCAGCGAGGCTGGCAGTGTGGCCCGTGTTCATCTTCACTGCATTGACGCTGGGAGTCACCCTGCTTCATATCGACCGCTTCCACCTGTCGTCAAACGCTGCCCCCACTGCCCAGATAGCCACCTGGGCGTGGCTGGCAATCTATGCCGTGGTGCCAGTGGCGATGCTCGTCATCAGCAGGATGCAGATCCGGTCGCGGCCTCCGGCGCCAATAACTGTGACAGCGGGAACGCCAGTGTTACCCCCTGCGCTCCGGCTTCTCCTGGCGGCAATCGCCGGGGTACTGCTGCTGTATGGCGTGGCGCTCCTGGCCGTACCCACTCTCGCCGCGGCGTGGTGGCCGTGGACACTGTCCGAACTGACGGGGAGGGCGATCGGGGCATGGCTGGTCGGCCTCGGGTGGGCTGCCGCGCAGGGACAGTTCAGCCGCGACCTCCGCACCGTCCGCCCCGTGGCCCTGACCTCCGTTGCCTTCGTTCTTCTGCAGGCGCTCGCACTGCTGCGGTATGGTGGCGCCCTGACGTGGCCGAGCGGACCGGCGATCGGCTATCTAGCCGTACTACTTGCCATTGGGGTGGCCGGCGGGTGGGCGCTTGCGCTATCCCGCGCGCCGGCAGCCCGGACAGGAATGACGTGAGGACCCTCGCTCGGGAAGGGGCGCGCGGGTATGGCGCGCCTTATGGCAGTGGGATAACGACAAGGCCTGTGACGTTTGCGGTGGGTGCTGCACATGAAGATGCAGGGCCCGCCGGTCGCCCCGCTTACTGGTTCCTTAGGAGCTGCCGTAGAGGAACCGCTCTATGAAGTCTTCTCCGGGGGAGTATCCGGTGTAAATAAAGTCCGGCGGGTCACTGAGCGATGATCGTGGACGCCGGGCGCTCGTCCAGGGCGGTGCCGGTTGTTGGGGCCAGTGTGGTGGTTCCCAGTCGTGGTGTTCGGCTTTGTAGTGGCGGCCGGTGGGTGAGGTCCAGCCTGGTGGCCCGGTTTTGGTGGCAGGGGTGGGCGTCCATCCGGTGGAGTGTTTGAGGCGGTGGTGTTTTGGGCAGAGTTGGGCCAGGTTGCTGATCCCGGTGTTGCCGCCATCCTTCCAGGCTTGAAGGTGGTCGGTGTCGTTGTCGAGGGAGGGGTTGTTGCACCCGGGGAAGGTGCACTTACCGTCCCTGAGCTGCAGTGCTCTTTTCATGGCTTTGGTGAGCCGGTAGCGGGTGCGGCCGATTTCCAGCGGCGCCCCGTCCCGGGGGTCCACCAGCACCCGGTAGAACGAACCGGCACCTTCAGCAACGAGCCTGCGGGCCATCGAAGGCGGGATCGGACCATACCCGTCCAGCATGGCGGGCTCATCAGCCATGCCCTCGAGGGAGAATACCGGCACGGTGACCAGCACCTGCGCCTGGATCCGGGATGATGGGCCAGCCGCCGCATCGGAGCCATCAACGTCTGCATGGGCGCACCCGGTGTGGTTGCCGCTGCCAAGGATCGCGTCGGCGTAGTTGTCGGCCTTCAACTGGGTGAGGGTGCGGGGCTCGTTGGGTCCTTGCATTCCGCGGGCGAGGGCGGTGAGCCGGTTCCAGCCCGCCATGGCCTGGTCCGCGGGCAGGCAGGCGGACAGCCAGGCCATCCCGTCGCGGTCCGGCCGGTATTCCACCCGCCGGTCCGCCACACCCTTGGCGTGGCGTTTCTCGATGGATTCGGGGTGGTGGCGTTCCCGCCAGGTCCTGGCCTTGGTACGGAACCGGTAGGCGGGCAGCTCCCCGGTCGGGGCGGCCGTGGGTGGCCGGGGCACGTCGGGGTCCAGGAAGTGGGCCTCGAGTGCGGCGGCGCCGGCGGGGTCAAGGCCGGCGGTTTCCTCCACCATGACCAGGGCGTGCGGCCAGGTGATCGTTCCGGCCTGCAACGCCGAGAACGTCAGCGGCAACTCCTTGGTCACGGTGTGGGACGCGGCCAGGAACGCCCCGGCTGCCCGGGGACCGAGGGCCAGGAGGGCGCCGATTTCCGCGGCGACGGCCATTTCGAGCGCCTGCACCGGTGTGTCGGGCGGTGCGATGGCGTGGGCAGTGTCCGCGTACGTCACAGCAGCCCGGGCCTTCACAGCGGCGAACCCGGCCTCCGCCACCCGCGCTCCGGCAAGAATGTCCAGGCACCCATCACCCAGGCCGGCCAGCGGATCAGCAGCCGAGAACGGCTCCGCACCACAGCCCTCCGCCTCCGCGTTGAGCACGGCAAGGGCAGCATTGATGTCCTCAAACGCCTTCACCACCGCCGCTTTCCCCATACAGCAATCATCCCAAGGGGGTCTGACATTTTCCCGCGACGGCAACGCCAAGCGCGCAGGTCACGGAAAGACCTGCGGGGAACTGCATGAATCTCGAACAGCCGGGCACTCAGCCCCGAAAGTGGCATGCCGCCGTCGAAATCAGTAGCGTCGTTCGAGCAACATTTCTCCAGCAGTTAGGTACCCCTTGGGCAAGAACAGTAAGAACCGGCGCGCAGGCAAGACTTCGGCGGACAAACGACGCCAGGCTCCGGTCTCGCTCAGTTCTTTCCGTGCCGGCCGGGCCCTGGACGCCCTGGCGCCGGCCTATGTCCAGTGGTTCGACGACGGCACGCCCGGCGCAGGCGCTGCAGCCCTGCAGTACCTGAAGCTGATGGAGCCCACCATGAGCCGCTACTTGGAGATGACGGCCGCGCCCGACGTGACGAGCTTCGACCCGGCTGCCCTGGCCAACGCCGTCGCGGAGGAAGTCTCGGCCGCCGCGCGCGCACAAGCCCCCGACGTCGTGGACCCGGAACAGGTTGCTCTGATCGTTGATTCGGTCCACAGCTACGTCGAGTTCCTCTCGGAAACCGGCCGCTGGACCGGGACAGCGGAACTCCTGGCCGAGGTGCTGGAGTTTTTCGAAGGTTTGGCCGGCGGTGAAGACGGGCAGGAGACCATCCAGGTTCCGGAGATTCCCGAGGACCAGGCCCTGGCAGTTTTCACCGGCCTGCCCCTGATCCAGAAAGCAACAGCCTTGCTGCAATGGATCGGTGACGGGAAGCCTGTTACCGGAACGGGCGCCCTCCGCCTGCGGGACATTGAAGAGGCGGCCGCCTGCGTCGGTGTCTCAGCCAAGGGCGGTACCAAGAAGGCGGATCCGGCCGGCGATGTCCTCACGGTACGTAGCATGTACGAGGTGCCCCTGCTTGCCGAGATTTGGGCGACACTCCAGGCGGCCGAGCTGATTAGGGTCAAGCCCACGAAAGTGGTGCCGTTCGAGGATCCCGCACACTTCCTGGACGGCAGTGTGGCCGAGCAGCTGGACGAGTTCATCATGTTCACCTCGTGCTTCCTGGAGCAGGCCGTGCTCCGGCTCGATCCTGACCAGCCTTGGGAGCGCACCATCGCAGCCGTACAGGTATCCGTCCTGCTGGCGGCGGCCACCGCGGAACCACTGCTGGTGGAACGCGTGCTGGCGGCACCTGATCACGCTCCCGACGAAGAAAAGAAAGCAGCCGGACTGTTGACCAAGGTGGCCGTGGGCCGGTTGGAGGAGCTCGCGGAACTGGGGCTGCTGACCATCGACACGCATTTCCGGGTGCCGCCGGCGCTGATCCGATGTGTTGCGGATGCCTTCGACGATCCCTCGCTGCTGGCAGAGCTGGGCCTGGCAGAAACGCCGCTGGCAGAGGCGCCCGACGACGATGAAGCGCCGTTCGAGGAAGCCCCCAGCGAGGAAGCCCCCAACGAAGAAGCAGACGCGCCGAAGGCCGCAGGAAGCCTGGCGCTTACCTAGAAGCTGGTCACCAGTTCGCCGAGTACCTCTTCGAGCCGGGTCGGATCGGTGGCGTCGTAGTAGTGCGCACCGCTGGCCTTGGCGATTTGCAGCAGAGTGGGGACGTCGGCGTCGGGTCCGTAGGCGAGCGTAAAGACAAGCACCGGCGTCGAGTGGTTCTGATGGCTCAGCTGTTCTGAGAGCCCGCCGAGGTCTCCCGGGTGGCGGGTGTCGTTTTTGCCGTCACTCAGCAGCACGATGGTGTTGATGAAGGTGTCTTTGTAGTCCTTGGCCTGATCGGACGCAAAGCGGCTCACGGCTTCGAACAGAGGCGTAGCTTCCACCGCTTGGAGCTCGCCAAGTTTGGCGACGATATCCGATTTGTTGGTCTTGAAGGGCGCCACCGGACTGACGACTCCGGGCTGCAGGGGTCCGTCGCCTTCATGGGAGAAGGCGGCCAGTCCAATTTCGTCATCCCCCGTGAAATGGTCCAGTGCTTTCAGCACGGCATCTTTGGCCCGCTGCAACTTGGTGACTCCGGGTTCCTGCACCATGGAGTCCGAGACATCCAGCAGGAACAAGGCCCTGGCCCGTTTGCGCACCTCGGGGAAGCTGTCCTGCATGGCCACCAAAGCCTCCGCCTTGGGCAGTGGCAGCGGCTGGAGCGTCCGGGCGTACCGTCCGGTTTCTGCCACCCCGGCGTCCAGGTTGCCTTGGATGCTCCGGTACCCCGAGGCCTGGACAACGTATTGGCCCTGCTCTGTCACGGCGAAGGCAAGGAAGTCCCGGGCTGCAAGGCGCTGCTGGTTCCCCACCCAATCTCCCTCAAGGATTGCCGCCGGGTTGTCCGCCACGTGCACGCCGTCCTGCGGGTAGATTGCCCTGAGGGGCTCCTTGGGCGCGGGCCCGGGTTTTTTCGTTTTTCCGTCCTCGCTGACTACGCCCCGGTTGTAGTCCCAGACTGATTTCTCATCCACGATCACAGCGGAGAGGAACTCGGAAACGCTCCCCGCGTTGTCAGCCTCCCTGGCGTGCCACAGGAAATGCTCCGGGGTGGCCATGTAGTGGCTGGTTCCCAGTTCCACGGCGCGCACCTTCTCCACCAGGGACGGCGCTTCCAGGTCCGTACCGTCCAGGCCGCCCACGCTGCCGCCGGCGGCACCGTAAGACGCAGCCAGGGCCATAAGGCCCGAGGTCGAGACGAGCGGGCTGGCTTTGCCGAACTTGAATTTCCCCCAGTCGCCGTGGCCGAGGCGCTCCCAGACGTCCTGCTCACCAGCCATCTTGAAGACGTCAGACCACGACGGCGGATCGGTATCCCAGCCGAGGGTACTTGTCATGGTCTCCGGCATCGCGACGACGATCGCACTGCGGGCGATGCTGGTTCCTTCCTCCGGGACAGGGCTGCCGGCGGCAGCTTTCCTGGCGATATGTAACCAGGCGGAGGAGTCGGGCAGCCAGATGGCGGGTTTGTCAGCGGACGCAGTGCCGGGGAACCGGGCGGCCACTTTGCTGGCTGCGGCTCCCGAGGTTTCCTGCGTCACCGCCGGCGTCACACACTTGCCGTCCACGCTGCGGGGCTTCGCCGCGTACTCGGATGCCAGGGCGCGGACCATGTCGGCGTTCTCCAGCGACGTGAGGATGGTCAAGGGAATGCAGGGCGAGGCCCCGGCGGCGGCAGCAGGAGAGTCCTGCGCCAAGGGTTCGCCTGCCGGGGGTGGGTTGCCATCCCCGCCCGAGGTGCCGCCCTCACCTGAGCCGCCGGGAAAGATCACCACCCGCAGCAGGAATCCGCCGCCCACAATAAGGAGCGCCACGGCGGCCGCCGCGGCCACCCAGATCCAGCGCGGATAACTCACGTCAGATGCTGCGTGCCGGCGGCCCATGCTCGTTTCCTTTGAAATCCGCCCGGTTTCCCGGAATGAACACAATGATGAAACTGGCCCGCGGCACTCACACCGCGGGTGCGCCTAGCCCCCCGCCCGGATGCCCCCGCAACTGGATACGCATTTTGAGGATAACCCCGGCGGGGGCGATGTGAGTGTTGAGTTACAGATATTTGATGGAATTTTGTGGGTCCGGGAACCCCTCACCCGCGGACCTTCCTGACGCTGAGTCTGCGCCGCCCTGCCGGCGTGCTGCCCGTCGGCCTGCGGACGCGGCGCCAAGGCCTGTGGACATGGCCGCCATCGGCGGACTCCGGAGCCGAAGCCACCACCGAGGATCCCCTCCTGCGGCGGCGCAATCGGAGGAGTACGAATACCGTCAGCCCCAGCCAGGCGATCGCCGCAGCCAAAACCAGCAACACTGCCGGGATGGTATCCATGATCAAGTGTAGGAGCGGGGCCGCGGGGATGGCTTACCCGTTTTTCGGCGTGGCAACTACGCAGTCAGCCCCTAATGTGAGCCGCGGGTACCCGCTTCAGGCACGCTCATACTGCTTCAGCAGCCGACGACGGCGAGCGCCGCCAGGTGCGCGCCCTCACCTTCGGCGAAGACCGCCAGCGCCGTGCTCGCCGCAGCGGGGAACACCAGGTCGGTAATGGTGGCGAGCCCGTCCTGGGCGAAGACCTCCACGGAGCAGCGGTCAAGGTAGATCCGCAGCCGCAGCCGGCCTTCCTGCAAGGGCACTGCCACGCGTTCAACAGAGGGGAAAGTCCCGTGGAAAGATACGTGCCCCGACTCGCGCCGGTCCAGATAAAGCACTCCCGCGGCAACGTCGTAGGTGAGGAGCGTTCGCTCGTCGCCCTCACCTCCGGCCCGGACCACCAGCCCCACAGTGTCCGCGGTACCGGGCTCGAACTCCACATCAATCCGCGCTACGGCTGCAGTGGCAGGAAGCTCAAGGACGCCAGGCGCCAGGGACTGCGGCCCGAGTTGGAAGATCGCTGATTCGGACCCCGAAAACGGGTCGACGGCCTCCTGCAGCAGCACCACCTGCCCGTCCACCCGGGCGAGGCAGACTTCCCGGGGCAGGGACATGGCGCTGCGCCAGTCCCCGGTGGGCGTGGATCCGGCATAGTCCCAGTTGTTCATCCAGCCGATCATGATCCGGCGGCCGTCCGGCGCGTTGCTGAACGAGACGGTAGCGTAGTAATCACGCCCCCAGTCCAGCCAGCCGTAGTCCCGCATCCGGCTGCCATCCTGTTGGAGGCCCTCCGTGACGGTGGACTCGGACCGGAACGTCACGCCGTCGAACCCGCCCAGGAAGTACTGCCCGGCTGACCCGCCGGCCACCCCTCCCGGGTTGAGGTTCACGATGAGGACCCACTTCGTGTCTTCAGGATCACCGTCCACGGGCAGCTCGAAGAGGTCCGGGCACTCCCATACCCCGCCGGTGGCGTTGGCGGGCCCGAAAGTGCTCAAGTGCTCCCAGGCCACAAGGTCCGCAGACTTGTACAGCACCACCTGGCGCTGCACTGCCTCCACGGCGACCATCACCCAGTAACTGCCGGCTCCGCCGTCGTACCAAAAAACCTTGGGGTCGCGGAAGTCCGCGGACGCGCGGTCCAGGACGGGATTGCCCTGGTACTTCGTCCACGTCCTTCCCTCGTCCAGGCTGTAGGCGAGGGACTGCGCCTGCCGGCCCGCCAGCGGTGAGGCGGCACTGTACGCGCTGGTGTAGATAGCCACCAGCGGGGGAGTGGCCGCCGTACCAAGCCCGCTGGTGTTGTGCTCATCAAATACCGCGGAGCCGGAGAAAATCGCCTCGGACCCGTCGCAGGGGATGGCCACGGGCTGCTCGTCCCAGTGGAGCAGGTCCCGGGAGGTGGCGTGGCCCCAGGACATGTTGCCCCAGTCCGGGCCGAATGGGTTGTGCTGGTAGAAGAGATGGTAGGTGCCGTTGAGGTACACCAGCCCGTTGGGGTCGTTGAGCCAGTTGCGTTCGGCGGTGTAATGGAACTCCGGGCGGAACGGATCGATGACGGGAACCGCCAGGGCATCCGGAACCGCTACCGCGGCAGGCGCGGCAGCCGTCGTCGGGAAAGTCATGGTCAGCCTTTCACGCCGCTGGAGGCGATGCTGTTGATAAAGGACTTCTGGAAGGCAATGAAGAGGATCACCACGGGAACGGTGATCAGCGAGGCGTAGGCCATCACTTCGCCCCAGGAGACATTGAGCTGGAAAAAGTACTGGATGCCGATCATCACGGGCCGCAGTTCCTCGGACTGGACCACCATGAGCGGCCAGAGGTAGGAGTTCCAGGCGGGCAGGAAGGTCAGGATGGCTACTGTGGCCGTGGCGGGGCCTGCCAGGGGCATGACCACCTGCCGGTAGATCTTGAACCAGCCTGCACCGTCGATCCGTGCTGCTTCGTCCAGTTCCTTGGGGATGGATTCAAAGTACTGGTGGTACAGGTAGATGGAGAACGCGTTGGCAATGAACGGGATGATCTGGACCTGGTAGGTGTCCAGCCAGCCCTTTGAGAACTCCAGGCTGAAGCCGTCGAGCTCAAAGTAGGGCAGTTGGTTGACCCACCACACCAGGGGCAGCGCGAGGGTCTGGAACGGGACAATCAGCGTGGCCAGGATGGCGCCGAAGACGATCCGCTTGCCACGGACCTCCATGCGGGAGAGGGCGAAGGCGCACAGGCTGTTGATGAAGATGCCCAGCACCACCGTCACTGCGGACACCCCGATGGAGTTGATCATGAACCGGGCGGCGGGCACCCGGTCGAACACTGCGGCGTAGTTATCGAGTGAGATGTTCCCGATGGGCAGGAAGGCCGCCACGGAGGACATGTCACCGAAAATCTGCTGGTCCGGTTTGAGGGAGGACACCAGCATGAACACGATGGGGAAAACTGCGACGGCGGCGAACAGGATGCGCACAGCCATGGTTCCGAAGCTCCCCAGCTTCGCGGATTTGAGGGTCTGCAGCATGTCAGTCCTTCTCTCGGGTCAGGTAGCGCTGCACCGCGGAAATCAGCAGCACCAGGACGAAGAATACGAGCGAGATGGCCGAGGCGTAGGAGGTTTCCTGCTGCTTGAATCCGGACCGGACTGCCTCGTAGATGACGGTGGTGGTGGAATCCAGGGGGCCGCCCTGGGTCATCACGCTGACCTGGTCAAAAAGTCCCAGCGCCTGGATGGTGATGGTGACCAGCACCAGGCTGCGGGTGTGCTTCAGGCCCGGCCATGTCACATAGCGGAACTGGTGCCAGCGGCTGGCGCCGTCCAGCTGCGCGGCTTCGTACAGTTCACCGGAGATGCTCTGCAGTCCGGCCAGCCAGATGATCATGTGGAACCCCGCTGCCTGCCAGATGGACAGGGCGATGATGGCCGGCATGGCGGTGGCCGGGTCGTTGAGCCAGTCGGCGCCCTGGATGAGCCCGAAGCTGAACGTGGAGAGGATTTCGTTGATCAGGCCTTCGCGGCGGTACATGAACATCCAGAGCAGTGACACCACCACCATGGACGTGACCACGGGCAGGAAGTAGAGGGTGCGAAAGAAGTTGACGCCGCGGAACTTCTTGTTGATCAGCAGGGCCATCGCCAAGGCAAGAGCGGACTGCACCGGCACTACGACCACCGCAAAGTACGTCACGTTCAGCAGGGCCCGCCAGAACGTGGGGTCGGTGAAGAGCCGGGCAAAGTTGTCTGCCCCCACAAATTCCACAGGCCGCGGGGAGATCAGGCGCGCGTTGGTGAAGGCCAGGCCGAAGCCCAGGATGGCCGGCAGGAACACAAACAACAGGAGCAGAACGGCGGCGGGGGTGATCATGCCCCAACCGCTCAGCTGTTCGCGGAGGAAACCGGGGCGGGGGCGGCGGCGCCGGGCGGGACCGCTGCTTTTCCCGGCTTGGGCCGCAACCGCCTGTGGCGGACGGGTGGGAAGTGGGCTGAGGGTCATGAAAGTCTCCTTGACAGGACCTGGGGTACGACGACGGCGGCACTCGCCGGCCGTCGTCGTACCCGGGATCTCCGGCTATTTCTGGTAGCCGCCGTTGGACTTGATGTTGGCGTCAATCGCCTTGGCTGCCTTGTCCAGCGCGCCCTGCGGATCCGCTCCGGCAAGGATGTCCTGGGTTGCCTTGCCGAATTCGGTGGCGATGAAGGGGTAAGCGGGGGTTTCCGGCCGCATCACGGCGTAGTTGCGGGAGAACTCCATGAAGATACGGTTGGCACCGCCCTCGGCAAACGCCGGGATCAGGGCCGCGGCTTCATCAGTGGCGGGGATGCCTCCCGTTGCCTTGATGACTGAAGCCACGTTTTCCGGCTTGAGGGAATAGGACAGGTAGTCCATCGCGGCATCGGTATTGTTGCAGCCGCTGGTGACGCCCCACTGCCAGGAAGCGCCGCCGATCTTGGGACCGTTGCCCAGGTCCACCGTGGGCATAACCACCAGTTCATCTCCCAGCGCCTCACGGGCTTTGTCCCCGGCCCAGGAACCGGTGTAGAGGAGGCCGCTCTTGTTGTTCAGGAAGTCCTGGGTGGAGTCTTTCCCGCTCTTGGTCGCCATGAAGCCCTGGTCCGCCAGTCCGCGGAACCATTTGGCCCATTCGACAGCCTTGTCGCCATTAAGGGCTCCGTTAGCCGACTGGTAATCCGTGCGGTTGACCAGGTCTCCGCCGAAGGACTGCAGGAACGGCGAGTACGCATAGGGCAGCCATTCGCCCGTGCCGGCAGTACCCATGTCCAACGGGTAATCCCATTTGCCCAGCGCCTTGAGTTTGGTCAGCGCGTCCTGGAACTCGTCCTTCGTCCACGGCTTCTCAATGGTGGCGACGCGGACGCCCGCCGCGGCGAGATCGGATTTGCGGGCAAACATGGACAAGGCAACGTCGCCGTACCCAACCGCATAGGTCTCGCCCTGCCACTTGGCAACGGTGCTGGGGAGATTCTTGGAAAGATCGGCGGACAGTTTCAGGGGGGTGAGGTACTGCGCCCACGCCCAGTTGGGAACGTTGGGCCCGTCGATGTCCACGATGCAGGGGAGGTTTCCGGCCGACGCCGCCCCGACGACGGAATCGTTGTAGGACTCCTGCGGGAAAGCCTGCACCTTGATCTGCGCCTTCGCACCGCTGCTTTTGTTGTAGGAGTCCACGATGGCCTGGGTCGCCGCCAGTTCCGCGGGGTTTCCGGCGGCGTGGGTCCACATGGTGATTTCGTTCGGGCCTTCGGTGGTGGACGAGGAGCTGCCTTTGCCGCAGCCGGCGAGGGTGGCAGTGAGGGCGGCTGCGGCTATGCTGGTCGCCAGGATCTTTGTGAACTTCTTGTTCATGGGTCAGTCTTTCTGTTTGGACAGGGTGATTGATGGGGTCCTGCTGGGAACGCGGCCGCTGCAACGGCTGCGTTCCCTTTTTCCGGGAAAGGTTTCGGGGCTGTGCCTGGTGCGGTACAGCCCTGGTTCAGTGTTTCGGTGGAGCGACCGAATCCCGCTGTACAAGCGGGCAGGCCACCTTCCGGTGCACCCGTGGTGCGTCGGGGTTCTCGAGTTCGTCGAGGAGTTTCAGGACAGCCCACCGGCCCATTTCGTAGTGGGGAAGGGCCATCGTGGACAGGCCCGGCCAGAGGCCGTCTGCGATGAGTTCGAGGTTGTCGACGCCGACAATTGAGACATCGGACGGAACCTTCAGGCCAAGGTGGCCGGCCGCCTGGTAGGCGCCCATGGCCATTTGGTCGCTGAAGCAGAACAGGGCGGTGGGCTTTTCCGCAGCGGACAGCAGCTTCAGTGCCGCTTCCCGTCCGCCGGCGGTGCTGGGCCGGCTGGTCACTAGGCTATCCTCGGGCAGCTGCAGGCCGTGGCGGGCCAGCCCGGTGCGGAAACCCTCGAGCCGCCCGTGGGCGGCCGGGATGTCGTCCTCGTTGTTGATCATGGCGATCCGGCGGTGGCCGGCCGTGACCAGGAGTTCTGCAGCGGATTCACCGGCGCCGAACTCATCAGGCACCACTGAGGACAACTCCGGTTTGTCGGAGGTGGCGTCCAGCACGATGGTGGGCATCGACTGCAGCTCCGCAGGAATGGACACCTGCTGGTTGTACATGCGGGCGTAGATCACGCCGTCCACCTGGTGCTGCTGCAGCGCGCTGATTTCCTGCCGCTCCAGTTCGTTGTCCAGGCCCGAGTTGACCACCATCAGCAGGTGTCCGTGCTCGGAGGCGGCATCCTGTGCCCCTTGGATCATGGCACCGGCGAAAGGGGTGGTGGTGATCTCGTCGCTGACCAGGCCGAGAATCCGGGAGCGCTGGTTGCGCAGTCCGCTTGCCAGCCGGTTGGGGGCGTAGCCGAGATTGCCGGCCACGGCTTTGATGTGCTCCACGGTCCGGGCATTGACCCGGGAGCTGTGCACGTCGCTGAGCGCATGTGACACTGTGGTCACAGAGACGCCTGCGGCTTTCGCTACGTCCCGGATGTTCACCTTTGTCGCCATTGACTGCGTTCCTTTGCAAAACGTTTTGTATGTTGCTTGGATCACTATATGCAAAACGTTTTGTAGCCGTCAAGGGGTAGCGCCAGGATCTGCGGTTTCCTGGGTGGGGGTGCAGCGCCGCCCGCCCCCTTCTTACTCCGGCCGGGAGTAGGAGGATCCCGAGGCTGTCCGTTCCAGCAGGCCAAAATCCACCAGGTAGCGGCGCAGCAGGACAACGTCGTCGGTATAGCCCAGGAGCCGTTCGTTGACCTGTCTTTCGGTCAGGATTTCGCCGGGCCCGATCGCCTCGCGGGCAATCCAGGCCAGGAGTTCCCGCCTCTCGGCCACGTTCGCCGGATATCGCTCGATCCTCCCCAGCCGCATAAAGCGGTCCACTCCGGTCTTCGCCTGGCGGCGGGGCTGTTGGGCAAGAAGATCGCGGAAAATGGCTTCCGGTGCCACCAGCCCGCCGGCGGCATTCCGTTCCACGAGGCCCGCTTCAAGCAGGGCGGCAATGGCCCGGTTTCGCCGCTGGTCCTTCGAGCCGGCAAGCACTGCCGGAAATTCTGCGCCGAGGACTATTTGCGCATAGGCGGTCCGCGCGTCAGTGTTGGCGAGAGCCGCCAGTACCCGCCGCCAGTGCGGACCGCCATATTCCGTACTCCGCGTCATGCCGCCTGCCTCAGTCCGGGTCTTTCGTGGCGCGCGGCCCCTCAAGGATCCGCCGGGCATCGTCCTGCGCCTCGAGGGCAAGGTCACTGACCACCTCGCCCCGCAGATGCCCGGCGGCGGCGATGATGTTCCGGAGTTCCGATACTGTCCGGGGCGAGGCCACACCGAGGTGGGCCACTGTGTGGCAGTTGGGGCACAGCGGTACAAGGTCAGCCACGGGGTCCAGCATGTACCCGTCTTCCAGCATCACGGGGGGCACTGCATGGTGCACCTCGATGGCATCAGTACCAGCCTCGCCGTAGGAAGCCTCGAAGGAGAAACCGCAGGCCGCGCAGGAGGTTCCGTGGAATGCCAGGCACACACGGCGTGCATCAGGATCCTGCTCATAGCGGTTCACCTCGATCCTGGTAACTGCCCCCGGCGGGTAGGCGCCCGGAACGAGTGCGGTGTGCCTGATAGCCGCCGCCGGCCCCTGTTCCCGCCACAGCTTCCGAAGTTCCGCCTCAGCCTGAGGCGGAACAGCAACCGGGCCGGCTGCCACGCCGCCCCAAGGTACCGCGGGAACGGCTGCGCTGAGGATGTCGGGACGTATCTGTTCTCCGAGCGGGAGCAGTGCGTCGAATGCAATGCTGAAATACGCGCCACCGTCTCCAAGCTCCCGGTCGTCGTCCGGAACGGACATCACTACCCCATGGCCGATCAGGCCGCTGGAAGCATCAGTGTTGCCCTCCAGCAGGAGCCAAACCTCTGCCTCCGGAAGAATGTCCGGGTGCTGGCCAGCGTTCCATCGCTCGAGGTGCCGCCCGGCCTCCGCCACGTGTTCGACGACGGCGCGGTAGTCCCAGCGACCCACATCCCTCGGGTTCCACCCCAGAATTACTGCAGCCACCACTCACCCTGTCCAGCCCGCGCCGTATGTCGGTTCAGCCTACGTGGTGGGGACTTGGGGTTGCCATGCCTTCAGCTGTCATCAGCTGCAGGAACCGTGCCGTCCGGGCGCCGGGAGTTGCAGGGCCAAAGGTCATGCCATTGGGGGCTCTCCGTGGTGCAGCTTCTTCCGCCGGGATGGGCGGGGGAGTAGTCTTGAGCAACCGTTAGGAAGCAGGCGGCCACCTTTCAGGCTGGGTGTTGAGTTCCCCAGCATCTTTCGAGGGATGCCCTGTGACACTGGACGCTTCCATGGTTCTGGCGCTCATCGGCGGGTATATCGCAACCGCCGTTGGAGTCTTTCTGCTTTATTCACCGGTGATTGTCCTGATCATCGGCCTCTTGTTGACTGCGGGCCTGCTCCAGCTGCTCGCCTGGCCCTTCATTGTCCTGGTGCGCAAACTGCGGCGGAAGCCTGAAGGTCCGCAGGACAGTTCCTGGCTCCTCCACTGAACCGGAATATCCGCCGGGTTCACACGGCACCCTATTCGTCAGTATGCTTACTATTGTTGGCAAAGCCGGTCACGAGAAAGGCATCATCATGACGGAACAGAACTTGCCTGACGACGAGCTTGAGGTTGTCGAGGAAAACGACGTGCTCCTGGACGAAACTCCCGGTGCGGCCTCTTCGCTGGAGCTTGACCCGGTCACCAGCGGTGAGCCGGACAGCTACCCCGGTGCGGCCGAAAACAACCCGGACCGCTGGCAGGAGGATCCGCTGCTGCAGGATGAAGTCTCCGGCGAGGAGGAGGATTTCCTGAGCGACCAAACGCTGCGTGACGACATGGCGGCCACCCGCGACGGCGCCGGGAATGAGCAGGTCCCGGCCGTGACCCCCACTATGGGCGAGGCGGTAGCGGACGTCGACTTCGGCGAGGATCCCACCGGCCGGGAAGCGGACGCCAGCGATGACCAGGAAAACTTCGGCGGATCCCCGCTCAGCGAGTTCGAGCCGGACGACCTGGAGCGCTAGGACCGGGAGCATCTGGCAGGAGCGCCAAGGACCCGCACCTCATGAATAGGGGGCCAGACCTCTGGCCCAGACATAAAACCGGGCTAAACTGATAAGCACGCTGATGAATATCGGTTGGCAGGATCAAGACTGAAGGAGTTTCATATGAACTTGGGAAGCATGATCAGGAACGCCGCTGGACGATTCGCCGGCAGGACCGGCACGGGCGGGACGGTCCGGGGCCGGGGGATGAACACCACGGGCCGGACACCGAACACTACCGGCGCCATGGGTGCCAGGTCCGGCAGCATGGCCCACCGCATCATGGGCATGCTTAAGCGGCACTAGCCACCAGCACGAACCAGGAAGCAGGTCCCGGGCTTTCCCGGAACCTGCTTTTTGGTTCTCTAAAGCCATGCGTGAACTCGTTGTCCTGGGCACCGCGTCCCAGGTTCCCACCCGTACCCGCAACCATAACGGCTACCTGTTGCGCTGGGACGGTGAAGGGCTGCTCTTCGATCCCGGCGAGGGAACACAGCGCCAGATGATCCACGCCGGCGTCTCCGCCACGTCCATCACCCGTATCTGCCTCACCCACGTCCACGGTGACCACTGCTACGGGCTGCCCGGCGTGCTGTCCCGGATGGCACTGGACGGCGTGCAACACCCGGTGCATCTCCACTACCCCGCATCAGGCGAGGATGTGGTCAACGCCCTCGTGTCGATCAGTTCGCCCGGCATCGACCTGCGGCTCCACCCGCACGGCGGAGAAGGGACAGTGGCTGACGGGCTGGACATACGGCCCCTTAAGCACCGCATCGAAACGTACGGCTACCGGCTCACGGAGCCGGACGGCCGCTCCCTGCTGCCCGAGCGCCTGGCGGCAGCCCGCATCCACGGTCCCGACGTCGGCCGGCTGCAGCGCGACGGCACCCTGGCCGGCGTCAAGCTGGAAGACGTGAGCGTTCCACGCCGCGGCCAGCGCTTCGCCTTCGTGATGGACACGGCTCCCTGCGAGGGGGCAGAGGAACTGGCGGACGGTGTCGACCTCCTCGTCGCAGAGTCAACCTTCAGCGACGACGACGCCGCGCTCGCCGGCCAGTACCGCCACCTCACGGCGGGGCAGGCCGGGGAACTGGCCGGCCGCGCCGGCGCCCACACCCTGGTTCTGACGCACTTTTCGTCAAGGTACGACGACGTCACGCCGCTGGCTGCGCAGGCGGGCGCACGTGCCGCCCGGGTAAACGTCGTGGCCGCTCACGACCTCCAGCGGGTGGCTTTTCCGGAACGACGGCGGTGGCAGGACCCGGCGCCGCAGGACGGGAACAGCCGGGCGGGCTCATTGCCAAACCCAATTACGGGGTAGAGAGTGAATTATCCGGTAGGCACGGCATGGCCCAGAGGCCCAATGCGTTGTGGAGGTCGAGAATGAGCACAACTTCCGAAGAAGTCTATGACGTCACTCCTGAAGGCCAGGAGCCAGAGCTCAAGCGGGTCCTGGGACCCAAGCTCCTCCTGCTCTTCATCGTCGGCGACATCCTGGGCGCAGGGGTTTACGCCGTGACAGGCACCATGGCCGGAACAGTGGGCGGCATTGTGTGGCTGCCGTTCCTGCTGGCCTTCGTGGTGGCAACGCTGACGGCTTTCTCCTACCTGGAACTCGTCACGCAGTATCCCCAGGCCGCGGGTGCCGCCCTGTATACCCACAAGGCCTTCGGCATCCACTTCATCACTTTCCTGGTGGCCTTCGCCGTGGTCTGTTCAGGCATCACCAGCGCCTCCACCTCCGCCAACGTCCTGGCCCAGAACCTGTTTGGCGGCTTGGACATCAACGGGTGGATGGGCAAGCCCGGGCAGGGCGTCATCACCGCCGTCGCCATGGCCTTTATGCTGCTCCTGGCCCTCATCAACCTGCGCGGCGTGGGGGAGAGCGTGAAGTTCAATGTTGTCCTCACCATGGTGGAGATGCTCGCCCTGTGCATCGTGATCGGCGTCGGCTTTTTTGTGATGTTCCAGGGAACGGGGAACGCCGGCGAGATTTTTGTTTTCAACGACTACCAGGACAAGGGCCTGTTCCTTGCGGTCACCGCGGCCACCTCCATTGCGTTCTTCGCCATGGTGGGTTTCGAGGACTCCGTGAACATGGTGGAAGAAACCCGGCACCCGGAAAAGATCTTCCCCCGGACCATGCTGACCGGCTTGGGTATCGCCGTCCTGTTGTACATGCTCGTTGCCGTCTCAGTGGTCAGCGTGCTCACGCCCACGGAGCTGGAAGGCATCAGGGAGGCCGAAGGTGCCGCCCTGCTGGAAGTGGTGCACAAGGGCTCGCCGGATTTCCCGATCGATAGGATCTTTCCCTTCCTGGCCGTCTTTGCCGTGGCCAACACGGCGCTGATCAACATGCTGATGGCCAGCCGACTCATATACGGCATGGCCCGGCAGCACGTCCTGCCACGCGCTCTCGGCAAGGTGCTGCCCGGCCGGCGCACGCCCTGGGCCGGCATCGTCTTCTCCACGGTCCTGGCGCTCGGACTCATTCTTTACGTCACCAGTGACCCCAAAAGCAACATCGTGGCCAACCTCTCCGGCACCACCGCGTTCCTGCTGCTGTGCGTGTTCACAGTGGTCAACGTGGCCTGCTTGGTGCTGCGGCGCAAGCGGGACCCCAACCGCAAGGTATTCTTCACTTCGCCGGGGCAGTTGCCGCTTGTGGCGGCATTACTGTGCGCCTTCCTGGCCGGCCCCTGGGTGGGCCGGAACGTCATCCAGTACCAGATTGCCGGCGGCCTGATGGCCATCGGCGTGGTCCTTTGGTTCGTCACTTGGCTGATCAACCGGAAAACACACCAGGAGGGAAGGCTTGAAGAATGACAGCTGCTGCTGAATCAACAATCACCTTTGACGGGCGGTTTGCCCGGGAACTCCCGGAGCTGGCTGTTCCCTGGCAGGCAGAGGAAGCACCCGACCCCAAGCTCCTTGTCCTCAATGAGGACCTGGCACGCGAACTCGGGCTGGATCCGGAATACCTCCAGTCGCCGGAGGGCGTCCGGCTCCTTCTGGGGAACCACATACCGGCGGGCGCGACGCCCGTGGCGCAGGCCTATGCCGGCCACCAGTTCGGCGGGTACTCACCCCTGCTTGGCGACGGCCGTGCCCTTCTCCTCGGAGAAGTGGCCGATGTGCACGGGAGGCTGCGGGACCTCCACTTGAAAGGTTCCGGCCGCACGCCCTTCGCCCGCGCCGGCGACGGCCGGGCCGTCGTCGGGCCCATGCTGCGGGAGTACGTGGTGAGTGAGGCGATGTACGCACTGGGCATCCCCACCACCCGTTCATTGGCCGTGACGGCCACCGGCCGTCCGGTCCGCCGCGAGACCATGCTTCCGGGAGCGGTCCTGGCGAGGGTGGCCGGCAGCCACCTGCGGGTGGGGAGTTTCCAGTACGCGCGCGCCACCGAGAATATGGACCTCCTGCGGCGCCTCGCCGATCACGCCATCAGCCGGCACCACCCCTCCGCGGCACGGGCGGACAACCCCTACCTTGCCCTCTTCGAAGCGGTGGTAGCCGCCCAGGCGTCACTGGTGGCCCAATGGATGCTGGTGGGCTTCGTGCACGGCGTGATGAACACAGACAACATGACCATCTCCGGGGAAACGATCGACTACGGGCCCTGCGCCTTTATGGACGCCTTCAACCCGGCGGCGGTCTACAGCTCCATCGACGTTGGCGGGCGCTACGCCTACGCCAACCAGCCGGTGCTGGCGGAATGGAACCTCGCCCGCCTGGCCGAGGCAATGCTGCCGCTGATCAACGAGGACCAGGAACAAGCCGTGGCCCCGGCAGTGGAAGCGCTGGGGGCGTTCCGCCGCCAGTACAGTGACGCCTGGTTCACCGGGATGAAAACGAAACTGGGTTTGAAGCAAAGCGCGGCGGGGAGTCCCGAGGCGGATGAAGCCTCTGAGCTGGTGGACGGTGTGATCGCCATACTCAAGGACGGGCCCGTGGACTACACGCGGTTCTTCCGTAACCTCGGGCAGGCAGCGCGTGGAAACCAGCGGCCCGTCCGGGGCATGGTCCTGGACCTCGCCGCTTACGATGCCTGGGCCAAGCGGTGGCTGGCCCTGCAGCCCGACGCCGGCATGATGGACCAGGCCAACCCGGCGTACATACCGCGCAACCATCTGGTCGAGGAAGCGCTCGCGGCAGCAACTGACGGCGACCTCGGCCCGTTCAACCGGCTCGTGGACGTTGTCCGTGCGCCGTATGAGGAGCGCCCGGGCCTGGAGCGATACGCCGAGGGAGCCCCGGAAGACTTCGGCAGCTACCAGACCTTCTGTGGCACCTAAGGGATCGACCAACAACGAAACAGGGGCGGCAGGCGGGGAATCCCGCCTGCCGCCCCTGTTTGGGTTGCGTGGCTACGCTACGCGGACAAAGGAAGCGCCCGCAAGCCAGCTGATGGAGTGGACCTCGGTCTTGAAACCGTCCACGCCGCCGCTGACAACCTGGCCGTTGCCGGCGTAAACACCAACGTGGCCGGCGGTGATCACCAGGTCACCGGCAGCGGGGGTCCCCACCACGGAGCCGTACTGGAAGAACTGGCCGGGAGCCAGGTCGCCAACGCTCTTACCTACGGAACGCAGGGCCTTCTCCACCATGGCGGTGCAGTCCTGCTGGACGCCCACCTGGCCGTAGGCGGATGCCAGGATGGCAGCGCCGGCGCCCGAACCGGTGGCAGCCGGAGCTGACGCGTAAGCGACATTCACTCCGGTGTTGGCCGGAGCGGCAGCAACGGCTGCCTGGACGGGAGCGGGAGCAGGAGCAGCGGCCGGAGCAGCTGCAACTTGTCCGGCGCCCGGGATCTGGATCTGGTCGCCAGGGTAGATGATGGCGGTGATGGCCAGGCCATTGGCGGACAGGACGTCATTGAGGCTGACGCCGTAGGCGGCCGAGATGCCGCCCAGGGTGTCGCCCGAGACAACGGTGTGGACGTTGGCTGCAGCTGCTGCGGGGGCAGCGGCGGGTGCTGCGGAAGCCTGGGTGTTAGTGGTCCCGGTGGTGTCCGGTCCGGTTACGCCTGCGTGGGCCGGGGCGCCCACACCGAACGCAATGCCGGAAGCCGCTGCTACGGCGAGGGCCGGGCGGCCAAGCGACTTGGCGGATACAGCCAAGCCCTGGAGCGCGATTGAGCGGGCCGGAGTCGCGCGGTGACGGGCGGTAATGGAATTTTTTGACACGTTTGATCGCCTCTCCCATGCCTGCGGGGTGAGCTGTCGGGTTCGGGTTGGAGATACCCGGCCGGCAGCGGCTCCGAAACGGAACGGAGGCGCTATCGACTTAACCCCAAGGCCTCTCATGAGGCCGCGGAAAGGTGGTTCCCCCGTCCCTGCCAGCTGGAAAGCGATTGAATCCCGGATCAGCGGCAGGGCTCGGCATACTGATGGGAATGTCCCGTTTGGGAGGGACACCCGAAGACCATAACCCGCCCTCCGGTCGATTGTCACATTTAGATAACATACGAGCGGCTGCTCTCGTATTTAGCAATTGACTGGATTTCCAAGTCGACCTTTTGTTGACCTCGGCTGATGTCGTTTCCTGTCCGGTGGCGCACGCGCGCGTAACAAAGTCATAAAGTTGCCCGCGTAACACTGCGTCTGCCGCAATTTTCAGCTGCCCTTCACGTCCGTCAGCCTGAACGTTGAGGGGAAGCAGCGTGCCCACCTTGTCCTCCGCCACGGCGTGGGGATCGCACCGCGCGGGCCTGATCCACAAACGCCATTCAGCGGGCGGGCCGCCCTGCTCAATGCTGATGCCCTTAGGCCAGGGATGCCCGGGTACTTCAGCCAGGAGCGTTGTCCCTTGGATGTGATCCAGCACCAGGGACTTAGCCTCCCCCTCCACGCGGGCTTTTGGAGTAACAACCAGGCGGACGACGGCGGTGCGGGAGTCCGGGGCCACCTCAAGGGAGGAGTCCAGGGCGACGTCCGCCACGGCAGCAGCGCCGGCGGCAAGGCAGAGCTCTGCGTTGTTCCGGCCAAGGACGTCGAAGGGATCGCCGGCACCGAGCGTCAGCTCCTGCGCTGATGACGGCCCCGGGCCGGTGAACAGCACGGAAACTGATGCACCCGCCGCCGAAGCTGACACGTCAGCGCATTCCGGTGCGGGGAGCTGGACCGGGAGGCTCTTGGGTTGTCCGGGAGGCAGCTGAACTGCTCTGGCGGCAGGCCGCCACAGCAGTTCGCCGCGGAACAGCGGCGTGGACAGCCGGGCTTCCTCGACCGCCAAGGGGCCGACGGTGGTATTCGTGAGCTGCAGCAGGATGGCCTGCTTGCCGTACTGTTCCCGCGACTGGTTAACTTCCACGGAGATCGGCGGGCCCCCGTTGGTGGGCGGTTGCTCCGGTCCCGTGCAGGAGCTGATGCCGGCTATTGCCGCGGCAAGCGCCGTCGCGGCGGGTATCTGCTGCAGCCGGGCCCGAAAATGCTGCCGGCCCTTGACGCTGCCGGGTGGAACGTCCCCGTACATGCCAACAGTCTAGGGTCCGCCTCCTTGCGTCCGCCGGGCGTGCCACGCCGGCGGATTCCCAGGCTCAAAGGACTCCCGCAATGTAACGATGTGGAAACTTCAGCCGTCCGGCCCGGCTTGCCGCCGGTATGCTTCGGGACTATGCCCCTGTTCGTTACAAACGCCAGGCCTGCCGCGCTCGCAGGGCTGTTGGCGATTGCCCTGGCCGGAACGGTGTGGCTTGGCCCGGCCGCCGGGGCGGAGCAGGACCCGGCTGGTGACTATCCATCCTGGGAGGATGTCCAGCAGGCAAAGCTGTCCGAAGCCGGCAAGGCAACGGAGATCAGCAGGATCAACGACTTGCTGGGTGGCCTGCAGGCCCAGTCCGAGTCCCTGGGGGCAGCGGCCGTCCGGTCGGCGGCCGAGTATGCCGTCACGGACTCAGCGCTTCAAGCGGCCAGCGCAAAGCTGGAGGCCCTCACGGCCCAGGTCTCGCAGGCAAACGTTGAACTGTCCCGGCACCGGAAGGAACTCGGTGCCCTCGCCGCCCAGTCCTACAAAACCGGCGGCACCGCCATGGGATTCTTCGTTGCCCTGGATGCCATCCAGACCCACAGTGTCCAGGGACTGAACGTCGTGCAGATCGTTGGAGACAAAACGGCAGGACTGGTGGCCAGGGCTGAATCGGCAGGAAGGATCGCATCCTCGTTGGCTGCCCGGGAAAGCGCCGCCAAAGCCGAACGGGAGCGGTTGTCCCGTGAGGCCAAGGCGAAACTGGACGCCGCCCGGTCCGCGCAGGACGCGATGGCACGCCAGGTAGCGGAGAGCCGGCAGCGCAGCGAGGAGCTGACAGCACAACTGGCCTCGCTCAAGGGCACCACGGCGGCAGTTGAGGGCGCATACCGGCAGGGTCAGGCGGCGCAGGCCGCCTACGAGGCAGCGCAGGCCGCGAAGCGCGCCGCAGCTGCTGAGCAAGCACGCCGGCAGGCGGAAGACGCAGCCAGGGCGGCCGCAGCAGACGCCCGCCCGCAGGCTCCGGCCGCCCCTGCACCGGGGAATCCGGCCCCGGCGAATCCAGCCCCTGCAAATCCAGCGCCGGGGAATCCGGCCCCGGTAAACCCCGCGCCGGCAATCCCGGCCCCCGCCCCTGCCCAGCCTGTGGCACCCAGTCCGCCGCCCGTCGTCGTGCCTTCCGTTCCCGGCGGCGCCGTGAATGACCCGGCAGGGGCGAAGAGCTACGCCTCGGGCCGGCTGGGCGCCTACGGCTGGGGCCAGGACCAGTTCCTGTGCCTCGCACAGCTCTGGACCAAGGAATCGAACTGGCTGACTACGGCCACCAACCCCTACTCCGGTGCCTACGGCATAGCCCAGGCGCTGCCGCCCGGGAAATACTCCAGCGCCGGCAGTGACTGGCTCACCAGCTACCGGACCCAGATCGAATGGGGGCTGGGCTACATCAGCGGCCGGTACGGCTCCCCGTGCGGGGCCTGGAACCACTCGGTGTCCAACAACTGGTACTGACCGGGCGCTAGGCTTTTCCCATGCCTGATTTCGAACGGTTCCGGATCCTGCTCGAGGAGGAGCGGGCGCGGAAGCTGGCCTTGCTTCCGGCCCTCCGCGCGGACATCACCGCTGCGAACTCCGCCCGCCAGGATTCCAACGTGGACGACGAACATGATCCGGAAGGCTCCACCATCGCCTTCGAACTGTCCCAGGCCTCGGCACTCCTGAAGCAAAGCAGCGACGGGCTGGACCAGGTTGACGCCGCCCTGGCCAGGATCGCCGACGGCACCTACGGGTCCTGTGCCGTCTGCGGCGAATCCATCGCCGAAGGAAGGCTGGAGGCGCGTCCCTGGACGCCGTTCTGCATCAGGCACGCGTCGGCAGGCCGCACCCGATGAGCACTGCCGCGGACGTAGTGGCAGCAGCTGCCGGGTTTGTTGACCGCACCCTGCAAAACGAGGGGGCCTGGTACCGGGCGGACGACGTCGAGGGCAGGCTGGGCGGTGAGCTCACCTCCTACGGGTCCTCAGTGGGCGCCGTCCGGGGCACCGTCCGCGATACGCTGCGGAAGTATAGGGACCTTGATCACGACGCCGTGGTGCAGCTGGCGTCCGCGCTCTGGGGACAGCCGCGGCCCGGTGCGCGCGCCGTTTATGAGCGCCGGCTCGCCGCCATCGTGCTGCTGCAAACCAAGGCGGCGCTGCTGCGGCATTCGGACCTGACCCGGATGGAGGGCTTCCTGAGGTCCGCCGGAACCCGGGAACTGGTTGACCCGCTGCTGGCGGACGTGCTGGCCCCTTTCCTGGCCCGGCTCCATGGCCGCGACCGCCAGCGGGCCGCCGTCGTCCTTGCCCGGTGGCGGGCAGACCCGGATACGCAACTACGCTATGCAGCCGCCTTCCTCGAACAGCCCCCAACATCCGAAGCCCCACCACAAGGAGACATCCGTGAACGATCGCTATGACCTGGAACGCTTTGTTGCCGCACAGAACAGCGGCGGTATTTATGACCAGGCGGTGGCTGAGCTGCAGGTGGGCAACAAGTCCGGCCACTGGATGTGGTTCGTTTTTCCCCAGCTGGCAGGGCTGGGGCACAGCGACACCTCCCGCCGGTATGCGATCAGCTCCCTCGAGGAAGCCCGGGAGTACCTGGACCACCCGGTGTTGGGCCCGCGGCTGCTCGAATGCGCCCAGGTGCTCAGCAACCATAAAGACCGCACCGCTGAGGACATTCTTGGCAGCGTGGACGCCCGGAAGCTGTGCTCGTCCATGACGCTGTTCCTGCGCGCAGCTCCCGGGGAAACCGTGTTCAAAACCGTTCTCGCGCAGTTCTTCGACGGCCAGCCGGACCCCGCCACCGACGACCTCCTCGCTGGCCGCGACGACGATTAATGCCGACGGCGGTGCCGCGCATCCTGCGCAAGGCACCGCCGTCGGGGGTACTTTTCTTGTGCCGTTAGGGCGAGGGGCTTCCGCCGTTAACGTTCAGGGTTTCGCCCAGCACAAAACTGGACTCCGGCGAGGCCAGGAACACATACGCGGGGGCGAGTTCGGCCGGCTGGCCTGCCCGGCCCAGCGGCGTGGACTGGCCGAACTCCGGCAGGTCCTCCTTTGGCTGGCCGCTGCTGACCTGCAGCGGCGTCCAGATAGGCCCGGGCGCTACCGCGTTCACACGGATGCCCTTGGGTGCCAGCTGCTGCGCCAGGCCCTTCGTGAAGTTGTTGATGCTCGCCTTGGTGGTGGCGTAGTCCAGCAGCGTGGGGGACGGGTTGTACGCCTGGATGGAGGTGGTGTTGATAATGGTGGACCCGGCCGGCATATGCGGAACGGCGGCCTTGGTCACCCGGAACATCGCATAGACGTTCGTCTTCTGGGTGTGGTCGAACTGTTCGTCCGTGATCTGGCTGATGTCCTCCTGCGCCACCTGCTTGCCCGCGTTGTTCACCAGGATGTCCACGCCGCCCAGCACGGCCACGGCTGCATCCACCAGCTCCTGGCAGGCGGCGGGGTCCTTCAGGTCACCGGGCACCTTGACGGCCTTGCGACCCGCGGCTTCGATGATGCCGGCAATGCGGGCTGCGTCCTCTTCTTCCTCCGGCAGGTAGGAAAGCACAACGTCGGCCCCCTCGCGGGCAAAAGCGATGGCCGTGGCCGCACCGATCCCGGAATCGGCTCCCGTCACGATCGCCTTCCGGCCCTCCAGCCGCCCGGTACCGCGGTAGGTGTCCTCGCCAAGATCCGCCTTCGGCGCCAGTTCCGCATCCAGGCCGGGTTCGGGCTGGTGCTGCTCCGGCGGGGAGATCTTTTCGTAGGCGGTGACGGGGTTGCGGAAGGTGTACTGGTCGGTCATGGTGGTCCTCCTGGTGCTTAGGGGTGGAACACTAAAAGATAAGTATGCTTACCGTTCCAGCCTAGGCAATGAGGCGGGCCGCTGCCAACCCGGAATTTCTTCCGAATCTGCCTTCGGTCCGGACGCGGTCCGGCTTTCCTTGCGCCCGGTCTTCGGCTGTTAGTTGTCCTTGCGTACTTCCACCAGCCGTACGTCTTTCAAGGTGCCCGCGTCCACCACGGCCGTCATGTACGTGCAGGCTGGCTGGCGGCGCCGGTCGGTAGGGGAGCCGGGGTTGAGCAGCCGCAGCCCGCCTTCCGAAGTGGTGTCCCAGGGGATATGACTGTGCCCGAAAACCAGCACGTCGGCATCGGGGAAGAGAGCCTCGCACCGTGCTTCCCGGCCCTTGGCCTGCCCCGTCTCGTGCACCATGGCAAACCGCACACCCTCCAGCGTGACTGCTGCCGACTCCGGCAGCCGGGACCGCAGGGCGGGGCCATCGTTGTTTCCGTAGACCCCCACCAGCGAGCGGCTTCGCCGTTCAAGCTCACCGAGCAGCTGCGCGCTCACCCAGTCGCCGGCGTGGAACACCACGTCGGCGGTTTCGACGGCGGCCCACACCTGCGCCGGAAGTGCTTTGGCGCGCTTCGGCAGGTGGGTATCGGCAAGCAGGAGGAGGTTCAGCGGCATAGGGAAATCCTGCCACGCGCGCTTTGCTCCGGCTCTTTCCGCTCCCCCTCCGGAGTCGTAGTCTGGGGGCTGGAGGTGATTGCCATGGAGGCAGCACAGGGCGACAGGATCATCGTGCACGGCAGGACTGTAGGTTCCACGGACCGGCACGGGGTGATTCTCGAAGTCCGCGGCCAGGGCGGAACGCCGCCCTACCTGGTCCGCTTTGATGACGGACACGAAACGATCATGTACCCCGGCGGTGATTTCGCCGTCGAACGCGGCAACGGACACTAGCTCCGGCGGGGCGGGTGCGCCCGCCCCCGGGCACCTGTCAGACTGGAGCGATGGATTACTCTTTGGCTTCCGCCGCGTCCTCCACCCCGCCTGTCCGCACCGGTCCCCGCGATCCCGGTGACGCCTGGGTTGAGGGAGACCGCGGCCGGTTCTGGGGCAGGTTTGGTGCCGCCGGTGTCCTCGCTTACGACCCCGCGAAGGGCGTGCTCCTGCAGCACCGCGCCGTCTGGAGCCATAACGGCGGGACCTGGGGTCTGCCTGGCGGGGCGCTGCATGAGGGCGAGGATGCGGTGGCGGGCGCGTTGCGCGAAGCCTGGGAAGAGGCCGCCGTTCCGGCCGGAAACGTCGACGTGCTTTTCACTTCCGTGCTGGACCTGGACTACTGGTCCTACACCACGGTGGTGGTACTGGTGACGGAACCGTTCGAGCCCGTCATCAGCGACCCCGAGAGCATAGAACTTTTGTGGATACCGCTGGCAGAGGTGGACGGCAAGGACCTGCATCCCGGTTTCGCGGCCGCCTGGCCGCAACTGCGGGAACGGATCGGTACTCCGGCCTAGGCTTCGCCTTCCCGGGCCCTCCGGCTCAGTAGTCCCTGCCGTATTCCGCGTGCACCAGGATGGGCAGGTGGTCCGAGTTGCCGCGGGGGAGCGTTTCAACGCTCTCGATGTCCAGTCCCAGCGACGTGGCGAAGTCGAAGTGGCCCTTGAAAACCTTGTAGCGGGTGTAGGTCCGCCGGTTGCTGAGGGAGAGGGCGTAGCCGGAATTCTTCATGTGGAGGTGAAGGTTCTTGGTGAAGAACGGGTAGTTGAAATCGCCCACCATCAGCGTCATCAGTCCCTGGCCCATGCTGAGCAGCTCGGCGTGCGCCGCGTGGATCTGTTTCCGCCGCAGCGAATTCGATGCTGTGAGGGGTGCGGCATGGAAAGAGCCGATCACCAGCTCATGCTGGGTCTCGTTGTCCACCACCCTGGTACCGATGAGCCGCTCGTGTGCCGGAGCGAGGACCCTGTCATGCATCGACTTCTTGAGCGCGAAGGACTGGGTGTCCAGCGCGGTAAAACGGCTGGTGCGGTAGTAGATGGCCAGCCCAAGCCGGTTGCCCTTGGTGGCGTCAGCAAGGTGGAGCGGGCCCAGCGTCTCGGGGAGGTCGCTGGCATCCACCTCCTGCAGGCAGAGCGCATCGATGTCATGGTTCCGTGCCAGGGCAAGGAGCTCGCCGCTCGCTTTGTGCTTGCGGAGGTTGTAGCTGATGACTCGCATGGAACACCTCTTCCGAGGGTTGCTGACAGGACCGATCAAGAGTCTAGTCCGCGTACAGCCGTCAGGCGCCACCATTTCTCCGCGTCCTCCAACAACCTGTGCGGGTTGCGTGCCTGCACAACGATAGAGTTAGTCCGAATTCACTGAAATCTCCGGGAGGGCCACCGTTGACCACCGATCTGCCTGAACTGGCCGAAGGAAACTTTTACTACCAGTCCCTGGGCGGCGGACGTTTCCGCTCCACGATCCATGCCCAGGGTGCCTGGAATGTCCACGAGCAGCACATGGCCCCTGCATCCGGCCTGATGGCGGACTGCCTGGAGCGGCACCAGCCGCGGACCGGGCTGCGGATGGCCAGGCTCAGCTACGAGATCCTCGGACTGATTCCCGGCGGCGAATTCCACATCGAGACCAACACCCTCCGGCCGGGAAAAACCATCGAACTGCTGCAGGCGGAACTGAAGGCCGGCGGCAGGACCGCCATCCGGGCCACGGCCTGGCGGATGGTCACCAGTGATACGTCCGAAGTGGCCGCTGTCGAGGACGCCGTGATCCCCGGCCCGGACGAATGCAAGCCCTACGACGGCTCAGCAGTCTGGCCCGGCGGCTACATCCGGTCTCTTGAAATGCGGGTGGCGGAAGGGCACCGGCCCGGGGCCGGAAAAATATGGCTGCGCACGGACCACCCCCTGACGAACAGGGCAGACAGCGGCGACCTCGCCCGCCTGATGGGACTCGTGGACACCGCCAACGGCATCGCCGCCCGGGTGCCGCCGGGCAAGGACAGCTACGCCTTCCCCAACGTGGACCTCCAGGTCCACATGTACCGGCGCCCCGAAGGGGAGTGGCTGGGGCTGGACAACGCCGTCTCCTTCGGCCGGGACGGGATCGGCCTCACCTCAACTGTGCTGCACGATCTGCAGGGCCCCTTCGGGCGCGCGGAACAGATCCTGACCCTCCGCAAAAGCTGACCCCGAGGCAGTCGCCGGATGTATCGTTAAGTGTCGTTGTATATCGTTGGCGATTTACAGAGGAGACCCCCGTGGGCGATTCATATCCGGCAGGCGGCTTCGGCGGAAACAGTATCGACGGCATCTGGCAGGCCGTTGAGGAGCTCCGTTCGCGGTTCGAAAAGCGCGGGGGCACCCGCGCCGGCAAGGGCGAGGTGCGGGCCGCCGTGCTGGCCCTGCTCGCGGAGCGTCCCATGCACGGATACCAGATCATCCGTGAAATCGAGGAGCGCAGCGGCGGCAGCTGGAAACCGAGTGCCGGCTCCGTCTACCCCACCCTGCAGTTACTGGCCGACGAGGGCGTCATCAGCGCCGAGGAATCCAACGGCCGCAAAATCTACTCCCTGACCGAAGCCGGCCGTGAGGAGGCGGCAGGCGGGCCCGGGGCTGCGCCCTGGGGCGCCGCAGGCCCGGTGCCCGGTCCGGGTTCCGGGTCCCTGCCCAAAGCCGGAATTGAGCTGGCGCAGGCTGCAGCGCAGGTTGGCCGCACAGGTTCACCTGACCAGGTGCAGCAGGCCGTGACGGTACTTGAAGAGGCCCGCCGCCGGATTTACGCCATCCTCGCCCAGGGCTGACCCGGGTGCCTTCAGTCCGCCCCCACCGGGCAGATCAGGTGCCCGTTTCCGGGGACACGGTTTCCGGGGACACTGTTTCGGGAGACACCCGCGCCGGAAACATCCGTGCGCGGTACCGCCGCATCCTCCGCTTCGCGGCCTGGAACCTCGCGGTGACCTGGTGGTTCGAGCTGCTCCTCCCGCGGATCGGGCTTGCGTTCGTGGCCGAACGGACGCGCCCAGCCCGGATGCAGCGCTTTGCCCGGCGGTTCCACGTGCTCGCGGTGGACCTGGGCGGACTGATGATCAAGGTGGGCCAGTTCCTCTCGTCCAGGCTTGACGTGCTTCCGCCGGAAATCACCAACGAGCTTGCGGGCCTGCAGGATGAGGTGCCCCCGGTCCCGTTTCCGGCCATCCGGGCCCTTGCGGAGAAGGAACTGGGGGTTCCGCTGGAACGCGCTGTCGCCTGGGTGGAGGAGACCACCATCGCCGCAGCCTCGCTCGGGCAGGCACACCGGGCGCGCCTGCTTCCCGCTGATGCTGCCGAAACCGGCCTGAAGGATGTGGTGCTCAAGGTGCAGCGTCCGGGCATCGACGCAATTGTCGACGTCGACCTGGCGGCGCTGCGGAAGGTGGGCGGATGGCTGAGCCATTTCCGCGTGGTCTCCAGGCGCGCTGACGTTTCGGCCCTGGTTAAGGAATTCGCCCAGACCAGCTTCGAAGAAATCGACTACCTGCACGAAGCCGCCAATTCCGAGCGTTTCGCCGTTGAGTTTGCCGACGACGGGCGGACGGCGGTGCCCCGCGTCGCCTGGGAGCGGTGCACCCGCCGCGTGCTGACCCTCGAGGACGTCACGGCCATCAAGATCACGGACGTCGAAGCGCTCAGGGCGGCAGGTATTGATCCCGCCCTGGTGGCGCCGCTGTTTGCGTCCGTGATGTTCGACCAGCTGTTCACCAACGGGTTTTTCCATGCCGACCCGCACCCCGGCAATATCTTCGTCACTCCGGCTCCTGCCGGCGTCGGGGAACAGCCATGGAAACTGACATTCATCGACTTCGGCATGATGGGCGAAGTTCCGGCCTCCACGCGCAGCGGGCTGCGCAAGCTCCTGATCGCCGCCGCCGCCCGGGACGGCAAAGGCCTGGTGGCCGCTATCCGCGATGTAGGCGTCCTGATGCCGTCGGCGGACGTTCCCGGGCTGGAGCGGGCCATGACACAGCTGTTCGGCCGCTTCGGCGGCATGGGTTTCGCAGAGCTCCGCGAGGTGGATCCGCGCGAGTTCCGAGACTTCGCGGTTGAATTCGGCGACGTGGTCCGTTCCCTGCCGTTCCAGCTGCCCGAGAACTTCCTGCTTATCATCCGTGCGATGTCGCTGACCCCGGGAGTGTGCAGCGCCCTGGATCCCCGGTTTAACCTGTGGGACTCGGTGGAACCTTACGCCGCGCAGCTCCTCCGGGACGAACGCGGCAATCTTGTGCAGGATGCAGCCCGGGAGGCGCTTGACGCCGCGGGTCTCGCGCTTCGCCTGCCCCGGCGCCTGGACAGCCTCATTGAACGGATCGAGGAAGACAACCTGACCGTCGCCAACCCACGGCTTGAGCGGCAGGTGGCCAGGCTGGACCGCACTGCACGGCGCGGGGCGTCAGCCCTGGTCTTCGGCGCGGTGTTGCTCGCCGGCGCTCTGGTGTGTGCCGACGATCCCGCCTTGGGCAGCGGGCTGATGATTGCGTCCCTAGTCCCGCTGCTGCACGGCCTGTGGGTGGGACGGCGCGGACGAAACCCAAGGCTGTGAGCCGGCTGCCGCCGTCGAACGCAAGGCGCAGGGCAACAAACACACTCCTGCGGTGCATCTGAGGTGGCAGGCCACGGCGTAACCTAGGTTTGGCGGTCCGGCCGGCGGCTTGTGTCTCGCTGCGAAGGCGGCCGCCACAACGATGAACTGCACGATGACCACAGGGGAGCCCAGCCACATGCACCATGCCGATCCGGGAAGCCTCCCACTGTCAGTTGTGCGGCAGGAAGTGTCACTGGGCGCCGGGCGGGACCTGGAATTTGGCCTGGAGCTCCTGGCCAGGGCAAGGACCGGCGGGATCGGCCCCACGCTGCGCCTGTACAGGCCGGCCCCCACGGTGGCGTTCGGCCAGCGGGACACCCGCCTGCCCGGTTTTGAAGCAGCAGCGCAGGCCTGCCGCGACAACGGCTTTGAACCGCTGGTCCGCCGTGCCGGTGGCCGGGCGGCGGCCTATCACCAGGGGACGTTGGTGGTGGACCACATCGAACCGGATGCTGACGCCATCGCCGGATCAAAAAGGCGGTTCGGCTACTTTGGGGAGCTGTTTGCCGAGGCCCTGCGAAACGTTGGCGTACAGGCGGCCGTCGGGGAGATCCCCGGCGAGTACTGCCCCGGGGAATTCAGCGTGCACGGCAACGAACACGGCAGCCCCCGCCAGGTCAAACTGGTGGGCACTGCCCAGCGCGTAGTGGCCGGCGGCTGGTTGTTCAGTTCCGTCATCGTGGTGGAAAACTCGGCGCCCATCCGTAAAGTCCTCACCGACACGTACGCAGCCTTGGGGCTGGACTGGGACCCCGCCACGGCCGGGGCAGTGAATGACCTGGTACCTGGTGTGGACGTGGCAGCGGTGGAGGAGGCACTCCTGGCAACCTACGCCGACCACGCCGCCCTCGAGACCGCGCCCTTCAGCAGCCTGGGGGCATAGGAAAAGCGGGTGCAGGCAACAAAAAACGGGACCAACCGAAGTTGGTCCCGTTTCGCTTGTCCGGGCTGCCGCCGTGGCTGCCTTGCCGCTTAGGCTGCGAGGCGGGTCTTGACCTCTGCAGCGGACGGGTTGGTGGCAGCGGTGCCGTCCGGGAAGAGGACGGTGGGCACCGTGCGGTTGCCGCCATTAAGCTGCTCCACGAGTTCAGCGGTACCTTCCACTTCCTCAATGTTGATCTCGTTGTAGCCGATGCCCTGCGCGTCCAGCTGCTTCTTCAGCCGGTTGCAGTAGCCGCACCAGGTGGTGGAGAACATGGTGATGGTGCCGGATTCGGGAGTGAAGTCCATAAGTTTCTCCTATGCGTGGTTCATTGTTTCCTTACCTTCAACGGTAGCGTGCGGGCCCGTATTCCCCGGTTCCCGGCGCTTCACATGACAGCTCGGAGGGCCGGTGTCATGCTGGAGCCATGTGTGGACGTTATGTGATGGCACGTGCTGTAGGGGACCTCCTGGCTGAGTTCGACGCCGAGCTGGAGGAGGAGGTGCACATCCCGCCGTCGTGGAATGTTGCGCCAACGGACGCCGTGCCCATCGTCCTGGAGCGGTTGATTGATGAAGGGCCTGCGCCGAAGCAGGCGCGTCAGCTCCACGTGGCGCGGTGGGGACTTGTTCCGTCCTGGGCCAAGGACCCCGGCATCGGTTCGCGGATGATCAACGCCAGGAGCGAATCCGTGCTTGAGAAACCCGCCTTCCGCAAGGCCGTCCAATCACGCCGGTGCGCAGTCCCGGCTGATGGCTACTACGAGTGGAAGCAGGGGCCGGGGAAGTCCAAGCAGCCCTACTATGTGCATCCGGGGGAAGGCCATGGCCTGGTTTTCGCCGGGCTCTATGAATGGTGGAAGGACCCGGCCTGGCCCGCGGGAGAGCCGGGCGGCTGGATGCTTTCCACGTCCATCCTGACAACTGACACGCCGCCGCCCGGCAGCGAGGACACGGTGTTCGGAAAGTTGACGGCGCTGCACGACCGCGTGCCGCTGCCAATGGACAAATCCACCATGGAAGCGTGGCTGGACCCGCAGGCCGGCGACGCGGCCGGGCTGGTAGACCTGGTTCGGTCCGGGGTCAAGGATGTGGCGTCGGACTGGCACGTCGATTCCGTAGGCAAGGACGTGGGAAACGTGCGCAACAACGGTCCGGAGCTCATCCGGCCGGTGGAGGCCCTCTTCTAGAAGCCCCTGCCCGGCCGGCGCGGGGGCTAAACGGTGACCGTGCCGGCGTCGTCCACTGTCCAGGTGGGGTTGTACGCCACCTCCCAGCGGAAGCCGTCCGGGTCCGCAAAGTAGCCGCTGTACCCGCCCCACGGCTGGGTGATGGGCTCGGCAATGATCTGGGCGCCGGCCGCGGCCGCTTCTGCCATGACCCGGTCCACGTCCTCGGTGCCCGGCAGGTTGTGGCTGAGGGTGATGCAGGGGACGGGGCCGGGAGCACTGACGCCGGCATCGGCCTGCATCTGGCGCACGTCCCAGAGGGACAGCACCAGGCCGTGGTTGGCCTGGATGAACACCACGTCCCCTGGAACCTCGCGGTGGACCGGCCAGCCCAGGCCGTCAACGTAGAACGCGCGGGAGGCCGGAACGCTGCGGACGCCCAATGAAATGAAGTCGACTCTTGGCTGCATGGTTCGATACTGTCAGAGGATGGCGACAATTCAAGGGAACGATCGAGATGCTTTGGCCGACAAGGAACAGCTCGCTGCCGTCCGGGTCGCCGTTGATGAAGTGGATGACCAGATTGTCACGCTGATCGCCCGCCGGGAGCGCCTGATCCGGATTGCCGGAACGCTCAAGGGCGACGACGCCGAGGTCCGCGCCCCGGGCCGCGTGGAGCGTGTCATCGAACATGTCCGCTCCGCAGCCGAGAAGAAGGACATCGACCCGGACATCGTCGAGTCCACCTACCGGGCCATGATCTCCGGCTTCATCGAACTCGAAATGCGGGTCCACAAAGAAAACAGCTGAGCCGCACCGGCCCAGCTGTTACAGGTTTTCCTCCACGGGAACACCGGACTGGAATTCCCGTCCGTCAGCCTCGCTGAAGCCGGTCATCACGTGCCCCTCACCGAGGCCATTGATCGCTGCCATGGGGAAGTGGCCGGTGATGGTGCTGTCCGAGTGGCTGACGCCTGAAAGATCGTAGTTTTCCTCGCCGCTCTGGTCATGGTTGAACGAGAAAAAGGAAATCGGCTTCCCGTTCATGAATTCAATGCCCAGCCGCCGCTGCGACGAGTAGTCCGGACTGGCGGCCACAAGGCCCACTACGTAGGCGCCGGAACCGGGGATAGTGCCGTCCAGATCGAAGGTTGCCACGAGAGTGGAGTCCTGGGCTTTGATGCTGACCTGTTTGAGGAGTGCGTCATGGGTGCTCATGGCACAATCCTGCTCCCTGCCGTTCGCTCCGTCCACCCCTGACGGGTGACTGGAAAGGAAGCCGGAGGCGTAACCGCTGCGCCTCCGGCTTCCCGTTCCTGCTCAGTTTCCGCTCAGGGCCAGGAGTCCCCTAAGAGCATGTGACGTCCACAAAATACGTGTGGTCGCCTTGGGTGTGATCGGCCACGTTTACGCCCACCTGCGCCCAGCCGCGGTTGCCGTTGACAGCCTTGCCGGCCGGCGGCTGCACGGAAACAATGTTGCATCCCGGCTGGCTGTTGACGCGGATGCCATGGGTACCGGCTTCCACCGCCTCAAAGTGGGCTTCGTGGAAGGCCAGGACTGCCGGGTTCCACTCCGAGTACTTGGTGTTGCCGGCGCCGTTGGTATCGGTCCAGTGTGCGGCGTAGCCGTCCATGGCTACCCCGTTCTTCCAGAACCGCACATCAATCTCCACGATCAGGGGGTTCCGGACCTTGAAATTGTCGGTCTTGCTGTACCGGGGGACAAAGCCATACCTGGAGCCCTGGGTGTCCGGGGCCAACAGTTGGGAGGTGGGGGTCACCCAGACCTTGTACACGCCGCCGTTGTTGGGGGTGTCGTTGTACGGGAAAAGCTGGACGGTAATGCCTGTTTCCTCCAGAGGGTCGCTGAGTCCGGTGGCGTGGGCGCAGGAGCCGGAAGCCGCCACGTTCTGGATGACGCCACTGGCGTCAACGGTGAACTGCCGGCATTCGACTGGGTCCGTTGAGAGCAGCGTCTTTCCGGAAGGGTCTGTCACCTGGTAGGAGTAGTCTCCCGCCGGAAGGCCCGCAGCGTCGTCTGGGGCGTTGATGCCAGGGCCGCCGTTGAGGTAGACGTCCTCCTTTGAGTCGTAGATGTTGAGGTTGACGGGTGTGCCGGTCGCGTCCGTGGTGAAGATGGCCCCGGACAGCTGGTTGACGGAAGGGGCGGCGGTGGCAGGGCTTCCCAGCATCGCCATCGAAGCGAGAAGGATGCTGCCTGGAATAACTAGCTTTTTGAACATTGTTTGCCTCGGATCTGGTGAGTCGCAATGAACTCTGACGCGCAGTCAGCGCGGATCCCAAAACAAGAGGCGCGCTGTGAAAGGCCCGGTTTGGGGCCTATCATCGGCTGCACCTCAGATGCCGGAATCGTACGCCTAAGCCGCTTCCGGAGCAACGGCCCGCCCCATGTGGGCCTCTGCCTTGGTATCTTGCGCCCACCCTCAGACCCGTCTAGGCGAAGGATCCAGGGAGGCGTAGACTGGTGATGTTCGAATATATATTCGAACAGTTTCTGTTCTAACTTTTACGTCCGGGAGGCGCCATGGGCATGTTCAGCGAATCCGTTGACGTCTCCTGCGGCGCTGACGGCCACCCGGTTGCCCTTACTTGGGCCGGCCGGTCCTATTCGGTATGCGCCGAACCTGTCCGCTGGTACGAGCGCCGCCAGTGGTGGGCAGAAGAAACCCGTGCGCCGCTGGGAAGTGGTCCCGGTTTGGTTGACCACGAAATCTGGCGGGTGCAGGTGCTTCCTTCCGGCCCAGGTTCTCCAAGTTCCGGCGCGCCTAATGAACAGCTTGAGCCCCTCACCCTTGACCTCACCCGCCATATCCGCAGCGGCCGCTGGCGGCTCCTGCGGATCCACGACGCCTTACATCCCAGAACAGCATGAGCTTCACCCACCTTCACGTATCCACAGCTTTCAGCGCACACTATGGAGTGTCATGGCCCGAGGAACTGGCGCAGGCCGCTGCCGCTGACGGCGCCAGCGCACTCGCCTGCACCGACCGGGACGGCCTGTACGGGACCATCAAGCACCTGAAGGCCTGCATGGGTGCCGGCCTTGACCCCATCGTCGGGGTGGACCTTGCCGTTTATGACGACGACGGTGATCACCGCACCCAGTTGGCCGGCCGGGTGGTGGTGCTCGCCCGGGGCCACAACAACGGTGCCGGCTACCGCGCACTGTGCCGGCTCGTGTCCGATGCCCACGCCCGCACCTCGGGAAAATCCGGAGGGGTTGTGCCGGTCGCCGTGACCAGGGCGGAACTGGCCTCCCGCACCCTCGATCCCCATACCCTGAAACCGGTGCTGATGGTCCTGATCGGGCCGGATTCCGACGTCGGACGTGCCATGGGCGGGAGGCGTTACCTGCGGCCCCGCACACTCTTCAAGCAGTGGCTGGACGTCATGCCCGCGGGAACTGTGGTGGCCGAGATCGTTTCCCAGCTCAGCGCACCGGGAACACCCTTGAGCACCGCACACGCCGTTCGGATGCTCAAACTCGCCGAAGAACACAGCGTCCCGGCAATCCTCAGCAATGCCGTCAGGTACTGCGCGGAGGACGGGGCAGCAACCGCGGACGTATTGGATTCAGCACGGACCCTGAAATCCCTTCCGGAACTGGCCCAGGAACCACTGCTGCAGCCCAACGGCCAGGGCTGGCTGAAATCCTCCCGCCAGATGCTGCAGCTGGGTAAGGAAATCATCTCCGCGGCCGGCTACGGCGCAGAAGACCTCAACCGGCTCATGGCACAAACAGAGGCGCTCGCCGATGTGTGCAGGATTGATCCAGTCACGGACATGGGATGGAAGCAGCCGGTAGTGCCGGAAGCCGCGGTCATCGGGATCAGCCAGGATCCGCACACGGAACTGATGCAGCGCTGCCAGGCCGGAATCGGCAGGAGGTTCCCCGGGATCGCCGGGAACAGCGAAAAGGAAATGCTCCGCCGGCTTGACCATGAGCTGGGCATCATCCGGAACCTGGGGTTCTCCTCCTACTTCCTCACGGTGGCAGAGGTTTCGCGCATGATCCAGGACATGGGGGTGCGGGCAGCCGCCAGAGGCTCCGGTGCATCCAGCCTCGTCAACTACCTCATTGACGTCAGCCAGGTAAACCCGCTGCAGCACGACCTCATCTTCGAAAGGTTCCTTTCCCAGGACCGGGCTACCTTGCCGGATATTGATATCGACGTCGAGAGTGCCGAACGGCATAACGTGTACCACCGGATTTTTGAGCGCTTTGGCAAAGAGCGCGTCACGCTCATGAGCATGCAGAACGGCTACCGGGCACGCGGTGCTGTGCGGGACGCCGGCCTTGCGCTGGGAATGGATGACGGCGACGTGGGGGACATCGCCAAGCAGTTGTGGCGGTTCTCAGCTTCGAAGTTCCGTGAGGCGCTGCAGGAGAAGCCCGAGTTGAGGGAATTTGCCGGCCGGGTGGAACAGCGGGATTCGCACGGCAACCAGCAACTGGACCTGCTGGTGGACCTGACCGAACGCCTGGACCGCCTGCCGCGGCACATCTCCATGCATCCATGCGGTGTGATACTGGGGGACGCCACGCTGCTGGAACGCACCCCTGTACAGCCCAGCGGCCTGGGGCTGCCCATGAGCCAGTTCGATAAGCACGACATGGATCCCATGGGCATGCTCAAGCTCGATGTCCTGGGTGTCAGGATGCAAAGCGCCATGGCATTTGCCGTGCGGGAGATCATCCGCATCCATCCCTCAAAAAAAGATGTGGTGGCAGCAGGAAGCCATGCCCCGGGCCCTGACGGGTCCGGGCCCGATTTCATTGCAGATAACGGCCACATCGATCTCAATGCCATTCCCCTGGATGATGAACCCACCTTTGAACTCATCCGGAGCACCCATACCCTGGGCTGCTTCCAGATCGAGTCCCCGGGGCAGCGCGAGCTGATCGGAAAAATGGCGCCGGGTGAGTTCAATGACCTCATCATCGACATCTCGCTTTTCCGACCGGGCCCCATGAAATCGGACATGGTCCGGCCGTTCCTGGAGCACCGCCACGGGTTTGCCCCTGAGGTCTACCCGCACCCCCTCCTGAAGCCGGTGCTTCAGGAAACCCATGGGGTGACGGTTTTCCACGAGCAAATACTGCGGACATTGGACGTGATGACCGGGTGCGGCCTGGCGAAGGCCGATGAATTCCGCCGGGCCCTCAGCAGCGAGGCCGGGGAATCCCAGGTTGAGGAATACTTCCGCAAGCATGCAAAGGCCAAGGACTTTTCCCCTGAAGTCATAGACAAGGTATGGAACACCCTGAAGTCCTTTGCCAGTTTTGGTTTTTGCAAAGCCCACGGAGCGGCCTTCGCGGTGCCCACCTACCAGTCAGCCTGGCTTAAGGCGCACCACCCTGAAGCCTTCCTGGCGGGGCTGTGGGAACACGATCCGGGCATGTATCCCAAGCGGCTGCTCGTTGCGGAGGCCAGGCGCCTCGGGATCCCCATTCTTCCTTTGGACATCAACCTCAGCAAAGGGGAGTACCGGGTTGAACGGATCCGGCAGGGCCCGGATGCCGGAAAACTGGGAATCCGGCTAAGCCTGAAGGGAATCTACGGGCTCTCCGCCACAGAACTGAAAAGGATTGTTGCCGGCCAGCCGTACGACTCCCTGGCAGACCTCCGCACGCGCTCGCGGCTGAGCAAGCCAAGCATCAAGCGCCTGGCCCAACTGGGTGCTTTTGATTCCCTCCACCGCGAGGCGGGCGGAATGGCCAACCGGGCGGACCTGGTCCAGCACCTGCAGCAACTGCAAAGTGCAGGCAGCGGGCGGAAGGGGGTGGAGGTGCTGGAGGGGCAATTGTCCTTGCCCCTGGGGGATGTGGAACTGCGTAACGTCAAACCCGGGCTGCCAGCACCCACCCTCGTCGAGAATGTCCGGGCGGAGCTGGACCTGATGGCCGTGGACGTCAGCAGCCACCTGATGGAAAGCCACCGCCCCACCCTGGACAGGCTTGGGGTGACCACTGCAGACAAGCTCCTCAGCCTGCGCAACGGGACCGAGGTCCTGGTGGCCGGGGTCCGGGTGGCTACCCAGACTCCGCCCATGCGGGGCGGGAGGAGGGTGGTATTCATCAGCATTGACGACGGCACCGGTTGCATCGATTCGGTCTTCTTCCATGAAGCCCAGGAAAACGCCGGAATGCTCCTGTTCGGAACCCGGCTGCTGCTCATCCGCGGCACCACCAGGAGGACGGGCCCGCGGGGAATCAGCATCAGCGCAAGCATGGCCTGGGACCTCAGCCGAACGGAGACCTTGCCCTTCCCAACTCCTGTTGGCTACGCCGGCGACGGCCCGCATCCCCTTGACGGGATCAGCAGGACCCTGGCAATTACCGGTTTTAGCGGTTGACGCTGCCGTGCGCCGCTTTGGCCGGCCCTCCGCCGAACCGATAGCATTGACGGTGGCTGGCTGTGGTCCCCGTATGCCACAAGCTATGAAGCCTTAACTTTGAATAGGAGACACCCGTGTCAGATGCCCAGCAGATCACCCTTCTCGTCGATGGCGAAGAGACCAAGGTGACTACCGGGACAACCGGTGCGGAACTCTTCTTTGAGCGCCGTGATGTCGTAGTGGCCCGCGTCAATGGCGAGCTGAAGGACCTGGACCAGGAACTGCCGGAAGGCTCCGAGGTTGAGGGCGTCACCATCGATTCCCCGGACGGGCTGAATGTCCTCCGCCACTCCACGGCCCACGTTATGGCCCAGGCTGTCCAGCAGCTGCGCCCCGATGCCAAGCTTGGCATCGGCCCGTACATCGCTGACGGGTTCTACTTCGACTTCGACGTCGCTGAACCCTTCACCCCCGAGGACCTCAAAACCCTCGAAAAGATGATGCTCAAGATCGTCAACCAGAACCAGAAGTTCGTCCGCCGGGTGGTCTCCGAGGACGAAGCGCGCGAAGCGATGAAAAACGAGCCGTACAAGCTCGAACTTCTGGGCAAGAAGAACGAGGCCGCCGAGGCCGGCGAGGGCGTCAACGTTGAGGTCGGCGCCGGCGACATCACCATCTATGACAACGTTGAGCGCAAGGAGGGGACCACCGTTTGGTGCGATCTCTGCCGCGGCCCGCACTTGCCCAACACCAAGATGATCTCCAACGCCTTCGCCCTCACCCGGTCGTCGTCGGCCTACTGGCTGGGCAACCAGAAGAACCAGCAGCTGCAGCGGATCTACGGCACCGCCTGGCCCACCAAGGACGCCCTCAAGGCCTACCAGGAACGCCTTGCCGAGGCTGAGCGCCGCGACCACCGCAAGCTCGGCTCCGAACTGGACCTGTTCTCCTTCCCCGACGAACTGGGTTCAGGCCTTCCCGTCTTCCATCCCAAGGGCGGCATCATCCGCAAGGAGATGGAGGACTACTCGCGGCAGCGCCACGTTGAAGCCGGCTATGAGTTCGTCTACACGCCGCACATCACCAAGGGCCACCTCTACGAAGTGTCCGGCCACCTCGACTGGTACAAGGACGGCATGTTCCCCGCGATGCGGGTGGATGAGGAACTCAACGAGGACGGCAGCATCCGCAAACCGGCGCAGGACTACTACCTGAAGCCGATGAACTGCCCCATGCACAACCTCATTTTCCGGTCCCGCGGGCGCTCCTACCGTGAGCTGCCGCTGCGCCTGTTCGAATTCGGTTCGGTGTACCGGTACGAGAAGTCCGGCGTGGTGCACGGCCTGACGCGTGTGCGCGGCATGACACAGGACGACGCCCACATCTACTGCACGCGCGAGCAGATGAAGGACGAACTCACCAAGACCCTGACCTTCGTCCTGGACCTGCTTAAGGACTACGGGCTGAACGACTTCTACCTGGAACTGTCCACCAAGGACCCGGAAAAGTACGTCGGCGAGGACGCCGCCTGGGAGGAAGCCACCAGGACCCTGGCCGAGGTTGCGCAGGAATCCGGGCTGGAGCTCGTTCCGGATCCGGGCGGAGCGGCCTTCTACGGCCCGAAGATTTCAGTCCAGGCCAAGGACGCGCTGGGCCGCACCTGGCAGATGTCCACCATCCAGCTGGACTTCAACCTGCCTGAACGCTTCGAGCTGGAGTTCCAGGCCGCCGACGGCACCCGCCAGCGTCCCGTGATGATCCACCGTGCGCTGTTCGGTTCGGTGGAGCGGTTCATGGGTGTGCTGACCGAGCACTATGCCGGCGCCTTCCCGGCATGGCTTGCACCTGTCCAAGTGGTGGGCATCCCGGTGGCGGAGACGTTCAACGAGTACATGTTCGACGTCGTCGATCAGCTTAAGGCGGCAGGGATCCGTGCGGAGGTGGACACCTCCTCGGACCGTTTCCCCAAGAAGATCCGCACCGCCAGCAAGGACAAGGTCCCGTTTGTGCTCATCGCCGGCGGTGACGACGCCGAGGCGGGCGCGGTCTCCTTCCGATTCCGGGATGGAAGCCAGGACAACGGCGTGCCCGTGGCCGAGGCAGTCAAGCGGATCACGGAAGCCGTCCGGAACCGGACCAGCTAGCGGAACGGAACAGTACGGTGCAGGAGAACACAGGCGCAGGGTATCCGGGGGATGCCGGCGTTACCGACGACTTTGACCTCGCCGGTGTCCCGGACGCTTTCCAGCGCCTGTGGACTCCGCACCGGATGGCCTACATCAAAGGCGGCCAGCACCAGTTCAAGAACGAAAACGATTGCCCGTTCTGCGTTGGGCCCGCACGTAGCGATGAGGAAGCACTCATCGTCTACCGGGGAAAGACCTGCTACGTGGTGCTGAACCTGTTTCCGTACAACCCCGGGCACCTCCTGGTCTGCCCGTACCGCCACGTCCCGGACTACACGGACCTGACGGTGGAGGAGACAGCCGAGTTCGCCGAGCTTACCCAGACCGCTATGCGGGTCCTGCGGAAAGTGGCGAATCCGGGCGGTTTCAACCTGGGGATGAACCAGGGTGTGGTGGGCGGGGCAGGCATCGCCGCGCACCTGCACCAGCACATCGTTCCCCGCTGGGGCGGCGACGGGAACTTCTTCCCCATCATCGCCCAGACCAAGGCGATAACGCAGACCCTTGATGAGGTCCGCCAGCAGGTCGCCGACGCCTGGCCCGGGGAGACGGATGCTGAATAAGCACGCGCGCGGGTTCTTCACGGCACTATTCACCCCGTTTGCCCGCTGGCTCCTGCGTATAGGCGTTTCACCCGATGCCGTCACGATCATCGGCACGGCCGGTGTGGTGGTGGGGGCCCTGGTCTTCTACCCCGTGGGCCAGCTCTGGTGGGGAACCCTGTTCATCACAGCCTTTATCTTCTCCGATGTCCTGGACGGCATCATGGCCCGGATGCAGGCGGTGGGCGGCCGCTGGGGCAACTTCCTCGACTCCACCTTGGACAGGATCGCCGACGGTGCCCTGTTCGCGGGGCTCGCCGTGTGGTTCTTCACCGGCGGAGCCAATGTTCCCATCGCGATGATGGCCACCGTCTGCCTTGTCCTGGGCATGGTGGTTTCTTACGCCAGGGCAAAAGCCGAGTCCTTGGGATTCACCGCGAACGTCGGCATCGCCGAACGCGCGGAGCGCCTGGTTTCGGTTCTGGTGGTCACCGGATTTACAGGTCTGGGCCTCCCGAGCGTGGTTTTGCTGGTGACGCTTTCGCTGCTCGCCCTCGCCAGCTTCATCACGGTGGTCCAGCGCGTGGCTTCGGTGCGCCGCCAGGCTCTTGCGGAACCGTCCCCGGCGGATTAACACGGATTCAGCCGGCCGGCCGCGGTGAGACTAGTATTAGGACTGCCCGGTCAATGGATCCGGCAACCCGGTGTGTGTAAACATGGCATCTCCTTGCCGCCCTGCACGCCCGGCGAAGGTCATCTATCTACCCATAGGGGTTTTTGTGTCTACACCTGATGTAAGCAACGAGGCCGGTTCGTCCGCGAACAGCGTCACGGGCAGCAGCCGCGTGAAGAGGGGCATGGCTGAGATGCTCAAGGGCGGCGTCATCATGGACGTCGTCAACGTCGAGCAGGCCCGCATCGCCGAAGATGCCGGTGCCGTTGCTGTGATGGCGCTGGAACGCGTTCCGGCCGATATCCGCGCCCAGGGCGGCGTGTCCCGCATGTCCGATCCGGACATGATCGACCAGATCATCGACGCCGTGTCCATTCCCGTCATGGCCAAGGCCCGTATCGGCCACTTCGTCGAAGCCCAGATCCTGCAGTCCCTCGGCGTGGACTACATCGACGAGTCCGAGGTCCTCACCCCGGCCGACTACGTCAACCACATCGACAAATGGAACTTCAAGGTTCCGTTCGTCTGCGGTGCCACCAACCTCGGTGAGGCGCTGCGCCGCATCAACGAGGGCGCGGCGATGATCCGCTCCAAGGGCGAGGCCGGCACCGGCGACGTCTCCAACGCCACCGGGCACATGCGCCAGATCCGCTCCGAGATCGCCAAGCTCGCAGCCCTGCCCGAGGACGAGCTCTACGTTGCGGCCAAGGAACTGCAGGCCCCGTACGAACTGGTCAAGGAAGTGGCCGCTGCCGGCAAGCTTCCCGTGGTGCTGTTCACCGCCGGCGGCATCGCCACCCCGGCCGACGCCGCCATGATGATGCAGCTCGGCGCCGACGGCGTATTCGTCGGCTCCGGCATCTTCAAGTCCGGCAACCCCGCCCAGCGCGCCGCCGCCGTCGTGAAGGCCACCACCTTCTTCGACGACCCCGACGTCATCGCCAAGGCCTCCCGCGGCCTGGGCGAAGCCATGGTGGGCATCAACGTCGACGAGATCCCCCAGCCGCACCGCCTCGCCGAGCGCGGCTGGTAAATCGCTTTTCTGGCGCCTTTGGGGTGCCGGGCGGCGTCATCCTCTGCGTGCTATTCCCCGCGCCCTCCTGGCAGCTTTGTAGCTGGCTGGGGCGCGGGGGCCCTTTTACGCACGCTGCCGGATAACGCCGTCCGTCGCTAAGTGGTCGCCTTGCGTCTTTATGTACGACGGCGGCGGGTCACCTTGTGGGTGACCCGCCGCCGTCGTCCTTTCCCTGGAGTTTTTGTCCAGATATGCAGGCATAAACCC
>NZ_CAQI01000042.1 GCF_001046895.1 Pseudarthrobacter siccitolerans
GGAGTTTTGTCCAGATATGCAGGCATAAACCCCCTCGAAGCCTGCATATCTGGACAAAAACTCCGGTTGGGGGTTACTCGAGGCCGCGGCGTTTTAGGAGGGGTTCCAGTTTGGCTTCGCGGCCCCGGAGGGCTTGGAAGGAGTCGAGGGGGTCCCGGCTGTTTCCGCGGGACAGGAGCTCCTGCCGGAAGCGTTCGCCGTTGGCCCGGGTCATTCCGCCGTTCTCGGTAAACCAGTCCACGGTCTCGGCGTCCAGTACCTCGCTCCAGATGTAGGAGTAGTAGCCGGCCGCGTAGCCCGCGCCGGCAAAAACGTGCTGGAAGTACCCTGTGCGGTAGCGGGGCGGAATCAGTGCATGGGCGATGCCGGCGGCCGCGAGGGATTTGTCCTCGAAAGCCACGGCGTCCTCGGGCACCTCGGCGGCTCCCAGGACGTGCCAGGCCAGGTCCAGCAGGGCCGCGCCCAGGTACTCGGTGGTGGCGAAGCCTTCACCCCACAGCCGCGATTCGTTGAGTTTGTCCACGATGTCCTGGGGGAGCGGCTCCCCGGTTTTGCAGTGCTTCGCGTAGTTGGCGAGCACCTCCGGCCACATGATCCACATTTCGTTCACCTGGGACGGGTACTCCACAAAGTCGCGCGGGACAGCAGTGCCGGAGAACCTCGGATAGGTCACCTTGGAGAACAGCCCGTGCAGGGCATGGCCGAACTCGTGGAACGTGGTCCGCAGCTCGTCGAGGGTCAGCAGCGTGGGTTCGCCCGCCGGTGGCTTGGAGATGTTCAGGTTGTTGATGACCACGGGTGCGGTTCCGAGCAGCTCCGATTGTTCCACCAGGGAATTCATCCAGGCACCGCCGCGCTTGGACTCGCGTGTGTAGTAGTCGCCCAGGAACAGGCCCAAAACGCTGCCGTCCGCATTCCGTACCTCCCAGACGCGGACATCCGGGTGGTAGCCAACAAGGTCCGTCCGCTCGTGGAAGGTGATGCCGTACAAGGACGTGGCGGCGAAAAAGACGCCGTCCGTGAGGACCCGTTCCAGCTCGAAATACGGGCGGAGGGCCTGCTCGTCCACCTCGTATTTTTCCCGCCGGACTGTTGCGGAGTAGTAGGCCCAGTCCCAGGCCTCCAGAGGGTGGCCTGCTGCCTCGGCCAGGGCTGCTGCCTCACGGTCGGCGTTGCGGACAGCGGCGGGCGCCATGCGGTTCAGCATCGACTGGACCGCCGCAAAATCGGGCGCGGTTTGGCGGTCCACCACCAGTTCGGCATAGTTGGCGAAGCCCAGCAGGGCGGCCTTTTCGGCGCGGAGGCCCGCCATGGATCTCGCGAGATCCAGAACGTCGAGGGGGCCGCCGCTGCTTCCGCGCGCCACGGAATCTTCAAAGAGCCGACGGCGGATGTCCCGGTTCTCGAGGACGGCCAGGGCGGGCTGGTTGGTGGGCTGGATCAGCGTCAGGAGGAACTTCCCCTCATGCCCCGCAGTCCGCGCAGCTTCCGCGGCCCGTGCCACATCGTCGGCAGGCATACCGGCCAGGTCCCCGGCGTCATCCAGCAGGAGGGCCGCCGACTTCATCCCTTCCTTGACCCGCTGGCCGAATTCAGTGCCTAACCGGGAGAGTTCCGCGTTGAGCTCCCTGAGCCGCTCCTGCCCGGCCTCGTCCAACTGGATGCCGGACTGCCGGAATTCCTTCAGATACTCTTCCACCAGGCGTTCGGACTCCGCATCCAGGCCGGACGTGTCGATGGCAGCGAAGCGTTCGTACAGCCCACGGTTCAGGAAGACCTCGTCCTGGTGGGCCGAAAAGCGCGGGGAAAGTTCTGTTTCAAGATCCCGGATGTCATCCGTTGCGTCCGCGGAAACCAGTGTGAAGAACACGGCAGATACCCTCTGCAGCAGCTGGCCGGACCGCTCCATCGCCACCGCGGTGTTCTCGAAGCCGGCCGGTTCCGGGTTTTCCGTAATGGCCCTGATTTCGGCAAGGTGCTCCGCGAATCCGGCTTCGGCGGCCTCGGCATAGTGCGATGCCTGGATTTCGCCGAACGGCGGCAGGCCGAACGGAAGCGGGCTGGGTTGAAGCAGGGGGTTCGTCATGCCGTAAATCTTCCATACGGGGCACGCCTTCTCAACGACCCCAAATGCCCGTGGCGCCCGGCGGCAGTACCTACAATGACCGCTATGGGGATTAGTTGGGGTGGCGCCGCCGTGCGCACCCGCGCCACCGTCTGCGCACTGTTCGCAGCTGCCGCCCTGGCCGGCTGTGGTCTGGTCGCTGAGCAGGACGGACAGACGCCGCGGCCCGCTGTGTCCGGTTCCCACATCCCCGGTCCAGGAACGTCAACTGCCGCTGCTCCGGCCCCCAGCCCGACGCCAACCCCCACTCCCACACCCGGCAAGGGCCCGGCCTGCCCAGTGTTGCGGTGCACCTCGGTGCTGGTTACCGGCGACATGCTGGTCCACACCCAGCTCTGGCAGCAGGCCCAGCAGGATGCGGCTGCAGCAGGCAAACCCGGCTTGGACTTTGTGCCGCTGCTCGAAGGACAACGGCGGTACATCAACAACAGTGACCTTGCCATCTGCCACCAGGAAACGCCTGTGGCCGGCCCCGAAGGTCCGTTCTCCGCGTATCCGTCCTTCAACGTACCGCCGCAGATCATCGCCGCGTCCAAGGACGTGGGCTACCAGGCATGCACCACCGCGAGCAACCACACCATCGACCGCGGCACCGACGGTCTGCTGCGCACCCTTGATGCCCTCGATGCTGCCGGCCTCAAACACACGGGTTCATACCGGACGGAAACTGAGTCCCAGGGAATCCTCATCATGCAGACGCAGGCAGCGAAAGTCGCCATCATCGAGGCTGCTTACGGGCTCAACGGATTGGTCCCCGACTACCCGTGGCAGGTCGACATGCTGGACGCCCCGGCCATGATCGCCAAGGCCGTGAAGGCCCGGGAGCTCGGGGCGGACATCGTCCTGGGTGCGATGCATGCCGGTGAAGAATATGCGGTTGAACCAAATGAGCAGCAGCAGGAGGTTGCGCAGGCGCTGGTGGACAGCGGGCAGTTCAACCTGATCTACGGGCACCACACCCACTCGGTGCTGCCGATCGAAAACTACAAAGGCACCTGGATCGTGTACGGCCTCGGCAACGGCATCACCGAACTTTCACCCTGGTACACCGTCAACAACGAGGGGTTGCTGGTCAGGGTGCAGTTTGGCCAGGACGCCGCCGGAAAATGGTCAGCCACGGACCTCGCGTGGGCACCGTCGGTCATGGTCCGTGATCCGTACCGCTGGTGTTCGGTAGCTGCCGACGCGCCGCAAGGGCCCTGTGCCGGGCCGGAAGCCGACGCCGCCACCAGACAGCGGACCAGCAGTGTTGTGGAATCGCGCGGAGCGGCAGCGGCAGGCGCCCACGAGCTCCTGATCAGCCACGAACCCTAGGCTTCTCCGGCGAGGGCACGTGCCGCCGTCGGCCGCTGGACGGGGGTAATGCTGGATGGGGGTAACGCGGGACGGCAGGGTAATCAGCGCGGGCGGCGCGCTGCGTGCTCCCTGGCCAGCTCCGCGAAGCGGTCATCCGGGTGGCCCGGTTCGAAGGTACCGAACTTCCGCTCGGCAGCCGTCCGGATCAGGAAATCGGCAATCGCCGGGTTCTTGGGCAGCAGCGAGCCGTGCAGGTAGCTCGCCACGATGTTCCGGTAGCGGGCGCCTTCGTGGCCGTCGCTGCTGTTGTTGCCGGTGCCCTTGGCAACGGTGCCGAGGGGCCGCACTCCGCTGCCGAGCCGGGTCTGGCCGCTGTGGTTCTCGTAACCGAGGACTTCGCCGAACTCCGGGGTGGCCACCTTGACATTGCCGATAAGCCGTTCGTCGGTTCCGTGGGTTTCCACGTCCAGGACGCCTATGCCTGGGATGACTGCTCCGGTACGCGTTTTGAAGAAGTGGCCGAAAAGCTGGTAAAGCCCGCAGATCACCAGCATCGGGGCGCCGTCCTCGGCGAGGTCCTTCAACGTTCCGGCCCGCGCCTGGAGGTCGTCCTGGATGACCAGCTGTCCGCTGTCCTGGCCGCCGCCGCCCACAATGATGTCCACGTCCGCGGGGAACGGATCACCCACGTTGTATTCGAGCAGTTCGGGGGTATAGCCGTGCCAGCGGAGCCGCTGCTGCAGCACCAGCGCATTGCCCCAGTCACCGTAAATGTTCATGTCACGCGGATACAGCTGCACTACCCGGAGGGTGCCCTTGCTTGCGTTCGCGGAATCCGCGCCTGCCTGGCTCAAGAGACAACCTCCACGGTGGTGATTTTGGACAGCTCGCGGCGGATCGCCAGCATGGCGGTGTAGGTGCAGAACACGCGCTTGGGTTTGCCCTTGGCTTCCCGGATGAAGGCGGCAAGGGCGGACGCGATCTCGGTCTCGACGGCGCCGATCGGGACGTCGTCGTACTGCAGCCGCAGCGCCATGTCGTAGGCACGCGATCCGGTCACGTGGTCCACTCCGCCTTCGCGCAGGGAGTCGAATTCCACATCCCACAACCAGGACATGTCCCGGCCGTCGGCGTAGTTGTCATTGATGGCGATCATTGTGGCGTAACCGCCGGCGGGGAAGGACTTCAGTCCCAGCCGGAAGCCACTCGGGTTCTTCACCAGGACGAGGTCCAGCGGCTGGCCGTCCACGGTGAGGCTCTCGCCGCGGCCGAACGCCGGCTCAACCTTGGACAGGGCCTCCAGCAGGGTGGCGTGGTTTGCGGTGGCTGCGCCGCCGCCGCAAATGCTGCGCGCAAGCGTCAGCGCCGCTGCCGCATTAAAGACGTTGTACACCCCGCGCAGCTTCATGCCCGTGGTAACAGTGCCGCCGTCGTACTCAAACTCCGCGCTGTCCGCGCCCACCTTGCGGAGTACGACGTCGGCCGCGGGCTTCTCCGGCAGGTTCGCCGGGGCGGGACTTCCGGGAGCGGCGCGCATGTCGTCGTCGTTGGGGAAGGTTCCCAGCAGCGAATCGTCCAGGCCGAAGTACTTGACTTCCTGCCCCGTCAGCGTCGCGGCGATCCGGGCAACGCGGGGATCTTCGCGGTTCAGTACCACGGTCCCCGTGGTTTTCGCGGCGATGTGCTGGAGCAGCTGGGCGGTTTTGTCGATCTCGCCGAACCGGTCCAGTTGGTCGCGCAGGACGTTCAGAAGGAGGCAGTAGCGCGGGGGCACGCTGTTGACGAAATGAACGGCGTGGGCCTCGTCCAGTTCCAGGACCGCGACGTCGGCGTCGAGCCGGCCGCGCCAGTCCACCGCGCCGAGCAGGGCCGCCGCCACCCCGCGGGTGAAATTGCTCCCGGTGCGGTTGGTGAAAACCTTCAACCCCTGGCTCTCCAGCAGCTCCACCACCATCTTGGTGGTGGTGGTTTTGCCGTTCGTGCCGCTGACGACGGCGACGCCGTGGGGGAGGGTGGTGAGTGTGCGCCGCATGAAGCCGGGATCGATTTTTTCGACCACCAGCCCTGGAAAGGCAGACCCGCCGCCCCGGAGCCGGGAGGCCCGGCGGACCAGCTTGCCGAGCGGAACGCTGAAGGAGAACATGGTTCGAATATATCCCAGCAACGGCATACAGCTGCTGCCGGGGACGGCCTCGCGGACGGCCGGAAAGCGTCCGAGCCGTATGCTGGATGGATGACAAATTCCCTTTCAGCTGCTTCCGCGCGCATTGGATCCGGGCTGCGGATCGGCGTGCTGGCGCTCCAAGGTGACTTCCGCGAACACCTCCGGGCCATCGAAGCGACCGGCGCGGAGGCGGTGGGAATCCGCCGTCCCACGGAGCTGGACGGCTTGGACGGCCTGGTAATTCCGGGCGGCGAATCCACCGCCATTGATAAGCTCGCCCGTGCTTTCGACCTCGCCGGACCGCTCAAGGAACGCATTGCCGACGGCCTGCCGGTATACGGGTCCTGCGCCGGCATGATCCTGCTGGCCTCTGATATCGCCGATCCAGCCACGGACCTTTCCGGCGCTCCGCAGCAGACGTTCGGCGGACTGGACATTACCGTGCGCCGCAACGCGTTCGGCCGGCAGCGCGAGTCATTCGAGACGGACCTGGACTTCAAGGGACTGGACTTCAGCGCCACGGAATCCGGCGTCCCCCCCGTCCACGCGGTCTTCATCCGCGGACCCTGGGTGGAGCGCACAGGACCTGACGTGGAAATCCTTGCCCAGGTGGAGCCGGCTGATCCGGAGCACGCGTCCCACGCGGTCCCGCTGCCCGGGACGGCTAGAATTGTTGCAGTGCGTTCAGGCCGGCTGCTGGCCACTTCCTTCCACCCTGAAGTGACGGGGGAGAAACGCGTACACGAACTTTTTATCCGCATGATCAGAGGAGAAGCGTAAAGCATGTCAGGCCACTCCAAATGGGCGACGACCAAGCACAAGAAGGCGATTATTGACAGCCGCCGCGCAAAGTCGTTCGCCAAGCTGATCAAGAACATCGAAGTTGCCGCGCGGATGGGCGGCCCGGACCTCGCCGGCAACCCCGGCCTGGAACTGGCCGTGACCAAGGCGAAGAAGACCTCGGTGCCCAATGACAACATCGACCGTGCCATCAAGCGCGGCGCCGGACTCACCGGCGAAGTGGTGGACTACACCGAAATCATGTACGAAGCCCGCGGCCCGCAGGGCTCCGCGCTGCTGATCGAGTGCCTCACGGACAACAAGAACCGTGCCGCCTCCGAGGTGCGCCTGGCCATTTCGCGCAACGGCGGCACCATCGCCGATCCCGGCTCCGTGAGCTACCTCTTCGCCCGCAAGGGTGTCGTCAACCTGCCCAAGAACGGCCTCAGCGAGGACGACGTCCTGATGGCGGTGCTCGACGCCGGCGCTGAGGAAGTCAAGGACAACGGCGAGACCTTCGAGATCCACTCCGAACCCGGTGACCTGCAGGCCATCCGTGAAGCCCTCAAGGAAGCCGGCATCGAGTACGACACCGACGAGGTGGAGTTCGTCCCCTCCATGCAGGTGGAGCTCGACGTCGACGGCGCCCGCAAGTTCCTCAAGCTTGCCGACGCACTCGAAGACCTCGACGACGTCCAGAACGTCTACAGCAACGCCGACCTCAGCGACGAAGTCCAGGCTGCCCTGGAAGCAGAGTGACGCCCGGCGGTGCCAGCTGAAACCGCACGCCCGTGACGCTGCGCGTACTCGGGGTTGACCCGGGGCTGACCCGTTGCGGCATCGGGGTGGTGGACGTCGAGCGGAACAGGCGGGCCACCATGGTGGCCGTGGGCGTGGTGGGTACTTCGCCCCAGGAGACGCTGGACCAGCGGCTCCTGGTGATCGCCCTGGCCATCGACGAGTGGCTGGACCGCTACGAGCCCCAGGTGCTCGCCGTCGAACGTGTCTTCTCCCAGCTCAACGTCAGCACGGTGATGGGTGTGGCCCAGGCGTCCGGCGTGGTCATTGCCGCCGCCGCCCGCCGCGGAATCCCCGTGGCGCTGCATACGCCGTCGGAAGTTAAAGCGGCAGTGACGGGCAGCGGTTCCTCCAACAAGGATGCGGTGACCAAGCTGGTCACCAAGATCCTCCGGCTGGATGCGCCGCCGCGCCCGGCCGACGCCGCAGACGCTTTGGCCCTGGCCATCACCCATGCGTGGCGGGCAGGCAGCGGCGCTGCTGTCGCCACCACGGGGCCCGGCAGTTCCGCGCTGACGCCGGCCCAGCGGGCGTGGGCCGAAGCGGAGGCGAAGGTGCGGCGTGCCCGCTGATTGTCCTGGCTGCTTGCTAGGGTATTCGTAGATATGTTCGGATAACCGGTCCTGCCCTCTACCCAGGTGCAGCCCGGCAGTACACCAGGAGCCCGGCCTTGATCAGTTTCCTTCGCGGAACCGTAGCGCACGTAGGCCTGTCCACGGCCGTGATTGACCTCAACGGCGCGGGCATGAGCGTTAACGCCACGCCCCAGACCCTCAGCAAGCTCCGCACCGGGGAGGAGGGGCAGCTCTTCACCTCCCTGATCGTGCGGGAGGACTCGCTCACGCTCTTCGGCTTCGCGTCCGACGACGAGCGGGAGGTTTTCGACATCCTGCTCAGTGTCAGCGGGGTCGGCCCGCGGCTGGCGCTGGCAGTTCTTGCTGTCCACGATCCGGAGGCCATCCGGGTGGCGGCGCACACCGGCGACAGTAAGACGTTCACCAAAGTGCCCGGCATCGGTCCCAAGGTGGCCGGGCGGATCGTCCTGGAGCTCGCGGGCAAGCTGGTGCCGCACGGGACTGCCGCTGCAGCGGGTGCGCCTACCGCCGCGGAGGCCGCCTGGAAACCCCAGGTGGTGGCCGCGCTGACAAGCCTCGGCTGGTCCGAAAAGGACGCCTCCTCCAGCATCGACAAGGCACTGGCGGAAGATCCTGAGGTGTCCTTCCGCGGCAATGTGCCGGAAATCCTGCGGACCACCCTGCGCTGGCTTGGCCAGGACGGGGCGCGCGCCGGCAACCGTGTAGGCAGCCGTGGCTGAACCGTCCCTGGTGGCCGCGGGGGAGGAGCCGGAAGAGCGGGCCATCGAGGCCGCCCTCCGGCCCAAGAACCTCGATGACTTTGTGGGCCAGCACCGGGTGCGGAAGCAGTTGTCGCTCGTGCTGCAGGCCTCCCGCATGCGCGGCCGGAGCGCTGACCATGTGCTCTTCTCGGGTCCGCCCGGGCTCGGCAAAACAACGCTGGCCATGATTGTGGCCTCGGAGATGAACGCGCCGCTGCGGATCAGCAGCGGCCCCGCCATCCAGCACGCCGGAGACCTCGCTGCCATCCTTTCCTCCCTGTCCGAGGGTGAGGTCCTGTTCCTGGATGAAATCCACCGGATGTCCCGGCCGGCCGAAGAAATGCTCTACATGGCCATGGAGGACTTCCGGGTGGACATCGTGGTGGGCAAGGGCGCCGGCGCCACGGCCATTCCGCTTGAACTTCCGCCGTTCACCCTCGTCGGCGCCACTACCCGTGCGGGCCTGCTGCCCGGGCCGCTGCGCGACCGGTTCGGCTTCACCGGGCACCTGGAGTTCTATTCCGTTGCCGAGCTTGAGCTTGTCCTGCGGCGCTCCGCCGGGCTGCTGGACCTGAAGGTCAACTCCGCCGGGTTCAGCGAGATCGCCGGCCGCTCCCGCGGCACGCCCCGTATCGCCAACAGGCTGCTGCGGCGCGTCCGGGACTGGGCTTTGGTGCACGGCATCGAACAGATCGACGCTCGCGCGGCGTCCGCGGCCCTGGACATGTATGAAGTGGATAAGAAGGGGCTCGACCGGCTGGACCGGTCAGTCCTGGAAGCACTGGTCACCAAGTTCGGCGGAGGCCCCGTGGGTCTGTCCACCCTGGCCATCGCCGTCGGCGAAGAAACCGAGACCGTGGAGACCGTGGCGGAGCCCTTCCTGGTCCGCGAGGGGCTGCTGGGCCGCACGCCGCGCGGAAGGATCGCGATGGCCCCGGCCTGGACCCACCTCGGCTACGCGATCCCGTCCGGCGTTTTCGGGCAGGAGCCGCTGGACCTTTTTGATACCGCGGGAGATGAGCCCGACGACAACGATAACTGGGTCCCGCAAAGCCAGTAGCAGGCTCCCTTCAGCTTTTCCCTTTAGACTGGTATGACGCTCGGCACGTTCGGGTCTTTGCTTCGCGGGCTGCACACGCCGCCTGCGTCGCTGGGGAAGGAACCCGTCAGGCCCCTGCCTGCCTGACAGTTCTGCCCCGGCCGGAGCGAAGCCGATGTTGCTGGAAAAATCAGCTAGGCAAATAAAAGGACGGAATTCCCCTTGGATCCAATGTCAATTCTCCTGTTCGTCATGCTCGGTGTGTTCATCTTTATGATGTTCCGCCGCAACAAGAAGACGCAGCAGCAGCAGGCGGAGCTCCAGTCGAAGTTCGGCCCGGGCGTCGACGTGATGACCAGCTTCGGCCTCTTCGGCCGGATCGTGGACATTGACGAGGCAGAGAACAAGGTCACCCTTGAGCTTTCCCCCGGCAACACCGCCACCGTGCACCGCCAGGCCGTCACCAAGATCGTTGAACCGGCCGCTGTTCCCGAAGCCGTTGCCCCGGCCGTCCCGGACGATGCATCTTCCATCACGGGCCAGGAAATCACCGCACCGGAAACCGGAACCCCGGCGCAGCCGGCCGAGACGCCGGACGAGACCCCGAAGCGCCTCAATGATGAGGGCAAGAAGGACATCTAGTCCCCGCTGGCGCTTTTCCACCTCTACGGATGCGGAACTCCGCCGGTGCCGGTAACACCCGCACCGGCGGTTCCTGACGTGAATAAGAGAAAGATCAACAATGGCACGAACTGGCCCTAAGAAACCAGGCCTCAGGGTCCTGGTCTGGCTCGGCGTCATCATCGTCGCGCTGACCGCCGTCCTGGCCGGCGGCACCATGGCCGGGAAGGCAAGCTGGGCGCCCAAGCTGGCCCTGGACCTCGAAGGCGGCACCCAGATGATCCTGGCGCCCAAGGTTGAGGGCGGTTCGGACATCAATGAAGAACAGCTCAACCAGGCTGTGGCGATCATCCGCCAGCGCGTGGACGGTTCCGGTGTTGCCGAAGCCGAGATCAGCACCCAGTCGGGGCGCAATGTGGTGGTCAGCCTTCCGGGCACTCCCTCAAGCCAGACCCGCGACCTGATCCAGGCCTCCGCCGACATGAACTTCCGCCCCGTCCTGCTCAACGGGGCAGGCGCTGCCGTTCCGGAGGAGTCCCGGGCACCCGAGGACCAGCTGCCCAAGCCGACGGCGGAACCCGCCAACAGCAGCGACACCAACTGGATCACGCCGGAAATCTACCGCCAGTTCGAAGCCCTTGACTGCGACAACCCGTCCCAGGACGAGCAGGAACGCTCGGACCCGGCCAAGCCGCTGGTCACCTGTGAACCTGCGTCCGGAACCAACCCCGCCATCAAATACATCCTGGGTCCCGTGGAGGTTAAGGGCAGCAACATTGTCACTTCCTCCTTCCAGCTCCAGCAGGGCGCACAGGGTGCCGTCACCAACGAGTGGGCCGTCAACATCCAGTTCGACGACGAAGGCACGGCCAAGTTCAAAGAGGTCACCGAACGCCTGAACCAGTTCTACGTCGCTGCCGGCGGGGACTCGGGCAACGACCCCAAGGCCCAGTTCGCGATCGTGCTCGATGACCAGGTCATCTCCGCTCCGCGATCGCTTGCCGTTATCACCGACGGCCGCCCGCAGATCACCGGCGGCTTCACGGAACAGACCGCGAAGGCGTTGTCTGACCAGCTGCGCTTCGGCGCCCTGCCCATCAGCTTCGAGATCCAGAGCGAACAGCAGATTTCCGCCACCCTCGGCGGCGAGCAGTTGCGGATGGGTCTCCTCGCCGGCATCATCGGACTGCTGCTGGTGGTGGTCTATTCCTTGTTCCAGTACCGGGCCCTCGGCTTTGTGACCATCGCCTCGCTCGTGGTGGCCGGGATCCTGACCTATCTGGCCATCGCCATCCTGGGCTGGACCGAAAACTATCGGCTGTCCCTGGCCGGCGTCGCCGGCATCATCGTGGCCATCGGCCAGACAGCAGACTCGTTCATCGTCTACTTCGAGCGCATCAGGGATGAGCTTCGTGAGGGACGCGGGCTGGTCTCCGCCGTCGAAAACGGCTGGAAGCGCGCCAAACGGACCGTCCTGGCCTCGAAGGCAGTCAATCTGCTGGCGGCCCTGGTCCTGTACTTCGTGGCTGTGGGCAACGTGCGCGGCTTCGCCTTCACCCTGGGCCTGACCGCCATCGCCGACCTCATCGTGGTGTTTATGTTCACGCACCCCACGCTGCAGCTGCTGGCACGCACCCGCTTCTTTGGTGAAGGACACCGCTTCTCCGGCCTCGATCCGAAGCGCCTCGGCGCCGTTCCGCTGTACCGCGGCGCCGGCCGCCTCAGGACCCCCGAGGACCGCCCCGCCGTCGCCGTCCGTGCCAAAAACGCGGGTGCCACTGCCGAGGCGGAACGCCGGATGACCATTGCCGAACGCCGCCTGGCGCAGAAGCAGGAAGAGCTGGCCGGCTCCTCGAAGTCTGCAGCGAAGGAGAACAAGTAATGCCAAGCTTCGCGACGTTCGGTAACGAGCTCTACACCGGCAAGCGCTCCTACAACTTTGTAGGGGCCAAGAAGATCTGGTTCATCATCGCAGCCGTGGCCGTTGCCCTGTCCATCCTTATCCCGGTGGCAAAGGGCGGCTTTAACCTGGGCATCGAGTTCCGCGGCGGATCCGAGTTCACGGTCTCGAACGTGAAAACAACGGACGCCGCCCTCGGCGAGAAGGCCGTCACGGACGTGGTGGCCGGCAGCGTGCCCCGCGTGGCGAACGTGGCCGGGACCACCATGCGGATCCAGACCGACAAGCTCACCACCGATGAGACCCTCCGCATCAAGGAGGGCCTGACCTCAGCCTACGGAGTCACCGACAACGAAGTGACGTCCACGTTTGTGGGACCCACCTGGGGTGCTGACGTAACCAAGCAGGCGCTGATCGGCCTGGTGGTTTTTGTGCTCCTTGCCGCGGTGCTCATGGCGTTGTACTTCCGCACGTGGAAGATGTCGCTCTCGGCCATCGCAGGCATGGTGGTGACCATGTTCGTCACAGCAGGGGTGTACGCCCTCAGCGACTTCGAAGTCACCCCCTCAGCCATCATCGGGTTCCTCACCGTGCTGAGCTACTCGCTCTATGACACGGTGGTGGTGTTCGACAAGATCCGTGAGAACACTGCCGAGCTTGATGCCTCAACGCGGCGCACGTTCGCGGAGGAAGTGAACCTGGCAGTGAACCAGACCCTGGTCCGCTCGATCAACACCATGATGGTGGCCATCCTGCCGGTCGGCGCCATCCTGTTCATCGGTGCCGGCCTCCTGGGGGCGGGTACGCTGCGCGACCTTTCGCTCGCGCTGTTCGTCGGCATCCTGATCGGCACTGCGGCCACTATTTTTGTTGCCGCTCCGATGTACGCCTGGCTGCGCCAGAACGAGCCTGACCTCGTACGGCAGGCCAAGCGGGTTGAGCATCGCCGTGCTGCTGCGGAGCGGTCCGCTGCTCCGGTGGAGCCGGCACAGGCCTAGGCCATTCCGTACGGGCCGGGCAGCGTCAGAATCCTGACGCTGCCCGGCCCGTACTGGTTTAAGTGCCGGTTATAAAAGTCGCTGCGGTGAGGAATAGACTGGGGTAATTAAACGGTCATGAAGGGTGCTTCATTGGAAGAACGTTCTGCGTCGCTGCCGACAGCACAGGGAGATCAGGGTCCGGCCGGTGTGCAGACCGGGACGGCCGCTTCTGCGCGAGCAGGTTCGTTGGTCCCCGTGGACAACTCGGGTTCCCGCCCCACTTTTCCGGGCCGCCGGGAACGCACCAGGTCCCGGCTTGCCCGCCTGACCGGCCGGAGCACGGCGAACTATTCGCCGATCCTTGAGCCTTTGCTGAGGACAGTCCGGGCCAACAATCCCAAAGAGGATTTCGACCTTATCCAGCGCGCATTCGACGTCGCGGAGCAGAGCCACCGCGGCCAGAAGCGCAAGAGCGGTGACCCGTACATCACCCACCCGGTGGCGGTGGCCACGATCCTCGCCGAGCTGGGCCTGAGCGGAACCACCCTGGCGGCGGCACTCCTGCACGACACCGTCGAGGACACCCCGTACACCCTCGCCGACCTGAAACGTGACTTCGGCCCGGAAGTTGCAATGCTCGTTGACGGCGTCACCAAGCTGGACAAGGTCAGCTTCGGCGAAGCGGCGCAGTCCGAAACGGTCCGCAAGATGGTCGTGGCCATGGCCAAGGACATCCGGGTGCTGATGATCAAGCTCGCCGACCGGCTTCACAACGCGCGCACCTGGCGCTTCGTTTCTGCCGAATCATCTGCCCGCAAGGCGCGCGAAACGCTGGAAATCTTTGCCCCGCTGGCGCACCGGCTGGGCATGAACACCATCAAATGGGAGCTGGAGGACCTGTCCTTCGCGGCTCTGTACCCGAAGGTGTACGAAGAGATCGTCCGCATGGTGGGGGACCGCACCCCCGAGCGGGAGAAGAGCCTGAGCGTCATCCGTGACCAGATCACCGAAGATCTGCGGACCGCAAAGATCAAGGCAACCATCACGGGCCGGCCCAAGCACTATTATTCGATCTACCAAAAGATGATTGTCCGCGACAAGGACTTCGACGACATCAACGACCTCATGGGCGTCCGTGTCCTGGTGGACTCTGTCCGTGACTGTTACGCCGCCCTCGGCACCATGCACTCGCGCTGGAACCCGCTGCCCGGCAGGTTCAAGGACTACATCGCGATGCCCAAGTTCAACATGTACCAGTCGCTGCACACCACGGTGATCGGTCCTGGCGGCAAGCCGGTGGAGATCCAGATCCGGACCCACGAAATGCACCGCCGCGCCGAGTATGGTGTTGCGGCGCACTGGAAGTACAAGGACCAGCCCAACCGCACCGCCGTTGGCCCCGGCAGCCCCCGCGACGGCGACATGGGCTGGCTCCGGTCCCTGGTGGACTGGCAGCAGGAGACGTCGGACCCGGGGGAGTTCCTCGATTCCCTGCGGTTCGAGATCAACGCCCGGGAAGTTTTTGTCTTCACGCCCAAGGGCGAGGTCATGGCACTGCCCGCCGGATCCACTCCCGTGGACTTTGCCTACGCCGTGCACACCGAGGTGGGTCACCGGACCATCGGCGCCAGGGTCAACGGGAAGCTGGTTCCGCTCAACAGCGAGTTGAATCACGGCGACTGGGTGGAGATCTTTACCTCCAAGGCCGAAGGAGCGGGCCCCAGCCAGGACTGGCAGCATTTCGTCAAGAGCGCCCGGGCACGCAACAAGATCCGCCAGTGGTTCAGCAAGGAACGCCGTGAAGAGGCGATCGACCGCGGCAAGGAACTCCTCACCCGTGCCATGCGGAAGCAGAACCTTCCCCTGCAGCGCCTGATGACGCATGAGGCGCTGGCCGCGGTGGCGGAGGACTTCAAATACGTCGACATCTCCGGCCTGTACGCGGGCGTGGGTGACGGGCACACCTCCGCCCAGGCGGTCATGGAAAAGCTCGTCGAGAGCCTCGGCGGCAATGAGAGCGCCGACGACGACATCTCCGAAGTCAGCATCCCCACCCAGGTCACGAAGGCGCGGTTCTCCGATTCCGGTGTTGTGGTCCGCGGTGTCGGCGACGTCTGGGTGAAGCTGGCCCGCTGCTGTACGCCTGTCCCGCCGGACCCCATTCTCGGGTTTGTCACCAGGGGCTCGGGCGTATCCGTGCACCGGACGGACTGCACCAACATCTCCGACCTGAAGGACCAGCCGGACCGGATCGTTGACGTGGACTGGGCGCCCACGCAGTCCAGCGTGTTCCTCGTGGAAATCCAGGTTGAGGCGCTGGACCGGAAATCGCTGCTCTCCGACGTCACGCGTGTGCTGTCCGAGAACCACGTGAACATCCTGGCCGCCAGCGTCCATACGTCCAGCGACCGGGTTGCCATCTCAAAGTTCGCCTTCGAGATGGGTGACCCCAAGTACCTCAGTCACGTCCTGAGTGCTGTCCGCCGGATCGACGGCGTTTTCGACGTCTACCGCACCACCGGGAACAAGCGCCGGAGCTAGCTGCGCGAGTTTTTCCAAGGCTGCCCTCTTGTGGGGCACCCGGGGGCTCGCTTCAACGGCGAGAATCAGCAACCGCAGGCGCACATCGTTCTGCGGGCGCGCCAGCAAACTTTCCAAGGTGGGGATGGCCCGTTCCGCATCCACATGCAGGGCGATATCAAGTGCAGTGCGCAGGGGACTGGAGACCATCAGACCGCCCAGGCTGACAACGTCGAAGGGCCCGAGCTTGACCTCATGCAGGCTGCAGCCCCTGGTGTTCCGGAGACTCGAAACCCGCCGCTTGGCATCCACCAGCAGTGCCAACCGGTCCGGCTCGGCCGCACAGCCATAGATCCAGGCCGCCGTCATGCGCCCGGCCACTACGCGCTGGCGGACGGCCGCCGGAACCGCCCCCGCTGCGGCGCGTGCCCGGAGTTGCGGGGTGGCGTGGGTTCCGGGCAGTGCGTAGCCGTGCTGATGGAACCGCGTCAGCAGGCCGTCCGCGGCCAGCGACTGAAGCTCCGGGAGGGCAAACGGCATGCCCGGAGCATAGAGCTCGGGAAAGCGCGGCAGTGGTTCTGCCCCGGAGGATGCATCCGCGCCATGGGCGGCCGGAGTTGCCGTTGGTGTCGCCATCCACCCATCCTGCCGCGCCCTCGTTAACTGGCACAGGCCGGGTTCCGGTTATGTGGATAACCGGAGCCGGGCCTGTTGTGCAAAAGCCTGGGAGTAAAAAGCGCTTAAGTCAGTTCGCTGGCCGAGCGCTGGATCTGGTCGAGCCAGGCCTGGCGCGCTTCGAGGGCTTCCTGGGCAGCCTTGATCCGGCGCTGGTCGCCCGTCTTCTCAGCCTTGGCAAGGTCTTCCTGGAGCCCGGCGATGGCGGATTCCAGCTGCGAAAGTGCGCTGTTGGTGCGTGCCTTCCGCTCGGGGTTGGACCGCTGCCACTGCTCTTCCTCGGCGTGGCGGACTGCGTCCTCCACCTTCCGCAGCCCGGCCTCGACGCGTCCCATGTCCGCGCGGGGAACCTTGCCGGCCTCTTCCCAGCGGTCCCGGATGGACTGCAGTGCCTTCTTGGCAGCCGCCAGGTCCCTCACCGGGAGGATGGCGTTCGCTTCGGTCAGGAGGGCTTCCTTGACCGTGAGGTTCGAGGCGTACTCCTGGTCAATCTCGTCATTTGCTGCCTGGCGCGCAGTGAAGAAGGCATCCTGGGCGGCGCGGAACCGGGCCCACAGGGCGTCGTCGTCCTTGCGGCTGGCCCGCGGGGAGGCCTTCCACTGGTCCATCAGGCGGCGGTACTCGCCGGCGGCGAATCCCCAGTCGGTGGAGGTGGACAGTGCTTCCGCTTCGGCGATCAGCTTCTCTTTGGCGGACTTGGCAGCTGAGTTGTTGCTGTCCAGCTGCGAGAAGTAGGCGCGGCGGTGGCGGTCGAAAACGGTGCGGGCGGCACGGAACCGCTTCCACAGGGCGTCCTCGTTGCTCCGGCCCAGGCGGACTCCGCTCTTCTGGGCCGCCTTCCAGCTCTCGAACAGTTCGTTCATCCGGGCACTGGAGGTCTTCCACTGCGTCTGGGCCGGATCCTGGCCGGAGATTTCCTCGGCTTCGGCCACTATCGCCTCGCGGGCAGCGAGCTCGGAGGCGCGGACGGCGTCGTGCTCTGCCTTCTCCGCCTTTTCGAGTTCAGCGATCTGCGTGGACAATGCATCGAGGCGGGCCTCTGCAGACCGGAGGTCACCCACCATGTTGCGCTCGGCGAGCTGCTCGCGCAGGTGGGTGACGGTCTTCTGCATGTCGGTGCTGGGGGCCTTGGAGCTGACGCGCTGTTCGAGCAGCACAATCTGGGCCACCACGTCGTCATACTTCCGCGCGAAGTAGGCCAGCGCCTCGTCGTCGCTCACACCCGGGTACTGGCCCACGGGGTGCTCCGCGCCGTCGATGTTCAAAAAGACGTGTCCGTCCCCCTCAACGCGGCCCCACTTCGACGCTTCTGCCAGCGATGTGGCCGGCGCTGCGGGTGCCGGAGCTGCGGCAGGTGCGGCGGCAGGCTTGGGACGGGAAGCGAAGGCGGCCGGGGAGGGAGCCGGGCGGGGTGCCGGTGCCGGGGCGCTGGTTTCCGGGGTCGTGCCGGCCGGGGAAGGGTTTGCCGCCGCATTCGCGTCCAAAGCAGTGCCCTCCTCGGCAACGCTGCCGGTGGCGGTGCTTTCGGGGGCCTCTTCCACGGGAGCTTCCGCTGCCGGGGTGCTGGCTGCAACTGAAACTTCCTCGGGGGCGGGAACCGCCGTCCCGGTCAGGTCTGTTGCTGTTTCGTCGGATTTCTGACTGTCTGTCACCGCTAAAAGTCTTTCGCTTGGAGGGAAATACTCAGGTCCTGCACCGCAGCCTCCGGGGCCGGGCTTCCTACTTCAGAGAAAACGAGTCTATCGTGACTGGTTCCACAGGTGCGCCGTCTGTGTCGCTGCTGCCCGGAGTAACCCCGGCTGCAGCAATATTCGACACCACATCAAGGCCGGACGTCACTCTTCCGACCACCGTGTAGCCCCCGGCGCTGTCCGCGGGAATGACCGTGTCCTTGTACACAATGAAGAACTGTTTCCCGTTTCCGAACGCGTTGTTCCCCGTGCGGGCCACAGCGATCGTTCCAGCCGGGTAGGTATTGTCGGCGGGTGTGTTCTCCAGGGGTCCCCACGTGTAGCTTGGGTCGCCCTGCCCGTCAGGGCCGGATGCGCCGCACTGGAGCAGCCCGAACGTCTCACCCGTGGTGAGGCGGTGGCAGGACTTGGCACTGAAGTAGCCTTCGTCGCTGAGCGACTTGAAAACAGCGGCGGCCTGCGGTGCTTTCGTTCCGTCCAGCTCCACAGCGAGGGGGCTGCCGTTCAGGACCAGGTCGCCGGTGAAGGTTTTTCCGGCGGCCGTGTCCGCAGCAGGAATGTTGGGACCGTTGGTCGCTTGCGCTGACGGGCTGGCAGACGCGGAAGGGCTGGACAGCCCTGCCTCGGCGGCAGCAAACTCCTCCTCGGTGGGATTGCCGGCAAAGGCGGTCAATTGGAGGACGACGGCGAGCACCACGGCGGCGGTTCCGGCGCCGGCGGCGATCATGTTGTCGCGCTTTCGCCGCTTCTCCTGGTCCCGGCGAAGCTCGCGCTTGGCTTCCATCTGCTGAATGCGCCGCTTTGCTTCGCGGGCACTGCGTGAACTGGCCGCCAAGGGTCCTCCTTATTGTCGGGCTGCTGCGCCGTGCGGCACGGGCCGCAGGCGCAGGTGTCTGACGGCCGAGCCCTCGCTTCCGCTGCATTAGAGATGCTGGCGGATGACGCATAAACTGACTGCCGCACATAGTTTATGCATGACTGGCTGGACTGCCGCCGTTCCAGGCCCGTTTCGGGCCGCGCAAGTCCCAGGCACCCTTAGCAAGAGGAGAAAATCCACCATGGCACGCACCGCCTCCCTGTCCGGATTCCCCGAGTGGCTTCCCGAGGAGCGGCTGGTGGAGCTGCATGTGCTGGACACGCTGCGCCGGGTTTTCGAGCTGCACGGGTTCGCTTCCATTGAGACGCGGGCGGTCGAAACCGTGGGGCAGCTGCTGCGCAAGGGTGAAATCGACAAGGAAGTGTACGGTCTCAGCCGGCTCCAGGAGGACGAGAGCGAGAACCCTGTTAAGGGCGGCAAAGCCGACCCGCACGCCCTTGCACTCCATTTTGACCTGACTGTTCCGTTTGCACGTTATGTGGTGGAGAACGCCGGCTACCTCGCCTTTCCGTTCCGCCGTTACCAGATCCAGAAGGTCTGGCGCGGTGAGCGCCCGCAGGAGGGCCGCGCCCGTGAATTCACGCAGGCGGATATCGACGTGGTGGGCGACGGCGAACTGCCGTTCCGTTACGACGTCGAAATCGCCCTCGTCATTGCAGAGGCCCTCAGCGCCCTCCCCATCCCCGACTTCAGGCTGCGGGTGAACAACCGCAAACTCGCCGAGGGTTTCTACCGCGGCATCGGCCTGGACGATACTGCCGGCGTACTGCGCAGCATCGACAAACTCGAGAAGATCGGTCCCGCGAAGGTCGCCGAGCTGCTGAAGGCTGAACTCGGGGCAACCGACCAGCAGGCGCAGAAAGCACTGGAGCTGGCGGGAATCCGCACCGAGGACACCTCCTTTGTGGAACAGGTGCGGGCCTTGGGCGTCAGCAATGAGCTGCTCGAGGAAGGCCTGAGCGAATTGGAACAGGTCATCGAGGCCGCTGTCCAGCGCGCTCCCGGGAAGGTGCTGGCCGACCTCAGCATCGCCCGCGGCCTGGACTACTACACCGGTACGGTGGTTGAGACGGTTTTGGTTGGCCACGAGCAGCTGGGCTCCATCTGCTCCGGCGGCCGCTATGACGCGTTGGCCTCCAAGGGCAACCGGAAGTTCCCCGGGGTTGGCCTTTCGATCGGCGTTACCCGGCTGGTGTCCCGCATCCTCAGCCAGGATCTGGCCAAGGCGTCGCGTTCCGTTCCCACGGCCGTGCTTGTCGCCCTGACCAGTGATGAGAGCTGGAGCGCCGCGCAGGACGTCGCGGCCCAGCTCCGCAGCCGCGGAATTGCCACCGAAGTGGCTGCCAAGGCGGAGAAATTCGGCAAGCAGATCAAATTCGCCGACCGCCGCGGCATCCCCTTCGTCTGGTTCACCGACGACGACGGCACCCACCAGGTCAAGGACATCCGCACCGGCGACCAGGTAGTGGCCTTCCCCGAAACCTGGGCCCCGCCGGCGGAGGATTTGGCTGTCCAGGTCGTGTCAACAGCCGCGGTGGCTTCCGCGGTCTAGGGCTGCTCCCGGATACGCTGCCGGTACCTACGGCAGCGCTTCCTGGAAGTGGGCGCGTTTGAGGGCTTTGCGTTGCCTGGCTTCAGCGCGCGCAGGAACGCGCCCGTTCCGCTACAAGCGGCCAGGCCGCCGTCGGACGCTATGCGGGCGCCGCGCTAACGGCGGAAGCGCAAGACCAGCCAGCGGCCCGCCACACCTAAGGCCAGGACCGCCGTCATGGTCAGCACGGAGGCTGCAGGCAGGGTGAAGGCCAGCAGCAGGCAACCCAGGAAGCCAACGGCGTTCAACCACTTTGGGGCATACCCGGGGTGGACATCCAGCGTGAACGCTGAGGCATTCGCCACCGCGTAGTACAGCAGCACGCCGAAACTCGAAAAGCCCACCACCGTCATAACGTCGGTGGTCAGCAGGAGCAGGATCACGACGGCGGCCACAGCCAGTTCTGCCACATACGGCACCGTGTGCTTGCCGCCAATCCTGGCCAACGGGCGGGGAAGGTCGCGCTCCCGGGCCATGGCGAGAGTGGTGCGGCCCACGCCCGTAATGAGGGCAAGGAGAGCTCCCAGGCACGCCGCCGCCGCACCTGCCTGTACTGCCGGCGCGCCCGCCGCAAACTGCGACTGCAGCACGGCCTCCAGCAGCGGCGTCTTCGTGGCCGCAAGCTGCCCACCGGGCAGGTGGTTCAGGAGCAGCAGCGCCAGCGCCAGGTAGATGGCGAAGGCCGAAGCCAGGGCGCCAAGGATGGCCCGGGGGATCGAGCGGGCAGGATCCTTCACTTCCTCACCCAGGGTGGCGATCCTGGCGTACCCGGCGAAGGCGAAAAACAGCAGGCCGGCGGCAGGCAGCACGCCGGCGGAACCGCCCGGGGCAGCCGTGTCGCCAGAAGACGGATGCGGCCCCACCAGTGCCGCTACCGCAACAAATACCAGGGTGGCCAGCACCACGCACAGCAGGATCCGGGTCAGCAGGGCAGTCCGGGTAATTCCCAGCAGGTTCACCACGGTCAACGCCACAACCGCCGCCACTGCCACCGGCACAGCGTAGCTTCCGGCCACATAGCTGCCGAACGTGAGCGCCATCGCCGCGCAGGAAGCGGTTTTTCCGGTAACAAATCCCCAGCCGGCGAGGAATCCCGGCCACTGGCCAAGCTGTTCCCGGCCGTAAACATAGGTGCCGCCGCTGGTGGGATATTTTGCTGCCAACGCCGCAGACGCCACCGCATTGCAATACGCCACCGCCCCCGCGATGATTACCGAAACCAGCAGCAGGTTCCCGGCCAGCGCGGCGGCGGGTGCGAAGACCACAAAGACGCCGGCGCCCAGCATGGAGCCGAGGCCGATGGTGGTGGCGTCGAAGGTGCCAAGCCTGCGTTGCAGCTGCTGGTGTTCGCTCATGCGGCGGTAGTCCCTGGGTAGCGGGTAAACTCGAACGGGATCGTTCCCGGATCGATCCTATTTAACTTCGCTGTTATCTTCCCGTTGTTACCCCCGCAGAAAGGCGTGCTGTGCTGCGCACACATGACCTCGGATCCCTTCGTTCCGAGCACATTGGACAGACCGTAACCCTCGCTGGCTGGGTGGGCCGCCGTCGTGATCATGGTGGTGTGGCCTTTGTTGACCTGCGCGATGCTTCCGGCGTGGCCCAGGTTGTAGTCCGCGAGGAAGAAGTGTTCCACGGCCTGCGCAACGAGTATGTCCTGCAGATTATCGGCACGGTGTCCAAGCGGCCCGAGGGCAACGAGAACCCTGCCCTGGCCACCGGCGAGATTGAGGTGATGGCCGAAAAGGTGGTCATCCTCAACACCTCCGACCCGCTCCCGTTCCAGATCGACGAGCACGTTGAAGTGGGCGAGGAAGCGCGCCTGAAGCACCGCTACCTGGACCTTCGCCGCCCCGGCCCCGCCCGCAACCTGCGGCTGCGCTCCGAAGCCAACCGGGTGGCCCGTGAACTGCTGCACCAGGACGGCTTCGTTGAGGTGGAAACGCCCACATTGACCCGGTCCACGCCCGAAGGCGCCCGCGACTTCGTGGTCCCCGCACGCCTGGCCCCGGGTTCCTGGTACGCGCTGCCGCAGTCGCCGCAGCTGTTCAAACAGCTCCTTCAGGTAGGCGGCTTCGAAAAGTACTACCAGATTGCGCGCTGCTACCGCGATGAGGACTTCCGTGCCGACCGGCAGCCCGAGTTCACCCAGCTCGACATCGAAGCCAGCTTTGTGGAGCAGGACGACATCATTGCCCTGGGCGAGAACATCGTGAAGGCACTGTGGAAGCTCATCGACGTCGAAATTCCGACGCCGATCCAACGCATCACCTACCACGACGCCATGGCGCGCTTCGGTTCAGACAAGCCGGACCTCCGCTTCGGCGTGGAGCTTACCGAGCTGACCGAATTCTTCAAGGACACCAACTTCGGTGTCTTCAAGGCGCCCTACGTAGGCGCCGTGGTGATGCCCGGCGGTGCTTCGCAACCGCGCCGCACCCTGGACGGCTGGCAGGAATTTGCGAAGCAGCGCGGCCACAAGGGCCTGGCCTACGTCCTCTTCAAGGAAGACGGCGAGCTGGCGGGACCCGTCGCCAAGAACCTGACGGACACCGAGCGCGCCGGACTGGCAGATGCCGCAGGCGCCAAGCCCGGCGACTGCATCTTCTTCGCCGCCGGCGAGAAGTCCTCCGCCCGCGCCTTGCTGGGTGCGGCGCGCGTGGAGATCGGCCACCGCACCGGCCTGATCAACCCCAGCGACTGGGCCTTCTGCTGGGTTGTCGACGCGCCGATGTTCGAGCCTGCAGCAGCGGCCGTTGCCTCGGGCGATGTGGCCGTCGGTGCCGGTCAGTGGACCGCCGTCCACCACGCCTTCACCTCGCCCAAGCCGGAGTTCATGGACAGCTTCGACACGGACCCGGAGTCAGCGCTGGCCTACGCCTACGACATCGTCTGCAACGGCAACGAGATCGGCGGCGGCTCCATCCGTATCCACCAGAGCGACATCCAGGAACGGGTGTTCGAAGTGATGGGCCTTTCGCACGAGGACGCCCAGGAAAAGTTCGGCTTCCTGCTTGAGGGCTTCAAGTACGGTGCACCCCCGCACGGCGGCATCGCCTTCGGCTGGGATCGCGTGGTGGCGCTCCTGTCCGGCGTTGACTCGATCCGCGACGTCATCGCGTTCCCCAAGACCGGCAACGGCTACGACCCGCTGACCGCGGCCCCGGCCCCGATCACCGCGCAGCAGCGCAAGGAAGCCGGCGTTGATTTCAAGCCGGAGGCCAAGCCGGCCGACGGCAAGTAAAAGCTTCACCCGTTTGACCCCGAAGGCTCTCCCGCAAGGGAGGGCCTTCGGGCTTAACTGCAGAGGAGAGGATCCATGCAGCCCGATCTTTTGGGTCAGCAGGCGTGCACCTATGAGCCCCTGCTGGACGCGGCGTGGCCGTCCGTGGAACGGTTCGACACAGGCGAGTGGGTCCTCCGCGCTGCGGAAGGGGTGACCCAACGGGCTAACTCCGTCTGGCCGCGGAACAGCGCCAAAGCGCCCGTGGACGCGCTGCGCGGGGCTCTGCAGTGGTACCGGGAACGGCGCCTTCCCCTGATTTTCCAGGTCACGGACACACCGGCCAATGCAGGGCTCAATGCCATCCTCGACGGACAGGGCTTCACGCGGCAGTCGGAGACGCTCATCATGGCCAGGCCCGCCGAGGCAGATCCCCTGCGTTTACTGGCCGCTGGTGCTCCGGTGGAGATCAGCGACCGGCCCGACGACGAATGGCTGGCCCTGTGGTGGAGCGTGGACGGCCGGGGCGGCGCGGCAGAGCTGGAGACGGCGCGTGCCATCCTCACCGGCTGCCCCTCCTTGTACGCCATGGTGCGGGACGACGACGGCCGGCCCGCCGCCGCCGGGCGCCTCGCCATGGTGGAGGGAACCGGCGGCGTGTACTGCATGGCCACGTCCCCGGCCCACCGCCGGCGCGGGTACGCTGCCATGACGCTGCAGGCGCTTCTGTCCGCGGGCGATGAACGCGGGCTGGACCACTTTTGGTTGCTGGTGACAGCCGCGAACCATGGTGCGCAGCAGTTGTACGGCCAGGCAGGCTTTAGGGAGTCCGGGCGTTATCTTTACCGCCAGCAGCGGCCCCGCCGGGCACTGACGGGCTGCTGACCCGCCGCCGGCTCCGGGTCCTGCCTATGCCGGGGGGTCGGTGACCTGTACCCGCACTGCGCACGCGTCGGCGGCAGCTTTCCGCAGCACCGCTGTTTTGGGATCGGGGACGTCAAGGTAGGCCAGCCGGGGTAGTCCGGCATAGTCCTTCAGGGCCGGGTGCTCAAGGACGAGGCCCGCCAGGGCCCTGTCGCCGCCGGGAACCACGTATTCGAAGAGCTCGCCGGCAAACATTCGCAGCGCCTGTTCCGCCACGGCATCGACCAGCGCGTCGGCCTGGTTTGCCCGGCGCCGTGCGAACCTCTGCTGTGACTGGCCGCCGGCGGCAGTGCGCGACTGCACATAGGTCGAACCCACCTTGGAAGCCAAGGGTGTTCCCTCACTCACCACTGCCACTCCGTATCCGCCCCGGCGCACCAGCAACAGTCCAAGGCGGCGCGGCTGGGAGGCGAGCGAAGCCAGCCGCTCCAGGTGGTCTGCTCCGCGTCCCGGGCGGCCGTCCGCCGGCCACGGGGCCTGGAGGAGCGCTTCGGTGCCGTCGGACGCCAGAAGGTGCAGCCCGTCGTCGTCATCCTTCACCTGGAATCCGCCATGCGCCGCCCCGAACCTTTCCGCCCAGCCGGCCAGACGGCCGCCCGCGACAAACGCGGTCCGGACGGACGGCGTGCGCTGTCCTCCGGCGGAAGTGCGTGCGGGCATGGGGCGTCCTTCGCTGGGCGGGGGCTTCGGCGGGAAAGCCGAACGACTGGAAGTAGCCTATCTATGTGGATGATCTCTTCGGGCACGGGCCCGGTAATGACGACGACGGCGACGACGGTGCGCCGGCCGCCGGCCGGACAGCCGGGGGAGGAGGCAACGCCTCCCCGCGCGGCCCGCTCGCCGTCCGGATGCGTCCCCGCACCCTTGACGAGGTGGTGGGGCAGCAGCATCTCCTCGGCCAGGGCTCACCCTTGCGACAGCTGGCTGCGGGCGCCGGAGCGGACACGTCCGGCCCCGCCGGACCCACCTCGCTGATCCTCTGGGGCCCGCCGGGAACCGGCAAAACCACCCTCGCGCACGTCATTGCGCGCGGACCGGGCAGGAAGTTCGTGGAGCTCTCCGCCATCACCGCCGGAGTCAAGGACGTCCGGCGCGTTATGGACGACGCGCTCACAGCCCGCGACCTGTACAAGACCACCACCGTCCTGTTCCTGGACGAGATCCACCGCTTCAACAAGGCCCAGCAGGATGCCTTGTTGCCCGGCGTGGAGAACCGCTGGGTGGTGCTGGTCGCGGCTACTACGGAAAACCCCTCGTTCTCAGTGGTCTCACCGCTGCTGTCCCGGTCACTGTTGCTTACGCTCCGCCCGCTGACAGATGCGGATATTGAGGGACTGCTGCAGCGCGCCGTGACCGATCCCCGCGGCCTGAACGGGAAAGTGGACCTCACCGCAGAAGCACTCGACCACCTGGTCAGGCTTTCGGGCGGTGATGCGCGCCGTGCCCTGACCGCCCTGGAGGCCGCCGCCGGCGTGGCATTCGGGGACGCGGACGATGCCGAAGACGAGCCCGTCGCCGTCGACCTGAAGCACACCGAACGCGCCCTGGATGTCGCCGCCGTACGCTACGACCGCGCGGGTGACCAGCACTACGACGTCATCAGTGCCTTCATCAAGTCCATCCGCGGGTCCGACGTGGACGCTGCCCTCCACTACCTTGCCCGGATGCTGGAAGCGGGGGAGGACCCGCGCTTCGTGGCCCGCAGGATCATGATCTCGGCCGCCGAGGATGTGGGGATGGCTGATCCCACCGCGCTGCAGACGGCGGTGGCGGCCGCGCAGGCGGTGCAGCTGATCGGGATGCCGGAGGGGCGGATCATCCTCGCCGAGGCCGTGGTCCACCTGGCCACGGCGCCGAAATCCAATGCCGCGTACATGGGCATCAACAAGGCAACTGCCGACGTCCGGGCAGGCCTGGGGATCGGCATTCCGGCGCACCTGAGGGACGCACACTACCCGGGCTCGAAGCAGTTGGGCCATGGCGTCGGCTACAAGTACGCCCACGACGCTCCGCACGGGGTGGCCGCCCAGCAGTACCCGCCGGACGACCTGGTGGGGAAGGACTACTACCAGCCCACCGCCAACGGCGCGGAACGCGACATCGCGGTCCGGCTGGAGCGGCTGCGGAAGATTGTCCGGGGCAAGTAACCGTCATGGTAGGATGGATGTTTGTCTGGCAAGGCGCGGACGCACAATCTCCCCAATTTTACGTTGAGAAGGTTATGCCTGCGCCCAGTAGCAAAAGGCAGCGGTTGGCCGATGCTCTCCATCGTGGAGGCCAGTAACACTGACACACCGCAGATATTGGAAGGACACAAGTGGCTAACAACACTCGTGCTCGCCGTCAGGCCCGCCTCTCGCGGTCCCTCGGCATCGCTCTGACCCCCAAGGCCGCCAAGTACATGGAGCGCCGCCCGTACGGCCCCGGTGAGCATGGCCGTGCCCGCAAGAAGCAGGACTCCGACTACGCCGTACGTCTGCGCGAAAAGCAGCGCCTGCGCGCCCAGTACGGCATCCGCGAAGCACAGATGACCCGTGCCTTCGAAGAGGCCCGCCGCACCAAGGGCCTGACCGGTGAAAACCTCATCGAACTGCTCGAAATGCGTCTTGACGCCCTGGTCCTGCGTGCCGGCTTCGCCCGCACCATCGCCCAGGCCCGCCAGCTGGTTGTGCACCGCCACATCATGGTTGACGGCGTCCGCGTTGACCGTCCGTCGTTCCGCGTCGGCGAGGGCCAGCTGGTCCACGTCCACAGCCGCAGCGAAACCATGGTTCCGCTCCAGGTTGCAGCAGCAGGCGCCCACCGCGACGTCCTGCCGGCCGTTCCCGGTTACCTGGACGTCAAGCTGGAGGCCCTCCAGGCACGCCTGGTCCGCCGCCCCAAGCGCTCCGAGATTCCGGTGACCTGCGAAGAGCAGCTCGTCGTCGAATTCTACGCACGCTAAATCCCAGCAGCGTATCCAAAGAAGCCCGTGGCAAGCGCCGCGGGCTTCTTTGTATGTAAGGTACTTGGGGGACATCTGCGGAAGCGCGCTTTGCGAAGCATCCGCTGATGGCATGAACCACAGAATTTTCGAGGAGATGAAACGTCTATGTCTGGTGGCGATATTGCCGGCCTGATCGCTGCCGGAGTGTTCGCGCTCCTGGTGCTGCTGCTGGCAGTGCCCATCCTGAAGCTGGGCAAAGTCCTGGACGAGGTGCGCACGTCCATCCGGTCACTGAGCGACGGCGCCACGCCCCTGATGGACGAGGTGACGGCTACCGTGTCCACCACCAACCAGCAGCTGAAGAAGGTGGACGGCATCTCGTCCAACGTCTCGGACGCCTCGGCCAACCTGTCCGCCTTGTCCTCCCTGGTTGCCGCTACCGTGGGTTCGCCGCTCATCAAGGTGGCGGCGTTCAGCTACGGCGTCCGCACCGCCCTGGCCAACCGCAAGAAACCCGCTGCCGGCCGCCGCAGCCGCTGACCTTTCGGAGAACCTGAAAATGAAACGACTTGTCTGGATGGGAATCGGCGTGGCCATCGGCGTCATCGCGTTCCGCAAAGTGACTGAGGCGCAGGCCAGCATGCAGTCCGCCCTCGGCCCGCAGGGCCTGAACCGGGCAGTGGGCCGGCTCACGGATGGAATCTACGATTTTGCCGACGCCATCCGCGACGGCATGCGCGAACGGGAAACCGACCTCCGCGCCGCCCTTGGGGTGGACTCGGACGAACTGGTCCGCCGCTGACCCCGGCGCCCACCCCATGCGGCCCCGCCGCAGCACCTTTTAGAACCAACCGGCAGCAACCGTGCCAACGGAACTGCCACGTGAACGAACTTCCGCGCAGCCGCGTGGACCAAGAAGGGTAAGTAAACAGCTCATGAAGTCGCAGGAGATCACAAAGCGCTGGGTGGACTTTTTTGTCAGCAAGGGCCACACGGCGGTTCCCTCCGCATCGCTGGTCTCCAGCGACCCCTCGCTGCTGTTCACGGTTGCCGGCATGGTTCCGTTCATTCCCTACCTCACGGCCCGCGAGGTGCCGCCCTACTCCCGCGCCACCAGCGTGCAGAAATGCATCCGCACCGGCGACATCGAGGAAGTGGGCAAGACTGCCCGGCACGGCACCTTCTTCCAGATGTGCGGCAACTTCTCCTTCGGCGACTACTTCAAGGAAGACGCCATCAAGTTCGCCTGGGAACTGCTCACCACGAGCGTTGACGACGGCGGCTACGGCCTTGCGCCCGAACTGCTGTGGGTGACGGTCTACGAAGAGGACGACGAAGCCAAGGACCTGTGGCTGAAGAACACCGGTGTCCCGGCTGAGCGCATCCAGAAGATGGGGAAGTCGGACAATTACTGGCACACGGGCCAGCCCGGACCGGCCGGCCCCTGCTCCGAGATCTACTATGACCGCGGTCCCGCCTACGGTGTTGAGGGCGGTCCGCTGGCGGACGAGACCCGCTACATCGAGATCTGGAACCTCGTGTTTATGCAGTACCAGATCGAAAACGTCCGTTCCAAGGAGGACTTCGATGTGGTGGGCGAACTGCCCAAGCGCAACATCGACACCGGCCTGGGCATGGAGCGCCTGGCCATGATCCTGCAGGGCGTCGAGAACATGTACGAGACCGACCAGGTCCGTCCTGTCATTGACAAGGCCGCTGAACTTTCCGGCAGGGAATACACCTCCGCCGAGACCCCTGACGACCCCCACCACACGGACGACGTCCGCATGCGCGTGGTGGCCGACCACATCCGCTCCGCCCTGATGCTCATCTCCGACGGCGTCACCCCCTCCAACGAAGGCCGCGGCTACGTCCTGCGCCGCCTCATCCGCCGTGCCGTGCGTTCCATGCGGCTCCTCGGCGTCGAGCAGGCATGCCTGCCGGAACTGTTGCCCGCCTCCCGGGACGCCATGAAGGGCGTCTACCCCGTGGTGGACACCGACTTCGCCCGGATCAGCCGGATTGCCTACGCCGAGGAAAAAGCGTTCCTGCGCACCATCGCCTCCGGCACGGCACGCCTGGAAGACGCCGTCAAGGTGTCCAAGGCCGCCAACAAGCCGCTGTCCGGCGAGGACGCCTTCACCCTGCACGACACCTACGGCTTCCCCATCGACCTCACGCTCGAGATGGCTGAGGAAGCGGGCCTGAAGGTTGACGAAGCCGCCTTCCGCAGCCTCATGCAGGAGCAGCGCCAGCGCGCCCAGGCCGACGCCAAGGGCAAGAAGGGCGGCCATGCCGACCTCAGCGTGTTCCAGGAGCTGCTTGGCCAGGGCGAGACAGTCTTCACCGGATACACCGAGCTCGACGGCGAATCCCGCGTCCGCGGCATCCTCACCGGAGGCCGGCCGGTACAGCAGGCCGCCACCGGCGACGAGATCGAGCTGGTGCTCGCCGAAACCCCGTTCTATGCGGAAGCCGGCGGCCAGGCGGCCGATACCGGCCTGATTACCGGCGACGGGTTCGTCGTCGAGGTCCTCGATGTCCAGCGCCCGCTCAAAGGCCTCAGCGTGCACAAGGCGATCGTCCGCGAGGGCGAGATCGGCGCAGACTCCCTGGTCCGCGCCGCCGTGGACCGTGAACGCCGCCACGCGGCCGAGCAGGCACACACGGGCACGCACATCGTCCACGCTGCGCTGCACCAGATCCTCGGGCCGGAAGCCACCCAGCGCGGGTCCTTCAACAAGGCAGGCTACCTGCGCTTCGACTTCGCCTGGGGTGAAGGGCTGAGCACCGCCACCCGTTCCGAAATCGAAGAAGTATCCAACCTTGCCATCCGGAACAACTACGCCGTCGAAACCAAGGTCATGGGCCTGGCAGAAGCCAAGGCCCTCGGGGCCATGGCCCTCTTTGGTGAGAACTACGGCAGCGAAGTGCGGGTTGTGGAGATCGACGGCGCGTGGTCCCGTGAGCTCTGCGGCGGAACGCACGTGTCCAACACCTCACTGATCGGCAGCCTTTCGCTGCTGGGCGAACAGTCGGTCGGGTCAGGAAACCGCCGCGTGGAGGCCTTCGTGGGCATGGACGCCTTCCGCCACCTCGCCGCCGAACGCGCCCTCGTGACGGAACTGACGGACATGCTCAAGGTCCCGTCCGGCCAGCTGGCCGACAGGATCGCCACCACGCTTGCCAAGCTCAAGGCCACGGAGAAGGAGCTGGACCGCCTCCGCAAGGAACAGCTGGCTGCTTCGGCCGCGCAGCTCGTGAACAGCGCCAAGGATGCCTCGGGCGTCAGTGTCATTGCCCACGATGCCGGCCAGGTCAGCGGCGCGGACGACCTCCGCGGACTCGCACTGGACCTCCGGAACCGCCTGGGTTCGGCTGCTGCAACCGTGGCTGTGGCCGGTGTTGCCAACGACCGTCCCATGATCCTGGTGGCCACCAATGAGGCCGCGCGGGAGGCCGGGGTCAAGGCAGGCGCGCTGGTCCGGGTTGCCGCGGGCATCCTCGGCGGCGGCGGCGGCGGCAAGGACGATGTTGCCCAGGGCGGCGGAACGGACGCTGCCAAGGTGGCCCCCGCCCTGGCAGCCGTTGTGGACGCCATCGCGCGGCGATAAAAGCACCCATGACCAATCCAACAGCGGCCGGCGAAAGTCCCCAGGGCGTCAAACTGGGGATCGACGTCGGCACCGTCCGGGTCGGCGTGGCCATCTGCGATCGGGATTCGATCCTGGCCACGCCGTACAAGACCCTGGACCGGAACCCGAAGAAAAACTCCGATATCAGGGTCATCGCCAACCTGGTGCAGGAACTCGAGGCAGTACAGGTCATTGTCGGCTTGCCGCGCACCATGAAAGGTGAAGAGCACGCCGCTGCGAGGATGGCCACCGAGTACGCGGTACTGCTCGCGGCAGAGCTGGCAGCACGGTCAATGGCCGTGCCGGTCAACCTCGTGGATGAGCGGCTGAGCAGCGTGACAGCGCACCGCAACCTGCACCAAGCTGGCATGAGCAGCCGGAACCACCGTAAAGTAGTTGATCAGGTCGCGGCGGCAGGCATCCTTCAGCACGCCCTCGACATGCAAAAAGCCAGGGGAGCGGATGTAGGCCGACGCGTCACCGCGCCCTCCCCTTCCGTGGACCTGGGGGTCAACGATGCGGATGAGTCTGTCCGCACCGCCCCGGAGGTCACGGACCGATCTTCAGATAATGGAAGGCAACTGTGAGTCCTGCCAACATTGACGACGCTTCCGGCCCCTTCGACGCCGGGGCAGCGAGGCCGCTGACCCGCAAGGAACTCCGGGCACGCGAGAAGACCCACACCGGGCTCCAGGGCACGGTGCCCGAGCAGGCGTACGAAACAGGGCACGACGTGCCTCCCGTGCCTGTGGATCCGCCCGCCGTGCCGGCGCCCGCAGAGCCACCTGCCGCTGCAGTTCAGGTTGCTGAAGAGCAGCCCGTTCCGGCCGCTCCCGCGACCCCGCCGTCCATCCAGGATGCCCACCAGGATCAGCCGCACCACGATGCCGTCCCCGTGGCGCACCCCGCTCCGCAGCCCGTCGTCCACCAGGACGCCACCAACGGGTCGGATGCCCCCGCAACGGAGATTCACCACGTCGTTCACCAGGACGACGTCCATACTTCCTATGAGCCCGCCCTGGCCGGCCACCAGCACGCAGCGGACGGGCAGCACGACGGCGGCCCCCACTATGCGGACGGGCACTACCAGGAAGGCGTCCACCATGATGAGGTTCTTCATCCCGAAGGCCACTACGAGCAAGGCCACTACGAGCAGGGGCACTATGACGATGGGCACTACGATGCCGGGCACCACGACGACGGGCACCAGGCGTTCCTGCCCGGCCCCGCAGCCGTAGTGGCCAAGCCGTCCAAGAAGGTACGCCGCCGCCGGCGGATGCTGGCGCTGTTCCTCACGCTTGCGGTATTTGTTACCGCAGTGGCCGTCGGCGCGCAGTTCCTGAAGCCGCTGCTGGGCAATGACAAGCCCAGCGACTTCCCTGGCCCCGGATCCGGTGAGGTTGTCGTGACGGTCGAGAACGGCGAAGGTACGCGGTCGGTGGCCAGCAACCTGGAAGACCAGCGCGTGGTGGCGAACGCCGACACCTTCCTGGCGGCGTTCACCGCATCCGGCGGCATCCTGGCTCCGGGCGACTACACGTTCAAGACGGAGATGAAAAACAGCGACGCCGTGAACGTGCTGCTTGGCCAGGACAAAACCAAGGTCATCTACTTTGCCCTCAGTGCCGGGCTCCGCATCGGCGAGTCCCTGCAGGCAATCTCGGAAGGCTCCGGAATCTCCATCCAGGACCTGAAGACCCTCAGCGACCAGCCGGCACAGTTTGGCCTGCCCGCCAGCGCCAAGAACCTGGAAGGCTTCCTGGCGCCGGGGGAGCACCGCTATCCGCTGGGCACCTCCGCCAAGGACATTCTTCAATCTCTGGTGAAAACCACCGTCGACGAGCTTGTCTCCCAGGGGATCACCGATCCCGCCAAGCAGTACGAAGCCGTTATTGTTGCCAGCATTGTCCAGGCTGAGGGCGGCCAGGCAGAGTATGGCGATGTGGCCGGCGCCATCTACAACCGGCTCAAGCCCAATGACCAGACAGGCGGGTTCCTGCAGGTGGATTCCGCAGTGACTTACGGCCTGGGCACCAAGAGCTACAACTTCACGGATGAACAGCGCCAGGACAAATCGAACCCGTACAACACCTATGCGAACCCCGGCCTCCCCCCGGGACCCATCGGTTCTCCGGGAAAGACCGCAATCGATGCCGCCGCCAAGCCGAAGACCAACGACTACCTGTACTGGGTGACGGTCAACCTGGATACCAAGGAAACCAAGTTCTCCAAGACCCTTGCGGAGCACAATGGCTACGTGGAGCAGTACAACGCATGGTGCCAGGCCAACGCCGGCCGCTGCACATGAGCCTCCGGGCAGCCGTCCTGGGCCACCCGATCAGCCACTCCAAATCGCCGGCGCTGCACCATGCGGCGTACAGCAGCCTGGGCATCGGCATCAGCTACACCGCCATCGACGTCACCGAGGAACTGTTGCCCTCGTTGATGCGCCAGGTCCGTGACCAGCCGGGCTGGCGCGGCCTGTCCGTCACCATGCCCCTGAAAGCGGCGATGGTGGGCGAAGTGGATGAGGTCCGTGGCGTGGCCCGGACCTTGGGCGTGGTGAACACGGTCTCCTTTGAGGAGCATGGAAGCGGCTTCCGGACCATCGGCTCCAACACGGACGTGGCTGGAATCGTGAACGCGGTCCGGCACGCAGGTGCCCGGACGCCGTCGGCCCCTGTGGTCCTTGGCGGGGGCGGAACGGCGGCGGCTGCCGTGGCGGCCCTGAAGGAACTCGGGGCCGATTCGGCGCGCATCTTCGTGCGCGACCCCGCACGCACCGCCGAGGTCCGCGGCGCGGCGGACAGCCTTGGCCTCGCCCTCGAGGTGCTGCCAATGGCAGAGGCCGCGGCACCCACGGCCGTTGCCGACGTCGTAATATCCACCCTGCCGCCGCGCGCGGCGGACGGACTGGCCGCCGAAATCGCCGCCCTGAAAACGCCCACACCCGGTGTTTTGCTGGATGTGGCCTACGATCCCTGGCCCAGCCTGATCGCTTCCGTGTGGCAGGCCGGCGGCGGCGCCGTGGTGCCCGGCCTTGAGATGTTGCTGTACCAGGCCGTGGAACAGGTGCGCCTGTTCAGCCGGCTCGAAGAGGAAGTTAACGCATCTGTCATAGATGTGATGTGTGACGCAGTCGGCCTACCCCGACGGGCGTTGTGACCGCCATACGTGGCAGGATGGAAAATATGTTGCGTTGGTTGACTGCCGGTGAATCCCATGGTCCGGCTCTGATGGGAATTATTGAAGGCGTCCCCGCCGGTGTGGAAATCACCAGCGGGCACATCGCCGATTCACTGGCCCGCCGGCGCCTGGGCTACGGACGCGGCGCACGGATGAAGTTCGAACAGGATGCCGTGACCATCCTGGGCGGCGTACGGCACGGAATCACCCAGGGCGGTCCTGTCGCCATCCAGGTGGGCAACACCGAATGGCCCAAATGGGAACAGATCATGGCATCGGACCCCGTTGATCCCGAGCTGCTCGCGGACCAGGCCCGCAACGCTCCCCTGACGCGTCCGCGTCCCGGCCACGCCGACTTCACCGGAATGCAGAAATACGGCTTCGACGAGGCCCGCCCCGTCCTGGAACGCGCCAGTGCCCGTGAGACGGCCACCCGCGTGGCCCTGGGCACCGTCGCCGCGCAGTTCCTCAAGCACCTCGGCATTGAACTCGTCAGCCACACCGTCTCCATTGCCAGTGTCACGGTCCCGGAAGGACGGTCGCTGCCGGTACCGGCAGATGTGCTGGCACTGGATGCAGACCCGCTGCGCTGCTTCGACCGCGAAACCTCCGACGCCATGGTGGCGGAGGTGGACGCCGCCCACAAGGAAGGCGAAACCCTGGGCGGCGTTGTTGAAGTCCTCGCCTACGGACTCCCGCCCGGACTGGGCAGCTACGTCCACTGGGACCGCCGGCTTGACGGCAGGCTTGCCGCTGCCCTGATGGGTATCCAGGCGATCAAGGGCGTGGAAGTGGGCGACGGCTTCCTCACCGCCGCACGCCGCGGCTCCGCCGCCCACGACGAAATCGTCAAGGACTCCGACGGCCGGATCACCCGCACCAGCAACCGGGCCGGCGGCATCGAGGGCGGCATGAGCATCGGTGACGTGCTTCGCGTCCGTGCCGCCATGAAGCCCATCGCCACGGTACCCCGCGCCCTGAAGACCATCGACGTCAGCACCGGCGAACCCGCCAAGGCCCACCACCAGCGCTCCGACGTCTGTGCCGTGCCGGCCGCCGGCGTTGTTGCTGAAGCCATGGTGGCGCTGGTCCTGGCTGAAGCTGTCACCGAAAAGTTCGGCGGCGACTCCGTGGCGGAAACCGCACGGAACATCAAGGGTTACCTGGACAACATTCCGGCGTCCCTGGACTCGATCGGCCAGTAAGTGCCCCACCGCAACAAAACCCTGTCCATGGGCCGTCCGGTGGTTCTCATCGGGCCCATGGCCGTCGGCAAATCCGCCATCGGACACCAGCTTGCGCAGCAGTTGGGAGTCCCGTTCGTGGACACCGACGCCGTTATCGTCGCCGCCCACGGATCCATCGCAGACATCTTCGCCGGCCGCGGCGAACATGCCTTCCGGGAGATCGAGGCGCGCACAGTGGCCGACGTCGTAGAAGCGGCAGACGGCACCACCACCGTCATTTCCCTCGGCGGCGGGGCCGTCCTGGACTCCGGGACGCAGCAGCTGATTGGCCGCTGCACCGTGGTGTACCTCGAGTGCGACGCTGACACCGTTGCAAGCCGCATCGCCCGGAACTCCGGACGGCCCCTGCTCGCGGGGGACGCGATGGGCCGCTGGACAGCCATGTTCGCCACCCGCAAGCCGGTCTATGAGCGGCTGGCAGATATCACCCTGGACGTGCGCCACGGCTCGGTTTCCGAGCTGGGGCGCCGACTGGAAGCAGCACTGCGGGACTACGCAGCTGCCAAACAGGAAGTTGAAAAGTGAGCGCCGAATCAACAGTCATCAAGGTCACCGGCGAATCCGCCGCCAACAACTACGACGTGGTGGTGGGGCGTGGACTGCTCGGTGACCTTCCCGGCCTGCTCGGTGAGCGGGTCCGGCGGGTCCTGGTCATCCATCCCCGTGCCCTCCGGCTCACCGGCGATACCGTCCGTGACGAGCTGGCCGCGGCAGGTTTCACCTCGCTGACCGCTGAAATTCCCGACGCCGAAGAAGGCAAGCACATCCAGGTGGCCGCCTTCTGCTGGCAGGTCCTGGGGCAGAACGACTTTACGCGCTCCGATGCGATCGTGGCCGTCGGGGGAGGGGCCGTCACGGACCTTGCCGGCTTCGTCGCGGCCACCTGGCTGCGCGGCGTCAAGGTCATCCACATGCCCACCAGCCTCCTGGGCATGGTGGATGCCTCCGTGGGCGGCAAAACTGGCATCAACACCGCCGAGGGCAAGAACCTGGTGGGGGCGTTCCACCCGCCCGCCGCCGTGCTGGCGGACCTCGATACGCTGGACACGCTGCCCAGGAACGAGATCATTTCCGGCATGGCGGAAGTCATCAAGTGCGGCTTCATCGCCGACCCCGCCATCCTTGACCTCGTCGAAAAGGACCCGGAAGCCGTAGCGGACCCGCAGTCGGCCGTCCTCCGCGAACTCATTGAGCGGGCCATTGCCGTGAAGGCAAAGGTGGTTTCGGAGGACCTGAAGGAGTCCGGCCTGCGCGAGATCCTGAACTACGGCCACACGCTGGGCCATGCCATCGAGCTGGTGGAGCGCTACTCCTGGCGCCACGGGGCCGCTGTCTCCGTGGGCATGATGTTCGCTGCCGAGCTTGCCCGCAGCGTGGGCCGGCTCAGCGATACCGACGCCGACCGGCACCGCAGCATCCTCGACGGACTGGGGCTCCCTGTCACCTACCGCAAGGACCGATGGCAGGGCCTGCTCGACGGCATGCGGCGGGACAAGAAGTCCCGCGGCGACCTGCTGCGCTTTGTGGTCCTGGACGGTGTGGCCAAGCCGGGGATCCTCGATGTTCCGGATACGTCGCTGCTGTTCGCCGCCTACCAGGAAATTGCTTCCTGATGCAGGGCGACATGGAAGGTACAGCAGACTGGCCGGAAGCCGGGTTCCCTGGCATCCGAATCAACCCGGAGACCCTGCTGCCCGAAATCGTGAACGAGGACGCCTGCCGGGAAGCCCTGGCCGTCTCCACCGACCCGGCTGACCACATCTTTGTGCTGCTGGTGGAAGGCCATGCCGCCGAGGCTGCCGAACTGCTGGCCGAGGCCCGGTTCAAGGATCCGGAGTCCTTCCGGCTGCGCGCCTTCGAAGCCGAAGTGCTGCGGGTGTCCAACCGCATGGACCGGGCCGTGGAGCTGTTCCGGCAACTGCTCGCCGAAGTACAGGGGACGCCCCGTGAAGCGCTGGTCCTGCAGTTCCTGGGCAAAACCCAGTACACGGCGGGCCAGACCTCGGCGGCAGTCGAATCCTTTGCCCGCGCCCTGGATCTGCGGGTGGCCGAATCGGCAGATGCCGCCCTGATCTACTCCTCCACCGTGGCGCTCCAGCGCGCCCGGGACGTGCTGGAACTGGCCTGCTGACGCCGGACTGCGCACCTACCGGGACGACGCACCGGGGGCACCCCAGATTTACCGGTAGAATGGTATTTGAATTTTTTCGAACTCCGATTTTTGACAAAGACGAGCTGGCACGCCGCCTGGCCTGCCGCCCGGCATACAGCGTCTGACAACGCGACCAGACAGAGAAACCAGAGGATACCAGTGGCAACCACTAACGACATCAAGAACGGAACGGTCCTGAAGCTTGAGGGCCAGCTCTGGAACATCATCGAATTCCAGCACGTCAAGCCGGGCAAGGGCGGCGCCTTCGTACGGACGAAGATGCGCAACGTGATGTCCGGCAAGGTCGTGGACAAGACGTTCAACGCCGGACTCAAGATCGAAACCGCCACCGTGGACCGCCGTGACTACCAGTACCTGTACCAGGACGGCGCGGACTTCGTGTTTATGGACACCTCCGACTACGACCAGATCACGGTCTCCGGTGCCACTGTTGGCGACGCCACGAACTTCATGCTCGAGAACCAGATGGTTAACATCGCCATCCACGAAGGCACCCCGCTGTACATCGAACTGCCGCCGAGCGTCGTCCTCGAAATCACCTACACCGAGCCGGGCCTGCAGGGTGACCGCTCCTCCGCCGGCACCAAGCCCGCAACCCTGGAAACCGGCTACGAGATCCAGGTCCCGCTGTTCATCGAGAACAACACCAAGGTGAAGGTGGACACCCGCGATGGCAGCTACCTTGGCCGGGTCACCGAGTAGTGAGCGCCCGCGGTAAAGCCCGTAACAGGGCCCTGGATGTACTCTTCGAAGCCGAGCAGCGTTCGGTTTCGGCTTTCGACGTGCTCCGGGCACGCCGGGAGAAGACTGACCAGATCATCAACCCCTACACCCTCGAGATCGTCGAAGGCGTGCTCTCCCAGCAGACCGCCATCGACGAATTCCTCGAAACCTATTCGCAGGGCTGGAGCCTTGAGCGTATGCCGTCGGTTGACCGCATCATCCTCCGCATCGGCACCTGGGAGCTCCTCTACAACGACGACGTCCCGGACGGCGTGGCGGTAAGTGAAGCAGTGGCGCTGGCCAAGACGCTCTCCACCGACGAGTCGCCGCAGTTCATCAACGGCCTCCTTGGCCGCCTGCAGCAGCTGAAGCCCTCCCTGCTGGCATAATCGCAGGACGTCAGACACCAAAGAGCCCCGGCCAGGTCACCCTGGCCGGGGCTCTTTGGTGTCCCCCTTTGTGACGCCACCGCCGCGGGTCCGAGGCAGCCCTATAGGATTTATCCATGCAGAATGCCTTGGACAGCACCGATGCGGTGCCTCCTGCCCGCCGTTCCGGACGCGCAGTCAGCCGCCAGGTGCTTGCCGACCACGTCTATACCGAACTCCTGACGTCCCTCATGGACGGCCGGCTGGCCCCGGGATCTGCAGTGAGCATCGACGGAACTGCCCGGGATCTTGATGTTTCCCCGACTCCGGTCCGCGAAGCGCTTGCCCGGCTGGAGCACACCGGGATGGTGCGCCGGGTTGCCCTGAAGGGCTACCGGGTGGCCCCGGTCTTCACTCAAGAGGATTTTGCCGAGTTGATGGAAGCCCGGCTGGCCATCGAACCCGTCAACGCGCGGCTCGCATGTGAACGCATGGACCAGAGGGGCATGGCGGAGTTGAAGCAAGCAGTGGAGGACCTGAAGTCCGCTCCCCGCGGTCCTTCCTTCGCCGAGTTCAAGGAGTACCTTGAGGCCGACGAGCGGTTTCACCAGCTGATCGCGCGGCAGACCGGTAACCAGTTCATGGAGGCCGCCTACTCGGCGCTCGGTGGCCAGATCCAGCGGTTCCGGCTTTTCGGGGGAGTAGGCATCACCGACGCCGAATGCGCCATCGCTGAGCACCAGGCTGTCCTGGACGCCTTCTCGACCAATGAGCCCGGGAAAGCGGAGGCGGCCATGGCTGCCCACATCCAGCAGGTCCGGTCACGGGCGATTGCTGCTGCCCCCGAAAGCTAGTCCCGCCCCGGGCGCAGACGACTGAAGCCCCGGTAGCCTCCTCCCGCCCCGACGCCTTCCCCGAGTGTGACCTTGACAACATCTTCCTCGATAGTAAATCCTATAGGAAACACGATCTAGGAAAGTGAGACTTGCGTGGTTTATACCGCAGACAATTGGCCCATCACTGCAGCACTGCTGCAGTTTCCGGCGACCGATGCCGCAGGCGTCCACGTCAACGACGCTGACGCTTCGGCGTGGGCAGCAGTCCTGGCAGAGGTGAAAGAGGCAGGCTTCGCGAACGCGGACCTCACGGACAGCTGGGTGCGCCCCGGTGACCTCGGCAAAACGCGGCTTGCTGAGTTCAAGCAGGCAGCGGAAGAGGTAGGCATCGGAATCCCGGTCATCTCCGCCATCCGCCGCAGCGTCATCGAGGAAGGCAGCTGGGAAGCCAACCTTGCCTACAGCCACCGCACCATAGACGCCGCCGCTGAACTCGGCTGTGAGGTTGTGTCCTTCGGGCTTCACCAGGCCATCACTGCCGAGCAGCAGAAGCAGCTGTGGTTCTGGACGGTGGAAGGCTACAAGGATCCCGCGGGGGACAAGGAAGCGTGGAACAACGCGGTGACCCGCCTCCGTGAACTTGGCCGGCATGCAGCCGAGGTGGGCGTACTGCTCTCGCTCGAAATGTACGAGGACACCTACCTTGGCACTGCTGATTCCTCAGTGCGGCTGGTCCAGGACATCGGCCTGCCGAATGTAGGCCTGAACCCCGATCTTGGGAACCTGATCCGGCTCCACCGGCCCATCGAGGACTGGCGGGAGATGGTGGCCAAAACCCTGCCGTACTCGAACTACTGGCACATGAAGAACTACATCCGCGACGAGGACCTTGCCCGCGACACGTACGTCACCATGCCGGCGCCAATGGAAAGCGGCCTGATCAACTACCGCGAGGCTTTCAAAGTGGCACTTTCCGTGGGTTTCCAGGGCATCCTCTGCACCGAGCACTACGGCGGCGACGGGCTGAGCGTGACGGCCAGCAACCAGGACTACCTCCGCCGCCACGTTCTCCCCAAAACGGACGGATACACGCTCGGCAGCAGCCAGGTGGCCCAGGGGCGGCAGCAGCCCACCGCCGCTGAACTCACCAGCGTGTGAGCCTGCCGGCCTTCGAACCGGACACGAAACATCACCAAGGATTCAATGAGGAACCATGACCCAGATTTTTGACAACCCCGCAGACTTTGCGGATGAGGCATTGGACGGCTTTGTGGCAGCCAACCGCGGGTACGTTGCCCGGGTGGACGGCGGCGTTGTCCGCTCCACGGAGGTGCCCGCCGGCCAGGTGGCCCTGGTGGTGGGCGGCGGCTCCGGCCACTACCCGGCCTTCGCCGGCCTGGTGGGCCCGGGCCTGGCCGCCGGCTCCGCGTGCGGCAACATGTTCGCGTCCCCCTCGGCCGGGCAGGTGTACCGGGTGGCCAAGGCGGCCAATGCCGGCGGCGGTGTGCTGCTGAGCTACGGCAACTACGCCGGTGACGTGCTCCATTTCGGCCAGGCGGAGCTGCGGCTTAAGGCAGAGGGCATCGACACAAGGACCGTCCTGGTCACGGATGACATCGCCAGCGCGCCCATCGACCAGATTGAAAAACGCCGCGGCATTGCGGGTGACCTGACTGTCTTCAAGATTGCCGGCGCTGCTGCGGAGGCGGGACTCGACCTGGACGCAGTGGAGCAACTGGCCCGGCGGACCAACTACCGCACCCGCTCACTGGGCGTGGCCTTTGACGGGTGCACGCTGCCGGGAGCGGACGAGCCGCTGTTCCATGTTCCCGCGGGGCAGATGTCACTTGGCCTGGGGATCCACGGCGAACCCGGCATCTCGGAGCATCCCATGCCCACCGCTTCCGGGCTCGCACAGCTTCTCGTCTCCGGGCTCCTGGCAGACAAGCCCGATGACGCAGGGAATCGTGTGGTGGCCATCGTCAATGGCCTGGGGACCGTCAAGTATGACGAACTGTTCCTGCTGTTCGGAAAGATCGAAAAACTCCTCACCGCCGCCGGCCTCACTGTCGTGGAACCGGAGTGCGGAGAACTGGTCACCAGCCTGGACATGTCCGGCCTTTCCCTGACCCTGCTATGGCTGGACGAGGAACTGGAACGCTATTGGGCGGCTCCCGCCGATACTCCCGCGTTCCGCAAGGGCAGCCTGGCACCGCGGGCCCGCCGGGAACTGGCCGGGCAGGCAGAGGCGGCCGCCGGCGAAGACGAAGAGACGACGGCGGCAGCAGCCGCCTTGGGCCGGTTGGCTGCCGGCGTGCTCGCCCAGGTCCGCGACGTCGTCGTCGAACATGAGGCGGAACTGGGCAGGCTGGATGCGATTGCAGGCGACGGCGACCACGGCATCGGCATGCGGCGCGGCGTGGACGCCGCAGCGGCAGCAGCCAAAGACGCAGCGGAGTCCGGAGCTTCCGTACAGCGTGTGCTGGCCGCAGCGGGCGAAGCCTGGAGTGAACGGGCCGGAGGAACGTCCGGGGCGCTCTGGGGCTCCGCCGTGCTGGCTGCCGGAATGAGCCTCGGCAACAAGGAGTCGTACGGTGACGGGGATGCGGCCTCCGCGGTCACCGCCTTCGTGGACGCCATCACCGCCCTCGGCAAGGCAGAACCGGGCGACAAAACCATGGTGGACGCGCTGCTGCCTTTCCGGGACGCGTTCCTGGCCTCGTCCAATGGGGGCGCCACCGCAGCTGCGGCCTTGGCTTCCGGGGCAGCTGCCGCCAAGGAAGCTGCCGGCCAAACCGCATCCCTGCGGCCGCTGAAGGGGAGGGCCCGTCCGCTGGCGGAGAAGAGCCTCGGCCATCCGGACCCGGGCGCAGTTTCCTTCGGGCTCATCACTGCCCGCATCTCCGGTTACTTCACGACTGGACTGACTGACTACTCACTGCTGGCCGACTCAACGGCCGGAAACGGAGCACAAGCATGAGCGCACACCAAGGCGCGGCAGCAGGCTGGCGCATCGTCATCGGAAATGACGAAGCCGGCGTCGAATACAAGGAGGCGCTGAAGGCGCTGCTCGAAGCGGACAGCCGCGTGGCATCTGTAGTGGACGTGGGTGTCGGCACGAATGACGCCACGGCGTACCCGCACGTCGCCGTCGATGCCGCCCGCAAAGTGGCCGACGGCGAAGCGGACCGTGCCCTGTTGATCTGCGGCACCGGCCTTGGCGTCGCCATCGCAGCCAACAAGGTACCGGGCATCCGCGCCGCGACCGCCCATGACGGCTATTCCGTGGAGCGGTCGGTCCTGAGCAACAACGCCCAGGTCCTCACCATGGGCCAGCGCGTCATCGGCCTTGAACTGGCCAAGAAACTGGTGGGCGAATGGCTCGACTACCGCTTTGACGAGACCTCGGCGTCCGCTGCGAAGGTGGACGCCATCTGCTCCTACGAACCCGATTACACGAAGGCAGTCTGATCATGACGGAAACAGCAAGCACCTCATCAAACCCGGAAAACCCTGCTCCCCTTAGCGAAAACAGCGCCCGGAAGATCGCCGTCGTCGGCTCCGGCTACATGGGCGGCGGGATCGCCCAGGTCCTGGCCCTTGGCGGCGCCCGGGTGGCACTCGCGGACGTGTCCGCGGAGGTGGCGCAAAGCAATTACGAACGCCTCCTCACCGAGTCGGACCAGTTCGTGGCCGACGGACTGTTCCCGGAGGGTTCCACCGAAATCCTGAAGCAGAACCTGTGGGCTGCCAAGGACATCGAAGAAGCCGTGGCGGACGCTGACTTCATCGAGGAGGCCGTCCCCGAAGTCATCGCGATCAAGCACCAGACCCTGGCCCGCATCAGCGCCGCCGCCAGGCCGGATGCCATCATCGGCTCCAACACCTCCACCATCTCCATCGCCGAACTGTCCGGTCCCGTGACCAACCCGGAGCGCTTCCTGGGCGTGCATTTCTCCAACCCCTCGCCCTTCATCCCGGGCGTGGAAATCATCCCGCACGCCGGGACCGCTGCCGCAACTGCGGGGGCTGTCCGCGAGCTGGTGCACGCGGCCGGCAAGCAGACCGCAGTGGTCAAGGACGTCACCGGATTTGTGCTCAACCGCCTGCAGTACGCGCTGTTCCACGAAGCCGCGCAGCTGGTGGAGCAGGGTATCGCGACGGCGGACGATGTGGACACCCTTGTCCGCACCACCTTCGGTTTCCGGCTGCCGTTCTTCGGACCGTTCGCGATAGCGGACATGGCCGGCCTGGACGTGTACAACTTTTGCTACAAATCCCTGCAAACCGACTTCCCGGAGCGTTTTGCCACCCCAAAAATCCTGAGCGACCTGGTGGACGCCGGAAAGCTGGGGACCAAGACCGGAGCCGGCTTCCTTAACGTCCCGGCAGAGCGCACACCCGAGCTGATCGCTTACCGCAACAAGGCCTATGTGGCCATGCAAAAGCTGCTCGAGGACCTCGGCCCCGCGCCCATCAGCTGATCCAGTCCGACCTACCCAGGAGCAACCATGAGCAGCTTTCCCATCGAGCGCACAGCCATAGTCACCGGTGCGGTCTCCGAGCGCGGCATTGGCCGGGCCACCGTCCCCCGTTCCCTACCTGGAGCTGGACGCGGCCGAATGGGACCGCGTCCTGAATATCAACCTGAACGGCGTCCACTACGCCACCCGCCGGGCGGCCGAATCCATGGTGAAGAACCGGATCGGACGGATCGTCAACATTTCCTCCGTTTCAGCCCAGCGTGGAGGCGGCACCTACTCCAAGACGCCCTACTCCGTGGCTAAACCGTGTGCAGCTTCCTCGCCATCGGTCCCATCGCCTGGTCCTATCCCACGGCGTTCCTTACCGGGACGGCCGCGGCCGCAGGAATCGGCCTGATCAACTCGCTCGGAAACCTCGGCGGCTTTGTTGCGCCTATCCTGCGCACCAGCGTTAACGGGATCGCGGCCGACTCCACCGGCTCCGCAGGAGTCCTGGCCCTGGGCGTGCTTCCGTTCCTGGCCGCCGTCATGATGTACGCCACCAAGCGGTTCCGCAACAAGGCCGACGATCTGCTCGACACGAAGTGAGTACTTGCTTTGCCTGAAAACAGCACCGGAATGGCACTGTCCGTGACCGGCACCACGTACATCGGGGTCAGCACCAAGATGTACCTGGGCTACCGGGATTGCCTGGAATGGCTGGAGCAGGTCCGGAACGCAGTGGACTCCCGTCCGGCCCTGGCGGCCGGGCGGGTGGTCCCGTTCGTGATTCCGGCCTTCCCGATGCTTCCGGCCGCCGCCGCGATCCTGGCAGGATCACCGGTCCGCCTCGGAGCCCAAAACTGCGGTTGGGCGGACGGCCCCTGGACGGGGGAGGTGTCGCCCTCACTCCTGGCGGAACTCGACGTAAGCCTCGTGGAGATCGGGCACGCTGAACGCCGCCGGTATTTCGGCGAAGACAGCGTACTGATCGCCCGTAAGGTCCGGGCAGCGGATGCTGCCGGCATCACACCGCTGGTGTGCGTGGGTGAGGAAACCTGCGACGACGGCACTGTTGCAGGCGCGACAGCCGCCGCTGCTTTCGTTTACCAGCAAATTGCCGACGCAGTGGGCGGCGACTGGGCGCTGGCCTCCCGGCTTGTAATTGCGTACGAGCCTGTCTGGGCGATCGGGGCGGCCGAACCGGCCGGCGGCGACTACGTCTCCACAGTGGTCCGTTCACTGCGCGCCCTGCTCAACGCGCATAACGCGGAGGCGGGCGCAACGCTGGGAGACCTGCCGATCATCTACGGCGGCTCGGCCAAGCCGGGGCTCCTGCCCACGCTCGACGGCGTGTCCGGCCTTTTCCTCGGCAGGTTTGCCCACGATGCCGCGAACCTCGGCAGGGTGCTCGATGAAGCACTCGCGCTGGCACCTGCCGGCCTTCCGTCAACACCGTAAAACCGTGGCAGCGGCCCCTAACCGGCCACGGCGGCGCGCAGTGCCAGGATCCGCTGCAGCTGCTGCCGCTCCTCGGCCTGGTGCAGCTGGACATCACGGCCGCTGAGGATACGCTGGCGGGTGTTGGCCAGGTGCGTCGCGGCTTTCATGAAGTCCTTCATCTGCCGTTTCCTGCCATAACTGCCTGCCCAGTTCAGGGCAGTCCGGCGGCCGCCGAAGGTGGCGAGGAGCTCCACTTCGGCGGGGGTGAACCAGCCGGCGGCGGAGTATTCGAGCAGGCGCTGCCGGGTCAGCCGCTTCTCGGCCACCCGCAGGAGGACGATGCCGCCCACGGCCAGGAAGAAGAGGGGAACCTGGACCAGGATGTAGTCCACCAGGAAGCCCTGCCCCATGCTGTTCCAGCGGTTGTGCAGGAACATGGCCGGCAGCAGCCCCAGGACAAATGCCCCTATCGCGGCGCCGGTTCCTCCGCGGCGGGCGGCGAACCCCATGACCAGCCCTGTGGTGCCGGTGAAGATTGCGTGGGCAAAGGGGGACATGACGCCGCGGAGGAAAAACACCTGGGCGAAGTCGCCGGCGGGGTTCGCCGATTCCGCGATGGCCCGGCCGAAATACAGGATGTTCTCGGTGAAGGCGAAGCCGCCGGCAATGGTGAAGGCGAAAACCACCCCGTCCACCGGGCCGTCGAAGTGCCGCCTGGCCAGTATCAGCAGGAGCAGCAGCCCCAGTGATTTGGCGAACTCTTCCACGATGGGCGCCTGGACAGTGGCCATAAACGTCTGCAGGTCCGCCTCATCGGAAAACTGGAAGCCCAGGACAAAAAACGGCTGGATCAGCAAGGTCACGGCAATCGATACTGCCGCGCCCCAGGTGAAGGCGAAGAACAGCAGCCGTTTTGGCTCGGGTTCCCACTTATCGATGACGTAGACCGCCAGGAGGACCACCGACAACGGGATCAGCGAGGCCAGGAAACCGATCATGAACCCCGCAGGGCCCGTGTTCGACAACAGGAACGGCACCACCAGGAAGAGGCTGAGGAAGGCCAGCGCACTGCCGCCGATGGTCAGCGCCACCAGGCTCCCGCTCCGGGCCCGCCCCGCCCGCATCACTGACTCCTGCGGCGGCACCAGGGCGTCTACGGGCCGGCCCTGATGCCCCGGGGCGGAGCGGTAGTTCCCGGGCTGCACCTGTCCCATCCAGGTCGGGTTGGCCTCGCGGGGAAGCGCAGTGCCCCCGCGGAAGGGATCTTCAGGCGGTCCGGACGCAGGGTAGCGGGGGTGCATCGACATATCCGAAAGCCTAGGTGGCTCCTGCCGCACCGCCAAGGATCCTGTCCGCCAGCGGCGGGAAAGTGTGACCATCACCGCGTCCTTGCGGGACGGGCCCGGCAGGCCCGTGTGGTAATTTTGAAGCGCACATGATCCTTTTTTAATTCCGTCCTGTGAGGCGGGGAAAGGGGAGACGAGCGTTGACTTCTGTCACCAGCGCACCGGTTCCAGCCAGGGTGGTCCTCAGCCAGGCGGACATCGACCGGGCCCTCACTCGTATCGCCCATGAGATCCTCGAGGCCAACAAGGGTTCCCAGGACCTGGTCCTGCTCGGCATTCCGCGCCGCGGTTATCCGCTGGCAGCCCGGCTCGCCGCAAAGATCGCCGCAGCCGATCCCACCGTGGACGCCGCAGCCATCACCGGCCAGCTCGACGTCACCATGTTCCGTGACGACCTGTCACACCAGGGCACGCGCCCGCCATACCCCACCAAGCTGCCGCGCACGGGCATTGACAACAAGGTGGTGGTCCTCATCGACGACGTCCTGTACTCGGGCCGCACCATCCGCGCCGCCCTGGACGCCCTCGTGGACCTGGGCCGGCCCCGCATCGTGAGGCTCGCCGTCCTCATTGACCGCGGCCACCGCGAGCTCCCCATCCGGGCAGACCACGTAGGCAAGAACCTGCCCACCTCCTCGGCGGAGAAAGTCCGCGTCCGGCTCGAGGAAACGGACACCGCCCCCGGCGGCACCCCCGTCAACGAAGTAGTGATCGAGGGCCGCTCGTGAAGCATCTCCTGTCCACCGAAGACCTGAGCCTGGCCAACGCCATCCGCATCCTCGACACTGCCGAGGAAATGGCTGCAGTGGGGGACCGCGAAGTCAAGAAACTGCCCGCACTGCGCGGCCGCACCGTGGTGAACCTCTTTTTCGAGGACTCCACCCGCACCCGCATCTCGTTCGAAGCGGCCGCCAAGCGCCTGTCCGCGGACGTCATCAACTTCGCCGCGAAGGGCTCCTCCGTTTCCAAGGGGGAGTCCCTGAAGGACACCGCCCAGACACTGTCCGCGATGGGCGCGGACGCCGTCGTCATCCGGCACTGGGCCTCCGGGGCTCCGCACCGGCTGGCCGCGACCGACTGGATTGATGCCGCCGTCATCAACGCCGGGGACGGCACCCACGAGCACCCCACCCAGGCGCTGCTTGATGCCTTCACCATGCGCCGCCACTGGGCCCGCCTGGCGGGCACCGGGTCCGAAGGCGAAGACCTCAAGGGAATGCGGGTGGCCATCGCCGGAGACGTCCTGCATTCCCGCGTGGCCCGTTCCAACGTCTGGCTCCTGCGCACCCTCGGCGCCGAGGTCACCCTGGTGGCGCCGCCCACACTGCTGCCCATCGGCGTCGACAAATGGCCCTGCAAGGTCAGCTACAACATGGACGAAACGCTCGAGCAGGGCGTCGACGCCGTGATGATGCTCCGGGTGCAGGGCGAACGCATGAACGCGTCCTACTTTCCCAGCACCCGGGAATACTCGCGCCGGTGGGGTTTTGACGACAACCGGCTGCGCGCGCTGGACTCCCTGGGCATGAAGGACACCATCATCATGCACCCCGGGCCCATGAACCGCGGCCTGGAAATCTCGGCGGCCGCCGCCGATTCCCCCCGCTCCACCGTCCTGGCCCAGGTCCGCAACGGCGTGTCCGTGCGGATGGCCGCCCTTTACCTGCTGCTCTCCGGGGACACCCGCGAACCAGCCGCCCCCGCCCTGGCGTATGCCGGCACCCATTCCACCAAGGAGAGCAACTGATGGCAGCCAACACCGGAACCTACCTGATCCGCGGCGCCTCGCTCCTGGGCGGCGAGCCGGCAGACCTGCTGATCCGCGACGGCGTTATCGCTGAAACGGGAACCGGCCTCTCCGCCGAGGGCAGGGACGCTGATGCCACCGTCATCGACGCCGCCGGCCTGGTGGCACTGCCCGGCATGGTGGACGTGCACACCCACCTGCGCGAGCCTGGCCGCGAGGACGCCGAGACCGTGGAAACCGGAACCCGGGCCGCAGCCCTGGGCGGGTACACCGCCGTCCACGCCATGGCCAACAGCACTCCCGTGGCGGACACCGCCGGCGTGGTGGAGCAGGTCTACAGCCTCGGCCAGGCAGCCGGCTGGGTGGACGTGCGCCCCGTGGGCGCCGTCACCGTGGGCCTGGCCGGCGAGCAGCTCGCCGAACTGGGCGCCATGGCCGATTCCCGCGCCCGGGTCCGGATGTTCTCCGACGACGGCATCTGCGTCCACGATCCCGTCCTCATGCGCCGTGCCCTGGAGTACGTCAAGGCGTTCGACGGCGTGGTGGCCCAGCACGCCCAGGAACCGCGCCTGACTGCCGGTGCCCAGATGAACGAAGGCGAAGTCTCCGCCGTCCTGGGACTCACCGGCTGGCCCGCGGTGGCCGAGGAAAGCATCATCGCCCGCGACGTGCTGCTGGCCCAGCACGTTGGCTCCCGGCTCCACGTCTGCCACGTCTCAACCGCGGGTTCAGTGGAAATCATCCGCTGGGCGAAGCAGCGCGGGATCAACGTCACCGCGGAGGTCACCCCGCACCACCTGCTGCTGACCGATGACCTGGTCCGCAGCTACGACCCCGTGTACAAGGTGAACCCGCCGCTGCGCACCGACGCCGACGTCCAGGCCCTGCGCGCCGGCCTCGCAGACGGGACCATCGACGTCGTCGGCACCGACCACGCACCGCACCCCAGCGAGCACAAGGAATGCGAGTGGGCCCAGGCCGCCATGGGCATGACCGGCCTGGAAACGGCACTCTCCGTGGTGCAGCACACCATGATCGAGACCGGCCTGATCAGCTGGGCCGACTTCGCCCGGGTCACCTCCTCTGCTGCCGCAAGGATCGGCCGGCTGGAAGACCAGGGCCGGCCGCTGGAAACGGGGGAGCCCGCCAACATCATCCTGGTGGACCCCGCCGCGCGCTGGACGGTGGAGCCCGCCAAGATGGCCACCATGGGACGCAACTCCCCGTTCAAGGGCATGGAGCTGCCAGGCAAGGTGGTGGCCACCTTCTTCAAGGGCCACCCCACAGTGCTGGACGGCAAGCTCAACACGCCGTACCCGCACACCGCGTCCGTGGGCGCCGCCTGATGGACACCCAGCTGCTCTCGCTCGTCATCACGCTGGCCCTCATCGCCGCAGCCTTCGCCCTCATCGCCCTGGGCTGGCGGAACCGCCTCAGGCGCCAGGCCGACGTCGAACAGTTGCCGTTGGCGCCGGAAGTGCCGGGGGAACCGCTCGCCGGTGCCGAGGGGCAGTACGTCGCGTCCACCACCGGCGGTGACTGGCTGGACCGGATCGCCGTGCACGGCCTGGGCATCCGGACCAATGCCACACTGGAGGTCTACCCGCACGGTGTCCTCTTTGACCGGTCAGGCGCCCCGGCGCTGTACATTCCTGCGGCGTCCCTCACCGGGGTCCGGCTGGACAGCGGCATGGCCGGCAAGTTCGTGGAGAAGGACGGCCTCCTGGTCCTGGCGTGGGTGCACGGCAGCCACGAGCTGGACACCGGCTTCCGGACCCGCCGCGCAGAGGACAGGAACGTGCTTTTCGCAGCACTTCAGGAATTGATTTCTTCGGCCCCCGCGGCTGATGCCAATAGTGGAAAGTAAGCAAGTGACAACAAACACCGCAGTATCCGCCCCAGTTTCCGCTCCTGTATCAGCTCCCGCTGCGCTCGTCCTCGAAGACGGCCGCATCTTCCGCGGAAGCAGCTACGGCGCCACCGGAACCGCCCTGGGCGAGGCAGTCTTCGCCACCGGGATGACCGGCTACCAGGAAACCATCACCGACCCCTCCTACGCCCGGCAGCTGGTGGTGCAGACCGCACCGCACATCGGCAACACCGGCGTGAACAATGACGACGCCGAGTCCCGCCGCATCTGGGTGGCCGGCTACATCGTCCGGGACGCCGCCCGCCGCCCGTCCAACTGGCGCTCCGAGCGTTCCCTGGACGAAGAGCTCGTGGCCCAGGGCATCGTCGGCATCCAGGGCGTGGACACCCGGGCCATCACCCGCCACCTCCGCGAGCACAAGACCATGCGCGCCGGCATTTTCTCCGGCGAAGCCGCCCGGGCCACGGACAAGGAACTGCTCGAGGCCGTCCTGGCCAGCGCCCCGATGGAGGGCGCCCGGCTGGCCGAGGAAGTCAGCGTGGACGAAGCCTACGTCGTGGAACCGAAGGACCACGGCTGGGACGGTGAACCCCGGTTCAGCATCGCCGCCGTCGACCTCGGCATCAAAGCCATGACCCCGGTCCGGTTCGCCGAGCGCGGCGTCCGCGTCCACGTGCTCCCGGCCACCGCCACCCTCGAGGACGTCAAGGCCGTCAACCCGGACGGTTTCTTTATGTCCAACGGCCCCGGCGACCCCGCCACCGCCGACACCCAGGTCAAGCTCCTCCGCTCCGTGCTGGACGAAAAGCTGCCGTACTTCGGCATCTGCTTCGGCAACCAGATCCTGGGCCGCGCCCTGGGCTTTGGCACCTACAAGCTGCGCTACGGCCACCGCGGCATCAACCAGCCCGTTATGGACCGCCGCACCGGCAAGGTGGAGATCACCTCGCAGAACCACGGCTTCGCCGTGGATGCACCGCTCGACGGCGCCACCCAGGCTCCCGAGGCACGCTACGGGCGCGTCGAGGTCAGCCACGTCAGCCTCAACGACGACGTCGTGGAAGGCCTCGCCTGCCTGGACATCCCCGCCTTCTCCGTGCAGTACCACCCCGAGGCAGCGGCCGGACCGCACGACGCCGCCTACCTGTTCGACCGCTTCATCGACCTGATGGAGGGCACCCGGGACGGCAGGACCGCCAACCTGTCCAAGGACCCGGTGGACTCCGCGCATTCAGCCGGCGCTGAACACAAAAACGACAACAAGACTGAGGACAAGAAGTAATGCCGAAACGTACAGATCTCAAGAGCGTCCTCGTCATTGGTTCCGGCCCGATCGTCATCGGCCAGGCCGCCGAATTCGACTACTCCGGCACGCAGGCGCTGCGCGTCCTCAAGGAGGAAGGCCTGCGGGTCATCCTGGTCAACTCCAACCCGGCCACCATCATGACCGACCCGGAGTTCGCTGACGCCACCTACGTTGAGCCCATCACCCCGGAGGTGGTGGAGAAGATCATCGCCAAGGAGCGGCCGGACGCTGTGCTGCCCACCCTGGGCGGCCAGACGGCCCTGAACACGGCCATCGCGCTGGACAAGAACGGTGTGCTCGAGAAGTACAACGTGGAGCTGATCGGCGCCAACATCGCCGCCATCGAACTCGGCGAGGACCGCGAAAAGTTCAAGGGCGTGGTGGAACGCTGCGGCGCGGAGTCCGCCCGCAGCCATATCATCCACACCATGGACGAGGCACTCAAGGCCGCCGACGACCTCGGCTACCCCATGGTGGTCCGCCCGTCCTTCACCATGGGCGGCCTCGGCTCGGGCCTTGCCTACAACGAGGACGACCTCCGCCGCATCGTAGGACAGGGCCTGCAGTACAGTCCCACCTCCGAGGTGCTGCTCGAAGAGAGCATCCTGGGCTGGAAAGAGTACGAGCTCGAGATGATGCGCGACAAGAACGACAACGTCGTGGTGGTCTGCTCCATCGAGAACTTCGACCCCGTAGGCGTCCACACCGGCGACTCCATCACCGTGGCGCCGGCCCTGACCCTCACCGACCGCGAATACCAGCGGCTGCGCGACATCTCCATCGCCGTGATCCGTGAGGTGGGCGTTGACACCGGCGGCTGCAACATCCAGTTCGCCATCGATCCCGCCACCGGCCGCGTGGTGGTCATCGAGATGAACCCCCGCGTGTCCCGGTCCTCAGCACTGGCATCGAAGGCCACCGGCTTCGCCATCGCCAAGATCGCCACCAAGCTTTCGCTGGGCTACACGCTGGATGAAATCCCCAACGACATCACCCAGAAGACCCCGGCATCCTTCGAGCCCACCCTCGACTACGTCGTGGTCAAGGTTCCGCGCTTCGCGTTCGAGAAGTTCCCCGCCGCGGACAACACCCTCACCACCACCATGAAGTCGGTGGGCGAGGCCATGGCCATGGGCCGCAACTTCACCGAAGCCCTGCAGAAGGCGCTCCGGTCGCTGGAACAGAAGGGTTCGCAGCTGGACTTCAGCAGCGTTCCCGAGTGGGAAGTCGCCGAGCTGATCGAAAAGGCAAAGCGTCCCACCACCGAGCGCCTGCACCAGGTCCAGCGTGCCCTCCTGGGCGGTGCCACCGTGGAGCAGCTTTTCGAGGCCACCAAGATCGACCCGTGGTTCCTGGACCAGCTCCAGCTCCTCAACGAGATCTCCCGCGAAATCCGCCAGGCCGGCGCACTCACGGCCGACATGCTGAAGCGCGCCAAGCGGCACGGCTTTTCGGACGAGCAGATCGGCGCCCTCACGCACAACTCCGAGGCCGTGGTCCGCGGCGTCCGCCAGGCACTGGGCATCCGCCCGGTCTACAAGACCGTGGACACCTGCGCCGCGGAATTCGCCGCCTACACCCCGTACCACTACTCGGCGTACGACGAGGAGGACGAGGTTGCGCTGCACGCCAAGCCTTCGGTCCTGATCCTCGGTTCCGGACCCAACCGGATCGGCCAGGGCATCGAGTTCGACTACTCCTGCGTCCACGCCTCCATGGCGCTGCGCAAAGCCGGCTACGAGACCGTGATGGTCAACTGCAACCCGGAAACCGTGTCCACGGACTACGACGTCTCCACCCGCCTGTACTTCGAGCCGCTGACGCTCGAGGACGTGCTGGAAGTCATCGCGGCCGAGGAACGCACCGGCGGTGTGATGGGCGTCTTCGTCCAGCTCGGCGGCCAGACCCCGCTGAAGCTCGCCCAGCAGCTCGCCGACGCCGGGGTACCCATCCTGGGCACGTCGCCGGAAGCCATTGATTTGGCCGAGCACCGCGGCATGTTCTCCCGGGTCCTGGACAAGGCCGGACTGGTATCCCCGAAGAACGGCACCGCCGTCTCCTTCGAGGATGCCAAGAAGATCGCGGATGAGATCGGCTACCCCGTGCTGGTCCGCCCGTCCTACGTCCTGGGCGGCCGCGGCATGGAGATCGTCTACGACGAGCCCAACCTCTCCCGCTACATCGCGAACGCCACGGAAATCACCCCGGACCACCCGGTGCTGATCGACCGGTTCCTGGAGGACGCCGTCGAAATCGACGTCGACGCCCTCTTCGACGGCACCGACATGTACCTGGGCGGCATCATGGAGCACATCGAGGAAGCCGGCATCCACTCCGGCGACTCCGCCTGCGTCCTGCCGCCCATCACCCTGGGCACCAACGTCCTGGAGCGGGTCCGCACCGCGACCCGGGCCATCGCCGAAGGCGTGGGGGTACGCGGCCTGATCAACATCCAGTTCGCCCTGGCCTCTGACGTGCTCTACGTCCTTGAAGCCAACCCGCGTGCGTCCCGGACCGTGCCGTTCGTCTCCAAGGCCACCGGCGTACAGATGGCCAAGGCCGCTGCCCTGATCGGCACCGGCGTGACCATCAACCAGCTCCGCAGCGCCTACAAGATGCTGCCGGAGGTGGGCGACGGCTCCACCCTGCCGCTGGACGCTCCGGTGTCCGTCAAGGAGGCAGTGCTGCCCTTCAGCCGCTTCCGCACCCTCGAAGGCAAGGTGGTGGACTCCCTCCTCGGGCCCGAGATGCGCTCCACCGGCGAGGTCATGGGCATCGACAAGCACTTCGACACCGCGTTCGCCAAGAGCCAGGCCGCGGCCAACAACGCGCTGCCGACTGAAGGCAAGATCTTCGTCTCAGTGGCCAACCGGGACAAGCGGTCCGTGATCATGGGCGTCAAGCGGCTCTCTGACCTCGGCTTCGAGATCGTCTCCACCGGCGGCACGGCGGATGTCCTGCGCCGCAACGGCATCCAGGCCACCCCGGTCCGCAAGGTCGCCGAAGGCAGCAGCGCCGAAGGCGAAGGCACCATCGCGGACCTCGTCATCGCCGGCGAGATCGATATGGTCTTCAACACGCCGTCCGGGGGCGAGGCCCGCAGCGACGGCTACGAACTGCGCGCCGCCGCCACGTCCATCGGCATTCCCTGCATCACCACGGTGGCCGAGTTCAACGCCGCCGTCCAGGCCATCGAGGCCATGCGCACCTACGAGTGGTCTGTCACCAGCCTCCAGGAGCACGCGGCAGCGCTGGCCGAATCCCAGAAGGCGGCCCTGCAGCATGCCTGAGCAGGCAGCAGCGTCCGCGCAAGTGCAGGGCCGGGAGTCCTTCGGCTCCCGGCTCAGCGCCGCCATGGCGGCCCACGGCCCGCTGTGCGTCGGCATTGACCCGCACCCGTCCCTGCTGTCCGCCTGGGGGCTGCAGGACGACGTCGACGGCCTGCGTGCGTTTTCGCTGACCGTCCTGGACGCGGTGGCTTCGCTCGCTGCCGCGGTCAAGCCGCAGGTGGCGCTCTACGAGCGCCACGGGTCCGCCGGGATGGCTGTCCTGGAGGAAGTCCTTGCCCTGGCCCGGGACGAGTCGGTGCTGACCATCGCCGACGCGAAGCGCGGCGACATCGGCTCCACCATGGCGGCGTACGCTGACGCGTGGCTCCGGGACGGTTCGCCGCTGGCCGCCGACTCGGTGACCCTGAGCCCCTACCTGGGCTTCGAATCACTGCGTCCTGCCCTGGACCTGGCGGCAGAGACCGGACGCGGGGTTTTTGTCCTCGCCCTGACCTCCAACCCCGAAGGGGCCTCGGTCCAGCACGTCGGCGGAGCGGACTCCGTGGCGCGCCGCATCGCGCAGGCTGCCGGCGGCGAAAACCGCCGCTACCCGGGGGAGCTTGGCTCGGTGGGACTGGTGGTGGGCGCCACCGTCGGCTCTGCCCTTGCGGACCTCGGCGTTGATCTCGCCGCCATGCGCGGACCCATCCTCGCTCCCGGGCTAGGCGCCCAAGGGGCCACCCCGGCCCACCTGCGTGCCACCTTCGGCGACGCCTACGGGCAGGTCCTCGGAACCTCCAGCCGGGAGATCCTCTCGGCCGGCCCCCGGCGGCAGGCACTGCGGGACGCCGCCCAGCGGACCCTCGACGGATTGCGCAGCGAATAAGTATTGCACTGCGGGCCAGGTGCTGGAGCGAATAGCTGCCCGTTTCCCGCGGATGCATTGATTCGGGCAGCACCAGAGGGTAGTTTCAGGACAAGTCCAAGGGCGGCCGCCGTTGGACATATCCGCCGAAATCCGGGGGTGTCACCCATGGTGCTGCGACCCTTATCCGCGTCCGAACGGACTGATGCCCTCAACAAGGCCGCGGCAGCCAGGGCAACAAGGGCCGCGGCCAAGGAAAGCCTGAAGAACGGCGAGAAATCCGCGGCCGAGATCATCAGTGCAGCCGTTGAGGATGAAGCCATGGCACGGATGAAGGTATCCGAGTTGCTGGAGGCCTTGCCGGGCATCGGCAAAGTCCGGGCCGCCGCCATCATGAAGCAGCTCGGCATTGCGGCTTCCCGCAGGCTCCGCGGCCTCGGCATCCACCAGCGCCGGGCGCTGGTAGATTTTATAGACGAGAACTAGGGCTGCCCCGGCCGCCTTTCCCCAAATCCGGCACAAAGGAATACGTGAGTAAAAAACCTGGACTGACAGTCCTCGCAGGTCCGACGGCTGTTGGCAAAGGCACCGTGTCCACCTTCATCCGGGACAACTACCCGGAGGTCTGGCTGTCCGTTTCAGCCACCACCCGGGCTCCCCGGCCGGGAGAGATCGACGGCGTGCACTACTTCTTCAAATCCAAGGAGGAGTTCGAGCGGCTCGTTGCCGACGGCGAGCTCCTGGAATGGGCGGTGGTCCACGGCCAGAACACCTACGGCACCCTGAAAAGCACCGTGAACCAGGCCATCGCCGAGGGACGCTCCGTGCTGCTGGAGATCGACCTGCAGGGTGCCCGCCAGGTCAAGGCCGCCGTTCCGGACGCCCAGTTCGTCTTCCTCGCGCCGCCGAGCTGGGACGAAATGGTGCGCCGGCTGGTGGGCCGCGGCACCGAAACCCCCGAGGAACAGCAGCGCCGGCTGGAAACCGCTAAACTGGAACTTGCTGCTGAACCGGAGTTCGACCACACCGTCATCAATGACGACGTTCGCCGGGCGGCGGACGAGCTTGTTTCACTCATGGGGCTGACCCCGCATCCGCACGGGGCGCGGGAAGCGTCAGCCCGCTAGGAATTTGGAGAATTCGTGTCCACGAACCTTGAAGGCATCATCAACCCGCCGATCGACTCGCTGCTCGAGGCAGCCGACTCCAAGTACGGCCTGGTGATCTTCGGTGCCAAGCGTGCTCGTCAGATCAACGCCTACTACGCCCAGCTGCACGAGGGCCTCTTCGAGTACGTCGGCCCGCTGGTTGACACCAAGCTGAACGAAAAGTCGCTTTCGATCGCCCTGCGCGAGATCAACGAAGGCAAGCTGGTTTCCACGCCGATTGAAGCCGCGGAGTAATTCTGCCGCCTGAGGTGCTGTTGACGGAGGTCACGTGCGCATAGTCCTCGGAGTCGGGGGAGGGATCGCCGCCTACAAGGTGGCATCGCTCCTCCGGCTTTTTACTGAAGCCGGCCATCACGTCACAGTGATTCCCACGGAGGCGGCCACACGCTTTGTGGGCACCGCCACCTGGGAGGCGTTGTCCGGAAACCCTGTCAGCAACAGCGTTTTCGACGGCGTCCACCAGGTCAACCATGTCCGCCTGGGCCATGAAGCCGACCTTGTGGTCATCGCCCCGGCCACTGCCGACCTCCTGGCCAAAGCAGCCACCGGCCAAGCCGGCGACCTCCTGACCAACACCCTGCTGATGGCGCACGGGCCGGTGCTGTTCGCCCCGGCCATGCACACCGAAATGTGGCAGCACGCGGCCACCCGCGCCAATGTTGAAACCCTGCGCAGCCGCGGCGTTGCTGTCCTCGAACCCGCGACCGGCCGGCTGACAGGATCAGACTCCGGGCCGGGCAGGCTGCCGGAGCCCGAAGTCATTTTCGAGGCCGCGATGGCCCTGGTCGAGGGGCAGTCGGACTACCAGCTGCCGCTGGCCGGCCGCACCGTCACCATCAGTGCCGGCGGAACCCGCGAACCACTGGACCCCGTCCGTTTCCTTGGCAACCGGTCCTCCGGAAAGCAGGGCGTGGCGCTGGCGGTCGCCGCACGGAACGCCGGGGCAACCGTCCGGCTGATCGCGGCCCATATGGAAGTTCCGCCGCCGGCCGGGGTGGAGGTGGTCCAGGTGGAGACTGCCCTGCAGCTGCGGGAAGCCGCGCTGGCAGCCGCTGCCGATTCCGACGTCGTTATTATGTCCGCCGCGGTCGCCGACTTCCGTCCGGCAGAGGTCTCCAACACCAAAATCAAGAAGCGCGACGACACCGCCGATCCCGTGATCACACTGGTCCGCAATCCTGACATCCTGCACGAGCTCGTGGAACGGCGGAACAGCTCCGGATCCGCGGAGGGGCAGCAGCTGATTGTCGGATTCGCCGCGGAAACCGGGGACAGTCACGGCGACGTGCTGGCCTACGCGGAGGCAAAGCTGCAGCGCAAAGGCTGCGACCTGCTGGTGGTCAACCACGTCGGCGCGAACAAAGTCTTCGGCCAGGACACCAACTCCGTGGTCATCCTGGCCCGCTCCGGCTCCGAACCACAGGAGGCGTCCGGAACCAAAACCCAGGTTTCGAGCGCCATCATCAGCCGGATCGGCTTCCAACTGAACCACGTATCGCCCCGCACCTGAATGTTTGGCGGGCACGTCCGCTGAGCAGAGTGACACCGCATGACGTCCCGCCGGGGCAGTCCGGATTCCAACAAGTAAGGTAATTGAGTGACTTTACCGCTGCACCTTCCCCAGTCCCATGGGGCCACGCCCTCCGCGCTCCGGCTCTTCACCTCCGAGTCCGTCACCGAGGGCCACCCGGACAAGATCTGCGACCAGATCAGTGACGCCATCCTGGACGCACTGCTCGCTGCCGACCCCGAATCGCGGGTAGCCGTGGAGACCATGGCCACCACCGGCCTGGTCCACGTGGCCGGCGAAGTCACCACGGACGCCTACGTCGAAATTCCACAGATTGTCCGCGAAACCATCCTCGGCATCGGCTACGACTCCTCGGCCAACGGGTTCGACGGCGCACGCTGCGGGGTTTCCGTTTCCATCGGCCAGCAGTCCAACGACATCGCCGGGGGAGTCTTCAACTCCCTCGAAGCCCGCGAAGGACGCCAGGAGGACGACTACGACCTCCAGGGCGCCGGCGACCAGGGCCTGATGTTCGGCTACGCCAGCGATGAGACTCCTTCCTACATGCCCACCCCCATCTGGCTGGCACACCGGTTGTCGGAGCGGCTCACCGAAGTCCGCAAGTCAGGCCAGCTGCCCTACCTCCGCCCGGATGGCAAGACGCAGGTAACCGTGGGCTATGACAAGGACCTGCCCGTCTCAGTCGAAACCGTTGTTATCTCCAGCCAGCACGCCGAAGGCGCAAGCCTGGCGCAGCTCCGCGCGGACCTCGCCTCCATCGTCATCGAGCCCGTGCTCGCCGGCGCCAACCTGGACATTTCCCGGGCAGCGAACATCCTGAACCCGGCCGGCGAATTCGTCATCGGCGGTCCCGTGGGCGACGCCGGCCTCACCGGCCGGAAGATCATCGTTGACACCTACGGTGGCATGGCCCGCCACGGCGGCGGTGCCTTCTCCGGCAAGGACCCCTCCAAGGTGGACCGCTCGGCTGCCTACGCCATGCGCTGGGTCGCCAAGAACGTGGTGGCAGCAGGACTGGCCAAGCGTGCCGAGATCCAGATCGCCTATGCCATCGGCCAGGCCCGCCCCGTGGGAACCTACGTTGAAACCTTCGGCACCGAAACGGTGGATCCTGCCCGCATCAGCGCCGCCATCGCGGAGATCTTCGACCTCCGTCCCCGCGCCATCATCGACGCCCTGGACCTGAAGCGGCCCATCTACGCCAAGACCGCCGCGCACGGGCACTTCGGCCGCGACGATCCGGACTTCACCTGGGAGCGCCTGGACCGCGTCGACGACCTGAAGGCGTTCTTCAACGCCTAGGAATGCCGCAGTGCAGGAATGTCTGTGCCGGGTGGTTTGCTGGCTCTGTCCACTTGGGTAATGCTGAACGGAGGTAGCCGCCATGGTTGCTGATCATTCAGCACAGCCACTGCTGGATCTGCCTGCAACTGTGCAGCCATCCCTGCTGCAGGGTTTTCCGGACCGGAAACACCAGGCGGGGCCGCAGTTCGCGGAGCACCTGCCGGTGGCGCGTGTCCTTGTTGAGTCCTCCCTGCCCCATTTGGACCGGCCCTTCGATTACGGCGTCCCGGCCGCCCTCGATGCGGACGCCCGGCCCGGGGTCCGGGTCAAGGTCAAGTTCAACGGCCAGGACCTCAGCGGCTTCATCTTGGAACGGGTGGCGGAGTCCGACGCCGGCCACACCCTCCTGCCGCTGACTAAGGTGGTTTCCCCGGTTCCGGTCCTGACGCCCGAAATCCGCGACCTCGCAACCGCCGTTGCCGCGCGCTATGCCGGAACGGTGAGCGATGTTCTCCGCGTCGCCATTCCGCCGCGGGTGGCCCGGCTGGAGAAAACCTTTCCGCGTATCCAGGAACCAGCAGCTGAGGCCGCGGTGCGCCTGCCGGATAGTACCGGGGCGGACGTGCTGCAGAGCGCCTGGATGGACTACCGCAACGGTCCTGCCTTCCTGCGCCACCTCACTGAAGGCGGGGCGCCGCGCGCTGTGCTCAACCCGCTCCGGGCGTTCGGCCCGGCGGGCTGGCACCAGCTGGTGGCCCACGTGCTGGCCGCCGCTTTCGCGTCGGGCCGGGGTGCCCTGGTGGTGGTGCCGGACAACCGGGACCTTGACCTGCTTGAAGGCGCAGTAAAGGGCCTGTTGCCCGAAGATGCCGTAGCCCGGTTGACGGCAGAGGACGGGCCCACTCCCCGCTACCAGAACTTCCTGCGCCTCCTCGCCGGCACAGCGCGGGTGGCCATCGGCACCAGGTCGGCTGCCTACGCACCCGTTAAGGACCTGGGTCTCGTTGTTTGTTGGGACGACGGCGACGACCTCCACATCGAGCAGCGGGCGCCGTACGCGCACGCCCGGGAGGTGCTGCTCCTGCGCGCCGAACAGGCAGGGGCAGCATGCCTTCTGGCCGGGCACACCCGCAGCACCGAAGTCCAGCGGCTGGTGGAAACCGGCTGGGTGCTTCCGGTCGAGGCGGAGCGGAGCGTTGTCCGGCGCACTGTCCCGCGGGTGGTGAACACCGCCGACAGTTTCGAACAGGAACGGGATCCGCTCGCCCGGATTGCCCGCCTGCCCGGCGCCGCCTGGCGCGCTGCGAAACAAGGTCTCGAGCTGGGGCCGGTCCTGGTCCAGGTGGCACGGGCAGGCTACGTGCCCTCGCTGGTGTGCGAAACCTGCAGGGAGCCCGCCCGCTGCGGAACCTGCCAGGGGCCGCTGGCGCTGGCCGGAGGCGCTTCCGCGGTTCCGCAATGCCGGTGGTGCTCCACCCCGGCACTTGACTGGGGCTGTTCCCACTGCGGCGGCCGGAGGCTCCGCAAGGGTGCCACCGGAGTGATGCGGACAGCCGAGGAACTGGGGCGCGGCTTCCCGGGGAAAACCGTCATCACGTCCTCCGGAGACCACGTCAAAGCCAGCGTAGGCCCGGGCAAGTCGTTGGTAGTGGCCACCGTGGGTGCGGAGCCCGTGGCTGAGGGCGGCTACGCGGCGGCTCTGCTCCTGGACGGCGACTCGCTGCTGCGGCGGGAAAACCTCCGGGCCGGCGAGGACACGGTGCGCCGCTGGTTCAATGCCGCCGCCCTGGTGCGGCCCGCGTCCGACGGCGGGCTGGTGGTTATCACGGCCTCGGAGACGTCCGCTGTGGGTGCCCTGCTCCGCTGGGATCCTGCGGGTTACGCCCGGCGGGAACTGTCCCTTCGTATGGAACTGCAACTGCCGCCGGCGGTACGGATTGCCTCGGTCACCGGCCCCCGGCCCGCCGTCGAACACTTCACCGCCGAAGTGGCTGCGCAACTGGAACCGGGCGGGATTAAGCTGCGCACCGCCGGGCCTGCCCCGGTGGTCCTTAGCGGACCGCCCTCATCGCGCCGCGCGGCAGAGGACGTCCGCACCCTCCTGTTTTTCCCCTACGCCCAGGCGGCGCCTGTCACCCGGGTCCTGCGCGCAACCCGGTCGGCGACGGCCGCAAAACGGAGCGCGGAACCCGTCCAGCTCCGCCTCGACGGCGTGGACGTCCTCTAGCCGCGGCGCTGTTACTTCCTGCCGCGGCGCCGGGCGATGATGTCGTGTGCCACGTCCACCAGCTGGCGGGCCGATTCGTCCCACGTGAACTCACGGGCTCGGGCCAGGGAGCGCCGCGAGGCGTCCTCCCACCGTTCCCGGTCCTTCAGCTTCGCCACGGCAGCGGCGAACTGTTCGGGCGAGGCCGGATCAACATAGCTGGCGGCGCCACCGCCCACTTCCCGGAAGATGGGAATGTCACTGGCAATGACCGGTGTGCCCAGGGCCATGGCCTCAACGAGCGGCAGGCCGTAGCCTTCGGCCCGGGAGAGGCTCACCAGCGCCGTAGCGGTGGTCAGGAAGGCTGCGTACTCCTTGTCCGTAACCCCGTTGTGGAACACCACGTGCGCTCCGGACGGGACCAGCTTTTCCAGCTCTGCGCGGCGCTGCGGAGTGATCCGGCTCAGCAGGTGAAGCGTGTAGCCGGGCAGGGAAGCCATCCCCGCCACCATGGTTTCCACATTCTTATAGGGCATAAACGAACCCATGTAGACAATCGAGGGTTCGGCGCCCGCTTCCGGTTTCCTCGGTTCCGCAGCGGGTTGCGGTGCGTTGCCGATGATCCTGACCGGCCGCCGCGTCAGCCGGTACTTTGCCATCAGGGCCTCGGTGGTCCTGCTGACGGTTGCCACCGCATCTGCCCGGTTGAGCAGGAGCCGCTGCGGCCAGAAAGCCCTGTGGTACAGCCGCCACAGGATCCGGACCGGGGCGGGCAGGAATCCCGGCGGCTCAGGGTGCTCGTAATAGATGAGGTCGTGCAACGTCAGGACCAGCCCGTACTTCCGGCCCCAGGTGCCCATTGTCTGCATAGGGCAGACCACCACGTCCGCGCCCAGCGGGTTCACCTTGCGGGCCACCAACAGTTCGGCGGGGGACAGGGGACTGTTGATCAGCGTGTAGGGCACGTCCGGCAGCAGCGCGAGTTGCCGGAGGTCCGAAACCAGCATGGAGACGTCAGCGATTTTGGCGGTGGCCTCGATCAGGCTTGCGCCGTAACGGCTGATGCCGTCGTGGTGGTCGGTCCTGGTAAAACGTGCGTCGATGACTATCTTCACGCGGGATGGTCCTTAAGGAAGCTGCGGATGTACCGTGCGGCCGGCTCTGGCGTCTCGTAGTGGATCAAATGGCCGACGCCCTGAATGACCTGGAGTTCCCCGTCCGGCAGCAGCTCAAGAAGCCGGTGCTGGTCAGGGAGCGTTGCGATTTCGTCCTTTTCGCCGGCGATCAGAAGCACGGGAAGCTGCAGGCGGGGGGCCACCTCTGCAACGTGGCTGCTGACGGAGGCGGTGAAGGACTCCAGGAGGCTGTCCCTGCTGGCGAACGCGCTGAAGTAGGCGTGGTGCTGGCCGTGGATAAACCGCCGCACCTCCGGGTCTTTCGTCTTGGCCATGGTCTCGCTCATGACCCGCACGATCACCGGGTTCCGCAGCAGTGCCTGCCCCAACGGGCCGGGAAGCCGGGCGGCCAGCTTGTAGTACAGCACCGCCAGCCTGGTCATGATGCCCTTGGGCCCCTCGAGGGCCGGCGCGGCAATGGGATTGATAAGGATCAGCGGCTGTACGGCGCCCGGATGGTCCGCCACGAAGTGCGCCGCGATGATGGACCCGAAGGAGTGCCCCAGGAGAACCGTGTCCGGCCCGAGACCCAGGGCCGCCATGAACCCGCCGATGAACGCTCCGTAACCGGCCACCGTGTGGCCGCCCGGCCCGAACGCCTCTGAACTGCCGAAACCTGGCAGGTCAGGCATGACGATGCGCATGTCAGGAAGCTGGTCGGCCACGCGCAGCAGTCCGTGATGGTCTCCGCGGAACCCGTGGATCACCAGGATGGTCCGGGTTTCAGGTGTTTCCCGGAGGGGTTCATAGGTCCAGAAGGCCACCTTCCGGCCGGCGATCCGGACAGAAGAAGCGCGGGTGCGTCCTGCCAGGTCCGGGCTGAAGAAGGCGGGCGCGGGCTGTGGCCCTGAGTGTGTTGTTTTCATCCAGTCCTAGTTGACGTTGTCCGGGTGGGAGCCCGTTCGTTCTCCCCGGTCGAGGCCGTCCAGCGCGTCCATGTCCCGGTCCGAAAGCTCGAAGTTGAAAATGTTGAGGTTCTCCCGGATCCGCGCCTCGGAGCTGGCTTTGGGGATCGCGATGTTTCCCAGCTGGATGTGCCAGCGGAGGATTACCTGGGCAGGTGTCCTGTGATGTTCGGCTGCGCAGGCCTGTACTACGGGATCGGCAAGCACGTGTCCTCGGCCCAGGGGGCTCCACGCTTCGGTCCGGATCCCCAGGTCATCGTGGATCTTCCGGAGCTCCTGCTGCTGAAGCCAGGGATGCAGCTCGATCTGGTTGACCGCGGGGGTCACTTCCGCCGTCTGCATCAGCCGGTCAAGGTGCGAAGGCTGGAAGTTGCTGACTCCGATGGCCCGGACTTTTCCCTCCCGGTAGAGCGTCTCCAGTGCCCGGTAGGTGTCCGGAAACAGTCCGCGCCGGGGGCAGGGCCAGTGGATGAGGTACATATCCACGTAGTCCAGGCCGAGGTTGACCATCGAGTCATCGAAGGCCCGGAGGGTCGCATCGTAGCCGTGATGGTCGTTCCACACTTTCGTGGTGACAAAAAGGTCGTCCCTGGCCGGTGCCGGGAAAAGTTCCCCGGAGCCCCCGCTGCCGCCCGGCGCACCCAGCTGGGAGCTGATGCCGCGGGCAACACCGGACTCGTTGCCGTACATGGCGGCGGTATCGAAATGCCTGTAGCCCGCATCGAGGGCCATGGCCACCAGTCCCGCTGCGTCCGACGGCGGCACCTTGTACAAGCCAAAACCCAACTGGTCGATCAGCACGCCGTTGTTCAGGCTGAGCCGCGGTGAGGTCCTCATAACCTTGACTCTACCTATTCGAGGCGGACATGCCCTCCAGGCCCACCAGCCGGCGCGCGGTCGCCTCGTCGAGGATCAGGTCCGTTGCCAGGCCCGCCGCGAGGGCACCTTTGAGGCCGTTGATTTTGGAGACCCCTGACACCACGCAGATCCTGCGCCGGACCTGCCGGAGTTCGGACAGTGCCGGGCCGGTGGACCGCTCGTTCAGGACGATGCCGTCCGAGGAACCGTCACTGCGGAAAAAGACCGTGGCGACATCGCCCACCACATCCGAATTGGCCAGGATGCTCAGGTCGTTCTCGTCCAGGTAGCCGCCGGCGTAGACATGGCTCGGATAGTCAGCATCCACGGAGCCGACGCCGAAGATCGCGATGCTCATCTTGGCCTGCAGCGCGAGGATCCGCTGCACGCTGCGCTCATTCCACATCGCAGTCTTGGTGGCGGCGTGGTCGAAGAAGGCGGGAACCGGGAACTGTTCCACCCGCGCTCCGTAGGCGCTGCCGAACCGGCGCATGATGTCGCTCGCATAGGTAATGCCGGTGGTGTGCATGTTGCCGGCACCGTTCAGCTGGACGATGACGCTGTCATGGGTAATTTTCCTGGTCAGGTGCCGGCTGACGGCGCTGAGCGTCGAGCCCCAGGCCACGCCGATGATCACGTTGGAGTCCACCAGGGGCCCGATGGTACGAGCGGCCTGCATGGCAACCCGGTCCAGGGTTTCGGCCTCGTTGAGGGTTTCCACCACCGGAACAACGTGGACATCAACCCCGTACTGGTGGCGGATGAGGCCTTCCAGCTCCGGCGCTGTGTCCAGCGGGTTGCGGATCTGGATCTGAACCAGGCCTGTGTCCCGCGCCGAGGACAACAGGCGGGAAACTGTTGACCGCGAGGTCCGAAGTTCGCGGGCAATAGCATCCATCGTCAGGTCCTGCAGGTAGTACATCTGTGCAGCCCGCAAGGCGTCGGCATGCCGGGAAGAATCCACAAGAACTCCGTTCTGCACGTTTGTGCATATCGCTTGACTCCATTTTTCATTACTCCAAACAATAGATGGGAACGGCGGCGCACCCAAGGGTGGCCGCGCAAACACAAAGCCCAAGGGAGTCGTTTTGGGACCCAAGGATTCACCTGCCCATCCCGCCGCGCCGAAGCATGGCGGCGAGCGCCCATCAGTACACAACCTGCGGCGGCGGCCACACGCGAAAGTGCTGGTGGTAGGCGGCGGAATTAACGGCGTCGGAACCTTCCGCGATCTGGCTCTGCAAGGCGTGGATGTGGCACTCGTCGAACGCGGGGACTACTGCCAGGGAGCCAGCGGCGCGTCCTCGCATATGATCCATGGGGGCATCCGGTACCTCGAAAACGGCGAGTTCCGCCTGGTCCGGGAGTCGGTGGTGGAGCGCAACAGGCTCCTCCGGATCGCCCCGCACTATGTCAAGCCGCTGCAGACCACCATCCCCATCTTCAGCACCTTCTCCGGTATTCTCGCGGCTCCGCTGCGGTTCCTTACCCACAAACAGCAGGGCAACCCCAAGGAGCGCGGCGCCTTCCTCATCAAAGTCGGCCTCAGCCTCTACGACTCGTTCTCACGCGACGGCGGCACTGTACCGCGGCACCAGTTCCGTGGCCGCAAAAGCGCCCTGGCAGAACTGCCCGGCCTTCGCCCGGACGTCAAGTACACAGCAACGTACTTCGACGCCTCTGTGCACAACCCGGAGCGGCTCACGCTCGACGTCCTGCAGGACGGCGAGAAAGCAGGGCAGGTGCCCGGGGCCTCCACTACCCAGGGCAGCACAGCCCGCGCCAGCAACTACCTTTCGCTGAAGTCCATGACAGGTGAGCCCAACCGCGGCACCGGCACAGGCAGCACGGTCCGCCTGCGCGATGAGCTGACCGGAGCGGAGTTCGACTTCACTGCTGATGTCATCGTCAACACAACGGGCGCCTGGGTGGATCTCACCAACGAGGCCATGGGCACCGCCTCCGCCTTTATGGGCGGCACCAAGGGATCACATATTGTGCTGGACTCCCCGGCATTGCTCGAAGCCTGCCGGGGACGCGAAATCTTCTTTGAGCACACCGACGGCCGGATCGTCCTCATCTATCCGATGGGCGACCGAGTCCTGGTAGGGACCACCGACGTGGATGCGGACATGGGCCAGGACGCCGTCTGCACGGATGAGGAGATCGACTACTTCTTCGAACTGATCAGCCACGTTTTCCCGGACATCCCCGTCAGCCGTGAAGAGATCGTCTACACCTTTTCCGGCGTCCGGCCCCTGCCCCGGCACGACGCGACCCAGCCCGGATTCGTTTCCCGGGACTACCGGATCGAGCGCCGTGGTCCGGCAGGCACCGGAGGGGCGGGCGCAGTGGTGCTCAGCCTGGTGGGCGGCAAATGGACCACCTTCCGCGCCCTGGCGGAGCACCTGACCAACGACGTCCTCGCCGAGCTTGGCCTGCAGCGCAAGGTGTCGACGGCGCAACTCGCTATCGGCGGCGGCGCAGGCTTTCCCGCCGACGATACCGGCGTGCAGAAGTGGATCAAGCAGCACATGGCGCCAGGCCGGGACGCGGACCGCACCGCCGGCCTCCTGACCCGCTACGGAACGCGGGCGGAGGACGTCATCGGCTACCTCGATGCCGCGCCGGACCACCTGCTCCGTTCCACCCGGGAACTCAGCGTCCGGGAACTGGAATTCATGGCAGCACATGAGCAGGTGGGACACCTCATCGATGTCCTGGTGCGCCGGACGTCGCTGGCCTTCCGGGGACTTGTCACGGGGGAGCTGCTCAACGAGGTGGCAGAGGTGCTCGCCGTTCCACTGGGCTGGGACGCAACTGCGCGTGCCGCCGAGATCCGGCACGCGCAGGACGTCCTCCAGCGGTTCCACCGCGTCGAAATCAACAGCCTGGTTGCTTAGGCCTGGCTGGCCGCCGGGGCGGTAAACCGCCCCGGCCGAACGGTCCTTCAACCCGCGGAGGACTGACAACAGAAAATAGGAGAGTCAAGGATGTCTCTTGGAATTGTTTTCCTTTCCGAAGTATTCGGAACGGCGATGCTCACCCTGCTGGGTTGCGGCGTCGTGGCCAACGTGGCCCTGCGGGGCACAAAAGGCAACAGCGGCGGGTTCCTGATGGTCACCTGGGGATGGGGTGTCGCTGTTTTCGCGGGTGTCTTTGTCGCCGCGAAATCCGGAGCACACCTCAACCCCGCCGTGACGGTTGGGCTCCTGCTGAACGGGAAGGCGGAGTACGCTCCGGGTGTTCCCATTGATTTCGCCTCCACACTGACCTATTTCGGCGGCGAAATGCTGGGCGCCTTCCTCGGTGCCGTGGTCTGCTGGCTGGCTTACAAACAGCATTTCGACGCCGAAGAGGAGGCTGCCAGCAAGCTCGGCGTCTTCTCCACCGGCCCGGCCATCCGGACCACCTCCTGGAACCTGGTGACCGAGATCATCGGCACCTTCGTCCTGGTGTTCGTTATCCTGGCCTTCGCAGGGACGCCGACCGAGCTTGGCCCGCTCGCTGTGGCGCTGCTCGTCGTCGGCATTGGCGTATCCCTGGGCGGCCCCACCGGCTACGCCATCAACCCGGCCCGCGACCTCGGCCCGCGCATTGCCCACGCCCTGCTTCCCATCAAGGGCAAAGGCTCCAGCGACTGGGGCTACTCCTGGATCCCCGTTGTGGGCCCGCTCGTCGGCGGCGCCCTGGGCGGGCTCGTTGCCAGGCTGGTTCCGATCATCACCACCGCAGCTGCCTGACCGATTCCCCAGCCACTGACCCCAACACAGCCACACCCAACCCAAAGACAAGGACGTCATCATGAACCAGTACGTAATCGCTGTTGACCAGGGAACCACCAGCACCCGCGCCATCATCTTCGACCACAGCGGCAGCATCGTCTCCTCCGGGCAGATGGAACACGAACAGATCTTTCCGAAGGCCGGGTGGGTGGAGCACAACCCCGCCGAAATCTGGAACAACACCCGCGAAGTCATCGCCTCCGCCCTCTCCAAGGCGAACCTGACGCGGCACGACATTGCCGCCGTCGGAATCACCAACCAGCGTGAAACCGCCGTGGTGTGGGACAAAACCACCGGCGAGGCCATCTACAACGCCATCGTCTGGCAGGACACCCGCACGCAGGACATCGTGGATGAGCTGGCCAGGGACGGCGGCGCGGACCGATTCAAGCAGAAGGTAGGCCTGCCGCTGGCCACCTACTTCTCGGGCACCAAGATCAAGTGGATCCTGGACAACGTGGACGGCGCCCGTGAAAAAGCCGAAGCCGGCAACCTCGTCTTCGGAAACACCGACGCCTGGGTCCTGTGGAACCTCACCGGCGGCGTGGACGGCGGCGTCCATGTCACTGACGTGACGAATGCATCGCGCACCCTGTTTATGGACCTGGAGACGCTGCAGTGGGACGACGAAATCCTGGGCATCTTCGGTGTTCCGCGGTCCATGATGCCGGACATCAGGTCCTCGTCGGAGGTCTACGGCGCAGTCCACACCTCACAACTGCTGCGCGAAGTTCCCGTGGCCGGTATCCTCGGCGACCAGCAGGCAGCCACCTTCGGCCAGGCGGCGTTCCAGACCGGTGAAGCGAAGAACACCTACGGGACGGGCTGCTTCCTGATCTTCAACACCGGCGAGGAGATCGTGCACTCGAAGAACGGGCTGCTGACAACGGTCGGCTACAAGCTCGGGGACGCGGCACCGCACTACGCCCTGGAAGGGTCGATCGCCGTCACCGGCTCGCTCATCCAGTGGTTGCGCGACAACCTGGGCATGATCAGCAGCGCGCCCGAAGTGGAGACCCTGGCCGCATCCGTCAAGGACAACGGCGGCGTGTACATCGTCCCGGCCTTCTCCGGACTCTTCGCGCCCTACTGGCGTTCGGATGCCCGCGGTGCCATCGTGGGCCTCACCCGGTTCGTCAACAAGAACCACATTGCCCGGGCCGCGCTCGAAGCCACTGCCTTCCAGACCCGCGAGGTGCTTGATGCAGTCAACGCGGACTCAGGCGTTCCCCTCACCGAGCTGAAGGTCGACGGCGGCATGGTGGCCAACGACGCCCTGATGCAGTTCCAGGCCGACATCCTGGGCGTCCCGGTGATCAGGCCGAAGGTTGTTGAGACCACTGCCCTGGGTGCCGCCTACGCCGCCGGCCTCGCCGTGGACTTCTGGAAGGACCTCGGCGAACTCTCAGCCAACTGGTCCGAGGACAAGCGCTGGGAACCCCAGATGGACCAGGCCGAACAGGACCGCCAGCTGAGGCTGTGGAGGAAGGCAGTCACGAAGTCCATGGATTGGGTGGACGAGGACGTGCACTAGTCCCCGAGGTTCCGGAGAGGGGCCGGTGACTCCCGCCCGCCCGCTTCGCGGTGCCCACCACACCATGGCGGGGAGTCACCGGCCCCTCTTTGCGGTCTATGCGGCCTAGCGTCAGTCCTCGTGGGGTTCTATCGTGCCGGCGTTGCCGTCTACTGTGACCAGCTGGCCTGTACGAAGCACTTGGGTGGCGTTGCCGGTGCCTACTACCGCGGGGATGCCGTACTCGCGGGCTACGAGGGAGGCGTGGGCGGCGAGGTTGCCTGTGTCCGTGACCACCGCCGCCGCTGACTCGAACAGCGGGGTCCACGCCGGAGCCGTTGCCCTGGCCACGAGTATTTCGCCCGGCTGGAAACCGGAAAAGTCTGCGGGACTGTCCACGATGCGTACCCGGCCTCGTGCCCTTCCCGGGCTTGCCGGGTGGCCGAGCAGCGCTCCCGGGGCCGCGTTGCGCGTACTGCGCGCAGCGTCGGCGAGTCGGTCGAACATGTTGCCGAACCGGGGAAGCTTTCCAAGCACAAGCGGCGCGTCGAGCTTCCGCTGCCGCAGCCAGTCGGCCCGGCGCCGGGACACCTCGTCCTGTTGGCGCGGGGCGCCGGTCCGCACGTCCGCCCGGGCCAGGAAGTAGACGTCGTCGGGCCTGTCGATAACGCCCGCCTCTTGCAGTTGTGTGCCGATCTGCGCGGCGCACCGCCGCAGCAGGGGCCAGCCGAGGGTGAAGTCGCGCGCCTGCTCCTCGCGCAGCAGCGCATAATGCTGTGCGACGGCCAGGAGCGCGTCGAACCGCCGCAGAAGCCCGGTGCCCTGCAGGATCTGGCGGCAGGCGGCCTCCGCTGCCTGGCGCCGCTCCATTGCCGTTGGCGCGGTATGCGGTGCCGAGTTCCGGCCATCCGCCCCATCTCCACCACCGGGACATTGCTGTTCTTCGCCCGCCGTCGGGTGATACCAGTCCAGGCTGTACACCGCATGCGGTACCCGGGCCGGCGGCTTCGGCATCAGCCCGCCGAGCAGGACCTGGTAGCCCTCGGCGCCCCGGGTTTCCTGCTGCCCTTCCTTCAGGGCTGGAGCCAGGTGCTTGTGCCAGAAACGGGCCAGCACCGCCTCCATTTTCCAGGCGGCGCCGCCGGCTGCCGCGAAGAACCACAGGTAAGCACCGGCCGCACCGGCCACCCGCTCCACCATCTCCGTAAGTTCCTCGAGGCTGGCGGTTTCCACGGCGCCGGAATACCGGGCCACCAGCTTCCGGTAGGCGGGAAGGTGCACAGTCCGCCATTCCAGCTCCAGGCTGCGCAGGACTGCACGGTCCGCGCCTGGGGGATCGAACATCGGGCGGACCACGGAATTGTAGAAGTACGGCAGTGAACGCCGTGTGCCGCCGAACAGAAGGTGGGGGAGTGCGCGCGGCGTCGGCGGGGCCACGTAGTACCAGCCGTTGACCACAGCTGTTCCCATCGGCACGCTGATCCCCGACGAGCGGAAGACGGCCTCGTTGTAGGCCTTGTCGATCCGGGGAACCAGCCAGTCCATAAAGAGCGGGGTCACGGGCTCGGGCAGCCATTCGCCCATCCGGAAGTTCCGGAGCCAGACGCCTTTCCCCGGCGGCTCCCATGTGACCGGTTCCGGAACAGAAGTCATGGGCCGGGCCTGCAGGATGTGTACGTGGCCGTTCCGGTCCAGAGCCCACTCAACGTCCTGGGGCGTACCAAAATGCCTGGCGACGTTCCGGGCGGCGGCCGCCACCGCCGTCGCGCTTTCCGCGGTGAGGGCGCCGGCGGACCCCCGCGTTCTGCGGACCTGCCCCGGCCGCACCACCCAGTCCTCGCCGCCCTCGGTCCCGGCCACCAGGCTTTCCCCCAGCCCCGGTACAGCTGCAATGACTGTTTCATCCCGTGCACCCGTCAGGGGATTGGCCGTGAACGCCACGCCCGCTGCTGCGGCATCCACCATCTGCTGGACCAGGACTGCCATCACACTGCTGCCCGGCGTGCTCCCGGCGTCGAAATTTTCGTGCGCGTCCTGGTAAGCCCGTACCCGGCCGGCCGCGGCGGATTCGAAGCAGCGGTCCACGGCCAACGCCAGGCCTGCCGCATCCACCCCCAGGTAGCTCTCGTACATCCCGGCATAGGAAGCGCCCGGAAGGTCCTCGGCGGCCGCGGAGGAGCGCACAGCGTATGGCCCCGGACCGGCGTTCCGCGCAGCGGCCTGCAGGCGTACGGCCCAGTCCTCCCGGCCGGAACCGTCCAGCATTGCTGCTTGGGTAACAACGAATCCCGGCGGGACGGTGAATCCCGCCGCGCGGAGCGCTGACAGTGCCGCCGCCTTGCTGCCCGCTTGTTCCCGGCGCAGGACAGGGGACCCGCCGAGCGGAGGCAGCTCAGGGACTGCGTCGTCACCCGTATCGTCGCCCATGGAATCACCTGCCGGATCAGGGGCCGCGCGGCCTGGCCCAAGTCTAGTTACGCCGGGACGGCCCGGTACAGGCCGGGAGCTCAGCCGGGCACGCACAGGTGCGCTAAAGTAGTTCCATGCGTGCGATCCTTCTGCTTAGTTAGCCGCCCGGCGTCCGATACAACGGATAACCGTGCGGCAGCCCCTCCCTGGCGAGGGGCTTTTGTGTGTCCGGGCGTGTTTTCCGGGCCGGCAGCAGGAGGATCAGGCCGTTATGGCAGCACAGATGCCGTAACAGAACAGAAGAGGGCAGCAGTGGGCGTTCAGCCGGAGACAGAGACCGGAACAGCAGCAACAGCGCAGGCGGAGGTGCCCGAGGAGGGCACGTACAGCTTTGCCGCCATGGAGGCCAAATGGCCGCAGGTGTGGGAAGACCTTCAGGTTTTCACACCTGTCGACGACGGGTCCCGGGAACGGCGCTATGTGCTGGACATGTTCCCCTACCCGTCCGGGGACCTGCACATGGGCCACGCGGAAGCCTTCGCCATGGGCGACGTGGTGGCCCGCTACCTGCGCCAGCGGGGCTACGACGTCCTGCACCCGATCGGCTGGGACTCCTTTGGCCTGCCCGCCGAGAATGCCGCCATCAAGCGCAACGCCCACCCCAGCGAGTGGACCTACGCCAACATTGACACCCAGGCGGCCTCCTTCAAGCGCTACGCCATCTCCGCCGACTGGTCCCGCCGGCTGCACACCTCTGACCCCGAGTACTACCGCTGGACCCAGTGGCTGTTCAAGCGCTTCTATGAGCGCGGACTGGCGTACCGGAAGGATTCACCGGTCAACTGGTGCCCCAAGGACCAGACCGTGCTGGCCAACGAGCAGGTAGTCAACGGCGCCTGCGAGCGCTGCGGCACCACCGTCACCAAGAAGTCCCTGAACCAGTGGTACTTCAAAATCACCGAATACGCCGACCGGCTGCTCGATGACATGGAGCAGCTCCGCGGCCACTGGCCCGAGCGCGTCCTGGCGATGCAGAAGAACTGGATCGGCCGGTCCGAGGGTGCCCACGTCAACTTTGTGATCGAGGCCGACGGCGGGAAGCCCGCCAAAGAGGTGACCGTCTTCACCACGCGTCCGGACACGCTGTACGGCGCTACGTTCTTTGTGGTGGCAGCCGATGCGCCGCTCGCCGTCGAACTCGTCACGGAGGAGCACGCCGCTGCCCTGGACGAATACCGCGAGCAGGTCAAGGCCCTCTCGGAAATCGAGCGCCAATCCACCGAGCGGGAAAAGACCGGTGTGTTCACCGGCCGGTACGCGATCAACCCGCTGAACGGGGAGAAACTGCCCGTCTGGGCTGCGGACTACGTCCTGGCCGACTACGGGACCGGCGCCATCATGGCCGTCCCCGCGCACGATCAGCGAGACCTGGACTTCGCCCGCAAGTTCGACCTGCCCGTCCGGGCTGTCCTGGACACAGGCGAGGAGGACCCCGCAGTCTCCGGCACCGCCACGGCAGGGGAAGGCACGCTGATCAACTCCGGCGACCTGGACGGCCTGCCCAAGGCCGAAGCCATTCCGGCCGCCATCGCCATCCTCGAACGCCAGGGTACCGGCGAGAAGTTCGTGAACTTCCGCCTGCGTGACTGGCTGCTCAGCCGCCAGCGCTTCTGGGGCACCCCGATCCCGATCATCCACTGCCCGTCCTGCGGCGAGGTTCCGGTTCCGGACGAGCAGCTGCCCGTCACCCTGCCCTCCGACCTGCGCGGGGAGGACCTCTCGCCCAAGGGCACCTCGCCCCTTGCTGCTGCAGAAGCGTGGGTCAACGTGGAATGCCCGTCCTGCCACGGCCCGGCCAGGCGGGACACCGACACCATGGACACCTTCGTGGACTCATCGTGGTACTTCCTGCGGTTCGTCTCGCCGCAGTACACCGAAGGGCCGTTCGACCCCGAAAAGATCAACGACTGGATGCCCGTGGGCCAGTACGTGGGCGGTGTTGAGCACGCCATCCTGCACCTGCTGTACGCCCGGTTCTTCACCAAGGTCATCAACGACCTCGGCATGATCGACGCCAACGAGCCGTTCAGCGCGCTCCTGAACCAGGGCCAGGTGCTCAACGGCGGCAAAGCCATGAGCAAGTCGCTGGGCAACGGCGTGGATCTCGGCGAGCAGTTGGACAAGTACGGGGTGGACGCCGTCCGGCTCACCATGATCTTCGCGTCCCCGCCCGAGGATGACGTCGACTGGGCCGACGTTTCGCCTTCCGGCTCCGCAAAGTTCCTGGCCCGCGCCTGGCGCCTCGCCCAGGACGTATCGAGTGCGCCCGGGGTCGACGTCACTACCGGTGACCGCGCGCTCCGCTCCGTAACGCACCGGACCATTGCCGACGCCGCCGACCTGCTGGACGCCAACAAGTTCAACGTGGTGGTAGCCAAGCTGATGGAGCTGGTCAACGCCACCCGCAAGGCCATCGACTCCGGTGCGGGCGGTGCCGACCCGGCCGTGCGCGAGGCGGCCGAGGCCGTTGCGGTGATCCTGAGCCTCTTCGCCCCCTACACGGCAGAGGACACGTGGAACGTCCTGGGACACCCCGCCTCGGTGGCCAACGCCGGCTGGCCCGCCCACGACGCCTCCCTGCTGGTGCAGGACACTGTCACCGCCGTGGTGCAGGTCCAGGGCAAGGTGCGGGACAGGCTGGAGGTCTCCCCGGACGTTTCCGAGGACCAGCTGCGGGAGCTGGCGCTGGCCTCGGACAACGTCCAGCGCGCCCTCGACGGCCGGGGCATCCGCACGGTCATCGTCCGCGCCCCTAAACTGGTCAACATCGTCCCGGCCTAGCCGGAACAGGCCGCCGGAAACCTCCGGCGGCCTGCTTGACCCCAGGAGGCCCCCTTGCCCGACCGCGACGCCCCTGCCTGGCCCTGGATCCGGGCCCGCGTGGCCGCCATGCGCGCCAAGCAGGACGCCGCCAAGCGGGACAGCGACGCAACCCGGCCGGACGCCGTCGTACGTACTGCCGTAGTGACCGATTCCGCAGCTGCCTTGCCGGCGGCCTGGTCCGCAAGTCTCACCGCTGACGGCCGCCTCACCGTGATTCCCATGCCGGTGATGGTGGGGGACGAAATCTACGGCGAGGGCGAGGACGACATCTCGCAGACGATCGCACTGGCCCTGGCCAGTGGAACGTCCGTAAAAACCTCCCGGCCGTCGCCCGGCCAGTTCGAGCAGACCTACCTCGCCGCGCAGCGCCGGGGCTATGAGGCCGTAGTCTCGGTGCATATCTCCGGCGGCCTGTCCGGAACGGCCGACGCCGCCCGCCTTGCGGCAGCCCGCGTGGGGATTCCCGTGGAGGTGGTGGACTCCGCAACTGTGGGCATGGCCCTCGGGATGGCTGTCCAGGAAAGCGTCCGCGCAGCGGCAGAAGGCGCCGGGGCCGGCACGGTGGCCGCTGCTGCTGCGGCGCAGGCAGCCCGCACCAAAGTCTATTTCTACGTTCCCAGCCTTGAGCAGCTGCGCCGCGGCGGCCGCATCGGGACGGCAGCGTCGCTGTGGGGCACCATGCTGGCCATCAAGCCCATCCTGGCGGTCGACGACGGCAAGATCGTCCCGCTGGAAAAGGTCCGGTCCGCGGCCAAGGCAGTCGCCCGGCTCGAGGAAATCGTGGCGGCCGACGCGTCGGCCCGCCCGGACGGAGTCCGGCTAGCCGTCCACCATTTCGGAAACCCTGCGGAGGCCGAGAGCCTCGCCGCACGGCTGGCAGCATCGTTGCCGCACTGTCCTCCCGCCCAGATCAGCTCCCTTCCTGCCGTGCTCGCTGCCCATGCCGGACTTGGCGTTCTGGCCGTCATCGTGGGCGACCGCAGCGGTATGGGCGAAGATACCGGTGCCGCCGACCCCGGATAGGGGCTCCGTTTCCACATAGCAGCGGCTGGCCCTGTCGCCGGGGCGCGGCCTGTCCCTAGCGTGGGGCGTATGTCACGCCGGGACGCTGGAGCAGCAGGTCAGCAGGCGCGCCACGCCAGGAACCGGCTGCAGGCCACCCTGGGCAGCAACCCGCGCGGGCTCCTCCTCGACGCGGACGGTCAACCTGCCTTCGAATACCGCGGTGGGCAGGATCCTGACGGCGGCGCCAACCGCGGCGGGATCGATAGCGCCCCACTCCACGATGTGGGGCCGGCCATCCGATGGCGCCTCGGACTGCGGCTCGCTGTGCTCCTCGGCATCCTTGCCGTCGCGGCCGGTGCCTGGTTCTGGTGGCAGGCGGCGTCAGGCCGGCCCGAGATCCTTCCCCTCAGCGGCGTCAGCCCGGAAACCACCGCCGGGACTGGGGAGAACGGCCTCACGAATGCGGACAACGGCGGCGGGAGCCGGGCGGGTCCTGAGTCCGGAACATCCGCGGAAACGCCGTCCGGGGCGCAGGAAAGCTCCGTTGCCGGCACCGTGGTAGTCCACGTTGCCGGTGCGGTGCTGCGGCCGGGAGTGGTGCAACTGCCGGCAGGCAGCCGGGTGCACGATGCTCTTGCCGCGGCAGGAGGAGGAACTCCGGGCGCGGACCCGGACCGGCTTAACCTGGCCGCCGTGGTGGAGGACGGGCAAAAGATCCATGTCCCGCTGCAGGGTGCGCCGTTGCCGGATGGCGCCGGCGAAGCAGGAGATTCGGATGCGGGAGGGGCTTCCGAGGGAAGTGCGGGAACCTCGGGATCGAAGGTCAACCTGAATACGGCGGGGGTGGAGGAACTGGATGGTTTGCCGAAGGTGGGGCCCGTGCTGGCTCAACGCATCGTGGACTGGCGTAAGGAACACGGGCCCTTCAAAGCGGTGGAGGAACTGGACGCCATTGACGGCGTGGGACCCAAAATGCTTGAAGCCCTGCTTCCGCTTGTGACCGTATGAGACGCAGGAAAGATGTGGTGAAGACGCCGATGGCGCGGCGCTGTTGTGGATAACCGGGCAACCCGGACAGGGACCAGTCCCTGGAGACGGTATGTGGAATCAGCCGTCCGTGGCTACGCCGCTCCCGGGGAGGGTTCCGGACTCCCTGGGACGGGGGAGGGCGCGGCCGCCGGTGGCCGGGGCGGGATCCAGGAGCACATCGTCGGGGCGGGGAAGCCAGGCCTGCGGAAATTGCCCCACCGCCGGAGCCCGGTCGAAACTTTGCGGAGTTACTGGGCTGCACAGTCCGCCCGCTTTGCTGCCGGCAACCGGAAGGCCGCTTTGGAAGCGGATGCGGGCGATGAAGCACCCCGGCAGCGTACTGATCTGCGGCTGGCGCTGCCTGCGGTTTTCGTCTGGGCTGCGTCCCTTGCCGGGCTATGGCTGCCTCCCACAGCCCTGGGCGGCCTCTGCTGCGTCCTGCTGGTGCTTGCGGCCGTACTGCTCCACCGGACGTGGAAGACCAGAGGGTCGGCACTAGCCGGCGGCCCGCGCCGGCCTGCCCGGCGGAGCCTCCTGACCACCGCAGCGATCGCGTTCCTGCTCGCAGCCACAGCGGCGGCGCACTCGGCAGTTGCGTCCACCCAGCGCCATGAGGGCCCGCTGGCGGCTGCGGTTTCGTCCGGAAAGTCAGTGGTGGCCGTGGTGGAAGTGGCAGGATCGCCCCGGGCGTTGAACCCGCCGAACCAGGCGGGTACGCCGGCACGATGGTCCGTGCCTGTCTGGACCCGGGACGTCAGTACGGGAGGTGTCCTGCTGCGCACCCGGGCCCAGTTGCTGGTGACAGGCGGCGGCGCCTGGGGAACCGTGGTGCCCGGACAGCTGGTGCGCGCCACCGGGAAACTCCGGCCGGCAGATCCCGGAAGGGAGGAAGCAGGCATGCTGACTGCTTCCTCGGGACCGGGAAAACCCACTGATTCGCCAGTCCTGCAGGAGTCCGCCAAGGAACTGCGGGAACGGTTTGTGGCCGCGGCCTCCTTCCTCGCTCCGGATCCGCAGGGCCTGCTTCCCGGCATGGTCACCGGGGACACCAGCGCTTTGGACGAGGGCCTGGCGGCGGCGATGAAAACTGTGGGCATGACCCACCTGACCGCCGTCAGCGGCGTGACTGATAGGTTACGAGGTGGGTGCTCACCCTCTAGCCCCCGAAACGTTCGGAGTGTGGTCGATGAGACGCGATTCCGGTACGCCGACCACTGCGAGATCCCAACGCGATCTACGATGCCTATATGGACGAGCATGCATTGGTGACGTGGTGTCGGGGATCCCTGTGATAGTGGGCTCTCCTCGCCGGGCGGACTACTTACTCTGCTGCCCGGTCGCGCTCACAACGGAGGCTGCGACTGAAAGGGTCTCAGAAGAGCATCGAGGAGCTGAAGTGTCGCTTCAAGCCCGTCTTCTGGCCGATCTTAGCGCCGAAGGCCAAGGACTTTCACCGATCGCGCGACCAGCTGGAGTGTGGCTGCATTCATGAGGTCTTCACGCGCGGCAAAGACGACTTACCGGACGCTCGCAGCTGGTCTGACGCGATTACTCAAGCGTCCGCTGCCCGAGGGTGAGTACTGGTGCACGAACGGCCACGGCGAGGCGGGACGCGCTTACCGCACCCTTCGAGCCTGATCGCTCGCACTCCCGGGGCTGTAGTCTTCTCTGGCGGCCTTGACCAGGGACCGCATCCCGTCAGCACCGGTCCTGGTCTCGTTCGATAGCGGCTCTGCGCTCTTGGTCGCGTCGGATCGCAAGGGCCGCCGCGGCAGCGGCACCACAGCGGATCGCCTCCTGCGGGATCGGTCGGAGCGCGATGGCTTCGGCGACTGCAGCTTTATAAGCAGCCTGAGCTTCGTTACGTACGCCGTCCATGCGTCAATACTAAGTGAGGGGCACGGCTACGCGCTGGCGCGGATGAGGCCCGGGCCCGTTCATTCCTCCTTCAGGAACACTGTTTTGAACAGGTTAGCCGCGTCGATGAGCTCTCCGGTTGGCACCCGTAACTCGCCGCTCGTCACGGCATCGTTGCTGTCCTCGGTGAGGACCCACGAGACCATGACTGAGCTGGCCTGAGGGTCCTTTGCGACGATCACATAGTCGTCCTGGTCGCTCATCCACGGCACGTTCGGACGAAACGACTCCGGAGTGAGCACGACTTCGGCGTCCTCGCCGCAATTGCTCCAAGTCACGGGGTAGTCGCGTATGAGAGGCCGGAGCGTGGAATAGTCGAAAGCGGGCCGGAGAGGATCCGTCGATCGCAGCACGGGTTCGACAGCCTTTTCGTAGTCGGCGTCGTCCGGATCAAGGTGATCGACCAGCTCGCAGCCGTGGAAGGTCACGATGAGATGCGGCTTCGAGACGAACCTGTCGCGGCTGACCACGCGGATCCCTGCGCCCGACAAACCGACGCCATAAAGTGTTCGCGACCTCTCGCGACATGCTCGGTCTTCCCGTTCCACCACTTGGCCAGCGCCTCTTCGCGGTCCTCTGCGGTCAGGTGCGCCGTGCCGCCGAAGACGCTCGACGCCAGACGGATCGGGGTCGATGCGAAGGCGTCCTCCGCGAGTTCTGGCTCCTTCCTGAACTGCTCCTCTTCGTAATCGCGGAGGCTTTCCAGGACCTCTTCCAGGCGGTCGACCCTACAGATGGGGCCGAGCACGCCCACCTCGAGTTCGATCGGCGGCTTCCCGCCGCCGCGGGCGCGTTCGACAAGGGCTAGGACTTGTCCGGAGCGGGCAGGCCTCGTTGCTCGTGCCGCGCACGTAGATCGCTCCGTCCTCGAGGCTGTCGCGGCGGTCGACTCCCTGAAAGCTCTTGTGGCATGGGAAAATCGTCTGCCCTTCTTGGGGCGGCTGGGCGATTACGAACAGCACCGCGTTCTCGGCGTTTACGCCGATCCTCCCGAACTCGAAGGCTGGGAACTGCGGCCCGAGGTAGGGACGGAGCCGATCCTCGAGCTCATGGGCCTCGGTACCGCGGGGCACGCCCGGAGCGCCATCCCTCTGCGCGCCGATTACCATCACAGCGTATCCGCGGAAGTGCCTGGCAGCCTCGTACGGACGCCTATTGGCCGCCCCGAGGAGGAACTTCGCGACCTTGGCGACACTGGCCTTGCTGCTCAGGTCGATGGGGCTCTTGACCTCGAGGTACGTCGTCTCTGCCTCGTCGCCGACAGTGACCACGTGGTCGAGGATTCCCCGCAGGGCGCGCTCACCCAGGGGGATGGCGTCGGTACTTAGCGTTGAGCGCTTGGAGCCCGAGCCGATGGAGCTCACGTGATCATTAGGCATAGGACCATACTCCCATTCCCATTTGTATTCACGGCCTGGATGGTCAGCCCGGTGCCCCCTCCGGCCAGCCACCGGCCCGTGGACATGCTCGACAACATGCCCCTGCTCCATAACACCCTGAGTGCCTTCGCCGACCAGTATCGGCCGGTCGAGAAGCGCCGCTGACCGGTTTACGTACACTGCCCAGCTATATTTGGAGCAAATTCCCCGGAGCCATAGCACTGCACGAGGTACGTCCCTAGCAGCAGGCAACATAGTTCCGGGCCTCAGCGAGAAGATTCAGGGGAAACCACACATGCGACGGCAATTCGAAAGTGCCGAGGATCAGTTGAGCGCCCGACAGATAACGCAATGACCGGACTACCCGGCGATGCCCAGGCAGGCGAGCGTCTGAAACGAACAGCACTACGGGACTTTGGCCCAGCCCCTGAGCAACCCGATGACCCGCGCTGGCAGCACGCCTTACACAAATTCAGCCTCATGCCTGGTGATGCTCCGGTTCCGGTGCTGCTCAGATATGCCCTCACCCTGACCGGACTGAAGTCCGGAGGCCCCGGCGAAAAAGTCGCGTGGTGGGTGAATTTTACGTTCGAGGACGAACCGTGCACGCTCGCCCATGAGAAGTTCGGCGTCCGCCTGTATCTCCGAACCGACCGGCCGGCAGAAGAGGCGCGGAAGAGCTACGAGCGGATCGTCAAAAAGCTCCGTGGAACCACCAGGACTGTGGAACGGTTGATTCTGGACGCCGCACCGGACATTCTCGGCAAAGGCGATGCCACCGTCATCAACCAGCACCACGCCCTCCGGCGCGCTTATGAGTACTTCCGGGAGCGGGCCGAGAAACCTGCGCACATCGAAGACGAGCTCCGGACCGGGGAGAGCAATGGCGGCGGCCAGTGGAGCTCATTCAAGAGCGGCAAGATACAGATGCAGCTCAACTCGTTCCACGACATGATCGCCGCCATTTCGGCATTTCTCAGCCTCCTCGAGCATGACCTCGTCCTGGCGCTCCCGTTCGCCGGCTTCGATCCGGAAGTCGACAACCTCACCGATCTCATCGGCGTGCCCTGGGGCGACAAGTGGGAGCGGGTGGTTGGCAAGACCTCCGACGCTCTTGAGTTCCGAAGCCGGCTTCGTGAGGTCGTTGAAAGGTGGAGGAACCCGTACTCCCACGGCGGTTTCGAGAAAGGCCATGGGGCGACCCTCTGGTTGCACACTCCTGGCGTGGGGGCTGCAGTGCCAGTTGGGCTGACACGGGTTCGGGACAGCCCGCATTTCTCGTTGATTGGTGCCAATGAGTCCGACATCGCCGGTGTCTTTGCCCTTTTCGATGACATCGAATCCTGGTTGACCGTCGTGCTGCCGGAGGCCATACAGTGGATTGACTCAGGACTGGCCGTCCGCTACGACGACGAGTTCCGGTCACTGTTTGCCGTGGCGAAAGCAGAAGAGAGCTTCGACAGCTTCCTGGAGTACCACGAGTACCATCAAGCACAGATAGACAACATGGACTACTAAGCGTGTAATCCGATTCCGTGAGCACAAATAAATCAACTACAGGAACACCATGTAATTCCTGCCATTTTCCTGGTTTGGCTCACTCCGGCTGGGCGGTTTACGTTGGAAATAGTCAGTACCAGCCGATGGCCCCCCATATTCGGCTGGTACTGACTATTGCTTAGTGTGCTGCCCTGTACTTTTCGAGAATCTCCTGCTGGATACGACCGCGGGTGTTCACCTTGAGTCCGTTATCCAAAGCCCACATCCGAACTGCTTTGGTATCCACCCCGGAACCGCCGGCTTTGCGTCCCGCCGGACGTCCACGGCCGCCGGATATCCTGCGTCCGGCATTGGCAAAGCGTTCCAAGGCTGAACGCAGCTCGCTGGCGTGAGCCTTGTTCAGGTCAATTTCGTATTCCGACCCGTCAAGGCCGAAGGTGATGGTTTCATTGGCTTCCGAGCCGTCAAGGTCATCGGAAAGAATTACTACTGTTTTCTGGGCCATGAATTAAAGCTATCAGTTTATCGAGCGGGTAAACGCCCTATGTGCCGGGGTGCTCCAGAAGCGGAAGCTGCCGGCTCAAGAATGGTCCTGCAATCACGAGGCACTTGCCTTTACGAGGCCCGGGCATTCGTTGCTGATGCCGAATTACAGCTGTTCGCCTCTACAGCCGCACCATACTGCGTGGAATCAAGGCGGCAATATCACTGATCTCCTCCGCCAAGTCAGTACTTAGACGGTAGCCATCGGCTTTACGAGTCAGGAATTTGATCGCAGCAGTCTTGCGTCTGACCTTCGTGGTCTCCTTCAACCATTCGGGGTATGAGATCAGTTCAAGCGCCAGTTCCTTCTTCCGGCCGCCAAAGTCTTGTTCGTACTCATACACTTTTTCGGCGATCCTTCGGTTTGCCAGGGGAAAAACATATGCGCTCAAAAGGGCGGGATGTGCGTCGCCGAGGCCTGCATCGGCGAGAATGCGCGGAGCGAGAATGCCACGCTTGTTTCGGGACTCGGCACGGTACTCCTGAGAATCAACCAGGGCTGCTGCCGCGTCGGCTATATACCGGCGTTCCCTCTCCAGGCTTTCCTGATGCTCGGCGTCTTCACCGGCCTCGGACTCCGACTGCGCCGCATACAACTCGCTCAGGAAAGAGTCAGTCCATTCCGTTTGTGCGTGCCAGACATAGGCAAGGCCCTGGGCGACCCATGTTATCGAGACACCCTCCGTGGAACCATCGTGCGGTTGGGCGCGGCCAACAACCCGCTTCACTGCTTCAGGCAGGTCCTCGTCATCACCGACCAGCTCGGCCACAAGGCCATTCAGATCAAAAGGCACTGCACTGACACTGACAAATGACGCTCCTACCCGGGCAGCGACAGACACCACTTCGCTGGCAGAAAGTTGTTTTCCGTCCAGCGCGACGTAATTTTCACCTTCGAACTTCGCCCCCGGAAGAAACAACAGACCTGCCTCGGCGGCCTCGGTTGGAATACTGGCGGCAATAGCGGTCAATTCGGCCGAGGTGTAGGTGAAAGTCATGGTCACATACTAAGAGACGAGTCAGACACTATTTTCTGATGCAGACAGTTAGCGTATGGCATCCTCAGCCATATCTTTTCCATCTCCCTCTGGCCGGGAATGCTCGCAGCGAGGCAACATATATGATGGCCCGGTGTCTGATGAAGCAAACCAGCCCCGTTTTCTGACCTTGGCCCAGGTCGCCGACGAATTGAACGTGAAGCAAAGCCTCGTTCAAGGCCTCATCAGGACGGGGGAGTTGCGTGCTTTTCAGGTCGGTGGCCGGGGCATGTGGCGCATTGGCCGCCAGGATGTCGAAGACTACATCGGCCAGGGCTACCAGCGCACCGCTGAGCGCATCGCGGCCGGTGATCTCGAAGATGGGGCTGAATCTGAGGGTCAAGAGTAGCTAGTCCTCTTGACCTGGCAGTTAGAGACACCCACGGGGACCAGCGACGGTGATTCGACCTTGTGCTTGTCCTCGTCCGTCAGGGGCGTCGCGGTAACCAGCTGGCATGTTCATGTCCCTCGGAAGCCGCTGAACAAGGTCGGTGAGATGCTTTGCCCATCACTTCGCCATCTCACGCGCTCGAGATCTCCCTGCCATTGAAGGGGGACTCATCGGGAACCCCGCATGTTGTGGTCGTTGAGGACGGTGCTCCCTCCGGCCCAGCGGGTACCGCACGTAGGGCACACGATGTGCCACTCATCCGTGCCGGGGAACTCGATCATCGAGCCGACGTTCTCGCCACTGGACGAGCACCAGCTGTTCATGGCCTCCTCTTTCTGAAGGATCGCCTCCTGGATTCCGCCAAAGTCCGAACCGTCGCCGTTGCTTGTCCTGGTGAGAACCATACGCCGGGCTTAGGACAATTACGTCGGAGCCAAGAGACAGGGCAGGCGGAACCGCGAACCTTCGGCCTGCGACCTACTCAGGCGGCGGAAACCGGCGGGCGTAGTCTTGCTGCACTTCCAAGGGGAGGGTCAACCAGATAGCTGCAATGCCTGCCCAGAAGTCGGCCCAGCACTCGTCTTCGGTGGGTCGGGCCAAGGGATCTTGGCCGCCAGCGCTTACGTTGGGATTCTTACGACTGCGAGAAGGCATGAACACCACCTGAGTACGTACCGCTTGCGAGCGTTGCCATGTCAGCACTGTACGACATGAGCAGTATCCCGTAGTCATGTATTCCCGCTTGAAGCCTTGACGAATGGTCTCCACAAACGAGCGTCTGTGACTCAGCTCTGGCGGCGGGTCTGTACTCCTGTCGTAACGCAGGACACGCCGACATTATCGGTCTCTGTCGCAAACGCTGGATAAAATGAGAGACAAGGTCGACGAGGCGTCGACCCCGGGCTTGTTCAACACTGACACTTTTGAGCCCTGAGCTCTCAGACGCCGAACATCGGAGCTCTCCACCGAAAGATCGTGGAGAGACATGGACATCGGCTATGCGCACGTCTCGCGCAGCGACCAGATTCTGGACGCCAGCTCAATGAGCTTCAGGACGCTGGCTGCGAACGGATTTTCGCAGAGAAGGCCTCAGGCAGCAAGGACTCCAAGCGACCCGAGTTCGATCTCTGCCTCCGGATGCTTCGCGCACGCGATCGGCTCGTTGTCACCGAGCTCTCGCGTCTCGGTCGGCACACCGGCGAACTCGCGAACCTCGACGAGGCGCTGCAAGAGCGCGGTGTCGGTCTCCGGATCCTCAATCTCGATCTCGACACCACGACGCCTTCGGGCAAGCTGATCTTCACCGTCATCGCAGTGGCACAGATGGAGCGCGAACTCCTCATCGAACGGACCCGATCCGGTCTCGCCGCCGCCCGTGCCGAGGGGCGAGTCGGCGGTCGCAGGCGTACGTTTACCGACAAGCAAATCGCCAAGGCACAGGCCCTTTACGACGAGCACCGGTTCACGATGACCGAGATCGCGCGACTCTGCGAGACCAGTCCCGCGACGCTCTACAGGTACCTGAACATTGGGGCCGACCAGTGACGGTCGTGCTCGGGCGCTTCAGTCCAGCTGGGCGGGGCCGGGTGGGTGAGATGAGGGGAACGTCCAGTCTGTGGACTGCGAGGGTGCCCCGCCAGGCGCTGGACCCGATGTTCAGGGCTGTACGCGCGCCGCCGCACACCAAACACGAAGGGGGCGATCGCACAAACGAACTGAAGGAGAGCATCATGCGCAACGCCAGTACCAAGTCTAAGAAAGCTATTGCCTGTTGGGCCGCCGGCATCGGTTTGGCCGCCGGCATCGGTTTGGCCGCCGGCCTCGTGGCCTGTTCCGGAGGACCGGGCCCCAGCGGCGAGTACTACAACGACGAGGGACGGCTCGTCGTGCAGGGCGACTCGGTCGCCTTCTACCCCTTCGGCTGCTCCGACTCGGCGCGGGGCGTAGCTGTCATCGAGACCGATCCGAGCGCTGAAGGCCAGATCTCCGGGGACGGCTCTCACGTCCTCTGGAACTCCGACGACGAGCACCTCGGAAGCGACCGGATCAGTGGATCCACTTCCATCGATATCAGCAGGTCGGGCGACGCCCTCAAGCTCGGCGACTACGACTTCGCCGCCATGGACGCGGACGAAGCACTGAGCGTCTACAAGGGGATGTGCTGACCTCGGGCTGGAGGCGCTTCGACCTCCTGCGCGTTCGGGAGCGTCTTCGCCGGTTATCGGCGGGCGGAGCCCGCCCGGGGAAGGGGTTGGAGGGGCCCGGTGTCGAGGCGGGTCCTCTCTCCGACCTCGACATCCCTCGGCACGAACGGAGTTCACAATGCACGACGACCTGTCCAGTGACGAGTTCCGCGGCTTCCATGAGGCTGAGCGGCTCATGAACAATCACCGGTCCCGGGCCCGAGTCCGCGAGCGGCTCAGCTGCACCGGTTTCTTCAGCGACGACGAGGTCGCCGCCGTCCACGTCGAGAACATCCCGCGCGCCGACCGCGCCTTGCTGTCGGCCTTCGACCGTGCCGGACGGCAGTTGCGCGGCTACACGCTCTATGTCGACGACCCGAGCCTGCGCCTCGACGTCGTGCCCGAATTCGACCACGACTACACCGCCATGGCTGTGGTCGAGGGCTCCGACCTTGAGGAGGCCGTCTCCCGGGAGGATGGCTGGGTCGTGGACATGAACGCCCTGCGGGAGTACGACATCGTCGAAGACCGCCGGACGACCCAGCGGGCCGTGTTCCTGGCGCACCTAGGAGACATGATGAACGACGGACGCGCACGAGGGTTCGTGCTCGGCCGGGTCGGCGATTCCGAGTCATCCTCATAGATTCCATGCGAGAGAAGCCCACCCCGCCACGCGGCGGGGTGGGCTTCTTTTCCGTCACTGCTCGTCTACTCGTCCGGCATGGCCGGCGTCGCGATCAAGGCCTCCTTACGACGGCGGAGCCTCGTAGCGACGAGGACGATCACAACCGTCCCGGAGACTGCGGCGTTCAGGACCAGGAAGCCGCCCAAGCTCAGCCGGAACGGCAGCAGCCCGCTGCTTCCCGACGTCGTCCACACCAGCATCGCGATGAGTGCCAGTGCGCCGACGAAGCCGTAGACGAAGCCCTCGCCGTCGAGGCGGCTGAGCTGCTCGGGATCACGGCGATTACGCACGGCGAAGACGGCGCGGTGCGGGAGCAGCGCAGGCGCGACGACAAGGAGAGCTGCGGTCGCGTCCTTCTTGATCGCAGAGCCCCACCATCGCCAGGAGCGCCACCAGCCGGTCGGGAAGTCTGCCCGGGCCTGGGCCCGGATAGCGTTGATCTTCATCTCTTACTCCTTCGGTTCGCGCTTGTGGTTGATTAGGGCAGACGGCACAGGCCGCCCGGCCCACGGCTTGGCCGGGACCGTGCCTCGTCCGGACTTCGGAGCCGGCTGCGTCGGCGCGACGGGGCGGGGCGGTCGCTGAGCCGATCCCGATACGATCGAGCGGTCGACCTGCTCCCGCCGCTGTCCCTGCTGTGGACGCTGACCCGCGGTCTTGGGCTGTCCCTGTGGAGTGGGACCAGTGACGGCCCGACGCCTACTCGAGCCCGGAGCCTGAGCGGTTCCGGGATCGTGCCCCGAGACCGGATGCGCCTTGCGGGAGCCCTGGTCAGCGCTGTGCCGGGGGGTTCCGCCGTAACCCTGGCTGACCTGTGTGGCACCGCCGGTGCCAGGAATGCCGGCGACGAACCGCGCGCCCTTCGGCTGCGGGCCGCCCTGGCCCGAGGATGCCGGAGCGCTCTGGCCGCCGATGCCGAAGTGCGTTGAGTTCGACCCGCTGGTGATCGCCTTGCGGCCGCTGCTTGTGCGCGCAGCTGGCTCAGCGCTGGGCTGACTGTTGCTGCGTTGGCCCAGCTGCTTCATGCCCGAAGCACCCTGCGCCCCGCCAAGGCCGAAGCTGGTCTGGCCGCCGGTCTTGCCCGAGGGGGAGGAATTGCCCCGACCATTAGTGCCAGACTGCGCGCTTTCGCTGTGGTTGGACTGCCCGTTCGTGCGTCCACGGGAGCCCGGCTGGTCGCCGGTGCTGTAGCCGAGATTCGTCAAGCCGCCTTTGTTGCTCAGGCTCTGAGCGGTTTCCTTGTCGGAGCGAGAACTGCCCGCCTTGCCGCTGGTGAGCTGCAGAGGGCCTCCCTTGGCTCCGTCAGAGGCGCCGTTCGAGCCCGCAGGGAGGGCGCGGGCATCGCTGCCCTCGATAGATCGATCATCCTGGCCACCTCCATGGGGCGCTTCACCAACTCGGCTGCCATCGCCTCCGCCGGGGCCGATCGCAAGCGTCTGGCCGGCAGCAGGGAGGCTAGGCTGACCGTTGAGCCCGCCGACGTTCGTCGACGCGTTCTTGCCGCCGCCCGCGTTGCCGCCGGTCTTCGGCAACTTCGAGCCGCTGCTAAGCTTCCCGCCGAGGCCCGAGGCGAGCTTCTGCCCGGCCGCAGCGCCAGCACCGGTTCCCAGCGCATGCGCCGGCGAGGGCATCGCCCCAGCCTTGTCCGCCTTGGACGGAGTACTGGTCTCGAGGAACTTGTCCACCAGCTTGGTGAAGACCTCGTCCATCGCCTGCAGCACGACCTTGCGCACCCGCAGGAGGGCAACAGTCACGCCCATGATCACCAGCGAGGAGACGATCGTCAGGAGCACCACGAGGATGCCGCCGAGCGCCGGACTGCCGAAGAGGCCGTTCGGATCCATCAGGGACGAAAAAGGGCCGGCGATGATGTCAGGAATCGAGATCAGGAACTCCGACACGAACTGGTAGATGAACAACGTGACCATGACCTCGAGGATGAGCGCGACCGAGTAGACCACCACCTTCGCGATCGCCGAGAGGGCTCCGAGCGTGGCGAACGGAATCGCCGCCACGAGGCTAAAGGTCCGCTTGACCGCGCCCGCGAGCATCCCGATTGCGTACCAGAATCCCAAGAGGGCGATGCAGCCGAGGACCGTCGCGGCATTCTGCCAGTACATGAACTTCGCCGGCCCTGTGCCGACCTGGCTGACCGCCATGTGGTCTTCGCGGGTCAGGCCGCTGGTGACGTTGTTCGAAGAGTACATGGTCAGCGAGTCGGAGCCGAACCCGGTGTTCAGGTAGTTGTATGCCGACAGCGCCGACAGGTTGCACGAGGCGAGGTTCCCGTCAGCGTCCAGGACGCTGAACCCGCAGCCCTGCTTGTTGCCTGGGGTCGTGAACGTCGTCGAGCTCCCGGCAGGGTTTGAAGAGGTCAGGCCCTGGCCATTGACCGCCAGCACCGGGTGCTCATTCGGCGCGGGCCCGCCCTGCTCGCCGAACCCCTCGACGTCGCCGTAGGACTTGTCGTCGACGAACCAATCCTTCTTATCACCGTCGGCGACGTCCAGGTCCGTGATCGCGCTCTTGATGCCCGACTCGAAGTCCGAAGCGGACGTGATCTGGCCGGAAATGTACGTGTTCAGGATGCCGAATGTCGAGAACACAGCCTGGACGTCGTCTCCCGCGGAGCCGCCGACGTCGACGGTGCCTGCGCGCCATGCGGCCTCGGCGTCGCTCGTCTTCGTGCCGATTGAGATGCCGCTGAACTCGCGCTTAGCCTGTGCGTTGATCGCCAGTGCGCTGTTCCGGACCGACATCGTGGACTCGGGACCCGCCTGCCCGTTCTCCCACGAGATCGACGCCTGGTCGGGTATGGCCAGCCGGTCGTTCATCATCCAGGCCTCGAAGTCGACGTAGGTGGAGAGCACCACCCGGGTCGGCCCCGCGTGCTGGCCGAGCAGCGAATCGTCGAACCTGTCGAGGACTCCGGTGTACATCGAGCCCAGCAGCGGCAGGCCCACGCCGATGAAGACAACGCGAATGATCAGCTTCTTGATCGCCGAGCCGCGGTCCACCTTCTTGAAGAGGACCAAGCCAATAATCAGGAACCCGATGAAGAGCGGGACCAGCGCCTCCCAAGCGATGGACTGAAGCAGGCCGTACCAGCTTGAGATCCAGTGCTGCAGGCCCGCCAGCGCACCGCCTCCGGCGTCACCCCCGGTCATCCCGTCGGCGAGCTCCTGCTGGTGGGCGCTGTTGGTGTTGCCGCCGGAGTCCGCGACGCCGGCGACCGCCTGGTAGAACCACATGAACGGGTTGATCGCCTTGAGCACCTGGATGATCAGGAAGAACACCGTGCCCACGGCCAGCGTCAGGAGGTACAGCAGCCAGATTGCGCCGCCACCGATCATTGAGACGATTTGGCCACCGATGCCCGAGGACATCGTGTCCAGGCCGAGGTCGGCGTTCGCGGCTCCGAAGTGGGCGTAGTCGAGCATGCCGGCATACGTGTTCTCGTCCTCTCCGCCGGACGTCCGAAGGGTGTCGAACGTGATGGTCTGCGTCGAGCCGGTCGCCTCGGCGAAGAGCCAGCCGATCACGTTGCCGACGCTGAACTCGGGGTCGGCGTACCCGAGCATGTCGCCGCCAGTGGCCGGGCTGCTCGTAATCGCGTCCCAGTCCTCGTGCAGGCCGCCGCCGCCATCTGGCGAGTTCTTCTCCCCGAAGTACGACGAGGCGTTCGAGGCGAGCTGGTAGAGCGAGTAGTTGTCGCGCTCGTCCTCGTTGTCCGCGTGCGCCGCGGACGGGAACGTCGTCATCAGCAGCGGCACGACGAGAGCGGCGAGGACGGCGACGCCGAGCAGTCGCACGAGCGAGAAGCGACCTCCTGCCCTGTTCGCGGCGTTCACCGTGCCTCACCGCCGTCGGACGAGTCGACGAACTGCGCGTCCAGCCACGCATCGAGGTCGGAGAGGTAGTAGCGGACCTCGCCGCCGACCTTCTGGAAGCGGGGGCCGTACCGGCGCATGCGCCACTTGCGCAGTGTGCCCTCGGCGATGCCGAGGTACAGCGCCGCCGAGTCGGAGGTTGTGAAGTCGTGGCCGTCGGTGAGGGCTTCGTCGCGGATCTGTTCACGGACGGCGGTGATCGACGGGGAAGTCAAGGTCGACTCCTTCAGTGCTCGGATCTTCTTCAGATCCGAGCCCGGAGGATTACTCGGCCGCGCAGGCCATTACGCCTTTTAACGCTCTGCGCGAGCCGGTCCTCTTCGTGAGAGAAGCCGATTGCTCGCGCCCGGCGGACGTCCCCATCGGGAGGTCGCCCGTGCATCCAACTGTACCCGTGCGTTCACCGCTGTTCCAGGGTGCAACGGTCAAGAAGGGTCCTTCGTCCTCGGATACCAGTACGAAGAAAGTTCAACTCATTCGCGGTACCCGCGCTCGCGCTTTAGCTGCGTAACCTCGTCTCTGAGGTGCTCCCCGCCGTCCTCGATGAACCGTTCCCTGTCGCCGGGTTCGAGCTCGAGGTCCCCGGTCACGCAGTGCTCCGCCTCAAACTGCGCGAGGCGCAGATCGACAAAGCGCTCGAAACTACGACGATACGAGCGTCCGCTCGGATCCGTCCGGTCGAGGTACTCCTCGACGAGGCGCGGGAGTGGCTGGGCCCGGAGCCGCTCGAGGTAGATCTTGAGAGCTTCGTCGGCACGCAGCTTCGCAGCAGCGCGTTCGGCCTCGTACACCTCCTGCCATACTTCGGCCTTCGTCTCATCGACGATGCGTCGACGGAGTCGCGGCAGCTCCGCCTCGCGCTCATCCAGATCGGCGGCGCGGGCATCGAACTCATCCTTTACCTCGGCCACATTGGCGGCGAACTCTGCGACCTTCTCCTTAGTCGCTTCGGACCGTGCCCGTGCGCCTTCCAGGGCGGCCTTCGCCTCCGCCGCGGCGTCCATCGCCGCCTCGAACTCGGGCTTTGACAGCTCCATGCCGTGCCGTGCGGAGACCTCCTGCTCGACGGGCCAGCCGAGCGCGACCATGTGCTCGCGGAACCCCGCCTGATGGCCTCGCAACTTTGCCGGTCCGCTGATCTGGCGGCCAGCCTCGTCCTTGACCTCGCGGTGAGACCCGTAAGCCTGGTTGTGCTCCGTCCGCAGCGCGCCGGGCTTATCGGCCGGAGCCTTCGGATCGGGTGCGAACGGATCGGCCATGATCTGAATGTGGGGCGTGGACTCGTCGAAGTTGGTGGCCCAGCCGTGGATCGCCTCCTGCCCGCCGGGAACAACGTGGCTGCCGAGGCGCTCTACCGCATCATAAAAGTAGCGCATGGCTTCGTCGTGATCCCTGGGAACCCAGCGTGACCTGGACATCGGCTCGCCCGTGACCGGGTCCAGACGCTCGGATCCGTCCTCGTTGAGCCGCGGGTAGTGGTTCGGTACCTCGATGCACATCGTCTTCGGCAGGTGGACGACGAAAAGGTTTACCGTTACCTGCTTCTCGTTGACCTTCCGGCGCACGCGCCTGTGGCGCGCGTCGCCGTAGTCGAGGACTTCCTTAATCTTGTGTGCGGCCCTGAATCCACCTGCACCGTCGTTGACGAAGGCGGTGTTCAAATGCGCGTCGGTCGGCACAATCGACGGATTCCTCGCGGCGTGCCGCTGCACGTCATTCGTGTCGAGGTGACGCATCGATTCGTGAAGGATCGCCCTCCTGTCGGCGCGGTTGCCGCTCACGCCGTGAGGAACGTGCTTGAGGTGGAAGGCAGCGTGCCCGGTCTGTTCGCTCATAATGGTTCCTCGCTTTCATTGATGTGACGACTTCGGACGTCGATCGATCCCTGAGGGACCCCTCGGCAGCGCTCCATCGGTGGCGGGGACCCCTACCGCTCCGCGGCCCCGATCACCGATGGAGCGCGACATTCAATGTCTCGAGTGCCCTCCTTGGGCCGCTGCACCCTGTTGTTGGAGCCTCTGGCACCTCGAGACACGGAATGTCATAGCCCCGTAAGACATTCACTCGCTTCGCTCCTGAATGTCCGGGGCCCTCCGGGGGCCGCTGCGCGGGCAGCCTGACCGCGCAGAACGCACATGCTCCGCTCGCCGCCCCACAGGGGCAGCTCACGGAACCTTCGGCCACGTCCGCGAAGTTCCACGTGCCGACGGGATCAAAAGCAGCCCCGAGACCACGCAGGACCGCACGAAGCGCGTCGCTGCGCGGTGGTCCTGCATGGGTCCGATCCAGGTCTCGCAACGGTCTTGCGACGGTCCCGACCTGCCCGGCTCCAGTGTTGCTGGACGCTGGACTCTTCGAGGGCTTCTGACGGTCGCGTCCTGGACCTTCGAGGTGCGCTGCCGGGCGTCGTTCGGGGCTCATCAGGGCGTCTAGTGCAATTGGACAGTTCGAGGTCTCATCGAGGTCTTCGGTGCGGCGTTCGGTGGTCTCCGCCAGGTCTGGTCGGCGGCCCATGAAGGCCACCGACCGCATTGGACCCCGCGACGTCGCGTATAGGGCTTCAGCGGGGCTCATTGTGGTCCCATTCAGGTGCTTCGGTGGTCGCCGAATGTCCGCCCGAGCACGCGAGGGCATGGAACACGCACCGCAGGGCGTCGGGGTCGAACCAGAACGAACCGAAGCCTCCCGGACGGACCCAGCCGTCGACGAGGCGGCCCGCGCCGAACGAGACCAGCAGCCCAACCGCGGCCACTGGGCGGGGACGCCGTCCGCCAAGTGGCGGAGGCCGGCTGCCCGGCGGCGAAGGCGTTCCGGGATCACAGCGGGGCTCCCCACGTCTCGGCCTCGGACGTCGTGCCGTCCTCGCGCGTCACGATGCATCGGACGTTCGAGGGAGCGCACATCTGCGTGCGCAGGATCGTCTCGCGGTAGTTCTCCTCCGAGCCCGGGCCGCGTTCGGCGAAGGCGAGGACGACGACCTCGCCATCGGGATAGGTCAGCGTGATCCTGTGCCAGCAGCCGGCGGGCACCGCGCTGAGCGGGTGGCCGGGGACGCGGTCGCCGTAGAGCATGGCTTCGCTCTTGAACATCTCTTCTCCTTAGTCGTGGTGGTGGGACTGCCGAGGACGTCATCGGGCATTTGCAGCGACCATCGCGACGGCTCGATCGAGCAGGAACGGTCGGCCGTTGCGCCGCTCTTCGTGCTTGGCTCGGCTCGGGATTGCCTCCAGGGCCGCCTTGTAGAGCAGCCAGGCCTGATCGCTTGAAGAGTACGTGGTGAAGCTTCGGAAGCCGACGACGACCAGGTGGCGGCGCATCTCCCGGAAGAGCGTCCCGAGGATTGAGAACTCCCAGCGCGAATGGTCGCCGCCGAAGTCGTCGAGGCGCTTCAGCCTTGTCCGTGCGCCCTCCAGCGTCCGTTCGACGATCTGTTCGCCGCCCCTGATCTCGGGAGCCTCGTCATCAGTGCCCACCATCGTCGCGTAGCCGCTCGGCGACGCCTTCGCCCTCGACGCCAGCGAGGCGTACAGGTCCTCGATCGAGGCGAAAGGGGCAGCCGCGAGGTCCTGCCTGGGGACCTGCGGCCGGGTGTCCTCGTGGACGGACAGGCGGGTGAAGGTCACCCAGTGCTCGAGCAGGAGCTCGTACCAGCCGTGCTCCTCTCGCAGCACTCGTTTGGAGGACGCACCTCCGTAGTGGTGGAAGTTGTCCGGCAGTGCGGCCACGAGGTGGTAGCCATGGCCGGACATCGAGGTCTCCCTATACAGGAGCCCGGGAAGTGCAAGCAGATTGGCCGCGATCTCAGCCGGGCAGGCCGGCTCGACGTCGATGACCATCAGGCCATCGACCGCGGCTTGCAAGTAGTAGGCCGCGTTGGCCGCATTCGGCAGTGCAGCGGTCAGCTCGTCGAGCCTGACCAGGCACTGGTCGCCGACCGACCAGGCCCCTCGCACCCTGCCGATGTCGAGCAGGGCCCGCATGTCGATCGGGGCCTTGCCTTTTGCGCCCACGTCGCCTCCCAGGCGTCCCGAGACTGTCCATCGCGACGCGCGGGCGAGGGCCCTGATCGCCGGGTTGCCGTAGAACGCAGGGAAGAGTGCCTGCGGGGAGGCGAAGGGGTTCATCGCCGCGTCCCCTCGAGAGCATCGCCACGGTCGGCGACGATCCGGTCGAACGAGGCGAGAGTCAAGCCCAGGCGGTCCAAGTCGTCGAAGAGGCGCTGGTCGATGGCCTGCGAGGTCAGGGCCATCGCCTGGAGGTCGGCGTCTCCGTGGAACTTTGGACTCTCACGCAGGACCTGTGCCCTTTCGCCAGCGTCCTCGCGCAGCATGCCGTCGGCGACGAGGCGATCGGTCCACCGTGCAACGTCGAGGTCGTGCAGCTCGCGCGCGGCCTGCACGACGGCGATGTCCGAGGCGGTGATCCGATCGGCCCCGGGAGGCACCAGGACCCAGGTCTTTGGGCGCTTGCTCTTCGGATTGGGGACGACCTGCTCGACAACCCAACCGGCCTTGCGCAGGTCGGGGGCGACCTTCTTGAGCTTCCCGCTTACGCCCCTCTGCTCGGGCCAGAACTTGTCGTCCACCGGGCGCGGCAGCAAGGCGTACAGGTCCTTGCCGGTGCCCTCCCAGCGCCTAGTGATCTGCGCGGAGATCGCGGAGAGGAACTTGTCGGTGGCGACAATCTCCTCGGAGACCGATTCCTGCGAGCGGGCGTAGTGCTCCAGCCCGTTCGCGCCGGTGGCTAGGTCGACAGCCGCAAGCACCTCGGCGAAGTCTGCCATGCGCGGCTTCTCGGCAAGGTGCACCTCGGGGAGCTTCTCGAGGGTCATTGCGACGAGGTCGAACAGGCCGCCGACCATCGACGGGTACGCTTCGTCCCACATCGCGTTGAGTTCGCGCTCGGAGCGGCGCTCGGTCTTGGGGATCACGCAGAGGTCGGCCCAGACGCACCGCTCGGCAAAATCGCCGGCGAGGGCACCGACATCGATGCCGGTGAAACCGACCACTCCCTGGAACTCGATGATCCTCTGTTCGTCGTCGGTGTACAGGGCCCGGTCGACATCAGAGCCGCCGGTGACGGCCTGGCAGAGGATGTCCGACATCCACTTCGGGATAGAAGAAAGGTTGTCGAAGCCGGTGGTCCGCGACCCGTGCAGCGAGTGGAGGAGCTTGCCCGCGTCCTTGGGAGGCATCCGGACCTCGGCCTTGGTCGGGTCGAAGAGCTGGAACGCACGCCTTAGGGCGCTCGACTTGGCCGTCCCCTGCTCCCCGAGAAGTGCGAGGACCGGGCAGGGCAGTCCAACGAGCACCACAGCACCCACGAGCCAGCCGCGGATCACCTGCCGGTCGTGGTCGCGCGGGGCGTTTACGAACGCCCAGAGCCGCTCGAGGTCGCCACCGGGCTCAGGAGTCGGCAGAGCGAGCGTGAGGGCGGAGCGCCGGAACAGCACGGGCACGTCGGCGTCGCCGGCGAGGACCTCCCAGCCGTCGGCGGTGATGCGGACGACTCGCTCGCTCTGGTCGCCGAGGTCGACGTAGAGTTCGCCGTCAGTTGGTCGTGCCAGCCGATCGTGGAGCTCAACCGGCTCGGTCTCCGTGGCCTCGAACTCAATCACGTCCATCGCCTCGGCCAGTGCGTTCTGGGACGCGGTCTTGCCGGTCATGCGGTAAAAGAGGCCGCCCAGCTCCTTCCTGAGCGAGCGCTTACCGCCCTTAAGCGGACGGGTCACGTGCCCACCCTTGCGGACGGCGAACGGCTTGTCGTTGGTGTCAACGCCGAGGTCGTAGCACTCGATCGCCAGCTCGACGAGCTGCTGCGCCGCTGACTTCTTCTCGGCGGCTCGACTCGCCGCCGCGAAGTCCTGGTTGTCCTGTGCTGCGTTGCCGCACGCATGGGGAACTGACATAATGAAGATGTCCCTTCGGATCGTTCACGAGCGGCCACTCGTGATCTGGATGGGGTGGATTTCTTGAAGAGCCCTCGCCTCGGCGGGGGCTTTCTTCTTTGTGTCAGGACGCGCTGATGAGCTGTCCGAGCTCCCGCCGGCGCTCGTCACTCAAGGTGGGCCACGAAGACACGAGCAGGTCGGCAAGAGCGGAAGGGTCGTCCGGCGCGGGTACCGCAGCTCCAGTGGGCTCGACCGGGTGAACGACCAGCGCGAGATCCGAGGCATAGACCCGGAACTCGGAGCGCTTGCCGGTACCCACGCGGTGAGCCGGGAGCATTCCCGCATGGATGTATTCCCGCACGGTCTGAGGGTGGCGCTTCAGCCTTCGAGCAGCCTCAGGTACGGTCAGCTCGTCGTCCTCGCAGTGGGTGGTCGTGCAGGGTGCCGGGGTCGCAGGCATCGTGTTCGTCCTCTCGGAGAGATCGTGTTCTCGATCCGAGTCCGCGCCTGCCTCAGCCACGACGGCCACTACGACCGAACGCTCTTGTGCGGCCTCGTCCAAGATGGACGCTCAGCGAATGGCCACACGCGGAGGGCTGCACTTTCGAGTGCTGCCTTGCCCCTATCTTAATCCAACTGTGTTGATCCAGCAAGTTACTCGTCAAATGGTGTTGGATTAGCATGATGAGAACACGAGGAGATTCCATGCCGAGGTTCAGTGCCGTATTCGCGGGCCGACTCAAGGATGAGCGACAGAAGGCGGGGATGAGTCAGGCACAGCTGGCGGAGCGTCTGGCCGCGATGCTGGGCGTCAAGTTCGACTCCAGCGCGGTGTCGAGGATAGAGAACCCGGACTCGGGTCGCGTGATCAAGCTCGATGAGGCTGCGGCGGCGGCTGAAGTGCTCGGAGTTCCGCTCAGCGCCCTTGTGAGCAGTGGCGGGACGGTCGAGACCAGGATCGCCGAGTTGCGGCGGGAGCTAGAGAGGCAGAGGGGTCGTGCGAGCGGTGCAGAGTGGGAGTTCAACCAAGCGCAAGCCGCGATGGTCGCCGTCGAGCAGGAGATCGCCCAGCTGGACTCGTCGCGCCAGGGGTGAATCGACCCGATGCTCCATCGCGGGCCAGTCCGCGACACGCAGGAGGCGGAACGGCGGAGACTTTCCACATACTTCTCTTGCTCCAGCCCAACCCTTTCTCTTCCTGAGCTGCAAGGAGAGAAGTTGGGGGTTTCCGTCCGCACTTCCGCACACATGCGGCTCTTTCCTGCGTGTTACCTGGGCAAACGGGATCGCGGAAGCCTTACGGAATTCGGTGCGGATCATCTCGCGCTGCGGGTTCCGCAAAAGCTTCCGCTCCGGGTTCCGCGCTTGACGGCGTCCCTCGCGCTCACCATCTTCTAGCCCGCCTCCCGGTCTATGCAGGAAGCCACGCGCTCCAGTTCTCCGATCTCCCGCCTGGCCGTCTGCGCGGGTACGCACTTCCGTCAGAATTGCAGGCTCACGCCCGACGAGCTCGCTTTTGTTCTATCCGGGCTCGGGCACGACCTGAACGCCGACGATCCCGGTGTCGCGTGCGATGGGCATGCCCGAACGTCGAACTCTCGACTACTATGGCCACCCAGTCCCTGTCGGACTGGCACCCTTGATGGCGAAGAACGACGAGCTCGCGGCCCCGCGGGTCGAAGAACCGGCTTGCTACTTCGACGACCGCCAGCGGTCCGGCGGGACGCGCGTCTTGAATTCGGCGATCGTCTCGCCAGGGCGCGCAGCGTCGGGGAACGGCTGATCAGCGCCCAGCAACGCTTGGCCGAGATGCCCGCGCCAGGCTTCCTCTTCAGAATCCGCCGCGGTGGAGGCGCGCCTTCGGCTGCTCGAGGACATGATTACGTGCAGATCCTCGTCGACATAGACCCGGATGTCGGTGTGGTTGGCGCGAATCCACTGGATCGCCGGCTCGAGAGGTCCGATGTAGTCCCACGCGGGCATGTCGGCCATCCGGGCGAAGTCGTTATCGCTCGGCTCGAAGTCGGCTGGCGGATCCATTGGAGTGAGCGGTTCGACACCTTCCCAGGGCGGTGGTGTCGCTGCGCGCCGGACGCTTTCCTCCCACTCCTCGACTTCCTGCTTGTAGCGGTGCTGGGCCGTCGCCCGGGAGACGCCCATTGCCGCAGCCAGGTCCGCCCACGAAGCGCCGTTTGCCTTCGCCATCGGGACTAGCATGTGCCTGCCCGCTGCTGCGAAGCGATCGAGCCAAGCGGCTGCCTCCAGGGCGTGAAGGAGGTCTTTAGCCGACTGTCGCATGAGACCGGAGCCACCTAGGGCTTCGCGCAGGACATCCCAGGCTTGATCAGACGCTTCGTACATCGCCGGCGATCCCTGGTCGACCGGCTCTCGGTTCCATGTCGGTAGTGGCATGGGCAACCTCTCTTAGCTGTGGTGGACGGGCTCCTAATTATGCCGCGAGGTCAGGCCGCTCTGCGCTCGGGCTCCTGGATCCCGCGTCCTCGTCGGGCCGGCACTCCCACGAAGAGGGCGTGCAGCTGGTGGAACTGATCATCGGAGAGCGGGGGAGCTTCGGCGGCAATGCGCATCGCCCACTCTTTCAGTGACTCCTCGGTCACTGCATCAGGATTATTCTTGGTGATCGTCGGCATGGGAATCCCTGGGGGTTGCTCTTGGGATTCGAGTCCGCCTTACCTCGACCACGCAGGCCATGACGCCCTAAAACGCTTCGGTGGGGCCGTCTCTGCTGGCTTGCCACCCGGGGGACCGCGCTATAGGAGCGCCGCCTTGTACACAAATTTACCGTGGAGAACTGACAAAACCGCTCAGCGCCACACGAATTCGACGCGCTCCCGGTTGATGCCTCTCTTGCCCCGCCAGTCCGCGCTCACCGTATGAACCCGCGGCGTGACCAGCAGCCGGATGGCATGGCGCTTCTCGACCAACGAAAGTTCTTCCCAGCGCGCCTCGACGTCGTCAGCACCCGCGAGATCGACGATCAAAGGATCCGTCGCCGCCAGGGATTCCAGCCGTTTCTGTGCTGCTTCGATCTTGGGAGCCACCCTGTTCTCCTGGTCGAACAGCAGGCTCAGGTTCCGCTCCGCCTCGGCGCGCTCCCGCACCTGTTCGATCCACTCACGGTGACCCCTGATTTCTTCCAATAGGGCTTGCCGCACTTCGTCGATGCCGTCGCCTTCCTGGCCCACCCGGGCAAGGAAGTCGGGACGCTGGATCCTCGCCAGCACCACCGCCGTGACAACCTGGTCCAAATGCCCCTCGCGCATCGCCACGTGGAACCCGGTCTTCCCGGGCGTCCCTTGGCAGAGGTAAATGCTGTAGTGCTTCCTCGGGAGCTTTTCGCCCGTCTCCTTGTCGTACTGCTGTGGCCCCGTGTTCTGCTTACTGACCCGCATCCCAGCCCCGCAGACACCACACTCGGCGATACCGCCCAGCAGGTGCTTCGCCGGCCAGCTGTTCACCTTTTGCCTGCTGCGCCCGGCCATCACGGCCTGAAGCCGGTGCCACTCTTCTGGTTTGAGCAGCGGCGGCCACACTGCCTCGACGTCCTCGAGCACCTTGCCTTGGTGTTGCCGCAAACCGGCGTAGGCGGGCATTGAAAGCATTTGTTTGATGGCCGGAGGCGTCCAGCCCAGGACGCTGCGGCGCTGCGTAAACGTGGGTCGCCTGGGCTGGATCCCGCGGGCGTTGAAGTCCTTCGCGATCCCGTAGTAGGTCTCGCCCGCGAGGACCCGATTGGCTGCCTCCCGAACTATCGGTCCGTGCTCCGGGTGCTCGACTACCTCGATAAGCTGCCGAGTCACTTGGTCGTACACGCGCTCGTAACCGTAGATGTTCTTCCCGTGGGGCCGGCCCTTCATGGCGTTGGCGCGCATGTCGCGCAGCAGCCGCTCGCTGGTCTTATCACTCTCGTACTCGGCATCCGAGGCGTCCTCGCGCAGGCTTCGCCGGTCACGGGCATTGCGGGGGTCGTAGACGCGGTTGTGCGTCATGACCCAGATCAGCACGCTGCGGTCGGCGCAGTATTCAATCAAGTCGATCCATTCACCGGTCCTGCGGGAGCCGCGGCTGGACTCCCAGATGCCGAGCATGTCGGCATCGAAGGTCCCATCCTCGAGATCCGCCATCAACTCGGCGAACCCCTCACGTGCCTTCCTGGCGTATCTGCTGGCGCTGCGGTCGGTGTCACGGTACGGCCGCGGATGGAGGGCCCAGCCCTTCTGGCGGGCTGCTGTCGCCATCTCGTCGTGCTGCTGTGCGGGGCTCTTGCCGGTCCCTGAGCGGTCCTGGGACACGCGGAGGTACTCTCTCAGAACGGGTTCCTTAGCTTCCACCTACCCATCTTAAACGTGGTCAATATAGGAGGAAGGCTGCGGAGGTGGGTGTCGCCGTTTTGGTGGAGGCGATCCGCCGTGCGCTCCCAGGGCGGTGACTCTGATCGGGTCCCGGCGCGCAAGCCTTCAGCAACTTTCGCCCACGTCCGGTGTGGGATTCCTTGCTGCGAGCTCTGTCCGCCTCGATTCTCCAGCGGACTCCAAGATGACGTGCGGGAGCGGGCCCTGTCGGCAATTGTCGCAGCGGCAAGACCAAGCGACTCACGTCTCACTAGGCGGCTTTTGCGGTCGCCAGCTCGTCCCATTGCGTGGTCACCCTCGGGGAGACGTTGTTTCGTTTCACCTGCCAGGGGACGGGCCCTGCCTTATGCCGGCGTGAGCGAGTCCGACGAATCCACGGCAGTACTTCTTGTTGATGGTCTCGATCAGCGTGCTGATCTTTTGACCTTCATGCGGGAGGTGGAACTGCTCGACGGCCTGCTGGACGGCCGCGGGGGAGAGGTTGCTGAGTATGATCCCGGCCCTCACGAACTTCACACCTTCCGCCCGCGGACAGCAGCTGCTGCGCGGCCGGGCCAACAAGGCTGCGGGGCAACGGTTTCTGTGACGCCGACTTCGTGTGCATCCCTCATTCTCGAGGACGTGCTGACGGCAGCGCTCGGGGCTGAAGTCCGCGCAGAATCGAGGCTGAAGTGACCGCCATCCCATTTCGTATGCCCAGCTCCTCATGGATCTCCGGGTCCAGGATCAGTGGAGACTCGACGACCCCCGCCAGCTGCGATCGCCGCCCGATTCCAGCTACCACGCTCATGCCTGCAGTCTTCCACCAGCCAAGACACAAGGGCGGCTTCGAACCGGGTCTCTGGTAAGTGCGCTTATCGGGGCAAGGAGAAGGACAGCCTTCGCGTGACGCGGTGAGGGAAAATCGGCAGTGGCCCGGTCCCGGATAAGATCACGAAGGGCAGTGTGTCCCGCCCTGCCATGTAAGGAGTAACAACGTGTGTGAACCATGGTCTTATGCAGACGGCTATTCAGCCGAACCCGAGGACAGGCGCATGAGTACCAAACGCCCTTCGACCATTGACGGGATTGCATACGCACAAGGAATTCGTACGTGGCGAAGCTAAATCTGAAAGCCGTCGAAGAGCGCGTCGCGCCACTCGCCGGCCGTGAGACGTACGACCGCGAGTTCATCTTCGATCTCCTGCTCGCCTACGGAAAGCCTCAGAGCAGCGTCACTCGCCTGCGCAACGGCGATCTGAACGTCGCGGCCGACCCAGCGACCGAGGTCGCGCAGAAGAAGGTCGTCTACTTCAAGGAGACGACAGCGGACCCCCTCGAGGTCCTGGAGGAGCTGAAGACGTCTCCGGACGTCGTGCGTTTCAGCACGCGCTTCGTGATCGTCACCAACTACATCGAGCTCGTGGTCACTGATACTCAAACCGGCGAGACCATCGGCTTCCAGATCCGCGAGATCGACCAGCACTTCACCTTCTTCCTGCCCTGGGCCGGCATGGAGAAGGCCCAGTACGTTGCAGAAGCACACGCTGACGTCAAGGCCGCCGAGCGGATGGGGAAGCTCTTCGACGAGCTGTTGCAGGCCAATCCCGATCTCCTCGAACAACCGCGCGGACGCCACGCACTGAACCTATTCTTCACCCGGTTGCTGTTCTGCTACTTCGCCGAGGACACCGGCATCTTCGCCGAAAATCAGTTCACCAACGCGGTCGGGTCTCACACACTGGACGACGGCTCGGACACCGCAGACTTCCTCACAGACCTGTTCACGGCGTTGGACACATCGGACCCGGCCTCCAAGCCAAAGCACCTCGCGGCATTCCCCTATGTCAACGGCCGCCTGTTCACGATGTCCACAGACCACGTCGTGCCCAGATTCACGAAGAAGGCGCGAGAAGAGCTCCTCAATGCCGGAAAGCTCATCTGGCGCGAGATCAACCCGGACATCTTCGGTTCGATGTTCCAGGCGATCGTCACGCCGGGCAAGCGCAGCGACCTCGGCCAGCACTACACCTCGGTGCCGAACATCCTCAAGACGATCGAGCCGCTCTTCCTCAACGCCTTGAAGGACGAGCTCGACGAGGGCTTCGACTCAGTGAAGAGACTCGAAGCGTTGCTCGACCGGATCAGCACCATCAGGGTGTTCGACCCCGCCTGTGGCTCGGGAAACTTCCTGGTCATCGCCTACAAGGAACTGCGCAAGCTTGAGCACGCGACCCTCGAGCGCCTGGCCGAGCTGGACGACAAGCACCTTGTCCTGTTCGCCGAGTCTAGGATCAACATCGAGAACTTCTATGGTATCGAGATCGACGACTTCGCCGTCGAGGTTGCGATCCTTTCGCTCTGGATCGCCAAGCACCAGATGAATACCGAGTTCAAGGAGAAGTTCAACGTCTCGATCCCACTGATCCCGCTCAAGGAGACCGGCCAGATCAAGCAGGGAAACGCGACCCGCGTCGACTGGAACGAAGTGTGCCCGAATGATGGAGGTGAGATCTATCTGATCGGCAACCCGCCGTACGTGGGTTCGAGCATGCAGACGAAGGAGCAAAAGAGCGAATTCAAGGTGGTGTTTGGCCCGCGGCCGTTCTCTGCGAACCTGGACTACATCTCGTTGTGGTTTATCAAAGGGGCTGACTACCTTCGTGGCTCGCGGGCGCGGCTCGCGTTCGTGACAACGAACTCCGTATCGCAGGGCGACCATGTGGGATTGATGTTCCCCGCCGTTCTTTCAGGTGGCGTCGAAATCGGCTTTGCCTACACTTCGTTCAAGTGGGAGAACAACGCAAAACACAATGCTGGCGTCACCGTTGCAGTAATCGGGCTACGCAATTCGTCTTCGGCAGATAAGTTCATCTTCACAGATGGGCTTCAGATGTCGGTCGCAAACATCAACGGATACCTCGCGGACGGCCCGAATGTCTATATATCGCGGCGTTCCTTGCCGCTGGGTTCCGGAATGCCGCGCATGGTACGTGGATCTCAACCATCAGATGGCGGTCATCTGATCATGGAACCAGCCGAACGCAGTAACCTCCTGTCTCACGCACCCGAATCAGCTTCACTCATCAAGCGCTACGCGGGAGCAGCAGACTTCATCAACGACATAGAGAGATACTGCTTGTGGGTCGAACCTCAACACGCATCAATAGCGATGTCGATTCCGGCGCTCGGGCCGAGATGGTCACGCGTCTCAGAGTTTCGAAGCGGTCGCAACGACAAGTCGACCCAGGATTTCGCTGCGAAGCCGTGGCAGTTCAAACAGCCCGCTTACAAGCCAACTGATTCGATCCTGGTCCCGAGCACTTCGTCAGCACGACGCGAGTACATCCCGATGGGCTTCATCGGACCCGACACGGTCGTCTCAAACCTTGCGTACGCGGTCTACGACGCCAAACCTTGGGTGTTCGCGATATTGACGTCCTCACAACACGTCGCATGGGCGCGAGCCGTCGGCGGCCAAATGAAGACTGACTATCGCTACTCGAACACCATCGTCTACAACAATTTCCCAGTCCCGCCGCTGTCGGATGCGATGAAGGAGAAGCTCACCGCTACCGCACTCCGGGTCCTAGACGTGCGGGAGTATCACTGTGAGCAGACTCTCGCAGAACTCTACGACCCGGAAAAGATGCCGGTCGACCTACGCCAGGCGCATGCGGAGGTTGATGCGCTTGTCGACTCGATCTACTCCAAACGCGGCTACGAGACTGACGAGCAAAGATTGTCCGACCTCTTTGCTATGTATGAGGAGATGACAAACGCCGAGACCGCAAGGGCCTCAGTGAAGAAGACCCGGAGGACCGCGAAGTGAACGCGATCAAGAAGCCCATCAACATCGTCGATGTCACCTATGCCCAAACGAAGGCCTCGGTGAACACGGATGCCCTGGGCATGCGTGACATGCAGCAACGAGTCTTCGCGAAACGCGACGCACAGCACCTCCTCGTGAAGGCCCCGCCGGCGTCCGGCAAGTCACGTGCACTGATGTTCGTGGCCCTCGACAAGCTCTACAACCAAGGGCGCAGGAAGGTCATCGTCGCCGTCCCCGAACGCTCGATCGGCGCGTCGTTCGCGTCAACGGCCCTGTCGAAGTTCGGCTTCTTCGCGGACTGGGAGATCAAGCCGGAGCACAATCTTTGCGACGCCGGATCCTCGGCAGGCAAGGTCGACGCGTTCATCCAGTTCCTCGAAGGGCCTGATGCAACGCTCGTGTGCACCCACGCGACACTTCGCTTCGCATTCGAGAAACTCTCACCTGAGTCGTTCAACGGCACGGTACTGGCAATCGACGAGTTCCACCACGTCTCCGCCGACATCGAGTCGAGCCGCCTCGGCGCGCTCCTGCGCGACGTGATGAACGGCAGCGACGTCCACATAGTCGCGATGACAGGCTCGTACTTCCGAGGAGACTCCGTTCCCGTGCTCTCGCCTGAGGACGAAGCGAAGTTCACCCCGGTCACCTTCAACTACTACGACCAGCTCAACGGGTATGAACACCTGCACTCGCTCGGCATCGGCCACCACTTCTACCAGGGCCGCTACACCGACGCGATCGTTGAAGTGCTCGACCTGGACAAGAAGACCATCGTGCACATCCCGAACGTCAACTCGGGTGAATCTACGAAGGACAAGCTCGAAGAGATCGGTCGCATCATCGATGTCATCGGGCACGTCGAGGAGACCGACCCCGACACGGGCATCATCAGCGTGCGCCGGCAGGACACTGGAACCATCGTCCGCGTCGCGGACCTCGTCGACGACACTGACCAAAAGAAGCGCGGCGACACCCTCCACTACCTGGCGCACACAGCCTCCAAAAACTGCGACGCGGTCGACATCATCATTGCGCTGGGCATGGCCAAAGAAGGCTTTGACTGGCCGTTTGCCGAGCACGCCCTCACCGTCGGGTACCGGGCCTCTCTGACGGAGGTCATCCAGATCATCGGCCGGGTCACCCGCGACAGCCCCGGCAAATCCCACGCCCAGTTCACGAACCTCATCGCCGAGCCCGACGCCTCGCAGGGCGAAGTGAAGGTCTCGGTCAACAACATGCTCAAGGCCATCACCGCATCGCTCCTCATGGAGCAGGTCCTCGCGCAGAACTTCACCTTCAAGACGAAGAAGTTCGACGGCGACGATTCCGCCGTGCCGGGGCAGCTGAAGATCAAGGGCTTCAAGGAGCCATCGACCGCGCGCGTGAAGCAGATCGTGGAGACCGATCTGAACGACCTGAAGGCGACGATCCTCCAGGACGACACCTTCGCGCGGGCCGCCGCCGGCTCAGTCGACGCGGAGACAACCAACAAGGTACTGATTCCGAAAATCATCCGCGAGAAATACCCGGACCTCACCGAGGCGCAGGTGGAAGAGGTCCGCCAGCAAGTTGTCGTGGACTCCGTGATCAAGAACGGCGAGGTGCGCACGGTCGGCGACAAGCGGTTCATCAAGATGGCCGAGAAGTTTGTCAACATCGACGAGCTGAACATCAACCTCATCGACTCGGTGAACCCCTTCCAGCGTGCCTTCGAGGTTATCTCCAAGTCAGTGACTCCCTCGGTACTCCGGATCATTCAGGACCAGATCACGGCCACCCGAGTCGAGTTCACCGAGGAAGAGGCGCTGGCCCTCGTTCCCCGGATCAAGAACTGGATCAAGGTCAACGATCGGAAACCGGACCCGAGGGCCGAGGACCCGACTGAGAAGCGGTATGCAGACGCACTGCTGTGGCTCCAGCGGGCCAAGCAGAAGCTTGAAGCACAGAAGCGCGCGACTGAGATGGTGGAGAGCGAATGAGCGATTACGACGACGTGCTCGAAGCAGCACCGTCCTCCCTGCAGGACCTCATCGACAACGACCTCGACGGGCTCTTCGACGCGCCCGAGAAACCCAAGAAGATAACCTCGTCCGACCGGCTCGAGCGGGCGTTTCTGGAAATTGTGGAGTTCCGCCGGACGCACGGGCGTCTGCCGAGCTCGGCGACCCGAGAGATCGCCGAGCGGAAGCTTGGGGCCCGGCTCGAGGGCATCCTCGCCAACGACGAGAAGATCGCCGCGCTCAGACACCTCGACACGGAGTTCGAGCTGCTGGCAATAGAGGCAGCTCCTGAGTCGCTGGACGATCTTCTTGAGAGCGATGACCTGGACGATCTGCTCGGCGACGACTCCGGCATCCTCGACGTGTCGGATCTGCCCGTGATCAAGCGTCCCGAGTCGCCGGACTCGGTTGCCCAGCGGGTGAAGTCCGAGGACTTCGACCTGTTCGAGCCGCTGTTCAAAACGAAGCACGCCGAGCTGGCCGAGGGCACGTACAAGCTGATGCCCTTCACTGGCATGGATCTCATCCGCGAGGGTGTGTTCTTCGTGCTGAGCGGCGTCATGTGTTTTGTTGCAGAGGTCGGCGAGGACGTCGACCTGATCGTTGGTGGTAGGCCGAGGCAGAAGCAGCGCCTGCGCGTCGTCTTCGAGAACGGCACGGAGTCGGCGATGTACAGGCAGAGCCTCATGACCCGTATGTACGAGGCGCAGGGCCAGGTCCTGGCGCGGACCGGCCACGATGCGGACGAGGTCCTCGACGCGGACGTGGAGAGTGGTCATATCTACGTGCTGCAGTCGCTCAGCGACGACCCCCAGATCGCGGGAATGAAGGACCTTCACAAGATCGGTTTCTCCACCACCAAGGTCGAAACCCGCATCAAGAACGCGGCGCATTCGCCAACCTACCTGATGGCACCCGTGAAGTTGCTGGCGGACTACCAGCTCTTCAACGTGCGTGCATCGTGGCTGGAGCATCTCTTGCACCGAGTGTTTGCCGAGGTGCGTCTGGATCTGACGCAGGTCGACCGGAAGGGACGCGATTACGACCCCTCGGAGTGGTTCGTGGTGCCGCTGGAGATCATTAACAAGGCCGTTGCGATGATTATGTCCGGCGAGATCACCGACTATGTCTACGACGCCCAGCTCAAGGAACTCGTCGAACGACAAAAGGGAATGACCAATGGCGGTTGAGATGGGCTTGTGGCGGGCAGAGGGCGGCCAACTCAGCCGGATCGTGCCGGTATCAATCGGCTTGGAATCCCAGTTGGAGGGCTACATCGAGTCTGACCCGTCAGTGCTTGGCGAGCCGCTTCTCGTCATTGGCGGCAGGTTCCGACGGCACATGGGGGATTCGTAGATCTGCTCGCGCTGGACGAAACGGCGTCGCTGCACGTAATCGAACTCAAACGCGACAAGACTCCACGCGATGTTGCCGCTCAAACCCTCGATTATGGCTCGTGGGCAGCGACCCTTGGCCGAAGCGAGATCGACAATATCTTCGCCACCTACCGTCCAGGCCTTGCTCTTGAAGAAGCGTTTGCCGATCGTTTCGGCGACACTCTTCCGGAAGAGGTCAACACTGCACAAGAATTTACAATCGTTGCCGCCAGCGTTGACAACGCTACCGAGCGCATCGTGCGGTTCCTCAATGAAGACTTCGATGTTCCCATCAACGTCGTCTTCTTCAGACATTTTCAGGACAACGGATCTTCGTACCTTGCACGCAGCTGGCTGGTCGATCATAGCGAACAAGCCAAGTCATCCGTTTCCGCGATCTCGCGGAAGAACAAGACACGTGAGCCTTGGAACGGGTCTGACTGGTACGTCTCATTTGGTGAAGAGCCAACAGGCCGGCAATGGGTCGACGGTATGAAGTACGGTTTCGTCTCGGGCGGTGGCGGCAAGAGATACTCACAGACGCTCAAGAATCTGCCGATTGGTGCCAGAGTCTTCGCCTACATTCCCAAGATTGGGTATGTAGGAGTTGGTACCGTCGCCGGCGAAGCCCAGCGATACGACCAAAGCACGCTTCTCGTGAACGGGGCCGAGCGACAGCTGCGTGAACTCGACCTTTCCGGGAATTATCGCCACGAGGGCGATGAGAGCGACGACAATGCTGAATGGGTTGTTCCGGTTGAATGGATACGGGCCGTTCCGCAAACGCAGGCCGTGCGGAAAACGGGCCTTTTCGCCAACCAGAACACGGCTACAAGGCTGCGAAACCAGTTCACGATCGAGCACGTGACCGCTGCTTTCGGGCTTGATAGCTGAGCATCGGCGGATTGCCCATCGAGGGTTATGCGGACAAGAGCGGTCGCGAATAGCAGGCCTGACCCTCACCTGAGGCGACTCTTGTCGAACCAGGCCGCGGTGGGAGAATCGTGAGGATGACGACGGCGCTTCCCGACCTCTGGACCGACTGGTGCTCGGTCATGGGCGTGCCTGCCGGAAGAATCGACGAGGCCACAGTCTCTCGCTTTGTGCAGCAGGTACAGCCGTCCCGGGCTGTGCTCATGACACTGCGCCGGCGGCTTGCTCCCAAAGATCCACCAGCCCCCGCGTGGCCGCGCGGGCACAGGGAGGACGCCGGCTCACTGCAGCGGCTGATCCGGCGCGGGACGGCGATCATCCAGCACCCCGGCACGCACTGGGTCTTCCGGCTGCGGCTGCGTAGGATGCTGTTCGCTGCGGTGCTACTCGCGCCTACCTCGCATGGAGGCCTCGGGCTGGACAGGGCGGGGGCGCTTGGGTTGCGGCCGGACAGGATGCGCGAGCTGCGCCAGTGGATTGGCATCGCCGAGGACCCGAGCGCCTGCCCGGCGTGCGCCACCTGGTCGTGGCTTGATGTCATCGGCACCAACAGCGGGTGGTCGCACAGTTCCGTCCGGGTCCTGGGACACCGCCGCGACGAAGTAGGCTCCGCGCACCGGCACCTGCGACCGGATCCCAATCCGGATTGGCACCTCTCCATCGGCTTGCTGCCAGCCGTGGACCGCTGGGGATGGATCGATGCCTACCGCTCCATGCACCCATCCTCGCTGTCGGCGGTCATCAGTGCCGCGGCCCTGCTGCTCGACGGTCCGGAGCCCGCACCTGCGCCGGTGCCTGCTGCAGCTGCGATGCCGGCCAGCCCCCGGCGGCAGATGTCGCGTGAGGAGGAAGAGCAGATCCTCAAGCGCGCCGACGAATTGACCGCGCGCGTCGAGGCGATCCTTCGCGAGTTCGATACCGGCCGATAAAGTCGTGTGTATGGGATTCAACTGGGAGCAGGTCCTCGGGACCAAGGGTGCAGACCTCTCCGACACCTACGACCAGAGCGCCTCGGACGCGTTGTACCAGGACCACCCGGGCGCGGCTCCGCCAGCAAGTCCGGAAGACCCGGGCGATGAGGTCGTCCGCCTGCCGTTCGACGAGAGCTGAGCCTTCAAACTCCCACGCCGGGGTGTCCGTTTTGAGACATAACCTAAGCAGCGCGCATGCACACTTAAGTGTGTAGTCCCCCAGGTCTATGTCCTTAAACGTGTATGCGTGAGGCAACCGAGCGATGGCCGACTTGCCGTCAAACCTGGGCGGTATTCATCGCGCCGATGCAGCGCCTGCCCGAGCCTGGCTCCGAGCTGCTGCCCGGGTTCGCCGTGGGCGACGTGCGAGCGGTGAATGCGGGCCTCGACGCTGCAGTGAAGGCCAGAGGACCTAAGCCATCTCACGGCGGTCTGCGGTCTGCGGATGGTCCTGAACTCCATCAGCCCTGGGCCTCGGCCCGACCTTCCGCACGTCTGTATCGACCCCCAGGGTCTTCGCCCCCACGTGTCAGGTTGAGTTCCGACCCACTCGTGACCTTGTCAGGAAAGAATGAAATGCACTCTGTTGTGACAGGTGTGGAGTTTGCCGATAAATGGCGGCGTTTTGTGATCGCTCTTTGTCGCACCACTGCGCGCCGGCTGTCTTGATTCTCTATGGTTCCGAGGCGCAGAGGTTTAGAGACGCCGAATCGGATTAGGAGAACGAGCTGGGCTTCTCATGACACAGCCGTCGAGGAACCGAACCCCTGCGGCCTCATGGCTCAATGGGTAGTAGCTTCATGCCGCAATCCTGCTTTCCTGGCACGGCATTTCTCGGGGTCTTTCGGCTGGGAGAACGCTCTAACGAGTTAGGACCTTGAGCGCAGCGCGGCCTGAAGATCCTCTTGCGAGGGCAGCCCCGCCAACCCGGCAGGGCTTTTGTAGACCCTGCATGTCAGGGCCGGCGATGCAGGTGATGGGAACAGGTCCTGGCCGTCTGCGATGAAGGACGGCGAGCCGTGGAAGTGCAGTGCTGTGGCTTGTTCCTCAGTGTCCAGCTGCAAAACACGCACGTGCCCGGCGGCGTTTTCGGCTGCCAATGCCTGACGGAACAGATCCAGGGCCGGAGCACTATTTGGGCAGCCGGCAATGATCCGCAGTTCGTAGTCCATATCTCTCCAGTATTCAGCCGAGCGAGCTTTGCGCTCCTCCCGTCAGCGGCGGTCAGTCCTCATCCTCGTCTTCTACGAGTTCGCCTTCCCAGGCTTCTTTGCCTTCCCAGATGGCGAAGGCGGCGATGATGAAGCCGGCGACGGGGTCCAGCCAGGCCGCGCCGGTGAGCTCGTACAGGCCGACGCCGAGGAGCGTGGAGATGCTGAGAAGCACACAGATTTTGGTTTCTGCTGCGTCGGCCAGGATCAGGTTGTCCTGCAGCCGGGTTCCGACGCGTTTTTTCATGGCAGCGAGGAAGGGCATCACGATAATGGACAGCACGAGAATGGCAATGCTTACCGGGGAGCTTTCGGGAGCTTCGCCCTCGATCAGACTCATGGTGCCTTCATAGGTGACGTAGGCGGCGAGGATGAAGAACGTGACGGCAACCAGCTTGAGCGCGATTCGTTCTTTTCGTTCATCGGCGTGACCGTGCCGGAGCCGGGCGGCGAGCCGGATTCCCACGAGGACGGCTGCGATTGATTCGATGCCGGAGTCGATGCCGAACCCGACCACGGAGACCAGTCCGGCGATGAGGCCTGCGGTCACGGCGATGGTGCCCTCAACGATGTTATAACCGACGGTGAACTGGGCCAGGCGAAGGCCCTTGCGGGTGAGCTGTTCGGTTTGTTCCGGTGTGAGTGTACCGCCGGCTTCCATTGTTCGCTCCCTGTTTCGTGCTTGCAGAATCGAAAAGGGTGACCGGCCCGTAGGCGTTTTGGGTCGGCCCTCTTTGCTGCCTTAGAGAGTGAGGCCCCTACAGCTGTCCCACCGCGAAGGCCGCATGACACCGATAATATCGCTTAAGGGCGATTGATAGGCATGCCTCTTAGAGGGTTTCCTTCAGTGCGGTGGTGATGAGGGCTTTGAGGGTGCCCTTTTCGGCGAGGCCGAGCACGCGGGCGCTGACCCTGCCCTGTTTGTCCAGCACGAGGGTGGTGGGCACTGCCCGTGGAGGAACGTAGTCCGCCAGGGCGAGCAGGATGCTGCCGTCGGCGTCATCGAAGCTGGGGTAGGTTGTGCCGAAGGTGCGTTCAAAGGCGGCGGCCGTGGCTGCGGTGTCGCGCAGGTTGATGCCATAGAACAGGACGCCGTCGTTTTTGTTTTCCTGGTACAGGGCCTCCAGCGTGGGCGCTTCGGTGCGGCACGGCGCGCACGCCGCGTACCAGACGTTCAGGACTGTCACTGATCCCCGCCAGTCGCTGGCGTTGATGACCGTGCCGTCGTAGAGCGGGCCTTCCATCTCCACTGGGGCGCTCCTGTCAGCGGGGGCGAATTCGGAGACGGAGCCGTCGCCGGCGATGTAGTTTTTGTTGTCCCCGGCCCGCGCCTGGGCCGCGAGGGAGTCAGCGGGGGCGGCGCAGCCGGCCAGAAGCAAGGCCCCTGATGCCATGCCCAGCAGGAGGCTGCGACGGCCGGGCTTTGATTCGGCGGCTGATGATGGGTTTGAGGGGACGTTCACAGGTGCGGTCCTTTCGTTCTATACGGGGGTGGTGATGGTCCCGGCGAGGTTCTGCAGCTGGTAAATCCAGAGCATCCAAACCCCGGAGAGCATCAGGATTCCGACGAGGATGAGCAGCGAACCGCCAACGATGTTGAACGTGCGGATGTGCCGGCGGATGAAACCCAGGGTCCTGGTGACCCAGTTCAGGCCCAGCGCGACCAGCACAAAGGGGATTCCCAGCCCGAGGCAGTAGACGAAGCCCAGCAGTGCTCCGCGCCAGGGGTCCCCGGTGGTGGTGCTCAGCGCAAGGACTGCGCTGAGTGTCGGCCCCATGCATGGTGTCCAGCCGAGGCCGAAGACGATACCCAGCAGCGGTGCCCCGGCGATGCCGGTCCTCGGTCGGAAGGGCAGTTTCCGGGTGGTCTGGAGGAAGGAGAAGCTGCCGACCAGGACCAGGCCCATCAGGACCACGAACACGCCCAGGGCGCGGATGAGGGTGTCCTGCCACTGCACCAGCCAGCCGCCGATGACACCAAAAGCTGCCCCGTACAGCGTTAATACAGCGGCGAAGCCGAGAATGAAAAGACCGACACCGGTCAGGACCCGCCGCCGGTTATCCGGCTGTGTCGGGTCGGTAAGCCCTGAGACGTAGCCCAGGTAGCCGGGCACCAGCGGAAGGATGCAGGGGGAGATAAACGACACGGTCCCGGCGGTCATGGCCAGTGGCATAGCCACGAGCAGGGCCCCGGACTGCACCATTTCGGCGAAAAAGCCGCCAATGCTCATCAGTTTTTCTCCGGTCAGTATGTGAAGCTCTGCTTCACCCGCTGCAACCTGCCCGGACCCATTTCGGAAGGGTCATGGCGGGGTTCAGGGGGCTGGGGTGTCGTTTCGACGTTACAGTATCCGGGCGATGACATCATAAATCTGCGCTATCATCGTCATGTGACGATTGAACCTGTGGTTTCCGCTGATCCATGCAGCCAACTCAGTCCCGCAGCGGCGCTGTTCCATTCCCTCGGGGACCCGACCCGCTTGAGCATCGTGAAGCGCATGGCCGGCGGCGAGGTCCGCGTCGGTGACCTCACAGCAGAGCTGGGCCTGGCCCAGTCCACCGTCTCTGCCCACGTCGCATGCCTGCGCGATTGCGGCCTGGTGGAAGGCCGGGTGCAGGGCCGCAGCGTGTACTACTCACTGTCCCGCCCGGAACTGATGGACATGCTCGCCCAGGCCGAGGTCCTCCTTGCCGCCACCGGCAACGCGGTCAGCTTGTGCCCGAACTACGGCACCGGCAGCACCGGCGCAGCCCTGACGAAGGAGAACGCACAATGAGCGACGCCTGCGGCTGCAGCGACGAGAAGACAGAGACCGGCGAATCCGAAGAAGCGGAGGAAGCCGTAGGTTTCTGGCAGGTCACCGAGGTCCGGGCGGCCGCGGTTTCCGGTGCGCTGCTTCTCGCGGCATGGATCGCATCGTTGGCCGGGGGGCCCCAATGGCTGACACTTCCTCTGGAGATCGCCGCGCTGATCGTCGCGGCCTGGACGTTCGTTCCCTCCACCCTCCGCCGCCTCATGCAGGGCAAAATCGGGGTCGGAACCCTGATGACGATCGCTGCTGTCGGCGCTGTCGCTCTCGGGGAGTTCGAGGAAGCGGCCATGCTGGCCTTCCTCTACGCGATCTCTGAGGGACTCGAGGAGTACTCGCTGGCGAAAACCCGCCGTGGCCTGCGCGCCTTGCTGGACCTTGTCCCGGCCGAGGCGACCGTCCTTCGCGACGGCACCGAGGTCACTGTGGACCCGGCAGAACTCGTCCTCGGGGACCGGATGGTTGTCCGGCCCGGAGAACGCCTGGCCACCGACGGCAGGATCCTCACCGGCCGCACGTCCCTGGACACCTCGGCGCTGACCGGCGAATCCGTCCCGGTCGAAGCCGGGCCGGGCAGCGAGGTCTACGCCGGGTCAATCAACGGCACTGGCCCGCTCGAGGTGGAAGTCACCAGCACCGCGGAAAACAACTCCCTGGCCAGGATCGTGCACATCGTGGAGGCCGAGCAGTCCCGCAAGGGCCCGGGCCAGCGCCTGGCCGACTCCGTCGCCAAAAAGCTCGTCCCCGGCATCCTGATCGCCGCGGCCCTGATCATCGTCTTCGGCTTCATCGTCGGCGAACCGCTGCTGTGGTTCGAACGCGCCCTCGTCGTCCTGGTCGCGGCTTCACCCTGCGCCCTGGCCATCTCCGTACCCGTCACGGTCGTCGCGTCCGTCGGTGCTGCCAGCCGCATCGGCGTGCTCATCAAGGGCGGCGGTGCCCTGGAAACACTCGGCAAAATCCGCACTATTGCCCTGGACAAGACCGGAACGCTCACCCGGAACAAGCCCGCTGTCATTGATGTCGCCGCGGCCGGCACCGCGACCAGGGAACACGTCCTGGCCCTCGCGGCCGGCCTGGAGGCCCGCAGCGAACACCCGCTGGCCCGCGCCATCCTCGCCGCCGCCGAAGACCGGGCGGCCGTAACCGATGTCGACACCGTCCCCGGCGCAGGCCTGACAGGCCGGTTCGAGGGCAGGACCGTCCGCCTTGGCCGGCCGGGCTGGATCGACGCCGGAGCCATGGCTGCAGAGGTCGAACGGATGCAGCATGACGGTGCCACCGCCGTCCTGATTGAGGACGACGGCCAGGTTATCGGGGCTGTCGCGGTCCGTGACGAGCTGCGACCCGAAACCCGTGAAGTCATTGCCCGGCTCAGTGCCTCCGGCTACACCACGGTTATGCTCACCGGTGACAACCTCATCACCGCCACGGCGCTGGGGAAGGCCGCCGGTATCACGGAAGTCCATGCCGACCTCCGGCCCGAGGACAAGGCCGAGATCATCCGCACGCTCCAGGGCCGTGCCCCCACCGCGATGGTCGGCGACGGCGTCAATGACGCCCCGGCTTTGGCGACCGCCGACAGCGGCATCGCCATGGGCGCGATGGGCACCGACGTCGCGATCGAAACCGCGGACATCGCCCTGATGGGTGAGGACCTGAACCACCTTCCCCAGGTCCTCGACCACGCCCGCAGGACCCGGAGCATCATGCTCCAGAACGTGGGGCTGTCCCTGGCGCTGATCGCGGTACTGATACCACTGGCGCTGTTCGGCATGCTCGGCCTGGCCGCCGTCGTCCTCATCCACGAACTGGCCGAAATCGTCGTGATCGCCAACGGCGTCAGGGCAGGCCGGATCAGCCGCAAGACCACGTCCAACGCCGCCAAGCCCGCCCCGGCGCTGGAACCGGCAGCGTGAGCGCCGATACCGCTGTGCCGGATGCGCCCGCCCGGCAGTCCCGACGGTCCAGGACGGTGCTGCTTCTGGTGGCTGCCGTCCTGGCCGCAGCCGACCTGGTTGTCAAAGCCGTAGCCGAAGCGCTGCTCTCCACCGGCGTGACGACCGATCTGGGGCCGATCAACATCCGGCTGCTCTATAACCGCGGTGTCGCGTTCAGCCTCGGCGCGGACCTGGCACCGTGGGTCGTCATCGCCGCGACCGGGCTGATCATTGCGGCCCTGATCTGGTACACCGTCACCACTGCCCCTGCCATGCCCGGCCTCTCCCGGGCAGGAGCGGCCATGCTGCTCGGAGGAGCCACCGGGAACTTCATTGACAGGCTCGACGGGCAAGGGGTCGTGGACTATCTGCACAGCGGCTGGTTCCCTACCTTCAACCTCGCCGACGTGTTCGTCACCACCGGAGTAGCCCTCCTGGTCCTGGGAACCATACTGTCCCCGCGGTCACGGACTGGCGACTGAGCCCTCCTTCCGCCCTTCACCGGCCGCGCTGGCCTTGGAAAGGATGCACCCATGCTTGCCATCATCGCGGCCGCAGCGGCCATGTTCGCCGCCACCAACATCGACGACATCGTCGTTTTGACCGTCTTGTTCCTGGCCTCCGCGAAAGGCCGGCCCCGGCCCTGGGAGATCGTCGGCGGGCAGTACCTGGGATTCATCACCCTGGTCGGCATCAGCGTTCTGGCTGCCCTTGGGCTGGCGTTTGTCCCGGATGAATGGGTGGGCTGGCTGGGCCTGATCCCGCTGTTCATCGGCGTGGTCGGGCTGATCCGTTTCCTGCGCAAACGAAGAGAAGAGGAAGCGGAAAGGACCGTCAGCGCAGTCGGCCTGCTCAGCGTCGCCGGCATCACCATCGCCAACGGTGCGGACAACATCGCCATCTACACGCCGATCTTCCGCACCATGCGGCCTCAGGACACCGTGGTAACCATCATTGTGTTCCTCATCCTGGTCGCCGTCTGGTGCGCACTGGGACGCGTTGTGGGCACCCACCCGAAAGTCACTGAGACCCTTGAAAAGATCGAACACTGGCTGGTCCCTGCGGTGTTCATCGGGCTGGGTTTGTTCATCCTCGTCAGCTCCGGCGTCGTGCCCCTGCTGCTCAGTGCCTGAGCAGTCTTTCAGGATCCAATATGCCTCACGGACGAACCCGCAGCCCCTGACCCAAGCCATGCCGACACGCCTACCCTGACCAAGAAAGTACCACCGATGACACAGGCTCCGCCGACAACCACCACGCCCGCCGACCCCACACGGAAAATACGCATGATCATCTGGATAATCCTGGGAGTCGTCATGGCCGCCAGTTTGATCTGGTACGCAGTGTTCACCGCCAACAAACCAGAACCGGCGGCCCTGCAACCGGCAAGCGACGCCCAGCTGGTCAGGGATGATAGCCACCGGCTTACGACCCCAGCGGCCGAAAAGGCCCAGCTCGTGGAATTCCTGGACTTCGAATGCGAATCCTGCCGCGCCGCCGTGCCTCTTGTGGAAGAGCTCAAAAAGGAATACGGGGACCGGATCACCTTCATCAACCGCTACTTTCCCTTGCCCGGGCATGCCAACTCCGGCACCGCGGCCCTGGCCGTCGAGGCCGCCGCCCAGCAAGGCAAGTACGAGCAAATGGCCGCCAAACTTTTCGAGACCCAGTCACAGTGGGGCGAAAAGCAGGACTCCCAGGCAGCAGTGTTCCGAAGCTATGCTGAAGAACTCGGCGTGGACATGGGCACGTACGACGCAGCCGTAGCTGCCGAGGAAACCAAGGAACGAATCCGTAGGGACATCGCCGATGGCAAAGGCCTCGGCGTAACCGGTACGCCCACCTTCTTCCTCAATGGAGAGAAGCTCACCCTGAACACCGAAGACCAGTTCCGGCAGTTACTCGCAGATGCCGCGAAGTAGTGCCGGGTAGCCCGCTCACTGTTTTCGCCTACGCTCAGCTCGCAGCAGTGGCCGACGGGACAGCTGACATTCCGCTCGTCAACAGCTATCTGGACCAGAAGTACCTGAGACCAACGGACCGAAGTCATTGAACTCGGCCGAGACCCGTTTGTCCTCGCACTTCCGGCACGATTCGCAACAACATCTGAAACAGTGTCGTTGCGGGACTTCGCGGACGCACCCTGAGTCAGGCGCGCGGCCCGCCACGGGCTTCCGTACGGTCACAAGTTGGCAGCACCCAGGTCGGCTTCACTCCAGACCTCATCGCTCCTGCAGACAAACTACGACCTGATGCTGGATCTCGTGGCAGCTGGACTCGGGGTGGCCCTCGTTCCCAGCAGCACGGCGCGTTCCAGACCATCGGTCCAAGCCTGCGAACTGCGAGAATCCTTCGACTTGGCCCGCCCTGAAGCTTTGGTGAAACGAGCTTCATGATCAATCCCCTGCAACCCTGGAGCTGAGCGAATTGATCGCCCAGCGTTTCAGCCAAACCGCCAAAGCTCACGCCTGACGGTGCCGCATGAGGTTTTTGGCGTCGGCATCGCGTTGCGCCAGGAAAGGTACGCAGAAGGTGGCCTTCGGGCTCCGCGACAGAGTGATGGACGACGGTAATAACGGTGTCGATGTGATGCGCAGGCATAGTCTTCCCATGTTTACCGCACCTCCGGGCTGTGCCCTTAAGCATGTATGCGTGAAGGCATTTGCGCGGCGGCCGGTTTACCGTAAAACATGTGCGCGGAAGCAGCGCCTGCCCGAACCCGGCGAGCTGCTGCCCGGGCTCGCCGTGGGCGACGTACGAGCGGTGAGCGCGACCTCGACGTCACGCGCAGCAGGACAGCTTCGAGACGTCGGTGGTGAAGGCCTTGGCGACGATCCGGATGCCCTCGGCCATGGTCAGGTAGGGGGCCCAGGCATCGGCGACCTCTGAGATGGTCTTGCCGAGCACGTGGACGCCGGCGGCCGCGAGCTCGCCTGCGTCCTTGGCGACCGCGGTCAGGCCGAGGATCTCGCCGGTATCGGCGTTCGCGACCATCTTGATGAAGCCGCGGGTGTCCCGGTTGACCAGCGCACGGGGCACGTGGTGCAGCGGCAGGACCCGGCAGTCGCAGCGGATCCCCGCGGCGATGACGTCCTTCTCCGTCATCCCGACCGTGCCGATCGCCGGACCGGTGAACGTCACCCTCGGCAGCCGCGTGTAGTCCACCGACTTCTGGGCGTCGACGAACGCGTTCTCGACGACCAGGGTCCCGTGGTGGGCCGCAACGTACACGAACTCCGGGTGACCGGTTACGTCGCCCGCGGCCCAGATCCGCGAGTTGGACGATTGCAGCTGATCCGTGACCACGACCTCGCCGAACTCCCCGGTCTTCACTCCTACTGCGTCGAGGTTCAGCCCGTCGGCGACCGGACGCCGTCCGAGCGCCACCAGGACCTGGTCGGCGCGGAACTCCTGCTCCCCGAGGGACACGTCCGCCGTGACCACCGTCTGGCCCGTCGCCGCGTCACGGGCGACTCGGGCGGGGACCGCGCGGCGGACAACCCGGATGCCCTCGTCGGCGAACACCTCTTGCAGGGCCTTGGAGACCTCCGGCTCCTCCTTCGAGGCCAGTCGGGAGCGCACCAGTACGGTCACCGTTGACCCGAGGCGGGCGAATAGCTGCGCTTGCTCCAGCGCGACGTAGCCGCCGCCGAGGACCAACAGAGACTCGGGGACCTCGGTCAGCTCCATCGCCGTGGTCGAGGTCAGGTATCCGGTCTCTTCCAACCCGTCGATCGGTGGTGTCCAGGGCCGGGACCCGGTCGCGACCAGGTACTGATCGGCCTCGATGGTTTCGACCGTCCCGTCGGCCCCGGTGACCTCGAGGACCGGAGCGTCGGGCGATCCCGTGAAGGCCGCGTGGCCCCGCCGAACCTGCCAGCCGTAGGTGCCGGCAACGTCGACGTACTTCTCGCCCCGCAGCGATTCGACCAAGGCCTGTTTGCCGCCGACGAGAGCGGGCATGTCCACCGGGTCCGCGGCGGTGGCGATTCCCGAGAATCGCGCCGAGGCGTCCGCGGCGACGTGGCGTGCCTCCGCGGCGGCGATGAGCGCCTTGGACGGCACGCACCCGGTGTTCACACACGTCCCGCCGAAGGTGCTCCGCTCGATCATCACCACCGACTTGCCGAGCGTACTGGCACGGATGGCTGCGGCGAACGCGCCGCCGCCGGACCCGATGATCGCGAGGTTGTACTTCGTAGGCATCGCTGCTCCTGTCAACACTTGGACTCCTGCTCTGTCTCAGCCATACTGGACCTTCCAGTGCAGGGGAAGGTCAAGCGCGCTCCTGCTGAACGATCGGAGGCCGCAATGCGAATTGGCGAACTCGCCGAGCTGTCGGGCACGACAGCGAAGACGCTCCGGTTCTACGAGGAGCAGAGGCTACTGCTAGCGGCCGACCGCACTCCCTCCGGCTACCGCGACTACGGGCCCGAGGCCGTCGCACGGATCCACTTCGTCCACCGCGGCCAGGCCGCGGGCCTCACCCTCGCCCAGATCCGCCAGATTCTCGACATCCGCGACGGAGGCAGCGCGCCGTGCGAGCACGTCCGCGACCTGCTCGACTCACGCCTGAGCGACATCGAGCGGCAGATTGAGCAGCTCACCGCGCTGCGTGACACGATCATTTCGTTACGCGACGACGCAGCGCACCCAGATCCTGACCGATGTGATCCTGACCAGGTTTGCCGGTACCTCTGAGCCCCCCTCGGAGGACCCAGCACACGTTTTGCATACCAGCCATAGCCCCCAACCGCAGAAAAGCCTCGTCCGGATTCTTCTGGACGAGGTTTTTCTGCATGTTGTTGGGCTCTTCGACTCTACTGCGTTGGTGTCAGCAGTTTCCGCCGCAGCCACATTCAGAGTCGGCTGCGCTGGCAGCTGCTGCTTTTCGACGGCGGACAACGATGAGTGCGATGCCCGCGCCTACCAGCGCCACAACGGCGGCAAACCACCAGCCCGCGGCGAGGGCACCCAGCCCTGCCAGTACTCCTCCTGCAGCCAGGAACGGCAATGAGCAGGCCACCATGCATCCGATAACGGCAAGTGAGCCCGTGATCCAAGCCCACTTACTCTTCCCTGGTGACGCGGTCTTCTCAATTTTCGGGACGATCGTCACGGGGATTCCTTCTCTGTTGGGTTGCATTGCGAATGTGGTTGGATCACTGCCGCGGATTGTCACCTCGGGGTGCCGAACACGGTCTGCAGGGCGTCCTGCGCGTCCGCCGGGGCGCGTACTTCAAGCCGCAGCCCGGAGGTGTTGACCTTGAGTGTGAAGTCGAAGAAGGAGCAGCAGCTCACTTCTTCGGCGGCCAGCCGGACCAGCCCTGCTGCCCGCTCCGGGTTGTGCTCAAAGTCAAGGGCAATGCCATTGTCGATGCTGACCCGGCCCGTTGCGGTGGCAACGGCTCGGGACCACTCTTCCAAACGGGCCGGCAGTGTACTCCGGTCCAGGTTGCAGGCTGCTCCCAGGCTCTCAGGCACCATAGGCTTTGATGACGGCAGGAGTGGAAACAGTGTGGCACCAGGTGCCGGCGCAGGCCGGGTCCGCTCGTCGTGCTCTCCCGACACGAAGCAAGCGCACTCATCGCTGCACGGGCCATCCTGAGGTGCGGCCGAAAGCTTGGTCCTCGTCTGTTCCAGCTGGTCTGCCAAGGCGTTCAGTTCGGCGATCTGTTCCCGGGTGTCGTGGAGCCGACTGGCGACTATGTCGGCGAGCCGGTGCTGGACCGTGCCGCACTCCTCACTGTCCCAAGCGGCAACGAGATCCCTCACGTCCTCAAGGCTGATGTCCAGCTTCTTGGCCCGGGAGATCACGGCGAGACGGTCGAGGTCCCGTTCGTCATAGGCCCTGTAACCGTTGGCCTGCCTTGCAGCGGGGCCTATGAGCCCGATGTCTTCGTAATAGCGCAGAGTGGTCGCCGGCACTCCCGTGCGTTCGGCGACCTCCGAGATCCGCAAAGTCTTCATACCGACCACGGTAAACCTTCAACCCGGCTTGAAGGTCAAGTCCCGAGCGGGACTATTTACATCCAGCGTCCCGGTGGTCTCAGGTAAGCCGTTGGTGCTGAGCTGCAGGGACGATGAGCGGCAGGAACCGGACGTAGAGGACCATGCCGATCAGTTCGACGAGTGTTTGGGTGACAACGACCAAAGCGACCAGCGCGAGCCGGCCGGGAAGCGCCAGGGCCAACGGGAGCACGACCAGTGAATTGCGCGTCGCGCCGCTGAAGACAACCGCGCGCGTGGCCGCGGCATCGATACCGGCTGCCTTGGACGCGAGTAGGCCCAACGGAACCATTACCAGCAGGAACGCCGCGTAGAGAGGAACCACCGTAAGCAGCGAGTTCAATTCCTGGCCTACGCCGACGATCTGCGAGCCGACAACAACGGCCAGCGTTGCCATCATCAACGGAACCATCAGTAACTGCATCAACGCCATGACTGTCCGTCCCAGCGCTGACCTGCGGGCCAGTGCCTGGGTCAGCGCGGCCGCGGCCAGCGGGATGATGATGAGCACAACCAGAGCTTCCACGAAGGGTGCCGGGTCGATGGCCGCCACCAGACCGGGGCCGACGAAGACCAGCAGATAGATCGGCAGCAGGAGCATCTGCGCCACCATCAGCACCGGCGCGGCGACCAGGAGCCGATCGCTGGCTCCGCCGGCCAGGCCGGTGAACACGATGACGTAATCGATGCAGGGGGTGAGGAGCACCAGCAGAACACCGACCAGCAGTGCCCGGTCTTCGGCTATAAACCGGGTGAGGCCGAAGACAACCAGCGGGACGACAGCGAAGTTCAGAAACAGCACGGTCACCAGGAACCGCACGTCCCGCGCGGCCTTGCCGATGGAAGCAAAAGGGATGCCCAGAAACGTTGCGTAAAGCAGCAGCCCGAGTACGGGGTTGATGGAAAGCTCGAGCACCCCAGCCGAACCCGGTGCAAGGAATCCGATGGCACCGCCGGCAAGGATCGCGACGAGATACAGGGCAATCTGATGGCGTTCCATCCAGACCATGAGGTTTTGTGTGGTCACTGTGTCAATCGTAAGGGTGTGGTACCACCCGCTGGTGGCAAGACCTCGGATCGGCATTTACTGACGGGGTCCGCGCGACGGATCTGCGGTTCATATTGACGGTCCCTTCCGGGTCAGCGTGGTGCCAGCCGGTCGGACCGGAACCTGAAGGCTACCCACAGGCCGCATCGCCGGCAAATGTAGGTCGGTATCGGGCCAAGGGCATGGAGTTTCCTGCGGCTCATGGTTCTGCCGCAGCAGGCGCAGGGAAACTGGCTGTCAGAGTCCATGGTTCCTGAGCGCTTCCGCCAGCTGGTCAACGGTTGGCAGTCCTGAGAGGCCTTGGGGTGTTTGATAGACCCGGCAGGCGAGTTCATCGGCCGGCGCTCCCGCAGGGAAGATGTCGGTCCCGTCGATGGTGATGGTCGGCGATCCGGCGAATCCGCTGTCTTCGATGTCCGAGGGAGTCGTCAGTAGCCGCATGTGCACTTTGATCTCATGGCGGCCGAGGGCGGTGAGCGCTTTTTCGAGACGCTCACGTGCCTGGTCCGAGTTGGGGCATTCATCGATGTGGAGCAGTTCGAGTCTCATGACTTCATTCTCCCTTGCCCGGCTGGCGCTGTTGCGAGGGTCATGGGCTGTTGAGGTCCAGTTGCCGGGCGTGGAAGTCGAAATGTTTTGTTGGGTAGGCGTAGACCTCGTTCAGGGTCATTGACGGTTCGAAGAAGGGGTCCCATCTGTCCGGGAACGGCATTGATCTGGCCAGTGATCCGGGGCTCTCGCGTTCGAGTCTGCGGGTGATGGCGGCGATGGTTTTGTCCAGCTTGAGTCCCATCCGCCGCCTGTTGTAGAAGAGGGCTGCGCTGCGGGAGCCCCAGTAGTTGATGACGTCGAACGGCCGCGTGCCTGCGTTCAGGAGGGCGGCAAAGGCCTTTCCGACGGGTTTCGGCATGCGGCTGATGATGTGGACGAGCGGCAGGAGGGCGCGGACTACCATGTAGCCGAAGACCATGTGGAAGAGCAGTTCTTGGTTGGTCCATCGGGTGCCGTTACTCCTGCGGCGAAGATCTGCCGGGGTGGAGGTCTCCAGCCAGGTGTTGAGGTCGGCGCGTGCGCGGCTGTAGTCGGCGAGTATTTCTGCCTTGGTCGGCTGCATGCCGCTTCCTCCGTTCAGACCGGCAGCCGATTTCGGATCGTGCTGCTCCGCTCGGGCCGGGTGTGACCTCATTATTGCCCAGGCTGCAGGCGCAAAAAACTCCATCCCCCATCGCATCCAGCGAATCCTTCTCTGGCTGGACCAAGACCTTCACGGACCCGCGCCTATGAGCCGCCATCGTTGCCCGCCTCACCCTGACTTAAGTGTCATCAGGCCGCGCCTATGCGTCAGCGCTCAGTCGTCGGCTTTGCGCCGCTCAATCAACAGGGTGTGTCGCGCCACTGGCCCGCGTAGGGGCCGTGAGACATGCGGGCGATGCGGTTCCGGCGGCCCACGATTGCGAACCCTGCCGATTCGTGGAGCCGGAGGCTTGGCTCGTTTTCGGGAAATACGCTTGCCTGGATCGTCCAGATTCCGGCGATCTCGGTGGACTCGATGAGGGCATCCAGCAGTGCCGTGCCGATGCCCAGTCCTCGGGCTTCGGAGCTTACGTAGACCGAGTGCTCGACCACCCCGGCGTAGGCCGGACGTGAAGAGACTGGCGAGACCGCGGCCCAGCCTACGACAGTGTTCTCATCAGTTATCGCGACATGGCGGTGGGCGGACAGCTTCGAAGTGTCGAAGAAACTCCACTCGGGGGCCGTTGACTCAAAGGTGGCGTTGCCCGCTTCGATGCCCTCCTGGTAGAGCCGACCCACGGCGGACCAGTCCGTGGCTTCCATGCTCCTCAGAGCTACAGTCCGGGTCACAGGCTGGTCAGGATCCCCGCGACATCATCCAGCGCGCCAGGGACGAGGGAGTAGTAGGCCCAGGTGCCGCGCTTTTCACGGTGCAGCAGCCCGGCATCGACGAGGATTTTCAGGTGGTGGGACACAGTGGGCTGGCTGAGGTCCAGTGGTTCGGTGAGGTCACACACGCAGGTCTCGCCCGACGACGCTGATTTGATGATGGACAGCAGCCGCAGCCGGCCGGAGTCAGCCAAAGCCTTGAAGACCAGGGACTTCCGCTGCGCGTCCTCGGCACCCAGGACGGATTCCCCGGCAGGAGCACAACAGGAGGCATCCTGGGTTGCCGGTTCGAGGATTGGCAGTGAAGTCATCCATCCATTATGCCCGAATATCGACTTCCATCAATATGTGCAGTGCAGCTGAGTCGCGTGGCCGCGAACTCAGGATCCGGCCCTGCTCGAAGGATGCGGGACAACAACATCGTCGGCCGCCTGCGGGGCCGCCGGGAACAAGAGCGCAAGGAGGCCGACACCCACGGCCGCACCAAGGAGCTGCGCCCCGATAAAGCCGGGAGCCGAGGCGGGGCCGATGCCGGCGAAGGTGTCGCTGAAGATCCGGCCGATGGTCACGGCGGGATTGGCGAAGGAGGTCGAGGATGTAAACCAGTAGGCCGCGCCGATATAGGCCCCCACCGCGGGAGCAGCAAGGTTTCCGCGCTTGGTGGCGGCGAGAGAGAAGATCAGCAGGAGTAGTCCGGCCGTGGCGACGACTTCGCCAAGCAAGTGCCCGGACGTGGCGCGGTCCTTGCCCGATATGGATGTACCGACCTCGAACATCGCGTTGGCCAGGACGCTGCCGCCTATAGCCCCCAGGGTCTGCGCCACGACATAAATGCCAAACTCGGCCAGGGTAAGTCCTGTGCGGCTGCGCCTGCCCAGAAACCAGTCAACCAGCGAAACCACGGGGTTGAAATGTGCGCCGCTGACCGGACCGAAGACCAGGATGAGCACCATCAGGCCCAGCACGGTCGCCGTGCTGTTCTGCAGCAACTGCAGTCCCACATCGCTCGGGGACAGCTGCTGGGCAGCGATGCCCGAGCCAACGACGATGGCAACAAGCAGGCAGGTGCCGAGCAACTCGGCGACGGCGCGACGCCACAAGGGCGGCTGGTGTGAAGTCATAAGAACAGCTTGACGGAATAAATTAGTTCAGTCAAAATTGAACCAATGAAAACTGAGCGAATTGAGGGATTCCAGGCGAGGGTTGCGAAGCACGCCGCCCTCGCCGATCCTGCCCGACTGCGGATCGTCGACCTGCTGACCCTCGGGGACTACACGCCGACGGAACTGCAGGCCGAGCTTGGCATCCCGTCAAACCTGCTCTCCCACCACCTGCGCGCACTGGAAACAGCAGGCCTGGCCACACGCCACCGATCGGAAGCGGACAAGCGGCGCAGTTATGTCCGACTCGCCCCCGGCGCACTATACGGACTGGCACCCGGGAGTGAACACGCCGTGCGCCGCGTCCTGTTCATCTGTACGCGCAACAGTGCCCGGTCTCAGCTGGCCACCGCCCTATGGCGGCAGGCCAGCAGCATTCCCTCAATATCGGCCGGCACCCACCCCGCTGACCGCATCGCCCAAGGGGCCCTCGATGTCGCTCATCACCATGGCATCACTATCGAAAATGTCAGCCCACGCCAACTGGGTGACGTGGCAGCTGAGGAGGACTTCATCGTCACCGTCTGCGACAACGCCCACGAGGAACTGACCAGCGCCGGTGGAATCCACTGGTCCGTACCGGATCCCCTCCGACTCAACACCGAGGATGCCTTCGAGCGCGCCTTTGATGACATTTCACGCCGCGTCAACGACCTTGCGCCACGCCTGCACGTCGCTTAGGACCGACCCAACCACCGCCAACCAAGACTCGCCCGCACCCCCCATCAAATATTGACAATCATCAATGTATAGGGAAATACTCCATACATCGACGAACATCAATATCCGAGATTGGTGTGGCCGTGGGCGAAGCCACCCGAACTCAACACACCAACAACCAGGAGAATCCCGTGAGCACCGAAACCACCAAGAAGCCCTCCGTGCTTTTCGTCTGCGTCCACAACGCCGGCCGGTCCCAGATGGCAGCAGCGTTCCTCAGCACCCTTGCCAAGGGCGAGATCGAGGTCCGCTCCGCCGGTTCTCAGCCGGCAGACAAGGTCAACCCGGCCGCCGTTGAAGCAATGGCCGAACTCGGCATCGACATGTCCGCCGAAATCCCCAAGGTCCTGACCACGGAGGCGGTCAAAGAATCCGACGTGGTCATTACGATGGGCTGCGGGGACGAGTGCCCTTACTTTCCGGGCAAGCGGTACGAGGACTGGGTCCTGGAGGACCCTGCCGGCCAGGGCGTGGACGCCGTCCGGCCCATCCGCGATGAGATCAAGACCCGTATCGAGGGCCTGATCGACTCCCTCATCCCGGCCGCCAAGTAGCCCCGAACCCTGCGAGGAACACGCCCATGAGCAACGAACAGCTGATCATTATCGGGTCCGGCCCCGCCGGTTACACCGCCGCCATCTACGCCGCACGCGCCGGCCTGGCACCGCTCGTGCTGGCCGGCTCGGTCACCGCCGGCGGGGCCCTGATGAACACCACCGAGGTGGAAAACTTCCCCGGCTTCCCCGGCGGGATCCAGGGCCCGGAGCTGATGGACGGGCTGCAGGAACAGGCCGAGAAGTTCGGCGCGAAGGTCGTGTTCGATGACGTTACGGAAGTCCAGCTTTCCGGGCACTTGAAGACGGTGGTCACCGGAGCCGGCGAAACCCATCAGGCCCCGGCGGTCATCCTGGCCACCGGCTCGGCCTACAAGGAACTCGGGCTGCCCGAGGAGAAAAAGCTCAGCGGCCACGGCGTCTCCTGGTGTGCCACGTGCGACGGCTTCTTCTTCCGCGAACAGGACATCATCGTGGTGGGCGGCGGTGACTCCGCCATGGAGGAAGCGACGTTCCTGACCCGCTTCGGCAAGTCCGTCACCGTCGTGGTCCGCAAGGAGGAACTGCGTGCCTCCCGCATCATGGCCCAGCGGGCCAAGGACAACCCCAAGATCAGCTTCGCGTGGAACTCCGCCATCACCGCCATCCACGGCGACGCCAAGGTCACCGGCGTCACCCTCACGGACACCCGCACCGGCGAAACCCGTGAGCACGCAGCCACGGGCATCTTCGTCGCCATCGGGCACCTGCCCCGCACCGAGCTGGTCGCCGGCCAGGTCGACCTGGACGCCGAGGGCTACATCAAGGTCGACTCACCGACCACGTGCACCAACCTCCCCGGCGTCTTCGCCTGCGGCGACGCCGTGGACCACCGCTACCGCCAGGCCATCACCGCCGCCGGCACTGGCTGCGCTGCGGCCCTGGACGCCGAACGCTACCTGGCCGCACTGGAGGACGCGGACAGCATCGCCACTGCACTGGTCGAAGAACCGACCCACGCCTGACCAGCTGATAAGGGGAGGGGGTGAACTGGATGGACACCGGATGCTGCACCGACACGGGCTGCTGCGAAGAGGACGATCCGGACTGCTGCTAAGCAGCACCGCCCTGGCCTGCCGGACCCCGCATGGGCCCGGCAGGCACTCGACCCGAACCGCCACACCGCCGAAGAAAGTAAGAGAACAGCATGGAATCAGCGAAGAACCTTCCCATCGCCATCATCGGTGCAGGCCCGGTAGGCCTGTCCGCCGCCGCGCATCTGCTCGAACGCGGACTGGAACCGGTGATCCTCGAAGCAGGTCCTGCCGCAGCGGCTGCCATCGAACAATGGCGGCACATCCGGCTGTTCTCCCCGTGGCGGTTCAACCTCGACGCCGCTGCTGTCCGCCTGCTTGAGTCCACCGGCTGGGAATCACCCCGCCCCACGGCCCTGCCGTACGGTGGAGAACTCATCGACAACTACCTCGCTCCCTTGGCAGCAACCCCGGAGATCGACTCGCGGCTGCACACCAGGGCCCGGGTCATCGCCGTGACCCGGCAGGGCCTGGACAAAACCCACGTCGGGGACCGGGACACCACCCCCTTCGTTGTCCGCGTCGAACACGACGGCGCAGAAGTCCGCGACCACACCGTCGCAGCCGTCATCGACGCCTCCGGGACCTGGTCCACCCGAAACCCGCTCGGCATCTCCGGCCTGCCCGCCTTCGGTGAAACGACGGCCACAGACAGGATCTCCTCACCACTGCCCGATGTCACCGGCCGTGACCGCGCATCCTTTGCCGGCCGTCGCGTCCTCGTCGTTGGGGCCGGACATTCGGCTGCGAACACCTTGATCAATCTCTCGGAGCTGGCCAAGGACGAACCAAGAACGACGATCCTGTGGGCCGTCCGCGGGGCCAGCCCGGAGAAGGTTTACGGCGGCGGGGACGCCGACGGGCTGCCCGCCCGAGGCCAGCTCGGATCACGGCTGCGGCGACTGGTCGAGGCCGGCACGATCGAGCTGCACACCGGGTTCGGGATCGCGTCCATGAAAACGCTCGACTCCGGCGTGAGTGTCGAAGCCGCTGACGGACGCACCATCGAGGCCGACGTGATCGTGCCCTGCACCGGATTCCGGCCCGACCTGGAGATCCTGCGCGAACTCCGCCTGAACCTCGACCCTGCCGTCGAAGCGCCCGTCGAACTCGGCCCGCTGATCGACCCCGAATTCCACTCCTGCGGCACAGTCCCACCACACGGAGCCAAACTCCTCGCCCACCCGGAGAAAGACTTCTACATCGTCGGCATGAAGTCCTACGGCCGCGCCCCCACCTTCCTCCTGGCCACCGGCTACGAGCAGGTCCGGTCTGTTGCAGCAGCCCTTGCCGGCGACCACACCGCCGCCGACACCGTATACCTCCAATTGCCCGAGACCGGGGTCTGCTCCACCGACCCCGGCACCAGCTGCGACGTCCCCACAGCCACTGAGCCGAAAGACACTGGCTCCTCAAGTTCCTGCTGCGCGGCTCCAGAACCCGTACTGATCGGCATCCCCACCGGGCTGGCCCACGGCCGCTCCGGCCAAAACTGACAACCCCCACCACGCACACCACGAGCCGGCCCGACCCAAAGGGAGTACTGCCATGACCGAACCTCAGGAAACGACGCTGGGACTGCAGGACAACACCGAAGTACTGCACCGGATCAGCAACCGCCTCTCCGACCGTTTCGCCGGGACCTTCGCCGCCGAAACCGTTGAACGCTACGTCTTCGAGTCCTACACCGCCTTGGCCCGGACAGCGAAGATCAGTGCCTACCTGCCCGCCACCACCGAGCACTTCGCCAACGACCGGCTAGCGGCGCTGGCCAAGTCCAAGGGATCCATCGTCTCTGAAATCCCGGAAGTCCTCTTTGTCTGTGTCCAGAATGCCGGCCGTTCCCAGATGGCCGCCGCCCTGCTCAACGTCGAAGCCAAAGGCAGGATCCGGGTCCGCTCCGCCGGGTCCATGCCAGCATCCGAACTGGACCCCGCGGTCCTCGCGGTGATGTCCGAAATGGGCCTTGACTTAAGCAAGGACTACCCCAAACCGCTCACAGACGACGTCGTGCGCGCTTCGGACGTGGTCATCACCATGGGGTGCGGGGATTCCTGCCCCATCTACCCCGGCAAGCACTACGAAGACTGGGATCTCGCGGACCCCGCAGGACAGTCGCTGGACACAGTCCGGACCATCCGCGACGAAATCCACGCCCGCATCAAAACCCTCGTCGGATCCCTCCTCAGCATCGCCGACTAGAAACAGAAAAGAAAGAAGAAGCCCAAGCATGAACGAATCAACCAAGAAGCCCGCCGTTCTGTTCGTCTGCAGCAAGAACGGTGGAAAATCCCAACTGGCCGCCGGGCTCATGCGCGAACTCGCCGGCGACGCCGTAACGGTCCATTCCGCCGGGACCAAACCTGGGCCCGCCCTGAACGCCCAGGCTGTAGAGTCCCTGGCTGAGCTCGGAATCGACACCGGCGGCGAGTACCCCAAACCGGTCATGGACGAAGTACTCAACGCCGTCGACGTCGTCGTGATCCTGGGCACCGAAGCCAAACTCGAACCCCGAGGTACCGCACAATTCGAAATCTGGGAAACCGACGAACCGTCGGTCCGCGGCATCGAAGGCATGGAACGCATGCGCCTGGTCCGCGACGACATCAAAGAACGAGTCCAAGACCTCTACACCCAACTCGTTCGGAACTAGTCCAGGGGTCTAGCGTTCTCGTGTAGCGCCTCGGTGACCATTTCGAGTCTGACGACTTGGACTCCCGGGGCAACGGTCTTGTCAGCACCAGAGCCCTCCACTCAGCAGCAGCCATCTGCGTGCTCCTGGATGACGAGGACTCCTTCCTCTCAGTGCAGGATCATGTCTTCATAGCTAAGTATGGAGCCAGTCCAGCATCGCCGGACGATAGCCGGTAGAAGCGTCCTGGCTATGTGGAAAACCGCAGGTAACGGCATCGGAGCACTCTGCCCGTGAGCCTCCTGTGACCACCCAAATCCGAGCGGCGGCGAACCAGGGATGAGCCGCCAGTTCCGGGAACCTACGCGGAGGCACCACCAACTCTTTCCTTAACCCTCGACGGCGAGTTTGGCCGGCGCGTGCTGTCGGACCTCGACAGTTTAGTGAACATGTGGTGATCGCAGTGCGAGCGGCTGTTTGTGCTGAGTTTGCAGGGATTTTTTCTCCTTGGTCGTGCGAGGAAAACATACTCCTCTCATGGACCTCCGGGTCTATGTCCTTAACCATGTATGCGTGAAGGCATGCGAGCGGTGAGCGGGGACCTCGACGCGGAGATGAAGGCCAGTAGGCTAAGCCATCTCACCGCGGTCTCCGGGCTTCAGATGGTCCTGAACTCCATCAGCACTGGGCCTCGGACCGTTCTTCCGCACGCCTTGCGTCGACCCCGAGAGTCTTCGCCCCCACATGTCAGGTTGAGTTCTATGACCCACTCGTGACCTTGTCAGGAAAAGAAAGAAATGGACTCTCTTGTGACAGGGCGCGGTGGGGCGCTGAAGTCAGGATGGGGTGTGGTGATAGATGACCTCCGAGCGCTCACTCCCCACTCTGCTTTGTCGCGTTGGTCCTTTAACTACTGGATCCAGATTCGAGGTGGTGGTTCTCGCAGGAAAGCTTGTCCGTATGTCGACGCCTACTCCTACGGGAGTGGGACGCCTAGAATCACGGACATGAGCGCTGCCGATTCTGGACCTAAAGCGGAAGTGTTGTCGGTGGAGGATTGTTGGAAATACTTAGATGCTTCCTACATCGGCAGGTTGGCTGTTATCAGTGGGGGCTCGCCTGAAATTTTCCCGGTGAACTTTGTGCCCGTGAAGAAGACGCTTGTTTTCAGGACTGCCCCCGGGACCAAGCTCCGCTCCTTACTCACGGGAGCCCCTGTTTGTTTTGAGACGGATGGACTGAATGCTTACGGCACGGAGGTCTGGAGCGTTGTTGTGAAGGGCACGCCTGCGCCTGTCTCCGGCAATGAGCTGGAGTCAGAGCTGAAGGCGGCCACCCCGGATCGGGAACCTTGGGGGCCAGGGCTTAAAGATCACATGATCCAGCTAAGGCCGACAGAAGTGACCGGGCGCAGGTTCGCCGTCCATTCGCGTACGCGGTGGTGGCCGCCGTTGGACTTTTCCTCCGAGTGGACATAGCACGCACTAGCAGCTCACGGGAGATCGCCTGGTGAGGTTACGGTCTTGGCTGTCGAGGAATCACTGTTGTGCTGTTCTTGGGTGCTGTGTGGCATTGTCGTGCGGCGGGAGACGAGCACGGGGCCGTGGGAGTGATGAAGGACCGCGTGGGCTGTGGAACCGATGGTTCCTCTGACGACTCCATGGCCTTTGGTTCCCACAACGATGATTTGAGCGCTGCCGGAGGCCCGAATGATGGCACGGGGGATTGAGGTGTCGGTCAGGAGTTTTCTTTGGACAGACACGGCCGGGGCGAGGCTGCGCGCGGTTTTGAGGGCGGTTTGGAGCACTTCCTGTGCCGCGGAATGGGCGTCCAGGGGTTCACGGACTTGCCGGTAACCGGCGGGCGTGTGCTGGACGTGGATGATGGTGAGGCTGGTTTGCGCGGACGCGGCCATGGTGCAAGCGTCTTCCAGCGCTGTCGGGGATCCTGATTCGTCGACGGCTACGATGACGGGTCCTTCTGGATGGTCGTTGGAGCGGATGACGGCGACCGGGCAGGCCGCTGTTGCTGCCAGTTCAAGGCTGACGGAGCCAACGAGCAGTCCCATGAATCCGCCGAGGCCGCGGCTCCCCACCACGAGCAGCTCCTTCCCCGCGGAGAGTTTGACCAGGTGTGCGGTGGGCCATCCGTAGGGCAGTTCAGTTTGTATGTTCAGGTCGGGCTCGGCGTGCCGGGCATGGGCCAGGCCCTCTTCGAGGGTGATCTGGGCGGAACGTTCCAGTCCGCTGTCCGCGACTCCCGGGACGGGGCCGAGGTCAGTGGTCACCAAGGGCCACAGGGAGCAATGCACCAGGAGGAGCCGGGCGTTACGCCGGCACGCCTGCGTAGCGGCCCAACGCACGGCCTGCGCCGCTTCAACCGACCCGTCATAACCGGCCACGACAGTTTTGGAATCATTCACGGATTGCTTCCTAAGGGTCGGTGGTAGGGAGTTTTTCTACGTCTGCATGTGCCCAAAGTGTTGATGGCAGGGCAGTCCCGTAGGCAATCAAGACAGGACATTTGGCGTCCCGGCCCACTGTGGTGCTGACGGATCCGATGAGCACATCGCTCAGGGTGCTGTGGCCCCTGCTGCCGAGGATCAGCAGTTGGGCTGTAAGGGATTCGTCGAGGAGGACCTTCGCGGCAGGGCCCCGGCGGATGGCTTGTGCCACCTTTCCGGGTGAGGAAGTGCCGTAGGCACGCTCCACGGTTAGGGAGCAGATTCGCTGGGCCTGCCGGTCCGGGTCCGGGACGGTAGGGGTGACGCTGCCGAAAGGTATGTCGAAATCCCAGGCGGTGAGGGCCCTGATACCGGCATTCATTACCGAAGCAATGACTTGGGCCCAGCGCAGGGCGAGGATCGAGGCCAGGCTGCCGTCCACTCCGACAACGATGGTTGGTTGGTGTGGTGTCATGGCTTCCCCTTGGTCAGGGGAGCATGACGGGAAACGAGGCGGTGTGCTGATTCCGGGCCGCGCCGGAAGTGCGTTTCCTTGAACACCATTCTGGCCATCACCAGACCTGATGCGGCTGCCATTACGGCAGCCATGGCCACGCCTGCAACGACCCCGATCAGTGCGGTGAGCGCCGGTTCCTGGCCTGGCTGCCACAAAGGCGTCGAGATGGCCAGAAAGACCAGCAGCCCGGCGGCCCACGCTGCTGCGGTGGCCGGAATCCAGCGCCAGGCGCGGGCGACGTGCCTGCGCAGTTCAAGCCACTGCGCGGTTCCGATCGAGGCCAGAAGCGCGGTGGCGGCAAGGATTCCAACACCAACCTGCAGTGCCGGAGGCCAACGCGTCCACACGTGGCTGAACTCGCTGCGAGCCAACCCGATCATCCACGCCACTGCCGCGGCTTCTGAGGTGAGCGCCGTCCACCTCCCGATCGACAGCCCTGGCAGGCATCGCCTGAGGACGTGAGCTTGCGACCAGCCAAGAAGTGCGCCTTCAACGAGGCCAGCAGCGACCAGGAGGGGGAAGGCAGTGGCCGCGGGCAGTGTCGTGCCCAGTTGCTGCAGCAGTACCGGGGCAAGGAAGCCAGCGCTTTCGCCCAGTATCACCCACAACAACCACGCCCTGAGGAATGCACGGGCAGCAGTGACATGCTGGTGGGACCTGAAGGAGGCAGACATGACCAGGCCTGCCTTACTCGAAGGATGCACGGCGGGAATCGGTGGGCCTGGTCGTCCACAGATCGGGAGGGTTTACCTTGAACCTGCGGCCCGTCAGGGCGCGGGGTATCAGGCGCACGTAATGGTCCTTGGGGCCTGGCTCCCATGGCTCCAGCCGCTGGGCCTCTGCCCTGTCTTTTTCGTCCGGGTTCTCGATGAGGACTGTGTCACCACGTGCGACGACACTCCAGGCCTCCTCGCTTTGGTGTTCGTATCCGTCAATTTCGAGAACGGCAGGGCGGGCCGCCATGACATTCCATAGTTTCCGTCCATGGCCTGTGCGGAAGACGATGCTCCGCTCATCCAGGACATAGTTCACGGGGTAAATCTCGGGGTGCTCATCGACTACAAGGCCAAGACGACCGACTGTTCCTGCGGCCAGCAGCTCCCAGCATTGGTCAAAGGACAGGCGCGAATCGGCGCTATTGTCGGGCCGGCCGTTCCCTGCCGTGGGCTGGTTCATCGCTGGCCTCCGGAGGTGGTTGCTTCAATACCGGTGCCGGCCGCGTGCCGGACGGTCTTTTCGTGGGTGGTGATGATGAGTGCGCGGAGGTGCAGGGCTCCAAGGACCAGGAAGAACATCGACAGGAGTGCCGCGGGCCAGAAGGCTGCAGGGCTCAACGCTGCATTGAATAGTGGTTTGACGATTTCGCCGACGGCGAGGGAAAAGATCAGCGTGAAGCCCAGCACGTACAGGGCAGGAAGGAGGATCAAACCCAGTGGATGTGACCTGAAGGTCAGGAACGCGAGGATGAGGAACGCCGGCATGATGAAGCACAGGTCCAGAATGTAAATCGAATAAAGCGAATCGATTTGCTCCCCAGTACGCATGAGCGGAAGGAGCATCGCGATCCACAGCGGATAGAAAATGAGTGGTTGCAGGAGGGCCCCGGAGGCTGAAACCAGCCGCAGCCGTCTCGGCAACGTGACCTGCGTGACCTGCCCTGTTTCCCGCCGGCGGGCGGTGCCGGCGCAGACCATTGCCCAGAAGGACAATGCGAAGATCGCCATGTAGACCAGGTAGAGCCCGTTGTAGGCGCGTTCGATGGTGTAGATGCCGTAGGCGTAAAAGAGGTAGCCCAGGAGGCCGAGGGCAATGATCTGGGCCTTGGGCCGGTCCGAAGACCTGGCCAGCGAAAGGTAGAGCAGGCCGACTGCTGCGGCAGCCGATATGAGGTCTTGGGAGTAGGCGCCCGGGATGATGGAAGGGGCCACTATCCCTTGGTAGATGTCCGGGTTCCAGATTCCCGCAGCGGATACCACAAGGGTGAGCAGTCCGATGAGGGCCCACAGTGTCCTGTGGGCTTTGAGGTGGGTGAGCATTGGTGGTGTCTGCCTTCCGCAAAGATCGTCAACGGTCAACCGCCGTCGAAGGATCAGCATTCAGGGTCATCGCCTCGTGTCGTGGCGTCTGTGCTAGCTCCGCGGTTTCTGCTTCCAGCATTCCGGGGTTCTCCCGGGCCTAGTAGGGCCAAAGGTCATAGAACCCATCAGTGGCGGACGCGGGGAAGGACCCGCTGCCTATCCGTGCTGGGTGAGGTATCCGCCGAGCCAACGCTCCATTTCGCGGTAGGCGCTTTTCCTCACCGGCGCGGGGAAGAGGAAGATGTCGTGAACGGCTTTGGGTATCCACATCGATTCTTTGTGGGGAGAGAGTATGAAGAAGGTGTCTTTGGAAGCGGCAGCTTTGCGGGTCAATTCTTCTAACGGCCCAAGCCGAGTGGGGCGGGACATCGATGGACGAACGCCGGGCACCAAGTCTGCGGACTTGGCGGCATTGTCTAGACCGGGATCCGGGTCGGGACTAAGGCCCCTGTCCGTGGTGATTGGGAGGAAAAACAATGGAGGAGGACATGACGTAACCGGGCGAGGTGAGCGCCCCGATGGAGGCCAGGGCATGAAAAGCACAGCAACGAAAACGCAGCCACGGTCTGTTGCCCAGGATTCTGACGGGAAGAAGCGGACCGGTCTTCGCCGGAAGTTTGTTGGCGGATTCTTCCTCTACACCGGGGGAATTCACCTCGGGATTGTCGCGGCCGGACCTGACTTCTATGCCCCCTTCGCCCGCGAGACGTTCCTCCCTTTAATTGGGCAGGCGTGGGACAGGATCTTCATGGCATCACCGGTGGGCTGGGGCCTGGCGCTCTCGGCAGGGGAGGCTGCCCTGGGCGTCCTGCTCCTCCGTGGCGGCGCGTGGGCAAAGGCCGGCTGGGTCGGGGTCATCACCTTCCATCTGGCGCTCATGCTGTTCGGGTGGGGCTTTTGGCTGTGGAGTGTCCCCGCCCTTGCTTTCCTGATCCCGGCCGCCTGGCCGAGTGGCGTTCCACCGCGCGGAACTAAAGACCTTCACCTCCGGCCCGCCTGTTGCTCGTCGAGGACCTTTTGGCCGTGCCGGGTCAGTCCTCGGGGCTTGTAGACGGACAGGACGCTTGTGACCAGCAGCGCCAGTATTGCGGCGCCCGCGTCGAAGACCAGTTGGACTCTCATACCGTTCATGTCCGGGGGGCCGAGGTCTGTTGCCAGTGCCATTTCGGCCATCGCGCTGACTGGTTGCAGATGTACCAGTAACAGGGCCGTTGCCAGGGCGGTGATGATGAGTTTGATCAGGACCCAGTAGTGGCGGAACAGTCCCCAGACGGTGCCGAGACCGTGGACGATGCCGGAGATCAGGGAGGCAAGGCTTAGCGGGAAGATGATCATCCATCCGACCAGGTTCATGCCCACGTATGCGGCACAGACCAGCTGCGGGTCAGTAGAGGTGAGTCCGGCGATGGCGAGGACAAGGAACGCGGCGATGGCGCCCAGCCACCCCACGGAGGAGATGATGTGGACTGTCAGAGCTGCTTTCCGCACGACCGGGGGCATGATCTTCACGGCGTGTGGTTCATGACCATTCCGCCGCCGCTGAGGTGGATGACCGCGAAGGTCACCACCAGCACAGCCGCAACGACCAGAAATCCCTTCACCCACAGCGGCGTCTTATGCCTTGGGGTTTCTCTGCTGCCTGTGCTGTCTGGGTTGGGGCCCAGGTTCGTCATGATCATCCTTCGGTTGATTTTGTAAAACAGTATGTATTGAAAGGGTCAGTGTGTCTATTGTGCGTCAGGTTGTAGCATTCGGGTATGCCTAAGCTTTGGAACGAGACGATCGAGACCCATCGGGACGCCGTCCGTGGTGCGGTTCTTGACGCGACTGTCCGCCTCTTGGCAGGGCACAGTGCGTCAGGGGTGACGATGTCGGCGATCGCCCAAGGTGCGGGGATTGGTCGGGCAACCCTGTACAAGTACTTTCCGGATGTCGAGTCGATCATGCTGGCATGGCATGAGCGCCAGATCCAGGCGCATCTGGACGAGCTAGTTGGCATCAAAGGACAGGCTGTTGGAGCCCGTCAGCAGCTTGAAGCGGTTTTGCACGCTTATGCTTTCCTGTCCCGGTCCGGTCACGACGAATCGGATTCGGCGCGTCTGCATCAGGGAGCTCATGCAGGGCGGGCTCATCAGCACCTCATCAGGTTCCTGGCGGAGATTATTGCAGAGGGCGCGGATTCGGGAGTCTTTCGTGCGGACGTTGGTGCCGATGAGCTGGCAGCTTTTTGCCTTCATGCTTTGGGGGCCGCGGCAGGGCTGACTTCACATGAGGCCGTGCTGCGGCTGGTCAGAGTCACCCTGGATGCCCTGCAGCCCGCTCAAATGCCACGCACCTAGTGTGGAGGCCGGCGCTGCGCCGGCCTCCACACTTCCTTGGGTGCTCAGGCTTTCATCAGCCCAGGGATGCGAGGAGCTCGGTGCAGGCTTGCTCGCAACGCCTGCACGCTTCGGCGCAGATCCGGCAGTGCTCGTGCATGCCTGCGTGCTGTTCGCACTCGTCGCCGCAGGACTTGCACACGGTGGCGCAGGCCTGGAGCACGGCGCGGGTGATGTTGGCGTCGTAGCCGGTGTGGCGGGAGAGGATGTTGCCCGTCGTGGTACAGATGTCCGCGCAGTCCAGGTCGGTGCGGATGCATTTGGTCAGTTCGGCCACCATGTCCTCGCTGAGACAGGCATCCGCGCAGGCGGTACAGGCTTGTGCGCAGTCGAAACAGGCCGCAATGCATTCGGCCAGTTTGTGCGGGTCGATGCCGCCAAGGTCCTTGGGGTAGGCATCGAGCAGTTTGTGAGTGCTTCCGTGCGTCATTTTGTACTCTCTTCCATAGGTTTGAGTAGCTGAAAAATGTTCCGGACCGCATGGATTGTGTTTGCCGCGTCCGGGCCTGTGTTCGGTGTTCGCCTCCTTCCACTTCTCGTCGTGTTGTCTATGCCGGCGTGGTCGTCCTCGTGCTGGCAGGTATCCCTCTAGTCCGGGAGCCGGCTTTGCCGGTGAACCTTTAGTGCCCGTTCTTTTGCCCTGTAGGAGGTGAGTGCCGCACGGGGACGTCCGGCGGCTTTGAACAGGTCAGCGGCCCACTCGAACTCGGCTGCGGCAGCGAGGTAGAGACCCTCGTCAAAAAGCCGCCGCCCGATCTGGTGGCGGACCTGGGCTTCCCTGAATTTCGTGCGTGCAGCGCGGAGCGCCCGTTCCTGCACCTGTGCAGCGTCCTGCCAGCGGTACAGCCGTTGATAGGCATAGGCGAGAACGAGCAGCGGACGGAACGGATCTATGGACGCGGCCAGCAGCTGTTGGGCTTCGCTGACTGCTTCGTCACCCCGTCCCAGAAGGGACAGAACCCAGACGCGTTCCAGGTCGTCGGTACAGTCGCCCAGCCGGGCTTCCATCGCTTCCCGGTCCACGACCACGTCCCGCAGCGTGGCGGGGTCCACGGACCAGATCCTTTCCTGATGCTCCATTAATCAGCCGCCTACATTGTCATGATGAAAGGCCCGCAGGTACCGCCTGTGAGGGCGGTAAGCCCGGCGGTGTTCATCGCGCTTCGGGAGGGGTGCGGAAGAGATTGCCGCCGTCGGTGGATACGACGAGCCCTTCGGTGGTGGCGGCCCAGATCGTTGGTTTTCCGTCTGTCTTTTTCACTGCGGTGATCGCCTGGACCTGACCTTGGATCGATCCCGTTTGGGTCCAGGTGCTTCCCGCGTCCGTTGAATAGTGGACCGCACCGTCGGGTTCGACGCCGAAGACTTCGGTGCCGCTGGCGAAGGCAACGAATTGAATGACGGGGGCGGCGGTGTTCAGTGCCCAGGTTCTTCCGCCGTCGATGGAGCGTTGGAGACCGTCTCGGGTGGTGGCGAGAACGGTGTCGGTTTCAGGGTTGCCGGCCAGAACAGCCGGGACGAATTCGGCGCTGGCCGAGGTCCACGTTTTCCCATCAGGGCTGGTTTGAAGCGTTCCGTCGTAGGCGATGAGCCCGGACTTGGCTGTGGCGAGGGCGTGGAAGTCTGATTCGCCTTGGCGGGACAGTTGTTCCCAGGTTTTTCCGCCGTCCACGGAGCGGATCAGGCCCATGGGGTTGGGCATGTCCGAGCCGAAACCAGGGTGCCCGGAAGCATAGAAGACGCCCTGGTCAGCGGCTGCGGTGAAGCCCATCAGGTCATTGGTGTCACCTATCTGGGTGGCGGGGGACTTGGGCTGCTTGGTGACATCGAAGAGGCCTTCATGGGTGGCCAGCAGGACCTGATCCGTTTGGCGGTTCACGCTCAGGCCGTGGACGTGGGAGCTGGGAAGACCGGGGGCCGCAGAGGGCGGTGCGGTCCCGGCCGGTGAGCCGGTAGAACAGGCGGACAGGGTCAGCAGTAGGACGGCGGCCGCGGTGAGTCCGGCGGCGGAACGTCCTTGGGGCATAAAGTGCAGGGGCACGGGGAACTCCAGAATGGTGGTCCAAGGAAATGAAAGTTGGGGAAGGTGCCGGCCCCAGGGGGGACGGGGCCGGCACCGCGGGTGTGCTGGCTACAGGGTGGCCAGCAGGTCTTTCATTTCCTGGATTTCGGCTTCCTGGTCGCTGACGATGTCCTTGCTGAGCTGGACCGCGTCAGTGTTCTTGCCGTCGGTGGTTTCGGTCTTCGCCATCTCGACGGCGCCTTCGTGGTGGGCGATCATCTGTGTCAGGAACAGTTTCGCCGCTTCGGTGCCCTGGGCGGCCTCGAGCTTGGCCATGTCGTCCTCGCCCATCATGCCGGACATGCTGTGGCCCGAGGGCATGTTGGTGGGCATCTCGGTGGACTGTCCCCAGCTTTTAAGCCATCCGGTCATCTTCTCGATTTCCGGGCCCTGGGCGGCCTTAATCTTCGTCGCCAGGTCTGTCACGGCGGCGGGGATGCCTTCTTTGGCGAGCATGGTCTCGCTCATGGTCACGGCCTGGGTGTGGTGCGGAATCATCATTTGCGCGAACATGACGTCTGCGTCGTTGAACCCGGCCGAAGCGGCTGCGGAGGTTGCCGGGGCGGTGCTTGATGCGGTGCCGGTGCTGCCGTGGTTCATGCCCGGCATGCTGCTTCCATCCGAGCTGCTCCCGGAATTGGTGGAGCATCCGGCAAGGGCAATTGCTGCGGCGAGGGCGGCAGCGGAAACGGTCAAGGTTTTCTTCATGGAAATCAGGGTCCTCAAAAGTATCAGCGGGCGCGCACGGCGCCCTTGAGTGGTGTGGCGTAAACGCCGGCTGCCCTTGGGCGGGGCATTCCGGGGACGTAGGACCGCGCCAGAGTGTGGTCACGGCGCTGTCAATGCTGGTTTACGTCCTGCTGATACAGAGGTCACCGGGGGTGGGGCTGGCCGGTGAGAAGGAATAGTTCGTGCTGACTGCGGCCGCCGCACCGAAGTCCGGTAAGACATAAGGCGCTGTTCCCGGCACAGGGGCGGTGAGTGAGGTGTTTCCCTGGGCAAGGACACAGGCACCGTCACCGGCGGACATCTCCGGGCAGGAACCTGCAGGGGCGCAGGAAGAAGACGACGAGCCGGTTGCCGCTGGGGTAATCGCAGCCCTGTCCGCGGACGTCCCTGGTGGATGGGAGTGGCTGGAGGGAAGGCTGTCCAGGTGCACGGTTGACTGGGCGGCTGTTGCCGGCATGCTGTGCCCGGCGCTCATGTGGTGCGCCCCGGTCATGATGTGCATGCCGAAGATTCCGGCGATGATGGCCAGGGCTGCCGTCAGGAGGCCCGTCCGGAGGAGGAACGCGGTGAAGGGTCCACGAGATGGAGCGGTCACAAGGTTTCCTCCCTTCCGTGCAGGTTGTTCAGGCTCTTAAGCCTACCCGCAGGGTGTACCTGCCGGTCACAGCCTCTTATTCAACGTGTCTGGGAGGGATTGAGTTTCACCCGTACCGTCTGTGTCCATTGCCCGCGAATCGCCGGGGGATCGCCATCATCACCCCCGCGGTCCGGGTCAGCGCCGCCATGTTGGATGTGACGCATGGGGGAGATGAAACGGCGTTATGCAAATGTGACATGTGGGGAAAGTTGAAGTACGGTCAAAGCCGTGCCGGTTTCTCCGAGGGCGGCACTCCCGAGCAGACTTGCCTAACTCTGCCGCTGCTCGGGATCCGTTCGCAAAAATCGTCCGGCAGAGACGGGGAACCCAATACTGGCCTGCTTTCGGCGGGCCTTGGGGTGAAGCCGTGCCTGGTGCATTTCTTGCATCACCACGGCCGGGTGTCTCCCATCCGAATCCGACAGCTAACCTCGCAGGCAGTGGGAGAGGCCCTTTCATGCCCAATGGCAAAGCTCACGGCCGCCGCCGCGCGGTCCCTGTCCGCACCAGCCCCCTGGCTGTTTTGTCCAAGTCCGTTGCCGATAATGCCGGTGGTGTAGGCCGCCGGGCCGCCGTCATCGCAGCATCGTCCGGCCTTGTCCTGACAAGCGGCATTGCCGCCCAGGCAGCAGACGCCCCGGCCCAGCGCGAGGCCGAGCCTGCGTCGAACCTGGAAGTCACCAGCCAGGTGCAGACCCCGCTCAGCGCAGACGCCACGGTCCAGATCGCCTTCGAGCGTCCCGCCGTGAAGACAACCCCGGCACCCGTCGTGGAAGCACCCAAGCAGGTCGTCGTTGATGCCCCCACGGCGGCGCCCGCCGCGTCTGCCGCCGTCAGGACGCAGGCCGCCGTTCCGGCCAAGGCGCAGATCACCGTCACCCCAGCACCCGCGGCCCCGGCGGCCGCCGCGGCGGCGGGCGGTATCAACGCCACCATGGTGTCCTCTGCCTACGCCCAGATCGGCATGATCCAGGACTGCACGCGCCTGGTCGAAAACGCCCTCAACGCAGCCGGCATCCCCGTCGGAGACCTCGGCCCCATGCAGTTCATGAACTACGGCACCGTCGTCACCGACCCCCAGCCCGGCGACATGGTCATGCAGCCCGGCCACGTAGGAATCTACGTCGGCAACGGCCAAGTCCTTAGCTCTGGCCTGAACGGCAAGAACGAAACAGCCGTCCACCCTCTGACCTGGATGACCTCCAAGGGCGCCGTCACCTTCGTCCGCGCAGGCTAACAAACCACTGAAGGCCAGTTACTCAATGCCTTGGGGGCACTGAATAGCTGGCCTTTGGCGTTCCCGGCCGCCTGTAAGAGCATGGCGCACCTTTTCAGATGCTGCCGCCGCGGGTCCCCAGCATGCATTAGCGGGATCGGGATCGCATGATGCGGCGGCGGGTTTGTTCCAGCGCGCAGTGCAGTGCTGCCCGCCGGGGGACTTCTGACCCTTGCGGTGAACATTAGGTGGGGAAACACTGGGGGCAGCACGTAAAGAACTGGTGAAAGGGCGGTATCCATGGGCGGGAATGGCGTGTTTCGGATCGTTGTGGGGGTGGATGGTTCTGCTCCCTCGCGCCGGGCCTTGGAGTGGGCTGTGGAAGAGGCGCGGCTACGCAACGGCCAAGTTCAAGCCGTGACCGCCTGGGCGTTTCCGCCGGTGACGGTAGGGATGGAGGGCCTGATCCATGACCCGGATATTTTTCCCCAGGCTGCGCGCCGGCTCCAGGATGAAGCGCTGAAGCGGGTGGAAAGCAAAGGGGTCCCCGTCAGTGGCGAGGTTGACCAGGGCAGCGCGGCCACGGTCCTGCTCCGGGCGGCAGAGGACGCTGATTTGCTTGTTGTTGGTTCCCGGGGTTTGGGCGGGTTCACCGGGCTGCTGCTTGGATCGGTATCGAGCCAGCTGGTTCATCATTCGCCAACCCCGGTGCTCGTGGTCCGGTCCGGGTATGGTGCCGAGGAGTGATCCCTCTCGGCAGGCCTCGACGCAAAGTATCTGGATGCAGAGCCTGTGACAGCTGACCATTCGTCCCATCATCGGCCGGTCACCCATGGCCGGCAGGGCCCGGTTCCTTCAGGGCCTACCCTCAGGAACAGGCTCCATGCGTTGTGGCACACGCTGGTCGGTGTGGTCGGGCTGATCGTGGGGCTCCTGCCGCACGTCCTGCACCATATCGGGCTGCTCGCCGGGACCGCACTGGTCGCCGGTTCCGGCGGCACCGCCTTGTTCGGCGCGCTGGGGCTCCTTGCCTCCATTCCCATGCTGGTCAGGCTCTACCGGCGGTTCGGCAGCTGGGTTGCACCGGCCCTTGGCCTGCTGGTCTTCGCCGCTATGTTCTCCCTGTCCGCGTTCGTCATCGGCCCGGCCATCAGCGGCACCGGAGCCGGGGTAAACCCCGGGCCCGAACCCACCGTGGACCATACGGGCGACCACACGGGCCCTGGTCACTGACGCTCCCATCTGGCCAGGAACCGGGGATGTCGGGGAACCTGGCCTCCCCGGTTTCTGCCGGAAGGGTGAATGTCTACTTCGTTCCGGCCAGGGCGTAGCCGGAGGACCGCACTGCATCGACCAAAGCAGCCGGGTCGTGGGTGCCGGTGACGGTGAGCCGGGACCTCCCGCCAGGGACCAGGTCCACGCGCGCGGAGTGGACTCCCGATACGCCGGAGGCGGCCTTTTCAACGGTCTGGACACAGTGCCCGCAGGTCAGGCCTTCAAGGGCGTACTGGGCACCGGAAGCCTGCATCTGCGGCTGGGCCGCGGCTGTAACGCCGGCCTGGCTGCCCGTGGCCGGGGCGCAGCAGCTGCAACCGTGCTGCGTAGCGGAGGCCAGGGGAAGTTGGGTCCGTGATTCGCTGGTTCCACACATGTCAGTTTTCCTTCGGAAGAGGAATGCAAAAGGGGCACTGTTGGGGATGACCGGCTGTAACGGCTCCGGAGGCCTGGACAAAACCACGTCACTGACAACACCAACATAATACCCCCTGGGGGTATAGCTGCGCAAGGGTCCATATGGGGGAAATTCGTTCAACGGTGGCGGGTACGGGGCCTTTGTGCCCTATCCCGGTCTGGCGCTGTACACGGAGAATCGAGGCATGAGCAGTCTTCCCGGTTTACACGGCCCCGAACTACCCCGAGCAGCGCGCCCGCCATTCCCGCCTTGGACACAAACCTTGCTGATCGTCCTGATAGCCGCCGCGGCGGTCTACCTCATCACCAACCACTGGCTCCATATCCTGGACTCGCTGCCCTATCTTGGTGTGGTGCTGGTGATGAGCCTGTGCATGTTCGGGCACGGCGGCCACGGCGGCTCTCACGCGGGACATGGCGGGCAGGGGAGCGGGAACGGTTCCGGACGCCCAGGGTCCTCAGGAGGTGCCGGCCATGTCCACTGATTACGGGTATGACCTGTGGTGGCTGGTGATCATCAATTCGGCAGTGTTTATCATCTTCGCGTTCAGTTTTGTCCGGCCCACCACGAAGCTGGACTGGCGGGCGCTGGGCGGGTTTTCTGCGTTCATCGTGGCGCTGTTCACCGAGATGTATGGTTTCCCGCTGACCATCTACCTGCTCTCGGGCTGGCTGGGTGACCGGCTACCGGTCGGGGATCTGTTGAGCCACAACAGTGGTCACTTGTGGCAGGACCTTGCCGGGTGGCAGGGGGATCCGCACCTGAGCCCGCTGCACCTTCTGAGTAACCTGCTGATCGCGGCAGGGTTCATCCTGCTGTACCTGTCGTGGCAGGTTCTTTTCGCAGCCCAGCGGGACCACCGGATGGCGGTCACGGGCCCGTATGCCAGGGTGCGGCATCCGCAGTACGTGGGTTTTTTGATCATCATGGCGGGGTTCCTGCTGCAGTGGCCGACCCTGCTGACCCTGGTGATGTTCCCGATCCTGGTCATCGTTTACCTCCGCCTGGCCCGGCGCGAGGAACGGGTGATGGACGCCGAGTTTGGCGAAGCCTACGCGGCATACCGCCGGCAGGTCCCAGGGTTCATTCCCCGTTTCGGACACCGGTCCACGGACGCGGAGCAGAGACTGCAGAAGGGGCCCTGATGGACAGGCGCCCGTGCAGGAAACCGGGACCAGGGCCGGTGCCATGCTGTTCCTGGCCGTAAAGAACCTGGTTCAGGAAAAGACCCGGCTGCTGATCAGTGTTGGCGGGGTTGCGTTCAGCGTGCTGCTGATCATGAGCATCCAGGGCCTGTACCAGGGCTGGAGCAACAAGATCGGCGAATACATCCGGACCGTGCCGGCGGACTACTGGGTCACCCAGACCGGTGCGACGGACATGTTCCACACGCCCTCGGTTCTGCCCCTGACCGTGCGGAACTTCCTGACCGGTGTTGAGGGGGTCGCCAGCGCCAAACCGTTCAGCGGACGCCGCGTCGCCTTTGACCACAACGGCAAAGACATCAACCTCTACATCATCGCCGACGACGTGGAGAACAATGTCGGCGGCCCCGCTAGGGTTGTTGAGGGCAAAGCCGTCCCGGGCCCGGGCGAGATCATCATCGACTCGGTGGTCGGGCGCAGTGAGAACATCCGGATCGGAGACACCATCCCCGTCGCGGGCAGGACACTGAAAGTCTCCGGCTATTCCGAGGGCGGGTACATTCTCAGCTTCTCGTTCGCCTTCGCCACCAAGGCCGACGCCGAAGGCATCCTCCAGCTCCCCGGCGCCACGAACTTCTTCCTCGTCACGGTCAAGGACGGCACCGCCCCAGGGGAAGTGGCGTCACGGATTGAAGCTGACCCGGCGGTGGATGCGATCACCAAGGACAGGTTCGTGGAGAACAACACGAACATCGTCCGGGACACGTTCCTGCCCATCATCCTGGTCCTGCTGTTGATCGGCATTGCCGTGGGGATGACGGTCATCGGCTTGACCATCTTCACCTCCACCATCGAAAAAGCCCGCGAGTACGGGGTTCTGAAAGCCATTGGAGTCAGCAACCGCCAGCTCTACACCGTCGTGGTCGAGCAGGCCGTCACCGCAGCCGTACTCGGATACGCCCTCGGGGCGGGCCTGGCTGTGGTGATCAGCGCCGCCGCCGGGCAGTACGTTCCGGAATTCATCACGGAAATCCGGTGGTTTGATGCGGGCTGGATTTTGGCCGTTACCGTGGTCATGGCCGTGGTGTCCTCGCTGTTGCCGGTCCTTAGGCTTTCCCGCATCGACCCTGCCGAGGTGTTCAGGGCATGAGCGTTGTCTCCGTCCAGGACGTGTCCAAGACCTTTGGCGCGGGCCACACCTCAGTGACTGCCGTGGACCATGTCTCCCTTGACGTTGATGCCGGTGACATCGTGCTCGTGATGGGGCCCTCCGGGTCGGGTAAAACAACGCTGCTGTCAATGATCGGTACCCTGATGTCACCCACGGCCGGCCGGATCCTGATTTCCGGGCAGGACACCTCGGTCCTTTCACCGGCGCAGCTGTCCAGGCTGCGGCTGCAAGAATTCGGGTTCGTCTTCCAGACCTTCAACCTGCTCTCGGCCCTGACAGCGGAAGAAAACGTCATGATGCCACTGCTCACGGCAGGAGTTTCCCGAAAGCAGGCACGGGTCAAAGCCCGGGAATCGCTGGAGAAACTCCAGCTCGGGCACCGGCTCCGGAACCTGCCTAGGGACCTGTCCGGCGGGGAGAAGCAACGCGTTGCCATCGCCCGGTCCCTGGCCAACGACCCGAGCCTGATCCTCGCTGATGAACCTACCGCGAACCTGGACGCCAGGACCGGGCAGGACGTGACCCTGCTGTTGTGTGAAACGGCATGCCGGGAAAACAGGGCGGTCATCATTGTCAGTCATGACCAAAGGCTGCGGTCCGCCGCTAAACGGGTTATCACCATCGAGGACGGCCGCCTCACTGCTGAAGAGGGCGGGGAACACAACCTGCACTGCCGCATGCACACCGGAGCGGGGCTGTCATGAAAATGACTGATGACGAGCTTCGTGCAGCCTTGGCCGATCCGGCCGAGGACCCCGCCCGGATGGAACGGATAGCGGCCGAGATCGGAGCCGGTTTCGGTCTGCTCTCGGGCCGGCTCGGCAAGGCAGTGACTGTCTTCGGGTCTGCGCGCCCAGGCCCGGACGATTCCCGCTATCAGGCCGCGAAGGTCCTGGGGTCGCGCCTGGCCAGCGCCGGCTTCGCGGTCATCACCGGCGGAGGGCCTGGCCTGATGGAAGCGGCCAACCGCGGCGCCCTTGCCGCCGGCGGCACCTCTGTTGGCCTGGGCATTGAACTCCCGCGCGAACAGTCACTGAACCCCTACCTTGATGTGTCCATGTCCTTCCGGTATTTCTTCGCCCGGAAACTCATGTTCATCCGTTACTCCTCGGCGTTCATCGTCCTGCCTGGCGGTTTCGGCACGCTCGATGAACTTTTTGAAGCCCTCACCCTCGTCCAGACCGGAAAAATCCACGAATTCCCCGTAGTCCTAATCGGCGCCGGCCACTGGTCAGGGCTCGTGGACTGGATCCGTGACCATCTCCAGGACCAGGGCTTCGTCGCCGGCGATGACATCCGGCTCCTGCGGGTCACCGATGACCTCGATGAAGCCATCGAACTGATCCAGCACTGCCACCTGCGCCAGCTCGCCCTCTGAACCCGGGCGGCGGGAACATGAGCGCGCCAAATACACAGGTGTTGGGAGCCCCCGCGGCTGCAACGATGCTCTGGATTACCGGCGTGTGGGGTGTGTGCTTTTTGGCTATCCGGCTGGGTCTGGAGGATGCGCCGGTGCTGTGGTTCGCGGCCCTGAGGGCATTGATCGCAGCCGCAGCGCTGCTGCTGCTTTGCCTGGTTCAGCGCAGGAGGGTCCCCCGGGGAGGGCGGACCTGGGCGCTGATAACGCTGATGGGGATTGTGAATGTCACTGTTGCCTTTGCCGCGATGTTCGCCGGGACCGCCGGAATGGCCATCGGAGCCGCAGCGGTGCTGGCCAACGCCCAACCACTGCTGATCATCCTGCCCGCCTGGTGGATCTACGGTGAGGCCGTTTCGGTGCGGACTGTGTTCGGCATCATGGTCGGGTTCGCCGGGCTCCTGGTGGTCGGGATGGCCAGCGGCGGAGGAACAGGGGCGTGGCTGTCCCTGCTCGCGGCCGCAGCCGTCACCGCCGGGACCCTGCTCTCCCGTGCCCTGCACGGCGCGGACCTTGTTGCGGCAAGCGCCTGGCATTTCCTCATCGGTGGGCTGCTGCTGGCCGGTCTGGCCGCGCTCAACGAACCCGCCACCACGATCAACTGGTCCCCGCGGTTCCTTGCGGTCCTGCTGTTCCTGTCCCTGGTGGGGACGGCGGCGGCATTCCTGGCCTGGTTCCGGGAGGCGGGCCGGTCCCGCTTGGCTCTCCTGACGGCGTGGACCCTGCTTGTGCCCGTCATCGGTGTGGCTGTGTCCCTCTTCCTTCCGGGGGAACGTCCGCCCCTATGGGCAGCAGCCGGCACCGGCCTGGTCCTGGCCTCGCTCTGGCTTGTCCTTCGCCACCCGGGCGGCAGGACGGGCCAGGGGCAAGGTGACTAAAGACTCTGTCGGCAGGAGCCGGAAGGGACGAGAGTGATCTGAAGGGAACCGGTGGGTCCGGGGCGGGGAGGAAACAGCGATGATGTATTGGGACGGGAACATGGGCGTCTGGGGGTACATCCTGATGGGCGTGAGCTTCGTACTGTTCTGGGGCGCCGTCATCACCGCCATCATCTTGGCCTCCCGCTCCATGGGAGCAGGGAACCGCCGGCATGAACCCGGAGTGCCCGGCGTCGGCATCGCGGAGCACCTGTTGGCTGAACGGTTTGCCAGAGGTGAGATTGGCGAGAGCGAATACACCGACCGGCTCAATGTGCTTCGCCGCGGCCGCGGAGCATGACCAGCTCCACCGAATCCTGCCGGGACTGCGGCCCGCCCATGGGTATACGTTGGGTCTAACCGGAAAAGACGTCCCGGGCCGAAGCCCGTACGCAGTGAAGGTCCTGGCCCGGATGGCCCCGCCGTTGCCCACTCCCGGATTCCCTGCGAAAGGACCGCACCATGATCTGCTCACATCACACCGGCTCACCAACCCGACCCAGCCAGGATCAGTGTCCGGCAGGAGCGGGCCGGGCGGAGGAGGGGAAATGACGACGAACCTGCAACGCACAGTTGTGGAGGTTGGCGGCCTGCATTGGGCGACTTCCAAGGCGGTAGTGGAAAATGTGCTGCGGCAGCGGCCCGGGGTGATGGCTGTCGAGGCGAACGCGGTCGCCCAGACCGCCACGGTGAGTTTTGATCCGGCGGTAACCTCGGTAGGGCAGATCTCCGGATGGGTACGGGACTGCGGGTACCACTGCCGGGGCGTATCGGTCCCGGACCACGTCTGCTACCCCATGGACGACACAACGGGCACCGCCGGGATGAAACACGCCACCACCGCCAAACACGGCGGCGGCCATCAGGCCGCCGGCCATGTCCACCCCGGTACGGCCCAGCCTGAGACCTCCCATCCGATGCATCCGCATGCGGTGCCCGAAGACCACGCCGGAATGCACGCAGGCCATGCCCCGGAACCGGCAAAGCCTCACGCCGGACACCATCCGCCGCCCAGCCATGAAGGGCACGTCCAGCACGGCGGGGCGGGTCGGACCCCGCAGGACATGATGGGCCACGGCGGACACCATGCCGGGATGTCGATGGACGACATGGTCAAGGACATGCGCAACCGGTTCCTGGTCGCCGCGGTCCTGTCCATCGGGGTAACCCTGTGGTCCCCGATGGGCCGGGACATGTTCGGCTTCACCGTCCCCGCCCCGTTCGGACTCCGGGACGACGTCATCGCCCTGATCCTTTCCTTGCCCGTGATCTTCTACTCGGCCTGGATTTTCTTCGACGGGGCCTACCGGGCGCTGAAAGCCCGCACCCTGGACATGATGGTCCTGGTCGCGATCGCCGTCGGCACCGGGTGGCTTTACAGCGTCTGGATTACCCTCACCGGCGGCGGCGAAGTCTTCTACGAAGCCGCCACCGTCCTGGCTTCCTTCGTGCTCCTGGGGCACTGGTTCGAAATGCGGGCCCGGGGCGGGGCGAACGAAGCCATCCGCACCCTGCTTGAACTCGCCCCGCCGGTGGCCCTGGTCATCCGCAACGGGGAGACAGTGGAAGTCCCCACCTCCGAAGTGCAGACCGGGGACCTGCTGCTAATCAGACCCGGTTCCAAGATCCCGGTGGACGGCCACGTGGAGGACGGCCAGTCCGAGGTCGATGAGTCGATGGTGACCGGCGAAAGCCTGCCGGTGACCAAGATCGTCGGCTCCGAGGTGATCGGCGCGTCGATTAACACCACCGGCACGATGCGGGTCCGGGCCACGAAAGTCGGCGCGGACACGGCCCTGGCTCAAATCGTCGCCCTGGTCCAGGAAGCCCAGAACTCCAAAGCACCGGGCCAGCGCCTTGCCGACAGGGCGGCGTTCTGGCTGGTCTTTGTCGCACTGATCGGGGGAACCGTTACGTTCGCGACCTGGCTTGCCCTCGGCGCCGGGGTCCAGGCGGCCATGCTGTTCGGCATCACCGTTGTCGTGATCACGTGTCCTGACGCGCTGGGCCTGGCCACCCCGACGGCGATCATGGTCGGCACCGGGCTCGGCGCCAAACGCGGGGTCCTGTTCAAGAACGCAACCGCCCTGGAGGTCTCCGCCCGGATCGACACGGTCGTCATGGACAAGACCGGTACGTTGACCAAGGGCGAACCCGAAGTTACCGATGTCGTCATTGAAGGGATCGAGGAGGCCGAACTGTTGGCGCTGGTCGCCGCCGTCGAGCAGGAATCCGAGCATCCGCTCGCCGCGGCCGTTGTCCGCCACGCCCGCGAAAACGGTGCACCCGCCCTGACCGCCTCGGACTTCCTGAACGTGCCCGGCCACGGCGCCGGCGCCATCGTGGAAGGCCGCCGTGTCCTGGTGGGGAACCGCAAACTCATGGCCGATGAAGGCATCGATCTGGGCCCTCTTGCCACGGTGCGCGATGACCTGGCCGCGACCGGCCGCACCGCCGTGCTCGTCGCCGTCGAGGGGAAGGCCGCCGCGGTGATCGCGATGGCCGACGCAGCCCGGGAAACCGCCGCTCCCGCCGTGGCCGCCCTGCACGAAGCAGGCATCGAAGTCGTCATGCTCACCGGAGACAACGAGGCAACCGCCAAGAGAATCGCCGGCCAACTGGGCATCGACACCGTCATCGCCGAGGTACTCCCCGGGGACAAATCGGCCAATGTCGCCCAGCTTCAGCAAACGGGGAAAAAAGTCGCGATGGTCGGCGACGGCGTCAACGACGCCCCGGCCCTGGCCCAGGCCGACCTCGGCATCGCCATCGGCGCCGGCACCGACGTGGCCATCGAAACAGCCGACCTCGTCCTGATGCGCTCAGATCCCCTCGATGTCCCCATCGCCCTGCGCATCGGCAAAGGCACGCTGCGGAAAATGCGGCAGAACCTGGGCTGGGCCGTGGGCTACAACGCCATTGCGCTGCCCACCGCGGCCGGAGTCTTCGCCTTCGCCGGGATCGTCCTCAGCCCCGAAATCGCTGCCCTGTCGATGTCCGGCTCCAGCTTCCTGGTCGCCGTCAACGCCCTACTGCTCAAACGGCTCCGGCTGCCCCGCCCGGAAACTCCCGAAGCCACCACCACCCGCACCTCCCAGCCGCTCACCCCGGCCGGGAACCGCTAAGGGGCGGCCATGGATCTGCGCCTCATCTCCCACGTACTGTTCCTGCGGGCCGCCTGGCGGAAGCGTGACCGCTGGGATCCCGCCAGGATCGCAGCCCATCAGGACCAGGCGCTCAAGGAGCTGCGCCACGCGGCCTATGCCGGGTCGGAGTTCTACCGCCGCCACCACGCCGGCCTGCGCGATGCCCCATTGGACCAGCTGCCGCCCGTGACCAAAGCAGAGCTGATGGAGCACTTCGACGAGGCCATCACCACCCCAGACCTGACACTGGCGGAACTGGAAGACCACCTGCTGTCCCTGACCGAGAGCCGCGGCGACCCCGGCCTGCCGTGGAAGGGCCAGTGGTGGGCGGCAGCGACGGCCGGGACCACCGGCCGGCGCGGAACATTCGTCTGGAACCGCGCCGAATGGGCGACCATCCTGGCCTCCTACGCCCGGGCCAACGACTGGGCCCGGATCTCCGCGGGGCCGACCCGGCCGCTGAAGATGGCCCTGGTCAGCTCCCGCGTCCCCACCCACCAGTCCGCCGTCGTCGGCGCGTCGCTGCGCTCCAAGCTGGTGCCCACCGTCCGCCTCGATGTCACCGCCTCCATGGATGAGAACGTCGCCGCCCTAAACCGGTTCCAGCCCCGGATCCTGGTTGGCTACGCCTCAGCGCTCAAACCCCTCGCGGCCGAACAGCGGGCCGGACGGCTGCACATCGCACCCCAGGGCGTCATGTCAGCCTCCGAAGTGCTCACGCCGAACACGGCAGCAGAGCTTGAAGCGGCCTGGGGGAGTGCCCCCTTCGACGTCTACGCCGCCACCGAAACCGCCGGCATCGCCTCCCCGTGCATCCAGCGAAACCGGCACGTGTACGAAGACCTTCTAATCATCGAACCCGTGGACCAGGACGGAAACCCCGTACCGCCACACACGACCGGGGCGAAGCTCCTGGTCACCGTCCTTTTCTCGAGAACCCTGCCGCTGATCCGCTACGAAATGTCCGACACCGTACGCCTCGGCGGACGCGGCTGCCCGTGCGGCCGCTCCTTCACCCTCCTTGAGGACATCGAAGGCCGCCTCGAAGACGTCCTGCACCTGCCGGGAAGGACAGGGGCCGTCACCGTACACCCGATCGTGTTCCACCACGTCCTGGACCAGGCAGCCATCGCGGGATGGCAGATCATCCAGGAACCCAACGGGCTTCGGGTCCTTCTCGCAGGCCTCACCCCGGGAACCACCCCAGAAAACGTAGAGACCACACTTTCCCGCGCCCTCACCGAGGCAGGCGTTGCAAAGCTCCCGATCACCATCCACGTAGTGGATCAACTCGAACGGACAGCACTGGGGAAGGCCCCATTCGTCCGCGGACTCAAGGCTCAGCGATGAGATACCTGCTGTCCATCCGGGCCCCCTCAGCGAGTGGCAGCAGCAGTTCCCGGACTTCTGCGTCCCGTCACCGTTCTTTCCGCACCACGAGGCAGGACTTTTCGATGAACGACCACCAGCTTTCACTGACGCACGAACCCGCCCTCAGCCCGGAACAGGCTGACCGTATCCATGCCTGGTGGCGAGCCGCGAATTACCTGTCCGTTGGTCAGATCTACCTCATGGACAATCCGCTCTTACGCGAACCGCTGCGGCCGGAGCACATCAAGCCCAGGCTCTTGGGACACTGGGGCACAACCCCGGGCCTGAACTTCATCTACGCCCACTTGTCCCGGGCCATCATGGAACAGGACCTGGACATGATCTACATCATGGGCCCAGGCCACGGCGGACCCGGCCCGGTCGCCTCAGCATGGCTTGAAGGTACCTACAGCGAAACATATCCGGACATTTCCCAGGACCTGCCCGGGATGAAGCGGCTGTTCCGCCAGTTCTCCTTTCCCGGCGGCATCCCCAGCCATGTCGCCCCGGAGACCCCCGGGTCCATCCATGAGGGCGGGGAGCTCGGGTACGCGCTCTCACATGCCTACGGTGCAGCCTTCGATAACCCCGACCTGATCGTCGCCGCCGTCATAGGTGACGGCGAAGCAGAAACGGGTCCACTGGCAGCGAGCTGGCACTCCAACAAATTTGTCAATCCGGCCAGGGACGGAACGGTTCTGCCGATCCTGCACCTGAACGGCTACAAAATCGCCAACCCTACGATCCTGGACAGGATCAGCCATGAGGAACTGGATGCTCTGCTGCGGGGATACGGCCATACACCGTTTTATGTTGAAGGTTCAGATCCGGAACAGATGCATCAGGACTTCGCCCGGACCCTGAACGCTTGCCTGAACGAGATTCATGAGATCAAGCGGGCGGCGAGGGAAGACGGGCGGACCGGCCGGCCCCGCTGGCCCATGATCGTCCTGCGCTCTCCCAAAGGCTGGACAGGGCCGGTGGAAGTGGACGGGCTGAAGGTGGAGGGAAGCTGGCGTTCCCACCAAGTGCCCTTCACCCAGGCCCGCGAAAACGAGGACCACCGGGAAGTTCTGGAGCGGTGGCTGCGCAGTTACCGGCCGGAGGAACTTTTCGACGAGGCCGGAACCCCCGTACCGGCGATCGCCACGCTGCACCCTGCCGGTCAGCGGCGCCTCAGCGCGAATCCGCACGCCAACGGCGGGCTGTTGCTGCGCGACCTGCGGATCCCTGACTTCACCGCTTATTCCGTGCCCGTGGACAGGCCCGGCACCGGGGCTGTGGAATCCACCAGGGTCCTGGGAACGTTCCTGCGGGACATCGTGGCCGCGAACATGGACAACTTTCGGGTCTTCGCCCCCGACGAGAACAACTCCAACAGGCTCGGGGCAATCTTCGATGCCACCGACAGGTCCTGGAACGCCCGCACCGTTCCGGAGGACGACCACCTCGCCCGCGACGGGCGGGTCATGGAAATCCTCTCCGAACATACCTACCAGGGCTGGCTGGAAGGTTACCTGCTCTCGGGCCGGCACGGGTTCTTTTCCTGCTACGAGGCCTTCATCCACATTGTCGACTCGATGTTCAACCAGCACGTCAAATGGCTGAACACGACCAACGACATCCCGTGGCGGCGCCCCGTCGCGTCCTTGAACTACCTGCTCACATCCCACGTGTGGCGGCAGGACAACAACGGGTTCTCTCATCAGGACCCCGGATTCATCGACCATGTGATCAACAAGAAGACCGACGTCATCCGCGTCTACCTTCCGCCGGACGCCAACACCCTCCTGTCCGTCACCGATCATTGCCTGCGCAGCCGTCAGTACGTCAATGTCATCGTCGCAGGCAAGCAGCCCCAGCTGCAGTACCTGGACATGCAGCAGGCGATCGTGCACTGCACCAAAGGCATCGGCATCTGGGACTGGGCCAGTTCGGACGCGGACGGGGAACCCGACGTCGTCATGGGCTGCGCCGGCGACGTGCCAACCATGGAGACCCTGGCCGCCGTCGACATCCTCAAAGAACGGTTCCCCGACCTGAAAATCCGTGTAGTCAACGTTGTTGACCTCATGCGCCTGCAGGACGAGGCCGAACACCCCCACGGCCTGTCCGGGCGGGACTTCGACGCGCTGTTCACGACAGACAAGCCCGTGATCTTCGCCTACCACGGCTACCCGTGGCTTATCCACCGGCTCACCTACCGCCGAACGAACCACGACAACCTTCACGTCCGCGGCTATAAGGAGGAAGGAACGACCACCACACCGTTCGACATGTGCGTGCTCAACCAACTTGACCGGTTCACCCTGGCCGTCGATGTCATCGACCGGGTACCGAGGCTGAAGGACGTTTCGGCGCATGTGCGCGAGGAACTCAGGAACAAGCTCATTGAGCACCGCCAATACATCCGCACCCACGGCGAAGACATGCCCGAAATCCGGAATTGGGAATGGACCTCGGGGCCTGTACCCGCCAGCACAACGGCCGATGCGGCAAAGGAACCCGAATAGCTTGGAAGAGGTCAACGCGGCACCGCGCAGTGGCCCTGGCAGCGGCCCGGGCACCGGGGAGGCCCACAGGACAACGGCGCCCTACCAGGCGGTGCTGTTCGACATGGACGGCGTGGTCACCCAGACCGCGGCTGTCCACGCGGCAGCATGGAAGCGGCTTTTCGATTCCGTCCTTCAGGATCCCCGGCTCCAAGGACACCCACGACGTGACCCCTTCGACATCGACGCTGACTACCGCCGGTACGTTGATGGCCGGCAGCGCGAGGACGGTGTCGCCGCCTTCCTCGCCTCCCGCGGCGCCGAGGTTCCGCCAGGGTGCCCCGATGACGGGCCGGATGCCTGGTCAGTTCCAGGCCTCGCGGCCCGCAAAAATGCCCTGTTCCTTCAAGCGGTGGCAGATCAGGGCATCCGGGCATACCCCGGCACAACGGCCCTGCTGGTGCGCCTGCGCAACGCCGGTATTCCCGTTGGCCTGGTCACCGCAAGCCGCAACGCTTACATACTACTGACCGCTGCCGGCCTTGAAACCGCGTTCGACGTCATCATCGACGGTCAGACCGCCGCCGAGAACGCACTGCCGGGTAAGCCGGACCCGGCTATGTTCCTTGCGGCAGCCCGCCGCCTCGGCGTCGCGCCCCGGCACACCGCCGTTGTTGAAGACGCCGTTGCCGGCATCCAGGCAGGGCACCAGGGTGGATTTGGCCTGGTCGTGGGCATCGACCGCGGCGGGCACAGGGAACAGTTGGAGGATGCCGGTGCCGACATCGTCCTTGGCGACGTCGCCGAACTGGATCTGGGGGTTTCCCGGACCAACCCCTGGATGCTGGTCTATGAAGGCTTCGACCCTGTCCACGAAGGCCACCGCGAGGCGCTGACCGCGCTGGGCAACGGCTACATGGCCACGCGCGGAGCCCGGCCAGAGCACAATGACGACGGCATCCATTACCCCGGCACCTACCTGGCCGGAATCTACAACCGGACAACAAGCACTATCCACGGGCGCGACCTGGAAGAAGAGCACCTGGTCAACGTCCCCAATTGGCTGCCACTGGATATAGCTTTCGGGGCCGGCCCCTGGTGGTCACGCGGCGGCATCCAGGTCAGCGACGAACGTACCGAAGTCGATCTGCGCGCCGGCATATCAACCAGACACGCAACCCTCACCGGTCCGGACGGGAAACAGCTCACCGTCGTGCAGCGGCGGCTCACCTCCATGGGCAAAGCCCACCTGGCGGCAATGGAGACAACCCTGTCAGCCCGCGGGTTCACTGGCACACTCCGCGTCCGGGCGGGCATCGACGGGGCCGCTGCCAACACCAACGTCCGCGACTACGCTGGCACAGGGCAAATGCACCTGACAGCGCCTGCCTTCGACGTGACAGACGCAGAGACCATCCTGTGCGAAACCGAAACCACCCAAAGCCGGATACGGATCGCCCTTGCCCTCCGGACCGTCATCACCGGTGACGCTGCCGTAACTCCCGGCACCACCCGGACCAGCGACCGCCGGTACCAGCGGCAATTCGAGCTCCGGCTAATCGACGGACAGTCACTCACCATAACCAGCACCGCAGCGATAGCCACATCACGGGACGCCGCCATCTCCTCACCCAAGACAGCCGTCCTTGCCGAGCTCTCCCAGAACACCACCGGATTCAACCCCCTGGCGGAAGAACACAAGCAGGCATGGAAGCGCCTGTGGGAACTCTTCGGAATCAGCATCGATGGGGACCGGCAGTCCCAGCTGGTGCTCAACCTGCACGTATTCCACCTGCTCCAGACAATCTCCGTCCACACCGCCACCCTGGACGCCGGCGTACCGGCCCGCGGCCTGCACGGCGAAGGGTACCGAGGCCACATCTTCTGGGACGAACTGTTCATTTTCCCCGTGATCGGGCTCCGACTTCCGGACACCAGCAGGGCGCTGCTGGAGTACCGCTGGCGCAGGCTGGATGCGGCCCGGGCAGCCGCGCGGGACCAAGGCCTCGAAGGAGCCCTGTTCCCCTGGCAAAGCGGCAGCGACGGGCGCGAGGAAACCCCCCGCCAGCTTTACAACGCCCGGTCCGCCCGGTGGATGCCGGATAACTCCAGCCGTCAACGCCACGTCGGCCTCGCTGTCGCCTACAACGCCTGGCAGCACTTCCAGCTCACCGGAGACCGGGAGTGGCTACGTCTCCGCGGCGGCGAACTGATCATCGAAGTGACCAGACTATTTGCATCCCTCGCCACCTTTGACCCGGAAGGGGAAAGGTTCCACCTTTCAGGGGTCATGGGCCCCGACGAATATCACGACGGCTACCCAGGTGAACCCGGAGCCGGTCTGCGCGACAATACCTACACCAACGTCCTGCTCTCATGGGTGTGCGATCGCGCCGCGGACGTGCTCGCAGAACTTCACGGCCACCCCCGTACTGACCTTACGGACCGACTGCACATCACCGATGAGGAAATCAACAACTGGGCCAGGATCAGCCGCAGACTCACTGTCCCATTCCATGCCGACGGCATCCTCAGCCAATTCGATGGGTACGAAAACTTGGCAGAACTTGATTGGCCACATTACCGGTCCACGTACGGCAACATCGGCCGGCTCGACCTGATCCTCGAGGCCGAGAACGACGCCACCAACCGCTACAAACTCGCCAAGCAGGCAGATGTCCTGATGCTCGTCTACCTGCTGGGTCCGGAAGGCCTGACCAGGCAGCTTCACCGGCTCGGATACACGTTCACAGAGTCCGCCCTGCAGCGGACCGTCGAATACTACCTCGCCAGAACCGCCAACGGCTCGACGCTCAGCCGGGTGGTCCACGCCTCGGTACTGGCACGGATGGATGAATCCCGGGCCTGGCAAATCTTCCGCGAAGCGCTGGTCTCGGACCTGGACGACACCCAAGGCGGTACGACCCAGGAAGGCATTCACCTCGGAGCCATGTCCGGGACGGTGGACGTTGTCGTCCGTGCTTTCGCCGGCCTGCAGCCAGAAGCCCACGCCCTGACTTTCTCTCCCCGGCTGCCGCGTCCGCTGAAACGTGCCGCATTTCAAATCCAGTACCGGGGACACCGCATCAAAGTAACACTCAACACAGACAAACTACGGATCCAGCTGCAGCCATGCGCTGCAGCCCCCATTCAGATCGGCGTAAGAGGACAATATCAAGAGGTCAGCGCTGGGGATGAATTGGAATTTCTCCTAACAGAGAAGCGATAGCACCGCCTAAACCAACGATGCACGCCGCTTCGTACACCCGGTGCAGACGGCTCCTACAAGAGACAGGGGCTCTCCTCCTCCATCCGGATTCAGTGTCCCGATCCTCTGCGCCTCAAATCCCTACCGGATAGGAGGCGCCGGAATTCCCCTCCGCGACACCAACAGCACCACGCTATCCCGCACATAGGATGAGCCGGTGACCGAGGAACCGAAAAAGCGCCGCTTCTTGACCACCCAGCAGGTAGCGGAAGAGCTCAACGTGAGCTCCAATCAGATACGGGCACTGCTGAAGACGGGGCAGTTGCGTGCCATTCAGGTCGGAGGCCGGGTCACCGGACCTCAATGGCACCCATCATGCCGAGATCCTCGTGATCCAGAATGTGGCAGTGGTAAACGGAGCGGCCGCGGAAGTCTCTGAAAGCCACCCTGACCTTCACAAACCCGAAGGCGGGCACGTTAACCACGTCCTGCCACCTGACGGTGTTCGTTCCTTGGCCATTTTCCTCGACGATTTGCATCGGCCAGACGTGCAGGTGGAAGGGGTGGTCCATGGGGCTGGTGTTGGTCAGCGTCCATTCCTCCACATTCCCGGCCGCTACCGTTGTGTCTGTTCTGGCCTTGTTGAACTCCCTGCCGTCGATGGTAAAACTCATCATGCCACCGACCATGCCCATGCCCATGCCGGCGGCCAGGACAATCTGACGGCGGGCCGCGACGGCACCGGACCGCAGGTCTCCCAACCCCAGCTGGGCCGGCACAGCCGCCGGGGCTGCGACCGGGTCGCCCGCTACGCGGAGGGTGGCCAATGCTGCGCCGTCAGGCTGGCCTGCAGGGGCGCTTGCTCCGGATCCCGGTCCCATCATTCCCGGCATGCCTCCCCGGTTCTGGTAAAGCGCGCGCAGCACGGAGTCCCCGGCCGTGGTGGTCACGAGGAGGTCTGCCCGGTTTCCGGGTATGAGGAGCAGCTCGTCAACCGTCTCGGGTATCGGGAAGCGGCCGGAGTCCATACCGAGGAGCTGCAACTGCTGTCCGTCCAGTCGCAGCCGGAGGTAGCGGGACACACAGGTGTTGATGATGCGCCACCGTTCGCGTTGTCCTGGGCGGGCGCTGAATTGCGGGTTGCTTTGACCATTTACGAGAATCAGTTCACCCTCCCGGCCCATCACCCGTTCCATCACCGGGACTTCCAGGATGTTCCCGAGGCCGTCCAGGGTGGTGTCTGAGATGACCAGTACTCGTTCCGCACTTGACTCGATGGGTTCAAGGTCTTCGACGATGATTGCTCCGAAGAGCCCGGCGAAGATCTGATCCGCGACGATGCCGTGGTAGTGGGGGTGATACCAGTACACGCCCGGGGGATGGTCCTCGGGAAGATTGTATTCATAGTCGAAGGTGCTGCCGGGGTCGACCGAGACGAAAATGTTGTCCCCGTTGCCCACGGGGGAAACATGGAGGCCGTGCACGTGCAGGTTGGTGGCTTGGGTCAGCTTGTTGACGAGCCCGATCTTCAGTACGTCGCCGGCCCGTACGCGCAGTGTCGGACCCGGGATGCCGCCATTGTAGCCAAGGGCTGCGGCCTGCCGGCCGGCCAGCAGCATCTGTCCGGGTGCAGCCTCAAGCCGTACCTGCAGGTGGCCGTTTGTGCTCCGTTCTTCCGAAGGCTGGGCCAGGTCGCTTCCCGTAACGGGCTCCTCCTCCCGCGACGTCAGGGTCCAGACCAGGCCAGCACCACCCGCCACTGTCCCCGCGAGACCGAGTCCGCCCAACAGCAGCGCCTGTCGGCGGCTGATGGGCTTCACTACGGGCCCTCACCGAGCACTTGGAGGGTTTCACGGTACTGGTCCGCGGTGAGCTCTCCTCTCGCGAAGCGCTCAGCCAGGATCTGACGAGCCCTGTCCCCAGTTGCCGACGCGGATCCGCCTGGCCCCGTAAGGTCCGGCCGCCGGTATCCACTGCGGACACCGCCGCCAAAGACCCTCACCGCCAGCAACACCAGCAGCGCAATCCCAAGGAACAGCAGAAGAGTCCAGAGCCACATCCACCCCATGCCCTGTCCGTAACCCCACATCATGACCGGCGCCTTTCGCTTCGAAGAGTCACTCCAAGTCTTCACCGGGCGTCACCGAGCACGTAGAGTCCAAGGTCCCGGTCCACCCGGCCCAGTTTCCACGCATCAGCACCAGCCGGCGGTTGGCCGGCTGATAGTTAAGGCCAGCGCAACCAAGGGGGAGGCGCATGCCGCTTCGCACCAGCGGCAGGCGTCGGCCCAGATCCTGCCGTGCTCGTGCATACCGGAGCGCTTTCACGCCCCCTGTTGCCGGGTGCACTTTCGGACCACATTATGGCTACCCGGAGATCACTACTTTCAGGGCGTTAGTCTCTGCTGCACGGCCGAACGTGTCATAGGCGTCCATGAACTCGTCGAACCCGAAATGGTGGGTCGCGAACTTTTCTGCCGGCAGCTTTTTCTGTGCGACGAGCTTAAGCAGCATGGGAGTTGTATTGGCGTTCACCAGGCCCATACTGATGTTGACGTTCTGGATCCAAAGCTTCTCCAAATGCAGTTCGACTGATTTGCCGTGTACGCCGACGTTGGCTACCGTGCCTCCCGGCCGGACAATTTCGGTGCACATATCGAAAGTGGCGGGGATTCCAACGGCCTCAATGGCCACATCAACTCCTTGGCCGTCCGTGTGGGAGAGCACATGGTTTTTCCAGTCGGCTTCTCCGGATTCGACGATGTGGGTGGCACCGAAGCCGCGGGATTGCTCCAGACGGTTACGATCCAAATCAATGGCGATGATAGTGGCTGCCCCGTAGAGGCCAGCAGTGGCGATGGCCGCCAGTCCCACGGGACCTGCACCAACCACCGCTACGGTGTCTCCAGGTTTGACCCTGCCGTACTGAACCCCGATTTCGAAACCGGTCGGGAGAATGTCCGAGAGCATGACAGCCTGTTCGTCACTGACGCCTTCGGGTAGCAGATGCAGGGAATTTTCGGCATAGGGGACGCGGACGTACTCAGCCTGGGTACCGTCTATCAGGTGACCGAAGATCCAGCCGATGCCTGATGCGCCTTCGTCACCCAAGCAGTGCGAATAGAGTCCGGTCTTGCAGTTGGCACAGTGGCCGCAGGACTTGATGCAGGAGATGATGACGCGGTCCCCGGGCTTCAAGGTGGTGACGGAAGAGCCCACCTCGGTAACGGTCCCCACGCCTTCGTGGCCCAGGATCCTCCCTTCCTGTACGGCTGGGACGTCGCCTTTGAGGATGTGCAGGTCTGTCCCGCAAATGGTCGTGGTGTCGACCTTGACGATCGCATCACTGGGAGTGCGGATCGATGGATTCGGCACTTCGGTCCAGGTCTTTTTCCCAGGACCGCCGTAGACAATGGCCTTCACTGTTGCTCCTCGCTTGATGGTGCTCGACGTGCATCTCCTCAAGAATGGCGGAGGGGGCGACTACGCCGACAGGGCCATAAGTCCCCGGATTTGGAAGGGCGCACGGCGGAACGTCCCTGGCCGCAGAAAATAGCCATGAACCTGGCCTAACCGGCCCACGCCAGCAACGAAATAAAAGCAGCCTGCAACGAGGGTATTAGGAAGGGTCAGCACGCTCCCCGGGACGATCTCCCAGAGGCTGCAGCTTCTCATCCCCGAGACGCCGTTGATCCGCCCGGCGTTCGTTCCAGCACCTCAGCGCAGGTCAAACGCTCCGGCGCCGTGGATTACCCCTGGTGTTGGAGAACAAGGGTAGTTGGGCATTCTTCCCAATTTCAAACATCACGTAGCCAACAGGTTCTGCCCGCAACGGTCCGGCAGAATTTTCAGCCGTCTTGTACCTAATCGGCCGGCTCCAACGGGGCCCACCATTGCATGGGCGGGCCGATGACAAATCTACGACCGGTGATCTCCTCGGGTGTTACCCGGATGAGACTGTTCTTGGCTCCTGCCTGCCAGGGGAATAGCCCTGCATCTGCGGCGTCCTGGAAGTCTTCGGCGTCGTCCACAACGGCAGCGCGGCCCTTTATGACGACGCTCCACGCGATGGTGCCGTATTGGTTCAATCCGTCGGCTTCCAATGAGACGACTCTACGACCAGCCACTGCAACCAACTTTGTTCCTTCACCGGTGCGAATCAGCAAGGTACCGTTGCTTGGAACGTAGTTGACGGGGAAGATTTCCACCGTTTCACCCCGGGTAAATGCAATCCTGCAGAGGGACGTTGATCTGAGATATCTTCAGCATTCATGTACGCCAAGGGTTTCGGCTTCCGGTTCCGTTGCTGCAGTGTCCATCATGGCCGTAGCCTAAGCTGGGGAGACCCGGCTCGGTAGGGGAGAAGGTCCCGCAGAATCAGTGCTACTTAGCTCGTACACTGGCCCCAGGACATCCGTGCTACCCGGGCGAAGGTCGTGGTACCGGGAAGGGCACACTACCCTAAAGCCTGCGACTCCCCAACTGACAGCCCGCAACGACGCGGGCGGCTTCACAGGAGGTCGGACATGAGCACTGAGCCGTGGCGCTCCCCCATGAAGGAAAGAGCGGAGGACCTCCTCCGGGACTTTGTTGCTCGTGCAGATGAATTGCTGCAGACCCAGGAACGGATGAACGGCCTGTTGTCCGCCGTCGTGGCCCTGGCCGAGGATTTGAGCCTGGAAGCCGTTCTGGACCGTCTTGTCCGGTCAGCATGTGAGCTCGTGGGTGCCAAGTACGGCGCAATGGGGGTCATTGGCGAAGACCGCAGTCTGAGCCATTTCATCACTGTGGGAATCGATGATGAGGGGATTAGGTCTATCGGGAACCTGCCAACAGGGCATGGCGTGCTCGGGCTGTTAATCCGTGAGCCAAAGCCGTTACGCCTGCACGACCTGGGCACCCATCCCATCACTTCCGGCTTCCCTCCCAACCATCCACCCATGAAGTCTTTCCTCGGAGTGCCGGTCCGCGTACGGGACGAAGTGTTCGGCAATCTCTACCTCACAGAGAAGACCGGTGGGCAAGATTTCACGCCTGAGGACGAAGACCTCGCCGTAGCGTTGGCGGCCGCTGCAGGTGTAGCCATTCAAAATGCCCGTCTCTTTGAAGAGAGCAAGCGACGCCAAAAATGGCTCGAAGCTGGAATGGAGCTGAGCAGCCAGCTGATTATGACGGCACATTCAGAAGATGCGACCAACCTGGACCTTATTGCCGAAACGGCCCTGAGGGTGTCAGACTCCGCTCTTGCTGTGATCGCTGTTCCATCTGGTGACGGTGTCCTAAGGTGCAGGTCTTGCCTGGGAGTTCAGGGCCTGCATGCGGGGCAGGAGATTGCCGCTTCCGGGATAGTCTCCAGAGTTATCAAAACAGGGGAATCTCTTGTGGCTCGGGATCCGCAGCAGGTGTTTGGTGCCGAGGTGGCGGAAAAGCTGGGTTCGGTGCTGGTGTGCGCTATCGGTCACAGCGCCAGTGAGAACGGCGTGTTGTTGCTCGCCCGGCCCCAGGGTTCCACTGCCTACAATCAAGCTGAACTGGAGTCCAGCGCACTGTTCGGAAGCAGGATCGGGCTGGCACTCGATCTGGCGCGTGTCCATGCCCTCCGTGAACAAAATCTGCTGTTCACGGACCGGGAACGAATTGCCCGCGATCTGCATGACCTTGTGATTCAGCGGCTCTTCGCCGCCGGACTGAGCATCCAGAGCCTGCGCCGCTATACGCTCGACTCTGTTGCCCATGAACGCATTGCGGCCGTAACTTCTGAGCTGGATGACACCATTAGGAAACTACGGGACACGATTTACTCGCTCCGGACAGGGGAGGAAGACCGCGCACCGCTGACCACCCGCGTCTTGCGGGTGGTCCAGCATCATTCCCGGCACTATGCGGTGGAACCAACACTGGCCTTTGCCGGCCAGGTGGACGGTGCGGTCGCGGAGAATGTAGCCGGGCATTTGCTCTCCGTTCTATCCGAGGGGCTAAGCAACGCCGCCCGACACTCAGGGGCGGAGGACATTCGCGTGACACTATCAGTCAGTGAAGATCAGGTTGAGCTGGTGATCCAGGACAACGGCTGCGGTTTCAAAGAACCGGCGCGGGTCAGCGGCATCGCCAACATGCGGCACCGCGCAGAGTTACTGGGCGGTACCTGTAATATTCAGAGCGCCCCGGGGGAAGGGACCCGGATTATCTGGTCTGTAGACCGCCTATAACCCAATCAGTCGGGACTCTATTCCACGTCCTGCGCGTTTCTGGTGACGTAGACGGCGGCCTGTGTCCGTCGTTCGAATCCCAGTTTCGCCAAAATGGACGATACGTAGTTCTTGACCGTCTTCTCGGCAAGGAAGAGTTCATCGCCGATCTGGCGATTGGTCAGTCCTTGGCCGATCAGCGTCAGGACTTTTTTCTCCTGTGCGCTGAGGACTTCCAGGCGGGGGTCGGTTCGAGCCGTAGTAAGACCCTCGATAATCCGTTGTTCAACTCCGGGTTCGAAAAGTGACTCACCTGCCGCCGCTCTGCGGATGCCGGCGAGAAGATCATCGCTGCGAATCTGTTTCAAGATATAGCCGGACGCGCCCGCCAGGACCGCGCCGCGGATGGCCTGCTCGTCGTCGTAGCTGGTCAGGATCAGGCAACGAAGCCTGGGATCGAGGGAACGCACATCCCGGCAAACCTCAATCCCGGTGCCGTCGGGGAGACGACCGTCCAAAATAGCGATATCGGGACGCAGCACGGGGATACGTCGCGTCGCCTCAGCCGCCGAGCCGCTTTCACCGACCACGACAAATCCTTCACCCTCAAGCAGGTCCCTCAGTCCCTGCCGGACAAGTTCGTGGTCATCGAGAATGAACACCCGGATTGGTACTTGGGGACCTGCAACGTCCGATTCCGGTTCATGCCTTTGCACTTAACGCTCCCAGCTTCCTCAGCCCCCAGCCTGCACCCGTACGGCGGGCGGGGCCCTTGAGGAGGGCCTAGTGCCCATTCTTCCTTCGCAGAGTATCCACTGCTAGGGACCAAAGACCGCAATTAACGGTATTGCCTGCCCGGCTGTCCATGGCCTCCGTTGGCCCTATTGCTCAAGCGGCGGAGGAACCACGTGTGGACGCGCTGGCCAGCGACAGCGCTGAGCACGGCTGGAAACCATTGCTCGGTCGAGCCCTGGCGGACATGCAGGTCATCCAGAGCTTCAGTCCACGAGCGGCGGATGTCGTCAAGGTCGTCATGATCGGCACCGGCGAGGAGCCGGAGGCTTTCGGAGTCAATGCCTTCTGCCAGCCACTGCGCAGCGATGCCTGGCAGCTCCTCCACGAAGATCAAGCCTGCGTCGAACAGCACCGCCGCCTGCTCCGGCGTAGGGGTAAACATGATGGCGCCATCATTCCCGGCCATGGCGTGTCTCCTGCCGCAACCTTCGTCGGTGCACCAGAATACGGACGATCCGGTACAGGCAGAACAGAATCAGAGCCGCATAGACCACCCCAAATAGCACTGATCCCGCAACACCCAGTACCGGCCCGCTTTCGCAGTAGCTGGTTCCTTTACCCGGGGCGTAATCGACGCAATGTCCTGCCTGCGAGAAAATTGGCGGGACCAGGAAGACCAGCACCAGAAGTATGCCCACGGTCCAAGGCCAAACCTGCCCCCAGGAGCCAGCTGACTTCCTGCCGGGCACAGTCATCGCCGCCTGAGCCTTGAAGGGGCAGCCCACACATCCCTCATGGCAGATCTGATTCCTGCGGTGTGAATCCTGCTTCTTCGTTTTGGCGCCGCCGCTCATGTGCCTGGATGATGCCGTCACGGACTGCGGCGCGGATAACGCCGTAGAGCACGTAGAAGAAGATAGCCGCGAAGACGAGATTCAGGACGATGGCGTTCAGGTCGGTCATGGTTGTGGACTTTCCTGCCAGTACTGCTGTGCCTGCGCCGCGGCGTCGCGCAGTTGCCGCCGTTAAGGACGATGGTGCTTTCGGCCATGCCCATGTCTATCCACTGGGCGACCAGCCGCAGGTCCCCGGCCGGCGGCAGTGGCCAAAGCCAGAGCGACCCGGTGCCGGCCACTTCGTCGTCGTTACTGTTGCCGTCCTTGACCCAGAATTCGAACACCGGGCCCTCCGGTTCCTGGCCCATGTCCATGGATGGTCCGTACATGGTCTGAGAAGAGGTGGTCGCCTTCGTGCCGTCCAGGAACTGCACGCCGAGAAGGAGGACGGAGTCGACTGAAACGACCCCGTCCTCCATGTGAGGGCCGCCGCGTTGAAAAATCGCGTTCAAATCCGCCCACTGCCTGTCATCCTGGTCAGTGCGGCGGTACATCCACGACACCTCGAAAGTGCATCCGGTTGAGAAGACCTTGGCAGCCTGGCTGTGACAGGTTTGGATGGCCCCGGTAGGACGGCTATTTCTGGCCCCACTTCGTGACTCGCCGGCAACTCGTAACGGGCTGCCGAGCCGGGCAAGCTCTGCAAGCCCTTCCGGCAGGTCCTTGCGCAACTGCTCATTCACTTTCTGCATGCCACGCTTGCTGGTCCACCCATCGGTATGCTGAAAGGCGTCGATGACGTCCTGGTGCGCCAGGTAAGTGACGTCCAAAGCAACCTGATCATCGTGGTCGGCCCGCAGGCGTTCCAGCCAGGCGGAGCCCGGCCGGGGGCATCCTGACGGTCTCAGACAGAGAGTCGTCACAGCCGAGTGACAGTCCCAAAACCAAGGAGAAGCATCCATGAACAAGAACGAGCTGGCCCAGTTGGGCCTCGACACGGATGGCCTTACGCCTGACGCCGACTACGTCCCGAACCCCTTCACCGCCGACGACGGTGTGCACGTCGACCTCGTGTACCGCGCGTACCTGCAGCTCGAGCAGATTAACGCGCTGGGCGGTATCAGCGTGCTCGGCGGCTCGCGCGAGCGGTTGGAGGACATTTATGGCGGACTTGAGGATGGCATGGATCTGATGACGGCGGTGGCGCGCTTTGGCGACGATGAGCAGCAGCAGCGCGCCCAGCAGCTCATCGCGGCAGGGAAGATCAGCGGCTCCTGACAGGCCTCGACAGAACCCCGACAGCCCAGGCTGTCGGGGTTCTTTCTTTTCATCATGCAGACCGAGCTGGCGAGAACGCCTGCGATGGGTGTGTGTCAGCGGTACCAGCGGCGGCGGGTGGGTACTTCTATCCGCGGGATTTCGTGAGGTTTTAGTGGTCGTTGGGGAACCGGGCGGATGGTGTAAGGGGTGATGCGGTCCGTCTCGTGTTCCCTCTCGATCGTTTCTGCTGCGCTCTTGTCAGTTCTGCGGATGTGGTCCACTGCCCAGGTCAGGAGGACGTCGAGGCGATTGACTTCCGCTTCTGCAGCCAGGAGCCGTTCATGAGCCGTCACCGAGGCGTAGCCGCACCATTGGCGGAGGATCTCATGAATGGGCTTTTGGTGGCACAGGTAATAGTCATATTCGAACTCTGCAGATGTAGCTACCGTTTCCCGGGTTTCCCAGTCTTCAATAGTTCCTCCCCGCTTGGATTTTTCCCGTGCCGCTGCTTCCTCGGCCATGACGAGGTCCAGCACCGGGGCCGGGTTCCTGCGGCAGACCAGCTCCGCTACGGCCAGCGCCGCACGCGGCGACAGGAACACCTCGCCGTCATGAACCAGCCAGGAAAATCGGGATTGGAAGGCAGCCACGGTCTGTCCGGTGAGCGTTTCGAAGGCAACGTGATCGTGGACGGTCAATGCGTCGTCGGTTGAGGCGACAGACAGCTCAGCGACCTCCGAAGGTATAACCAGCTCAAGGGCCGCCCACAGGGCCGACGCCTCATGGCCGTCGATGGACTCGGCCTTGAGCCGCCTCCAGCCATCCATCGAGGCGTCGTACGGGACTACGTCTTTCCACGGCACCTTGAGCCTCGAGCGAGGAACGTTCTCTTCCCTGCCCGGTGGATGGCCTTGCATGTGGCGGATGTCGACGCGGAATCTTCGACCCTCCTGGTGCAGCGCCACGATGTGCACCCGCTCGGACGGCGCATCGTCACGCAGCCTGTAGGCCCACTCTTCCCCTGGGCAGGGACCGCCGGAAACGTCAGCATTTGGTTCCATAGCCGCTCATTATCCGTCCACACCAGGCTGCTGTCTCTTGGCGGATCCAAGAGCCTGAACAGTCAGAAGTCCGACCCTGGTATTCATGTGGTGTTCGCACCGTTCTGCCTGATAATGCAAGGATCGCAGCACCATCGATCACGCGGTTATTCGAATTCCTCCGGGGGTATGTCCTTAACCATGCATGCGAGAAGGCATTCTAGCGGTGACCGGTTACCTTCAAATATGTTCGCGGAAGCACCGCCTGCCCGAACCCGCCGAGCTGCTGCCGGGCTCGACGGCGAGCGGTGCGCGCGGATCTCGACGCGGCGATGAAGTCAGCAGGCTAAGCCATCCCGCAGCGGTCTCCGGCGAAAGTTCTGGGAGGGGTGTCGTAGCCCTGCCGCGTGTATGTCTAAGCAAAGCGGGCGTTCAGGTCGAACATTCGTGGGGGCGAGAGTAGCCGAATGAAACGTGAGCACGTGAAGGCTACGTGTGTTCTGTCAGACATTGGAGCTGATGGCAGAAGATGGACGCATGTCGCGCTCCATAATCGTTCCGTACGGGACCTCTTGATTGAATGAAAGACTGAAGGAGCGGTGGTTATGGCGCGTGATGAGGATGCCTGCTCCGGCCGGCCGCTGGGTGGCCTGTTCGATTGCCGCTTCAACTGCGGTGTCCAGTATCTGATCGAGATCGTGCGGGCTGGCAATTGTAAAGGTCATGGGGTAGATGGTCTTCATAAGTTCCTCGGCATATTTCAGGACAAGCACCCAGCAGCCGTGTTTGTGCCGGATGGGCCATGCGGTTGTGAGTGCCTGGCATTTTCGTACCGACTCAGGGCTGCGAAATCGACGCTGACAAAGCCCTCCTTGGTACCAGTTCCAATCGACCCCGTTTGAGATGAGTCCTCGTGGCTTGGGTCGCGGCTTCCGGACTGGTCGTGGGGAGCGCTTCCTCAGGTTTCCCTCTCGCTCCTTGCAGCCCAGATGCTTACTCTTTGGCCGCTTTGGAGGGATTGGAACCGGCCAGCACCTGTTCTTGTGGGTGGGTGGCCAAAGCCTCAACGGTGATGGACTGCCACGGAAACGTGGGCAGATTCGAGAGTACGTCGTGTAGCTCTGTTGCGTCTTCCACTTCGTACCAGCCAACTGCAGTGCGTGTCCCTGGGATCCGCCAGAGGCGCTTTAGTATGCCCCGGTCGCGCAGTTCCTGGGCATAGGTTCGTTCAGCTGATTTGATCTGAGCAGCTTCGTCTGTCGGCAGCTGGGGCAGGTTGTTTTCTTGGCGCACTAAGAATTCCATCGTTGTCTCCTCCTATGGAGCCGTCTCTACTGGCTGGTTTGCGGGGTATAGCAGGTGATGTGCGAGCAGGTCAGGGTTTGTGACCATGACCTCGTGGTCAGCATCTAGTTCGCTGACTTGCCATGTCTTGGCGCTCGCGCGTTGGGCAAAACGCAAGAACGGCGTCGACCATCCGGAACACAGCAGATACTCGCCCGGGAATGACAAGTCCGACAGCCCGTGTTCAACCTTGTCCAGGTAAGTCTTGGCGGGGTGGGCGGTAAGTTTCGGAGTCAGTTCTGCGATTGTCTGCGGGTCGCTGACTCCAAGGTTTTCAAGCGGCCTGGGGTCGATGACGAGTCCATCATTCTTGTCCGCTGATTCCCGGTAGTGAGCTGCGGCGCGTTCGGGCAGCAAGTCCATAGCTACCTCTCCTGCCTCTGGCAAGAAGCCATCCAGAATCACCAGCCGTTTGATGCGGTCCGGGACGAGCGCGGCTGCAGAAGTGACAACCAGTCCTGCGTAGCTGTGGCCGACAAGGACTACGTCCTGCAGGTCTTCTGATTCGAGGACGGACACTACGTCCTTTACGTGGGTGGACAGGCCGGTCTCCCTGGTCAGAAGGTGTGCCCTGTCACCGAGTCCGGTAAGGGTTGGAGTGAAGACCCGAGCTCCTGCGGCTTCAAGAAGATGTTGGACGGGCCGCCAGCACCAGGCTCCATGCCAAGCCCCGTGGACCAATACAAAAGGCCCGGAGTCCGCAACTTTGCCATCAGAGGTGTTAGGCATTTTTGGCTCCGTTCGAAGGCACGGTTTCAAACAGGGCTAGGGCTGTGGCTGTGTTAGAGGCCGGCACATGGTATGCCTCGTGTACCCGGTGAATATCTGATCCAATGGCTCCGCGCATAACCAGCCACATTATTAATTCGATGCCTTCCGAGCCGGCCTCCCGAATGTAGTCCTCCCTTGTTAGCGCCGTTAGCGCAGCAGGGTCAGTTTCAATCGCTTCGAGGAACATCCGGTCAAACTTTTCGTTGATGAGTCCGGCGCGGGCACCGGCGAGTTGATGCGACATTCCTCCGGTGCCAAATACTGCGACTTTGATGTCCTCCGGGTAGGAACGGATGGCCTTCCCGAGGGCCTCGCCTAGCGCCAGGCAGCGTGCCGCCGTTGGTTGCGGGTACTGGAGAACGTTGACCAGGATTGGCACTACCGCGCAGGGCCAGGCGGTACCGGGATCCGGGCAGTAGACCGAGAGCGGAACAGTAAGGCCGTGATCGACATCCAGTTCCTGACATACGGTCATATCGAATCCATCATCAACGAGATTCACAAGGAGGTGCTCGGATAGCTCAGGATGGCCGATAACAGGAGGGACTTTGCGGCTGCCCCACCCTTCGTCGGCGACGTTGTATTTGGCGGCCGTCCCGATAGTGAACATGGGGGTCATGCCGAGGTCCATCGCGTTTGCATGGTCGTTGTAGACGATGATGGCTACGTCAGGTTTGTGTTGAGCCATCCACTCACGAGCGGGGGCATATCCATCAAACAGCGGCTTCCAGTAGGGTTCCTCCGTTTTGTGGTTGTCCATTGCCGCGCCAATGGATGGTACGTGGGAAGTTCCAAGTCCCCAGATCAATTCAGCCAAAATGACGTCCTCCTGCATTCAACGATGCAACGAATTCCTCCGTTGTCATACCTGTGAAAATTCCGCCCAAATCCTGCATGGATACCTTGTCCAATACAGCGAGTTTGAACACATAAAAAATTGAGCCGCCCAAGTCCAGCATCCGGGTCCAGTCGCGCTGAAGGATGGCATCGCGTTGCTCGGCGGTGAGGCCATATGCCTCGCAGTATGCGGCCTCATCCGCAGTGAAAATTTCGCGGTTGGCTGGGTCTTTGAGGGAGCCACATAGGCGATTTAGTGCATATCCTCGGGCGCTCTGAACAACATCAAAGACGTATGTCCCGGGAACCACCGGTGTAGACGATGGCATTTGTTTCTCCGTTCCTTGCGGTTTACTAACCAGGTTTTGCGGCCGATGACCGGCTTAGTGAGTGCTGGCCGAACCAGTTATCGCATGTCGTTGCGCGAGTTCCTGCTCGTGCTTGAGGGCGGCCTTTGCAATGACATCGGCCTCGAACTGATGCGGGACCACAACCACCCCGTCGTCGTCGGCGACGATGAGGTCCCCGGGACTCACAACAACCCCGCCTATGGCCACAGGTCGCTGACAGTAGCCGGGCCCATTCCGGTATGGACCAGCCGGTGAGATTGCCCTGGCGAACACAGGAAACTGCATCAGCTGCAAGTCCCGGACGTCACGGACAGCGCCATCAATAACAAACCCGAGCACCCCTGACGCGGCAGCCCGACCGGCTATGAGTTCCCCGATGAGGGCCCGGTGCGTTGCGGCCTGACCATTCACGACCAGGACCTCGCCGGGGGCGGCAAGGTCTAGAGCATCATGAATGGCTTTGTTGTCCCCACCGGCGGTCATGACTGTGAACGCGCGGCCGACTATCCGTGCCCCTGGCCAGACTGGATGAATGCCGGAATCGACGACGTTCAGCCTGTCCATGGCATCCCCGATATTTGCGGTGGGCAGTGTCGCAGCTTGTTCCATTAGTTGCTTGGCAGGAGCGTTCATGCCTGTTTCCTTTCCTAGAGCTGATCGACGACGTTGGGCAGTAGTCGCTGGAACGCTTCGGCCTGGCGGATCTGCTTGTTGCCGGTGACCTTGCGGGCGTGGTTGCCCCGGTGCTCGGCTCGCTGGCTGTAGTACTCCTGCAGGTACTGCTGGGCCTTCATCTCTTTCATTGCCAGCATTTTGAGCTCAAAGACTTCGCTGATGTCGACAAAGACCGAGGGCGTGAACTCACAGAGTTCAGGCTGGTGGGGTTCGAAGGCCAAAAACTCTGCCGGGGGCGCTGTGCGAAAACCACTGTCCACGCCAGCACCGGCTGTCAGAAGCCGGGCACGAGCCACGGCGGCGTGGGCGACGGGATGGTCCGGGTTGTAAGGGTCCTTCGCCGGGTGAGTGAGGGTCACGTGGGGTTGAAAGTCCCGCATCAATTCGGCAAGACGAGAAATGACATCCGGGCCGATCTCCAGCGGATAGTCTCCCAGATCGAAGGCCTGGAAATCAGCTCCAAGAATTGCCGCTGCCCTTGACGCTTCCTCATGCCGGATACGTTTGACGTTGTCCTCAGTCTGCCCGGGTACCTTCCACAGCTCACCAGATTCCCCCCGTTCGCCGTATGACAGGGCCAAGACAAGTGCCTCGCCGCCAGCTTTGGTGTGGGCGGCAACGGCACCTGCAGAGCGCCAGACGAAATCTGCGCTATGCGCGCCGACGACGAGCATTCTCCTCTTCGACATCAAGGTCTCCTTTATTGGTTGACAAATGTTCTCTAATTGAAATTGCAGTGGACTTGGCCCCAATGCGCTTTGCCGTGGCATCGGGGCCGCGGAACAGGAGGGTAATTTCCTACCGGAGCCACAAGATGTTCAGTTGCTCCTGGCGGGCGAAACGTTGAAGGTGCCGGGCCAGTACGCCTTCTATGTGCTCCAACGAAGCGGTATCAGGGGCGATGACGAGCAGCACCAACTTGTCAGACTCGACAAGCACGATTCCTTTCCCGCCGCCGATAGTGAGGACATCGCCCTCCGGCGATTGTTCCGATGGGACATTCCGGCTCAGGTGGGCGACGAGTTGCTTAGCCCAGCGATGTGGACGGTCAATTGAAATGTCCGCGCGTGATCTCAGCATTGGAGGTAACACTTCAACTCTCCGAAAGGCAGAAAGACAACGGCGCTTCTGGGGACGACGATCCCACGGGTTTCCTTCTTGAGCTGGAGGGGGAGGGTGGCTTGGATGCGGGTGCTTAGGCGGTGGGAACGCGTTCTTCTACTGGAGCTGCCGGCATTTTGAACCGGCGGGCAGTCACGATGATCACGGCAATGACTGCGATGACTGCGGGGATGGTCAAGAGAAGGAAGTTGATTTGCAGAGGGAGCTGGGCTGCCACAAGGGCACCTCCAAGGATCGGACCAGCGATCGCACCGACACGTCCGTTGCCTGACGCCCATCCGACGCCTGTCGTGCGGACATGAACCGGGTAGAACTCCACAGCGAAGGCGTGGATGATAGCCAGGATCCCGATGATTGTTGCTCCTGCCGTGAACAGGGCGATGTTCAGGACGAGCGGGCCAGGCCGAACAGAGAGCACCAGCAGCGAAGCAATTGCCACCGCGAAGTAGCCAATGAGGGTTTTCCGGTAGGAAGTACGCCCGGCCATCCAACCTCCTGCGATCGATCCGAGAAGCCCGCCTGCGTTGAGCACGACAAGTGTCCACATGGCTGAACCAAGCTCAAATCCCGCGTTCTGCATCAGTTTGGGCAGCCAGGTGTTCAGTGCGTAGGTCAGGAGCATGGTCATGATGAAGAAGACCCACATCAGCGATGACGCCAAAGCGTTTCCGTTGGTAAACAGTTGTGCGATGCGGGAGTTCGACTGAGCACGGGCAGGCTGGACTATCTCGAGTCCGGAGTCCCAACCTGGCTCAATCTGCTTCATCACCGCATCCAGCCGGTTCCGATCGCCGCGCAGGGCCAGGAACTCAGGAGATTCCGGCAGGTGCTTCAAGACCACGGGAACCAGGAAAATAGAAAGCCCGGATACGTAGAAGACCCCGTGCCAGCCCAGGAACGGCTCAACCCAGATCGAAATCAGGGCCGCGCTGACGCCACCGACGGCGTAGAAGGCCGATACCGTTGCTACGAAGAGTGCCTTCGACTTGTTAGGCGCGATCTCGCCGGTGAGAGCTACAAGGTTCGGCACCAGTGTTCCCAGGGCAATACCGACGATGAATCGCAATGCTCCCAGGACAAGCACAGACCCGGCGAAGGCGCAGGCAAACGCCGCGAAGCTGACCAGGAGCAGGCCGGCTACAAGCACTTTTCGGCGGCCGTATTTGTCGGCCAAGGGGGCTACGAGCAGTCCGCCGACAAACATCCCGGCCAGGGCCATGGAGGCGACGACGCCAAGGGCTACGGGGTCCGCGCCCCAGTCCTTGATGAGGAGGGGAATGACGGATCCGAACGAAACGAGGTCATACCCGTCGATGACCATGAGGAGAGCGCAGATACCTGCGACTTTGATGTGAAATCGGTTGATTTTCGCATTGCCGACAACGGTGGCGACACTGGTTGGTGACATGGTGGTCCTTCGGTAAGGATTTATTGGATTCCGCCGTCCTCGGCAAAATCGGAGTTGATACGGCCCAGGGCCGTGTTGGACTAGTAGCCCTAGTTTTGGAGCTGCGCCGCTTTCAGCGTGTTTCTGAGTAGTTCAGCAATGGTCATTGGGCCGACGCCGCCAGGCACTGGGGTTATCCTGGACGCCACTCCGCTTACTGCGTCGAAGTCGACGTCGCCCACCAGGCCGTTCGCCGTCCGGTGGATTCCCACATCGATCACTACAGCCCCTGGTGAAATGTGCTGCTTTCCAAGCAGGCCGGGGACACCGGCGGCAGCAATCACCAATGCCGCCCGGCTGGTGACTTCTGCAAGATCTTCCGTTTTGGAGTGGGCAAGCGTCACGGTCGCATCCTTTTGCAGCAGGAGCCGGGACAAGGGATTTCCGACCAGATCGGACCGTCCGACAACAACCGCATTGATTCCCTGAAGCCGAACGCCTTCAGCCTCAAGCAGGGAGATCACGCCAAGCGGTGTGCAGGGCCGCAGTCCGTCCAAATTTCGGGCGAGACGGCCAGCGCTGGTCGTTGTCAGCCCGTCGACATCCTTCTCCCAAGGTATGCGGTCGATGAGGGCCTTGGCATCCAAGTGGCTTGGCAGCGGAAGCTGAAGCAGAATACCGGCAACTGCAGGATCGGCAGCCAATTCATCCAGAACAGCGGCTACCTGTTCCTGCGTCGCATCGGCCGGCAGGCGTCGATGATGATCATCGATCCCCGCCTGTTGCGAGAGCCGACGTTTGCTGCCGACGTAGACTTCAGAGGCCGGGTCATCGCCCACGAGGACGGTCGAGAGCCCAACCGGGCGGCCGGTGGCGCGTTTGAACTGTTCTACCTCGGAGCGGAGCTCTTCTCGGAGACGCGCTGCCAGGCCCTTGCCGTCAATAATCTGTGCCGTTTCCATGGCTAGAACACAATCGTTGTGTTGCCGTCGCGCATGACCTTGTCCTCACAGTGCCAGGCAACGGCCCTGGAGAGGACGCTCCGCTCAACGTCCGCTCCGAAGCGCATCAACTGCGGTGTTGATTCCCGGTGAGTGACCCTGATGACGTCCTGTTCGATGATCGGCCCTTCATCGAGGTCCTTGGTTACGTAGTGCGCGGTTGCGCCGATGAGCTTGACGCCGCGATCCTTGGCCTTCTGATAGGGTCCTGCACCGATGAAGGCGGGGAGGAAGGAGTGATGGATGTTGATCACGGGGACGTCCACTTCGTCCAGGAATTCAGCCGAGATGATTTGCATATACCGGGCAAGGACCACGAGGTCGACGTTGCCGTTGAGCAGTTCAAGGTGCTTGCGTTCGGCCTCCTTTTTATCTCCGGTGACCGGAACGTAAAAGTAGGGGATATCGAAGGGGCGAACCTGGTCCGCGAGGTCGGGGTGGTTGGATATGACCATGACGACATCCATCGGGATTTCACCACGCCGGTGCCGCCACAGCAGATCTAACAGGCAGTGGTCCGTCTTCGAGGCGAAGATTGCCACGCGTTTGCGCTTGGAAGCGTCGGTAAGCTTCCACTGCATGTCAAGCGGACCCGCCAACTTCGCTTGGATATCAGCTTCCAGGCCCTCCTTGCGGGCTGCGTAGCCCGGCAGATGGAACACGGTCCGCTGGTAGAGCGTGCCGTCTTCGGGGCCGGTTGTGAACTGGTCCAGGGAGAGTATGTTGGCTCCGTGCTGACCGAGCAGTTGTGTCAATTTGGCGACGATGCCTGGCTGGTCCGGACAGCTGACAACCAGACGCCCGATGTCCTGGGGCCCTGAGGCGGCGGCAGCTGGTGCCGGGAGTGTCGTGCTAGACGGTTGCAAGGAGATCACCTCGTGATTTATCGGTCTTGTAGGGGGCTGGCCTGACAATGGCTCGGATGGTTTTTTGTGGGTGGCCGGGGGCTCCCCAGATGACGCTGACTTCGGTACCTGGTTCGGCATACTCGACGTCGATGGTGGCCAGGGAGAGCATTTTGCGGAAGTAGTAGCTGTATCCCCGCGAGGTGGCCACTCCTGCAAGGATTCCGTCGACTTCGACGCGGTCCGCCCACATGAAACCGCGTTGGTCCCGAGGCATGTCCATGAAGTCGTAGTGCTCCCCGTCCCGGAACAAGGAAGCCTGAACCTCGGCGACGTCGTCTCCGTCCCATTCGAGGGTTCTGATGACCCGGCGAGGATTCTCCTTCTCTTCAGCGAGGGCTTCACGGCCGAGGAAGTCGTGATCAGTGTTCACTGTTCGGCCCCACCCCAATTCGATGGGGCTGCGGTAGTACTCGCTGATGTCCTTTCCCTCGTAACTGCCGGCGATATATGCAGGTTGCGCGAAGGCGGGCATTGAGGATTGGAAGTACTTCAGGTACTCGGCCATGTCCTCATCGAAGATCGCCGGGATGTAGTCAGTGGCAATGGTTGGAAAACACGCCTCGAGATGGTTGATCGCGGCCACCCTGCCACCCAACTTGCGGATGCCAAATGCCTTGCCGGCTTCGAGTACGGCGTCGTAGACGGCCTGACCGGCTTCTTTGGGGCCCTGAAGTTCGAACCCGACTTCACCGGCCATGCCCTGGCGAAGGGCATGTATTTCGTGCCCGGCTACTGTGATCGGGACGACATGCATGTATTTGGCGTTCAGTAGTTCGTCTGAGTCCGTGAGGGCTTTGAGGACCTTTACTGCGGCCGGACCCGAGACCTGGAAGATGAACCAGTCTTCTTTCGACACTTGAGCGTTGTAGTTGCCGTGCTCAAGATTGAAAGCAGCCCAGAAGCCGCCGCGCCCGTGGACAACAAAGTCCTCCTCACCGAAGCGTGTGAGCACACCTTCGTGAATGACTTTGCCGCTCCGGTTGGTGTGAATTGCGTGCTTAGACTGCCCGATATCGAACTTCTTGTAGCTGTTCACCGTGGTTTCCTCGAACAGGCGCAGCGCGTCCGGACCGGTGAAACGGTGCTGCCACAAGAAGGACCAGTCGCCGATGTAGCAGCTCTCCTTCCAGGAAAGGCTCTCGTCAAGCCAGTCCGTGTACTCCGGCTGGCCGAAGCGGCTCCACGCGTATCCTTCCGGAGCCTTGCGCATGCTGTCGACGGTGTACGTCATTGTTTCCACCTTTTCTTGCGTATTTGCTGAGGAGCGTTCCGCGGATTTCTTCACGCTTCCGCTCACTTGGTTGATGCTTTTGTGCTCTGCATCACCACCTAATTCACGATAAAGCCGAACGTATTATTTATCAAATAGAATGTATGAATGTCAGAATAGATACTGTCTATGAGGCTTTGTAGGCGTCTCGGATGAAGGACCTGGTGGCAGTGAAAGGCGTTACGAGAATGCTCGGTTTGGCGGGCGATCGGTCCTCATAGCTATTTGATGGGCCGTTTGGCATAGCGAATGCGTCCCGAAATCCGGTTGCCGCTATGCCGTACGCGTTGGTCGCCTCTAATGCGTGCTGATCAGGGTTTCGGGGGCAGGACGGTGAGGTGGATAGCGGCGCTGCCTGCACATGGGCGGAAGTCATGCGCGTGGACCCACGGGTCGGTAAGGTCGGGTTGGTCGCCCGTCAGTAGTGTTCCTCCGGGCCAGAGGTCAGCAGGGGCAGCATTCAGACCAGACCCGTGGTGCAGGAGGGGCTGATTGGCAAGCGGAAATAGAGCCAGGGCCGCGCAGGTGGCTTCCGCGCCTTGAGTGGGTGGAGCTGGGTCCGCTGCCGTTTGGTGTTGGCCATGACGGGGTGGGCGGCGAATATAACACGCAACCCCTGGACGGCAGTAGCGATCCAGGGGCGCGTGCGATCACCGGGCTGCTGGCGGAGCACAGCTTCGGTGAGTGTCGGGTGAAGCAGCAGTTTCAGTGGTGGTGTCTGTTGGTCAGGGGCGACACCACCACTGCGGGATCTGTCAGGCGCGGAATGTCACTGTGTGGGGTTCCGTGAAGTCAAGGATCCCGTCGGTTCCCATCTCTCGGCCGATTCCGCTCTGCCGGAAGCCGCCAAATGGAGCGCGGTCATCGCATGCACCGGCGTTTGCCTGGTTCACCCACGTCGTGCCGGTCCTCATTCGCCGTGCTATGTCACCGCCAAGTTCCTCATTGGAGGTCCACACCGATGAACACAAACCGGACCATTCATTGTTCAACTGCCCGATCAATTCATCGAGGTCATCAAAGGGCATAATCGGAACCGTCGGGCCGAACTGTTCCAGAGTGACGATATCAAGGTGGGCTGGAGGATCGAGAACCAGCGAGGGCAGAAGATAGTGGCCAGCGCCAGCAAGGGCCTGTTCCGTCATCCGACCGAACTCACGGACCTCAGTTCCAGTGCGGCGAGCCTGATCAAGGAGTTGAATGACGTGGTCACGCTGTGCAGCGCTGTTCAAGGGGCCCATGTTTACGGCAGGATCAAAGCCGTTGCCCACTATATAGTTTTCGAGAATACGGCCCATTCCATCGGCAAGTTCTGCGAAGCGGCTACGAGCAACGTAGATGCGTTTGACGCTCATGCACACTTGCCCGGACGTGAGAAAACACGCTGCGACAAGCTCTGAGAGCATAGAGTCGCTGAGCTCCGCGTCATCAAGAATGATGGCAGGGTCGTTGCCGCCGAGTTCCAGCGTGACCTTGGTCAGCGATTGTGCTGCCAGTGTCATGATGCGAGTGCCCGCCGCGGTGCTGCCAGTGAAGACAACGTGTTGGACTCTGGAGTCGGTGATTAGTGGTTCGACGTCAGAATTTGCGCCGCTGATCACGTTGATCACCCCTTTGGGTAGCCGTGAACCAAGAATCTCCAGAGCGCGCATAACCGCAAGCGGCGTAGTGGGCGGCGCTTTGACCACGACGGTGTTTCCGGCCACGAGCGCATATGGAAGACTCGCCGCCAGGATTGCCAACGGCCAGTTGAACGGGACAATGATGCTAACGACGCCTACCGGAAGCCGGTGAACTTCCGTCCGGAAAGGCGGGCCGGCAAGCCGTACCGGTTCAGCGACCGTCGCCGCTAGCTCACATGCCGCGCGGAAACGAAGTTCGAACACGGTGACATCTATGGACGCCTCTTGCAAGGTCTTGCCGTTTTCGCGCACCAGGAGTTCCGACAGTTGATTCTCGTAGCCCTCGATCCCGCTTAATGCGTCCAGGATGAGCGAGACCCTGTCGAGTATCGGGGTTGCGGCCCATCCAGGGAATGCAGCGTCGGCTGCGGCAACGGCGGCGCGGGATTCGTGCAACGACGCGTCTGCGGAGTAGCCGACAGCCGTGCTCGGATCGGAAGGGTCATGAACAGGTGACCAGTTGCCGGTTTCGATAGTGGTTCCGTCGATGAACAGCCCAGCCCGGGTCTGGGTGGCACGGGAAATATTCGTGGTCATTTTTGACACATACTTTCGTTCATGCCGATAGACGGCGAGTGATGGAGAGAGTTGTGATTCATGTGGATTTGTCGACCTAGGCTGCACTCTTGAACTTGCGCTCGGTCCGCGTCAGCTGGCCCAGCTTTGCAGCCGCTTCGCGGTGCCGCTCCGGCGTTGAGATGGTTGGGTCCGGTAGGACTTTCTCTTTCGCAAAGAAGGCTGCCAGGATGATCAGCTCGAATATTTTGGTGACAAACCTGCTGGTATACGGGATCCGGTGGACCCTGTGGCTTGGCTCGTCGAGCAACGACTTGATGAGGTTCCTGCCGACCCAGTGGAATCCCTTGGGAAACCAGTTCTCGCCAAATTTGTCGATCAAGAGCATCGCTGCTTTATGTCCGACGTCTGTCTGTGGCCAGTCCCGGGCCTCGAAGTCCGCCATGTAGGTGAGCATTCCTTCGAAGTTTTCCGGGAACTGGTCCGAAACCGGACCGACTTCGCTGAGGAACATCTTGGAGACCTCATACCAGTACTTGTGTGTGGCGATCCGCTGGTTCTCGGTAAAACCGGGCATTCCCACGCGCAGTCGGAGTCTGTGCATGTCCGCCCCGAGGACACAGATGGTGTAGATGAAATCATCGACATTGGAAAAGAGCCCGGGGTTCTTCTTCCAAATCGCCTCATGAATCTTGTTGACGATATCAACGGATTTTTGCATTTCGGGACTGGATGGCCCGCGCTCGAACCAGGTCCACAGGTGATCGGTTGTATCTTCCTCGCGCTTGTCAGTTCGCGCGAAGATCTTGTTGGTTGCTTCCAGTGACTTCGGTCCGGTGGGAGGCAGGGTGAAATGGGGAAACCCGGTTGTGTAAAGGAAGCTCATCATGAAGTCGTTGACCCAATAGCACGTCGATAGCTTCCAAATAGTTTCGTAGTCGACGTTAGGGTCCAACCGCTCGATTTCCGCAGAAATCCATTTGTAGCCACGCTGCTTAGTCATTTGTACTCTCCCAGAAAGTTAAGTATCGGCGCGAGGAGCCGTCATTGGTCTGACGGCGCTGAGCGACTTGCCCTCGCATGCCGGCGACGGTGTACGTCATTGTTTTCCACCTTTTTTGCGTAATTGCCGAGCGAGCGTACTTCGGGTTTTCTCACGTTTTCCGCAGGCCGGGCCGGATGCTATGTGCTCTGCATCACCACCTGATTCACGGTAGGCCTCAGACCTTTGTTTATCAAATAGAATTTGCGTATATAAAAATAGATGTTGTCTATGAGGGTGGTTCTTCCACTACTCTGTGGGTATGGACGAACCTGGCGCGAAGTACGATCTGAACCTCCTGCGCGTATTTGCATTGGTGTTTGAGACGCGAAGCGTGACTGATGCCGCTGAAATCCTGACCATCAGTCAGCCTTCGGTCAGTTATGCACTTTCCAAGTTGCGAAAGGTGTTCACAGACCCGCTTTTCCTCCGCGGCCCCAATGGTTTAGAGCCAACACCAATGGCTCTCGGTCTCTATCCAGAATTGAGCCAATCGCTTCGTGCTTTGGACTCTGCAGTGCGGGGTGCAGCTACCTTTGACCCAGCAGTCAGCACGCACCGGTTCAGGCTGATGATGACCGACCTGGGCCTGATGGCGCTGTTTCCTTACATCATTCGCGCTGTTCTGGCAGCCGCGCCCAACGTAGGAATCGACGTCATTCCACTGGACACAGCGCAGCTTCATGACCGGTTGGTGCGGAATGAGGTCGATGCCGCGATCGGCATTCCCGCAATCCATGAGGACGATTTGCTCATTGAGCCACTGATGGATATGCCCTATGTAGGCATATGTGCCCTTGAGCACCCTCGCTTGTCCGCCAGCCCTTCCCTCCAAGACCTTGGTGCGGAGAAGCACATTGTGGCCTCCAAAGCGCTGGGCCACGAGCACGTCCTCCAGCGCCTGCGTGAGGTAGGCATCGGCGACTCGGTCACAATCACCCTTCCCAGCTTCGCGGTAGTATCGCAGGTCCTCGCCGTCACCGACCATGTGAGTGTGGTGCCCAAGGCTTTGGCTGATATAGCCGAATCTCAAGGGAACATTCGCCAGTTCACGCTTCCCTTTAGTATCAAGCCTGGGCGTGTCACGCTCTACACCTGCCGACGCACCGTGCCGTCCCGGCCTGTCGAATGGCTCCGTTCCACTATCGCCGCCGGACTGGCCGTGTATCCGTACCCGAACTACGTCAATGGGGGAGTGCCGGAGGTATCTGTGTATGGTCCTGACGACCAAGAAGAAAATAGCCCGTAACCCACTACAGACTTACCGCGCGAAGAACGGTGCACCAGTAACTAATACCTCGCGGAAAGAGTTTGGGTTCTGGCGGTTTGACCACCAGGGTCGCAGTAGAAGAACTGAGGCTGCTGTACCGGCTCGTATGGGACGATCACCCATTCCCCACTGTAGAACTCCACATACGAGTCTTTCGGGCAACGAACAAAGGCTTCTTCTCGTGTCATCGCCTACACTCCCTTTCCTGCTTTCGTAACGGTTACGGTTCTTCCCAGGACTTCAGAATGTCGCGCAGTGCTGCGTTCGGGACGGGGGAAACTACGCGATTGACTACCCGATCTTGTTTCCACTGGGTGCGCCGTGCTCCGATCCTGGGAACCGAACCATGCGGAGCAGCACCGCAGAGCCCCCAGTGCGTCAGAGGCGCAACTTCTCAGTCTGAGCTGGATCGAAGCGGTGGCGTGCGCGACTGTGCGCGCACGGACAGCCTTTGTGCTTTAGTAGGCATATGGCGGAATCAATCGAGGATTACGCACTGCTGTCGGACCTTACGACGGGGCCCCTTGTGTCCAAGCGAGGAAGCGTCGATTGGCTCTGTTTCCCGCGCTTCGACTCTCCTTCGACTTTCGCGGCCTTACTTGGAACAGAGGAGCACGGCCGCTGGGTTATCGCCCCTCAGCACATGTCAGCGCAGGTGATCGACCGACACTACGTGGAATCGACTTTTGTCCTGGAGACCATCTGGGAAACCGCCGAAGGTCGGGTCAAAGTGGTCGACCTCATGCCTGTAGGCCTTCCGGGTTCATCCATATTGCGACGAGTCATCGGGCTTGAAGGTGAAGTTTTGATGCGCCAGGAACTGTCGATTCGTCCCCAGTACGGTGCACTGAAGCCATGGACAAGTCGTGTTCGTTCCGGTTCGAAAGACAGTTTGGTTGCCATGGCCGGCCCGGATGCCTGGGCTCTCCACTGCGAAACGCTGCCGGACCCGCACGCTCAGGGCCATGGCAGTTCGTTCGCCGTTGCCTCCGGCCAGCATCTGGACTTCGAGCTGGATTGGTTTCCCTCATATCGGCCGCTCCCAGACCCGGTTGATTTTGATGTCGCACTCAGCGGGGCGCTGAGGTTTTGGAAAACCTGGGGAGGAAATTGCCGTCAGGATGGGCCCTATAGCCCCATGGTGAAACGGTCCCTCCTCGTCTTGCGGGCCTTGTCCCACTTTGAAACGGGTGGCATCGTTGCAGCTCCAACGACTTCACTGCCCGAGGAGTTCGGGGGAACGCGAAACTGGGACTACCGATTTTGCTGGCTGCGGGACGCGGCGCTCACTCTCGAGTCCATGCTCACGCACGGCTATGAGGCGGAGGCTCTCAAGTGGCGGAACTGGCTATTGCGGGCCCTCGCCGGAGACCCCGAGGATATACAGATTATGTATGGGGTGGCGGGCGAGCGTGACCTGCCAGAAAAAGTCTTGGACCACCTCCCTGGGTACAACGGCGCTGTACCAGTCCGCATAGGTAACGCAGCGGCCTCGCAGTACCAAGCCGATGTGGTCGGCGAAGTAATGGTGGCGTTGGAACGGCTACGACTCGCCGGCGGTAAAGAAGATTCGTTTTCCTGGCCGCTTCAGCGTGCGCTCCTGTCCTTTGTTGAGAAGCACCTCGATGACGAGGACTTCGGATTGTGGGAGATGCGGGGCCCCACCAGGTATTTCACCCATTCCCGGGTCATGATGTGGGCTGCGTTTGACTGCGGTGTCCGGGCCGTTCGAGAACACGGGCTCACCGGACCGGTCGACCGTTGGGAACAGCTCCGGGACCGTATGCGCACAGAGATAATGGAACGAGGCTTTAGTCAGGAACTCAACTCATTTACGCAGAGCTACGGGGGTGTCCAGACCGATGCATCCCTCCTGGTCCTTCCGCAGGTGGGGTTTTTGGCTTACGACGATGAACACATGCTTGGAACCGTCTCGCGGATTGAAAGGGAGTTGCTGGCCAGCGGGGGTTTGTTGATGCGATACCGGACCGACAGCGGCGTTGACGGCCTTGAACCTGGCGAGCACCCTTTCCTGGCTTGTTCGTTCTGGCTGGTGGAGCAATATGCACGCAGCGGCCGCCGGGACGAAGCACATAAGCTCATGGATCGGCTCGTCGGGCTGGCCAACGAACTGGGTCTTCTCAGTGAAGAGTTTGATGTTCAACAGCATCGGATGGCGGGGAATTTCCCGCAGGCATTTTCGCACCTGGCCTTGGTCAGAGCTGCCGATGCTATGCATGGCGTGGATAGGCTGAGCCTGGCAGTTCCGGAAAGTGCTCAGGCCTCATCGAAGGGAAACCTGTCCGCACCATGACGGAGGCTAAGGGACCGGGCAACTTAAGGCTGCAGCTGACAAACTTCGTCGGCCGGCGGAAAGACATAGCCAATGTGCGCGACGCCATGGCGGAGTCCCGGCTTGTCACCCTCATCGGCCCTGGAGGAGTTGGGAAAACGCGGCTCGCCCTTCACGTCGGGATGATGGTCAGAGCGTCATTCGAAGATGGCGTCTGGCTGGTGGACCTTGCGCCGTTGACCGATCCCGCATTAGTCCCTGAAGCTTTGATGTCAGCACTCGAGATTCGTACTACGTCGACCCAAAGCGTTGCTGATCAATTGAGTGCGCACCTTTCGCAGCGGCATTTGCTGGTGATACTCGATAACTGCGAACATGTGCTGCCTGGCTGTCGGCTACTGGTTGAGAAACTGCTCGAAAACAGTCCCAGGCTGAGCATTCTGGCCACAAGCAGGGAACGGCTGGGGGTCAAAGGCGAAAGGATATTGCCCGTCCTACCCTTTGAGCTTCCGCAAGCCAACGAAGTGCTGGATGAAACAGCTGTCCGGCGGATCGACTCGCTGGCATTCCTCCATGATCGGGCCAGGGCCAGCTCCCCGGACTTCCGGATCACCAATGAAAACATTGCCGCAGCGGCCGAACTCTGTATCCAACTCGACGGGATCCCCCTGGCTCTTGAACTTGCTGCGTCGCGCCTTAGATCACTCAGTGTCAGGCAGCTCCTGGAGCGACTCAAGAGCCGCTTCGCGATTCTGACCTCCGGGAGTCCAACGGCCCCGCCCCGTCAACAGACCCTGCGTGCACTCATCGACTGGAGTTATGAACGGTGCTCTTCGGAAGAAAAGGTTCTTTGGCGGCGGATGTCGGTGTTCGCCGGAAGCGCCGATCTCGACGCCATAGAACGCACCTGCTCCGACGAGATCCTCTCCCAGAGCTCCATTCTCGAGGTGGTCGACTCTCTTGTTTCCAAGTCGATCCTCATTGCCATCGTGACCCCGAAAAGCGTCAGGTATCAGGTTCTGGAGACCATCCGCCAGTATGGTCTTGAGCGCGCGCAAGACGCCGGCGAGGAGGCAGCTCTGCGCCGAAGGCACCTCCAGTACTACCTGGAACTTTCCCAATCCAGCGCTGAGGAATTTTGGTCGCAGGAACAGAACATATGGATTAGCCGACTACGTGTGGAGCACGAGAACATACGGGCGGCTCTCACGTATTGCACTGCCCGCATGGAGTCCTCAGATGTCTTGGCTTTACAGCTCGTAACAGCGCTTCGATTTCACTGGATGGTCGGAGGCTTCGTCAGCGAGGGCCGTCGGTGGTTGGATCTGGTCCTCGCGGCGTCGACCGAGCATGATATCGAGAAGTGCCGCGCCCTATGTGTCGCCGCCTGGATGGCGTCGGTCCAAGGCGACTTGGCCGGGAGTCACCAGCGTCTCACGGAATGCACCCTTCTTCTCGAAGAATTGAGGGCCGCCGGGAAGATTTCGGAACCAGATTTTGACGACATTGAAACCCAGATCCAGATCTGGTCCGGCAGCCTCCTCCTCTTTGGGGGAAATCCATCCGCAGCCGCCGCAACATTCGAAAAGGCATTGGCGCGGAGTCGGGCGGCGAATCGCATCGAAGGCACCATGTTGGTGCTGTTTCAACTGAGCACCACGTATGCGCTGATGGGCGACTTCCCAAAGGCTGAAGAAGTTTCAGGAGAGTCAATAGCGATCAGCGATACGGTCGGTGAGACCTATGCAAAGTCCCTGACGTTATGGTCGAAGGCCTACTGTGCCTGGGCGCAGGGGAACCCGGAAGGTGCCCTCGAATACGCCCACCAGAGCCTTGCCCGTGCCTTGGTTTTCGACGACAAAGTAGTGACGGCACTCAACCTTGAGGTCGTTTCCAGTGCACTCGCCGAGCAAACCAAATATGAGGACGCAGCGGTCATCCAGGGAGTCGCGTCCCGTGTCTGGGAAGCCGTGGAAAGCAGCATTGATTCCTTCGGTCCGGATCTGGCCGGAGCCCACGACAGATGGGCCAAGCGGGCCCACAAGGCACTCGGCCCTCGAACCTATCGTGAAGCTCTCGCGAGAGGCTATCGAATGAGCCCAGAAGAAGTGAGAGCCCGGGTATTGGGCTTTAAAGTTTCCGAGCAAGATTCAGCCTCCGACAGGGAGGCAGGCGCGCTGACCAAAAGACAACGCCAAGTAGCAACACTTATTGCCGACGGTCAGAGCAACCGCGAAATTGCAGACAACTTGGTCCTGTCGACAAGGACCGTAGAAGGACATGTCGAGAGCATTCTGTCCAAACTGGGTATGACCTCCCGTACCCAGATTGCCTCATGGATGAACCGGCGATCGGTCCCGGATCGCTGAGGCGGGTCTCAGGAAATGACTTCTCGGGACACCGATTCCCGTGCGTCGGCTTCTTTCCGCCCGGCCATTGATGCGCTCAGAGTCTATGGGCGAACCTACGTGAACGTATCACATGGTCTTTCCCTCACCCTCGACATCGAGAATGGCAGGTGTGTGCTGTCGGAACTCAAAGTTGGTGGACATGTGGTGATCGCAGTGGGAGGGGGCTGTTTGTGCTGATTTAGCAGGGATCTTTTCTCCTTGTTTATCAGCGAAAAACATACCCCTCACATAGACCCCCGGGTCCCTGCCCCTAACTATGTATGCGTCAGGGCGCGGGCCGACCTGCCGTCAAACTGCGTGCGGCGTTCATCGCGCGGACACACAGCCTGCTCAAGCCCGGCTCGGTGCTGCTGCCCGGGCTCGCCGTGGGCGATGCGGTGGAAGGCGAACGGGGGCCTTGACAATCCACGTGATCCGCGTCGGCCGAGGCATTCATATTCGGCGGGGATTAATGTCTCGTATCGCGTCCGTACAAAGCTGGAGGAGCATCGCCACCGGGAGAAGCTTCAGCCGGGCGGAATCCCTCGTCCAAGCGGTCATGCATCGAGACTTTGGTCAGCGACTGATGAATGAAGTCACCCACCCGAACCTCGACGCGATCATTTCCGCCACTGACCTGGCCACGGCGAACGCGGTCCGGTTCGGCAGCCTTGTTTCTTCCAGCTCACCGTACGGTCGGATCACCGACTCCGTTCCGGTCGCCGACGCGGTCGCAGCATCAGCTGCCTTCCCTGCACTCCTTCCGGCACTAACGTGAAAATGGAGTCTTGGCCGGGGCCTGTTATGCGGCCGGGCGGGGTTCGAGGGTGACGGTGTAGCCGAGGGATTCGAGCTGGTGGACGGCGCGGATCTGTGCCTGGACGGGCTTTCTGCGGACGAAGTAGTCGGGTCCCGGGTCGGCATAGAGTTCGCCGTTGGTAAGCATGTGCCAGATGGCGATGAGGATCGACTGTTCGAGGGCGACGAGTGCTTTCATGGGCCCGCGCCGGGATTTGACGCGGCGGTACTTCGCGCCGAGGTAGGTCGTTTGGGACCGGGATACCGAGAGGGCCGCGGTGCCCAAGGCGCGTTTGAGGTACCGGTTCCCGGGCCGCGTTTTCGTGGACTTGACCCGTCCTGCCGATTCATTGGCCCCGGGCGCGGCCCCGGCCCACGAGGCCAGGTGCCCGGCGGTGGGAAAGATGCTCATGTCGGCCCCGGTTTCGGCGATGATGACATCGGCGATCCGGTCACCGATGCCCGGGATGCTCGCTAGCAGTTCCCGGGCCTGGGCGAAAGGGGCCATGAGTCCTTCTAGCCTGTCATCAACCCGCCGAAGATCATTGCTCTGCGCATCGATCCGGTCCAGGTGCAGCCGGGCCAGGAACCTATGGTGGTCATTGAACCGCCCGGTCAAGGCCTCGACCAGCGCCGGGATCTTCGGGCGCATCCTTGTCCGTGCCATCTCAGCGAGAACCGTCGGGTCCTCTTCGCCGCCGATCAGCGCCTCGAGCATGAGCCGTCCGGAGACACCCGTGATATCGGTTGCGACCGAGGAGAGTTTGATGCCAGAGTCCTCGAGCATCTTCTCCAGCCGCAGAATCTCCCGGGAGCGTTCATCGGTGATTGCCGTCCGGGCCCGAGTCAGGTCGCGGATCCGGCGGATATCGGCCGGCGGAACAAAACAGCCGCGGACCAGCCCGTGGGCGCCAAGCTGGGCCAGCCACGCGGAGTCCGAGACGTCGGTCTTGCGCCCGGGCAGATTCCTCGCATCCCGGGCATTGACCAGTTGAACGTTGAGACCGGCCTCCTCCAGGATGAAATAGAACTGGCGCCAATAATCGCTGGTCGCCTCTATCACGACCAGGCCCACGCGTTCGCGGAGCAGGTGACGGGCCAGTTCATGAACCTGGTTCGTCATCGAGGTCCACGTCGTGATCGTCTGCGTGATCTTCCCGCCGCCGGCAACACGCACGCAGGCCTTTGCATCGCGCTTGGACACATCCAGTCCCGCGCACCGTTTGAATAGGACATCCATGGTTCCGGCCCTCCCGCCGTTGTCGGATCGTAAGGTGTGTCCCGGACGAGAAGGCAAGGAAAGGCAGAAATCTAACGTTCGTGCTCGAGGCAACAGTCCACGGTCCCCGCGGACGAAGGGCCCTCCGCCACCAAGCTAATACACGGGCTCACAGGCCCCATAGGCAGACCAGGGACGCATCCGGAACACGCCACCAGTATCGGCCCGGCGGCCACCGCCCGGAAAGGCTGAAGTACTCCGAAAAGGCGGGGGGCAGGCACCCGTTTTCCCCTTCCACGGAGGGACGCGGCAGCGGACCTGGGGAGCTAGTACGCAACTACACGTTCGAGGCATTCGACACCGGCATCAGGACGGTTCAGCGCCTTTCGATGACCGACGGGGGCGTCTACGACAACCTCGGAATCACACCACTGCTTCCTGGACGGTCGTCGAAACACACAGCCCATGTATACGACCTCGACTATGTGATCGCAGTTGACTCCGGTCGCGGACGAGAGACGGCCAAGCCCGCGCAGTACCTGATGAACCGATTGAAGCAGACACTGACGATCTCGCACGGGGCGTGTCCAAGACTCCGGACGGTCTCTCCTGAACGTCGCCGCCGGAAATGGACTCGACGGTTTTGTCCACGTGTACCTCGGGATGCGCGACCATTTAGTGCGCCCGCTCGCCGACCTCGTGCCGCGAGACGTCGCCCGTCGCTGTCCGACAGACTTTGCGGCCATGTCAGATGCGATGTTCGACGCAGTCACGATTCGAGGCGAGCAACTGACGAGACTGGTGATCGCCCGGCACGCTCCGAACTTGCGCTGAATCGGAGAGGGCACACCCGTAGGCGCGACGAGGTATCTTCACACAGAACGTGTCAGCATCAGGGCATGAGGAAGACGCGGAAGCACGGAGATCCGATCATCTGGCGTGGCGGCCTGCAGTGGACGAAGGCCGCACGGATGCAGGCCGCGCGGTTCGAGCACGCTGCCATGGAACTCTATTCGGCGTACTTCGACGCTTCGATGCGGGCAGACCTTGAGGGCCACAAGGACCCCTGCTCGCTCAAAGATGGCGCGACAGCCTTGATGGCCGCCCGCCGTTCGACCCGCAACGGCCGTTCTGTGTCCCCGCAGCGGCTTTGAGCATGCAGGTCGCTGCTGAGCACCAGTTCCTGTTCGTGGCGTTGAGGAATGCGCGGCGTGCCCACGACAGGCTCCCCGCAGGCGTGAAGCCTGCGGTGCCAGGCGGGAAGGCAACCACCCTGCTGCGCCCGCCATGGAGCATTGGGACGAGGAGGGTGGACCATCGATCGGTGAGCTACTGGAGATCGAGTACAACCGGCGGGTGCTGGACGACGCGATTCTCATCGCGAGACTCTCGTCTCCGGATGAAGAGGAGAGTGCGAGGAGGCGGTACAACGACGAACCCATGACGCTCCATGCATCGTTCAGCGTGTCGAAGCACGAGGTGACAGTCGGTGGCTTCACCGTGGAGGAGTTGCAGGAATGGCTGGAATTACTGGATGTAGCCATGCGGGTAGCACTTGCCGAGGCGGGGCTCGACGCACCGGGTTGAGGATTCGATCGTGGCTGGAGACGACAACGTCGCATGGCCTGCCGACAGATTCCGGGGACGGCTATGGGGGATTCTGCAGGTAGAGGTCGATGAATGGGCCGCGCGCCCTTCGGCTCCACAGTTCGACGTCCCATTCGAAGGCCTCCGTTATGACGGCTGACTCCACCCCTCCTCCTGCCGCGACGGGTCTTCGATCAGGTCAATGTGTGTGAATGGCCCAGGTAGTCGTCGTGGAGGGGTAGCTCTTCTCAGGTCGGCAGGCGGTCGGGCAGCGGATAGATACGGGCGGTCCCTTCGGGGACCACATCCCTCGACCGCAGCGGCTCGGGAACGTGAACGACGACCGCGACGTGGTCCGCGATGCGGATGTGCGTCACTAGAGTGAGTTCCATGAGCCGTCGCATCCCACCAAGCTGGGCCTGCGAGCAGGACGCGGCGTCCGGTGCCTTCTGAACCCAGTCGAAGACGCCGTTCTGCTTGCGGACACGGAAGAGGTGCACGGCGAATCCGTCCGGGACGCTAACAAGCGCATGCCGGGAAGGCTCGTCGACGAGGAGCCTGAAGGGCTGGGACACGTTGAGGTTGACTGCCGTCTTCGCGAACCATCGCGCAAGGATCGTGGCTTCGTCATCGGTGATTCGCCCGCGGCACGGACTCTGAGTCAGGATCGGCATGGCGCTTATCTCCAGCAAGGACATCCAGCCGTTGTTTCACCCGGCACAGACCTCGCCGTTGAAATGGGCGCGCAGTCGACGCTCCCCGCGCTCAAACGCGACACGCCGCCGAGGGGCATGCTGATGCGGGTGGGGTCGATTCGCTCATCCATGGCCCTGTGGTGCCTGAGAAGCCACTGCGGGAAGATGTGCTCCTTCGATCGAGTCCCAGCGGGGCTGTCGCAGAACCAGCAGAAGGCGACTACTCGATGGGCGAGCGGGCGGCCTGCCTCGATCAGGTTCCGATCGAACTTTCGCGGTCTGTCGAGAACTTCACGGCACTTCATTCACTCGAGGCATTCTTCGCGGCAGGGACCCCGCAACCCCCGTTACGACGTCCTGTTCCGTTTGGCTTGCTCCACCAGTTCGGTCAGCCACGGCCGGTGCCCACGGTGGAACACGATTCCTTCGCGCAGGCCTTGGATGGAGGGGACGGAGTTGGCGATGTCGATGGTGATCCGGCCGTTGCCCATGGGCGCATTGCTGATATGCAGGTCGCCGTAGGACTCCGGGAGCACGGGGTCCATCCATAGGCCACCGCGGGAAACGTGGGTGTCATACTGCATCAGGCTCGTCAAGAGTAGGATCGGTGTGGTCGCTGCCCAGGCCTGTGGCGCGCATGCCGTTGGATAGGGCAATGGCTTGGCGAATTGGTCCCGGCTGAAGCCGCAGAACAGCTCTGGGAGTCGGCCATCAGAGTACTCCGCCGCCTCCAGCAGGGCGTTGGAGATCCGTTGTGCTTCCGCCACGAAGCCGTAGCGTACCAGGCCGGCCGTGATGATTGCATTGTCGTGTGGCCATACTGAACCGTTGTGGTAGCTGGCAGGATTGTAAGCGCCCATGTCACTCGCCAGGGTTCGCACGCCCCAGCCGCTGAACATCTCCGGAGACATCAGGCGTTCGACCACCTGCGGAGCTTTATCCTCATCCACCAGGCCGAGCCACAGGCAGTGGCCCATATTGGAAGCACACGCGTCGACCTGACGCTTCTTCCCATCCAAGGCGACGGCGTAGTACCCGCGCTCGGGCATCCAGAACTGCTCGTTGAACCGTTTCTTCAGTTGCGCGGCGAGATCGGCCAGTTCATTCCCTAGAGTCGCATCGCCGGCGTCGTACGCCATCCATGCGCGCGCCAAATATGCGGTATAGACGTAGCCCTGCACCTCGCAGAGAGCGATCGGCGGCTCCGCCAGGGTTCCGTCGGCAAAATTGATCCCGTCCCAGGAGTCCTTCCAGCCCTGGTTGATCAGCCCCTGGTCGTTGAGACGCTCATACTCGACAAATCCGTCGCCGTCCTTGTCCCCGTAATCTCTGATCCACTCCAGCGCGCGGTCTGCATGCGGCAGCAAAGCGGCGATGGTATCCGCTGCGAACCCCCAGCGGCTTACTGATCCGAGCAGCATCACGAACAGGGGCGTGGCGTCTACGCTGCCGTAGTACGTCGATTTGCCGCCCAGGGAAAGCCCGCTGGAGATATCGAGCCTGACTTCGTGCAGGATTTTGCCTGGCTCTTCCTCGCTCATCGGGTCCACCAGGGTGCCCTGCCGGTCGGCCAGCGTCTGGAGCGTGCCCAAGGCCAGGGAAGGGTCCACCGGGAGGGCCATTAGGGACGCCCAGAGCGAGTCCCGGCCAAACAGAGTCATGAACCAGGGTGCCCCGGCGGCTACCATGACTCGGTTAGGATGGTTCGGATCCTCGATGCGGAGGGCGCCCAGGTCGTCATAGCTGCGCCGCAGGGTTCGTTCAATGGAGCGGTTTCCCATTTGCAGCACCGGAATCTTGGCCACCCACTCCTGCCGACGTCGGTCACTCGGCGAAAGTTCGCCGGTATCCGGATGAACAAACAGCATGCTGGGGCTGATTCCGTCAACGAGGGGCACTACGCTAACCAATGCTGTCCATTGGCCGTGGGGCGGGACAACGGTCCGGTACGTCAGGGCCTCTGCCGTGACATCGGCACCCTCGGCCGTGACCAGAACGCCCTTCCGGGCATCCTGCCAAGCGGCCTGGATCGTCAAGGTATCGCCGTCGGAGTGGCGGGTTTCGTGCCACTGCCGAGAGATCCGCGCCTCCTTTACCTCGAAGAGATCCGCGAAATCGGATTCGATCCTAAGGGAAATAACGCATTCTGCAGGATTCAGGGCATAGTTCCGTACCGTGATCTGCTCCAGGATTCCTGTACCGACTTCGCGCAGTCGCTCCACGATCAGCGGGCTGTCCGCATACCCGTCCCCGCGGAGAACACGGCCGGCAAACAGCGCCCGGTACGGCTCTTTCGTCTCGGCTCCCAGCGGCTCCAGGGGCTGTCCATTAATCGTGAGGTTCCAGCCGGACACGATGCGTATGTCCTGAAAGAACACTCCGTGCGGATGTTCGGGATGGATGTCCCCGTTCGGCAAGGAAATGCAGAACGACGATCCCTCCACTAAAGTGACCGTCCCGGCACCTAAGGGCCCGGCCGCCGTGTCGGCATTCCATCCAGCCATTTCCGGTTCCTCCAACGGATTTCCCCTAGGCGACGTGGTCAGATGTTCTGTCCAAGCGCCGCCGGCCTGCATCGTTCTAAGCGACGCTACGCCCGTGTTCCGATTGATGCCAGAGCCACGACTGGATGCCCCATGTTCAGTGAGATTCCGTCACCGTCGCGGATGTAGGTCGGGGGAATGCTCGTGCACAAATTCTTCGGCTAGGCCCTGTTGTTCTGCCTCGGACAGACTTCGGGGCCAGCAGTAGGCCTGCATCCATCTCGTCTTATTTGCCCCGCAGTGCATCCGACCCGGTGGAGCGTATTTGAAGAGCTGGCTGCGTCTGGCTCGGCCCGGTAGACCACAGTGATGGCTGTCTCGAATTTGGCGGTCTTCCACGCCAATGTTGGTCTACTCTGCCCGCAGACCAATGTGTTGCGGATTCTCCAGCGGAAGCAGTCCTCGCTCGGCAAAAACTCGTTTTGCTTCAAACACGGCGTTCAATGCTCTGGGGAAGCCGCAATAGACAGCCGATTGGGTCAGAGCTTCGATAATCTCCGCAGGCGTGAGCCCGACGTTCAGCGAAGTATTCAGGTGAAACTCCAACTGAGCTTCACAGCCTCCCAGGGCGGCGAGGATGCCGAGGGTGACAAGCTGGCGTTGAGCCGGAGACAGAGTGTCCCCGGAGTAGATGTCGCCATACGCGAAAGCAACCATGTGCTCCGCCAAGTCTGGGGCCACACCTTCTAGCGCGGTTACAACGTTTGATCCGGTTCGTGGGTTCAGGGTATTCAACACCTTGAACCCACGTTCAAAGCGCTCGGATCTTGCACTGCGCTTTCCAGTGCCGTCTTGGGTGGGCATTTTTCGTTCCTCGCGCGGTTGCTGGCTGGTCAGGTTACGTGGCTCCAGACGGAGCGGCTTGAAGCATGCTGATCTTGAATCGAATTGTCGGCAGCCGTCTGGGCTCTCGAGCTGCCTCAGTCAGGTTCCCGAACCAGGGAGACTCCGAACGTCCATTGTTCTCGCGGTTGGATGCCACAACTTTCGCGAGTTTTGATCGCTGGGTGGGCGATGCGACGGAATGACCTAATCGAGAGAGCTACGGGGCATTTCTGTGCAGTTCCATACGATATGCATAGCGTCTGGGATTGAAATGTGAGGAGGTGAACTCGATGAACTTCCCGTCCGCGTCGTAATAGAGACGTTCGATCAGCAAGATCGCGTCACCGGCTTCGCATCCGATCAGCCCGGCCTCATGGTCCGGGGCATTCATCGCGGTAATTTCCTGGCGCGCGCCTGTTATGGGCTTGTCCAGGAAGTGCTCTGCGATTCCGATGACTGTTCCTTCGCCCGGCGACGCCTCTCCCAACTCGGCCAGCTTCGCACCCAGAGTTGGTTCCACGTAGTGGCGGGTCACCACGAACGGCACCCCTTTGTAGGAACGGCGCACGGTGGCCCGGCTCACCTCTATGTAAGTGAGGCCCATGCGGGCAGCTATGGATGGCTCTACGACAACGGAAAATGGCTCTATTACCTCAGTGGTCGTGTCAGGCCAAACAATAATCTCATCGAGGGATCCGATGGACCGCATGTAACGCCCTTGGGAATCCTGGCGGCCATTGACGTAGGTGCCGCTGCCTTGGACCCGGTTTATCAGGCCATCCGTCAGCAGGATTTGAAGAGCTCCTCGAACGGTGTGCCGGCTGACCTTATGGGCAGCCTGCAACTCACTCTCGGTCGGAAGCTTCCGCCCTTCGGAATAAACCCCCGCGGCAATATCGGCCCGAATCTGCGCAGCGAGGGACCGATAAGCAGGAACTGCGCGCTCTTCTCGGGTATGAACCCCCATCCTGTACCTCCGTTGGATTCGGCCCGTTCGGGACCTGCCGAACACCATCAAATCTAGCATATGTCCGGACGAATTCCTCCTGGGCGTGGCGCCGGATCGGTCCTCAGGTTCCCTGACGTCCGAGAACTACAGGGAACCTGAGGGAGCGTCATCTTTCGACCATCAATACAGTTACTGAACCGCCATCGGTGCCGCTGACGGTACCGCCTTTGCAGTAAGCCAGACCGAGGTGAGCATCCTCAACCTGACGTGCACCGGCACGATCAGTGAGTTGCCATGTCAGCTCACATATTTGGGCCACGCCCGTGGCACCGACCGGATGTCCGCGACTAAGAAGGCCCCCGCTGGTGTTTACGGGCATTTTCCCCCCGAGGGATGTGCTGCCGTTCTCGGTCCAGATTCCGCCTTCACCTACTGGAATCAGACCGAGCCCCTCCAGCCTAACGATTTCGGCGATGGTAAAGCAGTCGTGCATCTCAACAAGATCGACGTCTTTCGGTCCAAAGCCTGAGATGTTCCATGCCTGCTCTGCAGCCCGCCGTGAGACGTCCTCATCGTTAAGGCCGGCGGCAGTGGATACCACGCTCCCGCTGATGAGTGCGCATCCTGCTATCCGGGGGGCGGAGCGAATTTTCAGTTTTGCCAGACCGGCCTTGCTGCACAGGACTACGGCCGCTGCTCCGTCACTAATGGGGCTGCAGTCCAGAAGTCCTAGCGGTTCGGTGATAATGCGTGCCTCCAGTACTTCGCTGAGGCTGACTGGGCGCTGGTATTGGGCGAATGGGTTATGAACGGAGTGCGCGTGGTTTTTGACAGCAACGGCTGCGATCTGTTCCCGGGTCGCGCCATGATCGTACATATACCGGCGCGCGCTCATCCCGTGGTTGGCTGCCATGACCAGTCCGTTGATGGCGTCGAGGTCAGTCGGGTCTGGCATGACTCCGCCGGCGACTCGGTCCGTCATTTTCTCGGCACCAATGACGAGCACGATGTCGTGGATCCCGGCTTTTATTGCAATCCAGGCCTCTCGAATCGCTGTTGCTCCACTGGCGCAATAGTTTTCGTGGTTCGAGACAGGCAGTCCGCCTAGCCCAAGTTGGACAGCGACGCGCTGGCCCGCTACCGGGCCACCGAAAACGTGCCCCATATATACGGCTTCGATATCGGCAGGGATGACGTATGAGTCTGCCATCGCTGCCCGAGCTGCCCCGACCGCGAGCTTTTCAAAGGTGACGTCTACGGGGTATTTCCCGAACCGCACCATTCCTGCTCCGGCGATGAATGTTTCACTCATTTGTTTCCTCGATTCCTCGGAAGCGGTACCACCATAGTGAGTTGCCGGACTCGTCAACAGTTTTGGGGTACAACTCGACCCCTACGACTGTCCCGATGTCGACGTTGCCTTCTGCCGCGCCGAGTACACGGTTACCGTCTTCGAAATCGACCGTGACAAGTGTGTAGGGGGTCTTCAAGTGGGCAGGGGCCTGACGAACAACGGTCCAGCTACAAACGCGGCCTTGCTTGGGCAAGCTGACGTTTTCAACCCGGTCAGAGCCGCAATGAAGGCAGAGCGGTCTCTGCGGAAATGAATGCCGTTGGCAGGCGAGGCATGAAATGCCCTGCAGGCCATTCGCCAGGTTCACTACGTCTTCACGAAGAGGCATATCTACAGATGTCATTGTTCTGCTCCTAGGAGGATGTGGTCCTTGGGCGGGGCTCCAGTTCGTTCGTTCCCGGAGCGTGGTTTCAAATCCTGCAGTAGTTCCTTGTTGTTGGCGCCCAGCTCCGGGGCTGAGTCGGGGCGGGGCTCCTCGTAGGCGTCCATGAGGATCGGCGTCCTGATCATCCGGTGCTTGCCGGCAAACTGGTCATCGATGCTGATGAACATGTGCCTGGCGTCCAGGTGCGGGCAGTCATAAAGTTCGTCAATGGTTTGAGTTTCACCCGCGGGTAGTCCGGCAGCGGCGAAGGATTCGACGATCTGCCGACGCGTCCGTGTGTATGTCCACTTTTCGGCTTCGGGACGGATGACGGTTGCGAAGTTTTCGGCACGGTTCATCACGGAGCCCAGAAGGGGATGGTCAAGCAAATCCGGCCGGTCAATGGCCTTGCACAGTCTGCGCCACATCTCGTCTGTAGGGAGGATCAGCGCTACGAATCCATCGCTGGCTTGCAGTGAGCCCAGGGGGGCGTACCGGTCGACGCCCCTTACACGCTTTTCCTTTGTGAAGTCCCAAAGCATCAGCTCCCGTTCCAGCAGGGATGCGACTGTGTCGTACATGCTTTGGTCCACGAATGAACCCGACCCTGTTCGTTCCCGTCCCTGAATTGCGGCGAGTATGCCAACGGATGCGTAAACGGCAGTGTATATGTCGGCGAAGCCGGTGACCGTCGGCAGCGGCGGACCGGACGTTTCACCGGTGACGGACATAAGACCGCCCATGGCCTGGATTGCAGTATCGAATGCGGGGCGGTCTGAAAATTCCCCGCGGTGACTGTTCAGACGCCCGTAGCCGCTGATCGCGCAGTAGACCAATCGCGGGTTTTCTTCCCGCAGCGCGTCGTAACCGATTCCGAGTTTGTCGACGGCGCCCGGTCGCAGGTTTTCGACAATGATGTCCGCGGTTCCTGCAAGGGCCAGGTAGGCGAGCCGATCCGTCGGGCTGCTGAGGTCCAAGGTTACCGATTTCTTGTTCCGGTTATAGCTCAAGAACCCGCCGCTCAGGGCGCCGGCATCGGTCTGCACGAGAGGGTCGTAAACCCTGCGGGGGTCTCCGCTGTCGGGTTTTTCGATCTTGATTACTTCGGCACCGAGATCGGCGAGGATCATCGCGCAATACGGTGCGGCTATGTACTGTCCCAGCTCCAGGACGCGGAGGCCTTCGAGGGGTCTCATGTCAGCGCCGCCGTACCGTGGGGAACGATCAGGGGCTTAATGTCTTCCTGGGACCGCATCCGGGACATCGCCTCATTGACTTGATCGAGCCGGTAGTGGTTGGGAACCAGTGCGCCGAAGTCGTATTTGCCCTTGGAGTTCTTCATGAAGTCCAGCGCTTTGCGGTATTCGGCGATGTGGCCAGACCAGGTGCCCATGATGGTGAGCTGTTGGCGGGTGATGAAGCCCGGACGCACGGGTACTTCTTTTCCGGGGCCGTCGATTTGACCGGTGACCATGTATCGGCCACCTTCTCTGATCATTCCCAGGCCCTCAGTGAAGGCAGTGCGTGCACCTGAGAATTCGAAAACGACTTCGGCACCCTGTCCGCCCAGTAGTTCCCTTACTGCGCTGATCCGGTCTTCGGGTTCGGGTGCGTCCGCGATGGAGATGGTGTCCGTCGCTCCGTACTGCTTGGCGATGGCCAGTCGACTTTCAGGGGCACCTATGGTGATGATCCGCCCTGCGCCAAGGTGATCTGCAAGTGCGGTGGCGAACAGTCCGAGCGGGCCGGCACCCTGGATCACAACATTCTCCCAGGGGTTCATTTTTCCGATGCGTTCAAAGGAGTGAACTACGGTTCGCAGGGCGCAGCTGGCTGCTGAGGCCCATGAGGTTGGAACCTCATCGGGGACTCGTACCCGGCCGGAATTGGGAAAGACGTAGCAGTATTCTGCAAAGCCGCCGACGAGGTAGGGCGGGCGTTCGCAGTTTGTGAACATGTAGTACTGCCGATTTGTGCACAATGTGGGCTGGTTATCGAGGCGGCAGTGGTCACAGTTGTTGCAGGATGCGTGTGTGAAGCAGATGCGGTCGCCCAATTCCAGGGGAGCCCCGAAGGTGTCCCTTTCGGCTCCGGGCCCGAAAGCCACGATGCTGCCCACCATCTCGTGGCCAGGGATGACGGGAAGGTCCACCCCTTGGCTTCCTCCGAGCGAGCCGTCCCATAGGTGGAGGTCTGAGCCGCAGATGGTGGCTGCTTCGATCTTCACGAGCAGCGCTCCGGCTTCCAGCTCCTGGGGGACGGGGATGTCGCGTAGTTCCAGGTCCTCGCCGTGTTTGGCAAGTACTGCCGCACGGCTTGTCTTGGGAATCTCGAAAGTACTGTTTGTCATGGCTTTTTCCTTTGTCTTAGCCGAGTTTGAACGGGTCGCGGCTTTCGCCCGTGAGCTCAACCCACACGGACTTTGTCTGCAGGTATGCGTCCAGGCCTTCCAGCCCGTTTTCGCGGCCGATGCCGCTCTGGCCGAAGCCTCCGTAGGGGACGTTATTCGCCAGGACCCGGTAGGAGTTCACCCAGATGGTGCCCGCTTTTAGCTGGTGCGCGATCCGGTGTGCGCGCTGTACGTCCTTAGTCCACACAGCAGCCGCGAGCCCGTAAGACGTGTCGTTGCCGAGGCGAACTGCTTCCGCCTCGTCCTCGAAGGGGATGACTGCCAGAACGGGCCCGAAGATTTCTTCCCTGGCCACTCGCATGGAGTTGTTGACTCCGGTGAGAATGGTTGGTTCAAAGAAGAATCCGTCAGTCAGGCCCCGTGTCTCGGGCCGCCGCCCACCGGACGTGATGGTGGCGCCTTCTTCGACGCCCAGGTTCACGTAGTACTGGACTTTGTCGAGCTGCTCGGAGAAGGCGATGGGGCCCATCTCCGTTGCCATTTCCAAGGGGTCACCCATTTTGATCTGTGGTGCACGATCGGCAAGCCTCCTCACCACTTCGTCATGGATTGAACTATGCACAAGAAGCCGGCTCCCCGCGATGCAGGTCTGGCCTGTGGCGGCGAAGATGCCGGCCATCGCTCCGTTGACGGCGGCGTCAAGATCAGCATCAGGGAAAATGATGTTGGGGGATTTGCCGCCGAGTTCAAGGGTGACTTCAGCGATGTGGTCCGCCGCGCTCTTCATGACAGCGATTCCTGTGGCGGTAGATCCGGTGAAAGTGATCTTGTGAACCCCGGGATCAGCAGTCAGGGCGGCGCCAGTCGCGCCGGCCCCGGTAAGGACGTTGAAGACGCCTGCCGGGAACCCCGCGTCATGGACGAGCCTTGCAAACTCAAGGGTTGAATTGGGGGTCTGTTCTGCAGGCTTGGCAATAAAGGTGCAGCCCGCCGCAAGGGCCGGCGCCAGCTTGCTGGCCAGCAGGAAGAGTGGACTGTTCCACGGGAGGATGGCCGCTACGACTCCGATCGGCTCCCGGCGGGTATACGTGAAGAAATTGGTCTGTGGGGCGGGGATGGTCTGCCCGAAGATCTTGTCCGCTGCACCTGCAAAGAACTCATAGGTCGCGGGCAGGCCCGCCATCTGGCTCCGGGTCTCCCGGATGACCTTACCGTTGTCCCTGGTTTCGATGACGGCCAAGGAGTCGGCCTCGGACTCAATGAGAGCAGCCAAACGACGGATGAGGACTCCGCGTTGCGCCGCCGACATTGTCCCCCAAGGGCCTTCCAGAGCGGCCTGGGCTGCACTCACGGCCTTGCGGACGTCAGCTGGCCCCGCCAGAGGAACAGTGGCCCAAGGCTTCCCGGTATACGGATTGACGGATTCGAATGTCTGACCCGACTCTGCCTCGACCCATTCGCCGCCGATGTACATGCTGCGGTGCTCGAGCTGGGTCGACTCACTGTCGGCACTGGCCAGTGTTTGGTTGGAACTCATAATCTTCCTGCTTCCTGCTTCCTGCTTTTGGGCCTACGGTTGCCCGGTCAAGTTCGCGCTACTTGTGCGCGGTCTTCTTGCGTATGAACATTTCTGGGTCTGCTAAAACACGCTGACTTCTCCTGACGGTGGTGACCGTTGGCCGGCCCTTGGGCCGGCCTCAGGCCTTAGGAATGCGTCTTGACAGCTTCGTTGGAGGACAAGGAGACGCCGCGTGTTTCGGGCAGGTAGCGCAGCAGAACGAAGAAGCAGATCAGCGCTACGGCGGCGAGATAGAAGGCTGGCGCCACCAGGAGGGCAAAGGCCGACGCGATGGCCGTTGCGATGAATGGGCCTGGGCCCCCAATCAGTGCCTGCGCGACGTTGAAGCCTATGGAGCTGCCACTCACGCGCAGCCGGGCCGGGAAAAGTTCCACCATCAGTACGCCAAGCATCACGTTGACGAGCGCCTCAAAGGCAGCGAAGATCACCAGCCCAGCCAATCCGAGGAACCAATTTCCGGTGCCCAGGAGCATAAAGCACGGGATAGTCACAACGGCGATGCCAATGGTGCCGATGAGCATCGTTTTCCTTCGCCCGATCCTGTCGCCGATCATGCCGGCGATGGGGCACATGATGGAGTAGATCAAGAGGCCAAGGATGGAGAGTTCAAGGGCAGCGGTGCGTGGCATGTTGACCTTGACCGTCAGGAAGGTAATGACGAAGGTCGCCAGGTAGTAGAACCCAAGTCCTGTGACCGCGGTGCAGGTGAAGACCAGCAAAATTCCTGAACGGCTCTTCTTGCTCGCGGATCGCAAAGGCGCGTGCTCTACCTCGTGCGTGCGCTGGAGTTCGCGGAACACCGGGGTGTCTTCGAGCCGAAGCCGCAGGTACAAGCCCAATACCGCAAGCGGCCCGGCGACGATGAACGGCACTCGCCAGCCCCAGGCGGACATTTCCTCACTACTGATGCTGCTCGCCAGGAGGAGGGTGACAACTCCACCCCCCATGACTCCTATGGCGGCACCCGCGGAGACAACACTGCTCCAGAGGCCCCGGCGCCCATGTGGGGCGTATTCGATCAGAAAGGTTGCTGCGCCCGCGTACTCACCACCGGCCGAGAATCCCTGTGCGCAGCGGAACACCACGAGAAGGATGGGGGCCGCGATCCCGATGGTCTCATACGTTGGCAGGAGGCCGATCGCGAGGGTGCATACGCCCATCAAGACAATTGCTAATGAGAGAGCAGCTCTGCGCCCCAGCCGATCCCCCAGGGCTCCGATGATCAGGCCACCCATGGGCCGGAACAGGAATGCCACACCGAAGACCGAAAGGGAGGAGAGTAGAGAGACGGTTGGATTTTCGGACGGGAAGAAGAGCTGTCCGATCGTGACTGCGAGAAAGCCATATACGGCGAAGTCAAACCACTCCAGGAAATGACCGATGCCAGCCGCAACGGCAACCCGCTTGGAGACCTGGGGGGCTAGCGAACCATCAGCGATTATTGAGGTGCTCTGGGGTTCGGGTGGAACCTCAGTGTGAGGTGTAGTTTCTGCGTTCATTGATTCTCTCCTTTGAGAATTTGTCATTGGGGCTATGTCTGAATGCCAAGTTGTCTCATTCACCGGGATAGGCGATTGAACCAAGGGAGAGGCGGTGCTTGTGACGCCATCTCTACTGGACGTGACCTGCGCTACAAAGGTACGGACAAATCTAGCTCGGTCATCCCTTTACGTCAAGAGGTGTTTGCTTGCCTCCTGTCGAGACTCAAATGAGAGCCCCATACTCCGTGTGTTTCCGCCGTCCAGAAGCCATAGTCCGGATTGAATATGGCTTCCCGGGTGCGGTGATTGACTGGGTGAGGATCGAGGCCTAGGGTAACAATGGTACGGACGATTTACAGATAGGTTGCCAGCCGGATACGAGCGGCCAGGAACCAAAGCGCCAGAGCAAAAGGCGCACGACCCAAGGAGTTAAGGAATGCGGCAGGGAGCAATGGGGCTTCAGCAGGAGCCATCCGCCACCACGAGCACGATCGCCGAACGACTCGCGCTGTTTGCGTGCGAAGTCAAAGTTGGTGATGCTCCGGCATTGGTACTGGAACGGGTGAAGGCGTGCTTGATTCACGCCATTATGGTTGGAGCCGCCGGAATGGACGCCCCTTTCGGGATGGCGGCCGAAAGGGCGATGGGCCCTGGAGATCCTGAACTGCGGGCAGGCCGGTCGCGATCCCTTATCACCGGTGATTATCACTCTCCACCCATAGCGGCGTTCATCAATGCGTCGCTTTTTCATGCCCGGGCACAAGAAGACACCCATGGTACGTTCCATCCGGGGATCACCGTTATACCGGCCGCCCTCGCGGCGGCCGAGTCCAAGATGTGTGACGGTAAGACGTTCATGGACGCCGTCTTGGCTGGATATGAGGTGGGGACGGCTCTTTCTGCCGTTCTGACGGAGAGGACCACGCCTCCGTTTAGAGCCACAGCCGTCTTTGGTGCAGTAGCCGCCGCTGCGGCGGTCGGAAAGATACTTCAACTCAGCACCGAGCAAATGGCTTCGGCCATTGCTATCGCTGCGGCCAGCTCAGGTGGCACCTCCGAGTCCTTCGGGGCAGGAACAGATGAGTGGCGCTTTCAGCCGGCAAAGGCTGCCATGAACGGGTTCATGGCCGCAACGCTGGCTGTCGAAGGGGTTCATGGCTCGAAGACGGCAATCGAAGGACCCGCAGGGTTCCTGGAGTGCTTCGCAGGGATAGATGCAGAAGACCTGACCACAGATCTGGGTAACGTCTGGAATATTCTGGGGGTGACGTTCAAGCCGTATCCGGTCTGTGCCTTCAACCAGGCGCCTTCGCTCCTCGGCGTTCAGATGCGCTCCGAAGGGTTGCGGGCCGAAACGGTGGAATCCATTACCCTCAGAATGAACGAGCGCGAAGCGACCTACCCGGGTATGCCGTTCGATGGCCCTTTCCAGACGGTGGCCCAGACGTTGATGAGTGCAAGATTCGCATTTGCCACAGCCTTGGTCCACGGTGACATCACTCTGGCATCACTGCAGGAGTTCGAAACTCCCGAAGTCATGGAGATGGTTGGGAAAATCAAACTCGTTGCTGATAGCGGCAGGCCGGCGAAAACAGCCAAGGCCACCGCTCATCTCGCGGATGGTTCCGTGCTCGAGCGGGCGATCGAGGAAACCGACTCCCTCCTTTCCTGGTCTCTCCGACAGGTTGTCGCTAGGGGGGAGCGAATGCGTTCCGAATCGAATCTCTCGGCCGATCAGTATCAGCTTCTTGTCCGAAGCATAAATGACCTCGCGGCGGCCAACGATGTGAGGGAAGTTGTTTCGGCCGCCATCAGCGCCCAGCCGGCGGAATCGATGAGTGAACTTTCCGATCCAGTGCGGTGATTCGTGAGATGCCGGGGTCAAGTGCGGTGTCCATCCCAGCCTTCTTTGACGGTTTGGGATAGGCCGACCTAGTGTCCTGCGCCTGAAATTCGCTTCGTAATTATAGAATGGTTTATGGCGAACGTTGGACGGCCGAAGGCCCCTCTGGAACTGTCGGATGAAGAGCGGGAAACACTGTCCCGGTGGGCCCGCAGAGCCAAGTCGGCACAGGCGCTGGCCACACGCTCGAAGATCGTGTTGGGCAGCGCCGAGGGCCTGAGCAACGTGGAGGTCGGTGCCCGGTGCGGAGTCGAACCTCATACCGTGGCTAAGTGGCGGCGCCGCTTCCTAGAGCGCCGGCTGGACGGGCTTGTTGATGATCCCAGGCCCGGCCGTCCTGCGAGCATCACCAGTGATCAGGTAGAGGATGTCGTGGTTGTGACGCTGGAATCGACGCCGAAGAATGCCACGCACTGGTCCCGGGCGAAGATGGCCGAGCGGTCGGGGCTCTCAAAGTCAACGATCGGGCGGATCTGGAAGTCTTTCGAACTCAAGCCGCACCGCGCTGACGGGTTCAAGCTCTCCAATGACCCGTTCTTCGTGGAGAAGGTCTATGACGTGGTGGGCCTTTACCTGAATCCGCCTGAATCGGCTGTGGTGCTCAGTGTGGATGAGAAGTCGCAGGTCCAGGCGCTGGCCCGGTCCCAGCCGGCTTTCCCGATGATGCCGGGCATGCCGGAGAAGCGCACCCATGACTATGTCCGGCACGGGACCACAACCCTGTTCGCGGCGCTGAACACCGCGGACGGGTCCGTGATTTCCAGCCTGCACCGCAAGCACCGGGCCATCGAGTTCAGGAAGTTCCTGGCCAAGATCGACGCCCAGGTCCCCGAGGGCCTGGACGTGCACCTGATCTGCGACAACTATCAGACCCACAAAACACCCGTGGTGAAGACGTGGCTGCAGAACCACCCGCGGTTCCACATGCATTTCACCCCGACGTACTCATCCTGGCTGAACCAGGTCGAGCGGTTCTTCGGATTCGTCACCGAGGACCTGCTGCGCCGCAGCGATCACCGCAGCGTCCAGGCCCTCGAGTCCGACATCCGCAAATGGGTCACCGAATGGAACACAAGTCCCACGCCCTTCACCTTTCAGGCGCAGGACACTAGGAACGTGGTGAAGAATTCGGGAGTAAAAGTGCATCTGTTGGATTCTGGCTGCGCACCGTTAGGACTTGAGGGATGCAGGGTCGTGACGACGGCAACGAGAGATTCTTGACGTAGAGGCGTTGGTGGGGCAAGACTCTTTTCGGGTGGGCCCACCACCGGGCTTTCTTCAGAGCCGCCTGCAGGAAGTGTCCGCTCCGATCCCGTTACACGACGGCCCGGGACGGCAGGAACCCCACCCTTCACCAGTTCGCCCCGCTGCAGCGTGGACACCGGGAATGGGCCGCCGACCAGGAAATCCATCAGAGCTACCGGCAGCATCCGCCGATGGTCGAACGCTCTATCGCCTGGCTCACCGGGAGGGCGCATCCCCCATCGCGCCGTCGGCAGGAACAACTCCTGGCTCAGCCTGCGCGCGGTCCGACCCGAACTTGGGCATACACAATCTCGGTCCCGCTAACAGCGACGGGACCTGGGCGATCGCCTGAAACCCGGGTCCGGGAATCGTCCGAACTCCGAGAGCCGGCACCGTTCAACGCCATCGGCTCGACCGGAACAGTCAGCTAACATCCGGTCCCGGCAGCCACGGGCACCGCCCGCCGGAAACCACGCCAAGGGCGCAAACTGCCCTTCCAGCAGGAGCCCGAATACAGCACCCTCCTAGCTGAACTCCCACGAGGTTGTGAACGGCGTGGAGTGATTCATGAACGAGGACCTCCCGTATCGATGTCGGTAACGCTCACTCGATGACGAGGGAGGTCCTCGTTTCCCGCTTTAGTGGCTATCTCAGATTGTTCCTCTGGGCCGTTCATCCACTCTCCCCGTCCAGCTCCGAACCGGAACCGCAGCTCATCGTCTTGTTTGCTCTGCAGAGATGGCGTGTGGACGAGCAGGATCGGACTAAGCGTGAGAAACCCCTTCACCGTGACGGGCAGGGATTCGTCCATGACGCTGGGGGTGTCAGACGGAGAGGGAAGGCCATTTGGTCATGCGGTCGCGAAGGTCGATGACGCTGCCATTCGTGGAGAACGTCCCGTTACCCCGATGGTGGAATTCCCCTGATCCCCGCAGCCCGGGTGCGTACCAGGCTCGGACCGGACGAAGCACCCAAAGGTCGTACTCGTCGACCAACCTGTCATCTGCTACAACGCATTCGATGTTAGCGAAGCATTCACGAACGAGCGGAGCTGAAACCTCTTTGGGCTGCATGGGAGTGAAGCCAAATCCGCTCCATTTGTCCATGTCCTGGCCGGAGGAGTTCCCTACATCCACGACGGCTTCAGCCAGTCCAGCGGACGGTATTGCAATGACGCACTCTCCAGTATTACGCAGGGCGTGGTAGCTGTAATCCCACGGACCAAGAGTGACTCCGATCAGTGCCGGGGATGCCTGATCGGCATGTTGAAACCGTTGGTCATCAGGTTTGGCTCGCCGTCGTCCTCGGTTGCGATCAGGATGGTCGGCCCGGGTTCCATCAGACGATGGACGAGATGGAGGGGGTATTCCTCGAAATCAGAGGTTCGTTGTACAAAGCGCAATGGGTTGTCATTCCTTCCCTGCGGGCGAGGATGGTGTACGAAACCAGGGTGGGGCCGGGGCCCGGCCCCACCGCCTGGATCGGATGGGACTGGGTTAGATGGCTTGCGCCGTCGGAAGAATCGTGAGCTCGGTGAGATTCACGTGCTTCGGAAGTGCGGCAACGAACGCGACGGTTTCTGCCACGTCCGCCGACCGCAGGACGTCGATCTGGTTGATCAGGTCCGCCATCAACTTGCTGGCATCAGGATCGGTGACGTGATCCGGAAGTTCCGTGTTCACCATGCCCGGCTCAACTGTGGACACGCGGACGTTCTTCCGCCCGAGTTCGGTCCGCAACAATCGGGTGATGTGGCTGATGTACGCCTTGGTGCCGGAGTACACCTGGAACTTCTCGAGCACCCTGGTGGCAGCGATCGACGAGGTAGTGATGAGGTCGGCCGAGCGCCCCTGGCCACCGGCGGTTTCGAGGGATCCGACGAACGCCTGGATGGTGTTCATGACGCCCTTGATGTTCAGATCGATCTGCGCATCCCAGTCCTCGGTTTTCAGGTCGCCGATTTCGGAGATCAGCTGGACGCCGGCGTTAGCGAAAACCAGGTCTACCGTGCCCAGTTCGAGGTCGATCCTGTCAGCAGCCGCCAGGACGGCATCGCGATCGGTGACGTCGGTAGGCACTGAGAGCGCTGTTCCGCCATTCTTCGTGATCCGCTCGGCGAGGACGTCGAGACGATCCTTCCGTCGGGCGATGAGTGCGACCTTGGCTCCAAGCTCGGCGAGTCGCTCCGCGGTCGCCTCGCCGATGCCGCTCGATGCTCCGGTGACTACGGCGACGCGACCTGCCAGCGGGGTTCCTTCAATTAGCTTGCTCACTACGTACTCCTAAGAATCGTGAGAACCGGTGTGACCGGCTTGATTGGGAAATGAAAGCTTGTGCTTCCGGGTAACCACTATTCGCGAGTCTTGGCGAGGCAAACAGGGTGTAACTCACCTACCCTCGGGGTTTGGTGCGGAGATCACGCCTATGCAGGACGAACCAGGTGGGGCATGACCTCTTCGATCGCATGCCGGGAGCATGAGTGGCTGAAAATCCGTCCCGTTGAGGACGGATCGAGCGGCAGGGACAGATAGCTGTCAATGCTGGGGTAGGTTTGTTGGGGTTAGGCAAAGATCAACCTGGAAGTGCGGGGGAGCCGTACGCCGTAGGGATTGCGGTGGCAGAATGTCGGCATGGTCGCCGAAGACTGCCACAACATGACGACCTGTTGATGCTGCCGAGGGGCGATCCCTTGGCGGACGAGCTTGAACGTAGATGGCTATATGAAATTGAATCGTCTTTCGTCCCTTTGGATCGGACACTCGCTGAGCTGCTGGGGAAGTTCACCCATACACCAGCGATCCTGATTGATGAGATTGGGAATGTGATGGCATCGAATGCTCTGGCCAATGAGCTGTTCGCGGAATTCACCATCCGAGACAATGTGTCACGGATGGTTTTCCTGGATGCCGCGGCACGGCGCAGCCACCATCACTCGCGCATACGGCGCCCGTACTGAAACGCAGGGACTGGCCACACCAGCCCCGGAGAGTGTCATTTCCGCGATGACTCGGAATGAAGATATCCAATCCGAATCCCCTTACACGTAAGCCCCTTCATCGCGGGGGATTTGAGGGCGCGATTGACAGGCGAAGGACATTAGGGCGGCACCTGTCAGGAGCGCCATCGCGGCAGCGCTCATTCCCCAAACGAAGCCCGACGGGGCCAGCAGTGATGCAATCTGTGGTCCTGCGCTTCCGCCAAGAAACATGAAGAAGCCGTAGAGCGCTGTTGCGCCGCCCGATTCCCCGGGTCGGGCGATGGCGACCACTGCTTCGATAATGGCAGGTGCGGCGGCGGCAATGGCGGCGATGAAGAGGAAGACGGAGAAACCAAGAGCTATCGTGCTTCCATCGAGAGCAGAAGCTGCGCCGGCGAACACCGCGGCCAGCGCCAGCGAGCCGGATCCACGAACACCGGCACCCCACCGATGAAGTACTTTGCCGAGCAATGGCACCATTATCAATGCGGGTAAGGTCCCCAATCGCAGCGTCTGGAGCGTCTGCGGATCCGCGATGATATCCGACGGGCCGACCAAGGAGATCGTGGTGAAGACGCCCGCATAGCCGCCTAAGAGGGTGGCCGCTGAACCGTACAACGCGAGCATTCGCCCCCGAGCAAGAACACGGGGTATCGCGCGAAATGGATGGGTGTCTGGAGACGGTTGCGTTGAAGGTCTGTCGGGCACAAGCGCAACCACAGCGACAGCACACGCAGCCAACGCGATAGCGCTGAAGACGAAAACCATGCGCCACGTAAAGACTTGTTCGATCAGCTGTGCAAAGAGCTGGAGCAGTACGGCGGAGGCCAGGAAGGCGCTGGTCAGGCAAGTCAAGGCCAAAGGGCGGCGACGGGGGACGAGATGTTCGGCAACGTAGGTAAAGGCTGCCGGAGCAAAGGTTGCTGCCGTGCCGCCCTGCGCTGCCCTGGCGACAAGCTCCCATGGGAGGTTGGTAGGCACCCCTGCAACTGCCGTTGCCAGGGCGGCCGCGCCCAGACCGGCAACCATGACCCGTCTGGACCCATGCTTGGATGCCAACGGGCCGGCAATGAGGAATCCGGCCGCATAGGCGACACCGAAAACCGTTGCGGTGCCGGTTGCCTCACTGGGTCCGATCCTAAGACTTTCTGCGATGGCAGGGAGGATCGCCAACACCGAATACATTTGGCCGACGATCACCACCGCCGTGAATGTCAGAACGGCGATGATGGGGGTTGACGGTGGCCAAGGGACAGCGGGATGGCTGTCAGGGACGGAAGCGGACATGCGTCTGCCTTTCGAGGAATCGATATTCTCCCTGTCCTCGTGCTCTGGACGGGGGCTGGACTTCACTCTTCCCTGAAAGCGGCCCCTCATACAGGACGCCGCGTTCCTAGGTTGGACGCGGCCTGCATGGACGGCGACGGGAGCTAATTGGGCACGGATTGACCACTGTCATGTCTCTGCCCCACGCCGGCGAGAGTGCTAAGGAGAGTCAGCGCCTGAGCGCTCGATGAATGCGGCTCTGCGTGGTAGGTGATGAGCTGTTGCCCGGGGGCGTCCCGGACGTCGAAGGCCTGGTAGGTCAGCACAAGGGGACCGACGGCTGGATGAAACAGATCTTTCGGGGCTTTGGTTTTACCCCGCACTTCATATTGGTCCCATAATTCGGCAAATCGTTCGCTCTCCGCGGTGAGCTCGTCAACAAGCTCCCGGATCCTGGCGTTCTGCGGATCATGCCCCATGGCATCGCGGACGTGCGCTACTGTGGCCTGCGCAGCACCATCCCAACGGCCATAGAAGCTCGTTCCTGCTGAATCGAGGAAAATCATCCGCACAAGATTGTCCTGCAAGGTAAATGGTGAGTAGAGAACTCTGGCCAGGGAATTCATGGCAAGGAGATCGTGGGCGCGGTTGATGACGAATGCCGGTGTGGTGGTGAAATTGTCCATGAGCTCAAGCAGTGCGGGGCTGACCCACTCACGGGCGGGTGTCCTGCTTCGACTCTGTGATGCCCCTGCAAGAAGGAACAAATGCGTGCGGGCGTCATCATCGAAATTCATTGCCCGCGCGATGGCATCCAGCACCTGCGGGGAAGGGTGTCGTTCACGGCCCTGTTCAAGCCGTGCGTAGTAGTCGCTGCTGACACCCGCGAGGAAGGCGATCTCTTCCCGGCGTAGCCCTTTGACCCGTCGGGTCCCATAGGTCGGGATGCCAACGTCAGAAGGGAGCAACTGAGCGCGTCGCGCCCGAAGGTAGTCACCGAGTTGGTTGGGTTTCATGCATCGAAGTCATGTCGAGGGCGGCGCCCACTACCTGGGTGGTTGCACCTAGTCTTGGCCTGTCCTGGATGAGAATGTTCGAATCAGCCGGAATGGTGACTAGCCCATGCCGAACCTCCGAGTGGAGCGGACCGGTGCTCTGAGCAGACCGTCTCTGACCCGGGGCGGGGCATTCCGCCACAGCGGCCTGTGGTGTACACCCCTTCTGTTCGGGTCCGAGTCCTTTAGTCGAACGGGACAGTGGCTCTCGAGAACGTCTTCCTCGGGATTCGCCCGAATGCACTGACAACCACGCCGGGAGCAGGCACGAATTCATCTGAATCTTTCTGTATGAGGACATTTCAGTCCTGCCTGGTCGAGAACAAGTAACAGGCGCGTCGGAAGGACACCGTTTGGCGACGAATACCGCGTTCAAACGCCCTGCGAAACGGCATGCGGTGGTTCGAGTGATTTCTCGGCATGGTCTATCCATCACCCGTCTGTATCGATATTGGGGCGTTGAGAGTCATATTCGCCTGGAGACTCAGCCTGACGGTTGAGTTGGGGATGCTCCCACGTGTAGTCGATCCATACTTCCAAGCCCGGATCCCGGGTGAACATCCTTCTCGTGGCAATTCCCATGGCCCGTAGCCACAGCGTGTCGTCGTTAGGGGTTACTGCGTCCACCGTCCCCGCGTCAATAGTCACTCCATTACGGCGAATTTCGACCCAGTGGCCCACAACAGGAGACCACGACATTTGGGGGTGAAACGACATTCAAAGCCTTTCAGGGGGAAACAATCATGGAATCGTCAACGAGGACCCAGCGTGCCCGGCTTCGGGGGCTTGTAGCGACCACGACCGTGCCGCACCAGATCCGCGGGCTTTAGTAGGAGCGGGGGAGACCAAGGACCTTGGTGGCAACGAAGGACTTGATCATGTTGTTGTTGACGGGAGCCACCTGGAACATGCGCGTTTCGCGGAACTTGCGTTCGACGTCGTACTCATCGACGAAGCCGTATCCGCCGTGGGTGTCGAGGCAGGCGTTGGCGGCGGCCCAACTGGCTTCGGAGGCGAGGTGTTTGGCCATGTTGGCCTCGGCGCCGCAGGGTTCTCCGGCGTCGAAGAGCCGGGCAGCTTCATAACGCATCATGTCTGCGGCGCGGACCTTCATGTAGGCGTCAGTGATGGGGAATTGCACGCCCTGGTTGCTGCCGATCTTGCGGCCGAACACCTCACGGCTGTTGGCGTATTCCACGCCCCGCTTCGTGAACCAATAGCCGTCACCGATCGCTTCGGAGGCGAGCAGAATGCGTTCGGCGTTCCAGCCGTCGATGACGTAGCGGAAGCCCTTGCCGACTTCGCCGATCACGGCCGATGCCGGGACGCGCATGCCGTGGTAGTGGATTTGGTTGGTTGCGTAGTTGAACATGGTGCGGACCTTGACCACCTCGAGCGTGTCAGGCTGTTCCTGGTGGACCTGGCGCAGGTCCACCAGGAACAGCGTCAGGCCGTGAGTTTTATCAGTTCCCTTGCCGTCGGGCTTCCCGGACGTGCGTGCCAAGACAAAGAGCAGGTCCGATTCCTCGATCCGGCTGGTCCAGCTCTTGTGGCCTGTGATGACGAAATCGTCGCCATCGCGCACGGCGGCCGTCTCGATGCTGGTGGTGTCCGAGCCGGCCTTGTCCTCGGTGATGGAGAAGGCCTGCAGCCGCAGCGAGCCGGCAGCGATCTGCGGCAGGTATTCGTTCTTCTGAGCCGCGTTACCGTGCCGGAGCAGCGCACCCATGGTGTACATCTGCGCGTGGCATGCAGCCGAGTGGCCGCCGGACTTGTTGATTTCCTCCATTATGACGCTGGCCTCGGTCAGGCCCAGGCCCAGGCCGCCGTACTCGGCCGGGATTAGCGCCGAGAGCAGGCCGGCCTCGGTGAGGGTGTCTACGAACTCCTGCGGGTAGCGGCGGTTGCGGTCCGTCTCGCGCCAGTACGCATCCGGGAAGCCTTCGCACAGGAGGCGGGTCTGCTCGCGCAGCTGGTCCAGTCCGGTGGTCAGGGTTTGCATCGTTGCTCCTTGAAATTGTTGCTGGCGACCCTCCGTCACCTCTGGAAAATGACCATACGTCAATATATTGGGATCTGGCAAGGGGCATGTAAACGGTTTATGCAAGCGGTAGATCCTTGACATTCTAATTCTTTTTCGGTCAAACTGGCGACTACTTGCCAATATATTGGGTGTCCAACGGTTAGCATTCGCCGGAGGCCGCCACGAACCTAAGGAGACCACCGATGACCGAAGCAGCAACCCAGGCAACAGCCCGGGAAGGCGGAGTAGTGGAGGGCTGGACAGGTCGCCTGTTTGAAGACTTCACCCCCGGGGACATCTACTACCACCCGTTCGGCAAGACGGTCACAGAGGCGGACAACCAGTCCTTCACGCTGATGACGCAGAACGTGGCAAAAACGCACGTGGACCGCAATTTCGCCAAGGCCACCGAGTTCGGCCTTCCGCTGGTCAATTCCACTCTTACTCTCGCGCTGGTCACGGGCCAATCCACCATCGACCTGTCCATGAATGTCTTCGCGAACATGGGCTGGGACGAGGTCCGCATGCCGAACCCGGTCTATGAAGGCGACACGATCTACTCGCGGTCCAAGGTCCTCTCCGTTCGGGAGTCGAAGTCCCGCCCCAACCTGGGCCTGGTCACTGTCGCCACCGAGGGCTTCAACCAGGACAGCAAAATCGTGATCAGCTACCGCCGCACGTTTATGGTGTACCGGCAGGGCCACCTCCCTGGCGTCGAATCCGCCCGTCCGGATGAGTCCACCCTGCCCTCGGTCGGGGACTTCCAGTGACGGCCGAGCCTCAGGTTGTGGCCACGGTGGGCACCGCCACGGAAAATGTCGTCGCGGCGGTCACCGCCTTGTTTGTTCCCGGTGACCGTCCCGACCGGTTCGCCAAGGCAGCCGCCGCGGGTGCCGGCGTCGTGATCATTGATCTGGAAGACGCCGTGGCACTTGACGCCAAGTCCGCAGCCTTGGCTGCGGCCGTGGAGGCTGTGGCACCGTCCGACGGCGGCGCAGCGGTGCGTGCCTTGGTGCGGGTGAACCCGCAGGGTTCCGGCCATTACGACGCCGACATCACCTTGCTGCTGTCCGCCGTCCGCACGCCGGGGTCAGGTCTGCTGGGCATCGTCGTGCCGAAGGCGGAAGACGCCGGTGCACTGCGGCAACTGCGAGCGGACCTGCCAAAACATCTGGCGCTGGTGCCGCTAGTTGAATCCGCGCTCGGCGTGGTGAACGCCGTGGAGCTGGCACGCGTGCCGGGCGTTACCCGGCTGGCCTTCGGCGCCATCGATTTCGCCCTGGACATCGACGCCGACGGAGGGGACCGATTCCTGGACCACGCCCGGGCGCAGCTGGTCCTGGCCTCCCGCGCGGCCGGCATCGCGGCGCCGCTCGACTCGCCCTCCACAGACATCAAGGACACCGGCAAGGTTGCCGATTCAGCCCGGCTCGCCCGGAACTTCGGGTTCGGCGGAAAACTGTGCATCCACCCCGCCCAGCTGGCGGCCGTGCAAGGGACGTTCGCTCCCGCGGAGGCGGACGTAGAGTGGGCGCTGTCGGTCATCAGAGCCGAAGGCGGCGCCGCCCAGGTGGACGGCCAGATGATAGACCGTCCCGTCACCGAGCGGGCCAGACGTATCCTGCAGCGCGCAGGGAAGGAGCAATAAATGGGCGCCCTGCCACTGGCGGGCATCACCGTCATCTCCCTCGAACAGGCCGTCGCCGCCCCGTTCGCCACGCGCCAACTCGCCGATCTGGGCGCCCGCGTGATCAAGGTCGAACGGGACACCGGGGACTTCGCCCGCGGCTATGACACCAAGGTCCACGGCATGGCCAGCTACTTCGTATGGCTGAACCGGTCCAAGGAAAGCATCGTCCTGGACCTGAAGTCCGCAGAGGGCATGGCCGTGTTGCGCAAGCTGGTATCCACCGCTGACGTGCTGGTCCAGAATCTGGCGCCAGGCGCCGTCGAACGCCTGGGTCTGGGACCGGACGAAGCGCTGGCGCTGAACCCGCGGCTGATCCATGCCTCGATCTCCGGCTACGGCCGCGGCGGGTCCTACGAACAGAAGAAGGCCTACGATCTACTGGTCCAGTGCGAGGCCGGCCTGCTGAGCGTCACCGGCACGCCGGATTCCCCGGCCAAGGTGGGTGTATCCATCGCCGACATCTCGGCCGGTATGTACACCTATTCCGGAATCCTGACTTCCTTGCTGCAGCGGGCCACCACAGGCCGCGGCGATGTTTTGGAAGTCTCCATGCTCGAGGCGCTGGGCGAATGGATGGCCCAGCCATACTTCTACGCCGAATATGGCGGAGCCCCGCCCGCCCGCAGCGGCGCCCAACACGCCAGCATCGCGCCTTACGGACCATTCGGTGCGGCCGACGGCACTGTGTTCTTCGGCATCCAGAATGAGCGCGAATGGGCCAAGTTCTGCACGGACGTGCTGCAGCAGCCGGCGCTGGCTCAGGACGGCCGCTTCGCCGGCAACGCGCTGCGCGTGGACAACCGTGCGGCACTGCACGATGCCATCAACGCGGTTCTGGGTGCTTTGCCGGCAGCCGAGGTCCTGTCCCGGCTAGACGCGACCGGAATTGCCAATGCCCAGCTGCGGGACATGCACGAGTTCGCCGCGCACCCTCAACTGGCAGAGCGCAACCGCTGGCAAGACGTTGAATCCCCGGCGGGCCCGCTGCGCAGCCTGCTGCCCCCCGTCTCGTCCCGGGAAGCGGACGTCAGGATGGATCCGGTGCCGGAGATCGGCCAGCACACCGAAAAGATCCTGGCCGAACTGGGGCTGCACACGCCCGGTCCGGCCCGGCCCGGAACCATCAACTGAATCACCCCTGATTGCGCATCAGCCACGGCTGATCTGTACCCCAGGCAAGCCGTGGCTGATGCCGTATGTTAGGTGGGGAAATTGATCAGAAAGAGTCCGCAGCCCATGACCAGCCGTAGCCCCCGTAGCAGCGCCCGCCCGCAACTGAGCGAAAAGGCAACCGCCCATATCCGGGGCCTCATCATGTCCGGTGAAATACGGCCCGGGACCTTGGTCCGCCCCGAGACCATCGGCGAGGACTTAGGAATCTCCACCACGCCGGCGCGCGAGGCGCTGCAGGCCCTCAGGGTGGAAGGCTTCCTGGAACTCGTGCCGCGGCGCGGGTTCGTCGTGGCACCACTTACCGGACAGGACATCCGGGACCTTTTCCAGGTGCAGGCCCTCATCGGCGGGGAACTTGCCGCCCGGGCCGCCACCAAGGCCACGGCGCAGGACGTGGCCGAGCTCGAGGCACTGCACCACGAGCTGATCGCGGCCGCCGCCCGGAACGACCACGATCGGCTCGAAGAGAAGAATCACGCCTTCCATCGCGAGATCAACCTGATGGCCGATTCCCGGAAGATCATCTGGATGCTGGGCCTGGTCACCCGCTACGTCCCGAGACAGTTCTATTCCTCCATCCCGGGCTGGCCCCAGGCAACCGTCACTGACCACGAGGAACTGCTAGAGGGAATCCGCTCAGGGGACTCGGACAAGACACGTGCAGCCATGGTGGCTCACATCATACATTCCGGGGAACTGCTCGCAGCCAACTTTGACGAACGACTGGCCGAACCTCTTCCGGCAACCGATGCGGAACTCACCCAAGGAAAGACCGGGACGAGCCGCTTTGAGGCGTCCGTGAACGCCACAAGCTAGCGGCTGGTATCACGTCCGGAGTTGATCGGCGCCTGCTCGAGCATAAGCTCTTTAACTCTGAAAGCCTCCTGAACCCAGCAGATTCGGGGTGTGGCACGAGCCCTGGTGCATCCCTATCTGGAGGACATGCCCTCGGAGTTTGTGGGTCTGTCGGTACCCGCGAGAACCCAGAGTTGGTCGGATCGGTCCTGGCTACCGTCCACGCATCAGCCAGAATTTCGATGTCAGCAGGGCGCACACACATGGTCTTTACGCTTTCCTGCACCTCCGGGAGTGCACCCTTAAGTATGTTGGTGGTGCGGCCTCGGTAATCACGGAATTGGAACAGCGCCAGTTGCGGTCTACGATCCGTTACCCCGGGGATTCCAGGTGCAGGGCGGGCTGCCGGACACCTACGCGCCAAACATCCCATGGAAACAGGATCCGACACGCCGCGTATGTCACTGAAGCTTCCATGCGCGAATCGTGTGCAACACTGAAGTTTCAGTCTTTGCCGCGCCCGCGGCACCGATGCCTGTTCAGGAGGCCTGCCGTGGTTCCAAACTCTCCCACCGATGCACTCGGACTCCATGCTCCGACAATTCGCGACTTGCTCGTTCAGGCTGCGCGATCCCGGCATAGCCGTTTCGCCGAGGCGCACCAGATTTCGGAATCCCGGTACGCGATGGGGTTTGGCACCCAGTGGCGGGACCTGCTCGATGACGCCCACGAAGCACTGACGGCGCGCGGTTTTCAGTCGTACAAACTGCCTCCGGCCAATTACAAGCTCCCCGTGGTTAATGACTGCCTCGTCTATCTGTGGAGGGTTCCTGAAGCTGTTGACGCGGTTGCCTCATTCGCGACAAGCCCGACGAAGAGGAACGGGTTCATCGCGCCGCCTCTGGATCCGATGTTGTTCGACCCGGCATTGTTGGCTGGTCCTGAGCCTGTCGAAGCTGCAGACGACGAGACAGAGCTCGAGCGTGTCGTACGCGAGGTCGGCGATACGATGCCGCTGGTGCTTGTCATGATCCAGTCTTCACCCCGTCAGTTGCAGTCGATCGAATGGGCAATCGCTGAACTCAACCATGTGACCGACGAGGTTGTGCTTCGCGGGCATGAATCCATCTGGCAGCCGGAACTAAATGCGGCCGACGCGTCGTTCGATGTCGAGTCGTTCGATAGTGGTGTGCCGGTCGTGCCCGCCGTCGAGCTGCAGAAGCAGGAGGCTACGCAGTCGGATGCGTGAGGACACTCCGAGTCTGTTCGAATTCTCCGGCTCCGGGCAGACGCATGGACGATTTGAGCCGGCACGGCTGACCCAGGCCCGGGTTCGTGCCGGAGTGAGCAAGACAGACCTTGCCGCCGAAGTCGGGGTATCCGCTGCAGCTATCGGACAGTACGAAGCTGGAGTCAACTCGCCCCGCCCTGACGTTCTTGACAGCTTGGCACGGGCCTTGAACGTTCGCCCTGGCTTCTTTGGCATCGGCCGTCCTCTGGCACGTATCGATACTGTGAATGCCCATTTCCGGAGCTTGAGGTCCGCCCGTGTAAGCGATCGGCAGAAAGCACTGGCCACGGCGGCCATGGTGTGGGAACTAACGTTCGCCCTTGAGCGGTACGTGAAACTTCCCGAGGCTGATCTACCTGCCGTGGCGACGGGGACATCGCCGGCGGATGCAGCCGTGTTGTTGCGCCGGCACTGGGAACTGCCCGACGGACCCGTCAAACACCTCGTCGCCACGACTGAATCCCGTGGCATCGTGGTGGCAGTGCGACCCCTCGGTGAAATTGATGCGGTTGATGCGTTCTCAGTAGTGATCCTGGATCGTCCCATCATCATCACGACGCCTCGCCGGAGCGAAAACGTCTTCCGGCACCGCTTTTCGATCGCACATGAGATTGGGCACCTGCTGCTACATACCGATTGCGTTGAGCACAGCGCGGCGATCGAGAAAGAGGCCGACGAGTTTGCTGCAGCATTCCTGACCCCCGCGTCCTCGATGGATGCAGCGCTCCCGCAGCGTCTCGACCTGGCAGCCCTGGACCGGCTCGGCAGGACTTGGGGTGTCTCGCCGCACTCGCTAATTCGCCGGATGGTCGAACGTGGCCGCACGACAGAGTCTTCAGCACGCCGGGCCTACCAGCGCCTTGCCATGCTCGACGATCCCGATGCCGACCCGACCAGCTCCTACGCAGGAGAGGTTCCAACACTACTGAGGAAGGCCGCCGAGTTGGCCGGCGAGAACGGGGCCGGAATACCTGCGCTCGCTGACGTCTTGAAGCTCAGCACCTCGCAGGTGCGGGATCTGCTCGGAACGGCAGATCAGCGCCCGGTTCTTCGAATCGTTTAAGCAGTCATATTCAACAGGGGAGTGAAGATGATCGAGAAAAAGCAGTCGGGAAGACGCACCACGATTTACCGCTTGACAGGAGTCTCGGACTTCGAGGATGCCATCCGCCGCAAGTACCTCGATCGGGAAGGCTTCGATCACCGCAGCGTCGAGGTAGGGAAGCGACCTGCCTACCTGGTAGCAGGTGCCATGTCCAAGGACAGGGCGGATTGGTGCTCGACGGTGACGACTCTCACCGGAGACAACGTCGAGATTAGCGGCGTCACGCCAGCGGGCGTGCTGCTGGTGAGGCCGACCGGGGACCAAGTGGCAGAAGGCGGCATCGCCTATGCACTGAGCTACGGGATGGGCTTCCAGTTGCTCGAGCCCAGCAGGATAGACAACCTGTTTGGACAGCGCATCGCGATCCGGGCAGCGGATCCGGGTAAGCTGCGCTCCCTCACAGTCACCACGATGGACGAGCGCTCGCGGACGTCGCGCGCGACCATCCCGCAGGGCGATGGTTTGTTGGGTTTCGGCGTTGGTGATATCGGGGAGGCCGTCAGCCGGATCGTTGCGATCGCGGATTTGCCGAACCTCTCCCGATCTGCGGGCGAACCCCTGCAGATCCGGGGATCGGACGCACTCAACGTCCCGCTGGGCCTGACCGCTGAGGAGGTGCTCGCGGATCTGGATGTGCTGGAGAAACTGCTCGCGGCTGACCCCCTCCCGTCCCTCAAGATCCTCGAGCAGCTGGCGGCGGTGAAGAACCCTGAAACGAGAGAGCGGCTAGACGGGCTCCTTTCGAGCGCCCTGGACGGCATCGGCGGCAACGTCGGACTGGCGTGGCCTCACGAAAGGGTGGACGAGAACGGCACTCCGGACTCTTGGGTCCCTACCGGACTATGGCCACGCGGGCGGAACGGTGTTCGTCCGGGGCAGCCAGAGTGGTCAGAGATACGAGCAGCGCTGAATGAGCTTCCTGCCGGGAAGCGCCTGGCCCGTCTGGACTCCGCGTCCATACAGCTGTGCCGTGACGCGGAAGGGGACCAGCCGATCAGCCAGGCAATCCCTCTCAGGCGGTGGGTCGCGTTCGAGGGCGATCTCGACGGCCGGACCTACGCGCTCTACGACGGCTCCTGGTATCAGATCCACCACGACTACGTCGAGAATATCAACCGGATGACCAAAGAGCTCTTCGATCGCCCGGTAGACGATCTGGATTTCCCGGAATGGCACGCTGCCGATGACGAGGAAGCGTACAACAAGGCTCTGGCCGCCGCGCTGGGAGGGATTTGCCTTGATCGGAAGCTAATCACCACTGACCTTCACCGCCGAGGGATCGAAGCGTGCGACGTATATCTTCCGGACGCGACGCTGATCCATGTGAAGAAGACCGAGAAGTCCGCTGCCGCGAGTCATCTCCTGGCGCAGGCGCTCGTGTCCGCGGACGCTCTATGCAACGACTCTCAGGCGAGGGAGAAGCTGAGAAGCAGAATCAAGGCGCTTGGCGGTAATGCAGATAGGCTGGGGTCGAAGCCCTCGAGGGTCGTACTAGCCATGCATCGGGGTGAGGGGAAACCGGTGACTGCGAAAACCCTTTTCACCTTCACAAAGGTTAACTTGGTCAGACAGGCGGCGTCGCTCGAAGAGCGAAGCGTTTCGGTGCGTGTGGTATCGATCGAAGGTGCCAGCGCCTGAGCCATGGCTTAGGAGGTCGCGCCGAACAAGGCCCTGCAGGATGTCGTGGCTTTCCAGCTACGTGCCCAGCCGCCACTCGGGTTCAACCCACCTTGACGTCCAGTCGAGGGGCTCGCTTAGAGAAGCGACGCGGCTGAACTCCTCGAAGTAGGAATGGGCGATGGCTGCGTCGTGGATCACCACGGCATTCTCGAACGAGAAGCCGGCGTTCCTGGTGAAGTTGAAGGAACCCGTCCAGACGCTCTCGGCCTCAAGAGTGATGGAGTCAGCCATCTCCAAGCCCCCCACAACGTCGCCCGGAACTGCCGTCTGGCGTAGACGGACCAGGAATTTGTGGTGCATGCGCGGGCTGGCCGCCTTCCGCTCCGAGTTGTGGTTGCCGACGCAACGAACGCCTTCGATCCCGCTCAGCCTCAAGGTCGACATGCTCCTGAGGGGCTCCGGGAACCACCAGCGCATCCACGGGTTGTCAATGCTGTCATACCGCTGGCGCAACCGGCCTTTCCAGTCGTCACCGTTGGTGCCAAGGTCGGGCCGGAGGAAGTCTTCCTTCTGGACGACCAAAGCCCCGTCGATTTTGGCAATCTCGTCCAAGACCTCCAGATCGGTCAGCCATGCAACACATCCGACCACGGCTTCGGAGCCGCGGATGAAATCTACAAGAGGTTCTTTCACGTCTCCGAAGTGGGAACTCACGCGCGGACCACCCGAGTAGGCTCCTCGGATGCGCTGGTCCCACTCGAATTCGCTCGGCTCATCAACATCTGGCCGTAGATCATGAAGAGACCGTTGGCCCGGATTTTCTGGTGCTGGTTGACTGAACATCGCCCCTCCTCGTTGTTCGGCGGACAGCCATCTGTCGTCTGCTGTCCGGGCCGAGGCCATTGCGCTAACCGCATTCTCACATGCCCGACGATCGCTGGGAATCAATATGCGTGAAAGTGTGCGAGAGGTGGCTTATGTCGCGGAGTCGTTGGACCTGAGATCTTGAGACGGTAGGTAGGTGTCAGCGGTACCAGCCGCGGCGGGTGGGTACTTCTATCCGCGGGATTTCGTGCGGTTTCAGCGGACGTTGGGGAACCGGGCGGATGGTGTAAGGGGTGATGCGGTCCTCCTCGTGCTCCCTCTCGATCATTTCTGCGGTGCCCTTGTCAGTCCTGCGGATGTGGTCCACAGCCCATGTCAGGAGGACGTCGAGGCGAATAACTTCCGCTTCTGCGGCCAAGAGCCGTTCATGGGCCGTCACCGACCCGTAACCGCACCATTGGCGGAGGATCTCATGAATGGGTCTTTGGCGGCGCAGGTAATAGTCGCATTCAAACTCAGCTGAAGTGGCTACCGGTTCCCGGGTTTCCCAGTTTTCAATTGTTCCGCCCCGTTTGGATTTTTCTCGAGCCACTGCTTCTCGGCCATGACGAGGTCCAGGACCGGGGCCGGGTTCCTGCGACAGGCCAGCTCCACGACAGCCAGCGCCGCACGCGGCGATAGGAACACCTCGCCGTCGTGAACCAGCCAGGAAAATCGGGCTTGGAAGGCAGCCACGGTCTGTCCGGTGAGCGCTTCGAAGGCGACGTGATCGTGGACCGTCAACGAATCGTCGCTTGAAGCGACAGACAGCTCGGCGACCTCCAAAGGTACAAGCAGCTCAAGGGCCGCCCAAAGGGCCGACGCCTCATGTTCGTCGATGGCCTCGGCCTTGAGCCGCCTCCAGCCATCCATTGCGGCATCGTACGGGACTACGTCTTCCCACGGTACCTTGAGCCGCGAGCGAGGGACGTTCTCCTCCCTGCCCGGTGGATGTCCGTGCATGTGACGGATGTCGACCCGGAATCTTCGACCCTCCTGATGCACCGCCACGATGTGCACCCGCTCGGACGGCGCATCGTCACGCAGCCTGTAGGCCCACTCTTCCCCCGGGCAGGGACCACGGGAAACCTCAGCATTTGGTTCCATAGCCGCTCATTATCCGTCCACACCCGGCTGCTGTCTCCTAGCAGATCCGTGCCCACACAGTCAGAAGCCCAACCTTGATGGTTCATGTGGTGATCTCCGATTCAGCCACGTCGCTTTGCTCTTCAGATTCGCAGAAGAGCCAGACGACGGGGCGGCGAAACCGCCTACTGTGATTCCTAATCCTCCGCGTCTGGATCGTTGTGGCCCGACGCCAGCTTCTGCCGCAGATGGTCGATGTATTCGGCGCGGAGCACAGGCCGGGCCCGCGGGCGCTTCCCGCTGTTGATGTCCCGGACGTACTGCGCGAGCCGCTCCGGGTTCTTGCCGGCCCACCCGTGAGCAAGGGCCCAACCCTGGATGGCGTCGGCGTCCATCGGGATTCTGGCGTCGCGCAGCGCCAGGAGGACGCCGACGACCCGATCCTTCTCATAGCCTGCCGATATCGTGTTGTTGTGGTTCACCGTAAGCGTCAGGCTCCTCAGGGCCTCTATGACGATCGGGTCGAGATCGGGGGAGAAAGTTTCCCAGTCCGACCCGTCGCCAAGAATGTCCGGTTTCATCGCCATGACCCACGGTCGGATCTGGTCGGCATTCCCGGTGATGAGGCAGATGGCCCGGATCCCGCGGCCGTAGCGCACCAGCTTCCCGATGTCTTCCATGTCCGGCCAGGCCATCAACACGGGACCATTACCTCGTGGAGCCCCACCACCGCGACCGGTGATGTGTACAACATTGCTGTGCCGCTGCACGAGGCGCTCCAAGGCGTAGCAGTTGCTGAGGTTCGACATGAGTGACGTCCAGACCGAGAGTGTATCGCCGGTCTCCATGTGCTCGATGCACCAATCATCTGTGGCCGTGGACGGGGCGGTGAAGCTGGCGCTTGGAGTGGATCCGCCACTGCGGTGGACGATGTGGAACCCAGCCTCGATCAGCAGGTCCGAGGCCACACCAAGGGCCCAGCGTTCCTCATCAGCGGCCTGCTGTGACATGCGAGGAGCATAACTGTGTCCGGGGAAGGTAAAGACCCCGATTACCCTGAGCCCTGCCGTTGCGGCGGCACGGGCTACGGCGACGACGGCGTCCGGAGCTATGCCGCTGCGGTGATGGCCACTATCGATTTCCGGCCGGACCTCAATCTCTCCAGCTGGGCTCCGTACTCTGCAAAAACCTCCGCCTCTCCGAGGGTTGCTAAAGTCAATCCGACTGCACCGGCCGCCAGCTGCATTTGAGCGATTTCGGGAATTTTGTGTGTCTTAACGTGCGGGCGAACGGCCAATCCCTTTGCCTGGACGGCGGTTGCCATGCGGTCAATATTCGCTGCAGCACGTCCAGGTCGATCATGATTTCCGGGGTATCGATTTCGGCTGGGATGGTCATCCCTGGCTCACCCATGTCTTTCAGTGGAGGGACGGCGGGATGTGAGGCTGCGCTGGGGGATGCGAAAGACATTCACAGACTGTTGCAGCTTCCATGCTCCGGTTGCAAGTCCGCAAGCAACCAATCCAGTCCGGCACAGTCCCAGGGGCGCACCCGCATCCGCGGCGCGAGGAAACATTTTGTGTGCTCAGCTGCGTGGACCCTGATAGGCGACCCCTATCACCGTGCCATCTTTGGCGCCCTTCCAATGCATCCACTCACTCACGAGACTTGGGTCACTCCGGGTGTTTGAGTTCGCCGTCCGAACCCAAATGCCAGGTGAGCTGCTCCCACCATCCCAGTCGAACAACCCGGATGGGTGGCCAGGGCAACCGGAATCACGCACGAATCAACCAAACAGGAGAATGAATGTTTGAGCCACAGAGTGAGGGAGCGCTCGGGGGTCTACGGGCATCTGACAACAGAGTCTCGCGCCGGAGGCTGTTAAAGTGCGCGGGACTTGGCGTGGCGGCCTTTGGCACTGCCTCGTTGCTCGCGGCCTGCGGGGACAACGTGGTCCCTGCGGCTTCCAAAGCAATGCACAAGTTCGCCGTTGCGGCATTCCCCGGCGACGCATACTTCCTTGACACCATTAACCTGGAAAACAAGATCTACGCCGCGCATAACCTCGACGTTCCGAAGCACATCACCCCGCAAAGCGGTGTCCAGGCATTCCAACTGCTGGTAGCAGGTGCCGTCGACGGCTACGCCGCCGATACGGGGCTCCTGATGGCAACCCACGCTAACAGTTCCAAGGGCAAGCGTCCGGTACTAATTGGTTTCCGCAACCTCCAAACCACCTATGGGATTATTGGTGGCCCGGATAGCCAGTGGCCCGCCCCCGACGCGAGCTTCGAGGAGAAGATGCAATCCCTGAGGGGCAAGAAGATCGGCGTCACGGCAGTAGGCGCCGGCGGGGACCTCCAGTTGGGGCTGGCACTTGAGCTGGCGGGCATGAAGCCGGGCGACGTGACGGTGCTGGCTGTCGGCCCCACTGCCCAAGCAATCCCTAACATCAAAGCCAAGCGTATTGATGCCTATGTGGGGGTTCAGTGGACGGCAACGCGGTTCATTGCTAAGGAAGCAGCCGGGACGATCTTGCTCGATTTCGCCGATGCCAGTGCACCGGAGTTGCTTCGCAACCAGGCGGTCGTCGCCATCGCGGTCCGTGAGGAAACGGCGCAGCAGAATCCGGACATTGTCCAGAATTGGTTGGCGGCGCAGGATGCGGCCAGCAAGTGGATCGGTGAGAACAAGGATGCTGCGGCCAAGCTGCTTAACGGTAACGGGCTTGGCGGCAAAGCACCTGAAATTGCCATGGAATACGTCCGACACTACGGTGCCACTGTGCAGCCCCAGCTCACGCCGATGTTCAAGGCGACGAGAGAAACTGTTGAAAACATGTCCGAGCTCGCGTTGCGTTTTGGCAGCGTCCAGAAGGGTGACATCACCTATGAGCAGCTCGTCCCGGAATTTGCCCGCGCCTAGACAAATTCAGTTCACAACATACACCGGCCTGAATCGGATTAAGTTCCGGCGCCGGTTCGACGGGACTTGCTAACCATCATATTTCTGACGGATTGGGGATCACTTTGGAACTACACGCATGAGTACAGCCGCTGGATCCACCGAACTCCACCACTTGGGCATCGCACAAGCAGGGGAGCTCATCCGCTCGCGTTCGCTTTCATCCGTTGAATACGTCAAGGCGCTCATAGCTCGCACCGAGTCACTTGACGGGCAACTGCACACGTACGTCACACGCAGCTTCGAGAACGCACTGGAACTGGCGCGCGGGGCCGACAGGGAAATCGCAGCGGGTCGCTACCGCGGTCCGCTCCACGGCATCCCCTTTGCACTCAAGGATTGCTTTGACACCGCGGGGATCCGGACCACCGGGCACTCCAAGGTACTGGCCGGGAACGTGCCGGTGCGCGACGCCGCAGTGACTGCGCGGCTGCAGCAAGCCGGTGCGCTGTTAATGGGTAAGCTGGCGCTTCACGAGTTCGCCCACGGCGGGCCGTCGTTTGACGTGCCCTGGCCGCCCGCCCGAAACCCTTGGAACACTGCCCGCGTCACGGGAGGATCCTCAAGCGGTTCGGCCGCCGCTATCGCCGCGGGGTTGGTGCCGGCGAGCATCGGCACCGACACTGGCGGGTCCATCCGCGTTCCGGCATCCCGCTGCGGGATCACGGGGCTGATGCCCACCTTCGGGTTGGTCGGCCGTTCCGGCGCGATTCCCCACTCTTACACCTTTGACCGCAGCGGGCCCATGGCGCGGACGGTCGAGGACTGCGCGATTCTGCTCCAGGTGATTGCGGGCCATGACCCGGGCGATTCGGGCAGTGTGCTCCACTCTCTCCCCGACTATCGAGCTGCACTTGGGCAGGACCTGCGAGGCCTGCGGATCGGCGTTCTGCGGCACAACTGGGAGGAAGAGGTCGCAGTTTCCGATGCCGAGCACGGGGCCATACAGGACGCACTTGGTGTTCTTCGGGAGCTGGGAGCAACGCTGGAGGATTGCCGGATCAGGCCGATGCGCAGTTATACCGACATCAAGACGATCATCGCCGAAACCGAAGTGTTCAACGTCCACCTGCGTGACCTGGCCGTCCGGCCCTCCGATTTCGGTGCGGATATCCTCGGCCGCATGCTCCCCGCCATGCTGTTCACCGCCACCGACCTCATCAAGGCCGGCAGGGAACACCGGCGGGCCATCACTGAGATGGAGCCGCTGTACCGGCGGTTCGATGCCTTCATCACCATCTCCTCCGGCGAAGCCCCGGCTTTCTCAGCGCATGACCCGTTGGGGTTCTGGAAAAACGCCAACCATTTCACCGCGGCCAATGTGACGGGCCAGCCGGCGCTTGCCCTGCCCCACGGCTTCGGTCCCGGCGGAATGCCGCTCGGCATGCAGATCCTAGGCAGGCCTTTCGGCGAAGCGTTGATCCTCCGCATCGGCCACGCCTATCAGGAGGCTACGGAGTGGCACCTGCGCCGTCCCGTGTTGGTCGATCATGCCGACGCGCCGTCCGTGGACGAACCCCCGCTGCTGGCCGGCACCTCTGGGGAAACCAGCGCAGGGCTGCGCGAGGCGTGCCTGGCCGCGGCGCGCAGTTTAGGCCTGAAGCTGTCCGGGCGGATGTTCGCTCAGCTTTTGGAAGGAGCACCGTACGCCTTTGCGATGGCCGGCCGGATGCCCGGCGACCACGGGCATGCTGAGGCTCCCGCCAATGTCTTCGCCGTCCGGCACCCATAAAAGCCCTTGGAAAAGACTGTAAAAACACTCCCTAGCGCCGCCGTAGCGGCCGTCTGAAAGGTCATACCCATGAAGGACAACACCGAATACATGTGGCTCGTCCAGCTGGACATCCCGGAGGAATTCGATGACGAGTTCAACCGCATCTACAACACCGAACACGTGCCGTTTATCGCCAAGGTGCCAGGTGTCCTGAGCGTCCAGCGCTACGTGCTGGAACGGCCAAACCCAGGCGTGCAGCGGTATGCAACGGTCTACCGTGTGGTCTCCCCCGACCTGCCGCACACCCCGGAATGGAAAGCCGCATCCGAACAGGGTGACTGGGCCTCCAAGATCAGGCCGCACACGTTCAACGCCTCGCTGTCCATGTTCCGTGCCATCCCTTAGCCACGGTCCACGATTCCCAAAACCTCTTTCCCTTCGCCACCCGAAAGACAGGCCATAATGTTCACACTCGCCCAGGCAAACCTCGTCATTAGCGGCGCCATGGACAAAGCCAGGGAACTGGACATCAAGATCAGCGCCTCAGTCTGTGACGCCGGCGGCCGTCTGCTCGCCTTCGGGAGGATGGACGGAGGGCACTGGGGTGCCGGCTACGGCTCCCAAGGAAAGGCCGTCGCTTCAGCCGGCTTTGCCAAGCCCAGCGGCCTGCTCGCCGAGCGTGCCACGTCACCGATCATGTCCGGCATTGCCCAAGCCGAAGGCGGGCATATCTTCTATGCGAGAGGCGCGGTCCCGATTTTCAGCAAAGGCATCCTGGTTGGTGCCTGCGGTGTGGGCGGCGGCACCGGCGAGCAAGACGAGGAATGCGCAACCGCCGGCGTCACCGTGCTGGGGGAATGAACCCACGTATGAGAAACACCTCCGGTCCGGCCGCCCTGGCACCGGAAACTCCGTTGACCAGACGAAAGAAGCGCCAATGATTTACGAAATCCGTTCCTACCAGGTGGCCTCGGAGAATGTGCCCGAGTTCGAGCGACGCTTCGGCAGCGGCTTCGTCGACCGTGCCGCCTTCTCGCCTTTGACGGGCTTCTGGCACACCACGGACCAGCCGCAAAGTGAAGTGATCCACGTTTGGCCCTACCAGGACCAGGCCGAGCGCACTAAGCAGCGTGCCAGCGCCGCACAGCACCCGAACTGGCCCCCGGCAACTGGTGAATTCGTCGACCGGATGATGGTGGAGCTGGTCATCCCGTTCGACTTCGTTGAGGAGCCGCTCCCCGCCGCCATCGGACCGGTCTTTGAAGTCCGGTATGACTACTTCAAAGTCTCCGACCTTCGCGCGGCCGGCGAGGCATGGTCGAATTGGATCAGGAAGCGCAGCCAGCACGACTCGCTCGTGCTGGCCGGGCGCCTGGAGTTCGGTCAGACCAACGGCGTCGTCCAGATCTGGGCTTGCGGGGGCGGGGAGGTCCCCCCGCGCTCACTTGGGTCTGCAGGGGCCGCCGCGTCCCCTGCAGACTGCCCTGCACCGCTCTCAACCTCAGTGAAGAGACTGGCCCCGGCCCGATTCTCACCGCTGCAGTAGCCTTGGATGACGCAGGCGGTTCCCCGACGCGGGGCCGAGGGGAACCGGCTTCATGCATTCTCCGGCGCGCAGACGCCGGATTTGCGGCCCTGTCTAGCGTGCAACCTCGAATAGGCCCGCCGCTCCCATACCCCCGCCCACACACATTGAAACCACGACGAATTGCTGGTCACGGCGCCGCCCCTCGAGCAGGGCGCTGCCCACGGCCCGCGAACCCGTCATCCCGTACGGGTGGCCGAGAGCGATCGCGCCGCCGTTGACATTCATCTTTTCGGGGTCGATCCCCAAGAAGTCCCGGCAGTAAACGGCCTGCGACGCGAAGGCCTCGTTCAGTTCCCACAGCCCGATGTCGTCAACGCCCAGCCCGTGGAGCTTCAGGAGCTTCGGAATGGCGGTGACCGGACCGATCCCCATCTCGTCGGGTTCGCACCCGCTGACGGCGATTCCGCAGTAGTAGCCCAGCGGGTCCAGCCCCAGGGACGCAGCGTACTCGCTGTTCATGAGGACGTTGGCTGAGGCTCCGTCGGAGAGCTGCGAGGCATTGCCGGCGCTCACCGTCGGATGCGTTGTGAATTCTCCGGGCTGTAGGACTGTACGAAGCCCCGCAAGAGTAGCGGCGGTGGTCCCAGGACGCACTCCTTCGTCCTGGGACACCAGCTGCTCAAACTCGCTGACCTCGCCGGTAACCTTATCGGTCCGCAATGTGGTCACCCGAATCGGTGCAATCTCGTCGTCAAAAAGGCCATTCATCTGCGCGAGCGACGCGCGCTGTTGCGACAGGGCGCCCATCCGGTCCTGCGCCTCTCGGCTGATGCCATATCGCTCGGCCACGAGTTCAGCAGTCCGCAGCATCGGCATGTACATGCCGGGGTGGTTAACCTCAAGCCACGGATCCCTGCTGCGATATTTGTTGTGAAATTCGTTTTGAATCAGCGAGATGGATTCGACTCCGCCGCCCACCGTGACTGCCATAGAGTCGACGAGAATCTGCTTGGCCGCCGTCGCGACCGCCATCAGGCCCGAGGAACACTGCCTGTCAATGGTTTGCCCAGGAACGGTCACAGGCAGCCCCGCGCGGAGCGCGCCTTGGCGGGCGACGTTGAAGCTTTGCGTCCCTTGCTGCGCGGCGGCACCCATGATGACGTCCTCCACCAATGCCGGGTCCAGTCCAGTTTTTGCCAGCGCGGCGGCGATCGCGTGCCCGGCCAGTTCGGGAGCTGAGGTGTTGTTAAAAGCCCCGCGGTGAGCTTTACCAATGGGGGTTCGGGCGGTGGCAATGATGGCTGCTCTGGTCATGGGGTGCTCCTAAGCAAGAGTGGTCAACGGAGAATGAGGTGACCGGGAGTCGGCAACTCGGCGTGGGTCAGACTGCAGGTTCCTTGGAGAGCCGGGAGGCAACTTAGGCGACATCCCGGCTTCTTCGGTTCGCCGTTGAGTTATTCCACCCGGGATGACAGCCAAGGCGTTACGAAAAGCCGGAGAGAAGGTTCCCGGCGCGGCATCCCGGCACGCGGACGGTGAGGCCACGGCCGAGAGCGAGGTCAAGCATGCGCTTCTCCTGGGGCTGCTGGCGACTTGCGCTGCGTACGGCAAAAGGCAACGAAATCCTGCATGCTGTTCAGATTTGGTTCGGACATGATAGCTCAGCAGTTGGCGCGTGTTTGGCTGGCCTGAGGTTCAAATCAAGGAGAAATGGTCAATGGGCGCATCCAGTATCGATTGTTCGGCAACCCTCCACGCCTTATAGCCCTCGGCTTTTTCATACAGTGCCCGGGGCTCAACGCCCTGTCTGCTCAGCCACAAGGCGTCACCGGATGGTGACACTGTTTCAACCTCCCCGAAGCGAATATGTCGTCCGTTCCTCCGGATCCAAATGAACTGGCCGGTCAGAGAGGTCCAGTCTTCTATATGCTCATCCATCGCTGCGCCAACTCCAATCTGCTCGTCCTGTTGATCTTAAAAGCTGAGTGCTGTCATGAGGCCGCCAATATCGATCGATGGCACACGGAGCCCCGAGATACGGCTACACCTGCTGAGGTATGGCATGGCTGTAAAACACCGATTGGGCACATCCGACGCTCGGGTTTCGGAGTGTGTTGCGGAGGGCATGGCGGCCCGGCAAACGGAAGTCTGGTCACGCCGCGGCAAGCTCCTCCACGGTGGCCTTTTCACGGACCTCGGTGAGGTAGCGGGCGTAGGCCGGCAGGGTGAGGAAGGACGGGAATTCACGGCTGAGAGTTACCTCCTCGAAGATGTCCCTGGCGTCCTCGAAACGGTCGCCGTCGAAGCGCTCCAGCCGGGCGAATTCCTCGTCCAGCAGTTCCTCCACCCACCCGTGGCTGACGATCTCACCCCGGTTGGTGATGGCCCGGGCATAGATCCACTGCCACAGCTGGGACCGGGAGATTTCGGCGGTGGCCGCGTCCTCCATGAGGTTGTGGATGGTGACGGCGCCGTTTCCGCGGAGCCATGATTCGAGGTAGCGGATGCCCACTTCGATGTTGTTCCGGATGCCCTGCTCGGTGATGGTGCCGGTGGTGGCGGCCACGTTGATCAGAGCGCGGTCGTTCGGGGTGACGTCCTCGCGGAGCCGGTCCAGTTGATTGGGTTTGGCGCCCAGGACGCTGTCGAACACTTCGCGGCAGACGGGCACCAGGTCGGGGTGGGCCACCCAGGAGCCGTCGAAGCCGTCGTTCGCCTCCCGCATCTTGTCTACGCCGGTCCTTAGCAGGGCATCAGCATTCAACGCCGGGTCCCTCCTACTCGGTACAAATGCGGCAGGGCCGCCGATGGCCATGGCGCCGCGTTTGTGGCAGGCGCGGACCAGCTGCTCGGTGTAGGCGCGCATGAAGGGGGCCGTCATAGTTACCTGGCTGCGGTCGGGGAGGACGAAGCGGGGCCCGCGGGTGCGGAAGTTCTTGATCAGGGAGAAGATGTAGTCCCAGCGGCCGGCGTTCAGGCCGGAGGCGTGGTCCCGCAGTTCGTAGAGGATCTCCTCCATCTCGAACGCCGCGGTGATGGTCTCGATCAGCACGGTGGCGCGGATGGTGCCCTGCGGGATGCCGAGCAGGTCCTGGGCCAGGATGAAGATGTCGTTCCAGAGCCGGGCTTCGAGGTGGTTTTCGATCTTGGGCAGGTAGAAGTACGGGCCTGCGCCTTGGGCGAGGAGGCGGCGGGCGTTGTGGAAGAAGTAGAGGCCGAAGTCCAGGATGCCGCCGGCGATGGGTGTCCCGTCGATGAGCATGTGTTTTTCGGGCAGGTGCCAGCCGCGGGGACGGACCACGATGGTGGGCAGTTCGCCGGCGGGGCGGAGCTTGTATTCCTTGCCCTCTTCGGTGGTGAAGTCGATCCGGCGTTCCAGGGCGTCGGTGAGGTTCAGCTGGCCCTTGATGACGTTGCGCCACGTAGGGGTGTAGGAATCCTCCATGTCAGCCAGCCACACCTTCGCGCCCGAGTTCAGGGCGTTGATGGTCATCTTCTTGTCCACCGGGCCCGTGATTTCCACCCGACGGTCCTCCAGGCCGGGTGCCGGGGGAGCCACCCGCCAGGAAGGATCATTCCGGATGTGCTCGGTTTCCCGCAGGAACCGCGGGTCCGCTCCGGCAGCGATGTCAGCCCGCCGGGTGCGCCGTGCCTGCAGCAGCTCCTGCCGACGCTCTGCAGTGGCCCGGTGCAGCTTTGAAACAAATTGCAGGGCCTCCGGTGTAAGAACTTCGCTCTGCCGCAGTACGGGCTGGGCAGTCAGTTCAGTACCAGTAATGGCTAAAATATCAGTGAAGTAGCTCACAGATGATCTCCTTAGAGTGCGGCAACGTGCGCTTCAGTTCGAGTGTGAATACAGGCCGCCGAAAGAGCATGTTTTTTAATGGAACTGGCCTTCTTCTGTGGATCCCACGAGAGCCAATGTTGATGCGTTCGGGTTGAGCGCGGTGGAGATGTCGTCGAAGTAGCCGGTGCCGACTTCGCGCTGGTGCTTGGTTGCGGTGTAGCCGCGGGACTCGGAGGCGAATTCCTTTTCCTGGAGTTCGACGTAGGCGCTCATGCCTTCGCGGGCGTAGTCGTGGGCGAGGTCGAACATCGAGTAGTTCAGGGCGTGGAATCCGGCCAGGGTGATGAACTGGAAGGTGAAGCCCATGGCGCCGAGTTCGCGCTGGAACTTGGCGATGGTGGCGTCGTCCAGGTGCTTGCGCCAGTTGAACGAGGGCGAGCAGTTGTAGGAGAGCATCTGGTCCGGGAACTCGGCCTTGACCGCCTCGGCGAACTTGCGGGCCAGCTCCAGGTCCGGGGTGCCGGTTTCCATCCAGATGAGATCGGAGTAGGGGGCGTAGGCCTTGGCCCGGGCGATGCAGGGCTCGATGCCGTTGCGGACCTTGTAGAAGCCTTCGGCGGTGCGCTCACCGGTGATGAATTCCTGATCGCGCTCGTCCACGTCCGAGGTGATCAGGGTGGCTGCCTCGGCGTCGGTGCGGGCGATGATCACGGACGGGGTACCGGCGACGTCGGCTGCCAGGCGGGCTGCGTTCAGCGTGCGGACGTGCTGCTGCGTGGGGATCAGGACCTTGCCGCCGAGGTGGCCGCACTTCTTTTCCGAGGCGAGCTGGTCCTCCCAGTGAACGCCCGACGCGCCGGCCTGGATCATGGACTTCATGAGTTCGTAGGCGTTCAGCGGGCCGCCGAAGCCGGCCTCGGCGTCGGCAACGATCGGGACCAGCCAGTCCTCGACGGTCTGGATGCCTTCGGAGAACTCGATCTGGTCGGCCCGGAGCAGGGCGTTGTTGATGCGGCGGACCACGGTGGGGACGGAGTTGGCCGGGTAGAGCGACTGGTCCGGGTAGGTGTGGCCGGAGTTGTTGGCGTCGGCAGCTACCTGCCAGCCGGAGAGGTAGATGGCGCGCAAGCCGGCCTTGACCTGCTGCACGGCCTGGTTGCCGGTCAGGGCGCCCAGGGCGTTGGTGTACCCGCCGGTCTTGTGCTCCTCGGTCAGCTGCTTCCACAGCTTCTCCGAACCGCGGCGGGCCAGGGTGTGCTCTTCGGAAACGCGGCCGCGGAGGCGGACGACGTCGGACGCCTTGTAGTCCCGGGTCACACCTTCCCAGCGCGGGTTGGCAGCCCACTCCGCTTCAAGGGCGGCAGCCTGCTGTTCGGGCGTCTGCTCGGTGGGCTCAAATGCTGAAGTCATCGTTGATCTCCTTGTTAATTGTTGCGTGGTTCATATGCCATGCAGCTGCTTCTGGCAATGGCGTGGAGGTGGAGCCTGTGAGGAGCTGTTATGGCCTCCTTGAGCGGGGCTGGATTGGTGGCGCTGCAGGGGATGTCGGTGCGAAGGGCGTCAACTAAATGAGTTGGACGCCCAGATAGGCCGCAGTTGCTATCAGTGCCCATGACAACATGGCAGCGAGGACCGCTCTTCCACCGGTCTTCAACAGGGAGTGGATTTGAACCGAAGCTCCAAGGCCATAGAGCGCCGCGGCTAATAGGACGTCCTGGACTACCCCCGCGATTTGGAGGGCCTCCGGCGGAAGGATCCCGAAGGTGCGGAGTATTATGGCAGCCACAAATCCAGCCACGAAGAGCGGGACCAGCGGTGGAAGTTTAGCGTCGCTTTGCTCAGAGCTTGCGCCCGCGCGTCGACTGCGGCGACGTTCGACGAAAGAGGCTCCCATGACCATGGGCGCGAGCATGAGGACCCGGGTCAGTTTTATAATCAACGCCCCGGCCAGGGCTGCCGTGCCTGCCGTTTGTGCCGTTGCCACAACCTGTCCAACATCATGGACACTCGCTCCGACCCAATGGCCGAATTCAACGTCGTCCAACCCGAGCATCCCCATAAGTGCTGGCAGGACACCAATTGCCAGTGTTCCGCAGAGGGTCACCAGGGCGATTGGAACAACGGTGTCTCGATGGTCGGTCTTGGTCGCTCCGCCCATCGCTCCAATGGCGGATGCACCACAAATTGAGAACCCTGTAGCCAGCAGCAGGGGCTGACGCCCGGGAAGTCCAAGTGCTTTGCCCAGTAGTAACGTTCCGACGAAGGTCAGAAGGACGATGCACACGACGATTCCTACCGTTCTCCATCCCAGGGCGACGACGTCAACAAGACTCAGTTTGAGGCCGAGCAGGACGATTCCCATTCGCATGAACCGTCTTCCGGCCAGCGTCAGCCCAGGTTGGAGAACTCCTTCAACAGACGTACCAACCTTGGGAAGGTTGGCAGAAAGAATTCCCAGCATCACCGCAATGGTGAGGAATGGCAGCATCGGGACGGCCAGGTGGAGCAGCCATGCGGCGGCCACGGCGGCGACAGCTACCGCCAGGCCGGGTAGCGGCTTCCATCGCAGACCTCGTGTAAGGAAAGAGTCCCGTCTTCCGCTTTTTGCCGGTGTGGCCACATCGTGAGTCATAGGTCTCTACCAGTCGCCCCGCACCTTCATAGAGGTCGGGCCGAACATCCTTTCTTGGACTGAAATATGTGCGTGCTGAGGGCTTCGATGCCTCGAGAAGGACATAAAGGTCAGCACGTCGGTCCCGACAACGCATACCTATCGGGAGTGGGCAATGATCGGAGGGCGCTCACCAGGGCGACGAAGAACTATTCCGTCGACGCAACAACCCAGGGCCGGTCATTCATGAGGGTTGTCAAGCCCTGCACCGGGCCGCCGCCGGCCGCCCGGCGCGAAGCAGGCCTGGGGGACGTTCGGGCGGTAGCAATGACGGGTGCTCTGGTCATGGGGGTGCTCCTTAGCAAGAGGCGTCGGCGGGGAATGAGATGACCGGGAGTGGGCAACTCGGCGGGGGTCAGAACGCAGGTGCTTCGTAGAGGCGGGAGACAACCTCGGCGACACAGCCCGGCTTCTTCGCTACGCTGTTGAACTCCTGCTCGACAGTGACCTGGACCGTTGACTGTGCCCAGTTGTCCTCGCGGTCAAGCGCCACCAGTTTCACCCGGCCACGCACACGCGAGCCGACCAGGACCGGGGCCGGATATCGGACCTTGTTCGATCCGTAATTCACGCCCATGGACAGCCCGTCGATGCGGAAGGTGTCGAACATGAAGCCGGAGACCAACGCGAGCGTCAGGTAACCGTGCGCCAGCGTGGTGCCAAACGGACCCGAGGCCGCACGTGTGGTGTCCACGTGGATCCACTGGTGGTCATTGGTCACCTTGGCGAACGCGTTGATGTCCTCCTGGGTGATGGTGCGCCATTCGGTGACGCCGAGTTCCTCACCGACACACTGCGCGAAGTCGCTGATGCCGTTGAAGATTCTCATGCTTTCGGTCCGCCCGCTACGTACAGCACCTGGCCGGAGACGAACCCGGCGTTCTCGGAGGCGAAGAAGGACACGGCATTGGCGATGTCCGCAGGCTTTCCGGTGCGGCGCGCCGGGATCGCTGCGGCTGCCTGGGCAGTGAAGTCCTCGAAGGTGATGCCCATGCGCTTGGCCGTGGAGGCGGTCATCTCAGTCTCGATGAAGCCGGGAGCGATCGCGTTGGCGGTCACGCCGAAAGGGCCTAACTCCAGGGCAAGAGTCTTGGTGAAGCCCTGTAGCCCGGCCTTGGCCGCCGAGTAGTTGGCCTGGCCACGGTTGCCCAGGGCCGACGTGCTGGAGAGGTTGACGATGCGGCCCCACTTGGCCTGGACCATGTGCTTCTGGGCGGCGCGGGCCACGAGGAAGGATCCGCGCAGGTGCACGTTCATGACCAGGTCCCAGTCGGAGACAGCCATCTTGAAGAGCAGGTTGTCACGGATGATGCCTGCATTGTTGACCACCACGACGGGAGCGCCCAGCTCCTCTGCGGTGCGGGCGACGGCAGTCTCCACGGCGGTCTCGTCAGAGATGTCCGCCACGATGCCGACGGCGGAGTGGCCGTTTTCGGTCAGCTCGGCGGTGAGGGCGTCAAGCCCGTCCTTGTCGAGGTCAATCGCTGCGATGTTGAATCCGTCGAACGCCAGGCGCCGGGCAATTTCGGCGCCGATGCCGCGTCCTGCTCCGGTGACCAGTGCCGTGCGTTGTTGTTGTTCAGTCATGATTAATCCTGTTTCCTTACTCTGGGGTGAAGTGGGTACCTGTTCCTGCCGCTAGCGATATGTGACCCAGGAGCGGGGAAGATGGCCGTGGTCGTTGAATGTCACCATCGTCTTCCCGGATGACCCGGTGACGATCTTGGTGACACCGGAATTAACGGTGACCCGGTTGAGTGCGAGCCATTGGGGAAAGCCGCCTTTGACCAGCCGGGCTACGGCCCAGGCAATGGCGCCTGAGCTCGAGACGACCACGGCGTCCTGGCCCGGTCCGAGCCCATCAACAGCGCTGTCGAGGGCCGCGTCGACCCGTTGTGTGAATGCAGGGAAAGACTCCAGATAGTCGGCGTCGTGTTTGTTGGAGGCCCAGCGGGCAGAGGCTTTTTCGAGGAGTCGCTGGAAGGCTCGCGTGTCGGTTTTGGCGCTGGGGTCTTCCTCCGGATAGATCTTCAGCAGGTCGGACGCGTTGAATTCGTCCCAGCCCGCGTCGATAACGGGCGTCGTGTCCCAGCCGGCAGCATCGATGACCCCCTGTGCCGTTTGGCGCTGGCGTTTCATTCGTCCGCTGACGATGCGGCTGGGCGTCATGCCGGCCTGCATGAAGTAGGTGCCGAGGGCTTGACTCTGATCTCTGCCGTGGGGTGACAGCCGGTCGTAGTCTTCGGTGCCGAATGATGCTTGTCCGTGCCGGACCAAATAGAGAACACTCACAGTCCCGACGGTAAGCCAACGTGGAGGTCGGGAACCATCCTTTTTTGGCTATCGGGGTGCCAGCAGGATACTTGCACAACCTATGGAGCGCCCCGGCAACGATGTCAATGGGTATCTGCCTGCCGCATAGCGGTGAGGGTCTGCCCACTCACGTGTAGTTCTCCTTTAAAATCATCGGTGACAACGAGCCTGCGCAGGCCAAGCGGGGCCATGATCATCATTACGCTTGCGGCCAGCAGACTCATCCAACCGGCCGAATAGCCCCAGTGGTCGGCCAGCAGTCCGAAAAGCACCGGGCCCCCGGCGAAGCCGGCGAACAAACCCATGGAGATCCGTCCGGTCACTGCACCGGCCCGGGACCCGGGGACCAGGCGCATGACCACCGTGAGCAGGATGACCATGGCCGCCGTTCCGGACAAACCATAGAGCGCGATCCCTGCCCACATGAGGGCTGGTGATCCCGATAGCGATGAGCCGGCTACCAGCCCCACGGCCACGGCGCTGGCCACGGCAATCAACGCCAGCGGCACCCCCGGGGTCCGGAATCGCTCCGTCAGGCGACCCCAGACCAGCCGTGATACCAGCCCGCTCACCCCCAGCACTACACCGCACACAGCGGCGATTTCGGGCCGCAGGTGGAGTCCCTCGAAGGCGTAGAGCGGCAGGTAAGTGGCGAGCGTCTGGTACTGAATGCCTGAGAGGAGCGCGTAGGCGACCAGCCACGCAAGTCCTGCTACATTGGCGTGGCGCGGCCGATCCCGGGAAGCGCGTGTTGGTGCGCTGCGTTGGGGATGCACGTGGAGGTAATGCAGGGCCGCCCATAGCGACAGCAGAGTGACCACGGCGCCCACCAGGAAGCCTGCCTGCCAGGACACCAGCGTGGCCGCCAGCGGGTAGGCCAGGCTGGTGAATACCTGGACAAGCTGGACGCCGGTTTGTTTCACTCCCACCAGCATCCCGCGGCGGCCCGGCTCGACCCGCAGGGCCACCATGCCATTGGTCAGCGGATTGGCCAGGCCAAGGGCCGCTCCAGTTAAGAGGGCACTAACCCACAGGCCGACCATGGACTGTGACAGTGCCGCCGTGACCATGGCGCACAGCCCGAAGCCGTGGAGCAGCAGGATGCCGGCGCGTTGGGAAAACCTGTCGGCGGTCCAGCCGAGCGGCGTGGACAGGAGCGCGGCGGCGGTAGCGGCCACCACGGCGAAGGATCCAAACTCCAGGCGCGTCAGGTTCAGGTCCCGTGACAGCACGGGGCCCAGGGCGCTCACTCCTGTGGTGAGCAGCGGTCCAATCCCAGTGGCCAGGGTCAGGACCGCCCCGAGGCCCATCAGGTGCGGGGTGGCGGATCGTGCACCAGCAGTGGTCACGGCTTCAGCTGTGCCATCACTCGCGCCGCGTCACGGTCGGGATTCACCAGGATCATGGCCAGAACCGCTCCGACGATCGCCACAATGCCGAATATTTGGAAGGATTGCGCGTACCCGACAGCGGGTGAAACGGCCTGGTCCACGATCATTCCTGTGAGTGGAGGGGCAACGATGCCGCCGAGGGCCATTAGCGCAAGGAACATTCCCAGTGACCCTGCCACCTGGTTATTGGGGCAGATCTGTGAAATGGCCGCGTTCATGATCGGAGCGAGGATGCAGCCGATTCCGTAGCCGATGGAGACGACGGCTACGACGACCATCGGGGTGTCGATATAGGGCAGCACTGCCATGAAAATGCCGCAAATAAGAAGTCCTGCTGCCGGGACGATTCCCCTCATGATCCGTGCACTCACGCCTCTGCTCATGAATTTGTCACTAAAGTACGTACTGGTGAACATGGCGAGCATGGCTGCGATGCTGGGGAACCCGAACATCGCTCCCGCCTGGAGGCGGGTGAAACCCAATCCGACTTCGAAGTAGGACGGCAGCCACGTGAGAACAACTGTCAGCAGCGCGTACATGGGGATTACTGCTGCGAGGGCACCCACGAAGGTTCCCGTGCGGAAGATCGACATCCAGGGAACAGCGGGCGGTGGCGTCGCGGCCGAACCCTTGACACCCGGAATCCGGACTTCGCCGTAGGGACCAGGGCGCCAGGTGAAGTACCACAGCACGCACCAGGCCAGGCCCACAACCACCATGGCGACAAAGGCGGAATGCCAGCCAAATTGCACGATGAGGAAGGCCAATGCCGGCGCTGCTGCGATCTTTGCCAGCGAACTTGACGAGGCGATGAATGCTCCTGGCAACGAGCGTTTTTCCATTGGGTGCCATGAATACACTGCCGTGTGGATGAGTGCTCCTGACGGCCCTTCGGTGAGGCCGAGCAGGAAGCGGCTGACCAGGAGGACCACGAAGCTGCCGGCGACGATCATGGGCACCATGCAGACTGCCCAAATCACGGCCAACGCCATCAGGGACCATTTAAGAGTGGCCCATTTATTGATAAGGCCGGCAAAGAACCCTCCTGCAGTGAACGCGAAGAAGAACACGCTTGCCGTCAGCCCGATTTGCGCTGAGGTGAGTCCGAATTCTTCTTTGAGGGGTTGGGCGACAAGTCCGAGCAGGATCTTGTCGCTGTAGTTGATCATGTAGAGAAAAACCAGTACTGATGTAAGGCCCCACGCCTTGGCGCGCGACTCTTGGCCCGGCGTCGTCATTTTTCCTGGCATGAGGTGCCGTGTGGTGACTTTGGACATGTCATTACCCTTCAAGTGTTGCGCATCGTCGCACAACAGTGTGGTGATCTGGTGCTTTTTCACTCGTCAAGTGCCAGGGGGGATTGTTAGCGGAAGGCAGGAACGCCGGTCAGCTTTTGGCCCAGGATGAGGGTGTGAATTTCGTCGGTGCCTTCGTAGGTCCGGACGGATTCGAGGTTGTTGGCGTGGCGCAGCGGTGAGTAATCCAGGGTGATGCCGTTGCCGCCGAGGATGGTGCGGGCTTCGCGGGCGATTTTGATGGCTTCGCGGCAGTTGTTGAGTTTGCCTACAGAGATCTGGTCCGGCTGCAGGCGGCCGGCATCCTTGAGCCGGCCGAGGTGCAGGGCGAGGAGGAATCCTTTGTTGATTTCGAGTGCCATGTCCACGAGCTTCTGCTGGGTCAGTTGGTAGCCGGCCAGGGGCTTGTCGAACTGCATGCGGCCTTTGGAGTAGTCCAGAGCGGCTTCGAACGAGTCGCGTGCCGCGCCCATCGCACCCCAGATGATTCCGTAGCGCGCCTCGTTGAGGCAGGAAAAGGGGCCTTTAAGTCCGACGACGTTCGGCAGCACCGAGGATTCGGGCAGGCGGACGTCGGTGAGTTCGATATCGCACTGGATGGAAGAGCGCATGGACAGTTTCGGCCCGATTGGTGTGGCCGTGAATCCCGGTGTGGACGTGGGCACCAGGAAGCCTCGTACGCCGTCCTTGGTCTGGGCCCAGATGACAGCAACCTGGGCCACGGAGGCCAACCCGATCCAGCGCTTGGCGCCGTTGAGGATCCAGTCGCTGCCGTCGCGCCGGGCATAGCTGGTCATGCTGCCCGGGTCTGAACCGGCGGTGGGCTCGGTCAGGCCGAAGCAGCCGATCACCTCCCCGGCGGCCATCGCCGGGAGCCATTCCTGTTTTTGGTCCTCGGAGCCGTGCTTGTAGATGGCGCTCATGGCCAGGGAACCCTGGACGGAAACGAGGGTCCGGGTGCCGGAGTCGCCGGCTTCCAGTTCCGCACCCGCCAGACCGTACTCGACGGCGGAGCGGCCGGCGCAGCCATACCCTTTCAGGTGCATGCCCAGCAGGCCGAGCTTGGCCAGTTGCGGGACGATCTCCACCGGGAAGTGCCCCTTTTCATACCAGCCTGCGATGTTCGGCTTGATCTCGCTGTCCACGAAGGAACGCACCAAGTCGCGCAGGGCAAGCTCTTCCGAAGTGAGCAGAGAGTCAAAATCAATCAGGTCGCTGATGTCGGACATGGTGGCCTTTCGCGGTGGTCGAGTGGTCGAGTGGTCGGGAGCGAGGGCGGCGAGGCGCCGCTGCATCAGCTCCAGTTGTAGAAGCCCTTGCCGGACTTGCGCCCCAGATCACCGGCAGCAACCAGGTCGCGCAGGATCTGCGGCGGTGCGAAACGGTCACCCAGGGTAGAGTGCAGGTACTCGGCTATGCCGAGCCGCACGTCCAGGCCCACAATGTCCGTTGTCTTCAGGGGGCCGGTGGGGTGTTTGTAGCCCAGGACCATGGCGTTGTCGATATCCTCGGCGGATGCGACGCCTTCCTCGACCATGCGCATCGCCTCGAGTGCGATGGCAACGCCAAGGCGGGAGGAGGCAAAACCGGGCGCGTCCTGGACTACGACGGCGGTCTTGCCGAGCGCGGACACCCACCGCCTCGCGGCAGCGATGGTCTCTTCGGAGGTCTTTTCACCTACAACCACCTCGATCAGCGTGGAGGCGGGGACAGGGTTGAAGAAGTGCAGACCCACGAACGCCTCCGGGCTTGGCAGTGCCTCGGCGAGCCTGCTGACTGACAGGGATGACGTGTTGGTCGCCAGGTAGGCGCGCGGGGAAAGGTGTTCCGCCACGGCGCTGAGTGCTGTCGCCTTCAGCTTGGCGTCCTCGGGAACTGCCTCGACCACGAGGTCGCAGCCGGCGAAGGCGGCATAGTCGGTGCTTGCTTCGAACCTCGTGAGGATCTCCCCGCGGTCCCCCAAGGCGGCCCCGCGGTCAAACGACGCGGTGACGGAAGCCGTGACCCGTTCCCGGGCGCCGCGGGCGGCGACGTCGTCGCGCTCGACGACGGTCACTTTCGAACCGCTGAGGAGGAAGGCGTGTGCGATGCCGGCACCCATGCGTCCGCCGCCCAGTACTCCGACGGTTGCTGGCAAAAGTCCTTCAGTCGTGCCGGCGGATGTTTCGTTGGTCTTTGTCATGACTGCTTCTTCCTGTCCAGGAACTGCTGCATGCGGTCGAATTTGGCCGCGGATTCAAACAGCACGCCCTGGGCGAGGTTGTCGATGAGTGGGTGGATCTCGCGAGGGCTGTGGAACACGGTCTTCGTCACCCTCACCGCGAGGGGGTCCTGCCGGGCAATGCGGTCGGCCAAGGCGTGGGCGGCATCCAGGAGATCCCCAGGTTCAACAAGTTCTGTGATCAGGCCAATATTGAGGCAATCCTGGCCTGTCAAGGTGCGTCCGGCGAGGAGGATTTCCTTGGCCAGGGGTTCCCCGACGAGTTCGCGCAGCCGCCACGTTGCGCCGGCGGCGGCCATAATGCCGAGGCCGGTTTCCGGGTTGCCCATCCGCAGGCCCGGCGTGCCAATACGGAAATCGGCAGCGTACGCCAATTCCGCCCCGCCACCCAGCGCGAAGCCGTCCAGTGCCGCGACGACGGGCATGGGCAGTTTCGCGATCCGGTCGAACAGGGAGGAGTTGATGCCGGCCAGCGCGTCATCCCGACGCCGTTCGCGGAGCTGGCCGATATCGGCACCGGAAGCAAAAATCGCCTTCGTGCCGGTTTCCGGATCGCCGGCACTGCCGGCCAGGATCAGGACCTTCGGCGTGCGCTCAAGGTAAGCACAGACAGCGTGCAGCTCATCCACCATCGTTTGGTCGATGGCGTTGCGCACTTCCGGCCGGTGCAGCCGGACCGTTAAGCGATCACCGCTTTCCTCAACCAGCAGCGCCACGAAAGCCGCGGCATCCAAGGCTGTCCCGGGGTCGTCCATTACCGCTGTCATCAGATGCCCTCGACGAGCAGGGCGGTGCCTTGACCGACGCCGACGCACATGGTGGCGAGGCCGAGCTTGCGGGTATTGCCAGTGAGTTCACGTTCCATGCGGCCGAGGAGAGTGACCACGAGCCGGGACCCGGAAGAGCCGAGCGGGTGGCCGAGGGCGATGGCGCCGCCGTCGGAATTCACGATGTCCTGCTCCAGTTTGAGCTCCCGCATGACGGCAAGCGACTGGGAGGCGAACGCCTCGTTCAGTTCGACGGCGCCCAGGTCGCCAATTGAGAGGCCGGCACGGTCCAGGACCTTGCGGGTGGCGGGCACCGGGCCGATACCCATGACCTCAGGCGCCACCCCGGCGGAGCCTCCTTCGAGGATCCGTGCCCGGGGCGTCAGGCCGTATTTTTCGATGGCGGCTTCGGAGGCAACGATGATGGCGGATGATCCGTCGTTGAGCGAGGAGGCGTTTCCGGCGGTGACCACGGAGCCGCCCTTGACGACCGGGCGCAGGCCGGCGAGGACCTCCGCTGTGGTTCCTGGCCGGGGGCCTTCGTCGGTGTCCACCAGGGCGGTGGCGCCCTTGCGACCGATGATTTCCACGGGCACGATTTCGTCGACAAACCGGCCGGCGTTGATCGCTGCCAGGGCGCGTTCGTGGGAGCGTGCGGCGAAGGCGTCGCAGTCATCCCGCGAGGTGCCGTAGACGTGGGCCACTTCCTCAGCGGTCTCCGGCATCGAGTAAGCGGCCTTCCCGTCGCGGGAACGCTCGCCGCTCAGGAAAGCCTGGTTGGTGAAGCGCCAGCCGATGGACGTGTCGAAAATGGCGCCGGGTTTGGCGAAAGCCTTGTCGGGTTTTTCCATCACCCAGGGGGCGCGGGACATGGACTCGACGCCGCCGGCCACGACGATGTCCGCGGCTCCGGCCTTGATCATGTGGGAGGCCATGATGATGGCGGACAGCCCGGACGCGCAGAGCCGGTTGACGGTAATGCCGGGGACGCTGTCCGGGTAGCCGGCAAGGAGCCAGGCCATGCGGGCCACGTTGCGGTTCTCCTCACCGGCGCCGTTGGCGTTGCCGAGGATTACCTCGTCCACCAGAGCGGGGTCGATGCCGGCGCGTTCGACGGCGGCGCGGACGGTGAGTGCCGCAAGGTCGTCCGGGCGGATGGAGGACAGGGATCCGCCGTAGCGGCCCACGGGTGTGCGGGCGCCGCCGATCAGGAAGGCCTCAGCCATATCTTGTTCATTCCTTAAGTTCATGTCGCAGGAGTCTTGTCGCGGTGCTGGTGGGGTGGCTCAGTTGAAGGCGGAGATGCCTGTGATGTCGCGGCCCACAATGAGTGCCTGCATGGAATCGGTGCCTTCGTAAGTGGAGACGACTTCCATGTCGGTCATGTGCCGGATGATGTGGTTCTCCAGGAGGAGTCCGTTGCCGCCGAGCAGGTCGCGGGCCTCGTTACAGATCCACTTGCCCTTTTGGGCGGTAGCCATTTTGACCATGGACGCCTGGGAATTCGTGAGGTGGCCGCGGTCGGCGAGTTCGGCCATCCGGGTGCACAGCAGCTGCATGGTGGTCAGCTCGCTGAGCATGTTCGCCAGCCGGGACTGGACCAGCTGGTAGGAAGCGATGGGTTTGCCGAACTGAATGCGGGTCTGGGCGTAATCGGCGGCGATTTCAAAGACCGCCATGGCGTGGCCCACGGCTTCCCACGCGGCGCCGCCGCGGGTGGCCTGCAGGACGCGGGACACGTCGCGGAACGAGCGGCAACCCTCGAGCCTGTTGGCCGCGGGCACGCGCATGTCCTCGATGAGGATATCGGCCTGCAGAATGGCGCGTTTGCCGACCTTGCCGGTGATCACGGTGGGGGAGTAGCCCGCCGGATAGCGGCCGGCATCGTCCTTTTCGACGACGAAAGCGTTGACGTTTCCGTCTTCAGTGTTGCGGGCGAACAGGACAATCACGTCGGCGGCGTGGCCGTTGCCGATCCACCGCTTATGCCCGTTGATGACCCAGCTGTCCCCGTCGCGGCGGGCGCTGGTTTCCAGGGCAATGGAGTCTGAGCCGTGATCGGGTTCGGTCAGGGCGAAGGCGCCTGTTTTGTCGATCCGTGCCAGGGCCGGGAGCCAGCGTCCTTTTTGCTGGTCGCTGGCGAGGAGGTTCAAGGCTCCCATGCACAGGTTGGAGTGGACTCCGAGGAAGGTGTTGAGGCTGCCGTCCGCGCGGGCCATCTCGCGGGCCACCATGCCGGCGGCCTTGCGGCTCATCCCCGGGCAGCCGTAGCCCTGGATGATGGTGCCGATGATGCCGAGCTCGGCCAGCGGCGGCAGCAGTTCGGCGGGGAACTCGGCCTTCTCCCAGTAATCGTTGATGATCGGGAGGACGCGCTGCTCGGCGAACGCCCGGACCTTGTCCCGGATGCCGGTCTCCTCAGGGCTGAGGTCATCATCGAGCCGGAAGTAATCGGAGACTGCTGTTTGACGGTCGGCCGTCGTAGTCATCTGTAAACCTTTCACGTGCGATCTGGGGCCGGTCAGCGGCGGATGGATCCGCCGTCGACCACCAGCGTCTGACCGGTCACGAACCCGGCACCGGGGGAGAGGAAGAAGCGGGTGGGGCCGACATAGTCTTCGACCACTGAGGCCCGCTTGATGGCCCTGGTCTCGATGTTCTTTGCCTCACCACCAGCGAGTTGGGTAGCCAACGGGGTCATGACAAGCCCGGGGGCGATCACGTTGACCGTGATGTTTCGGGCACCCATCTCCGCGGCGAGACTGCGGGAGAACCCGATGATGCCGGCCTTGGAGGCTGCGTAGGCTGCGGCGCCGGCGGGGGCCTTGAACACGGTGCCGGAAGAGAACAGCACAATGCGTCCGCCGTCCTCCACCATGTCTGCAACTCCCTGGACGAAGTTCAGCGTGCCGTGCAGATTCAGCAGCAGGGCGCGCTCCCACTCGGCCTTGGGCATCTCCATAAACGGGCCGAATACACCCACGCCCGCACAGTGGATGAGGGAATGGATGCTGCTGCGGCCCTGCGCCGCCAATGACTCGCGCACAGCCTGCGGGGCACCGCCGGCGACGTCGCCGGCCACATAGGTGACCCCGTCCAGCGGATGAGCCGGCAGAGACCGGGAGACGGACGTGACCGCCCAGTCGCTCCGCAGATCGGCGGCCAACGCCTCGCCGATGCCGGAGGACCCGCCGCTGAGGACCAAGGCGGGGCGGGTGCCGTCGTCCGTCATTACTTGCCGCCTTCAACGGTGGACTCGAGGAATCCGCTAATCAGGTTCCACGTCTCCTGCGGGTGGGTGATATTAGGGCAATGCTTATACGGCAGCAGCTCCACTTGGGCGTTTGGCAGCACAGCCTGGAGGTTTTTGGACCAGCCGCTTTCCAGCAGCGTGTCCCCGGTGCACTCCACGAGCAGTACGGGGGTTGCCACGCCTTGCAGCGGTGTTGGGTAGGGATCGGCCGGGCGCTCAACCTTGAGAGCCGCCGGGACCGGCATGTGGGGTCCCCGCATGGCCGTGAAGTGACCAGGCGCTGTTGCCCAGCCAAAACGGGCATCGAGCTGGGCTTCCTTGCCTTCGGAAGGATCGCAGAGAATGTCAAGGATTTCCTCGAGGCGCGTCCGGGTGCCGTCGAAGTCTCCGATCCTGGTCATGTCCGGAGCCTTCCACGGGCCGCCGGTGCCGTTGATCGTGGTGACCGAGGCGATCCGTCCCCGGTAGGTTTTGTCTGCCAGTGCGCGCAGGCCGACGGATCCTCCGAAGGAATTTCCCACGAGGTGAACCGGTTCGGTGATGCCCAGGGAATCCAGCAAGGAGAAGACGTGGCGGATGCGGAAGGCGAACGGCGAGACGTCTACCCGGATTGACTTGGCTGATCCGCCGTAACCGAGGAAATCTGGGGCGATGACGCGGAATTTCTCTGCGGCGAGCGGAAGGACGTGATTCCACGTCACGTCGGAGGCACCGCCCCAGGCGCCGTCGTGCAGGAATACCACGGGAACGCCGTCGTCGGGGCCGCCGGTAAAGTAGCGGGTTTCGAGGTTGGCGACGATAGTCGTGGCCTCGGTGATCAGTGATGTCTCGGTGAGCAATGTAGTCTCCGGTGATGTGGTTCGGATGGTGGAAGTAGGAGGGGGAGCTAGTCAGCCGAAGTTGTAGTCTTCGGTGCGCACATGGCTGGTGCGTTCGAAGTATTCGCGGGCTGGCAGCGGCCACATGATGGTGGAGCGGCCTTCGGCGTTCATGTACCAGCTGTGGGTCTTGGACCAGCCCCATGTTCGCTTGGCGCTGGCTTCGGTGATTTCCTTGTCGTACTTGGCAAACACGTCCGGTCGCAGGGACATGGCGCGGTAGCCGCCGGCGGCCAGCGTCTTCACTGCATCGATCATGTAGTTGGCCTGGCATTCGAGGAAGAACACCAGGTTCCCGTGGACAACAGTGTTGGTGTTGGGTCCGTACATGCAGAAAAAGTTTGGGTAGCCCGGCAGTGTCACGCCTAAGTAGGCGCTTGCGTCGATGCCCCAGGTCTCGTGCAGGTCCTTGCCCCCGACCCCTGTCACGGACATGGGCAGCAGGAAGTCGGAGGCCTTGAAGCCGGTGCCGAGCAGGATGATGTCGGCCGGGACGTGCTCGTCGCCAAGCCACACGCCGTCGGAGTCGATGCGGTTCACGCCCTGGCTGACCAAGCGGACGTTGTCCCGCTTGAGCGTCTTCACCCAGGTGCCGTCGTCGCAGATGACCCGCTTGGCGGCCGGCGGGTAGTCGGGGATGATCTGCTTGCGCAGTTCCTCGTCGTCCCCGGCCTGCTCCTCCAGGTATGCGGTCAGCTCTTTGCGCAGTTCTTCGTTGGCGGCGGAGACCGAGACCTCGGTCGGCGGGAAGTCCGGGTCCACGGTAGCGGCCGGCAGATTGCCGATGAGCCTGGGCAGGAAGATTGAGAAGCGATAGTAGGCGCGGTATTGGTTCAGGTTGTTCAGAAGCCAGCGTTCACCGCTTTCAATCTCCTGGCGCAGCACGGGGGTGGGACGCAGCCATGGGGCGCTGCGTTGGAAAATAGTGACGTGTTCAGCAACTTTCGCAACGGCGGGCGCGAACTGCAGGGCGCTGGCGCCAGTGCCGATGACCACCACGCGCTTGCCGCGGAAGTCGATCCCGTGGTCCCACTGCGCTGAGTGGACCACCGGGCCTTTAAAGGAATCGAGACCTGGAAGGTTGGGAATCGAGGGCCTGTTGAGCTGGCCCACGGCGCTGACCACGATGTTCGATTCAATGGTTTCTCCGATGCCTGCGGAAGTCTTGGTTTCAAGGGTCCAAGTTCCGGTTTCCTCGTCCCAGCGGGTGGCCGTGACCTCGGTGCCGAAGACCATGTGCTCGAGAAGGCCGTTGTCGGCCGCGAACTGGTGCAGGTAGCCATGGATTTTGTCCTGGCGGCCATAGTGGGTTTCCCAGTCGTGCTGAACAAAGGAATAGGTGTAGATGTGGCTGCGGACATCCGTGCGGCAGTCGGGATAGGTGTTTTCCCACCAGGTACCGCCGACGTCCAGGCTCTTCTCAATGATCTTGAACGGAACACCCGCCTGCTTCAGCCGCAGGCCTACCAACAGGCCAGAGAACCCTGCCCCGATTACCACGGCGTTGAGTGCACTGTCCGGGGCGATGTCCTGCAGCGTCCACGTAGGCCGGCGCGGGTCAACATTGTTGGGGGTGAACGCGACGGCAGCCATGGCCTGGGCGTCTTCGTTGTCATCCCCCATCAACCATGTAGCAAGCTTGCGGCGCAACGGCTCATCGGGGACAGCTGCCCATTCGTCCTGGGTGGCCAGGAAGGGCGCAAGGAGTTTGAAGCAGTAAGCGCGGGCCTCCGCCTCGGTTGCCGGATCCAAGCCGCTGAGTGGAAGCGTCTTCAGGTTCGGCCGCCATTCATCGCGCAGCACGCTTGTATCGCCAGTGACATGGGCGGTCAGCATAACGAGCGCTGGGACCTGGGCCGATTCAAGGTTGGCAAGCAAAGCTTCTTCACTCATCTCTGTCACGGCGCGATCGAGTGTTTTGTTCATGTTGTCTCCGTAAAGCAGGTATATGGATCAGTGTGCTCGCTGATGGTCAGCGTGGCCAGCAAGCAAGATTTTCGAGGAAAGGCCGCAGCACTGCGGCAACCTGGTAGGGGTTTTCGAAGGCCAGAAGGTGCCCCCCAGGGGCGATGCGCAACTCAGCATCCCTGATTGAGGAGGCAAGCTGTTCGATGATCGAACGGGGGGTACTGCGGTCGTCATCGCCACCAATCACGAGGGTTGGTGGCGGCGAGTCCAAGGAGAACTCGCCCACCTGGGTCATGGCTTCGAAATACTCGGCGATGATGTCGCCACCGGCCGCGAGGAATTGCGCCCGGGCTTGCCGGACCAGAGGATTCGTCTCATCCTTGGAGCTATCCCCGAACCAGCGGTACAGGGTCATCTCCACGGCCGCTTCAAGTCCGCCGGAGGCCCGGACCTCTGCAGCGCGTGCCCGGGTTCCATCGGCGGCCGCTTCATCGTAGCTGCCCCTCGTAGCCATCAGGATCTGCGCGTCCACCCTGTCCGGGAAGCTGCCGGTGACTGCCTGGGCCACCATCCCGCCCAGGGAGATGCCGAGCACCACGGAGCTCTTGATATTTTCGTTGTCCCACATGGCGGCAATGTCCTGGGCAATAAGCCCCAGCGTGAGGGGTGAATCTCCACGTGCACTTTGTCCATGTCCGCGGAAGTCCGGGACGAGCAGGCGATAATCATCGCCCAGTGCCTCGGCCAGGGGTGAGTACCACGAGCTGTCCAGCGCCAGCGAGTGCAGACAGGTCAGCAGGCGTGGTCCTTCGCCATACTGGCGGTAAGCGATGATGGTGCCGTCGGCGCCAGCAGCTTTTCGCAAGGTGTCAGCCATTCCGGCTCTCCTCCCTGATGCGCTGCTCGGCGAGTTCGACTTCGCTGCGGAGTCGATCGGACATGTCATGGAAGTAGGACTTGAACAGGTCGGAGTCACGCCGCATTTCTTGGCGTCGTGGCCGCTCGAGCTCAATCTTCATGTCCAACACCATGCGGCCGGGCCGGCTGGCCATCAGGATAACCCGGTCGCTGAGGAGGATGGCTTCCTCGAGGTCGTGGGTCACGAAGATGACCGTCGGGCGCTCAGCTTCCCACAGCTGGGTGAACTCTTCCTGCTGGATCGCACGGGTCTGCGCGTCAAGGGCCGCGAACGGCTCGTCCATCAGCAGTACCTTGGGATTTTGTACCAGGGTCCGCGCGATGGCGACACGCTGGCGCATTCCTTGGGACAGGTGGAGGACGTCGGAGTCCGCGAACTCGTGCAGCCGAACCCGGCGCAGCCAGGCCTCAGCACGTTCTCGCCGCTCCGTCTTAGGAACTCCCCGGATTTCCATACCGAGTTCTACGTTGCTGCGGACCCGGCGCCAGGGCAAAAGGGCGTCCCGGGCAAAAAGGAAGGCCGCGTCGTTGCTCCCGGAACGCATCGCGGTGCCGTCGATGCGGACAGTTCCACTGCGCGGTTTCAACAGATTTCCGACCATGCCGAGGGCCGTGGTCTTGCCGCAGCCCGAGGGGCCGACGATGCTGACGAACTCCGAGGGTTCGATGCGCAGGTTGAAGTTGTCCAACACCCGCACTGGCCGGTTGCCGTGGAGGAAGCTGTGGTTCACATTCTCGAACTCGACTGAAACACCCCTGGCTGCGGTTGACGGCGTTGCCGTTCCAGTCCTGAGGGTCTCACTATCGCCGGTTGAGTGGAGGGTTGTATTGGGCATTGTCGCTCCAGTCGATATTTGCGGGGCCGGCCCGTTGGCAGTCTTCGTTGGCTGACGATTGCAGAGCTGGCACCAAGGATGATGAGCACGCTGGCACAGCAATGAACACGAGGAAATGGGGTTGTCTGATCCTGTGGTGCACGTCACCCGCTGGTCCTTGAATCGTTGAACACCTGAGCTGCAGAGTCAAGAAAAACAGGCCGTTCAAGGGCTATCGCCTCGATAGCTGTTCTGACGTTGCCCACTGTCCTAAATGGCAGGAAGCTTTCTCAAACGCACCATTTGGGCCGCTATGCGTGTAGCCACCTGCACACCTCGCCAATATCAACCAGGAGAACCTCAGATGACGGACACAGTCACCAGCAGCAAGAAATCGGGTCAGACCACTTTCGACTTCACCGGCCAGGTGGTCATCGTGACGGGCGCTTCAGGCGGCATCGGCTCGGCCGTGGCAGACAAGTTCGCCGAAGCCGGCGCGGATGTAATACTGCATGGACGCAAGGCCGAGGTGCTCGAAGCGAAGGCTGAGGAGATCCGTCAACTCGGACGCAAGGCCGTTGTGGTCACCGGCAACATCAAGGAGCCCGAGACCGCCGGTGCGCTGGTCCGTGCCGCCCTGGCGGAGTTCGGGCGGATCGATATCCTGATCAACAATGCCGGAGGCAACTTCGCAGCACGTCTGGAAGATCTGTCGGCAAATGCCTGGAACGCAACAATCGGCACCAACCTTAGCGGTGCCTTTCACGTTTCGGTCGCCTGCCTCCCCGTCTTTGAGAAGCAGGGCGGTGGCAACATCATCAATGTCGGCTCCGGTTCAGCGAACTACGCTCACCCGATGCGGGGTGCATATGCCGCTGCCAAGGCGGGCCTTGCCTCGCTGACCAAGACCATGTCCTGGGAATGGGCTGACCGCGGCGTGCGTGCCAACTGTGTTGAGCCTGGTGCCACGCTGACCCCGTCCTCGCGTTTCGCCAACGCGGATGTCGAGAAGTCATTCGGCGAGTTCCTGGCCCTGGGCCGCGTGGGGCTGCCCGAAGAAGTCGCTGACGCCTGCCTCTACCTGTGCTCGGAAGCCTCCAGCTTCATTACTGGAACGGTCCTGCAGGTCACCGGCGGTCCGCACACCTCATCGCCCCTGGACTCAAAGCTTGTCCGGGCACCGCGCAACGCGTGATCCATCCAGCACCACCGAAGACCGCGAGGGAAGGATTTAACATGGCAGCAATCGCTAAGGCGGACACCTTGGTCGTTACCGAAGGCACGCCGGACTACAACGACAACACGATCCTCACGGAGCGGCGCCAGGCACGCATCAGGCAGGAGCTGAGTGTCTGGGCCCTGAGGATTGGCGCGCTCGCCGTCTTCGTCTTCAGCTGGTCGTTCGTCACCGGTCAGGGGCTTGTGGATGCGACACTGGTTTCCACACCCGGTGACGTCGGGACGTCCTTTATCAAGCAGCTGGGGGATGGCACGTTCTGGGTTGATGTGGCCGCGACCTTCAGCGGTGCCATGGCCGGTTTGGTCTCCGGTGCCATCCTGGGCATCCTGGCAGGCGTCGTCTTCACGCGCATCGAGGTTCTTCATGTCGCAGCGAGGCCGTTCCTGACCCTGATGAACAGCCTTCCCCGCCCGGCCCTGGCACCGATCTTCATCCTCTGGTTCGGCCTGGGGTTTGGCCCGAAAGCACTTGTTGCCTTCAGCGTGGTGTTCTTCGTCCTGATGACCAGCACCATGGGTGCCCTGCAGGGGATTGACCACGACATCAAGCAGTTGACCAAGTCGCTGGGAATGACGCGCAGGCAACGCTTCTTCAAGATCGAACTGCCCTCGGCGTTGCCGTCCATTGTGGGAGGGCTCCGGCTTGGCGCAGTGTACTCGGTCCTGGGGGCAGTGGTCTCTGAAATGGTCGGCGCGTACACCGGTCTCGGTCAGCGGTTGGTGGTGGTGACCAACAACTTCCAGGTTTCGGAGACTTTCGCGATCCTGCTGGCCATGGGCTTGTTGTCGATGATCCTCGACCTCTCCATCTCGGGCCTGCAGAAGCTCGTGACCAAGTGGACGAGGTAGCACTGACCGGGGTGGGCAACGACCCATACAACGAGGTATCTGCTCAACCATCCCCAGCCCAAAACGTCGATCATGCCAGCCTGTTCAGCCTGAAGGGCAGGGTCTATGCGGTGCTCGGGGCGGGCGGCGGGATTGGCGAACACGTGACCAGAACGATTGTCGGCATGGGTGGCCGGGTTCTGTGTGTGGACATCAATCTCGATGGGGTGAGTGCAGTGGCCGACTCCCTGCAGATGCCCTTCCTGGTCTCCGATGTCACCACGGAGGAAGGCATGAATCGGATCGCGCGCTTAGTTGCCGCCAAGTACGGGCAGATCGACGGGTATGTCGACGTCATCGGGCAGATGCACCGCAGGTCTATCTCCGACTACGGGCTGGCGGACTGGGACTTGGATTTCAAGGTTAACCTTGCCCATGCGTTCCTGGCAGCGCGGAGCTTGGCCCCTCTCGTCACCAACGGTTCGATAGTGCACGTTTCTAGTGTGGTGGGATCGCACGGCGGCCTCGTAGCGCCAGGTTACGGTCCAAGCAAGGCCGCACTGCAGGTATGGGTCAAGCAACTGGCGGCAGAGCACGGTTCCCGTGGCGTCCGCGTCAATGCGGTAGCGCCCGGTCTCTTCCTGTCACCAAGATATGTTGCGAAAGAGCGAACCAGCCGTGATACACGGATCCTGGCCGGACGGCCGCTTCTCGGCCGGCTCGGCCAACCATACGAAATTGCGGCCACGATTGCCTTCCTGCTCTCGCCCGCGGCCGGATACATCACCGGCACCACGATCCCCATCGAAGGGGGAACCCTGTCGCGGGACTCGACGGGTCTCGACGAACTAGCAGTCTGACCGCCGGGAGCTCCGCCCGTTCGGATGCCTTATGACCGGAGCGTGAATGTCCCGGGAGTTGTGATCGGAGTAACGTGGTCATCCAGCAGTCCGGGGACCGCGACAGCAGAGGAGGGAATGCCATGAGGTTCGCACAGTTGCGCTATCTGGAGGCAGCATTGCGGACGGGCTCGTTCCGGCAAGCTGCCAAGGAACTCGACATCTCCCAGCCCACCATCACCAATCAGGTGCAGCGGCTTGAAGAGGATTTAGGGGTCATCCTCGTGACCCGTGGTACCAAGGGTGTTCGGCCCACCTATGCGGCAGACCGAATCATGCCGCACGTGGTCGCGGCTGTTCAGGCCGAGCGTATGCTCCGCGAGGAAGCCAGCGCCATCAGCGGCCTGAAATTGGGCACGGTCCGGCTCGGAACGGTCCCGGCCGGCTCCCAGTCGATTCTTCCCACGGTGGTCAAACGGTTGTTAACCGAATTCCCCAACGTGCGTTTCGAAGTCGACGAGGGTCCCTCGAAGATGGTGGTTCGCGGTGTCCTTAGCGGCCATTTCGACGTCGGCCTGGTGACCCGCCTGCCCGGCATCGAACTGACCCCTGCCGAAGACGCCCTGATACACCACATCGATCTCGTCGCAGGCCGACTGGTTCTGTCCGTTCCAGAGGGCCATCGACTCGCCGGCAAGGATGACTTCGAACCCGCAGACCTGGAGGGGGAGGCGCTGATCTTTCCTGCCGAGTCAAGCATCCTGCGCGTCGCCTTCGAACGGATGCTGGAAGGTGTTGAGGCCAGAATCGTCTACGCCACACCCAATGCTGAGGCGGCCCAGGCCATGGTGCGGGCTGGTGTCGGAATTTGTATGGCGAACACGCTTCTCGATTCGACAATCAGCGGCAAGGGCGTCGCCCTTGTCCCGCTTCCCTTCGAATGGGCACGAGCGAGTACTTCCGCCATCGTCAGGAAGGACGAGGCGAGGTCCTCGGCTGTGCAGGCGTTCCTGCGTCTCCTGCGGGAAGCCGCCAAGACCTACTGACCGCTGATAGGCCCCGCTGCGCCTTCCTTGCTGGCGGCCTTTTTGGCGCGCCCAACCGTGGATCCCGACGACGATAGTGCGTTCATGGGTGGGTCCGCGAATCCGGTAGTGGTGGCGGCGGATGCTGCTCAGGTCTTCGGCGCCAGCTTGAGCCGTTAATGGCGTACCCCGGGCTGCATGCCCTCCGGTGTCACCTGCGCGTTGGGTTCGGGCAGGCGGTCCAGTCTCCTCCCGCCAATCCACCGGCCCTCCTCCCGCCTGCACCTGAGCCAGACAACATCAAAGTCCACCGGCATTGGTTAAGGCCACCGCGCGAAAAGCGGGTCCGACCTCCGACACACGGCAAAGTAGATGCCACTGCACCAGGGGTCGATGAGCAACCGGTGCCTATAGCGCAGGCGTATCACCCTGCCAGTGCTTGCGACCTTCCCAGGGCCTTGCTGACTGGCGAGACTGAAATCACACCGGACGCGAAAGTGTGCCGTCCGGATCCGACATTCAGTGAGGTGCCCCCCGTTGTTAGTTGAAACAGCCCTGTCGTGTAGCTCCGAGACAATCGTCGAGTTCATCGCACAGGCCAGAACCAGAGAATCGGCCATGTTTACCGAGGCCGAAGGAAAGTCCCTGCTGTCGGCATTTGGAATCGATACCCCCCAAGGCGTCGAAATTGCAGTGGGCCAGGAACTTCCGGGCCGTCTGCGCGAGCCCCTGGTCGTCAAAGCGATTTCGTCGACGCTCGTGCACAAGTCCGACGCCGGCGGTGTGCGGGTCGGCGTGACCCGCGCCGACCTTGAAGAGGTCACGGCAAGGATGCGCGAGAGCCTGGCCGACTTCGGGCACACGCTCGAAGGCGTCCTGGTCGAGGAAATGGTGCCGGCCGGCCACGAAATCATCGTCGGCGCTGTGCGGGCTCCCGGACTCGGCTGGACCGTCATGGTCGGCCTGGGCGGAGTCCTGGTGGAGGTATTCGAAGACGTTGCCTTTGGCCTGGCTCCGCTGTCCAACGGGCAGATTCTTGACATGCTGCAGGAACTTCGCGGGATGAAGGTCCTCAACGGCGCACGTGGAGGCGTAAAAGCCGATGTCCCGGCCCTTGTTACGCTGATCTCCCGGCTTGCCGGTCCCGACGGCCTGCTGGCCGCACTTCCCGATGACGTTGTCGAAATCGATCTCAACCCGGTGATTGTGTCCGATACACGGGCGGTCGCGGTGGACGCGCGGTTCGTTGTCGGGCCGCTGGGAACCGACGGCGCCAACGCCGCTGCCCGCAATGATGGCACGCCGACTGATTTTTCACCGTTATTCCAGCCCTGCAGGATCGCTGTACTCGGTGCAAGTGGCAAACGCCCAAACCTGGCCAACCGGTTCATCCGGAACCTCTTCGCCGGCGGCTTCGAGGGCACCATCATCCCGGTCCACCCGGCCGCCGAGGAGATCGAGGGCCTGCCCACGGTCGCCTCTCTGGCGGACGTGGCTGAACCCATCGATTATGCCTTTGTGGCACTGCCCGGCGCACGCGTCGCTGAGGCGCTGAGCCAGGGCGCCGGCAAGGTGCGGTTCGCCCAGGTTGTTTCCAGCGGCTTCGGTGAGGTCGAGGAAGGCAAAGATCTCGAAGCCGCACTTGTTGCTACGGTGCGCGGGGCGGGCATCCGCCTGATCGGCCCGAACTGCCTGGGCACCCATGCCTCGGCCGGGAAGCTTTCCTTCGTCCCCGAGGCCCCGCTGACCCCTGGAACCACAGCAGTGGTCTCGCAGAGCGGGGGACTGAGCGTTGACATCCTTCGCGTGGGGGCGTCCCGCGGCATCGACTTTCATTCCGTGACCAGCATCGGAAACAGCGCCGACGTCGACGCCGCCGAACTCGTTGAGTCCTTTCTGCGGAACGACGAGGTCCAGGTCATAGGGCTGTACCTGGAGTCGCTGACCGTTGCGCGGCAAGTCCTGGACGTGCTTTCCGCGACCGCAAACCGGAAGCCTGTGGTGTTGCTGGCCGGCGGCCGGACCGCCGAGGGTTCACGTGCGGCAACCAGCCACACCGGCGCGCTTGCAGGGAACCACCGCCTGTGGCCGGCCATCGCCCGCCAAGCCGGCATGACACTCGTCGACTCGCTCGCCGACTTTGCGTCCGCGCTGCATGCCCTCTCAACACTCGATTTGCGCGTGCAGCCCAACGGCCGCGAGGCAGTGCTCTTCGGAAACGGCGGTGGTGCCAGTGTGCTGGGCGCCGATGCACTTGACCGCCAGGGGGTAAGCACCTCGCCACTTCCCCCACAGGTCATCGAAGCACTCGAGGCACTCGACCTGCCCCCGGGCAACGGATTCCACAACCCCATCGACGTACCGGCCGGCACATTGGCCGTCAGGAGCGGCGCGGTCGCCGCGGACATTCTGAAGACCGTGCTCGCCGACAGCCACCCCGCTGTGCTGATTTCCCACCTAAACGTGGGCATCATCCAGCGCAACCTCGGGGCCACCCACGGAGACGTCACGGGCAACATCATCGACTCGATCGCCAAGGCACGCGACGAGTCACAGCCGGGTACCCACCAGATCCTGGTCCTGAAAACGGACGGCAGCGAAGGAACGGCGGAGCTGATCACGGAGTACGCACAACGTGCCCGCAAGATCGGCATCCCCGTCTTCCCGGCTTTCGAAGACGCGGCCATCGCCGCGCGGGCCGTGCTCGAACAGAGCAAACAGACACACCAGGCGTCGTGTGGCGCAAACGGAAGGCACTAACGATGACAACCGACGCAGTTAAGACCGACCCACTCCCCATCAACGAAGCCGCGCTCACCCGCGAGCAGGAGCACGAGAAGAAGCGTGCCGCGGCGTTGGCGATGGGCGGCCCTAGGAAGCTTGAAGCCCGACTTGCCAAGGGCGAACTGAACGCACGCGAGCGTATCGCGCTGCTGCTGGACCCGGGAACATTCCGTGAGAGCGGGTTGTTCGTGACCTCGGCCGTTCCGGCGGACCGCGACAAGACCCCAGCCGACGGCAAGATCACCGGCTCCGGCGAGATTGAGGGCCGACGCGCGAGCGTTGTCGCCTACGACTTCACTGTCAAGGGATCATCCTCGTCCCCGATCAGCAACAAAAAGATGGCCCACTTCAAGGAACTGGTAGTCAAGACCGGCCAGCCGCTGGTGTACCTCTCCGAATCCACCGGCGTACGCATGCCCGACGCCATGGGCGGCACAGGCATGGGCAGTGCCAGCGGGAAGACCCGCTTCCTGCGCCAGCGTGAAAGCCCATGGGTCTCTGCGGCCTTCGGCTACTGTTTCGGTTCAGCCGCCTGGCACACCATGGCCTCCGACTTCGCAGTCTTCCGCAAGGGGGCGGTTCTCGCCGTGTCCAGCCCCAACCTGGTCGCACGCGCCACCGGCCAGCAGGTCGACGCCCAGGAACTCGGCGGCTGGAAGATGCACGCCGAGGTCACCGGCTTCGCTGACGCCGTTGCCGACACCGACGAGGAAGCAATTGAACTTGTCCGCCGCTTCCTCTCCTACCTGCCCTCGCACAATGGCGAGACCCCGCCCCTCGCGCCGATCCCCGACGGATCCGGCGAGCGTGCGGAGGAGATCAAATCGATCGTCCCCGAGTCCCGCACCCAGACCTACGACGTGCGCAAGGTCATCGACATCGTCGCTGACACCGGCTCGGTATTCCCGATCAAGGCCCGCTACGGCAAGTCCCTTGTGACCTCGCTGGCCCGCATCGGCGGCCAGTCCGTCGGCATCATCGCCAACAACCCAATGTTCAAGGGCGGTGCGCTTGACGGTGCCGCATGCGACAAGGCGACCAGTTTCCTGGTCCTCTGTGACTCCTACAACATCCCCGTCATCATGCTCGTCGACCAGCCGGGCTTTCTGATCGGTCTCGAGGCCGAGCGGAGCAAGGTTGCCGGCAAGATCATCAACTGGATGAACGCCCTCTCGCTGGTCACCGTACCGAAGATCGCGGTCACTATGCGTAAAAACTACGGTCAGGCCCTGATCAACATGGGTGGCGGCGGCACCGCCGACGCCACCGCCGGCTGGTGGTCTTCCGAGGTCAGCTTCATGGATCCGACCTCCGCCGTCTCCGTGGTCTACGGCATCGACAAGGAAACCGATCCGGAGATGTACGAGCTGCGCCTCGCGGAGATGAACAAGGGCACCACCGCCTATGACGTGGCTCAGGTCTTCGGCTTCGAGCAGGTCATCGATCCGTCCGAAACGCGCGAATTCATCCTCGGCGCCTTGAAGGACCACTACCGGGCCCGGAGCAACGGCGTGGGCGAACACCTGTTGCGCACCTGGCCGACGAGCTTCTAAGGAGAGATCACCGTGAATTCATTTCCGGAAAGCCTGCTGATCGCCAACCGCGGCGAAATCGCACGACGCATCATCAAGACGGCAAACCGCCTCGGTGTCCGCACCGTCGCCGTCTACCACAAGGTCGATGCCGGTCTGCCATACGTTTCCGAGGCCTCCGTGGCCATAGAGCTCATGGGCGACGTGCCCGTGCAGTCCTACCTTGACCGCGAGCAGATCATCGCGATCGCCAAGGAAGCGGGCGCCACCGCCATCCACCCCGGATACGGTTTCCTGGCCGAGAATGCCGGGTTCGCCCGCGAGGTCGAAGACGCAGGACTGACCTGGGTCGGCCCCTCGGCCGATGTCATTGACGTCATGGGCGACAAGGTCGAGTCCCGCCGCGCCGTTGCGGCTGCAGGCGTGCCGATCTCCGGCGACGCAGGTGCGGCCCTGAAGACCGGTGACGAGGCCGTCGAGGAAGCGGAACGCGTCGGCTACCCGGTCATGGTCAAGGCCTCCGCGGGCGGCGGCGGCATCGGCATGGCCGTGGCACACGACGCCGACGAGCTGCGCAAGGCCTTCGAGAATACCAAGTCAATGTCCGAGCGCAGCTTCGGCTCAGACCGCGTCTTCATCGAGCGCTTCGTCGAGTCCGCACGCCACGTCGAGATCCAGGTTCTGGGCCTGAACGACGGCACCATCGTCGCACTCGGGGAGCGCGACTGTTCCACGCAGCGCCGCCACCAGAAGCTGATCGAGGAATCCCCGGCACCGCACTTGGCCCCGGAAACCCGAGCACGGCTCGTCGAATCGGCCATCGCGGCCGCAAGCTCGGTCGGGTACCGCAACGCGGGCACCGTTGAGTTCCTGCTCGATACGCGCACCGGCGATTTCGTCTTCCTCGAGATGAACACCCGCATCCAGGTGGAGCATCCGATCACCGAACTGACGCACGGCGTGGACCTGATCGAACAGCAGCTGAGCATCGCTGCCTCAGGCACCACCACGGCGGACTTCAACCCGGTCTCCCGCGGACACGCGATCGAGCTGCGCATCTGCGCCGAGGACCCGAAGAAGTTCTTCCCGCGCCCCGGCCCGATCGATGGCTGGACCGAACCAACCGGCGAGGGAATCCGCGTGGACTCAGGCTATGCGGCCGGCACCGAGGTCACCCCGCACTTCGACTCGCTGATCGCCAAGGTGTGCGCCTACGGGGCAACCCGTGAGGACGCACTGGCACGGGCCATCAAGGCCTGCGAGGACTTCGAGATCGAAGGTCTGGTCACCAACCGGCCCTTCCTCGAGGAGATCCTCTCCGACGAGGAGTTCACTGATGGTCACTACGACACCGGCCTGGTGGAACGCATCCAGCAGCGACTTAAAGAACAGGCCAAGCTGGCCAAAAGGAGTGCATGAGCATGGCAGAAACAATTCAGTCGGTAATGGGTGCCAGCGTCTGGAAGATCCTGGTGGCACCGGGCGACAAAGTGGAGGAAGACGACGTCTTCATGATCCTCGAGGCAATGAAGATGGAAATCCCCGTCATGGCTGAGGACGCAGGAACCGTGCTGGCAGTCCATGTGGCTGAAGGGGACGCGGTCTCCCCGGGCCAGGCCCTTGTCGAATTTGAGGCGGAGTAGACCATGTCGATCCCGATCACCCTGAAAGCATGGTCGGTCACCGAACTCGGTGAACCCGTCGATGCCCTCCAGCTCGTCGAACGCGGTCTGCCCGTTCCGGGCGAAGGCCAGCTGTTGGTGCGCGTCCTGGCCTCAGCGGCAAACTTCCCGGATGTGCTGATGTGCCGCGGCGTTTACCAGGTCAAACCGGAGCTACCCTTCACTCCTGGGCGCGAAGTCTGCGCCGAGGTCGTGGCCACGGGTCCGGGCGTCACCCGCGCCACCGTAGGCGACAGGGTGCTGGGACTGACCACGCTGCCGCACGGTGGCTTCGCCGAGTACGCACTCATGGACCAGGACAAGGCGCACCAGGCGCCCGCCTCGCTCGACGACGCCCAGGCATCGTGCCTGTTCATCGGCTACCAGACCGGCTGGTTTGGCCTGCACCGCCTCGCCCGCATCCAGTCCGGAGAGACGCTGCTGGTGCACGCCGCAGCGGGCGGGGTGGGCAGTGCTGCCATCCAACTCGGGAAAGCAGCCGGCGCCAAGGTTATCGGTGTGGTGGGCGGAGAGGCCAAAGCGGATTATGCCAGGAAGCTTGGCGCCGACCTTGTTATTGACCGCCGCACAGAGGACTTCGTGAAGCAGGTCAAGGTGTTCACTGGCGGGAAGGGTGCGGACGTCATCTACGACCCGGTCGGCGGGGAAGTCTACCAGCGATCGACCAAGTGCATCGCGTTTGAAGGCCGGATCATTGTGGTCGGTTTCGCCGGCGGAGAGATCCAGTCCGCCCCGCTGAACCACGCACTGGTAAAGAACTACTCGATCATCGGCATCCATTGGGGCCTGTACAACACCAACAATCCTGCCGCGGTTGATGAATGCCACCGGGAACTGACCAGGCTGGCGGATTCGGGTGCCATTGCACCCTTCGTCAGCGAAAGATTCACGTTGGACGGCGTGCCCGCAGCACTTCAGCGGCTCGCCGACGGAAAGACCGTGGGCCGGGTCGTCATGGAACACGCTGCCACCGGTGGTTAGCAGCCTGCGGCGTTGCCGGCTCGGAGCCGTCAGATACGAATCAACTACACAGGAGTAGACATGTTTGAGTCACAGAACGGCGGATCGCCCTACGGCGACCTGCGGACGTTGGACCGCGGCCTATCACGGCGTTCGCTGTTGCAGTACTTCGGCCTTGGCGCGGCGGCAATTGGTTCGGCCTCACTGCTGACCGGCTGTGGGAGCGGCGGCGGTTCGGCCGCCGCCGGCCAGCCGCAGAAGTTCGCGATCGCCGCCTTCCCCGGTGACGCGTATTTCCTTGATGCGATCAACCTTGCCAACAAGGACTACGACAAGCACCAACTCGAGGTGCCGAAGCACCTCAATCCGCAAAGCGGCGTCCAGGCGTTCCAGCTGCTGGTTGCCGGCGCGGTCGATGCCTACGCATCTGACACGCTGCTGCTGATGGCAACCCACGCGAACAGCTCTAAGGGCAAACGCCCGCTGCTCGTAGGATTCCGGACCCTTGAAACGACCTACGGGATCGTCGGAAGCAAGGACCTCAGCTGGCCCGGGCCCGAGGCGAGCTTCGAAGAGAAGATCGGTTCCCTGAAGGGCAAGCGCATCGGCGTCTCCAGCATCGGTTCCGGCGGCGACCTGCAGTTGAAGCTCGCCCTTGAGCTGGCAGGCATGCAGTACAGCGATGTGACGGCCCTTGCAGTGGGGCCCACCGCGCAGGCGATTCCCAACCTGAATGCCGGCCGCGTCGATGCCTACGTCACGGTCCAATGGACCGCCACCCGTTTCATCGCCCAGGAGACCGGCGGGCCGGTCCTGATTGACTTCGCCGAAGCGGGGGTGCCCGAGCTGATGCGCAACCAGGCAGTGGTCGCGATGGGCGTCCGCGAGGAAGTGGTGCAGCAGCACCCGGACGTCGTCAAGAACTGGCTGGCCGCCCAGGATGATGCCAGCAAGTGGATCATCGACAACAAGAAGGCTGCGGCAGATCTGCTCAACACGTCCGGGCTCGGCGGCAAGGCTCCCGAAATCGCTGCCGCCTACGTGGAGCACTATGCGACCGAGGTCGCACCCAAGCTCGAGCCGACGTTCAAGGCAACGAAGGAGACCGTGGACCGCATGGCCGAACTCGCCCTGCGTTTCGGCAGTGTCAAGGAGGGTGCCATCACCTATGAGGCTCTCGTCCCGGAGTTCGCCCGGGCATGAGTAAAGCGATGAAGACAGTAAACGACGGGGGCGTGGGGACGGCCCTTGAATCCCCCACAGGCCTCGACCTCACCCGCCTGGGGGATTGGTTGGCCCGGGAGTGTCCTGGACTGGTGACGGGGGAGCTCTCTGCCAGCCTGATCCAGGGCGGTAAATCGAATCTGACGTATGAGCTCACCGACGGGGCCAGCCACTGGATTGTGCGCCGCCCGCCGCTGGGCGTCATCATGGCCACTGCCCACGACATGCGCCGCGAATACACGATGGCCGATGCGCTTCGGAACACGGATGTCCCGGTGGCGAGGATGTTCGCCTATTGCGGCGACAAGGATGTTCTGGGTGCCGACTTCTACCTCATGGAGCGCATCGAAGGGATACCTTACCGGTATGCCGACGAGATCAAACCGCTCGGCGAGGCACGCACACGGGCCATCGGGACAGAACTGGTGCGCACCCTGGCGAAGCTGCACCGGGTTGATCCCGCCGAAGTTGGCCTGAGTGACTTCGGCAGGCCCGAGGGCTTCCTCGGCCGTCAGGTGAAGCGCTGGAAGCAGCAGCTCGATGCATCCTTCACCCGCGATCTTCCCGGCGCCCAGGAGCTTTACGACAGGCTCGTTGCCTCGGTGCCCGCCGAGTCCGCATCGGGCATCGTTCACGGCGACTTCCGCCTGGACAATGTGCTGATGGGCGCCGACGATCTGCCGGCCGCCGTCATCGACTGGGAGATGGCCACCCTCGGGGACCCGCTGCTCGATTTGGCGCTGATGCTGATTTATCAGCGCCGCGCACGGATCGTGGCAGCCCGGGAATCGACAGACCCGGCCACCTACGACGTGACACTGGCGCCGGGGTACCCGTCCGAAGAGGAGATCATGGCGCTCTACGAGGCGCAGAGCGGCAGGACACTCGACGGATTCGGATTCTACTTGGGACTGGCCTGCTTCAAGCTGGCGGGGATCTCCGAGGGGGTCCGCTTCAGACACATCAATCGCCAGACCGTTGGCGCAGGCTTCGAGGACAGCGGCCGAACTGTGCCTTTGCTGCTGGGACTCGGGCTCGAATCACTCAAGGAGTACAAGTAAATGGAATTCTCAACAGACGAGCGGACCGAGCTTCTGAAGAAGGAGCTCATCGACTTCATGTACGCGCATGTCTACCCGGCCGAAGCGGCATACCAGGAAGAGCTGGAACACCTCGAGAACCCTTACGCGTGGTCGGAGTCGCCTATCCTGCAGAAGTTGCGCGCCGAAGCGCGACGGCGTGGCCTTTGGAACCTGTTCCTGCCCGGCGAAGAGGGGGCAGGGCTGACAAACGTGCAGTACGCTCCGCTTGCCGAGATCACCGGGCGCAGCCGGATCCTTGCCCCGGCGGCCCTGAACTGTTCGGCTCCGGACACCGGCAACATGGAACTGTTGGCTGAGTTCGGCACGAAAGAGCAGAAGGATAAGTGGCTCACGCCGTTGCTCGAAGGTAGGATACGTTCGGCCTTCGCCATGACGGAGCCCGCTGTTGCGTCCTCCGACGCCACCAACATTGAAACCAGCATCGTGCGTGATGGCGACGACTATGTCATCAACGGTCGCAAATGGTTTATCACCGGGGCGATGAACCCCAACGCCAAGATTTTCATCGTGATGGGCAAGACCGATCCCACCGGTGAACGGCACCGCCAGCAGAGCCAGATCCTCGTGCCACGCGACACTCCCGGGGTCGAAGTCAAGCGGGCCATGAAAATCTTCGGCTACGAAGACCACTACAACGGTGGTCACGCTGAGATCGTGTTCACCGATGTCAGGGTCCCGATCGAGAACATCATCGGCGGTGAGGGCGACGGTTTCGCGATCGCCCAGGCCAGGCTGGGCCCTGGCCGCATCCATCACTGCATGCGTGCAATCGGCATGGCCGAGCGCGCCATCAAGATGATGTGCGAACGTGCCGACGAGCGCGTTGCCTTCGGCAAGCCGCTGAGCGAACAGGGCGTAATCCGTGACTGGATTGCCGAGTCCCGCGTCCGGGTAGAACAGTTGCGCCTGATGGTCCTCAAGACCGCCTGGCTCATGGATACGGTAGGCAACAAGGGCGCCCATACCGAGATCCAGGCCATCAAGATTGCCACGCCGTCGACTGTTGAATGGATCCTTGACAAAGCCATTCAAGTCCACGGCGCAGGCGGGCTGTCGCAGGACTTCTTCCTGGCCTCGGCGTTTGCCTATGCGCGCACCATCAGGTTCGCCGATGGCCCCGACGAAGTGCATAAAAACGCCCTGGCCCGCAATGAGCTGAAGCGTCAGCGTGCCCGCCGCAACGCATAACGCCAGCCATATTTAAGGGTGGCCAACGACCCCCTCACCACGATTATTGGTGAGGGGGTCCTTGCCGTGTCCGGAGAGATCGAGGGTGCTGTCAGGTTCCGGGTAGAGCCACGTGGCTATCACCTTGATAAGTTTGTGAGATTGATTACAGTCATGCATTGCGCGGATGATCGTTATATGCCTACTACTTCCCCTTCGCTTGCGGCCGACGCTTCGTCGGCTTCCAAACCCGCTGCCGGTCACCCTGGGATCCAGTCCCTCCGGGTCGCGCGGAAGGACGTCATCGCCGACGGCGTCGTGCGGTTGCGCCTCGAGGAACCACACAACGGCCGCGTGCCTGACTGGACGCCGGGCTCACACATCGAACTGGTGCTCCCGACCGCGGACGCCGGAGCTCTCTCGCGCCACTATTCACTGTGCGGGGACCGCTGGGACGCACACGCCTACGAGGTGGCAGTGCTGAATGAACCGAACTCAAAGGGCGGCTCGCGCTACATCCATGACGGGCTCGCCGTCGGGGACATGCTCACTGTGGGAACCCCCCGTAATAACTTCCACCTGACTCAGGCGACCCGCTACGAATTCATTGCCGGCGGCATCGGGATCACCCCGATCATGACGATGATCGCCGCCGCCGAACAGCTGGGCATCGACTGGCACCTGCACTACGGTGGCCGCACGCGTGCCTCAATGGCCTTCCTCTACGAGTTGGCCCAGTACGGCGACAAGGTCACCATCTGGCCCCAGGATGAGCTGGGCCACCTGAACCTCAGCTTCCTGAACGAACCCGTTGACGGGGGACGGGTCTACTGCTGCGGGCCGGAGCCGCTCTTGAACGCTGTAGCCGCTGCCGCAGCCGTCTGGCCGTCCTGGGCGGTGCGCTTCGAACGCTTCGTTCCCGCAACCCTGCCGGCCCCGGTGCGGACCGAACCGTTCGAACTCGAACTGGCGCTCTCCAAACGGTGTATCACAGTCGGGACCGATGAAACCGTGCTTTCGGCCTTGAGCGACGCTGGCGTCCCCGTGCTCTCCTCGTGCAACGAAGGCGTGTGCGGCACCTGCGAGGTCAGCGTCCTGCGGGGTACCCCGGAGCACCGCGACTCGCTCCTCAATGACGCGGAGCGCGCCAAGAACGACCGAATGTTTGTCTGTGTCTCACGCGCGATCACCGATCGCCTCGTGCTGGATCTTTAGGAGCTACCCCCATGTCGACAGCGAAGTGCCCCGTTAACCACGGAACCATCCCGGTCCTCGACGATGACCCGTTCTCGCCGGAAATCCTGGAGAATCCCCTGCCGTTCCAGGAGCGCCTGCGCGAGGCGGGCGCCGTGGCGTTCTTGTCCAAGTACAACGCGTACGCGATCGGACGCTATGCCGACCTTTCGGCCGCCGTCGCGAACTGGCAGGAACTCACCTCAGGTTCCGGCGTGGGCCTCAACGAGCCCTGGCGGGCCCGCGGCCTGCTGCAAATGGACCCGCCGCAGCACGATGCACCACGCGAGGTGCTCCAGGAAATCATGTCCTCCAGGGTCCTGCGGTCCATGAAGGACGGCTGCAAGGAACTGGCCGGCGGTATCCTCGATGGACTGCTGGCCGGCTCCACCCCTGGCGGAACGGTGGAGGTCGACGGCCACCGCGACATCGGCTCGCAGCTTCCGGTGAGCTTCTTCCCCGAGGCCTCCGGCATCTCCGAGGAGGGCCGAGAAAACCTGGTGCCGTACGCCGACCACATCTTCAATGCGCTCGGTCCCGACAACGAGCTCGTGGAGCAGGGCAGGTGCAAGGCAGCTGAATACACCGAGTGGGCAACCGCCAAGTGCCAGCGCGACGCCTTGAAGCCCGCGGGCTTCGGCGCCGACATCTGGGCCGCCGCCGACCGCGGCGACATCCTGCACGAACAGGCCCCGCTGCTGACCCGCTCACTGCTCTCGGCCGGCGTGGACACCACCGTCTACGGGATCTCCGGCATGCTCTATGCCTTTGCCTCCAACCCGGAGCAGTGGGAAGCACTGCGCAGAAACCCCAACCTTGCCCGCGTTGCCTTCGACGAATCATTGCGCTGGGAATCCCCGGTCCAGCAGATCTTCCGCAAGACCTCAAGTGATGTCACCATCGGCGGCAGCACCATCCCCGAAGCCAGCAGGGTCATGCTGTGCTTCGCGGCGGCAAACCGCGATCCGCGCCGCTGGGAAAACCCGGATAAGTTCGACCTCTCCCGCGACCCGTCCGGGCACCTGTCCTTTGGCATGGGCATCCACCAGTGCGTGGGCCAGCACGCGGCCCGCCTCCAGGCGGCATCATTGCTCGAACAACTCGTGCCCCGGGTCAAGGCCATCGAACTGTCCTCGGCGATTGAACGCCACCACAACAACACCCTTCGTGGCTGGGATTCTTTGCCCCTGCGGTTGACGCTCGCTTAAGCCGGAGACAGGCAGGGCCATTCCGGCCTGATTCTCGACTTGGCCACGCCCGTCCGCGCCCGGCGGCGATGCCGCCGGGCGAAATAAACTGCCGGCCGTTCTTGTAGGGACCGAACAAAACCATGCCATCAGCCGGAAACTACTGTCACCGGTGAGGCATATCCACGAAGCTCAGCGCATAAGGACATCAATGACGATTCAGGCATCTCCCGCGACCACCAGCTACACCATTCTCGACACCGCCCGCCGGCAGGTCCTCGAAGAGGGTACCGGCCTCACCGAGGATCAGCTTGTCGAAGTGCTCCGCCTGCCCGACGAGGCCCTGCCCGCCGCCCTCCAGCTGGCCCATGAAGTCCGGCTCAGGCACTGCGGCGAGGACGTGGAGGTGGAAGGCATCATCTCCATCAAGACCGGCGGCTGCCCCGAAGACTGCCACTTCTGCAGCCAGTCCGGCCTTTTCGACTCCCCTGTCCGCGGCGTCTGGCTCGACATCCCGGAACTGGTCAAGGCCGCCAAGGAAACTGCCGCCACCGGTGCCACCGAGTTCTGCATCGTCGCCGCCGTCCGCGGTCCGGACATCAAGCTCATGAACCAGATCAAGTTCGCGATCGACCGCATCAACGAAGCCGTGGAGATCAATATCGCCTGCTCGTTGGGCATGCTTACCCAGCGGCAGGTGGACCAGCTGGCCGAGTGGGGTGTGCACCGGTACAACCACAACCTCGAGACGGCGCGCAGCTACTTCCCCGAGGTCGTCACCACGCACAGCTACGAAGAACGCCTGGACACCTGCAACATGGTCAAGGCCGCCGGCATGGAACTGTGCTGCGGCGCCCTGATCGGCATGGGCGAGACCTTGGAGCAGCGGGCGGAGCTCGCCGCTCAGCTGGCCGCCCTCGAGCCCCACGAAGTTCCGCTGAACTTTCTTAATCCGCGCCCCGGGACCCCGCTGGAGAACCAGGGCATCATGGACGGCAAGGACGCCCTCCGCGCGATCGCCGCGTTCCGCCTGGCTATGCCCCGCACCGTGCTGCGCTATGCCGGCGGCCGGGAGTTGACCCTGGGCGACCTCGGCACCCGGGAGGGCCTGATGGGCGGCATCAACGCAGTCATCGTGGGTAACTACCTCACCACGCTGGGCCGCCCCGCGAACGCTGACCTCAACCTCCTTGTCGAGCTGAACATGCCCATCAAGGAACTCCAGAAGACGCTATGATTCCCACCCGCCCCCGAACCTCGCAAGTCCCCACCGGCTCCCAGCCAGGGGACCCTGCGGGCGTGGCCCCAGTTTCCACGAGCACCACCACCGCCAAGTTTTGCGGGCACTGCGGTGAGCCGTCCGACAGCGGCACCGGCCCGACATCGGAGGTTCACCGGCGCTGCGGCGAACTCCTCGCAATGGAGCCGCCGCGCTACTGCCCCGCCTGCCGGCGCCGGATGAAGGTCCAGGTGACGCCGCTGGGCTGGTCGGGCCAGTGCGCCCGCCACGGGGTGCTCGAACCATGACGGACGCGGCGCAGCCGGGCCTGATCGGGCGGGACCGCGGACGGTTGTGGCATCCGTACGCGCCGGCGTCCCCGGACCTTCAGTTGTGGGAGGTGGAGACGGCCGAGGGGGTGCGTTTGCGGCTTCGGAGCGAGGACGGCACACGTCATGACGTGGTGGATGCGATGTCCTCGTGGTGGTCGGTGATCCACGGTTACCGCCACCCGGTGCTGGACTCAGCTGCCAGGGGGCAGCTGGATCGTTTCAGCCATGTGATGTTCGGAGGCCTCACACATGCCCCGGCGGTGGAACTCGCAGAGCGGCTGGTGGACATGGTTTCCGCAGCCTCGGGACAGCCGGGACTGGAGCGGGTGTTCCTCGCTGACTCAGGTTCGGTGTCCGTGGAAGTGGCGCTGAAGCTGGCGGTGCAGTTCCAGACCGCGTCCGGGCGTCCGCGGAGGCAGCGCTTCCTGAGCATCCGCGGCGGGTACCACGGAGACACGTTCGCGGCGATGGGTGTCTGCGATCCGGTGGACGGCATGCACTCCGCGTTCCCGGGGCTGCTGGCCGGCAACGTGTTTGCGCCGCGTCCCCCGGCAGCGGCGTCTGCGACCCCGGAAACCGTGCTGGCGTGGGCAGCCGGGGTCGGGGACATCGCGGCTGCGCACTCCGGCGAACTGGCCGCGATCATCGTCGAACCGGTCCTTCAGGGGGCCGGCGGCATGCACGTCTACCCGGCCGAATGCCTGACAGTGTTGCGGCAGATCGCCGACCGGCACGGTATGTTGCTCATCTTCGATGAGGTCGCCACCGGCTTCGGGCGCACCGGCGAGCTGTTCGCGGCCGATCATGCCGGCGTCGTACCGGACATCATGTGCGTGGGCAAGGCACTGACCGGCGGGTACCTGACGCTGGCCGCCACGCTCTGCACCGCTGAGGTGGCCGCGACAGTGTCCAGCGGCAGCGCCGGCGCCCTGCTGCACGGCCCCACTTTCATGGGCAACCCCCTGGCATGTGCCGTCGCCAACGCCAGCCTCGACATCATCGGCGACGGCGGCTGGCAGGCCGACGTTGCCCGGATCAACGCCGACCTGGTTTCCGGGCTCGCCCCCGCCCTGGAACTTGCGGCCGTCCGGGAGGTCCGCACCATCGGCGCCGTCGGAGTCATCGAGCTGCACGACGCCGTCGACGTTCCGGCGGTCACCGCCGCGGCGATCCGCCACGGGGTCTGGGTCCGGCCGTTCCGGAACCTCGTCTACACCATGCCCCCGTACATCAGCACCACGGTGGATGTTGACCGAATCACCGCGGGAATGACGGCGGCCGTTGCCGAAGTCCACGAGCGCGTCCCCGCATGGCAGCGCGTCGCAACAGGATCCGCAGGTACGGCAGCATGAGCGGCTCGATGACGCAGTGGCTTGAGCGGCAGGCCGCGGTCCGGGACCGCCGGGGCCTTGTCCGCCGCCCGCTCGCCCGCGCCGCGGACGAACAGTTCATCGACCTTGCGAGCAACGACTACCTTGGACTTGCCGCAGACCCCCGGGTTGCCGGGGCTGCTGCGGCGGCCGCGTTGGAGTGGGGCGTGGGTGCCACGTCCTCGCGCCTGGTGGCCGGGACAACGCGGCTGCATCTGGACCTGGAGCAGGAATTGGCCACTCTGGCCGGGATGGAGACGGCGCTGGTTTTCTCCTCCGGGTATCTGGCCAATATGGGTGTGATTACGGCGCTCGGCGGCCCCGGGACCCTGATCGTCGCGGACGGGCACTGCCATGCCTCGATGATCGACGGATTCCGGCTCAGCCGCTCTCGCACCGAATCGTTCACCCACAACAGCGTGGCGGAGGCCGGCCGCCTGCTCGCCCGCCGTCCGGAGCCGCGCGCGCTGATCGCCGTCGAGTCCGTCTACAGCGTCCTGGGTGACGAAGCCCCGCTCGCCGAACTCCTCGGCCTGGCCGAGCGGCACGACGCCGTGCTGCTCATCGATGAGGCCCACAGCCTCGGCGTCACGGGCACCGGCACCTCCCAGGGCCACGGCTCGGTGGCAGGGACATCCCTCGCCGGGCATCCGAACGTGATCGTGACCGTGACGCTGTCCAAATCCCTGGGCAGTCAGGGCGGAGCGGTTCTGGGCTCCGCCCTGCTGCGCGAACACCTCCTCAACCGGGCCCGCAGCTTCATCTTCGACACCGGACTGGCCCCCGCCTCCGCCGCCGCGGCTCTCGCCGCGGTGCGGATCATCCGGGACGAGCCGTGGCGGTCCGGAGCCGTCCACAGCAACGCTGCGGCACTTGCCGCCGGACTTGCCTCGGTGAGTGCAGCCCGCGGCGCCGCCTTCGGCCGGCCCGCCGTCGAGCAAGCAGCAGGGGCCGTGCAGTCGATCGCCATGCCGTCCGCAGAAGCTGCCCTGGCAGCAGCGCGGGCAGCGCACTCAGCGGGTGTCCGGATCGGCTGCTTCCGCCCGCCGTCCGTGCCGGACGGAATTTCCCGGTTGCGGCTCACCGCCCGCGCCACCCTTGCCCCCGAGGAAATCGAAGACAGCTGCGCAGTGCTGCGCGGCATTTTGGAGGAACTTCCATGAACCTGCCCGGCATCATCCTGGTCACCGGAACGGACACCGGCGTCGGCAAGACCGTCACGACGGCGGCCCTCGCGGCCGTCCTGCACAGAATGGGGCGCCGTGTCGCGGTATATAAACCATGCCAGTCGGGAGCCGTTGACGGCGATTCCGATGCGGCCGAAGTCGTCCGGCTCGCCGGTGCCGTGACGGTAGAAACGGGTGTCGTTCTGCAGCAGCCGCTGGCGCCCGTCGCAGCTGCCGCTGCCGACGGTTTGCCGCTTCCTCCTGTTGCTGCACATGCTGCGAGAGTCCGTGAGCTGGCCGCCTCACACCACCATGTCCTGGTGGAGGGCGCAGGCGGCCTTTTGGTGGAACTGGATTCCGACGGCGGCACGCTGGCAAGCCTCGGATCGCTCCTTGCCGCAGCATTTGTGCTCGTGGCCCGGCCGGCCCTCGGCACCCTCAACCACACGGCCCTGACCCTCGAAGCCCTGGCCGCGCGGGAGCTTCCGGTGCTTGGCGTGGTGCTTGGAAGCTGGCCCGTCAGCCCGGGATTGGTGCACCATAGCAACCGGCAGGTGCTCGGGTCGCTGCCGGTGCCGTTGCTCGGCGCCCTTCCCGAGCAGGCCTCGGGACTGTCGCCGGCTGATTTCTGTGCCGGGGCGGCTGCCTGGCTGAACGGGCTGCCGGCATGAACCCGACGATGACCGCAACGGGCTCCGTGGAGACGCCTTTGCCTGAAGGGCCTCAGGTCCCGGGACGGATCCAGAGCACGGGAGATGCTGCTGGCGCCGACGGGGCACGCTGCCCGTACCTGGTAGTGCGCGATCCGGACGCAGTCCGGGATGTGCTGCACCGGCCGGCCGACTACAGCCCCAAGAATGCCCTGGTCGCTGTGACTCCACTGGAAGGGCCTGCACTGCGTGTGCTGCAGCGCGTGGGCTTTGCGCTGCCTCCGGTGCTGGCCAGCAATGACACGGATACGCACGCCGGGATCCGCAAGGTGGTGGCGGGATTTTTCACACCTGCCACGGTTGCGGCCATGGAGCCGCGCATCCGGGAACTGGCCCGGGACTCCGCACGGACCACGTCGGACCGGCTCCGTTCGTCCGGCCAGGCGGACCTGGTGCAGACGGTCGCGGCGTTTCCCCCGGCGATTGTGATGCTGGAACTTCTCGGACTGCCTGTTCGGGATCTTGCGAACCTTAAGCGGTGGGGCCTTGAGTCCATGGAGCTGTTCTGGGGGTGGCCGGACGAGGACCGGCAACTTGAACTTGCCCGCAGCGCCGCCGAGTTCTACGTCTGGCTGCGCCAGCTCGTGGCAGAATCCCTGGCGGCGCCCGGACGCAACCTGTTCAAATCCCTGGCCACACACGGAATGTCCACGCCCGCGATGTGCTCGCTCGGCTATTTCCTTCTGATCGCCGGACAGGAAACCACCACCCAGCTGATCAGCACCGCCCTGTTCCGGCTCCTGGAGGGCAGCGCGCCGGTCGGTTGGAAAGACGCGGCCACCGAGACAGGCTCCCGGACCACAGTCCGGCACGTGCTCACCACCGAATCCTCCGTCCCTACCTGGCGTCGTGTGGCAGCTCACGACACGACCCTCGGCGACGCGCCGGTCCCGGCCGGTACCGAAATCCTCCTCGAACTCAGCGGAAACCAGGTCACCTCGCCCTTCGGCCATGATCGCAAGTCCTCGGCCAGGCGGCCGGATCTGCAATCCAGATTGCGGGGGTCTTTTGCGTCGCCGGGCCTGGTGTTTGGATCAGGCATCCACCGCTGCCTCGGCGCCAAGCTTGCCGAACTGGAAGCGGCCATCATCGTCCAAGAGACCGCCGCTGCCCTCCCCGGGATAGGGCTGCTGGGTCCTGACCCTGAATGGATCAGGTTTCTCTCCTTCCAGGCACCGCGGACGGTAGCTGTTATCCAAACGTCTACATGCGCTTCTTGAGAAGACGTGAAGAAGTGCAGTTCTTTCCACGCGTTGCTCGGGGGAGTCCCGTGCAAGTGCTGAAAAGTAGTGAGCAGGCAAAGATTTGCCGGATCGGGACAACGGCCGGGACTGCAACGCTGCAAGCCTGCGGCCAGGTTGCGCGACGGCCAAGGTCTACAGGGTCCGTGGGGATCCAACAATAGCCGGTATGCCCGGCCGGCAGGAGTCCCATCCCGGGCATATTCATGATGAAAGAGAGCAGTGAATGACACGTATTGGCATCGTGGCCGAGTTGGGTCGCGAGACGAGGGTGGCGGCAACGCCTGCCACCGTGGGAAAGATATTGGGGCTGGGCTACGACGTTGTGGTCGAGAAGGGTGCGGGGGAGTCCGCGTCCTTCCGTGATGAGGACTACGCGGCCGCGGGTGCCCTGATTGTTGGGGCTGATGAGGCGTGGGGGGCTGAGGTGGTGCTGCGGGTTAATCCGCCCACTGAGGATGAGATCGGCCGGCTGGCGGTTGGCGCCACCTTGATTGGTTCGCTGAGCCCCGGTCTGCGGCCTGAGTTGGTGGAGGCGTTGGCGGCGCGGCCGATCACGGCGCTGGCTTTGGATGCGGTGCCGCGGATCTCGCGGGCGCAGTCCATGGATGTACTCAGTTCGATGGCGAACATTGCCGGGTACCGGGCGGTGATTGAGGCCGCGCATGAGTTTGGCCGTTTTTTCACTGGCCAGGTGACGGCTGCGGGCAAAGTTCCGCCGGCAAAGGTCCTGGTAGCCGGCGCCGGTGTTGCCGGCCTGGCGGCCATCGGTGCGGCATCCAGTCTGGGCGCGATCGTGCGCGCTACTGATCCGCGGCCCGAGGTGGCGGATCAGGTCAAGTCCATTGGTGGTACTTACCTCAAGGTCGAGGTGGAGGAGGAGATGAAGTCCTCCGACGGGTACGCGAAGGCAACCTCGGAGGCGTATAACGCCCGCGCTGCCGAGATTTACACGGAGCAGGCGGCTGATGTGGACATCATCATCACCACGGCCCTGATTCCGGGACGTCCGGCGCCGAAGCTGCTCACCGCCGACGACGTGGCGGGTATGAAGTCCGGCAGTGTGATCGTTGACATGGCAGCCGGTCAAGGCGGAAACGTCGAAGGTTCCGTCGCCGGGGAACGGATCGTGACCGACAACGGGGTGGTGATCCTTGGTTACACGGACCTTCCGGCCCGGTTGCCGGCCCAGGCCTCCCAGCTGTACGGGACGAACCTGGTGAACCTGCTCAAGCTCCTGACCCCGGACAAGGACGGGCAGTTGCGGATCGACTTCGATGACGTGGTGCAGCGGTCGGTGACCGTGGTGCGCGAGGGTGAGATGACGTGGCCGCCGCCCCCGGTCCAGGTTTCGGCCGCCCCCGCGGCCAAGACCCAGGCCGAGGTTGCCGAAAGTCCTGCTCCGAAGAAGAAACAGGGCCTCAGCGCCGCCGGTAAAGCGGGCTTGTTTGCAGCGGGTATCGCCGCGTTGTTCCTGGTCAACGCGGTCGCCCCGGCGCCGCTGCCGCAGCATTTCACGGTCCTGATGCTCTCGGTTGTGGTCGGCTTCTACGTGATCGGGAAAGTCCACCACGCCCTGCACACCCCGCTGATGTCCGTCACCAACGCAATCTCCGGAATCATCGTCGTCGGGGCCCTGCTGCAGGTCACCTCCGAAAACCCGGTCATGCAGGTCCTGGCCGCGGGCGCGGTGCTGCTGGCCAGCATCAACATCTTCGGCGGCTTCGCCGTCACCCGGCGGATGCTGGCCATGTTCTCGGCCGGGAAGGCACGTTCATGAGCGCCATCACCGCAACAGCAGCAACACTTACGAGGAGCTCTACCGTGACTGACACCGTCTCCGGTCCGTTGACCGCCGACTCCATCGCGGGGGCGGCCTATATCGTCGCGGCCCTGCTGTTCATCCTGTCCCTCGCCGGACTGAGCAAACACGAGAAAGCCCGGGCAGGGGTCGTCTACGGCATCACCGGAATGATCATCGCCCTCGCGGCCACAATCTGGCTGACCCTCCAGGGCGCCCTGGGTACCAACACCGGCCTGACCGGCCTGGGCCTGCTCGTGGCTGCGGTAGTGGTCGGCGGGGCCATCGGACTCTGGCGCGCCCGGGTGGTCGAAATGACCGGCATGCCCGAACTGATTGCCCTGCTGCACAGCTTCGTGGGCCTCGCCGCCGTGCTCGTAGGGTGGAACGGACACCTCGCAGCTCCCGCGTTGTCTTCGGACCTGTTGGCAATCCACCACGCCGAGGTCTTCATCGGCGTGTTCATCGGCGCAGTGACGTTCACCGGCTCGATCGTTGCGTTCCTGAAACTCTCCGCCCGGATGAAATCCTCACCCCTGATGCTCCCGGGCAAAAACGCGATCAACCTCGGCACCCTCGTTGTGTTCGTCGCCCTGACCGTCTGGTACGTCAACGACTCCCAGCTCTGGCTCCTCATCGTCGTCACCCTCCTGGCCCTCGGGCTCGGCTGGCACCTGGTCGCCTCAATCGGCGGCGGCGACATGCCCGTCGTCGTCTCCATGCTCAACAGCTACTCCGGCTGGGCCGCCGCCGCGGCCGGCTTCCTGCTCAACAACGACCTGCTCATCATCACCGGCGCCCTCGTAGGCTCCTCCGGCGCCTACCTGTCCTACATCATGTGCAAGGCCATGAACCGGTCCTTCATCTCCGTGATCGCCGGCGGCTTCGGCATCGCCGCCCCCGACAGCAAAGGAGACACCGACCAGGGCGACCACCGCGAAATCACCGCCGAAGCGACAGCGGAAATGCTCACCAACGCCTCATCCGTCGTCATCACCCCCGGCTACGGCATGGCCGTCGCCCAAGCCCAGTACCCCGTCGCCGAACTCGCGCACCAGCTCCGCGAAAAGGGTGTGAACGTCCGGTTCGGGATCCACCCCGTCGCAGGCCGCCTCCCAGGACACATGAACGTCCTCCTCGCCGAAGCCAAAGTCCCCTACGACATCGTCCTGGAAATGGACGAAATCAACGACGACCTCGGCGACACCTCCGTGGTCCTGGTCATCGGCGCCAACGACACAGTCAACCCCGCCGCCGCCGAAGACCCAGGCAGCCCCATCGCAGGCATGCCCGTCCTCAAAGTCTGGGAAGCCGACAACGTTGTCGTGTTCAAACGCTCCATGGCCGCCGGCTACGCAGGCGTCCAAAACCCCCTCTTCTACCGCGACAACTCCCAAATGCTCTTCGGCGACGCCAAAACCCGCGTCGAAGACATCCTCAAAGCCTTCTGACGATGGCGGGTGGTCCATACCTGGTCGTACCTTACAAATGCACTACTGATAGAGAGAAGGCAATATGTCCGGACGACAAGCATCTCCCAACCGACCTGTTCGACTGGCCGGCCGGGCACGTCCGGCCGAACTGATTCCCGCTGCAGGAAATGCGTCAACACCCCGAGAAGCCATCAACATCGACGAACTGTGCGCGTCACCCTGGATTGGACTTCACTATCGCCACGAGTTCTTACTCCACCATCGGCATGAGTTGCTGGAAGAATCCGAAGAGTTGAACACCCGGAAGTTCCGCACCGATTGATGCTGCCTGAAACGGACCGCGAAGCGGGGTGATCCACCGATCAGTGCGCTGCAGGCTGGAACAGCTCAACAATCGAGCAGTCGCGCCCAGCCTGCAGCGCAGGGCAGCAATTACTTCGGGCCGGCCCCGGTTACTCGTTCTTGCGGCGGTCTGCCTCCTCCACGAGTTCGGTCATCCATGGCCGGTGCCCGTAGTGAAAGACCATTCCTTCGGGAAGCCCCTGCACAGTGGGTACGGAATTGGTGATGTCGATTGTGATCCGGCCCCCTGCCATCGGTGCGTTAGTGATGTGCAGGTCGCCGAAGGATTCCGGGAGCACAGGATCCATCCAGAGGCCTCCACGGGACACGTGGGCGTCGTACCGCATAAGGCTCGTTACTAGCCGGATCGGCGTAGTCGCCGCCCACGCCTGGGGTGAGCAGGCCGTTGGATAGGGGACAGGCGCAGTGAGTTGCTCCCGGCTGAAACCGCAAAATAATTCCGGTAGCCGGCCGTCGGAGTAATCGGCCGCCTCCAGCAGGGCAGTGGCGATCTGTTGCGCCTCGGCCACGAAGCCGTACCGCAGCAGACCAGCCGCGATGATCGCATTGTCGTGGGGCCAGACCGAGCCGTTGTGGTAGCTCGCGGGGTTGTAGGCGCCCATATCGCTGGCCAGCGTGCGCACTCCCCAGCCGCTGAACATCTCCGGTGACATGAGCCGTTCAACTACCTGTTGAGCCTTGTCCTCGTCGACGATGCCGAGGAATAGACAGTGGCCCATGTTTGAGGCGCAGGCATCCACCTGCCGTTTGTTGCCGTCGAGAGCGATGGCGTAGTATCCGCGCTCAGGAATCCAGAACTGCTCGTTGAACTGTTTCTTCAGCTGCGCCGCCCGGTCAGTGAGCTGATCCGCCAAAGCCATATCGGCGGCGTCGTACGCCATCCAAGCGCGCGACACATACGCGCTGTAGACGTAAGCCTGCACCTCGCAGAGCGCGATCGGCGGCTTGGCCAGGGTGCCATCGGCGAAGTTGACGCCATCCCAGGAGTCCTTCCAGCCCTGGTTGATCAGCCCCTGGGGGTTGAGACGCTCATACTCGACGAACCCATCGCCGTCCTTGTCGCCGTAGTCCCGGATCCAGTCCAGTGCACGGTCCGCGTGGGGCAGCAGCGCCGCGATCGTTTCCTTGGCGAACCCCCACCGGCTCACCGATGCCAGCACCGTCACGAACAGGGGAGTGGCATCGACGCTGCCGTAGTACGCGGACTTGCCACCCAGGGAAAGCCCGCTGGAGACATCGAGCCTGATCTCGTGCAGGATCTTGCCGGGCTCCTCCTCGCTCATGGGGTCCACCACAATCCCTTGACGGTCCGCCAAGGTCTGCAGGGTGCCCAGGGCCAGGGACGGGTCCACGGGCATTGCCATGACAGATGCCCACAACGAGTCCCGGCCAAACAAGGTCATGAACCAGGGTGCCCCGGCGGCGACCACCACCCGGTCCGGATGGTCCGGGTCCTCGATGCGGAGGGCGCCGAGATCATCGTAACTGCGGCGAAGGGTCCGTTCGATGGAGGGGTTTCCCATGTGCAGCACCGGGATCTTGGCCACCCATTCCTTTCTGCGCCGGTCCCGGGGGGACAACCCGTCGGCGTCAAAATGGACGAATGCGGCCGCCGGACGGTTTCCCTCTGCGCTGGGTACCACCGTCAGGACGGTGCTCCAGTGACCGTGCGGCGGTACGGACACCTGGTAGGTGAGGGCCTCCGGCGTAATGTCTGCTCCGGGGGCCTCAATTGTGACGCTCTTCTTGACGTCCTGCCAGAAAGCCCGGATAGCCAGCGTCTCGCTGTCGGACTGGCGGGCCTCGTCCCAGCGCCGCTGGATTCGTGCTTCTTTCACCTCGAAGACGTCCGCGAAGTCCGCCTCAATGCTCAGGGCAACCATGCATTCGGCCGACGCCGGGGAGTAGTTGCGGATGGTAATCCGCTCCTGGATTCCGGCTCCCAGTTCCCGCAGTCGCTCGACAATCAGAGCGCTGTCCGCAGACCCGTCGGAGCGGGGAACCCGGCCGACGAACAGTGCCCGGTACGGCGTCTTCGTCTCCGCAGCCAGCGGCTCAAGAGGCTGACCGTCAACCGTTAGCCGCCAGCCAGACAGGATGCGGGTGTCTTGAACGAAGAGACCATGAGGATGGTCGGAGTACATATCCCCGTTCGATAGGGAGATGCAAAACGATGATCCCTCCACCAAAGTGACCGCCCCGGGCCCCAACGGCCCGGCAGCCGTATCCGCATTCCACCCAGCCATCCCAGTCCCCTCTACAGACCGACGCCGCATATCTTGGGCCCTATAGGGCGCAGATCTCGCTGCCAATTCTTCGGTCGACGCTACTCCTGCTCCCTCCCCTAAACCAGAGGTGGACACTTTATGCCGGAGCGCGGTGAAAGCACTTTTTTGTAGGGAGAAGACCCCCGGTCAAAGCGGGTGGTCAACTGAGACTCCTCAAATGAGAGGCGACACTAGCGATCTTCATCATTGCCACACCGACACTGCGGAATGCAAAAGCAGGGGCTCCGCAGGAACGCAGACCACTCATATGGTCGAGGTGGGGACCAGCCTTGCACTTCCACCGGCCCGGGTCCTTACTAGTGGGGGAGGCAAAGCCTCACGAGCCTGCCACCAACAGTTCGTGTGGGGTGGAGGCTTGACCAATGGCTATCGGAGGACAAAACACAATGTTCGCTCGCGTCAGCACGTACCGGACCGCATCTGACAGCACCGGAGCACCTTCAGAAGAAACCGTCAGCCGAGTGCTTGCCTTGCCAGGATGCAGGGGAATCTATTACCTGCTGGGCAAAGAAAACACATCACTCTCGATAACGCTTTGGGATGATGAGAATGCGCTTGCAGGGAGCCGTCAGGTCACAGATCGTATCCGCTCCGAGACCAGCGCGGAGCAACACATGGAGGTCCTTGGAGTGGACGAATTTGATGTGCTAACCCAGCAGCTTAAGGGCCAGGCAGAGCCAAGCCGTTAGTTGCGCCTCTCGGCCGGCCGGTACCTGTCACCAAAGGCGACCAAGGAGCTCTGGAGCAGCGTCCTTCTGCCCAGTATGTCCACTGGCCGGGAACGGGATTCTGCCGGGAGTGGGCTGACCATCCAGGCGGCGAACACATTGTGAGGAACCTTCAGGCTCATCGCCTGATCAAAGAGACGCAACACAGGTTCGTGGAAGAGCCCATCTTTGAGCTGGAAGCCCGGGCAGAAGGTTTCAACGCCGATGAATACCCGAACTGCCCGGCGCATGGCCTCCGGGTCGCCGAGGGATTGGAAATGCGTCTCCAGGTCTGCCGCTGTCGGCAGGGTGAATTCTTCGCGGATGCTGTCCCAGATATGCTCCGGGACAGCCGGCCAAAACCGCTCAGCCAACACACTCGACGCAGTAGGCATGGCCGTCCTTCTCGCTCGCCTTCTGAGAACGGTGGCGGACCAGGAAGCAGGAATAGCAGGTGAACTCATCGTCAGCCTGCGGGATGACCTGGACGACGAGCTCTTCGGCAATGAACTCGCCACCAGGGGTCAGGCCGTCCAGGGCGTCAGCCTCGTCGAGCTCCTGAACCACGGATTTCGCATCAGGGGCTTTAGCAGTCTTCAGGGCCTCCAGGGAGTTTTCCTGGGATTCCTTGACGTCAGTGCGCAGTTCATCGTAATCGGTTGCCACGAAAGTGCATCTCTTCTCTGTCAGGGGGTATTACCGATCCTGCAACGTACAGGACATGGGAAGAATTCCCTAAAAGAGCGGCTTCATGGGCACACAATCAGAACCGCCGGGAACATGGCATTGCCGACGGTCAGTGGGGCACCTGGGGTTTCAATATCAGGAAGTGGCACCTAATGTGGGGCAAAGCCGACGGCCGCGAAATTTGCGGAACCAACCATCGGATTTGAGCGTCTTACAACTCTGGTCTTTGGGGGAACCTTGAGCAATCCGGAATACCCGCAGCAGCAACAGCCGCGCGTCTTCGATACTTCGTTCGACTACCAGACCGACACCCCTCCAGGGACTGACCCGGACAGTGGCAGTCCAAGGCTCCGGGCGGACCATCAGTTGCTGTGGACCAAGACGCTGAACTCCGGCGTCCTCTTCGAACCGACCGCGCGGCCGAAGCGTACGGACGGCTACCTCATCTTCACCGACCCCTCCAGAGTGATGCATTGGTACGGCAGTGACGCCATCACCCACTCCTACACCGGCCGGGCACGTACGGCGTCTCTGGCGAACGCCATCGCCTCGCTGAATGAGGAGCAGCGGGCCCGCTACCTGAAGCCGCCGTACACCATCGGCAGTGCGATGATCTGGCCCGTCAGGAAGAAGGACCGACCCACGATGAACCAGGCGAGGGGGCTCAGGTCGCTCATCGCCGACCGGATGGATCTGACCCTGGAGTGCATCCGGCGTCATTACGCAGGAGAACCGGAGAGCCCACTGGCCAATGTCATCAACGCGTACGCGGACTTCTTTGCGTTCTTCGACGGATTCAAGGAGTTCGTGGACTTCTTCCACTTTCAAGACCTCGTGACGCCCGACTACGAAGAGGTTCGGTTCTACCTTCCCTTCGACAACTTCAAGCGTTCAGGGATGCCGGCCACAAAAGACGAGTACGTAACGTACCGGGAGGCCACGCTCGAGTTCATCGCGGCTCGGAACCGTCGGATGGCTGAGTGGGTCAAGGAAAACCACCGCGAGATCGAGGTTCGCCATGCGGACTGACTACCCGGCAACGTCTCAGAGTTATAGTCCGCGCATTGAAGCCATAGGGGGATTCATGGAACTACCAGCCATCCTGAAAGAAGAGAACGTCGAAGCCGCAGCCGAACTGCTCCGGCGCTACTACCTCGCACCATCCACAAAGACGGGGCTGCTCAGTACAGGCAGCTACTTTGATGAATGGGCTAACCGCGGAGACGGCCCTGATGTCAGGGACAGGATCACCGATAGCGACGCTGTCGCCGTGTCAATGCTCAGCGTCAAAGTTCCGGCCCAGGCCATCATCGGGCTGCAGGAACAGCCGTTAGCGACGAATATACGAAATCTCCTGGCTGATATACGCACCGACGTGAAGATGAGCGACCTCACGGTCGCGGAAGCAGAAGCCACTCTCGGGGAGGGCAGCCCCTCATGGCTGCTCTGGCAGGAGCTGAGACGCACACCCAAAACGCGCTGGGATGTCGGGGCCACCACAGCCAGCAAGATCATGGCGAGGAAGCGACCGCATCTCATCCCCATCTGGGACAAAGTAATTGGGGCAGTCGTGGGCAAAGGCACCTCTGAAGGCCAGTGGATGAATTGGCACAACCTCTTCATGCAAGACCCGGACCTTGCTGGACGATTGGGGCGCATTCACAAGCTTTCTGAGGTCCAGACACCCGTTTCCGAACTGCGCATCATGGACGCCATCCTGTGGCGCTACGGCAAGGACCATGGCATCAAGGGCGGGCGAGCCGGCAAACTCGGAATCACCTGAGGCCCGCCACTGTCAGCGATGCCACGAGGAACCTGGTCGCATAGCGGGCCAGCGCCCCCGCCAAGTTCGTAGCCGGCCAAGGTCTGCTGACTATAGAGCTCCATCGCCCTTCATCATTTGCTGCGCCAAACGAATCGGATCGTTGGGGTCCTGGGCCGACGCAATTTCATTAAGCTTCGCTGTTAGGTATGCGAGAAGCTCGCGGTTCCACTCCAGTGGCGACCCGTCAAAGGAAATCGGTCGTTCTCTGCCCGCATTCTGAATGGCGCAAACGACCAGACCGTACATCTCCTGTGTGGAGTCGAGGATGAAGTCCTTTAGGGCCGCGTGTTCGGATGCGGCCAGATCACCCTGCTGCCGGTGATGATTACTGTGTTGAAGCAAGCACAGGCTTTGTCCCGCGTATGAGATGTACTTCTCAATGAGCCATTGACCATCCACTTCGTCATTGGTCATGTAGGTCCTCAAGGAGTACCGGTAGAGCATGGGTTGAAGGTACTGCTCCATAAGCGGCCACAGCATCCGGGGGTTGTTGCCGTTTTCAAAGTACCTAAACGACAGCTCTTCCATGGCGGCGTCAAAGGCCGGCAGAGACCGCGCATCCGCAAGGTCAGGTATTCGGACGGCAGGCCTTGAATCCTGGATATGTTTGGGCTCCGGGCGCAGCGGTATGTGGTCCGTTGACGTGTTGTGCAGGCTGGGAGTCAGGGCTTTATCAATAATCCGAAGTAGCTCGGATGTACCCTCCATCGCCTCGCCGTAGAGGTTTGGTGGGAGCCCTTCCAGCCAGACCGCGATGCGCATTCGATTGCCGTCACGGAACCGGAGCGAGGCAATGAGATTGTTCGAAGGCCCTTGATAGTCGATATGGCTGAGCGCCGGAGCGGACGAGGCGGGCATCAATATGGAGCAGGCGTTGAGTTCTCCAAGCTGAGCAAGTATGGGGCTCCCTTCGGCAGGGTCATCCGCCAAGAGGTCGCTTTCCTCGAAGAATCCGATTACACCGTCCTTTGTAATGATCCAGCCATCCCATCGCCGCTCTTCTGCCCCTTCCCCAGATACGTAGGTAGCAGGGAGCATTACTCGATCCCCGAGGAAGGACAGGTCGACTGTCTCGAAGTAGCGGTCCGCTCCTTCCGCCATCGCTTTTACTTCGCGCTCCGCTGTTCCTGCCGGATACCCAGCATCGAATACAGCGCCGCCGGCCGCGCCGAATACCCGATCACACATCTCCTGGACGAGAGCTGCCCTGGCGAAGGGATCCTGGTCGTTCTCGAGTTGCTCCTCGTACTTGCTGATCAACCAGGCCGCTTCTGCTCTTCCAACTATCGGTTGGGGAATACCGGGGATCCTGCTGTTACGAGGCAAGTAGGCTACCTGTCCCATAGCGATAGCAATCGCAGGAGGCGCACCCAGAGCCTCAAGTCGACGTCGGACATCATCGGCTGCGCCGTCCAGTATTCTCCCCATGGTCATATGATCTGACCCCAATGGTTCAACGACAACCCTAAGCCGAGAAACTCCCTGCCTTGACAGCGGCCGAAACCATGTCTTGTGGAGACGGGCCCGGCGGGAAGAGACCTGGTGCGAAGGATTGCCCCCGTCCCGCTCGGTTTGGTCGTGTTGCCTGTAGGCTGCAGATCATCACGAACCCGGTGAACGCACTCGACGACACACAATTCCTCGCTGATACCGTGGAAAGAGGGCAAATGGCCGGTTATTGAACATGTTCAGGGGGAGCATGACGGAATGGAAGCCAGGCTGGTGGGCGCGAGCGTTTAGGGGCGCGGGGTCATGGGGGCTGTCGATAGGCGAGGGTCGTCTGCAGGTCCGCGGGATCCCCCGAGAGGTCGATGCCGATGTAATGGATGTTCAGCGGCTCGCTGTCGATGAGGGCTCAAGGCAGCTCATCATCACCCACGTCCATAGAACAGAAACGGTGCTCAACGGGCTTTCTCGACGCGCGTTGCGGGAGGTCGCGGCTGCGTACCACTCCGAGCTCGACGAGCGACGGCATCTCGCCGCCCTGCTCTCAAAGGCTGAGGAGCAGGGCGAGGCGGCCAGCCTGTGGTGGTCCCGGGTCCGGGATGTGATGGACCGACTCCGGTGGGCGGACCAGGACACGATCGCCGCGCTCGAGGGCTCCCGTCCGGACGTCGCTGTGTGGCTGGCTGTAGACAGTGATCCGAGGCTCTCCGGGCTTCCCAATGGTAAACGTGAGGACCAGCGTGCCGCAGTCGACGCCTGCCGCACCACTGACTTGCCAAAGTGGGCTGCCCAGAGGAACGAGGCGTTCCTGGAGTGGGAGAAAAACGACCTTGCCGACTTCTTCCGCAAGGTCGAGAAGTCGCCGTTGACGGAAGAGCAGACGAGGGCGACGGTCTGCTTCGACAACCGGGTGCGTGTGATCGCAGCCGCGGGCTCGGGGAAGACCTCGACGATGGTGGCGCGCGCCGGTTACGCGATCCAGCGCGGCATCGCAGAGCCGACCGAGATTCTTGCTCTTGCTTTCAACAAAAAGGCAGCCGGCGAACTCTCGGACCGTCTCGTCTCCCGCCTCGGCAATGATGGTGCCGGCGTAGCGTCGAGCACGTTCCATGCCTTCGGGCTGCGTATCATCGGCGAGGCCACTGACCGCAAGCCGTCCCTTCCCGATGACCTGACCGCGGACAACGGGATCGGGCGGCTCGCGGCGATCGTTGATGGGCTCCGTGACCGGGACCAGGCCTTCCGGCGGGACTGGGACCTCTTCCGGCTCGTTTTCGGCCGGCAGCTTCCGGATCTCGGTGATGAAGCCGATCCTGAGAAGTCGGACAGGAACACAGGTACCAGCGGCTTCGGTACTCTCGCAGGGGAGATCGTCAAGAGCCAGGAAGAGGTGATGATCGCCAACTGGCTCTTCCTCAACGGCGTCCGCTACCAATACGAACGTCCCTACGCGTACGACGTCGCGGACGCACACCACCGGCAGTACCAGCCTGATTTCTACTACCCGGACATCGATGTGTGGCATGAGCACTGGGCGCTCGGTGTCGACGGCAACCCGCCGCCACATTTTGACGGGTATGCCGAGAGTATGGCGTGGCGGCGGCACACTCACGTCCGTTACGGCACTCGGCTGATCGAGACAACTTCGGCGACCATCCGGGACGGGTCCGGGTTCGAGCACCTCGAGCAGGAGCTCCGCCGGCACGGAATCCAGCTCGAGGAAGACCCCTTCAGGGAGGCACCCGGGGAACCGCCGATCAGCGACCAGGCGATGGTGGCGCTGATGCGGTCCTTCATGACACACGCGAAGGGCAACCGCCTCACCCCTGACGTGCTGACGCAGCGGGCCGGCCGAACCTTGCGGGCCAGGCTCTTCACTCGCCTGTACGGCGTCATCCTCGCCGAATGGGACAGCCAGCTCCGCGCTGCGGGCCAGATCGATTTCGAGGACATGCTGAATCTCGCAACCGATCACGTCGAGTCGGGCCGGTGGACGAGTCCATACCGGCTCGTCATGGTCGACGAGATGCAGGACACCAGCGCCGCACGCGCGGTGCTGGTGAGGGCGCTGATGAAGACTCCTGGAAACTACCTGTACGCGGTCGGCGACGACTGGCAGTCCATCAACAGGTTCGCGGGCTCAGACCTCAGTGTGATGACCCGCTTCGATAATTGGTTCGGGACAGCGTCCACCATCTGGCTGGACCGCACCTTCCGGTCCCCGCAGTCCCTGTGCGATGTCGCCGGTGGGTTCGTGATGAAAAACCCCAATCAAATCTCCAAGAACGTCCGATCTTCAGCGCCGGAGGCTGACGAGACCGTATGCGCTGTCAGTGTACGGGAGCGCAGCCACTACGGATCGGCCGTTCGGCAGTACCTGGCAACCCTTGACTCAGAGCTCACTGAGCCAGCCACTGTGCTGCTGCTCGGCCGGTACTCCCGGTCCAAGGACGATGTCACCTCGGCGCTGGAAGCCAGATACGCCAACCTGACCATCGAGTTCAACACCGTACACGCCTCGAAAGGAAAGGAGGCAGACTACGTCGTTGTGCTCGGCCTTGAGAGGAACGGATTCCCCAGCATTGTCGAGGATGATGCTCTCCTGCAACTGGCCATGGCCGCCCCCGACTCCTACCCACACGCAGAAGAACGACGCCTGTTCTATGTCGCACTGACGCGTGCCAAGCGCTCGGCGCTCCTGGTCACGCGCGCCGGTAGGGAATCAGCGTTCCTCCTCGAGCTGGTCGGAGATCGTGTCGTCAAGATCCGATCGGCGACAGGCGACGATATCACCCCAGTTGTCTGCCCGAAATGCAAGAAACACACGATGAGGGAACGCAAAGGGCGCTACGGGCGGTTCTTCGGCTGCACCGGGTACCCGACTTGCAAAGGAACGATGAAACCCGCTGATGCTTAAGAGCAGGGAGATGTCGAAATTGCGAGGCCACGGTGTCCAACTCAATCTGGGGCGGTCCGCTCGCCGCCGGGTCGATCCATCGACGGCGGAGCTGTAGGAACCCGGACCAAGATCGTAATATTCCTCAGGGTCCTACCCCCGGTGACCGGACCCTTGCCTTGCTCGAGAATCGCGAGCGCCTCGTCCCGGGGAACCCGTGTGTCAAGCAAGGGTTCGGTAAGCACCAACGTGCCCTTCGTGTTGGCGGCCACGTCGTCGTAGCCGCGGGGTGGGTAGGCAGGCTGCGGCCTGGTTGCCACCCGGCCAATGGCCCTAACCTCTGGACGGGCGTAGTGAATGACAAGGTCGCCTGGAAGGACACGGTCCAAGGTGCGCCAGTGGTCGACTTGCTGGCCGCGACGGTCCTTCAGAGGCGCCCAAAGGGGTCCCACCACCATAGACCGGGTCAAAGTTCACAGACTGCTTGACCCACCAAAACTTTGTGTCCGGGCCGACGGAGACCTTGGTCAGTTGCGCTGTGCGTGTAGATGCTTCCCCATGTATGTCCGCCCAGCTCGAAGCCATGACGACTCAAGGTTGCACGGGTCTGTTCGCCTCCCGACAATCGACGCGGTCCATCCTTTCCACAGCCGAATTGCAGCTGGAACGCCATAGCAACCAGCGGCTTGCTGGCGATTGCCTGACCGCGATCAACTACGACGTACCTGTTGGACTCCCCGAACCTGGTGCGAGAAATGAATTCCTCACTACCGAGCTCATGCCACAGCGCGAGCCCTGCGAATGCTCTGCGGCTTCAGGTCGCTCCAAGATCTCCCCATTCCTACATTCATAACTGATCAAGGTCTCAACTGGACTGTCATTCATAGGTGTCCCTTCTGTAGTAATTCTTCAGAAAGGCTTCTCCTAGCATTGACAGAGCATTTGATTCGGTGTGGGCTCAGCGGTTTCGTTCCGGTTCAATCGAGGAAAGGCCAAGGCAAAGACGCCCGCTAGAATGGATGTGCCATCGTTCACGCGGAACTCTAGGAGTTAGCTTGGCCCACGCAGACGACGCCAACGAGCGGATTTTTACTGCCGAGGATTTGAGTTTTAGCATTACGCGTTCCGAAGGCGAGGAAGCACTGACTCATTTTGGGCGAATGTGGCACTCGGGCAGGATTAGCCGGGACGACTCGAAGGAACAGGCCTACGCAATGGCTGCCGCATTCGCACTTGCGTTAGGTTGGGAAGTTGACCGGGTCCTCAACCTCCTAGTTAGCAATCAGGAGTTCAGGCGCTTGATAGGTGCCTCCGTGCTCTCATTCACCGGAAAAAGATAGATATTACTTCACGACACCGTTCTCTTTGACGGGTTCAAGGAGTTCGTGGAGTTCTTCCACTTCCAGGACCTCGTGACGCCCGACTATGACGGGGTGCAGTTTTTCCTGCCGTTCGACAACTTCAAGCGCTCCGGGACACCCGCCACAACCGCGGAGTACGTGACGTATCGCGAAAAGTCGTTGGAGTTCATCGCAGCACGTGGGCGTCGCATGGCCGAGTGGGTCGTGAAGCATCACCCGGAGACTGAGGTTCGCCAGTAGCGCCAACGCCAAACAGTACGGCATCGCTGGCCTGTTTTCGGAGTGGCCTTGCGGGGGTTGAACAGGTCAGCTCAGGTGCTGCTTCCGCGCTGGTGGCGAACCTGATCCCGCGGCGAAACAACAGGACCCGCCGTCATTGACGGCGGGTCCTGTTGTAGTGGTTCAAACGGTGTCAGTCTAGGTCAGCACCGGTCTGGCTGTCGCCGTTTGTTGCTTCATGTGGCAAGGATCTGGCATCTCAGCCGTCGCACCTACCGGTAGAACGATCCGGGCGTCTGTCCGAAGGCGGGCGCGGGAACACGGTGACGAATGCACTGGGGGAGGAGAAGCAGGCATTGGCCCGGCTGGAGCTGGTTTCGCCACACGATTCAGTCCATGCAAAGTTCGTCACTGCACAGCGGCGAAAGCGTTCACTGAGCCTTCGATCTACCTGCCGACCTCCCCAAGGGCGGCGATGCCGTCATGTCGACTCCTGTACGAACTGAACGTCCTGGAAACGCGGACCGTGAAGTGTCGGGAGCACCGTCGCGGCCTCGCGTGCGGGTCTCACCCTTTCGTCAATGAGAGCGCGGAGAAGGCACCGCGCGGCGGTCCCGGAGCAGGCGATCATCGCTCGCGAAACAAGAGGCCGAGCGCGATGAGCTTACGCCAAGCTCCTTGGAAAACTGTGACGTGTCATACTCGCCTACTTTCAAGGTGATGCGCGTATCGAATACCGGGCCGGCCGCTCCGCCCCGGCGCGGTTCCGGTAATGAGCGTCATATTGGACGGACTCCGGTTGCGGGCGTCTCGGCAGGATCTCTCGGCGGAACCCAATTAGTAGGCAGGCCCAGGTCGTGTCGTTTCCTACCAAGCACTCTAAGTTTGGCCCAGACCTTTACCGAGGTGACGCAATATTGGCCAAGGATTTGCCAATATTGGGTTTCGGGGCCGTTTTGATGTGTGACTATATTGTGCGGCCTGAAGTGCGGTCCGTGCGACGCACGCGCGATCGGTTGGGAAAATTCGAGAAGAGGGATAATGACGCAGTGGAGCCAGCATCAGGCGGCCCTCAAAGTATGGCGTGACGGGCTGGTTGGCCTGACCCGACAGAGCGCGCTCATCAAGTTCCGCGCCCCGAAGGCTTCCTCGCTTCTCATCGACTCGCCGTCCCCGGACGAGGTTTTGGCCCGCCTCCAGTCAGGCAAGACGAACGCATTCCGTGGCGACGTCAACCTGGGCGATCCGGACGCGCCGAACCCACTGCCCGCAGGCACCTTCTTTCACGCCCCCCGGCCCGATGGTGAAGTCGGTCCAGTCGTTCGCAACCTCATGCGCAAGGCGTCAGCAGAGTTCCTCGACCGGGGCCTCTCGGTGTTGTACGTGGCCTTCGGCCTCCTGGACTGGCCCGACGTCGACGACACCGCAATGCTCTCGCCAATTCTGCTGGTGCCCGTCCAGTTGCTGCCCGAGGGCCCGAAGGGCACACCGCGAATAACCGAGGGTGAAGACGACCCGGTGCTCAATCCTGCACTCGCACTTCGCCTCAAAGAATTCGGCATCGACCTGCCGACAGCCGAGGACATCGAGGGGCTCGGAGTCTCCGAGACGCTCGCAGCGGTCCGAGGAGCCTTAGAGAAGAACAAGACCTTCACCGGCTGGACCCTGCGCGACACCACTTACTTGGCGACGTTCTCTTTCGCGAAGGAGGCCATGTTCAAAGACCTACTCGACAACGAAGCCAAGATTCTCGAGCACCCCATCGTGCGGGCCATCGCTACGTCTGACCCGACTCAGCAGTCGCCGGAGTTCCAGTTCGACCCAATCGACCCATTGGACATCGACAGGCTAGCCCCGCCAGAGGTGACACCCCTCGTGCTCGACGCGGATTCCTCGCAGCGGGCGGCTGTCGCTGCGAGTCTTGCAGGCAAGACATTCGTCATGGACGGCCCTCCGGGCACCGGAAAGTCCCAGACCATCGCGAACATGATCGGTGCGCTACTCCACACCGGCAAGACGGTCCTGTTCGTATCCGAGAAGATAGCGGCACTCGATGTGGTGCGCAACCGTCTCGCCGCCGCAGGACTCGGCACCTATGTTCTCGAGCTCCACTCGCACAAGGCGAGCCGCAAGGAAGTGGCGACCGAGCTGCTCAAGACGCTGGACAGCGTCACTAAGCCGCCGATGGCGATGCCGACGCTGGCCCGACAAGGTGTCAAGGAGCGTCGAGAGCAGCTCAACGACTACGCGGCTGCGATGAACGAAGTCCGCGAACCGCTGAACATGTCCCTGCACCAGGTGTTGGGCATGTACTCGAAACTGTCGACGGCACCAATCGCGCCAGTCCCGGAGAAAGCCCCAACCGAACTCACCGAGGCCGAGTACCTCGGGATCCAGGAGACTTTGTCGAAACTTGTTCGCGCGTGGCGCCCCGCGGTGCAAGGCAGGTCGTTCCTGTGGCGCGACGTCGTCGACGACCAGTCACTCGAAGTTCGGCTTTACCAGGCCGAGTCTGCGCTCGAGGAGCTACGCGGCACGGTCGCGCTCAACGCCGAAGTCGTCGACGCGTTCAGCCTGACGGAGCCGTCCGACACACCCCGACTGATCGCGCTCATCGAACACCAGCATCGGCCACACACCAGCGGCATGATGGAGCCATGGCTCACCGCGGACTCCACGCAGTCATTGATGTCCATTCGCGCGGACCTCGGCCGACAAATGGCTCACCTTAAGGACGCTGAAAAGACGGTCACGCAAGCCGCAGGCGTTCCGTGGACCGCTCTGCCGCAACCAGAGGCCATGACACCAAGCCCCGCCCCGGTCACGGTCTCGCCATTCCCTGTGGACCTGCAGACCGTGCCGGCTTCTGATCTGACCGCGACTGCCAACCTCTTCGAGGCCCAGGCGCACTTGCTGGGCGAACGGATGTTGTCCCTGTCCTCGCTCGCCATCAGCCTTGGGCTCCCGCCGGTCTCGATGTTCACCGACGTTGACCGGCTAACCCGCATCATCGACCTACACACGAAGAACGCCAGACCCGACCGAAGTTGGTTTACCCCCACAGGATTGGCTGAGGCGCGCGCAACCGCGACTACGCTCCGCGACCACGTAACCGCTTTGAACGATGCTGAGGCCAAAGCATCTTCCGTATTCACCCCCGAAGCCCTGAAGGCACCGCTGGCTGATCTACAGGACCGGTTCACAAATCTGCACAAGGGCCTGAAGAAACTGTCCGGCAACTACCGCACGGACAAGAAGACCGTCGCCGGACTGCTGGTTAATGCCGCCGACGTCAAGAACGGCATCGGTCACCTCTCCGATGCCATCGCATGGGGCGAGAGCAGCAAGGCCTTCGAGGACTTCGCCGCCGCGCGCGGGGAGACCCTTGGGGCACATTGGACAGGGCGGGAAACCAACTTCGAGTCTCTCAATGCCGCCTTCAACATCGTCGAGGAGGTTCTCACTCTCACCGACAACAACGTGCCGGCACCGCTTGTCACCTACCTGACGACCAGCAGTTCCAACCACGCCCACAAGATCGTGGCCGACACCGCCCGTGCCGACTTCGACGAGTGGAAACGGGGACTCCAGCCCAGTCCGGCGTTGGCCGGCCGTCCTGAACTCATTTTCGAGCCCATCGGCCATGTAGTGGACTGGCTTACTGGCCATGTCGAGCCCATGCGGCAGGCCGCGGCGCGCATCAGTGCCGTGCAGAGCGTCACAGGCAAAAACCACTCGCTCATCGAGGCCAACCACCTCCTCGCACTCGCCGACAACGCAAGGCACGCGACCGAAGAACTGCACGCAGGCGAAGCGGTCTACCGGGGCGTGCTGGGCGACTACTTCAACTTCGGCGACACCGACCTCGAAACCCTCGACGAGGCCATCGCCTGGGCAGTCAGCCTCCGGTCGCTCGCCAACGGGCCCCTGACTGCCGGGCAGGTGAAGACGCTCGGTGTTTCCACACCTGTCGACGCAATGCGTCCTGCTTACGAAAAGTGGACCCAGACCCGCGACCGCGTGATCGAGGCCTTCGCCCCAACCCGTCACCGCGAGCTCTCCGAGGAGCTCGACGACTTCCACGATGCCGTGGAGCTCATGAACGACTTGCGCGCCGACACGGTTGGCCAGCAGGAATGGTTCGACTATCAGCGCGCTTACGGGGACCTCGCCAAGCGGGATCTCGACACCGCCGTCGACTTCTGTATCGAGCAGCGGCTCAGCGAGCACGACGTCCCCAACGTCGTCAAGCAAGCTCTGCTGCGCGGCTGGTCCGACGCAGTCATCCAGGGCGATGCGCGTCTCCGTCCTCTGCTCGCAACCGAACGCGAGGCGCTGATCGAGGAGTACCGCACCCTCGATCGTGACCTGATCAAGGCGGCAACCGCTGACATCATTCTCGCCGCCAACACGCGCCGCCCCGTGAACACCACCATGGGCGAGCCAGCCGTCATTCGCCGCGAGGGCGGCAAACAGAAGAAGCACAAGCCCGTGCGCGAGCTCATGTCGCTTACCCGCAACGTCACGCCCAGCATCAAGCCAATTTTCATGATGTCGCCGCTGGCGGTTTCGCAGTACCTACCCTCTGACATGGAGTTCGACGTCGTCATCTTCGACGAGGCCTCGCAGGTCACGCCCGGCGACGCCATCAACTGCATCTACCGAGGCAAGTCCCTCATTCTCGCCGGTGACGACAAGCAATTGCCGCCCACCTCGTTCTTCGAGCGCAATACCGACGATGACGACGAGGAGGAAACCGACGTCAAGGACTTCCAGTCCATCCTTGAACTCGCCAAAGCCTCCGGCGCGTTCAACAATCTCGGTCTGCGCTGGCACTACCGCTCACGGCATGAAGACCTCATCGCCTTCTCTAACTACAAGTTTTACGAAGGAAAGCTTGTGACCTTCCCCTCGTCCCACACCGAAGGCGACAACGTGGGCGTTGAGTTCTTCCACGCCCGTGGCATGTACCGCCGCGGCGGCGGGGCCTTTAACCCCATCGAAGCTGACAAGGTGGCCGAACGCGTCATCGAACACTTCACGAAGCGTCCCGACCTCACACTCGGCGTCGTGACCTTCTCCGTCGCCCAGGCCGACGCAGTCCAGAACGCCATAGACGAGGCCCGTGTCCGTCGGCGCGACCTCGACCGGTTCTTCGACACCGAAGACCGCCTCGACGGCTTCTTCATCCGCGCACTGGAACAGGTCCAAGGCGACGAGCGTGACGTGATCATCTTCTCGGTCGGTTACGGTCCCGACGAAGCGGGTAAGATCTCGACGAATTTCGGTGCCCTGAACAAGGACAAGGGCTGGCGACGCCTGAACGTCGGAATCACCCGCGCCCGTCAACGCGTCGAGGTCGTCGCTTCCATGCACGCAGGACAGATCCCACCCTCGACCAACGAGAACGTCGAGTACTTCCGGGCGTACCTCGACTACGCCGAGAAGGGATCACAAACCCTTGCCGTCCCCTACTCATCCACAGGCCTCGACCCAGACTCACCCTTCGAGGAATCCGTGATTGCCGCCGTGCAGGGCTGGGGCTACACTGTCGAACCGCAGGTCGGGGCCGCCGGGTTCCGCATCGACATTGGCGTACGCCACCCCGCCTACCCAGGCATGTTCGCCATGGGTATCGAATGCGACGGCTACCAGTACCACTCAGCTCCTGCCGCACGCGATCGCGACAGGCTCCGCGACCAAATCCTCACCGGCCTCGGTTGGCGACTTCACCGCATATGGGGCACAGCCTGGTACCGCGACCGCGCCACCGAGGAACGCCGCCTGCTGGCCGCCATCCAGGACGCCATCAACGCACCCATCGAAAGCCGTACAAAGAAGGCAGTAGCGATCGAACGGCCAGTGATAGAGACGGAACAGGCAGACTTCGCCGCGTCCCCGACCTGGACCACTCCATATCGGCTCGCGCCGGTGCGGACTCTGCCTCGCTGGGTCGACCCCGGCGAAGCCGGCAGCCATCTCCACATGGTCGACGCCATCCAGACACTGGTCGAACACGAAGCGCCACTCCACCTCGACGTCGCCTACGAACGTCTCCGGCACTGGTGGAACGTCGGCCGTATCGGCGCCAATATCCGCGGCAACATCAACCTCGCTGTGCAACGAGCACAGGTTATCCGCGACGGCGACTTCCTGATGATCCCCGGCAGTGACGTGACATCCGTCCGTACTCCCATCGGGAGGGTCGCCCGCAAGGTCGAGCAGGTGCACCTGGAAGAACTCGCCATGGCGGCAGTCTTCACCATCCGCGACGTTGGAGCTGTCAGCCGGTCGGAGGTCGTTCAAGGCATAGCCCGAGTGTTCGGTTGGACCAGAACTGGAGCCACGGTTGATCGGCGTATCAACGAGGCCATAGACCGTCTCATCGTTGATGGCAATATCATTTGCTCAGGCGACGACACCTTGACCCAGGCGAGGTCGCTCTAAGCGCGCCCGTGTGGCATAGGTGGAATCCCGCTGTACACCCGTGGACGATAAACATGCCTGAGTGGTTGACGTATCCACATGCATCAACAGTGAGGTGACCTCCGGGAGCCCTGTGAGGCTTTGCACCTGCGGCCGGCCCTAGACGGCGGCAGCTCGGCAGGATCGGCGCTGACGCTGTTGGTGAAGACCATTTTCACCGGTCGACTCAGTTCTCTGCATCGGCCGGTACTGAAGTTGACAGGCTTTGGAATTGCGCACGAAGGTCCCGCAGCCGACGCCCGTCCGTGACAACCCAGAAGTACCAGCCGTTCGTGGCCTTCTTGCGCAGGTGGTGAGCGGCCGATGACGGCGCGGTGAAACGCTTGCCGTCAAGCTCGATCGATCCGTCCGACCTGACCAGCGCTTCGACGCCCTTGAAGTCGCGGTGCGTGGCGATGAGCTTGTCACCCGGGGAAAGGAGTCCAGCAGCAATCAGGTGCTTGAGCTGGACCCAATCTTCCGCCTTGGCCTGGGGGTCGACTACCTGACCTTTGTGTCCGTCGGGGACAGGCCACACCCTGAGAAGCGTTTCGACCAGGACCTCTGTCCGGTGGTCAATGAGCGATTCACACCACACCTCTCCTTCGGTGTCCGCGACCACGCGCCCGGTCAGACTGATCGTGTTGTGCTTGAGCATCGCGTGCCGTTTGGCCGGCCACGGGCCATTGGAGATCTTCGAGTTGAGGGGAGAGGTCAGGAGTGTCAGGTTGCCGAGGCGGTGCACATGAGCTTGACGGTCCTGCTGTTCTTCAGGTGTGTCCAGTGGCCAGTTCTCCTGCCACTTCTGCGGAAGGATGTGCTCGATAGGAAGCCCCGATCGCACGACTTGTGCCTGCTTGGTTTCGGCGCGGAAGTGGTTCTCGATCGCCTCCAGGAACATGCGCAGGCGAGGGCGTGGGTAACGGCGGTAGGCGGGCTCATCCTTGAGCGCCACCTTGATCTCGTCGTCCCCAGGCCAATACGTGCTGGAGACATTGAGACGGGCGAGGTACCCGGTGACGCGCTCGACCAGTTCGCTGGCTTCGACATCGGAGTTGGCGTGGATAACATCGGCGACGATGCGGCCGAGATCAGAGCCCGTGAGGCGAAGCAGTTGCCGACGGATGACCCAGCTCTCCGCGACACGGATCACGGCGTCGAGAACGTGCTGTGGAAGATCCCTCCCGGGTTCGTACAGCCAGAGCATGAGTGGCTTAAGAAGCTCTATGCCAGCGGCATTCATGCGGTGGAAAGCCATCTCGACAGCACCGAGGTTGCCGTCAGGCCTGAGCGAGGCTTCAGTCCACGACTCATAAAGCGCAGCTTGCTGCTTGATCACGGCGAGCAGGTCTACCATCTTGTGCCCGGCTGTGTGCTCGACGTACGACTTGAATCTGGTGAACGTCGACTGCGGGCTGATCTCCTCACCTGTACGAGAGATCAACCACTGGTTGAAGAAGAGCGAGCTTCGGCTCACGAGGTAGCGACCGACACTGACCTCCTTCGTCCAGAACCTTGCCTCGAAGGGCCAGTCCTCGCGGTAGGCCTTCTTGGTGTCTCCGCCTTCAGCTTCAAGCCGCTGGAACACAAAGTTCCGGATCAGGTCCGCCGCCGTCAGGGGAGTTCCGCGGGCGTTGAGCGTCTCGAAGATCTCCTGCGAGTTCTCGGACGCTTTGAGCTCGATGGTCACCAGCTGCAGGTCATCGAGCAGGACGCGAGCGAGTTCTTTGGCCCTCGCCGCCAATTCGTCTGTGCCAGGGTTCCCGAGCCACTGGGTGACTGCTGTCGTGAAATACCGATGCGCATGAACGATCCGGGATTCATGGTGCTTGAGGTCAGAGTGGTCGACCGGTGGCTCCGCTGTCATGACTTCCAGGAAGGCGTCGTGATCATTGTTGAGGTGCAGAACCTTGAGCGGGCTTTCATCTTCCTCGATGAAGCTCTCGGAGTTGTGCGTCAGGCCTTCCAACTGGCTGGCGTACTTCGAAAGCCCTGCCTGGGCGAGAATGGCGCACGTCGCGTCGGCGAGCAGCTGCAGCGTCGTTAGTCGCTGCTGGCCGTCGATGACATTCCATGTGGTGAGTCTTGCGCTCTCGGCTTCCTGTGCCTGGAGAACGACGGCTCCCAGGAAGTGTTGTGGTGCCAGGTGGGGCTCGTTCATACGCAGCTCTGCGACGCGCCGAATGTCTTTCCATAGTGGCTCCCACTGCTCATCCTCTTTCCAGACGTAGGGGCGCTGGAACAGGGGTATCACAAAGTGCTGTGGCAGGTTGAACAGCTGTAGCGGCGTCCGCTTGAAGGTCTCCACGAGGGTAATCCTGCCGTATGCGTCCGTTGATTGTGGTGAGTCATTCTTCATAGGAGTCACCGTGTCGGCCGGGCAACCGAAGCCGTCACGACTGGGGTGGACGTCCGGTCGCACTGCTGGGAACCCAACGCTCCCCACCGATGCACCGAGATCGGGACATCCGAGGATGGCTCCAGCCCGGTCCCCAAGCCGGGTATTGGAAGGAACACCACGTCATCCGATGCCTCGTCAAAGATGCCCGGATAGCTGGGAGGGCCCCGTCATGGCACTTTCGGCTACTCTATGGGCTAGATGACTTCGTCCGCCGGGCGCTAGTGCAGAAAGGACTCCAGTGCCAGACACTGAAAAATGGTGCGATGCCCTATACTTTCCGCTTGGTCGGCATAAATTCGGAGGGGTGCGATGCCGATTGGATAAGGGGCACATTGGTGATCACTGGTGCGAGGCTCAGGATGAGATGGAATCGAAGTGATCATTCTCGACATTCGCCGGCCAAGGGTGAGCCTCAATTCAGCACCCCAAATCAACAGGAGATGATTATGGACCGCACAGAACTGCAGTCTCGAATCGATGAGCTCATGCGCCAGTATCAAGAACGCGAGATCGATGGCGACACCTATGCTCGGAAGATGATGGAATTAACAACGGCCGCACAAGAATGACTCAACCTCTTGAGCAGCTCCACACCCGGCTGGTGATCTTGGCCGTCCAGGTCGGACCCTGGCCTGAAATGGTGATGTATCGGTCGTCCGCCAATGCCCGGGCGGACATCCGATGCGAGTAGCCTTCGAATATGCCACTCGGACAACCGTCGGTGACCCATGTCAAGACTTTGGACTGTAAGTCGCTGAGTGGCTTAGGGTGCGGTGGCAAAGAAAGTCCAATCCGAGTCGGTCCAAGGCGCAGAGTAACGCCCAGAACCAATGATCGACTCAGTGTGCAACGGATGCGACCCGCCGGCTATTGAGAATAGATGGCGAAGGGGCTGGAGGAGGAGACCCCCGGAGGCAGCGGCAGCATACTGACGGTCCGTCCCTCGGCGAGGAGCAGGACCGCTTGTGTGTGCACGGGGGTGTGTACCCCACCCCCAATTCGTCGCCGAACAGCTTGGATAGCGTCGCCCGCTTGCGCCAACCCTCCGACCGTGACCCTACAGGCTCGGCGAGGCAGTAATGTCGGACTCCAGCATTTGCTGGACGTCGGGCAGTCATGGATCCGCCAGCCCCGGGAAGCTGTAAAGGCCTCGAGCGAGGACTGCACCTTCATGACAGCGTTAATTTGCGGTGACATCTTTGTTCAGGCCACGGCAGTGGGTCACCCAAATTGATGTTTCATGAAGGCGAGTGCGTCACGCCAGTTTCAAGTAGCTGGAGAGATACCAGTCGCTCTCGAGCATGGCCAAATGTGTTGCTCCTTCCCAAGAATTCACGCGGCCGCCCGACTGTTGGAGCGCGGTTAACCGAAGGTGTTTACGGGCTCCTTCCCAAGTCATGGACTGCCCATATGAGGTCCTCAGGAGCGTCTCGAAATTGTCCAGCGATTGAGCGGCCCACGTGCCGAACCTTTTCCAGAGCTTGAAAACAGTCATGTGTTGGTTCAGCCGGGCCTCAAGCTCAGGGTATGGCTGGGGGAGGCCCACCCTAAAATCAACTACTGGTGTCCCGAGGGGACCGCTGATGACAGTGGCGGTCAACCATGGAACGTTGAAGGCAGTGTCGAAGTAGGGGTGTAGTACTGCAGGCTTGTCACGGCCGGGCTTGTACGCACGCTTTTCGAAGTTGCAGTCGCCACATGCGGGCACCAAGTTCGCTGGATGCACGGTCGTCCCAGCAAACTTGGTCTTCGGTAGGTAATGATCTAGTTCTGATGCGTAACCCTCGCCGCAGTAGGGGCAGAGCGCATTCTTGGCCGCGTTCTTGATGCCATTGCGAATCGCCTTTGTGCCTTGGTTGTGACTGAATTGTTTGTCGTAGAGCTCAACCATTGCCGAGCCAAGGAGCCCTGCAACGTCGAAGTCGCTGCCCTCTGCCAGGTCAAACTGGCCATGCGTAGCGAGGCGTTCGAAAGCATCGCACCTCGCCTGGACAGCCGCGGCTGACGCGACATACGGTGAGCGATGCACCTTCTTCTTAATTGTTCCCACTGCGGCTGAGTAGGCGTCGGCCGCGGTGAATGAGGGAGGATTCAGGCTATACACGGTCTTAGTCCTGGTGGTATTCAAGCGAACTTAGAACGAAGCGTCCTTCACTGCCCAGATGCCCTCCAATGGCGTCCATGACCAGTTCCGCCGAGCTGTTGTTCTGATCGAGTAGCGTGCGGAGTACCTGGTTGTATCCGGTCCGGTTGGCGTCGAGATGGAATACTTCAGAAGTGAGGCGAGAGACAGACTCGCCGAATGTCTCTGTGCTGAGCCGCGAGGCACGAAGATCATCCCCGCTCCGTTGGAGCATCCAGATGCATGAGCGTGGCACCTCCTGCAGCACGACAGGTGAATGCGTTGCAATGATTGCGACTCCATTGCGGTCAATCACGAGATCGGAGACTGCTCTTGTCAAGGCAGACAATAGTGGCGGATGCAGGTGTGTCTCGGGCTCGTCAACGAGTATGAGGGAACGCTCCTCGACAAGCTCGACAAGGCGCGTCACTGTCAGGAGGACTATCTTGTGCCCTGAACTCATCGCGGCGAACACTTCGTCCGCATCCTCAGAGTTGATGAGATACTCGAGGCCTGCGTCGGCAAGGATGCCATCCGCTGCTGCGAGTGTTCTAACGGCCGTAAGCCATCGTTCCCGTCGCGGGCCTTTGGAGCAGACGAGGAGGCTCTTGGTGAACTGGGTGCCGAGCGGGTCGCCAGCCCCGCTCGACAAGCCAACAGCATGAACATCCACGGTGTTACCGAGCGGCTCCCGGTTGTCGCGGTCGAACGCAGAGAAGGCTACGTGCACGACGTTTGCAAACGGCACATTTTGTGAGTCGGTAGAAAACTCGGACGGCATCTGGTCCAGGAAGGTTCCGGACGCCCCTACTGAACCGCTGGCCGCTTGAACGAAATCGCGAAGCAAGCGTGACTTGCCGACGCCGTTAGCGCCGATAAGAACATGCACATTCGTCGGTGGCATGACGTCGAGATGAACTCCGAACTCGAGCCTTAGAGGCGGAGCGGTCGAGCCGGACGAGCGCGAATAGCTGAACCGGTACGGCGTTAGTGGCGCCCGCCCCTCAATGATTCGATTGAATTGGACGGCCACAGTTTGTTTCGGGACCGAACGGAGTAGTGAAGTCGTGAGAGCGGGCTCGTCTTGAACGCCTTCGAAGATGGCTGCGTTTTCAGCCACATCACGGAGCGCGCGAAGCGCTTGGCGTCCGATCTCGTTCGGGAGGTTCGCGAGCGCTTCGTAGTATTCGCGGTCCTGTCCTAGTGAATAGAACTCACTGGTGAGCCGCCTAAAGGTGCTCGGCAACGTTGTATGAGGGTCTCGCTCCCTCATTCCTCGAGACGCTATCTTGACGGCACCGATCTCAGTTGCCGCATCTCCGGTGCCGTAGTGGAGCACGTAGCTGGTCCTGTAGTGGAAGTCGTCCCACGCGTCGACGACCAGAGTGAACGTACCGGCTGTCTTGAGTGGCCACGTGTCTTGGCTCACAACGACGAAGCGAGGGGTGATCATGCGTCAATATTTCCAGAGCATCCGCACCCCGGTCGTTGTCGGGTTACTTCCCGTGGCGAGTTTTGGGTCGGGCGATCATTGCCTGGGGTTGTCTTGCTCATCTCCGCCTTACTATGAATTTGCACAATTGTTGCATGAGGTGACGGAACGAAGTCGCTAGACAACGAGGCGCGACTAATTTCAATCGATCGTGCAGCCGTGGCGCCGTTGTGAACATTTAGCCTGCCCGCTTGGACTTCCGGACGACAAATTTCGGAGTCAATCGGCGGCGCACCTGTTGACGGTAGCCTCCGCCTGAAACCGTCTGTCGTGTCCGAGCCCGAGCCCGCATTCCACGAGTGGACCAACCACGCGCCCGTTTGCTCGTCCATCAGACGGACGCTGGATAGCCGAGCGAGCAGGATGCGACCTGGGCATTTGTCCACCCACCTAGTTCTTGAACGTTCGTCAATGAAGTTCCTCTTAGATGGTTTCTCGCGAGGCGCTATCGTCGTCCGGTCAAGCTCAGCCCCATCGACTTGATCGCCGCACCAGGGGCCGATTGAATGCCCAGAATTTTGGCTTGAATATAGGAAACACGGACCGAACTGACCCATCCCGTTTGTTAACATTCACCGGCGTGATCGAATGAGCTGCGTGCCACCGAAGTTGCTATAGGAGGTGGGTTACCAAGATCCCGGAATAACGCGGTATTTGGCGCATTTTGTACGTCTTTCGGGCACCGCAACGACCCACCTCATTAGTAACGTTGGTGGCTTCCTTTTTGCCGATTTCGCCATCGCGTTTGCCGCCGGCAGGAACGATTCCGGGCACCGTCCTAGATGTATTGACCAGAGAGGTTGGTGACGCGGCTGGCCGGTGTCTGACCTTTGAGGGCGGTGTGGGCTCGGTGGTGATTGTAGGCGTGCAGCCAGTCCGGGAAAGCGGCAACACGCTCGGCCTCTGATCGGTAGGGGCGCGTGTAGGCCCATTCCTCGAGCATGGTGCGGTTGAACCGTTCGACCTTGCCGTTGGTCTGCGGCCGGTAGGGGCGGGTGCGTTTGTGCTTGATGTCCGGGCCCAGGGCTTCTGTGAAGGCGCGGGACCGGTAGCAGTTCCCGTTATCGGTCAAGACGCGCTGGACCGTGATTCCATGGGCTTGGAACCAGGCGTTAGCCCGTTTCCAGAACGCTGCTGCAGTTTCCTTTGTCTCGTCGGCGAGGATCTCGGTGTAGGCCAGGTGTGAGTGGTCGTCGACGGCGTTATGGAGGAAGTGGTAGCCGGGCCTGCGGTTGAACGGTGTTCTTGCTTTGTTGCGGCGGCCGGGAGCTCTGCCAGGACGCGGTGTCCGCCTCCGTCGGGGATACGTCCGAGCTTTTTGATGTCTACGTGGATCAGGTCCCCGGGCTTGTCGTGCTCGTAGCGGCGGATTACCCTTCCGGTGCCGCGGTCGAGCCAAGTCAGTTTGGCCAGCCGGTAACGGGATAGCACTCGATGGACGGTCGAGGGGTGGATTCCCAGCAAGTAGCCGATCCTTGCAGGGCCCCACCGGCGGTTCACGCGTACGGCGATGATCCGCCGCTCCGTTCGCGTTGCAGTCCGCTGTGGCGAGGAATGCGGCCGGCTGGATCGGTCTTCCATTGCTTCCGGGCCGTGCTCACGGTAGCGCTCCGCCCAGCGCACAGCGGTCGGAACCGAGACCTGAAACCGTTCCGCAGCACGGCGCAGACTCCAGTGCTGATCCACGACGCATTGAGCAAGCTGAAGCCGGCGGCGAGGGGTCAATAGAGCGTTAGGGTGGGACATGAAGGCCTCCGTGTGTGGAACTGGACTCTAGACAAGCCCCACTCCACCCGGAGGTCTTCTTCATGTCACCAAACCACGCCGGGCGTCACTAACGTCCGTGGACAATACACCTAGAGCGTGGCTGGCGGCGTCAGTGCAACGTCGATGGCGGACTCGACGGCATCACGGCTCTCAACGGTCGGTTGGACAAGAAGCGACTGAATTGCGTTGATCAGCGCCGCAAGCCTGGGCGTTCGGATCGTAGACAGTCGTTCCATCGACGCGGCAAGCGATTCCGTGACCAAGACGTCTACATGGTCTCCGAACGAGCCCGCATGGGACCCGTGAGGAGCTATGTAGCTCCCTCCGATTGCTATGTCGCCCAGGAGCACGACAAGTGGTATGCGCAGCTCGTCCAGAACATCGCCGGCCGCGACTACTGCGATGAAGGGCACGGCATAGGCCGTTGCTTGATATACCGTGCCCTGATGGCAGATGTTCGAGTAGAGTCCGTCACCGATTGCCAGGGATGGATCAGTCCGAAGCGCGGCCAACGATCGTGACACGTCGCCTGCGATGGCGAATGACACGTCGCCCTCAACGCCAAAGGAAACGACGCCTCGTCCGTAGCAGTGCTTTAGCCGGCTCCAGTCGACTTGGTCGAGTTCGTCCAAGGCATCGAAACCTGTCTTGTAGGGGCGATATGGAGTATCCACGCCACCGAGAGTAGCCGGACATGATCAAGGAAAGGACCTTAGGGGCGCGAATGTGCAGGCCGGCGGATGCCTTGAGGGTCTAAACGGCTCCGGCGGAGTTCAGTTGGCCGAGGGTCTTATCGATCGACCCAACTCATGGTCGGATCCGTTGTGACCACAGGTTGACTTTGAGAAGTCGGCGTCTCAAGAATGTGGAGTTGAACTTGCGAGGTAGCTCAACCGAATAGAAGGATGATTGCGCTGACAAACCTGCCCGACGAACGTGAAAGCTTCTCTCCCCGCTCAGGAGCTTTTTATACTGCCAGCTCAGCGCTGGACAACGCTCTATTCCTGTCTAACGAGGCTGGACGAAGAGTAGCTACCTGCTTCGTTGTGACCGTTCCATTCTCGCGGCCAATAGGTGGACGGGAGTATTTCCACGTATACGTCGTGAGTGCACGCCACTGCGCGACCACAAAGGACGGGGACCTGCACAAACTTACTGCCCAATGCTCCTGGATGGGCGACGTGGGAATCCAGTCGGCCGAACTAGACCCCAGCGATTGGTCAACTATAAAGTACGACGAGCTTTGCCAAGATGACGACTGGGTCGATGAAGCCTGGATAGATATTGCCGTGCAAAGGCTAAATTCGGGTTTGTACTCGGATGAAGTTGTTGGAAGATCGATCCGCGCCATACGTGCCGACCAGTTCCTGGAATTCCGCAGGAACATTTATAGCGACGTTGCACCAATAGGCTTACCCACGCTCACAGTCGGCCTACTCCAGTTCGTGCCTGGGGACCCAATGCGCCTAGGAGGCTGCTGAACTAAGGCGGGTTGTAGGCGGGCGGAACGCCACCAATGGCCGTCTAGCGGCGTGTTCTGGTCAGCACCCTTGGGTGCGACAACGGGGTCGTTCCGCCCGCTTGACTTCATTCTGCCTCTGAATCTGGTGCATCGTCCAGGTGATTTTGTTGATGAGCCGAGGGTTCTGACGGTGGCCTATTCCAGCGCCCACGATCCCTCGTTTACGGTCAGTCCGAGAGCGAGCATGCGTCGTAGGTTCAGTCCCGCGATCCGTAGGCGTAGCCAGGCGTTGTTCCGTCTGATGCCCCGGTGTGGAACGCGGCGGTTGCCACGGGTGAGCCAGGCGATGGACCGCTCGACCATGGGCCGGTGCGTGCGGTAGTCGTCTTGGAAGGCCGGATCCGCGGCGCGTTGACGGTGTTCGCGCTGCAGCGCGTCGTGTTCGTGCAGTTGGATCTTGCGTCCCCGTGGCGATGCGGTGCACCGGTCCCGGAGTGGGCAGCCGGTGCAGGCGGCGCCGAACGTGACCCGTCGTTTTGCGGTGATCTTGCGGGTGAGGCCATTCGGGCAGGTCATAGTGCCGGCTGCCTCATCGACGGTGAAGTCATCGAGGGTGAACCCGCCCTCAACGGTCGGGCGCAGCGGCCATGGTTTGATCACCGGGGTATGACCCGTGAGGGCGAGGGCGGCAAGCATGTCCCCGGAACCGTAGGCCGAATCGGCCAGAACCTGGACGCTGGTCCCGCTGATCGTTGGATCCTGGGTAAGCAACCGGGCACCGACCGTCCCGTCGCTGTTTTCCGGCCCCGAGGCTTTGGTCAGTTCCGCGGCGGTGATCAGCCCGGTGTCGGGTTCGATCACGATGTGGGCTTTGTAACCGTCCTGCTGCCTGGATTGGGTCTTATGCGCATGCCGGGCGTCCGGGTCCACGATGGAGATCATCCGGTCCGGGGCGACCTTCCGTGCGATCCGCCACCGCCCGTCGGTCCCGTCAGAATCCTCGGCCGGTTCCACGTCCTGTCCGGCGACCAAGGCCAACAACGCATACGCATCAGCGGCCTTACCCTCGAGCATCTCTGGATCCACCGCGGCGAGCAGGGCAAGCGCGTCGGTGACCAGGGCCGAGATCAGCCCGTCTTTGGCGTCCTGGTCATCCCAGGCGATGTCCGGCTTGCCGGTACGGCTGTAGTCATACCCCTTCGCGTGACTGACCACCAGGTCTTGGCCGCCGGGGACATCCCGGCCAAAGCGCCGGACCGCGGCGATCAGCTGGGTGATCGTGTCTTGCCTGGCGACCGCGTCGTCCAGGACCGTCGAATCCACCGCCCGCCGGCGCTTGCCCTTCAGTACCCCGGTTTCCGCGACGACTTCGGCGATGGCCTCCATAATCCGGTGCGGATTCTTCGAGCCGGCCAGCCGCCTTCGCCAGTACGTCAGCGTGCTCGGATGGAACGCGGTATCAGTCAGCCCGTACCCGCACGCTGCCTTCCAGCGCAGATCGAAGGTCAGTGCCTCCGCGGTTTCCCGGTCAGAGAGGCCCTGCAAGGCCTGCAACACCAGCACCGAGCCGATCACCGGCGCCGGAACCGAAGGCCTGCCCCGGCGAGACGGAAACAGATCCTCCATCATCGAATCCGGGAACAGCCGCCCCCTGTGCCCGGCCAGAAAAGCGAAGACACTGCCCGGAGCCAACAACTCACCGGCCAGCGCCTCCACATCCAAATACCCGCGTTGCGCATCCTCGCGTCCCTGCATAAGACCAGTCTTAATCACCAGCCCCAGCAGTCCAGCCGACGCGCCCGACCAGCGAATATTTCAGCGGTCTCCTAGAGCCTATGGCACATTTTGGTCGGCTCGCCATGGTGCCCGTTGGATCAATCGATGGAAGTTGGGGAAGGATGGCTGCTTATCTTGTAGAAAGCAGTGCCTCCAGGGGAATGAGCGGAGCCCCGGTTTTCGCTCAACTAGACAACGGCGAATACCGGCTCCTGGGCGTCCATGTTGGTCATTTCAAGGAGCGCCAAGAAGCGCAAGATGCTAAGCAGAATCCTGAAGGTCAGGTCCTTCCGGAGCAGGCTGGTCAACAGGCCAATGCACAATCTATCGGGATGCACTCGCGGGTTGGGCTCGTCGCGCCTGCATACAAAATACTCCAGATACTAAGTACTCAACACGTTCTCGATTCTCAAGAGCAAGTCGAATTGAGTGTTCGATGGAACGGCTGGCGCTTGCTGGACAGCAGCTACAGACAACAAGCGGGAGTCTGCCGACCTGAGGTGCAATACGACAACCTGCAAGAGTACGAATCAAGGCATCCTCACGACGAGCACTTCCTGATTCTTCGCCCGACGAATGAGCACTGGCAGTCAGAACGGCAATCGGATGAAGGCTTCGAGCCGTGGAGTGAGGTTGAGGTGGAGGTACTCGGCACGCTCGATGCCGTTCTCGACACCCTTCGAAGTAGCATCGGATTGGCGTCACCGCTCCAAAGTTCGTCGGACGGCATCTTGCTTACTATGAGGGACGAGGGCTACGACGTCACGCTATACCTCAATGATTCCAAGAACGTCGAGGCAGTTGAGGTCAGCCTTCGAGTGGTAGGTGAGAAAGGAAGTGTATACGACCTCGCGCGAGAGCTAAAAGGCATAGTCCAAGACGTCCGGCGCTTCTAGGAAGTGCAAGGCTCCGGTTCCGACCAGCCAGTTGCCGGCCGCGCTGTAACCCTAGTCCTAGTCCTTTGGTTATCGAACAGGTGGACTTGCTTTGCCAATGAGCAACATGAGCGGCTTGAGCAAGGATCCTCGGACCGGGCTACCTTTTGTAGGTATCTGCGAGGTCATTTCGAGATGGCAGGTTTCCGGTGCTGCAAGGTATCCACAATGGAATCTTCTCAGCGCCAGATCTCTCCACACCAGCAGCAGTCGTCCTTGTGTTCCTGGATGACGAGGACCCGTTCTTCTCCGAGCAGGATGATGTCTTCGTAGCTAAACATGGACCCAGTCCAGCATCAGCGGCCGGCCGTCGGTAGGGGAGTCCCGGCGTATGTGGAAAACGGAAATTTCGCTGCCCTGTCGGACCCGAGGAGAAGGACCGGATCTGCCGTAGCGCGTTCCCGCCAGAGGGAAGTCCCTGACCACCAGATGCTAGAAATTTGGAATCGGCAGTAGCTCTTCCCCGAGATCCGGCCAGTTCCAGAGCTGAAGTAATTCGGGTCGTACGTCGCTTTCCAACAGGATTGTGACCTGGGCGTAGGTGAGGGAGTTCGCGACCTCCTCGCCACTCAGCAGGCCAACCACCTGACCGTCCATGGTGTGGGTAAATCCCAGAAGGTCGTGTGTCCTTAGCAGCGCCCTGCGAACAATTTCCAGAACGTCCAGATCTTTGTCTTGGTCTGGGAGTTCGTCTGAAATCTTCCTGAGGCGATAAACTCTTCGAACCCCGTACTGTTCGCCAATTGCGGAGTGTTCCTTGTCCAGCATCATTCCGCCGAACTCAGAATCCCATAGCCGGTCGATCAGCTCAGCGCTCGAGATATCCCAGTCAATATCTGAGGCAATACTCAGCTTGTGCCTTCGGCCGCGGTAGAGGCCGATCTGACAGTTGCTTCCGGCGAAGACCGACTTCTGGTGAACATTTATGTTGCGGGCGCGAGTCAGAGCGGGGCCATACTCGTTGACAGTTATTTCAGGTGGAAGGGTCGCGAGATGCTTTTTCCAGTCCGCCCACCGACCATTGGCCTCAAGTTCCTTGGATAAAATTTCCGAAATCGACCCATATGCAGAAAGAAAAGCACCTAGCGAATAGCGAAACTTTTGAGGATCATGATATCCAGCTTCCATTTGGCTCGCGAAATACACTGCCTCTTTGAAGCGGTCTTCGGTGCCTGGTGTCAGGCAACCGACGACGGAATCTGCATAAATGCATTCGCGTGATCTGAAGCCTCTGGAAAAGAATGCATCGTATGATCCGAATAAGTTACTCATAACGCCACCCCATCCGTGTACTTCCTACAGGTGTTCTGACCATACTGCCCCCTTGTCGACTTTGACGTGCGAAGGACGGGGATGGGTGTCGCAGCCATGCCCTGCCGCATGCTAAGTAGAGCAGGTGCTGAGCGAGACCTTCGCCACCCATGTCAGGCTCGTGTTCAGAGAGGTCGGGGCATCTACCCGTCACTGACTCGCACCAGTCCGCCGGGCGCGGCGAAATATAGGCCAAGTGCGGTCTCTTGGAAGGGCTGCAAACATGCAGGAAAATCAGCTCATACCAAAAGCGATTACGCTTCTACCTCATCCCATGCGGACCGTGCGGGCTCCAGCCGCCGAGAAAGGGCACTAGGTCTTCATCGCTGTAGTCTGCCAGGACGGGAACATCGATCGGTTGAAGCAGGGGATCCTTGGTGTCAATGTAATCGCGGGCCCATGTCAGCCAGGCCAGCCCGCGGTTGACCAACTCTATGTCCGATTCTGAGCCCAGCCTCGTCTCAAGGGCGTCCACGTACCTGCGCAGCGTGCCGGCTTCTGCCCAGGCGTCTGCCTGCATCTTGAGCTGCTCGGCCTTGTGGTGGTCTTGGATCCGTATGCGTGCACGCTTCATGGCGGCCTCCCACCGGCGTTGGGTTTCCTCCTCCTTGAGGCGTGCTTGCTCGCGTTTCCACTCATGTTGAGGTGCTGAATTTCGATCTCGCGAAGTATGGCCGGCAGGGCGGTGTCGAGTTGTTGCCGTTTGCCGTCGCGAAACCGTTCTCGGCGACCGTTGGTTGAGTATTTTTGTGTCAGCTCCAGCTGGAGCCGCCCCGTTGATACGAAATCGGTGTTGTTTACTGTCGTCCAGGACTGGTTGCGGGAGTTGTATTTGGGGATGTATGGCCTTGCGGATCCGCCGTTCGGGGGGAGCTCCCGCATTTCCAAAGGAACAGTGGTTGAGCCGATCGTGATCGCGATATCACCGTCGAGAGTTGTGGGTCTCCTAGTGTCGGTGCGTTTGTGGCTCGAGGGGAGCGTCGCTTCGTAACCGCGGGCTGCACCTTCCGTGGCCAGCGCGTGCAGCAGCCTGGCTGCCCGGGCGACATGCTCTTTCGACACCCTCCGAGTTCCGTCGCGGAACGCTTTGGCGATCGGGTGGTATTTGCTCACCGAATCAGGGACCGGCACGGGGCGCTCGTCAACGTCATCAGGGAAATGGCGAGCCCAACGTGCCTCGTACTTTGGGCGCTGCCATGACCCGACGCCAGCTATCTCGAGCTTGTAGCCCTTGGGGCGCAGGGCTGACTTCATGACGTCACGAATCAGGGCGTCATTGGCGGCGATGTTGACCTCCATAACGCCGCCGGCGGCAATGAGCTTCTGTATGAATTTGTCGGCTTCAGATTCAGGTGTGTGGCTGTCGGAATCGGAGACGTCGGTGCTCTTGAGCAGTTCCACACCCAGTTGGGTGATCCTGGCCGTCCAGGTCGGCCCCCTGCCTGTGATGGTGATGTAGCGATCGTCGGCCAAGGCTCGGGCGGATATCCGATGTGAGTAGCCTTCAAAGACTCCGCCAGGGCAGCCGTCATTGACCCATTCCAGGACTTTGGACTGTAAAACGCTGAGTGGCTTAGTGGGCTGTGGCAAAGGAATGTCCAATCGAGTCGGTCTAAGGGGGCGATGCAACGTCCAGAACCAATGATCTACTCGGTCGTCAATGGATGCGACCCGCAGGCTATTGAGAGTAGCCATCTCTGGCAGTGCGGTGAACCGTATTGAGGTTTCTGGTTCTGTGCAGCGCGAATGCTCCTGGCGAGGAGCCGCACTTGGCAATTTTTGAGCGCACAACGACGGCCTGAAGATTTTCGTTATTCTGTAGATCGTGAGAATTGCCTGCTCAGCCGTTGGATCCTTTTGAGCTGTCGCAATGATGCGTAGAACCCTAACCAGTCGCGGATCCGAGGTTTGGTCAAACCAAGTTCGGAGACGGGATGGTAGTAATCGCGTTCATTCAGACCGAACGGCTCGGGCTTCCCTTCGCGGTAGGTGATGTAGTCGTAGGGCCGTCGGCCAGGTGCTAAGTGGCGCACGAAGAAGATCGCGGAGCCGTCATACTCGTCCCCCTCTGGCGCGATGTCTTCAATCCATTTCCATGGGATATGACCAATTTGGGCCACGTTTGGGGCGGGACGATCTGTTCTCGTAAGAGTGCGGTGTCCTCGGTCGTCGTAGTAGCTTTCTCTTCCGGACAGAATGACTTCCACTCCGATGTGAACGATCTCGATGAGTTCCGCGCTTGAAAACATCCCGCCGCGCCAGGTCACCTTGTTGCTGCCGTCATACCCGCGTTCGTACAGCGCCGCATTCATTATGATGATTTTGCTGTTCAACCCTTCAGTGCGGATCGGCTTCAAGACGTCCCACGCCTTGCTTTCCAGTTCACGGACTCGTTCACGTTGCTGGCGGAAGGACAACTGACGGCCTATGTGAAATAGGGCTAGTGTGACGCCGAGCGAAGCCACAGAGATCGCGAGAGAGACGAAATCTACCCAAGAATAGTCACCATTCACCGTGTAAGTGTACGGAGCGTAGCTCGCCGGCATCATGTCTAGGACGTCCAAATGGAAGGCTAAACGCTTGCGTGGGTCGTCTCACAAACGCGTGGCCCCAAGGCGTGCCGGGAACCCAGGCCCGGATCGCCAGATGTCCGAGTCGATTCGTAGTCTTGGATCATGCCCACCTACGACTGGCCCCTGATTCAGCAGCGAAGCGGTGACTCTATCGAGTCCCTCATTGCAACACTCCTGCGCCGCGAACACGACGATGCACGGCAGATAAATCCATCACAGGGCGATGGCGGGATCGACATCCTCCGCTCAATGGCCGGCGGAATCGAGATTTGGCAGATCAAAGGATTCACGACCTCGATCTCCAGTAATCAGTTCCGCCAGGTCAAGAAATCCTGGAACCGATTCCTTGAGGAACACGTCACCCCCGGCGAAAAGCGAATCGTCCGCTATCACTTGGTCACACCGTGGACACCTACCGAGGAACGCGTCACGGAGTTCGACGAGCTCACTGCAGACTCGGGATTTCCCTGCCAGTGGGACGGTGATGCCTTCATTGCCGGTTTGGCCGACCGCTTTCCCGAAACCATGCAGCGCTTTACCTACGGCGAAGGGGTCTTGGAGCAGTTCATTAGCCAAAAGGCCATGCTCGCTTCCTCGCCAGTCGAAAGAGGCGAATCGCTAAAGATGCTTGATGCCATAGAGACCCGGCAGGATGCCCTCGATGCCCTCCGCGACACAATCCACGACAACTACCGGATCGAGCACGGCACCCGAACTGGGGCCAACAGTAAGGAAATCCCGCTGCCGCTCGATGGTGACCCGGCGGTTTTTCACCGGATGACCTATTTGGGAGATTCCCGCTGGAAATACGAGTCCGTCGTGCCTCGCACGCCTGACGCCGCGGAGATTGACCCGATCAGCATGGACGTCGAATTCCTGGTGAAGCCCGGGACGCCCGAGCACGATGCAGTACGGGAATGGGAGGAGTGGGGTACGCCGTTCCAGGACGTACGGGTCAGGACAACAACTACGGGCGGGCCATTCGCTCATGAGGAACCGGTGGAGTCGACCTTCTCCATCGTCGAAGGCAGCGGTGTCGACCGTCCCTTTATCTACCTGCGGTGCACTGAGAGTAACGGCCAGCGCCGGTTCCGCAAGCCCTTGGTAGTCACCTCGCAGACGGTCGGTTCACAAACAGGCTGGCTACGCCTGGTTCTCGATACTCCGGAGCGGTCGCTCACCTTCGAGCTGCGTTTCAAGCAGGGGGAGAGCGCAGAGGCGAAGGTCCAGATGGGAAACGTCGAGGGGCGTAACCCGGAGTCGGTCTGTGATGAGCTCGAGGAGCTGCTTGGCATTTGCGAGAGCGATGTCGTCTCAGTGGAGACTGACGCGGGGAATGCACTTCTCGGAGCGCATGGCGCTGTCCTCCCCTCTGCGCTGGAGGCCCTCTATCTTCCCGTCGCCCGTCATCTGACCCTGCTTCAGGCACATACGGCTCCTGCACTTGTCATGCCTTCGATCGCTGAGATCACCGACGGTCAGTTCCGACACCTCTCGCTCCTTGCAACTATCTATGGGGGCGATCCTCATTGCTGGAGGTGGACGGAACTCAAGTTCCAGGTTCCCGAGGACGATACCGAGGCGGCATTCATTAGGACCGTAGTCATCGACGCTATCGCCGGTCGTGGCACCATGGTGCAGGTGGAGACACCCGTCTTCCCGTTGGGGAACCGGACCTACACGATCGATCATCCCCTTGCCAGTACTACCCACTCGGTTCAGCTTGAATCGGGCGTCGATCCCGCAACACTGCTTCCCGGAGACACATTCCGACTCGTGCCCGGGACAGACGACACGGTCACAACGGCGAAGGTTGCCGATTGGACTCCCGGGAGCATCCAGTTCAACTGATTCCCAGCGAGCCGTTCGTGAACAGTACGGCGGGCGGCATCCAGGACTGGACGGCGTTTGGAAGATTCAGCTGGGCTACACGGTCTGCTGCGAAACCAGTTCATGACAAGAAGCACTTGGGGTCCGTGCTGGGCTTATTGCGACCCATATCCCGTTTCAACGTTAGTTAGTCGATCTCGTATCAGATGGGCTCCCGCAGGGACCTGTCGCCGTCCGCTAACAACCGGAAAGATGAGCTTTTGGTTGTGCCAGTTCCACCGTTGGACAGCATGAAAATGCCTTTGACCTGCGGAAACGCTGCTACGAGGAGACCCACCCCCTGTTTCATCTTTCACCGGTCAGTAATGTGCATAGGTCCACATGGGTTATTTGGGGCCGATTTGGTGGTATTTGCCCAGCTCAGAGGTGAATTAGCCAACGCACCTAACAACGTTGGTAATTTAGCCGGAAAGTACGCCGTTGCCCTGAATTTTGACGGTCCACGCAACAGGTCCTGCAGCTCCGCCAGGGGTGCTTGGGTACCTTCGTTGTCCTTGCGGCCCGGCTCAACGACGTGTGCGCCGACATACTCCGAAGCCCGAAGGATCGATCCCGCTAGACCAAATGATTCTTGGTCCGTGCTCATGCAGCCTGGGGGGCGGGTTCGCTACTCCTGGAGGAGCTCGCACCACTCCGCGAACGATCCGCAGCATGCTGCCTGGGCGTCCCGCCAGTTGTTTGACGCCGTAGATCTCGCATGCTTTCATGCAAATTCAAGCGGGCGCATCAGCGCAGAGGCCGAGGAGAAGCCATTCTTGGAATCCTTGCTCGTGCAATCAGCAATTTCCGCTATCCTCGTGGAAAGGGTACCGACGACCAGCGCCAGGCTCTTTTGGCCGAGCTTGCGAAGTACCAGGAGCATCTCGAAAAGGTGCGGGACGAGGCAGCTCAAAAATCTCCGGTTCGATCTGCTGAGGATCAGGAGCCCGAATCGAACCGAAAACAAAACCGCGCAGAGCGGCTCGAGACGCTAACCGAGATGGCCCCCTTTGTACTCCAGCTGATAAGGGGAGATTCGGTGCGCGGCACCTGGGATGCACTGGTGCTTCCGGACAAGCGACGCGTTGTCCGGACAGTCATGACGCGGAGCGTCAATCTCTATGCGGAGGCCAAGGGAAAAAGAGGCATCATTTTCGAACGTGGCGAGGCAGTGCGGCGCTGAGAAATTTGTGCAAGTCATGGCTAGCGCCGGCCGATTCCGCCTCGCGTTCCGGACGGCGGCATGAACCTCATTCCAGGAACCGGTTTTTTCGCCTAGTGGTAACAAGCGATAGACACCCGGCGCGGGGCTTCGGGACCACCGGGTGATGTTGCCTGATTCGAGTAGGAGTATTCTTCCTGTGACCGCTAGGTTACGGTCGACTCCAGGAATATGCCCGTAACGTATTCGAGGCCAGCAGTTAGCAATTGGCAACTCTCATTTTGAAACTTTTACCGCGCTGGGATCATCAATCAATGAACGCCAGTTCCTTGTCGAGTTCACGTCGCAGGTAAAATTTGGCTTCCAGATGCCAATCTTCTCTCCCTTGCGCTTGAACTCCCTACCACCGATGGTTTGGCGGGGCGGGCAAAACATCATTTCGGTTTTGAACCCTATAGTTGTCACCTGGAACAGATCTTTCCAGGCCGTCAAAAGTACTGTCGGAGCGAATGCGGTATCGCAACCATACAACACAAAAATCGCGTCCTCGGTAAACCGACTCCTTACATCATCCAGTGTAAAGTTCTGGTTCTTATAGGTGAAATTCAAACTCGCCCGAGTAAGACCGTCAACATCCGCTGCATCAACGGATTCATCGAAGTACACATTTTCGGGATTGATGAAACCGCGGATGCCCACCACAGATAAATTGGCGTGAGTAAAGAAATTCAATCGCTTTATTGATTGTTGCTTGTACTCGGTGATTGCACCCAGTAGGGCTATCATGTTTCCCGGGGACTCCTTAGTTTTTACATCTGTTATTTCAGCATAATCAGCAAACCCCGGATGCCATTGGCCCGCCACGAGCAATTGGATCTCTTTTGCGCCACTAATTGGCGGCTTCCACACAAAGTCTGCCAGTATAGTCACCTCACCATTCTTAGGTGTCTTCAACTTGGGTTTATTGGATTTTGCACCTGCTTTACCGCCTGTGCCGCCTTTCCTGACGTACAACGCGCCTGGCTGCTGGATGCCGCCGTAGCCTCCCTGCGGGCTTTGAAGGTCGCGGTAGTCCTGGTCGGTCATGGTCGGCTGGCTTGAGTCATGCGTCCACGACGATCGCTTCGAACCTCGACATGCGCAGGAGTGTGCTCGTTCTCAAGGGGGCGCGGGCAGGGTCGGCCTGTCCGTGGGTGACCTAGACTTACCCCCATCTCGGTCACGGTAAGGGATAAACGGGTAGTTTGTCGTTTGGGTTACGCAGGTAGACCAGTTTGGTCGGGATGACTACCTCCCACGGCGCGCCCACATAAACAGCACCGACTGCGTGCTTCAAGTTCTTTGCGGTCGGGTCAGGGTACGGCCTGTCGATCGTGATGTTCCAGGCATTCGGATCCCCCGTCGTAGTCTGTTCTACCTTGACGATCCGATACACCTCGAACTTGAGGAGCAACTCGCGGTCTCGGTCATTGGCGACCGCGAGCGTGTTGAGCTGGTCGTTCACAAAGTCCCAATAGAAGCCGCTCTCCGTGAGCTTCAAGACATCGCTGTTCTGGCTCGCCTCTATCAGCCCGGGACGGTCGGAATAGTCGCCCTGCTTGGATTCCTTGAGTTCCTGAATCATTGACACGTATTCATCGTCTCCGGAGACGGGTGGCACCCCACTCGCGCCCCAGATCTGTCCCGTCTTCAGGAACCAGGTGAAGTAGTCTTCCATCCCTGTACGAATGGGAACCTGAACTCGAGCTGCGCCAGCAGTCAGGAATTTGTCGAAAAGCGGGTCACCACAGTCCTCGTCTATCAGCTTGGTCCACTTACACTTACGCGCCCACATGCTGTGGTAAAAAAGATAGCTTGAGTAGTTCCATTCAAAGACCTGTTCGAAGAACTGAATGATTGGAGCGTCCCGTTCGAGCTTCGCAAAATCAATTTCGGGATATCCACAAGGGGCGACCTTCTCCATCATGGAGCCTATACCATTGAAATAGTTGCATAGTAGCATTGCAACAATATGGCGTTTGAGTTCGTTTCTCTCGATCTCACGATTCAGGAATGGGTTGCGGCCCTTGATCTGTATCAGTTCTTCATTCTTGTTATTGCTCGCATTGTATTCGTCCAACTTACGATTGTAGTCGGCCATAATTAAGTTGTAGATCTTAGCTTGCCATTTCTCGAACGCCTCGTTCTTCAGCTCGCAGATGATGCTGACCGTGCCGCTTACTGAGAATGCCAATGTGCTGAAGCCGGCCAGCGCCACGGTGATCGTGCCTTCTTCGCCGTTCATGGACCCGTTGCCGGAACCTCCCCATGTTGCCATTGCCAATGGCAGCGAAACGCCGTCCGCCGCTGCCTGGTGTTCGTTCAACTGATCAACCAGCAGGACTGTATCGCCTATGTGCACTGATAGTGCCACTTCGTCGCGACTATCGCTTCCTCCGCCGAATATGCTCGCGTTTCGTGTGCTCAGGGGGTGCCCGGAATGAGCCCTGACATCGAACTTCATCCGCGCGGCCTTGTAGCCCTCGGGGATGTCCGCTGTTTTGAATTCGTGCGAGGAAAAGCCCGTGTTCTTGCCTGGATCGGGCTTGGTTACGTTGAAACTGAACGCAACCTGAACCGCTGTTTCGGGATCGGGAGGCTGGAGGTCGTCGGCACTCGCGATGGCATACTTGTTCAGAAAGTCACCGTATTTTGCGCGGGTGATAGCTAATGGTGTCTCTGGTGGTTTTGTCGGCGCGTTCCTCTCCTTGTCGCCCAGGATCTTCTCTTGATACAGCCTCTTGAATATCGCTCCGGGCTCCGGCAGGATGGCGTCGAACATCATGTGCTTGCCATAGTTGAAGACTTGGGCGTGGGTCACCTTGTTTACCCAGTAATAGATTCCCGCACGATGGACGGCTCCGGCCTGAGTGTTGTCGATCGAATGCTTATTTCTTTCCTCAACTTCGCTGATTATCTTGGTGATCTGCAGCTTTCGAATCTTTTCCTGCATCTTCGTGACGGACCGGTCCACGATCTCTTTGGCATAAGAGCGTGCAAGGCTTTCCGACTGTGACTTTGAGAAGTCTGCCGTCACATTCGCATGGGGCGTGATGGTAACCGCTTCACCGTATTTGAGCGTCGCGGTGACTCCTGCATCGATCCCTGTCTTCGAGTCGATCGTAGACTTCACCTCTTCCTGAAGTGAGAATTTCTCGGCGACTTGATGGTCTCTCTCCTCGGAGCTAATGGTCTCTTCTTCTGTTTCGGTCGTTTCCTCAGTCCGGAAGAGGTTACGATGACGTCGTACTTTATTTTCACCCGCTAGGATGTTCTCAATGGCGGCGACGTCGCCCTCTTCATATCGGGCGAGGTTTTCTTTGATGATGAAGAGGTCAGCAATGTACGTATTGATGCAAATGCAGTGCCCACTAGGCTTCTGGCAGGACTCGTCGCATTTGCATTGGCACGGCTTTGCGAAACTCTTTTCATCAAACTCCGGCACGCGGGGGAGCACCACCTTGCCCTTCTTTCGGCAGTCGGAGCAACGCGATCGGAGCACCAGCGGCGGGAGCAGGATTTGGCTTACGAGGATCGCATCAAGTAGGTTCGCGCTTGTGCCCTCCCTCACCCGGAGCTCTCCATCTCCGGGGACCGTGCAGAGTTTGAACAAGTAGCAAATTCGGATCAGAAGCTGGTAATCGATGGAATAGTTGATGCTGACGTTTCCTCGATAGATGGCTACTAGCAAATTATCGGCATAGATCGTCCACTCTTTGGCGAGATCAAAGGGTTCCAATGAATTCAGCGTAGCGACAAAGTCCGTAAATTCCGTTGGTTTAATTGGCTTGGATTTGAAATTCAACCAGCCGTACATAGCGCGTATTGCGGGTTGCAGGTCGTCTTTTTCATGGACTATTTGCGCAGCGCGAGCGTATTCTTCTAGCCGATCGGCAACTGACTTGTCGTCGTTGCTTCCTTTGTTGAGGCCGATCAGGTCGTTGGCGAGCGGCGAGTATGTGTCATCGGGGTAGAGAGGCAGTCCAATTATCCGCTTCTGCTCGTCCGAGAGCTTTTCCGATTGCCGCAGCTGCTGGTAGCGGAATAGTTCGTCCACGTAAACGGCCTCCATCGGATGCTGTCAAACCCATTGCGCTCCTCAGAGTCGTCAATCTGCGAACAACCCCGCGGAGAGCGGGTCGCTAGACCGCGCCCTTGATCGCATATTCCTCCGCCGCCCGGCGCATTGTCAAGCAATCGCGTTGACTCATGAAAGATGCCCGCGTGGCGGTATTCGAGGAATCATTTGAGAATGCCCGCGTCGCGCTGGGTCCGTCCGCTCGCTGAGCGCCGGCACCGTTCACTATGAGCAATGGAGCTTTTGATGATCGCCTTCGCAGGTGCCGCTCAATGCCAGATCTGGTCTCAGAATCAGCGGCCGTCCTCGTGCTCCTGGATGACCTGGACCCGTTCCTCTCCGAGCCGGATGATGTCTTCGTAACTGAGCATGGGTCCAGTCCAGCATCAGCGGCCGGAAGCCGGTAGAAAGTCTTGACATTTGTGGAAAACTCGGGCGGCTGCATCGGAGTTCGGGCCCCCGGTTTCGAAGGTAGTCCACCTAGTCGCTGATCACGCACGGCAGCAAGTAGGGCTCAGATCGTTGCTATCCGCAGCCACCTGTCCGGGTGCTTGCTAGTTAGAGACGAATCCGGCCAGTTCTCGAACAGTGTCGCGAAAGCAAGCGACTCGTCTTCGGCCCCTTGCGGGTATTGGATGCAGGCGCGAGGCGTCAGGTGTCGAGGAAGTCCCCTTCGATTCCAAACACCCATCTCAGTGCTGAGAGCTTGGCATTGAAAGACCGGACCCCCAAGCTGAGTCGATCCATGGCGGATAGTCACGTCCAACTGCCCGGATATTCAAGGCGTCGGAGGTGGCTGAGGGGTCTCCACAAGGAGGTCAAAGTTTGCTATGTAGTCGCTCCCATCCCATGCCGCGGACAATGTCACCGACCTACATTCATTCCTGGGAATAGTGATTGCAGAGATGCTGGCGTTACTAACCCCCAGCACTAGTGCGTCTACGTTCTCGCTGCAACCCAACACACTCCTGTACAAGGCTGCAGCCGCAGCGTTTTTGGGCACCTTTACTTGAACGCTCTGGTGGGTCGTCACGGCAACAGCCGAGGGCGGGACCCCACGCGGCTGCAGTGCCGCTGCATACATGACTATCCCGATCGCAGTAGCAGCCCCAGCTAGTGTCATCCCGGCTGCAGTAGCCCCAAAATTCCAGCGCAGGCGTTGAATACTGGCCACCCCGATTAGAGGGCGCAGTCGCGCTTTGTACCACTCGGCCTTATTATGAGCTTCTTCAAACCGAGCGTTTGCGTCAGGATCGTTTGGGTCCGCGGCAGCTGCCTCCCTAAGAGTGCCCTCGTCTGTATATGCCTCCTCAGCGGCTTTGGCGAATGTCGCAAGGTTGGGGTACCCAGCGAGGCCACCATTGCATGTCTTGTCCACAACATTCACTGCGGACCACACCCCCGGTCTGAACAGGTGCCGCTTAAACCACAGTCTCAGCTTGTCCGGCTTCCCGTTAGGTTCGCCGATCAACATGAGTAACTCGCCCATCGTCACCGCGGTCGCAGCGGCAAGCCGCATGGCAAGTGCGAGCATCACCACAACTCCCAGGGTCGCGAGCAGGGCTCCGGCCACTGCGTACTTGAAGCTTTGGGACCCCGGGTCCAAAGTGCCTAAACCCGTAAGGCTCAAGCCGGCAACAACGGTTACCGCCACCGTCCCCAAGGACACGACAAAGACGCGCGCTGTTGAACGAAGACGCTCAGCGGCCTCCTGCCAACGAGTTGCAGGGAACGAACTCTGTGACGTCTCTTTAGCGTCAGGCATCAAACTTCGTCGTTTCTGTCTTTAGCTTTGCGGATGTATTCGACAAGCGGATCATCGGGGCCTCTGTCGCCCAAAGTCGGCCATCGGAAGCCCCGGTTGGCCTCAAGTTTCTCCTCGAGGATCATTGGTGTAGACGGGTCTTCGTCCATTTTTGCTGGCCGCAGGATAAGTTCAAATCTGTCTCCGGGTTCAAGCACGGCATCGTACGCGCCGCTGCTCAATTGCAAATGGACGCCATCTGATTCCGTTACAACGACAGTAAATTTGAGTTCACTGTCCACGTTTACTACGTAGTGGCTCTGCGACATGATGACCCCTACCCTCTTCTTGCGACTTCGCCAGCGAGCATTTCTGCCGACGCTTTCCAGTTATGGCATAGGTTATTCCCGGCCGCAATACCGGCTGAGCCCCGGGGGTAGTCTGTTGAACCTACATGGGCCTGGAACGACATGAACATAACGAGTTCGCATGGGATTGGGTTTCGGAATTCGTTCGTACCGTAGGCTGATCGTGGTCCGCCTACCATCCCAATCCGCTCGTCCAAGAGCACTGACGCTCATGACACGCAGTGTTGATTCCGACGTTGGAGAAAGCTCCCGTAAGACCCCTCCGGCTTTTCGTCTGCGGAAGTGCATACCATCCTCTGTTTGCTTCCACCACTTGGTACGGCAACCGTCAACGCTACCTGGATAAAGCACCATCTCAACAGTGGCATCGAAGCCGAGGGCCCTAAACTCGTGTGGGTTTCCTCGTGGGTGAAGCCTTGAGGCAGGCGGTAACGCTTTAGTAACGTGCTGCACCAAGAATTCAGATGTGGGGAGTGAGTCCGGCCGGTTGAACCGATTCTGGACAGCAGGAGATAACTTGACGAATCGGCCGCGGAACGCGGGGACCAAAACGGGGAGCCGCGTGACCGACTGGAGAGCCCAAATCGGCAGGATGAAGTATCTTGCTCAGAAAATGTCTTGAATCATTCTTCATTGGATTAGCCAATTCAACCAAGGAGTCATGGTGTCAGCGTTTGAGTTATTACCTGCACAACTGGAAATGTCTGGCACTCATGCCGCTGTAACACCTAAAGGAGACGTCCTCTACTTTTCCTATGATCCTGCAGCTGAAAATGAGGTTGGAACCTGCAAGTGGCAGTTGTGGAACCTGGAGCGGGGGACTTTTGGCCCCTCGGGTGATGTCCACAGGAACATATTTTGTGCTGGCCACAGCTGGCTCAGCAATGGGCTCCTTTTGGTTGGAGGTGGACAATCTTGGAACTGGGCCGGGCCTGGCGTGGGAGCCGATCATGATGTACATACTTTTGATCCGGCCACGGCAACTTGGACCAAACATCGCCCCATGCCTTGGGCAAGGTACTACCCCACATGCGTCGCACTGCCCCAGGGCGACGGGTTGATTGTTGGCGGTGCCGCTAACCGCTACTTCCCGACTTTCACCAATGTTCCCAACGATAAGGCGGAAGTATTCTCGATCGCGGACAACCAGGCCGGGAAACCCTTCCAGTTCAACCCTGGCCATATTGTGGATATGTATCCCTTCTTGCACGTAGTACCTTCGGCGGCCGCCAAGAATGGACTTCTCTGGGTATTTTCCCGTAACGCGTGCCGCCTGTGGGACATAGAAACGCGGACCTGGCTCTCCCCACATTGGAAGATGGCTCTCGCCGGCCGTCGAAGCTATCCCCACCAAGGAACAAGCGTCCTCCTGCCGCTGCATCACAATGCCCCTCAGGATGTCCGCATTCTCACCGTCGGAGGGGCGGGGGAAACGTCGCTCTATCCAGTGCCCCACGAAAAAATCCTCGCGTCTGCTGAATGTGAAATCTTCGAGATCAATACAAACGATCCCACCAAGAGCACATGGCGGTCTCCCAAAGGCGGCAGCTTGTCACACGCCCGGTTCATGTGTGATGCCACACTCTTGGCCAACGGTAAAGTTCTCGTCACCGGAGGGGCCGGGGGCGGCGTGGCAGATCACTCGCATCACCCTGTACTCGGAGCTGAACTATTCAACCCGGAGACAGAGACTTGGGCCCCGGCTGGCAACCTCAACCGCAGTCGCATGTATCACTCCACAGCAGTACTTCTGCCTTCGGGAGCCGTTGCAGTTGCAGGAAACACGGAGCACTGGAACCCAGCAAACCCCGTTGAGGACTCAAGCATCGAAATCTATCGGCCTGATTACATGGCAGCTGGTGACAGGCCACGAATAACCGCTGCAACTTCAAAATCCCTCGGTTTGGGCTCAACGAACGTTGAGATAACCGTGGAATCTACTGCGGAGATCGAACGTGTGGCTCTAGTCCGGTGTTCGTCCGCTACACACAGCATTAATTCGGACCAGCGATATGTCACCTTGGATTTTAGAAGGCAAGGTCATTCGAAGCTGCAGCTTCTCATGCCCGGCTCCGCAAGCGTGGCACCACCAGGACCATACATGCTGTTCCTGCTTGATTTACGTGGCACCGCCTCTGAAGCAGTGATGGTGACGGTACGCCATGCGGAACCGACAGGGCCACGCTGGATTGGTCTTCCGGGTTCGGCCAGCGACATCGGAGTTGGTGCTAACGGCACTGCTTGGGTTATTGGTACAGATCCTACGCCGGGGGGCCATGGAATCCATTACTGGACCGGGAACGGATGGCAGGGCATCGATGGAGGGGCCGAAAGAATCGCTGTCGACAATCAGGGACTGCCCTGGGTCGTCAACAACGCCGGAAAGATCTTCCGACGCGAAGGAAACCTTTGGATTGGTCTTCCGGGTTCGGCCAGGGACATCGGAGTTG
>NZ_CAQI01000043.1 GCF_001046895.1 Pseudarthrobacter siccitolerans
ACTGGACCGGGAACGGATGGCAGGGCATCGATGGAGGGGCCGAAAGAATCGCTGTCGACAATCAGGGACTGCCCTGGGTCGTCAACAACGCCGGAAAGATCTTCCGACGCGAAGGAAACCTTTGGATTGGTCTTCCGGGTTCGGCCAGGGACATCGGAGTTGGTGCTAACGGCACTGCTTGGGTTATTGGTACAGATCCTACGCCGGGGGGCCATGGAATCCATTACTGGACCGGGAACGGATGGCAGGGCATCGATGGAGGGGCCGAAAGAATCGCTGTCGACAATCAGGGACTGCCCTGGGTCGTCAACAACGCCGGAAAGATCTTCCGACGCGAAGTCTGAATGAGCCAATGGGATGCCGCTGCGGTTCTGACCGCGCCGAATCTTTCGACGCACGCCTTTCGCGCCACTTCGCAGCCTTGCCCTTCAATTACCTGAACCTTCGAGCGAGTAACGCTGCCGTAACGGTGCGGGCGTTGACTTGGCTATTAGTCATGTGAGGAAGTTCGTCGAAGGGAAGCGCCGTGCCAGCAAAAATGTTCTACATTCACGGTACAGGCGCACGCGACGTGACTGAGGCCATGCATCAGATCACCGAACGCGCGCACAAGATCCTCGGATGGTCACCAGAGCAGGTCGTAGCGCTTGAATGGGGCCAAGCAGTCGGCCCAGAGGACCTGGACATACGTCCGGCGCTGCCGCCCGAGTATGCGACCCGTGGCGTGGGTGAAGATTTGAGTGAAACAGAGCAGGAAGCTGCCCTTTGGGACCTGTTACTGGCCGATCCGTTCGCCGAGTTGCGATTACTTGGCGTGGCGATAGGGCAAGTCGATGAAGTGCTGGGGATCAATACCGACCCCGCATCTGTCGAGGTTCAGCGACGGCTAGATGGGATGGTTCTACCGTCCCCAATTCTGGACCGTGCTGGGCTGACGGCAGAGGAGATAAAGGCCGCGGCTAACATCGTGCGCAACCGCCAAGAGCTAACAGACGCAGCGGATCGGGCGAACGATCCTGATAACGCCGAACTCGTCCTCGCCACGGCCCGGGCGCTCGTCGCTCAGTGCCTCGCCCTACGGCTGCCGACCTTGAATCAGCCGCGGGAGTTGCCACGAGCGGCCATAGATGGTCACGTTCGGCAAGAACTCGTCAGTGCGGTAGCCGAACTGATCAGCGCACAAACCAAAGGCTTCGCCGGCGACGTCCTGGGCAGGGTTCTGGGGCCAATCGCTACCAAAATCGCAGTCGCGAAGCGCACGGATTTCATGGGACCGCTCAGCGACTTTGTCCGTGATATAGCCTTCTACCTCGCCCGCGGTGAGGAAGTACGGCGGTTTCTTGCTACTGAGATCCGTCGGCACACTGAGACTGGTGATCCTGCTGATGCTGGCCCTAATATCGTGCTGGCACACAGCCTTGGGGGTATTGCGGCGGTCGACCTGCTGTCCGACCCGGCCGTAATGGGGACACCTAGTGAGCCCAAAAAGGATCGGCTGAAAATAGACCTGTTGGTCACCGTCGGTTCGCAGCCTTCGCTGCTGTACCTTATGGGCTCGTTGCGCTCGTTGCGCCCCATACCGCCGCGCGGTACGCCGTTCCTCCCATGGCTGAACCTGTATAACCGGGAGGATCTATTGTCATTCTGCGCAGCGCAGGTATGGGCGGATCACCCGCAAATTCTCGACAAGTCAGTTTCGGCCGGCGTGCCCTTCCCGATGTCCCACAGCGCGTACTGGGTGACTGACACTACGTACGAGCTGATCAAGAATCACGCGGTGATGCAAAAAGTCGTGCAATCATGATGATCGATGCGGCGAGCACATGGGCATTAGTGGTCGGAATTGACACCTACGACAGCAAGGACGTGCCTGACCTCGCTGGCGCTGCCCGAGATGCCGGCTCAGCTGTGACCTGGCTGAAGTCACTTGGCGTGCCGGACGAGAAGATACTCCTCCACGTTGCACCCTCTAACGCGGCCAAATCGGAGATTGATTCGTTGGGATTAGCCTACCTGGGCTGCCGCGAACCGGAGATCTGGACGTCTTTCGAGAAGCTGATGGACAACAGTGGTTCGAGGCTTTTTGTTTTCTTGTCGGGTCACGGATTGTGGGAACCTGCTGGGGAGCGGGTGTTCCTGACGCAGGAGGCTAACAAGAATGTCATGAAGAACCTCGGCATCGACTGGTACGCTCGCCTGCTCCGAGGCCTTCCCTTCTCCAAGCAATTCATCATCATGGATGGTTGCCTCAACGCGCCGTATAGTGCGGCGCAACGCTCGACTTTCGAAGCCGGCAAGCAGAGCTCGGTCAAACCGAAACCTGAAAGAGCCGACGTCGATCAGTGGTTCTGCTACGGTGCTGCGGTCAACCAGCGTTCCATAGAGGATGACGGCCGTGGATTGTTCAGTCGAGAGTTATTAGCCACACTCGACCCAGGCCGCCGCGATCAGCGTTGCCTCATTATTGACGATTCGACGGGTGCGACCGCTCTGGATTTGCAGACGGCGGTGAACGACATCGTCTCTCCCAATGTGAGCGCCAAAGCGTCGTCCGCTTTCGGCCGGCGACAAACTCCCGGAATGCAAATGCTCAGCGGGGGCGCAGCACGGAAATCGGTGTCAGTGGCGGAATTCGCTCCGACGGCCACCGCCTCAATCTCTATTAACATCGAACCTAGAGAGGCGCTACCAGAAATCAGCCGGGTGACGCTGTCCTTTGACGACTTTTATTGGCAGCGTCGGGTGCCTTCGCCACCGGACGTCTCGGTGCCGAACGTGTTCCACAGCGTCCTCCCGCCCGGCCTTCGGATGCAGGTGCGGTGTTCGATGATCGCTGGTGCCAACTGGCGGCAGCCTGCACAGCAGGATATTGACACGGATCAGGACCGCGAAGTCCGCTTTATTGTGGAGAGACTGTCCGAGGGCCCATCGGGTGGCGCGGGGGTTGAACCGGACCCGGCCGTGGGCTACCTAACCGGGGGTGAGCGTGTCCCGAGGACGGAGATCAACACCGTTGCTGTCGACGGAGGCGTGGTAGGTGCAATGTCCTCTGCGGAATACGACCACGTCAGGGAAATCATTGACCGTAACGGCGGCCGAATCGACCTTGAGGAGCACGAAACGGGTCCCGTGTTGTACTCGGTTGACCGTGATGAGGGCAAATTACGCGAAGTCACGCTTTCTATAGCATCGAAATTGAGTCAGGTCCTTTCGCCTGGGATTGGCGCGCGCGTGCGTGGAGTGGACACCCAACAAATGACCTCAACGGTGTCGCTAGTGCTGTCCAAGGCAAAAGCGCTCAGTCTTGGCGGACTCCTGCAGCATCGTCCCGTCATTTACATCGGCGACGACGCCTCGCGGTCGTTAGCGGACCTCAGGCGCGACCCCGTTGTAACCGTAGATCCTGGGCCCGTCATGGTCCGCATGACGCTTCCTTGGGGGACATGGATTAAGAGTATCGTCGTCCACCCGAACCAGTCCGTCGATGTCGAACTGCCAAAAAGCGTCGGCGTGCCTCCGCTCCGTGTTTTACTCCTGAAGAGCACACGACAGTCAGACGCCGGACCAGCCTACTCAGTAGTGACACTACGCACACCAACTATTCCGGAACATAGAGGCCCTGACGAATCGACCGTGGCCTTCGCGCTGGCCGAGTCCAGCACGTGGAGGAGTAACCTCTGGCTGGCCCCATCTTCTGCAATGAACGGGTGGACATCGCTAGGCTCGCTGCCACGTCGCTCTGGATCGCTCATGTTTCCGCTCAACCGAAATGGCGCGGTGGCAGTCCAGGCTGGCAAACATCCGCGCGCCGAACCCTTGTCGATCGTCGACTCACCGCACTGGGACCGGCTCGTTTCGTCGGGGCTACTCGAGGACATTACCCCTGACGAGGCCGTCAACCTGACGAATGACAAGTGGTTCGACCCGCTGCTCGGCCTAGCCGGCGGATATGCCTGTTTCGCCCAGCATATGGACAACTACGCGCGGATCGTGCTTGAAAATCTGCTCAGGATCGACGAGACGATGCCGGACGTGACCATTTTAATGGCTGCCCTAGATCGGCGCGCCGGCTCCAAATCGACGAACGTTCGCGCAAGATTGGCAAGACTCCTCGACGACGGAGCAGTCCCCCTGTTCGGCTGGGGAGTCGCTCTCGGGGCGCTGGCCGCACGCCACTTTGGACTCGGCGATCTCGCCGCTCGCTACGAGGAGATCTCTCGCTCGCTCATTGAAGAATCAACATGGACCTTGTGGGTGCAGCATGACTGAGGCGGGAGACGCGGCGGACTGGTGCCCGGATGGCTGGCAGCGGGGCACTTTTCCGCACCGCGACCACTCCCACGCGTTCTATGTGATCGACCGAAGCAGGCCCGGGCTTGCGCTGCCGAGCGTGATGCTCATGCATGAGTTCCCCGGAATCACGACGGATCTCGTGCAGCTGGCCAACACACTGGCTCAGGACTTTCGGGTCGTCGTTCCCTCGATCTTCGGGCGCGACGGCGCTCGTAAGCCTGTCGAAGCGCTAAAGCAGATATGCGTGCGACGTGAAGTGCAAGCACTGGCCCGGAACGGGGTAAGTGCAGCGGTCGGATGGCTGCGAGACTTCGCTGACGAGCACGTGGCACGTCGGCGCGATGAACCGTACGGCGTGATCGGCATGTGCTTCTCCGGCAATTTCGCCCTCGCGCTTGCCGTCGACCCGCGTGTCGCAGCTGCGGTTGTAGCCCAGCCGAGCATTCCAATTTGGCCTTGCGCCCTCGGCCTCTCTCAAGAGAATCGAAACAAGTTGCAAAGTCGTACTGATCTGCGTGTGCAGGGTTATCGTTTCCGGCGCGACTGGATTTCGCCGGCAGCCAAGCTCAGAGCGGCCGAGAGGCTGCTTGGGTTAGACAAAATGCAGACGTTCCCGTTGAGCGAACCAAACGAGCGTCAGCACTCAACACTCACCGGAGACTCCCGCAACGAGACCGCGCTCCGGGGCCTCCGGTCCTTCTTGGCTGAGCGCCTGGCGGCAAGGCCTGATAACGGTCAGCAATTGGACGGCGATCTTGTGGAGTAGCTGCGATACTCAAATCCTGCGCTGATAGTGGCCGTAGATCATGAATGCACGGTTGGGGGACGCATCGGTCTGCCGCTGCTATAGGGCCAGGCCTTGGCGCTGAGTCCGGCATGGACGCCCCGTCGGACCCTTTCCAGACCATCCAAATGCGGTGCTTCGTCCTTCCAGTACGGACGGCAGCGCTTGCGCCCCCCAATGGGCTCAAGTTTGTGTCTGACGGCCGCCGGGGTGACGATGCAGGCTCCGATAAAGGCCATGGCTACCCCGCCCCACTTGTTGACAGCCGCCAGCAACTCCCTGTTGTTCCAAGAGAACTCCAGCAACCACTGTCCTTCAGTCATGCAACAATTTTCTCTTGCGCTGTTCAGCCTCCGGTGGTGCGACACGTTGCCGATCACCGAGCCAGGAGGGAGTGCGCTCGCTCGTGCCGGCCCGGCGGCCTTGCTCGGCCACGGGCAACGAACTCCACCCGGTCGCGATGACGCCGTACCGCATTGCCCATTCGATCTTGTCTACTCCGATTCCCGGGAGGCAATATTTGTCACGAGACAAGCGGCGGCGCACCTGTAGACGGCGGCTTCCACTGGACGCGGGTAGTCGTGACCGAGCTCAAGCCCGCGTTCCACGTAAGGACCATCCATGCGCCTGAATGCTCCTACGTCAGTCGGCTGCTGGTTGGTGAAGGAGCACGGTGCGACCTGGGCCCATGCCGACCCACCTCGTTCTTAAACGTTCGTCAATCAGGCTTCTCTCAAATGGTCTCCCGCAAGGGCGCTATCGTCCTCCGGTCAAGCTCGGCACGGTCGACTTGATCGCCGTGCCAAGGCCCATTGAATGCTGAGAACCTCGCCTTAACAGGGGAATCAGCGATCCAAACTGACACACCTCCTGTTTTAACATTCACTGGGGCCAACTGCAGTCTGGTGCTCGGTGCCCTGCTGCTTGCCTGCCGCCGGTTCCGTTTGCCCCGGGTGCCTGCGGCGGCACTCGCCGTGGCGGGCCTTGGCCTGTTTGTCCTGCTGGTGGGTCCGGATGCGAGCGTCCTGCGGGCAGGCCTGATGGGGGCCGTTGCGGTGGCTTCACTGGCCGGTGGCAGGACGGGACGGGGGCTGAGCTTCCTGTGTTTTGCCGTGATCGGCCTGCTGCTGGCGGACCCGGGGCTGGGATCAAGTTTCGGGTTCCTGCTGTCCGTTCTGGCCACGCTGGGGATTATTATCCTTGGCCGGCGCCTCATGGACTGGACACCGGCGTCGGTTCCGCGGTGGGCAGCTGCCGCTGTCGCTGTCCCTCTCTCCGCGCAACTGCTGTGCGGGCCGGTGACCGTGGTGCTTCAACCGCAGTTTTCGACGTATTCCCTGCTGGCCAACGTCCTGGCTGCACCCCTCGTGGCGCCCGTGACACTGCTGGGAACCGCTGCCGTTCCACTGGTGGTTCTCGTCCCGTGGGCAGGAACGGTCCTGATCGCGGTGGCAGGCACCTTCAGCGCCGGAGTTGCAGCGACGGCCAGATGGGCGGCGCAGCTTCCGGGCGCCGCCCTGCCCTGGCCGGAAGGGGTGCCCGGGTTCCTGACTATGCTGTTCCTGTCCGTGCTGACGTTTGGCGCTGTCTGGGCAGCGGCCCGCCCGCACCGGCTCCTGCGCAAAGTCATCGCTGCCCACCGGTACACCGTGGCCTTGATTGAGCTGCTGGAGGAAACCGCTGCCCGGACACTGCGGCACCTTAAACCGAAGCCGGTGCCTGTGCACCCATGGGAGTTGCGCCCGTCGCACCATGCCCGCTTGGACCGGACCGCGGGACATGGCAGGCTGGGATACTCCACCAAACTTTCCGGAAGGAAGCCCCGATGGCTGCTGCGCAAAAGCGTGCAACCCGTACGCCGGCGTCGAACGGCCCCACCTGGCGGGACGTAACCCCCGCCGGGGTCGTCCTGGTGAGCGGGCCCGAAGAGTACTTGGGCATCAGGGCCATGGACCGTGTCCGCGCCCAGGTGCGGGCGGCTTCCCCTGATGTGGAGGTCAGCCGCATCAATGCCTCGTCCTACGAGGCCGGGACCTTGCTGATGCAGGTCAGCCCCTCCCTCTTTGGCGAAAGCAAACTCATCGAGGTTGAAGCAGTTGAAGCGATGAATGACGCTTTCCTGGCGGACGCGCTGGCCTACCTTGGCCACCCTGAGCCGGATGCCGTCCTGGTGCTGCGCCACGGCGGCGGAGCCCGGGGCAAGAAACTGCTCGACGCGGTCAAAAAAGCCGGCTGGCCCGTCGTGGACTGCCAGCCCCTGAAAAAGGACGCCGACAAGGTGGCTTTCGTGGTGGGCGAGTTCAAGGCCGGGGGACGGCGGATCGAGCCCGACGCGGTGCAGTCCCTGGTCAACGCCGTCGGGGCAAATCTTTCGGAGCTGGCGGCTGCCTGCAGCCAGCTCATCGCCGATGCCGGCACCACGGTCACCACTGACATCGTGGACCGCTACTACGGCGGCCGGATCGAGGCCACGGCCTTCAAGGTCGCAGATGCTGCCATGGCAGGTAACGGCCCGCTGGCACTGTCCACCCTGCGCCACGCTCTGGCCACCGGGGCAGATCCCGTACCGCTGGTCGCCGCGCTGGCGGCCAAGCTCCGGACTGTGGCGCGCGTCGCCGGCGCTTCCGGCTCATCTGCCCAGATTGCCGCCGAGCTCGGAATGCAGCCCTGGCTGGTGGAACAGGCGCAGCGCGACGTCCGCCGGTGGACCCCGGAAGGGCTGGTGCGTTCCATCCAGGCCACTGCCGAGGCGGACGCACAGGTCAAAGGACTGGCCCGGGACCCGGTTTATGCGGTGGAGCACGCGGTGCGGATCATCGCGATGTCAGTGCAGGGCAGGTAACCCCGCAGCACTTCGATATAGGGTCGGCGGTATGGCGCTTCGACTCGTTCAAGTGAATTTCAAGTCCGGCAATGACGCGGCCCTCGGCCGTTTTTGGGCAGACGCGCTCGGTTGGGCCGTGTCCAGCGAAGGTCCCGGTGTGACCAATGTGGAACCGCTGGACTTCAACTGGCCGGACCCCACGGCCGTCTGCGTCGATGTGGTGACCGTTCCGGACCCGCAGACCGTCAAGTACCGGGCGCACCTCGACCTGAACACCACGTCGGCGGCACATCGGACCGAACTGGTGGCACATCTGATGCGGCTAGGTGCGGCCCTGGCCGATGCTGACCGGGATCACGAGGCCCGGAAGGGGCAGGCCGACACTGACCCAGGCCGGGATGGTGCGCCGTGGACAGTCCTCGCTGACCCCGAAGGGAACCTCTTCCGTGTGCTGGAGCCCCGGTCAATTTACCGGGACGCCGGTCCGATCGCCGCGGTGGTGGTCAGCTGCGCTGATCCGCGGGCGATGGCACAGTTCTGGGGCGGGGCAACGGACTGGAACGTCCACGAGGTCAACGACGATTCTGCACGGCTCCGCTCAAGCCAGGGGGTAGGGCCGTACCTCGAGTTCCACCGCGAGCCGGACCGGACGATCGAATGGGGCCGTGTCCATCTCGACCTGTTGCCGTACCACGGCGACGATCAGTCGGCGGAGGTGGACCGGCTGAAGAGCCTGGGCGCCACCGACGCGGACGTGGGCCAGGGCAATGTGCCGTGGGTGTGCCTCGCCGACCCCGAAGGCAACGAATTCTGCGTCCTCACCGCGGGATGATCGGGGGGGCCACTGGTCGCGTGCTTAAAGATGTGTGGCCGGTACCAAACGGTACCGGCCACAACCATCAGTTCATGCGAACTGGAAACCTTACAGTGCGTTGACCTTCTTGGAGATCGACGACTTACGGTTTGCTGCGTTGTTCTTGTGCAGAACACCCTTGCTAACAGCCTTGTCCAGCTTGCGGCTGGCAGCAACCAGGGCCGTAGCAGCTGCATCCTTGTCCGAGGACTCAACGGCGGTGTTGACGGCGCGGATGGCCGTCTTCAGCTCGGACTTGACTGCGTTGTTGCGCAGGCGTGCCTTCTCGTTGGTGAGGATGCGCTTCTTCTGGGACTTGATATTCGCCACGTGTGAACTCTCTTTTTAATGCGGAAATGGTCTAGAGGGCTTTCAGATTGGCCATTGACTGAGCGGCGTGGGGATACCTATGGCGGCCAACCATCAGTGGCCGTCGACCTGCACGGACACACAGCTATAAAGAATAGCAGGTCAGGCGCGGGACTGGCCATTTTGCCGGGCTAGTCCCAGCCGTGTCGCCGGCGGAGCCCTTCCGCCGCCTGTTCAAAGCGCTTGCGGTCCAGCACTGCGCCTTCCCGGCGGACACTGTCCGGCCGCAACTGCAGGATGCGGTCCAGGCGCGCCTCGCTGGGCCGGCCCTCCCGATCCCAGGCGCCAGCGCCCAGGTTGACGTAGTCTGCGGACACTGCCGACGCCGGCACCCGGTCTTTGCTGGTCAGCATCAGTCCCAGCAGGTAGCCGCCGCTTCTGCCCACCACGAGCACGGGCCGGTCCTTGCCCCGGGTGTGGTCCTCCTCGTACGGGACCCACGCCCACACCACTTCTCCCGGATCAGGTTCACCATCCGGTTGCGGCGCATAGCGCAGATCAATGCGGCCGCGAAAGTCCCCCGGGTACTGGTGTCCCCGCTGTTGAGCGTCCTGAGATTGGCCAACCGGGCGCTGTCCGCCCTGATTCCGTGCGGGGCCGGAGCGGCCCGGGACAGAACGGCCATCCGGCGCCGTGCCGGCACCCGCCTTCGCCAAGGCACGCAGGCCGGCTTTGACGGCGTTCGCCAGGGATCCGAGATTAATTGCCATCCCGCAACCCTATCCCCGGCGTACTCTGCGTCGGGCGAACGTCAACAGACCGGGAAATGCGGTGGCAGCGGCCCGGACGTGGGACACTGGAGGTTCCAAGATGTGCGGCTGACCGCCGGGGCCTTCGTTGCGCCCCGCGGAACCGCGTGAATGCCAACAGTAAGGACCCTGCGTGTCTCCCATGGCCCGCACCGCCCCGGTGCCCGCCGCGACAGATCCGGCCATTATTCGGAACTTCTGCATCATCGCGCACATTGACCACGGCAAGTCCACCCTGGCCGACCGCATGCTGCAGTACACCGGCGTCGTTCAAACCCGCGACATGAAGGCCCAGTACCTGGACCGCATGGACATTGAACGGGAGCGCGGCATCACCATCAAGTCCCAGGCTGTCCGCATGCCCTGGGAGCTCGACGGCACCAGCTACGCACTGAATATGATCGACACTCCCGGCCACGTCGACTTCACGTACGAGGTGTCCCGCTCCCTGGCGGCCTGCGAAGGTGCAATCCTCCTGGTGGACGCGGCCCAGGGCATTGAAGCCCAGACGCTGGCCAACCTGTACTTGGCGATGGAAAACAACCTCACCATCATTCCGGTCCTGAACAAGATCGACCTGCCGGCGGCCCAGCCCGAGAAGTACGCGGCCGAACTGGCCAGCCTGATCGGCGGTGACCCCGAGGACGTACTCCGCGTATCGGGGAAGACCGGCATGGGCGTTGAGGCGCTGCTGGACAAGATCGTCCGCGACCTGCCGGCTCCCGAAGGCGATGCAAACGCTCCTGCCCGCGCCATGATCTTCGATTCCGTGTATGACACCTACCGCGGCGTGGTCACCTACGTCCGCGTCGTGGACGGCATGCTCCACCCGCGCGAACGTATCCAGATGATGTCCACCCGGGCCACCCACGAGCTCCTGGAGATCGGGGTCAGCTCCCCGGAGCCCACCCCCTCCAAGGGCCTGGGTGTCGGCGAAGTGGGTTACCTGATCACCGGTGTTAAGGATGTCCGCCTGTCCAAGGTTGGTGATACCGTCACCAACCTGGCCAAGCCGGCAGCCGACTCGCTGCCCGGCTACGCCGATGCCAAGCCGATGGTCTTCTCCGGACTGTATCCCTTGGACGGCACCGACTATCCGGTGCTTCGCGACGCACTTGAGAAGCTGATGCTCAATGACGCCGCCCTGGTCTACGAGCCGGAAACGTCCGCTGCACTGGGCTTTGGGTTCCGCGTGGGCTTCCTCGGACTGCTCCACCTTGAAATCACCCGCGAACGGCTCGAACGCGAATACAACCTGGACCTCATTTCCACCGCACCCAACGTGGAATACGAAGTAACGCTGGAAGACAAAAAGGTGGTCCATGTGACCAACCCCAGCGAGTACCCGTCCGGCAAAATCTCCGAAGTCCGCGAGCCGATGGTGGCCGCCACCATCCTGGCTCCAAACGAATTCGTCGGCGCCATCATGGAGCTGTGCCAGAGCCGCCGCGGTGTGATGGGCGGCATGGACTACCTGTCCGAGGACCGGGTGGAAATCCGCTACCGCCTGCCGCTGGCCGAGATTGTGTTCGACTTCTTCGACATCCTGAAGTCCAAGACCCGCGGTTACGGCTCGCTGGACTGGAAGGCCGACGGCGACCAGGTGGCCGACCTCGTGAAGGTGGACATCATGCTCCAGGGCGAGCAGGTGGATGCTTTCTCCGCCATCACCCACCGCGACAAGGCGTACTCCTACGGCGTTATGATGACCACCAAGCTGCGCGAGCTCATCCCGCGCCAGCAGTTCGAGGTGCCCATCCAGGCGGCCATCGGTTCCAGGATCATCGCCCGCGAAAGCATCCGCGCCATCCGTAAGGACGTGCTGGCCAAATGCTATGGCGGCGACATCTCCCGCAAGCGCAAGCTGCTGGAGAAGCAGAAGGAAGGCAAGAAGCGCATGAAGATGGTGGGCCGCGTCGAGGTCCCGCAGGAAGCCTTCATCGCCGCCCTCACCACCGACGAGTCCAAGGACAAGGCCAAAAAGTAGTGAACACCGCGTCCGGCAACACCGGAGGCCCCTGCAATGCCTAGTGCACTTCCCCTCGGCGACCCGGCGCCGTCGGACGGCCTGCTGCCTGCGCAGGCGGTGGACGGTGCGGCGGACCGCGCGTTCGGGCTGTATGTCCACATACCGTTCTGTGCCGTGCGCTGCGGCTATTGCGACTTCAACACCTACACCGCCACCGAACTGGGCGGCGGAGCGTCCCAGGACGCGTACGCCCAGACTGCCGCCGCGGAGGTGACCTTGGCGGCGAAGGTCCTTCCGGCGTCGGGCCTTCCTGCACGGAAGCTGAGCACGGTGTTTTTTGGCGGCGGCACGCCAACGCTGCTGCCGGCAGCCGACCTCGCCCTGATCCTCCGCCGTGCAATTGACGAGTGGGGAATCGAGGACGGCGCCGAGGTCACCACCGAGGCCAACCCGGACTCGGTCACCCCGGAATCCCTCGCGGTCCTAAAGGAAGCAGGGTTCACCAGGATCTCCTTCGGCATGCAGTCCGCCGTCCCGCACGTCCTTAAGGTCCTGGACCGTACGCATACCCCGAGCCGGGTCCCGCAGGTGGTGCAATGGGCGCGGGAAGCAGGGCTGACGGTCAGCCTGGACCTGATTTACGGAACGCCGGGGGAGTCGCTCGCCGATTGGCGCCGCTCCCTGGAAACCGCGTTGTCCTACGAGCCCGACCACATCAGCGCCTACGCGCTGATCGTTGAGGACGGGACCAAGCTGGCGGCCCAGATCCGCCGCGGCGAAGTTCCCGGCATTGACGACGACGACCACGCCGACAAGTATGAGCTGGCCGACCAGCTGATCACCGAAGCCGGCCTGGGCTGGTACGAGGTCAGCAACTGGGCCCGCACACCGGAACAGGCCTGCCGGCACAACCTGGCCTACTGGCGCGGCGATGACTGGTGGGGAATCGGTCCCGGTGCGCACTCGCATGTGGGCGGCGTCCGCTGGTGGAACGTCAAACACCCCACCGCCTACGCCGGCCGCCTGGCTCAGGGCCTCTCACCTGCTGCCGGCCGGGAAACCCTGGACGCGGAAACACGGAACGTGGAGCGCGTGATGCTCGAGGCGCGGCTGCACTCCGGGCTGGCGGTATCCGCGCTCGGTGCAGCCGGCAGGCACGAGGTGGCAGGCCTGATCGCGGACGGTCTGGTGGAGCCGGCGGCAGCCTTCCGCGGGCGGCTCGTCCTGACCCTCAAAGGCAGGCTGCTGGCCGATGCGGTGGTTCGCCGGGTCCTGCCGGACTGATCCGCCCTGCCGGCTTTGCGCAGGAGCCACCACGGCGGCGGAACCTCGTCAGGTTGCGGGTAGCGGATGGCCTAGGGGTGTCACCGTCCTGGTGGCGCTGTCCCAGAGCCTGGCTTCGATGCATTGCCCTTCCGCCCGCACGTCCACGCAGTCCATGGCAGCCCCGAGCAGGTGGCCGGGAATCCGGCGTGCGAGCGTGACATGCGGGGTCCAGGAGCCAGGCATGGTGTTGGCGAACGCCCCGGTGCCGAACCGGTGAAGGCCGGCATGAAGTTCCAGCAGGGTCTTGGACAGCACCACCAGCCGTGCCAGCACATACTTGCCCTGTTGAGATGGGAAGACCACGACGCCGGAGAACCGGGCCTCGACGGGCAGCCCCGCCCCACACATCCTGCGCCCCGGCATCCAGCACCAGGCTGTTGCCCGCGGCCAGCGTGATGTGGGGGCGGTTGCTTGGGGCTGTATGCGAGGCGAGGCTGGGCAGGCCGGCGTCGGCGAGCCTGGCCCAATCGGACCGGATCAGGGCATCCAGGGAGCCATCGAAGGTTAACTCGATGCTGCGCATGCAGCCGGGTGGGCCCACGCCGCCAGGGTGCCGGCGGGGACTACTTGATCCAGCGGAGGTTGTACTGGTACCGGTGCGGTTGGCCGCGGTTCACCCGGATGCCGGCCGCCACCGAGAAGCACGTCAGCGCGATCCAGATCAGTGTGGCGACCACGGCAAAGATGTTGCCCACCACAGGTACGAACACCAGGATATTGGCCACCACAGCGGCGATAGTGGGAGGCAGGCTGAAGTTCAGCGCCTCCTTGGACTCCTGGGCGGTGAAAGGGCCGCGGTCACGGAAGATCAAGTAGATCAGGAGCGCAGGGACGCAGCCCAGGATCCCGCCGAAGTGCGAGAGCGTAGCCCACTGCCTGTCCTCGCTGGCTGTCAGGGGCAGCGCATTCGCCGGGACGCCATGGTACTCCGAACGGCCCTGGCCGCCCTGGCTGTCCCTGTGATCGCGTGCGTTTTCTGCCACAGTCTGTTCCTTCGAAAGTGCAATGGTGCCGACTAAGAATGCCAATATCTGCTGCGGCGCCGCCATCAGCAGATACCGCAGTACCAAGAATACTTGGTGCAGGCGTCCGCGCCTGCCCTAAGGGACCGTAAGGAAATCGATCACTTCCTCCACCCGGCCCAGCAGTGACGCTTCCAGGTCCGCGTAGGTGCGCACGGCGCCCAGCAGTTTCTGCCATCCCAGCCCGATGTCCTCCTTGGTGGAGTACGGCCAGCCGAATGCCCTGAGGATACCTGTCTTCCAGTCCTGCCCGCGGGGCACCTCAGGCCACTTCTCAATACCGAGGACTGCCGGACGGATCGCCTGCCACACGTCGACGTAGGGGTGGCCGACAATCAGGACATTGCCCGCAGCCCCGGGGGACGCCATTACGGCATCGGCAATGCGCGACTCCTTGGAGTCGGGCACCAGGTGGTCCACCAGCACGCCCAGGCGCCGTCCGGGGCCGGGCCGGAAGTCGGCAACGGCCGCCGCCAGGTCATCAATGCCGTGCAGGGGCTCGACGACGATGCCCTCCACGCGGAGGTCGTCTCCCCAGACTTTCTCGACCAGTTCGGCGTCGTGCTTCCCCTCCACCCAGATGCGGCTCGCCTTGGCCACCTGCGCGCGCTGCCCGGCAACCCGCACCGAACCGGACGCTGTCCGCCCGGCGGCCGCGCCGCCGGCCGGCTTGGGTGCCGGCGGCATGAGCCGGATCGGCTGGCCTTCCAGGAGGAAACCGAAGCCCAGCCGGAAGGACCGGGACTTGCCCCGGCGGTCCTCCAGCGCCACTACGTGCATGCCGCCCGATTTTTCCACGCGGGTGACCGCGCCGACCCAGCCGGACTGGACCTCCTCCAGCACCATTCCCCGCTCCACCGGCACTTCAGCCAGTTGCGTCCGTGCGGGCGCGGTCAGGTCCTGGGCTCCCCAGTTCTGGTATTGCATGGATTAACTCCGCTTCGTGCTGGATCCGGGCCCGGAATTTCGCCCGGAGCGGTACCAATGCTAACAACGGGGCGAGTCATATTAGACTGTTAGCACTTAGGCATGTCGAGTGCTAACCCCTGTGAGGTACGGTGCGGGCGGAACGGCTGCCCTGATCCCTGGATGGAGGTGGAGTGTGAGCGAGCCGCGCAAGCTTGAAGTACTGCGGGCCATCGTGGAGGACTACGTCCACTCCCGCGAGCCCGTCGGGTCCAAGGCCCTGGTGGAACGGCACCAGCTTGGTGTCTCCAGCGCCACCATTCGCAATGACATGGCCGCGCTTGAGGACGAAGGGCTGATCACGGCCCCGCACACCAGTGCAGGCCGCATCCCCACGGACAAGGGCTACCGCCTCTTCGTGGACCAGATTTCCGCGGTCAAACCGCTGTCCCAGGCAGAGCGGCGTGCCATCCAGTCCCTCCTGGAGGGTGCCGATGATCTCGACGACGTCCTGGAGCGCACGGTCCGGCTGCTGTCCCAGCTGACCAACCAGGTGGCAGTGGTCCAGTATCCGCACCTCAACCGCGCACTGGTCCGCCATATTGAATTCGTCCTCCTTGCGCCGCGGAAGGTGCTGGTAGTGCTCATCGCCAACAGCGGCAAAGTGGAGCAGCGGGTCATCGACGTCGGGCAGGACATGGGCGATGACGCCCTGGGCACGCTGCGCACGCATTTCCTGGCATCCCTTGGCGGGACGGCATTGAGCCAGCTCACGCAGTCCCTGCCCGGAGTAGTGTCCGGCGTCGCTCCCGCGCAGCGGCAGGCGGCGCAGGCGCTGGCGCACGGACTGGAAGCCCTGGCCCACAGCAGCCGCGAGGACCGCATGGTGATGGCCGGCACGGCCAACCTTGCCCGTTCCAACGTGGATTTTCCGCTCAGCATCGGTCCTGTGCTGGAGGCGCTCGAGGAACAGGTGGTGATGCTGCGGCTCCTGAGCGAGATGGCACAGGACCACCGCGGCGTGGCCGTCAGCATCGGCCGGGAGAACCCGTACGACGGACTGGCGGAGGCCTCGGTGGTGGCCACAGGGTACGGGCCGGACAGCGCCGCGAAGATCGGCATCCTGGGCCCCACCAGGATGGACTACCCCACCACGATGGCCGCGGTCAGGGCCGTCGCCCGGTACTTGTCACGGATTTTGGGACCCTGACCCGCACCGTCCGGCGTCCAGGCACGAAGAGTAGCGCCCGCAGTACAACTGCAGGCAAAACAACAAGGAAGAGATACGAACTTTGAGCAGCCACTACGAAGTCCTTGGAGTCTCACCGGATGCTACCGGGGAAGAGATCAAGAAGGCCTACCGCAAGCTGGCCCGTACACTCCACCCGGATGTGAATCCCGGTGAGGATGTTGCAGACCGCTTCAAGGCCGTGACCCACGCCTATGAGGTTCTCTCCGATCCGCAGAAGCGCCGGGTGTATGACACCACCGGCAACGAGAACGGCACGGACAACGGCTTCGGCGGCGGGGCGTACGCAGGCCAGGGCTTCGCCTTCCAGGACATCTTCGACACGTTCTTCGGCGCCGGTGGTTCCACTGGCCCCGCCTCGCGTGTCCGGCGCGGCCAGGACGCGCTCATCAGCGTCCGGATCGAATTGCGCGACGCCGTGTTCGGCGTTAACAAGAAACTTGAAGTGGACACGGCAGTGGTCTGCCCCACCTGCGATGGCTCGTGCTGCCGGCCCGGCACGCATCCAGAGCGCTGCGATATCTGCGGCGGCAGCGGTCAGGTCCAGCGCGCGGTCCGGTCCATCCTGGGCCAGGTGATGACGGCTGCGCCGTGCGGTACCTGCGAAGGTTTTGGAACTGTCATCAAGGATCCCTGCAACGAGTGCAACGGGCAGGGCCGCATCCGCAGCCGCCGTTCGCTGACCATCAAGGTTCCCGCCGGCGTCGCCACAGGCACCAGAATCCAGCTCTCCGGCCAGGGCGAGGCCGGTCCTGCCGGCGGCCCCGCAGGTGACCTGTACGTTGAAATCCGGGTCAACAACGACGCCACGTACGTCCGGGAAGGCGACGACCTGCACGCCACCTTGCACATTCCCATGACGGCAGCCGCGCTGGGAACCGACGTCACCCTGGAAACCTTCGATGGTCCCCAGGACATCGACGTTAAAGCAGGAACGCAGTCCGGCGAGATCATCACCCTGCGCGGGCTGGGTGTCACCCACCTGCGCGGGTACGGCCGCGGCGACCTGAAAGTCCACCTGCAGGTGGACACGCCGGCCAAGCTGGACGCGGCACAGGAAGACCTGCTGCGCCAGCTCGCCAAGCTCCGCGGGGAGCAGATTACGGAGGGCAAGCTGGCCGCCGGCGGCGGCATGTTCGCCAAGCTCCGGGACCGGCTCGGTAACCTGTAGCGGTGAGCAACCCCGTCTTTTTCACGGCGTCCGGGTCCCTGGACCGGATGGCACCGGAAGGGCGCTTTGTCCTTGAGGGACCGGAGGCCCGGCACGCGGTGACCGTCAAGCGGCTGGCCCCGGGCGAGCCCGTGGACATCGTTGACGGCGCCGGCACCCGGATGAGCGGTACAGTCCTTGCCGCTTCCCCTGCCGGCCTCGAGGTCGAATGCACGTCCATCGCCGTTGAGGACCGGCCTGGTGTCAGGCTGGTGCTGGTCCAGGCCCTGGCCAAGGGCGACCGCGATGAACTGGCCATCGAGACCGCCACCGAACTGGGGATCGACGCCGTCATCCCGTGGCAGTCCGAACGGTCCATCGTGCGCTGGAAGGGGGACCGGGCGGCCAAGGCCCACGCCAAGTGGCAGTCCGTGGTGACCGCGGCCGCCAAACAGGCCCGGCGCGCCTGGATCCCGGAGGTGCGCGCCGCCGTCGACACCGCCGGTCTCGCCGCTGCTGTCCAGGCCGCCGACCTCGCCGTGATCCTGCACGAAGACGCTGTGCGTCCGCTGCGGATGGTCCTGGAGTCGTGGCTCCCAACTGATGGTCCGGAAGGGACGCGGGAAATACTTCTCATCGTCGGCCCGGAGGGCGGCATCAGCCAGCGGGAGGTCACAAAACTCTGCGGACAGGGGGCCGTCACCGCCCTTTTGGGACACCATGTGCTGCGCTCATCGACTGCCGGTCCGGCCGCCGTCGTCCTCGCCAGCGACATCCTCGGGCGCTGGGCGGCCCCGGCAGCCTGAGGCTATCCGGCTAGCGGACTTTGAATCCCCGGGTGTCTTCGGTGCCGTCCTGCTGGCCGCCGGGGTTCGAGGTTTGCGCCACCCGCAGCTCGTAGTCACCGGCGGGCAAGGTCAGCGCCAGCGTAAAGACCCCGGACTGGGCAGGGTCCGCTGCCGCCGTTGTTTCGCCCGTCAGGAACGGCGCCTTGTTTCCGTTGTCCTCGGCGCGCAGGATCTGCCAGCGGAGCTTGCCGCCCGCAGCAGTGCTCCGGCCGGTGATCTTGACGCTTCCGTCCGCAACCTCAACGTTCTCCTGCGGATCGATGATCCATACCGGGGCCACGAGTCCTGCCGTTCGGGCCATGAGGGACCCCAGCTGTACGTGGTTGAACGCCATGTAGTCCGTGTGCCCGTCCACCAGGATGCGTACGCGGATCTGCTGCCCGGAGTCGATCAGGCCGGAGCTGGCCGCAGCCGCGGTGGCCGTATACACCAGTTGCTGGATGGCGCGGGCCGCCATATCGGCGTCCAGGTTGCTGTTGAAGGCGTCCTCCGAGACGTCAACAGTGATGACGTCCTTGCCCGAGATCGACGTCGCCAATTCCTTGGGGTTCTGCCATGGCGTGAAGAAGTCCGGGTCCAGCGGCTTATCCGACATCATGGCGCGCAGGGCGCGGGTCACGGGATTTTCCTGCTCCGGAACATCCCGGAACTCGCGGTAGAGGAAAACGTTGCTGTTGCTCCGGCCGATCCAGTAGACCGGTGCCTTGTTGGAGGACTGGGTGGTTTCCAGGGGCGCGCTGGTGGACGGGGCCCCGGACACGCTGCCCGGAGCCGCGGGACTCGTGGCAAGGGCGCCGGTGGGGGCCGGGTCCGGTTCGGCAATGCAGCCGGTGAGGACAGTGGCCGCAGCCAAAAGCCCGGCAAGAAGCATCGAACGGGCACCGTTCAAGACTCTTCCGGCCCGGCGGGGCCCTGCGGTTTCCGGCAAGGTGATTGCCTGTCCTTTCCTGTTGAATAGGCCGATCCCCGGTCAGCCCTGGTGCTTCATCGGCACCCTGGATTTCCAGCATTGCACAGCCCCGGCGGGCCAAAGCCGTTGGAGGAGCCCAGCCCGGCAACTGCAACGGGAACGATATGAGGCCGATATGAAGTTGATACCTAATGACGCCGGACTGACGGAAGCCCGATCCTGCGTTCGCTGTCAGCGTCAGGTATCCCGCCCGGGATCCTGCGCTGCTATGGGGCCGGCTCTGCCCGCTGGCGTAAGATGGAGGGTACCGCTGAGACGCAACGGGGACAGCCCGCCGCGGATCAGCCACAGCTACTCTTTCGAGATCGAGGGGATCACGGGCCCGCGGGCCAACACCATGACTGAATCAGCTAACGGAAAGCGCAGGCTTGTCACCGGCGAAGGCGCCGCGGGGGAATTTCCCCATACACTCCCTGGCGTCCGCACCGAAGTAGTCCTCTTCGACAATTCCGACCAGATGGTTCAATCCCTCGGCAGCCATGATGAAGCGCTGCGGTTCATTGAAGAACAATTCCCCGATGTGAACTTCCACGTCCGCGGAAACGAGCTTTCCATCAGCGGACCGGCCACGGACGTCCCGCGGATCATGCGGCTCCTCCACGAGGTCCGGGGCCTTGTGGCACGCGGCACGGTCATCAGCCCGGCAGTGCTGCAGCAGCTCGTGGCCCTGCTCCGCACCCAGTCCATGCAGAACCCGGTGGACGTGCTGACCCATGACATCCTCTCCAGCCGCGGCAAAACGATCCGTCCGAAGACGCTGAACCAGAAGAACTACGTTGACGCCATCGATGCCAACACCGTGATCTTCGGGATCGGCCCGGCCGGTACCGGAAAGACCTACCTCGCCATGGCCAAGGCCGTCCAGGCCCTGCAGCAAAAAGAGGTCAGCCGCATCATCCTGACCCGCCCCGCGGTCGAGGCAGGGGAGCGGCTTGGCTTCCTGCCCGGCACCCTGAGCGACAAAATCGATCCCTACCTCCGGCCGCTGTACGACGCCCTGCACGACATGATGGACCCGGAGTCCATTCCGCGGCTTATGGCAGCAGGAACCATCGAAGTGGCGCCGCTTGCCTACATGCGCGGCCGGACCCTGAACGACGCCTTCATCATCCTCGATGAAGCCCAGAACACCACGCCGGAGCAGATGAAGATGTTCCTCACCAGGCTGGGATTCGGGTCCAAGATGGTGGTCACCGGGGATATCACCCAGGTGGACCTGCCTTTCGGCACGCGTTCCGGGTTGCGGATCGTGGAGGAAATCCTGCAGGGCATCGAGGACGTGAACTTCTCCGTCCTGGACGCCGCAGATGTTGTCCGGCACCGGCTGGTGGGCGACATCGTCAATGCCTACAGCATCTGGGACGACGCCCAGCGCAACAGGGTCAAGCATTCCGCAGGCCGGGAAAAACGGGGGGAACACGCGTGAGCATCGAGGTGAACAACGAGTCCGGCGTCCAGGTGGACGAATCGGAACTCGTTGCCTTGTCCAGGTACATCTTTGAGCAGCTGTACATCCATCCGCAGGCGGAACTGTCCATTCTCCTCGTGGACGAGCCGGCCATGGAGAAGCTGCACATCGAGCTGATGGACGAGCCCGGCGCCACCGACGTCCTCTCGGTGCCCATGGACGAACTGACCCCCGGGACTCCTGACAGGCCCACACCCCAGGGCATGCTCGGGGACATCGCCGTATGCCCGCAGGTGGCCAAGGTCCAGGCAGCAAACGCCGGCCACTCGCTGCAGGATGAAATGCTGCTGCTGACCACGCACGGCATCCTGCACCTGCTCGGCTACGACCATGCCGAGCCCGAGGAGAAAGCCGAGATGTTCGGGCTTCAGCGCGAGCTCCTGTCCGGCTTCACCGGTAAAGAAGCGCCCGCCGAGACCACCCAGTGACGCCTTTGCTCCTTGTCGTGATGGCCCTGGCTTTCCTGGGCGTCGCGGCAGTACTGACCGCGGCCGAGGCCGCCTTCAATTTCCTCCCGCGGCACGATGCCGAGGAAGCGCTCGTGAAGAGCCGCGGCACTGCCATGCGGCGGATCCTGGCCCATCCCGTCGCCCACATCCGGGCGCTGCGGTTCTGGCGCATCTGGTTCGAGATGGCCTCCGCGGTTGCCGTCGCAGTGCTGCTCTACAGCCTGCTGGACAACATCTGGCTCGCAGGCCTGGCCGCTACAGGCATCATGGCACTGCTGGGATTCGTTATTGTCGGCGTGTCGCCGCGCCAGCTCGGCAGGCTCCACTCCGCTGCCGTGGTGCGCTTCACCGCCCCGTTGATCCGCTTCCTCACGTGGGTCCTGGGACCCATCCCCGGCTGGCTCGTGGCTTTGGGAAGTGCGGCGGCCCCCGGCGCGCCCAGCGGTGATGAGGCGTTCTTCAGTGAGCAGGAATTCCGCGAACTGGTGGACCGTGCCAGCGAATCGGACATGATCGAGGACACCGAGGCTGAAATGATCCAGTCCGTCTTCGACTTCGGCGACACCCTGGTCCGTGCCGTGATGGTGCCCCGGACAGACATCCTCAGCATCGAGGCCGGTTCCAGCCTCCGCCTGGCGATGTCGCTCTTCCTCCGCTCGGGGTATTCCAGGATGCCGGTGATCGGCGAAGACACGGACCACATCCTGGGCATCGTGTACCTCAAGGACGTGGCGGCAGTCCTCCACGAGCTGGGAGCCGACGAGGAACCGCCGCTGGTGGATTCCCTGATCCGGGAAGTCCGCTATGTTCCCGAATCCAAGCCGGTCAGCGACCTGCTCCGGGAGCTGCAAAAAGAATCCACGCACGTGGCCATCGTGATCGATGAGTACGGCGGCACCGCCGGACTTGTCACCCTTGAGGACCTGATTGAGGAAATCGTGGGCGAGATCGTGGACGAGTACGACACCGAAAGCGCGGAGGCTGTGGAGCTCGGGGACGGCTCCTACCGCGTCAGCGCCCGGATGAGCATCGACGACCTCGGCGAGCTTTTTGACATTGAGCTCGACGACGACGAAGTGGACACAGTGGGCGGCCTGCTCGCCAAAGCACTGGGCCGGGTGCCCATCGTCGGCAGCCATGTGGAAGTGGACGGGGTGTCGCTGCGGGCCGACAGGCTCGAAGGACGCCGGAACCGCGTCAGCCACATCATTGCGGCGCCCGTACCAAAAGTAGACACTGACCTTGAAGACCTCTTCCAAGAGGCGGAAGCAACCCAGCAGGGAGTTCCACGTGAGCAAGAAAAATAAGGCCGCCGCCGAAGAGGATTTCGGCGGTTTCCACGCAGGGTTTTCGGTCCTGGTGGGCCGTCCCAACGCCGGCAAATCGACACTGACCAACGCTCTGGTGGGGAAGAAAGTGGCCATCACTTCCGCCAAGCCGCAGACCACCCGCCACACCATCCGCGGCATCGTCCACCGCGAGGACGCACAGCTGATCCTGGTGGACACGCCAGGCCTGCACCGTCCCCGCACGCTGCTCGGCAAGCGCCTGAACGACCTCGTGGCGGACACCCTGGCCGAGGTGGACGCCATCGGCTTCTGCCTTCCTGCCAATGAAAAGATCGGTCCCGGCGACAAATTCATTGCGGCGCAGCTTGCTGCTGTTGGCCGCAAGCCGATCATCGCGATCGTCACCAAGGCGGACCTGGTGGACAGGCAGGCCCTCACGGAACAGCTCCTGGCCGTCGCTGCGCTCGGCCGCGAAGTGCTGGGGGAGGAGGGCTGGAAGGACATTGTTCCGGTGTCCGCCACGGACGGTTTCCAGGTGGGAACCGTAGCCGACGTACTGATCAGCCACATGCCGCCGTCGCCCCCGCTGTACCCGGACGGGGAGCTGACCGACGAGCCGGAAGCCGTGATGGTCGCCGAGCTCATCCGGGAAGCTGCGCTGGAAGGCGTCCGGGACGAATTGCCGCACTCCCTGGCCGTGGTGGTGGAGGAGATCGTCCCCCGCGAGGACCGCCCGGAGGACAACCCCCTGCTGGACGTCCGCGTGAACCTCTATGTGGAGCGCCCGTCGCAGAAAGCCATCATCATTGGCAAGGGCGGAAGCCGGCTGCGCGAAGTGGGCACCAACGCCCGCAAGGGAATCGAGGCGCTCCTGGGAACGCGCATCTACCTGGACCTCCATGTGAAGGTTGCCAAGGACTGGCAGCGGGACCCGAAACAGCTGGTCAAACTGGGCTTCTGAGCCTTTGAACCGGGGACGGCCTGGGCCGCCCGGCAATTTCCCAGACTGGACCACTAAAATGGACCGGATTCAGAATCTAGAGGAAGGTTCGTTACGTGGGGCGAGGCCGCGACAAGCGCGAAAACGGAGCTGACGTGTCAGCCGGGGGACCGAGGTCCAGGCACGCGGAAGACGGCACCGTTGGAGCCGCGCGCCACCTGGGCCGCGACCGGGCTATGCCGTTGTGGTTGAAAATCGTCACCGGCGTCCTGTCGCTGGCGATGATCGGCGCCCTCGCGTTCGCCGGATTCTGGTTTATCCGGCTGCAAAGCAACATCTCCAAAGCGCCGTTGAATGCCGGCGGCGGAAGTACTGATGCTCCCGTGAGTGACGCGGCCGGTCGCATGCAGATCCTGATCCTCGGTTCGGACACCCGCGAAGGCGCGAACGGCGAGTACGGAGCCGTAGAAGATTCGAAGGGCTACGGCAAGTCCGACGTCATGATGCTGATGGACATTTCCGAGGACAACAAGCGGGTGAGCGTCATCAGCTTTCCGCGGGACCTCCTGGTCGACATCCCGGAGTGCAAGGATGAGAAGACCAACACCACCTATCCGGCCCGCAGCGGTGTGATGATTAATGAAGCCATGGGCGAGGCGGGCATCGGCTGCGCGGTGGACACTGTGAACCAGTTGACCGGCTTGAAGGTGGACCACTTTATGATGGCCGACTTCAACGCAGTGAAAGAACTTTCCAACGCCGTAGGAGGCGTGGACGTCTGCATCAGCGACGCCGTTTACGACCCCGATTCCCGGCTGCGGCTGCCCAAGGGAACCTCCGCGGTGCAGGGCGAGATGGCCCTCGCGTTCCTGCGTACCCGGCATGCATTCGCCGACGGCGGCGACCTGGGCCGCATCAAGGCCCAGCAGGGGTTCCTGTCCTCCCTCACCCGCAAAATCAAAGATGAAGGGACGCTGTCCGATCCCGGCAAGATGCTGAAGATTGCCGACGTCGTCACCCAGAACCTGACCGTGGACGAGGGGCTGGCTTCCGTTCCCACGCTGCTGACCATCGGCAACCGGCTCAAGGACATTGATATCAGCAAGGTCGCCTTCGTTGCAGTTCCCACCACGCCGGCGCTTGTGGACCCGAACAGGCTCCAGGTCGCGGAACCTGCCGGCTCCCAGTTGTTCTCCGCCCTGCAAAAGGACCTCGACCTTACCGACCCGACAGCGCCCACAACGCCCGCGCCCAGCGAGACCCCCACAGCTGCTCCGACGGAGACGGCGCCCCCGCTGCCGCCCTATGACAAGGCCCTGCAGCCTGTCACCGTGGCCAACGGCACCGGCATTCCCGGCCGCTCCCAGGAGATCGTGCAGGCGCTGGTCTCCGGGGGGTTCACCCAGACGGCACAGTTTGAGGCCATAGCGGCGGACCAGTCCGTGGTCTACTACGGGACCGGCTTCGAGGACGTCGCTGCCGACGTCGCTGCCCAGCTGGGAATCCCCGCCGCGCAGATCCTGCCGGCGCCGGCCGTATCAGGGGTGCAGGCCTACCTCGGCACCGACTTCACCTCCGGCACCACCTACGGCGCCAACGTGGCATTGCCCGACGACATCGTCAACCAGACAGCGGGGGACGCCGTCTGCCAGCAGGCCAACCCGCTGCTGGTTGTGGACAACTAACCGGAAACGGGCGCAAGCCCGGAATTTACGCGGCACTAAAAAATCGGGGCCGCTGTTG